>NZ_JABJVX010000020.1 GCF_013155465.1 Alterinioella nitratireducens | reverse complement strand
GTTTCAGTCCCATAGTCAGTCTCCTTTGTTGCAGTAAATGCTATCAAAGGAGCGGCATCAAACCGTGACAGGTCCAGACAGTGAGGTTTACCGGCTAGAGGCATGGCAGTACATCGAAGAAGCTGCCATGCGGGAGCGGGCATCCTGAGCTGGGAAGCCTTCTCTGCTGCAATTTTCGGCACGGTGTTCGGTCCAGTTGTCACGAGGCTTCTTAGCACGTGGTTTGGCCGATCCTTGCGGAAGGAGCAGGACCGAGACGACCAGCTTGATCAGTTGTGTGGCATTCTCGAGCTCTTGTTGGATGATTGCGTCGCGTTCTGGGGTGTTCCGGCACAAGAGATGGGACACGACCGCGCACAACTCATGGCAACCATAAGCGCGCGCCTTCATGCAATAAATGGCCTTCAGAACCAGCTATTCTTTGGTCACAACACCTCTCTGAAAGCCGCGCAAAAAGAGTGGCGAGACCTCCATCGCGCGGCAACCGGCGCGAACTTTGATGAGGAAGACAGGCCCGCCGATCCGGCACGATTGACTGCCATTCTTCAGGTCGGTTGGACCCTGAAGCGTGTTCTCAAGTCGCGACGCCAAGCACTGCCGCGCGGATGGTTCAGCGGCGGCTAGTTGACACTTTGGTGTTCAGCGCGCCATTAACCGACAGTTAAATGGCTAGATCAATCGCTTCCATTTAACGAGAGTTGCACCGAATCCCGAAACTTCGCTGCTGCAAGTATCCCTGTCATTCCCTGAAAAACTTGGTGTCCCGCTACACGCATGGTTCCAGCCTGACGCCGATGTCGGGGATTGCAAGCCATCGGAGTCCGCGTCGAAAATGTAAACCCTCTTCACATTTTTTCACCCGACCCCTTGTTAAGCCGATTAACATGCCCCATCTTCAGTCATGTGAAAGGCATTCACATCGCAAATCGAGGGAGATTTTGAAAATGACCGCCACAACCACCGACCCATCTGCCCAGGGCTACCTCACACGGGCCGAGGCCTGGCTGGACGACAAGGGCAAAGGGGCCTGGATCGCCGCCATGGTGCTTGGGTTCATCTTGTTCTGGCCCGTGGGGCTGGCCCTTCTCTTCTACATGATCTGGAGCAAAAACATGTTCAAATCCGGGTGTTCCCGCCGCAGCAAATCGCATGGCCAAAGCTTCCGCAGCTCCGGCAACACCGCGTTCGACGCCTACAAGGCCGACACACTGCGCCGCCTGGAGGAAGAACAGACCGCCTTCCAGGACTTCCTGGAGCGCCTGCGCGACGCCAAGGACAAGGCCGAGTTCGACCAGTTCATGGAAGACCGCGATCGGCGTGCCCGCCGCGACCGTGCCCGTGACGCGGCCGAAGACGCCGACACCATCGAGGCCTGATCCCCCCTCCTCCCCCAGGCCTTGGCCGGTGCAAGCCCCCCTCTTGCACCGGCAAACCCAATTGCAATCAGAGGCATCCCCCCCCATGTATGCGCCCATGAGTTCCGCCCTGCCCGATCCCGACCGCCAATCCGTCTTCTATGACGGCATTCCGCCCAAGCGCCTGATGGCCTGGGTGGTCGATGTCGTCCTGATCCTCGTCATGATGCTGATCATCGGCGTCCTGACCCTGACCGTGGCCTTCTGGCTCTGGCCGCTCTTCTGGGTCGCCACCAGCTTCGTCTACCGCGCGATCACCATCGGCTCGGCCTCGGCCACCCTGGGGATGCGGCTGATGAACATCGAGCTTCGCAACGCCACCGGCGCGCGCCTGACGGGGACCGAGGCGATGCTGCATACAGGCGCCTACCTGCTTTGCGCCAGCTTCTTCCTGCCGCAGGCGCTGTCGGTGGCGATGATCGCGCTCGGCGAGCGTCACCAGTCGCTGCCGGACCTCTTCCTGGGTACCGCCGCGATCAACCGCCCCGGCTGATCCCCGCGAACCGGGGCAACCCCTTGATAAATGGGTTGCCCGTGCCCGAATCCTGTTGCAGGCTCATTTCCGGACAGGACGACCAGACGAGTTTCAATGCGCCACACGCTGCCCCTTGCGCCGCAATTCTATGTGACGGCTCCGCAAAGCTGCCCTTATCTCGAGGGTCGGCGCGAGCGGAAGCTGTTTACCGCGCTGCAGGGCGATCATGCCTCGACGCTGAACGACTCGCTGTCGAAACAGGGCTTCCGCCGGTCGCAGAACGTGCTTTACCGGCCGTCCTGCTCGGATTGCAACGCCTGCCTCTCGGCGCGTATCCGGGTCGCCGATTTCGCGCCGTCGAAAAGCCAGCGCCGCACGCTCAAGCGCAACGCGTCCCTCACCCGCGAGGCGCGCTCCCCCTGGGCGACCGAGGAACAATACGCCCTCTTCCGCGACTATCTCGACAGCCGCCACGCCGATGGCGGCATGGCCGATATGGACGTGTTCGAGTTCGCCGCGATGATCGAGGAAACCCCGGTGCGCAGCCGGGTCGTCGAGTATCGCGACGGTGACGATGCGGGCCGCCTGGCCGCGGTCTGCCTGACCGATGTGCTCGATGACGGGCTCTCGATGGTCTATTCCTTCTTCCGCCCCGATGCCGGACGGCGGTCGCTCGGCTCTCACGTCATCCTCGATCATGTCGAGATCGCGCGCGAGGCGGGGCTGCCTTACGTCTATCTCGGCTATTGGGTGCCGGGCAGTTCCAAGATGGGTTACAAGGCGGGCTATGCCGCGCTCGAGGTCTATCTGGGCGGCGCCTGGCAACCGCTCAAGGATCCCGACGCCTTCGAGTCCGAGACGCATCCCCTGTCGGTCGAACCCATCGCCGAACAGGTCGCGCGCCTGTCCCTTCCCGACACCCGCGCCACCGACGACTGATCCCCCAACCCCGCGCGACCGGGCCGCTTTCCCGTAATGCTTTGAGACACGCGCCGGAAAGCAGCGCGGGCCCCCGCTTTGGGGGCCCGCTCAATTTGATACCAGTCCCTGGTCCGCGTCAGTTGTTCGGCAACAGGTCCGGCACGATGGTCACGATGCCGGGGAAGGCCCAGAGGATCGCCAGCCCCAGGACCTGGATCAGCACGAAGGGAAGCACCCCGCGATAGATATGGCCGGTGGTGACACTCGCCGGGGCCACGCCGCGCAGGTAGAACAGCGCGAAGCCGAAGGGCGGCGTCAGGAAGCTGGTCTGCAGGTTCACCGCGATCATGATCGTGACCCATTTCGGATCCATCTCGCCGCCATAGATCACCGGGCCGACAATCGGGATCACGATATAGATGATCTCGAGGAAATCGAGCACGAAGCCCAGGACGAAGAGGATCAGCATCACCAAGAGGAACACCGCCCATTCCTGGTCGAAGCTGCGCAGGAAGTCCTGGATATATTCCTCGCCGCCGAACGAGATCACCACCAGGTTCAGCAATTGCGAGCCGATCAGGATGGTGAACACCATCGAGGTCACCTTGGCGGTCTCGCGCACCACCGGGCTCAGGACATTGGTGCGGAACAGCACCCAACAGCCGTAGAGCAGCCCGAAAAACGCGACGTGATAGGCCGCCAGCGTGATGACATAGGCCACCCAATCGGCAAAGCTGATGCCCTCGCGCTGGATGCGCAGGTCGAAATTGATCCCGAAGAGGATCATCACCACGATGGCCAGCGACGCGATCAAGATGACCTTGCCGGACCGGTGTTCCTCCTGCAGTTTGCGATAGGCCGCCAGCATGATCGCCCCGCCCGCGCCAAGCGCGGCCGCCGGCGTCGGGTTGGTGATGCCGCCCAGGATCGAGCCCAGGACCGCCACGATCAGGACCAGCGGTGGAAAGACCACGCGCAGAAGCTCGTTCGTGGCCAGCCGCTGGAAGGCGACCACCACGCCCACCAAGGTCAGCGCGAAGGGGATCGTGAGGATCAGGAAGCTCGCCCCCGGTCCGGTCTCGGGTCCGATCAGCATCGCATCGACCACGAAGGCCAGCGCCACGCCCGCGCCGCCCACCATCAGCGGCAGCGGATCGCCGGTGGGCATCACGCCGCGCGCGGTGGTCAGGACCAGCGCCAGCAGCAGGAACACCACAGCCACGCCCGAGCCGATCGGCGCGATCTGGCCCAAGGCGGCCAGGCGCGCGGTCTCAAGCTCCTCGGTGTTGCGTTCGCGGCTTTCCTCGCCGCCGCCCGAGGCGTCGATATCGTCCTGCTGCGCGACCGAGGCATCCCAGGCTTCCTGGCCGTGCAGGTCGATCATCGCCGCGCGGCAGGTGTCGGAAACATTGGTGCGCAGATCGGCGCTTTCGCCCGATTGCGAATAGGCCGAGACGGTGAAGCTCTGCGTACCGATCAGCCCCGCCTGCCCCGCCAGCACGACGCCCATGATCAGCGCCAGGGGCACGCCCAGATACCAGGTCAGCGCCTCGCCCCTGGTCACGACCTCGCCGGTCGCGGCATCGGTATGAACCGGCGGTGCCTTGGACGGGTTGAAGAGCGCGAAGCCGAACGCATAGGCGCCATAGAGGAAGGCCAGGAAGATCCCCGGCAACAGCGCCGCCTGGAACAGCGTACCGACCGACAGCACCGCAGGCTCGCCCAGATAGGTCAGCGCGTCGCCGCAGCCGACCAGCTGCGCCCGCGCCTCCTGCCCCGCCGCATAGAGGTCGCCCGCCAGCGTGCCCAGAAGGACGATGACGATCGAGGGCGGGATGATCTGGCCCAGTGTGCCGGAAGCCGCGATCACGCCGGTGGCAAGTTCGGGGCTGTAATTGTTGCGCAGCATGGTGGGCAGCGCCAGCAGGCCCATGGTTACCACGGTCGCGCCGACGATCCCGGTCGAGGCCGCCAGGAACGCGCCCACGATGACGATGGAGACCGCGAGGCCGCCTGGCAGCGGGCCGAAAAGCCGCGCCATGGTGGTCAGAAGGTCATTGGCGATCTTCGAGCGTTCCAGCGTGATGCCCATCATCACGAACATCAGCACCGCCAGCAGCGTCTCGATGGACTGGCCCGCGATCACGCGCTCATCCATGCGGTTGACGATGAAGCTGAGGTTGCGGTTCAGCGCTTGTTCCCAGCCTTGCGGGAACAGCGCCTCCTCGTATCTGGGTAACTCCGGGTATCGGAAGACGGAGATCGAGTCCCGGTTGATCCCGTCGGCCAGCAGCGCGCCGTATTCTGCCGACCGGTCGTCGATGGCATAATGGATCAGCAGGCCGGAATTATCCAGCGCGGCGATGATCCCGAACGAGATCGCGCCCGCGCCCGCGATGGCGAAGGCGACCGGAAAGCCGGTCATGATGGCCCCGAAGAGGCACAGGAAGACGATCAGCAGGGCGATTGCGACGCCGTCGAGTCCAAAGATCATGTGGTGGTCCTACCCTGCATGTGCATGTGTGTCGGGCGCGTCATCGTCGTGATGCGATTCAAGCACGTCGAGATCCAGGTTCTTGTCCGACGCTTCCGGCCCTTCGCGGTATTCCAGGAACGAGCGGTAGAAGAACCCGATGGCCTGCAGGATCATCAGGGCCGCGAAGGTGACCAGCAGGATCTTGTAGATGAAATAGCCGTTGAAGCCCGAGGGGCTGGCGGCGAAGGTCTGGATGTCCCAGCGGAAGGCCACGGCGCGCGCCATCATCCGCTCCAGCGCGTCGGTGGTCGAGACCGGCGGCGTGATCATGTGCCGCCACAGGTAGAACCAGCCGTAGAACCAGATCAGGAACAGCGCCGGCAGCATGAAGAAGACGGTGCCGATCATGTCGGCAATGCGCTTTCTGCCATGGCTCCAGCCGGCATAGAAGAGGTCGACGCGGACATGGCCCTTCTGCACGAAGGTATAGCTGCAACACAGCGTCACCACGAGGGCGTTGTAAAGCTTGAGCCCGTCGCCATACCAGCCAAGCGGCAGCGTCACGCCGACCCCGAACGGGGCGATGCCGATATCGGAGACGCGGAAAATCGTCTGCAGGAAGATGATGGCGATCTGTTGCAGCACCATGATCAGCCCGGCCCAGGCCGCCGCGCGCCCGATCCAGTTCGAGATGCCCTCGATCCCGCGCACCACGCCCCAGAGGAAGCTGTGCCGGAAGACACCGATCACGAAGACGGTGACGGCCACCGTCAGCACGAAGGCCAGCAACTCGGACGAGCCGCCGTAATAGATGAAGCGGAAGACGTTCTCGGCCTCCGCGAAGTTCAACACCTGGCCGATATTCAGGACGGTCCAGAAGAACCCGGAGATACCGCCCCAAATGCTGCCCAGAATGGCACCCAGAAATTCCATCATCCGAAGATTGCCCCTTCCCCCTGCGGGTTCGATCCGCAAACGCCGCGCCACCTGTCACGGGTGGCGCGGCGTCCTGTTCTCATGCCCCGAAGGGCCGGGTTACATGCCCAGAACGCGGTTACGCTGTGCAGTGTAAGCCGAGTCGGAGCGCTGCATCCAGCCCGAAGCCTCCTGCATCGAGGCCTGCATCGAGTCGTGGATCGACGCGAAGAGCGCGTCGTCGCGGAAGCCTTCCAGCACGTCCTGGCTGGCCTGGCCGAACGCATCCCAGACATCGTCCGAGAACGCGCGCACTTCGGTGCCGCCCGCGATCAGGCGTTGCAGCGCGGGGCCGTTATTGGCGATGAACAGCGAATAGTTGTGCTGATGCGCTTCCGCCGCGGCCACCTCGATGGCGCGCTGGTGGGGGGCCGACAGACCGTTGAAACGGTCGAGGTTCACGCCGACGCTCAGCGCGGCACCGGGCTCGTGGAAGCCTGCCGGGTAGTAGTAGTCGCAGACCTCCTGCAGGCCCAGACGCTCATCCGACCAGGGACCGATCCACTCGGTCCCGTCCAGCGCGCCGGAAGACAGCGCCTGGTAGATCTCGCCGCCCGCAAGCACCTGCACCGACGCGCCAAGCGCGGCCAGCGCCTGGCCACCGAGGCCCGGCATGCGGAAGCGGAGGCCCTGGAGGTCTTCCGCCGATTCGATCGGGTTGCGGAACCAGCCGCCGCCCTGCGCCGCGGTCTGCCCCGCCACGAAGGATTTGACACCGAAGATGTCGCCCAGCTCGTGGTGCTTGGCCAGCCCGTCGCCGCCATAATACCAGGTCATGAACTCGGGCGCCGTCATGCCGAAGGGCACGGCGGTGAAGAACGCCCAGGCCGGGTGCTGGCCGACGAAATAATAGTCCGCGCCGTGATACATGTCGGCCTGGCCGGACACGACCGGGTCGAAGACCTGGGTGCCGAGGCCGGTCTGGCCGGAATCGCGCGCGTCGATTGTCAGGGTGCCGTCGGTGATGTCGGCCACGTTATTGGCGAAGCGCTCGACCGAATCCCAGACACCGGCCAGTCCGCGCGGCCAGGTGGTGAACATGGTCAGTTGCTCGCGCCCCTGCGCATAGGCGGGTGCCGCGAGCGTGGTGCCGGCAGCCGCCGCGCCGCCGAGTGCGGATGTTCTCAAGAAAGAACGACGATCCATCAGATTTCCTCCCGTGGGTCCACGACCGTGACGGTCGCGGTTATTTTGATTTTAAGTGAGCGCAGGTTAGCGCAGCACTGAATCCGCACAATCCCCTAATCGGTCCTGAAATGCAATAAATTGTAAAATGATCTTACCAATTCGTCGCAGTTCCGGGCAGAAACACCTTACTCACGCACGACTTGCTGAAGAATTAGGCGATCTGTCGCAAGAATGCACAGCAGCCTCGTCGCAGGCCACAGCGCCACGGATTCGCGCACGTCCCGCAGCCCCCAAAAAGCCGCAAGCCCGCCGATTCCGACCGATCCTGACTCGTGCCCCGCCAATTCCGACCGAATATTTCAAAACGCCTGCCCGCTGCGACATTTTATTCAGACTTTTCGCCCACCCCCCGCGCTTTGCCGGTTGACGACCCTGATATCGGCTCATACTGTCCCCGCACTCGCAGTGAAGGAGCCTCCGGAATGCCGTGCATTCTCGTACTTGTAGGACAGACGCGCATGGGTCGGTAACGGCAACCATTCCGGTCCCCCATGCGCCCCCGTCTGACCGCCGGGGGCTTTTTTATGCGACCCACCCATCACGGGCCCCCTGCCCGACCGCCTTGAAGGAGCATGAGCGATGACTGAGATGACCGGCGCCAGGATGGTGATCGAAGCCCTGAAGGAACAGGGCGTCGATACTGTATTCGGCTATCCCGGCGGCGCCGTGCTTCCGATCTATGACGAGATTTTCCAGCAAAACGAGATCCGCCACATCCTGGTGCGCCACGAACAGGGCGCGGTCCATGCCGCCGAGGGCTATGCGCGCGCCACCGGCAAGCCGGGCGTCGTCCTCGTCACCTCGGGCCCCGGCGCCACCAACGCGGTCACCGGCATCACCGATGCGCTGATGGATTCGATCCCCATCGTCGTGCTGACCGGCCAGGTGCCCACCTTCATGATCGGCTCGGACGCGTTCCAGGAGGCCGACACCGTCGGCATCACCCGGCCCTGCACCAAGATGAACTGGCTGGTGAAGGAGACCGACGCGCTGGCCGCGACCATTCACGAGGCGTTCCACATCTGCACCGCGGGCCGCCCCGGCCCGGTCCTGGTCGACATCCCCAAGGACGTGCAATTCGCCACCGGCGAATACACCCGCAAGCCCAAGACCAGCCCCAGCCATTACCACCCGCGCGTCAAGGGCGATATCGAGATGATCACCGCCCTGGTCGAGGCCATCGAGACCGCCGAGCGCCCCGTCTTCTATACCGGCGGCGGCGTGATCAACTCGGGCCCTGCCGCCAGCCAGCTGCTGCGCGAACTGGTCGATGCGACTGGTTTTCCGGTCACCTCGACCCTGATGGGCCTGGGCGCCTATGCCGCGCGCGACAAGAACTGGCTCGGCATGTTGGGGATGCACGGGCTCTACGAGGCCAACCTGGCGATGCATGATTGCGACCTGATGATCAATGTCGGCGCCCGCTTCGACGACCGCATCACCGGACGCATCGCCGATTTCAGCCCCGGCAGCCGCAAGGCCCATATCGACATCGACCCCTCCTCGATCAACAAGGTGATCCACGCCGACTTCCCGATCGTGGGCGATGTCGCCCATGTGCTGGAGGATGTGCTGCGGCTGTGGAAATCGCGCGGCCGCAAGACCAATGCGGGGGCCGTGCAGCGCTGGTGGGGACAGATCGAGGACTGGCGCAAGGTCCGCTGCCTCGACTACACCAATTCCGAGACCACGATCAAACCGCAATACGCGCTGGAACGGCTCGAGGCGCTGACCAGGGACCATGACCGCTATATCTGCACCGAAGTGGGCCAGCACCAGATGTGGGCGGCGCAGTATCTGGGCTTCAACGATCCCAACCGCTGGATGACGAGCGGAGGATTGGGGACGATGGGCTACGGCTTCCCGGCCTCCATCGGCGTGCAGATCGCGCACCCGGATGCGCTGGTCATCAATGTCGCCGGTGAGGCATCGTGGCTGATGAACATGCAGGAGATGGGCACGGCGGCGCAATACCGGCTGCCGGTCAAGCAGTTCATCTTGAACAACGAACGGCTCGGCATGGTGCGCCAATGGCAGGAATTGCTGCACGGCGAGCGCTACTCGCATAGCTGGTCCGAAAGCCTGCCCGATTTCGTCAAGCTGGCCGAGGCGTTCGGGGCCAAAGGCATCTTGTGCAAGGATCCCGCCGATCTGGATGACGCGATCATGGAGATGCTGGCCTATGACGGCCCAGTGATCTTCGACTGCCTGGTCGAAAAGCACGAAAACTGCTTCCCGATGATCCCGTCCGGCAAGGCCCATAACGAGATGCTCCTGGGCGAGGCCGAAACGCAGGGCGTGATCGGCGCGGCAGGCGGCGTGCTGGTGTGATCTGGCAAGGTGGGCAGACCTACCTGCCCACCGCCCCCAACAAAGGCCCCGCAATGCCCCCCGCACCCTCCCCCGCCCAGATCCTCACCGCCGCGCGCGGGATGATCGCGGGCGGTCGGCGGGGCGAGGCCGCCGCCCTCCTGCGCAAATATCTCTACCACAACTCCCGCGACCGGGCGGCGCGCAAGCTGCTGGCCTCGCTCGGCCCCGACGCGCATCCCCATCCCGCCCTCTCGGCGCAGGAGCGGGCCGCGCGGCAAGCGCTCCTCACCGCCTTTCGCGCCGGGGATCACCGGACCGTCCTCGCCCGGGCGGAGCCCCTGCTCAAACGCCAGCCTCTGCTCTCTGACATCGCCAACGCGCTCGGCAACGCGCTGACGGCGACGGGCCAGCACGCCCAGGCCGCCCGCGTGCTCGACCACGCGATCCGCACCGATCCCGCCAGCCCCGACGCCTATCTCAGCCTGTCCTCGCTCCTGCGCACTCGCGGCCAGCCCGCCGAGGCGCTGGCCGCCTCCGAGGCTGCCCTCGACGTCGCCCCGGACAGTGCCGCGTGCCATGTCGCGCTCGGCCTCGCGCATCTCGACCTCGACGCCACGGACACCGCCGAAACCCACCTGCGCCGCGCCACCGAGTTGGACCCGCGCGCGCCGCAGGCCTGGGATGCGCTGGCCAAGATGCTGGAGCGGCAGAACCGGCTGGACGACCTAGATGCGGTCCTGTCTCAGGCCGAAACCCACCTGCCCGACGATCCGCAAATCCTGTTGAATCGCGCTGTCCACCTGGGACGCGTGAACCGTCACGAGGGCGTGCTGGACACCGCCGCCCGCATCCCCGATCTGCCCCCGCGCGAGGCCGCGATCCTCCACGTCACCCGCGCCCGCGCGCTGGATGCGCTGGACGATCCCGACGCCGCCATGGATGCCTTCACCGCGATGAACGACGCTGCCGGGACCTTCCCCGGTCGCGGCGACATCTCGGGCGCGCGCTACCTGGCGCGTGTCGAACACCACCTGGCCGCCGCCGACCGGATCGCGCCCGCAACCCGCACCGGCACCACGCGCCAACCCGTCTTCATGGTCGGCTTCCCGCGCTCGGGCACGACGCTTCTGGAGACCATCTTGCTGACCCATCCGCGCGTGGCGCTGGTCGAGGAACAGCCGCTGATCAACCTGCTGACCGACGGCCTGCGCCCTGAAACCCTGGCCCAGGATCTCGCGGCACTGAGCGATGCCGAGGCCGACAGCCGCGCCCGCGCCTACCTCGCCGCGTTCGAGGCCGCCCTCGGCGCGCCGCTGGACACCCGCATCGGTTTTGACAAGCTGCCCCTCAACCTGGTCGAGGCCGCCGCCATCGCCCGCTGCTTTCCGCAGGCGAAATTCATCTTCTCGCTGCGCCATCCCTGCGACGTGGTGCTGTCCTGTTTCATGCAGAACTTCGCCCCAAATGACGCGATGGAGAACTTCCGCAACCTTGAGGATGCCGCCATCCTCTACGACCGTGTCATGACCCTCTGGACCGCCAGCACCGAGGCCCTGAAGCTCGACACCGTCACCCTGCGCTACGAGGATTTGACCCAGGACCTGCGCGGCGCGATCACGCCTATTCTGGCCCATCTCGGGCTGGACTGGACCGACGCGATGGACCGCTTTCACGAAACGACGCGGCCCATGGTGCGCACCGCCAGCTACCGCCAGGTCAGCCAGCCGCTCTACCAGAGCGCCACCGGACGCTGGCGCCGTTACGAGGCGCATCTTGCCCCGGTGATGGACCGTCTGGCCCCCTGGATCGACGGATTCGGCTATTAGAAACCTCGCCCGATCGCCCCTTCCGCACCACCCGTTTGCGTTCAAGGCACACCCAAGTTAGGCTTTCCCCAGCCTCCTGGATGTCGTTTCCGGCATTCAACAGGTCTGTCGGGACATACGGCCCGCCGCGTGGTCCGGCATTGTCAAGTGAAACGAGACAATAGAGCGAGGGCGATGTGTTCAGAAAGATCATGATACCGGTCGATCTCGGCCATGTTGAGGCGCTGGAACGCGCCTTGCAGGTCGGGGCCGACCTCGCCGGTCACTACGGGGCCGAGGTGCATTACGTCAGCGTGACCGGCACCGCGCCGAGCAAGATCGCGCACAGCCCCGAGGAGTTTCGCGAGAAGCTGAACCGCTTCGCGGCCGCCGAGGCCGAGGCGCGCAGCATCGCCTCGACCCATGCCCATACCGTCATTTCGCACGATCCCAGCGTCGACATGGACCACCAGCTTTGCGAGGCCATGGACGAGATCGGGGCCGACCTGGTCGTCATGGGCTCGCATATCCCGCATTGGTACGAGTTCGGCTCGCATGGCGGCAAGCTGGCCGCCCATGCGCATTGCTCGGTGATGATCGTGCGCGACGATACGCGCTGAAGGAAACGAAACGGGACGCGCGAAGGTGCAGACACGTCACTGCACCGCCAACAGGATAAAGGACAAGAAACATGACAGATGACCCCGACAACCAGGGCATACCCGCCCCGGAAGGCGCGACGGAGATAATCGAAACCGATTACACCATCGGCCAGGACAACGTGGAAGGGACGCTCGGCCCGATCGGATTCGACATCCACAACCCGGTCTTCATGATCTCGGGCATCACCATCGTCGCCTTCGTCTTCTACACGCTGGCCCTGCCGGAACAGGCGGGCGACGTGTTCTCCTGGCTCTTTGCCCAGGTGACGCAGGGCTTTGACTGGTTCTTCCTCGGCGCGGCCAATATCTTCGTGCTGTTCTGCCTGTTCCTGGTCGTCACCCCCTGGGGTTCGGTCCGGCTCGGCGGGGCCGAGGCGACGCCGGATTACTCCTATATCGGCTGGTTCGCGATGCTGTTTGCCGCCGGTATGGGCATCGGCCTGATGTTCTATGGCGTCTCCGAACCGATGAGCCATTTCTCCACCTCCCTGGGCGGCGTGTCCGTGGGCGAGGATGGCGTGCGCACCGACTGGGCGCCGCTCGGCGCCGCCGCCGGCGACCAGGAGGCCGCAATCCGCCTCGGGATGGCCGCGACGATCTTCCACTGGGGCCTGCACCCCTGGGCGATCTACGCCGTGGTGGCCCTGGCGCTGGCGCTGTTCTCCTTCAACAAGGGCCTGCCGCTGACGATCCGCTCTGCCTTCTACCCGATCCTGGGCGACCGGGTCTGGGGCTGGTGGGGCCATGTCATCGACACGCTGGCGGTCTTTGCCACCCTCTTCGGCCTCGCCACCTCGCTCGGCTTCGGCGCGACCCAGGCCAATGCCGGTCTCAACCACCTCTTCGGCATTCCCATCGGCAACACGACCGAGGTGATCCTGATCAGCGTCATCACCGCGGTCGCGCTGATCTCGGTCGTGCGCGGCCTCGACGGCGGCGTCAAGATCCTGTCCGAGATCAACATGGGGCTGGCCTTCCTGCTGCTCGCCTTCACCCTGATCGCGGGTCCGACCGTCGCCATCATGACCGGCTTTGCCGATTACCTCATGTCCTATATCCAGAACCTGACCGCGCTGTCCAATCCGGTCGGGCGCGAGGACGTGAATTTCAGCCAGGGCTGGACCTCGTTCTACTGGGCCTGGTGGATCTCCTGGTCCCCCTTCGTCGGCATGTTCATCGCCCGCGTCAGCCGGGGCCGCACGGTGCGCGAATTCGTGATCTGCGTGCTGCTGATCCCGTCGCTGGTCAGCGTGCTGTGGATGTCGGTCTTTGGCGGCGTGGCGATCCAGCAGGTCGTGCAGGATGGCTATACCGCCGCCCAGGACGCCGATCTGCCGTTGCAGCTGTTCCTGATGCTGGAAGAACTGCCGCTGGCCTCGATCACCTCGTTCATCGGGATTATCCTGGTGATCGTGTTCTTCGTGACCTCGTCGGACTCCGGGTCGCTGGTGATCGACACGATCACGGCGGGCGGCAAGGTCGACGCGCCGGTGCCGCAGCGTGTGTTCTGGTGCATCTTCGAGGGCGCCGTGGCCATCGTGCTGCTGCTCTCGGCGGGTGGTCTTGCCTCGCTGCAATCCATGGTGATCTCGACCGGCCTGCCCTTCACCATCGTGCTTCTGATCATGTGCTGGTGCATCCTGCGCGGATTGATGAGCGAGAAGCGCTGACAGCCAACCGGGGGCGGGCCGCGCCTGCCCCCAAGAAAACCATAATTGCCGCATGTCCGAGAAGCGCAAAACCGGTTCCCACTTTTGCGCGACATGCTCAGACAGACCCCAGGCCCCCGCCCGATCCGGCACTTGATCGCGGCGGGGGCTTGTGCGACTTGAGACAGGATGCCGACACCCCCGGTCCCGACAGGACGCGCGGCCAAGGCGACTGCAAGGCTTCGGACACATGACCACCCCTCTCCCGCCCCACCTGCCCGCGCCCGCCCTGGCCCCGATGACCACGCGGCGCGGCTGGCAGGCGGGCACGCTGGTCCCGGCGCTGGTCGCGGTGATCATCGTCGGGTGGGTCGCCTTCGGCTGGCTGGAACTGGCCGCCAATGGCGCCACCTCGATCTCGCTCGACTTCCGCATCTTCTGGGCCGCCGCGCGCCTGGCGCTTCTCGATGCGCCGCTGGAGGCCTTCGACACCGCGCGCCTGGCGGCCATGCACGGCACCAGCGGCGAGGGCTGGATGCCCTGGGCCTACCCGCCCGCCTTCATGGTGGCGCTGATGCCGCTCGGGGGCCTGCATTTCGCCCTGGCGCTGGCCGTCTTCACCGCGCTTTCCGCCGCCGCCATGCTGGCCGCCGCGCGGCCCCTGGCGCAAGGCATATTGCCGCTCTGGCTGGCGCTGGCGCTGGCGCCCGCCTACCTGCCCTCCTTCCTGATGGGGCAGACGGCGGTGCTCTGGACGGCGGGGCTGATGGCGGCGCTGGCCTGCCTTGCCTCGGGCCGCCCGGTGCTGGCGGGGGTCTTCATCGGCCTGCTGACGCTCAAGCCGCAACTGGGCCTTCTGATCCCGGTCGCCCTGATCGCGGGCGGGCATTGGCGCTGCATCGCCTCGGCCACCCTGACCGCGCTTGTGCTGGCCCTTGCCGCCACGCTGGTTACCGGCCCCGGATACTGGCCGCTGATGGTCGAGATGATGCAGGTCCATTTCGACATCGTGCGCGGCACGGCGGCGGAAAACGCGCGCATGATCAGCGTCTATGCCGCGCTGGCGGGGCTTGGCCTGTCCGAGCCCCTCGCCCTCGCCCTGCAATGGAGCGTGACCGCCCTTGCCGCGCTGGCCGTGGCGCTGGCCTGGGCCAGCCCGCGCATCTGCGCCGATCTGCGCGCCGCGACGCTTCTGATCGCGATCCTGCTGTCGCAGCCCTACCTGTGGTATTACGAATCCGCCCTGCTGGCCCCGGCAGCCCTCTTCCTGATCCGCGCCCGCGTGCTCAGCCTGACCCACCTGCCGGGCCTCCTGCTGCTGGCCGCGATGTGGCTCGGGCTTGGCCCCGCGATCCTGGTGCAGTTCCTCAGCGGCGTGGAGGTTTCCCTGCGCATGGTCTTCGCGCCCATCCTTCTGCTCACTTTGGCCGTCACGCTGCGCGCCCTCACCCTGCGCGCCCTGCGTAGCGTTCCCCTTCATTCCAATTCGCCGCAAGGCTGACACGAAAGGACCCTGCCCCCATGTCCCCCCTCAATATCGAACAAGGCGCCACCAGCCATTCCGCCTATGACCTGCGCAGTCACCTGTCGGAAGAGATCGAGACCCACACGCTCGCCATTCTCGTCACCAACGAGGCAGGCGTGCTGGCCCGTGTCATCGGCCTCTTCTCGGGCCGGGGCTACAATATCGACAGCCTGACCGTGGCCGAGGTCGATCACGAGGGCCACCGCAGCCGCATCACCATCGTCACCTCGGGCACGCCCGCCGTGATCCACCAGATCAAGATGCAGCTTGGGCGGATGGTGCCGGTGCATGGCGTCTCGGACCTGACCGTCGAGGGGCCGCATGTCAGCCGCGAACTGGCGCTGATCAAGGTCTCGGGCAAGGGCGAGGCCCGCGTCGAGGCGCTGCGCATCGCCGAGATCTTCCGCGCCAACGTGGTCGATTCGACGCTGGAAAGCTTCATTTTCGAGATGACCGGCACGCCCGAGAAGATCGACGCCTTCACCGACCTGATGCGCCCCCTGGGCGAGGTCCGCATGGCCCGCACCGGGGTGGCCGCTATGGCGCGCGGGGCGCAGCAGCCGACGCTCTCGTAACGCGGGGCGCGCTCGATCGACCGAGCGCCCGCCCGCGAAAAAGGGGCACCCCGACGGATGCCCCTTCCCGCGTGACCGGCTGTCCCCATCCCTCCCGGCCATGCGCGCCCCGTCTGGCCGGTGGGGCGGGATCAGCGTTCAGGGTTGGTCACGTGCTGCAACAATGGGCGTCGGGTCAGCCCTCGCTCGGCAGCAGGCCGGCCTCTCGGGCGACGGCCAGCTCCTCTTCGTCCAGCCCGCCGCTGCCATCGGTATCCAGCGCCGCGAACTCGTCCTCGGTAATCTCGGGGGCCATGGCCACGAGCTCCTCGTAGCTGACCATCCCGTCACCATCGGTGTCCAGCATTGCGTGTTCCGCCGCCAGCGCCGCGGTCACCACCAGGGCCCCGCCAAGCGCGCATCCGGCCAGAACCTGGCCCGCCGTCCGGGTGAGAGTGGTAAATTCCATGGGATTGCTCCTTCGCATCCAGTTTGCAGTGTCGAATGTCCGCGCGACCGGAACAGATGTGCTCCGTCAGTGAGATCGCCCGGCATCCACAAGAACAGGACCGGGGGCGGCGCGGTTTCTTCCGGGGGGCCTGCCCGCGCCCCGCCCATGCGCGGCGATGCGCCGGTTTGCGGGGGCCACAGCCGGCGGGGTTTCGCCATGGCCCGCCGCAGGCCCGCCCCACGCGCAAGGCTTCGCCGATCGCGGAGAAACCCCGGCCCATTCCCGCGCATTCCCGTGCATCCCCGCGCACGGAGATTGCCAAGTCGTCCCCGCGCCCCATCCTGCAAAGGCGCCGCGCCCCACGGCACTTTCAAGGCTTTGATCCAACATGACCCATACGCGCCCCATCCCGCCCCAGGCGGCCCGCCAGCTCGAGGCCCTCTTGCCCGACCTGCGCCGCGTCGCGCGCTACCTGACCCGCGACCGCGAGGCCGCCGACGACCTCGTGCAGGATATCGTCCTGCGCCTCTGGGGCCGCATGGCCGATCCCGGCCAGGACCCGATCGACGAATTGCGCCATTACGCCTTTTCCGCCCTGCGCAACCGCATCCGCGACCGGGGCGCGCGGCTGGCCGCCGAGGCCTGGTTGATGCCGGTCTCGTCGGACAGCGACGCGGGCGCGGCGCTCCAACCCGCCAGTGCGCCCGAAGCGCCTGCGCGCCTGGCCTGCGCCGAGACGCTGGCCGCCCTCGACGACCTCAGCCCCGACCAGGCCGAGCTTCTGCGCCTGCGCGCGGTCGAGGGGCTCAGCTATGCCGAGATGGCACGGCGGCTGCGCGTGAGTGAAGGCACCGTCACCTCGCGCCTGTCGCGCGCCCGCGCCGCGTTGCGCAAACGGCTCGACCTTGCCCCGGACGCGCCGGTGACCTTCCTGATCGACTGAACGGGCGAAAAGCGGACAGACCTGTCAGGACTATCCGACAGATCTGTCAGGAGATTTCTCGACACATGTGTCAATTTCCGCCCCGTCAGAGTCGTGAACAGGCGCGCCCGGCCCCCGGGCGATGGCTAGACTCACCCCCAATCCACGCATGAGGGGAGGATGCCATGCCGAAGGATCAGCAGACCGATTACCTTTCCGCCGTCTCGGCCCCGATCGAGCTGGCGCGCGGGTTGCCGAACGCGCATTACACCGACCCCGCCACCATCGCCGAGGAAAACGCGGCGGTGCTTGAGGCGACCTGGGCCGCGCTGTCGGTCGGCGCGGAGGTGCCCGAGCCCGGCGATTGCAAACCCCTTGAATTCCTGGGCCAGCCGCTGCTTCTGCTGCGCGACGGCGACGGCCAGTTGCGGGTGTTTCAGAACATCTGCCGCCACCGCGGCATGATCCTTGTCTCCGAGCCGCGCAAGATCGAGGGCGCGATCCGCTGCCCCTATCACAGCTGGTGCTATGCCAAGGACGGGCGGCTGGTCTCGACGCCGCATGTCGGCGGGCCGGGGCAGAACAGCCACCCGGCAATGGACCGCGCCACATTGGGCCTGGTCGAGGTGCGCAGCCATATCTGGCGTGACGTCGTCTTCATCAACCTCTCGGGCGATGCACCGCCCTTCGAGGAGGTGCACGAGACGTTGCTAACCCGCTGGAAAGAGGTGGAAAAACCGATCTTTCATGGCGGGCCGGAAAGCAGCTTCATGCTGGAGGTCGAGACCAACTGGAAACTGGCGGTGGAGAATTACTGCGAAAGCTACCACCTGCCCTGGGTGCATCCGGGCCTGAACAGCTATTCCCGGCTGGAGGATCACTATCACATCGAGGAGCCGGGCAAGTTCTCGGGGCAAGGCACCTATGTCTACCGCCAGCTGAAGGGCGAGGAGGAGGAAGTGTTTCCCGATTTCGAGGGGCTCAGTTCGTTCTGGGACGAGGGCGCGGAATATGTCGCGGTCTATCCCAACCTGCTGCTCGGCGCGCAGCGCGACCATTGCTATGCCATCGTGCTGGAACCCGTGGCGCATGACCGCACGCGGGAACATGTACATCTCTACTACGCGCAGCCCGACACGCCCGAGGCGATGCGCCACAAGAACGCCGCCCTCTGGAAGGGCGTGTTCATAGAGGATGTGGTCGTCGTGGAAGGCATGCAGAAGGGCCGCGCGGCCCCCGGCTTCGACGGCGGGCGGTTTTCGCCCGCGATGGACGGGCCGACGCATCTGTTCCACGCCTGGGTGGCCGAAAGGCTGGCCGCGCATCGGGAGGGGCGGGATGCAGACTGATCTCGACACGCGGCTCCTGGCGGCCCATGCCGAGGAGAACCGCGCGGCGCTGATCGCGCTCTATGCCGAGGCGTCGGAGGGCGCGCGCGGACTGACCGCGCGGCGGTTCTACCTGACGCATGCCTATGTCTATGCGCTGGAGGCAGGCAGCCCCGAGGCCGTCACGATGCGGGGGAAGCTGGTGGATCTGGGGGCGGAAACGCTGGAGTGAAGCATGTCGCTCAAAAGTGGGAACCGGTCTTGAGCTTCCCGGACATGCGTCATCAATAAGTCAACTGCCCAGGATGGCGACCACGTAAGCCTGCGTTTCGGCGAAGGGCGGGATGCCGCCATAGGCCACCACCGCCTCGGGCCCCGCATTATAGGCCGCCAGCGCATGGGGCCAGTTGCCGAAGCGGCGGTATTGCTGCGCCAGGTAGCGCGCGCCGCCGTCCAGATTGGCGTGGCTGTCCTGCGGGTCGACGCCGAGCAGCACGGCGGTATCGGGCATGAGCTGCGCGAGACCGATCGCACCGGCACTGGAGAGCGCGGCGGGGTTCCAGCCGCTTTCCTGGGTCACAAGGCGCAGGAACAGATCCTCGGGGAGGCCATGGCGGCGCGCGGCGGCGCGGGCAACCTCCAGCCAAGGGCCGGCATATCGCCCCGTATAGCGCGGGATCGCGGTGTCCTCTTCCTCTCCGCCCGCGCCCGGTTGCAGGCGGGCGGAATACTCGTACTGCGTGGCCGCGCGGCTGTCGAGCAATTCAAGCTGCTCGCTGAAGCGCGCCAGCCTGTCGGCCCCGACGCCCTGCGCGGCGGCGGGAAGCGCGGGGGTCAGAAGCAGCGCGGCGGCAATCCCGAAATGTCGCATGTGACGTCCCTCATCCGGTTCCGGCGCAATATACGGATTTTTCTTGTCATTTCCAGTAGGCCACCGCGCGGGACGTTTTTCCGGCTCGGATTCGGCTTTTCTTAACCAAACCGGGATGATCTAACGGCGTGAACATGCTGGATTGAGAATCGAAACGGGGGATACGCATATGGCAGGCTCGGTCAACAAGGTCATTCTGATCGGAAATCTGGGCCGCGACCCGGAAACGCGCAGCTTCCAGAACGGCGGCAAGGTCTGCAACCTGCGGATCGCGACCTCGGAGACGTGGAAGGACCGCAACACCGGCGAGCGGCGGGAAAAGACCGAATGGCATTCGGTCGCGATCTTCCAGGAGGGGCTGGTGCGGGTGGCGGAACAGTATCTCCGCAAGGGCTCCAAGGTCTATATCGAGGGCCAGTTGCAGACCCGGAAGTGGCAGGATCAAAGCGGCGCGGACCGGTATTCCACAGAAGTCGTCCTGCAGGGCTTCGGCGGCACGCTGGTGATGCTGGACGGTCGCGGTGACGGCGGCGGCGGCGGTGGCGGCGGCGGATCGCAGGGCGGCTATGGCGGCGGCGGTGGCGGCTATGGCGACGATCGCGGCGGCGGTGATCAGGGCGGCGGCTATGGCGGCGGCAAGGACATGGATGACGAGATCCCGTTCTGATCCGTTGCCAAGCGGAGGCCGCTGCGCGGCCGCTCGATCCGTTTGATTGGCGCCTGCGGCCAGTGGTCTGACAAGATCGCTGGCCTTGCGCTTTTGACATCTGTGGCGCAGCCTCCGGCGGGGATATTTCCGGAACAAAGAAGGAGACGGGTATGCGCAATCTCAACCCGTTGCTTGGGCAGACGATCGCACCGCCGGTGATGGAGGCGCGGCGCTGGCTGGAGGGGGTGACGTTTTCCGCCGACCGGCCCTTGATGAATCTCAGCCAGGCCGCCCCGGTCGATCCGCCGCCCGAAGGGCTGCGGCGCGCGATGGCCGAGGCGCTGCTGGAGCAAGACGAGAGCCATCTTTACGGGCCGGTCCTGGGGCTGGAAGCCTTGCGCGCGGAACTGGCGGCGAAATGGAGCGCGGATTATGGCGGTGCGGTTGACGCGGGACAGGTCGCCATAACAGCGGGCTGCAACCAGGCCTTCTGCGCCGTCATGGCGACACTGGCGCAGGCAGGCGACGCCGTGATCCTGCCGACGCCGTGGTATTTCAACCACAAGATGTGGCTGGACATGACGGGGATCGAGACGCAGGTGCTGGCCACGGGCGAAGATCTCATCCCCGACCCGGAGGCCGCCGAAGCGCTGATCGACGCGCGCACCCGCGCCATCGTGCTGATCACGCCCAACAATCCCGGCGGCGTCGAATATCCCGCCCCCGTCATGGCGGCCTTCCGCGATCTGGCAAGGCGGCGCGGCATTGCGCTGATCGTCGATGAGACCTATCGCGATTTTCACTCTGTCACCGGGCCCCCGCATGACCTGCTGAGCGATCCCGACTGGGACGAGACCGTCATCACGCTCTATTCCTTCTCCAAGTCCTTCCGCCTGACCGGCCACCGCGTCGGCGCGATCATCGCCAGCGAGGCGCGGCTGCGCGAGGCCGAGAAATTCCTCGATTGCGTCGCGATCTGCCCCGCCCAGGTCGGCCAGATCGGCGCGCTCTGGGGGGTGCGCAATCTGACCGAGTGGCTGGCGGGCGAGCGGCTGGAAATCCTCGACCGCCGCGCCGCGATGGAGGCCGCGTTCCAGCGCCTGCCGGATTGGCACTTGCAGGGCTGCGGCGCCTATTTCGCCTATGTCCGCCATCCTTTCGCGCAAGCCTCGGACGCGGTCGCGCGGCGCCTTGTGCGCGAGGCAGGCGTGCTGGCCCTGCCCGGCACCATGTTCGGCCCCGCGCGCGAGGCGGGCGGATCGGGGCAGGCCGAAACCACCCTGCGCCTTGCCTTTGCCAATGCCGATGCGGCGGGGCTGGGGCAGTTGGCCGCGCGATTGTCAGACCTCACGTCATAGGCCCCCTTGCCCCCCCTGCGCCAAGCCCCTAAACCTGCGCCTCAACGGGCGCGGATAACAGGGAGAATACCGCCATGGCGAAACGCGCGGGCAAGAAAGCCTCGGACATCATCGTCTGGATCATCCTGGCCCTTCTGATGGTCGGGCTGGCGGGCTTTGGCATCGGCAGTTTCGGCACCAGCGCGGTCGAGGTGGGCCGGGTCGGCACCGCCCCGATCAGCGCGCGGCAATATGCCCGCGCCTTGCAGGCCGAACTGCGCGCCCAGGCCGCCGAGGGCGGGCAGTTTACCTCGCTCTCGGCAATGCGCGCGGCAGGGCTGGACCGCGCGGTGCTGGACGGGCTGGTCGCGCGCGCCGCCCTTACGCATGAGGCCGAGGCGATGGGCGTCTCGGTCGGCGACGAGGAGGTCGCGCGCCAGATCCGCAACACCACCGCCTTCCAGGGACCGGGCGGCGCCTTCGACCGCTCGGGCTATGAATTCCTGTTGCAGCAGCAGGGTTTCACCACCGAGGAATTTGAGGAAACCGTGCGCGAGGATATTTCACGCTCGCTGCTGCAATCGGGTGTTGTCGGCGGGCTGGAGATGCCAGCGGGCTTTATCGAGCCCCTGTTGGCCTACCAGACCGAAACCCGCAGCTTCACGCTGGCCCGCGTCACCGAAGACGATCTGGCCACCGGTCTCACCGCGCCGACGCAGGAGGAGTTGCAGGCCTATTACGACGAGAACCAGGCCCGGTTCGAGCGCCCCGAGGCGCGCGCCATCACCTATGCCTGGATCACCCCGGACATGATCATGGATGACGTGTCGGTGGATGAAACGGCTCTGCGCGCGCTCTATGACGAGCGCATCGCACAATATGTGCAGCCCGAGCGCCGCTTGCTGGAACGTCTGGTCCTCACGAGCGAGGAGGAGGCCAATTCCGCCATCGCCGCTCTGGAAGCCGGGGAAACCGATTTCGACATACTGGTCGCCGAACGCGGCCTGACGCTGGAGGATATCGACCTGGGCGAGGTCAGCGCCGATGACATCTCGGATGCCGCCGCGGAGGTGATCTTCGCCGATACCGAGCGTGAGATCTTCGGCCCGCTGGAAAGTGCATTCGGCCCCGCCCTCTACCGCGTCAACGCGGTGCTGGACGCAAGCGAAATCACCTTCGAGGAAGCGCAGGACGACCTGCGCGACGAACTGGCCGAGGACGCCGCGCGGCGCGCCATCGACGCGATGGTCGAGGAGATGGACGACCTCCTGGCCAGCGGCGCCACGCTGGAGGAACTGGCCGCGGAGACCGGGATGGTCCTGGACACCGTCACATGGCGCGAGGGGGCCGATACCGGCATCGCCGCCTATGACGATTTCCGCGAGGCCGCCGCGACCGTGTCCGAGACCGACTTCCCCGAATTGCTGCCGCTGTCCGATGGCGGGCAATTCGCGTTGCGCCTCGACGAGGTGATCCCGGCCAGCGTCCCGCCATTGGACGAGATCACGAATGAGGTCACCCAGGCCTGGCGCGACACGCAGCTGCGCGAGCGGCTGACCGACCGGGCGCAGTCGCTGATCACCCAATTGGCCACAAGCGGCAGCCTGGAGGATCTGGACCTGGAGTTGCAGCAGGAGGAGTTGATCCGCCGCAACGATTTCATCCCCGACGCGCCGCCGACACTTGTGGCGCAGATCTACCAGTTGGACGGTCCGGGCGACCTGGTGGTGATCCCGGCCAGCCGCTCGGCCTGGATCGCGCGGCTCGACAGCATCAACTCGGGCACGGAAGGGGCCGCCGATACCGTCGCGCTGCGCGCCGTGTTCGAGGCGCAAGGCGCGCAGGCGATGGCGCAGGACCTCTTCGAGGCTTACGGTCAGGCGTTGCAGGCCGAGATCGGCATTTCGCTGGACCAGGGCGTGATCAACGCGGTCCACGCGCAGTTCCCCTGAGGCATCATGGCGCTGATCCCCGCATTCGACAGGTTCGAGGCCGGATGGGCCGAGGGGCGCAATCAGCTGGTCTATACCCGTCTGGCCGCCGATCTGGACACGCCGGTTTCGGTGATGATGAAGCTGGCCGATGCGGGGCGCGACAGCTTCATCCTCGAATCGGTCACCGGCGGCGAGGTGCGCGGGCGCTATTCGATCATCGGCCTGAAACCCGATCTGATCTGGGAATGCCGGGGCGACGAGAGCCGGTTGAACCGCGACGCGCGCTTTGACGGCGAGGCGTTCGTGCCGTGTGAAGAGCCGCCGCTGACCGCGATCCGGTCGCTCTTGGCGGAATCCGCCATCGACATGCCCGAGGACCTGCCCGCCGCCGCCGCCGGTCTCTTCGGTTATCTCGGCTATGACATGATCCGGCTGGTGGAACATCTGCCCGATGTGAACCCCGACCCGCTCGGCCTGCCCGACGCGGTGCTGATGCGGCCCTCGGTCATCGCGGTGCTGGACGGGGTCAAGGGCGAGGTGACGGTGGTCTCGCCTGCGTGGAACCGGTCGGGCCTGTCGGCGCGCGCGGCCTATGCGCAGGCCGCCGAACGGGTGATGGACGCGGTGCGCGACCTGGAACGCCAACCCTCCGGCACCTCGCGCGAAATGGGCGAGGCCGCCCCGGTCAGCGCGCCCGTCTCCAACTTCGCCAAGCCCGATTACCTGGCGGCGGTGGAGAAGGCCAAGGCGTACATCCGCGCGGGCGACATCTTCCAGGTGGTGCCCTCGCAGCGGTGGCGCCAGCAGTTCCGCGAGCCGCCCTTCGCCCTCTACCGCGCGCTCAGGCGCACCAACCCCTCGCCATTCATGTTCTTCTTCAATTTCGGCGGCTTCCAGGTGGTGGGCGCCAGCCCCGAGATCCTGGTGCGCGTCTTCGGCGGCGAGGTCACGATCCGCCCCATCGCCGGAACCCGCAAGCGCGGCGCCACGCCCGAGGAAGACCGCGCGCTGGAGGCCGATCTGCTCTCGGACGAAAAGGAACTGGCCGAGCACCTGATGCTGCTCGACCTGGGCCGCAACGACACCGGCCGGGTGTCGAAGATCGGCACCGTGCGCCCGACCGAGGAATTCATCGTCGAGCGCTACAGCCATGTCATGCATATCGTCTCCAACGTGGTGGGGGAACTGTCCGACGATCACGACGCCCTCTCGGCGCTGCTTGCGGGCATGCCCGCGGGCACGGTCTCGGGCGCGCCCAAGGTCCGCGCAATGGAGATCATCGACGAGCTCGAGCCGGAAAAGCGCGGCGTCTATGGCGGCGGCGTCGGCTATTTCAGCGCGGGCGGCGACATGGACATGTGCATCGCGCTGCGCACGGCGGTGGTGCAGGACGAGACGCTCTATATCCAGGCCGGCGGCGGCGTGGTCTATGACAGCGACCCCGAGGCCGAGTTCGAAGAGACCGAGAACAAGGCCCGTGCCATCAAGCGCGCGGCGGAGGAGGCGAGCCTCTTCACGAGCCGGCGCAACGGCTAGACCGGCCACCCCCTTCTTTGTTCCGAAAATATCCTGGGGAGCGCGAGGGGCAACGCCCCTCGCATCGGTCGGATTGCGCAGCAATTCGACCCCGAAAGCCCGCCGCGCGCGCCACGTGTAGGGCGCCGCCATCCCGCACCCCGCCACGCCCCCCTCTACCGCAACCCCTCCGCCAACACATCAAAGACCAGCCGGATCCGCGCGCTGGTGTGCAACTCGCGATGCGTGACCAGCCAGATCGGCACCGGAATGGGTGGAAAATCGGGCAGCACACGGATCACCTCCTCGCTCTGCGCCGCGATGTCCTCGGAGGCCAGCCCGATGCCAAGGCCCTGCCGGACCATCTCCCAGGCCACGGCTGTGTTCTCGCTGAAATAGCGGAACTGGCGGGGGGCCAGGTGCAGCCCATGCGCGGCGAGATAGTCGATCATGCGCGGGCTCTGGTCGATGCCGATGAACTGCGCCCCCGCCACATCCGACAGCGATGCGGGCGCGCCGACGCGGCGGATATAGGCGGGCGCGGCATAGCAATGGGCAAGGGCCGTGCGGATCAGTTTCGCGATCAGCTCGGGCTCGGAGGGGCGCACATGGCGGATGGCGATATCGGCCTCGCGGCGGCGCAGGTCGCTGATCTGGTTCGACACTACGATCTCCACATTGATCCCCGGCGCGCGGCGGGCGAGGTCGACCAGGATCGGTGGCAGGATATGGGCGGCATAGCTGTCGCTGGCCGAGATGCGCACATGGCCCTCGATGCTCGTGCTCTGGCCGGTGGCCGCCAGCGACAGCCGCGAGGCCGCCTCGCCCATGGCGCGGGTCTGCTCCAGAAGCTCCATCCCCGGCGCGGTCAGCACCAGCGTCTTGCCGATGCGCTCGAAGAGGGTCACGCCAAGGGCTGCCTCCAGCCCCGCCACCTGCCGCCCAAGGGTGGGCTGCGTCAGCCCGAGCGCGCGGGCGGCAGCCGAAAGCGAGCCCTCCTCGACCGTCGCGAGAAACGCGCGGACCTGGTTCCAGTCATAGCTGACGCTGCGCCAATCCATGCATGAATGCATATCATGAATATGGGTTTGCGCAATTTCCCTTGATGCGCGTTCGGGATAGGAGACCGGCACCCAAAGGAGAAACCGCCATGACCCCTGCCCGATTCTGGGACCGCGCCGCCCCGAAATATTCCCAACGCCCGATCGGCAACATGGCCGCCTACGAGGCCGGTCTGGCCCGCGTGCGCAGCCATCTGACCGGTAGCGACCGCCTGCTGGAACTGGGCTGCGGAACGGGCGGCACCGCGCGGCGGCTGGCACCCCATGTGTCCGAGGTGACGGCGACGGATATCTCGCCCGCCATGATCGCGATCGCCAGGACCCGCGCGGCCGAGGAAAGCGTGACCAACATCACCCACCTGACCGCCTCGCTGGAGGGCAGCTTGCCCGCCGGTCCCTTCGACGTGGTCGCGGGGTTCAACCTGATCCACCTCCTGCCCGACCCGGAACGCGACATCGCGCGGATCCGCGATCTGGTCAAACCCGGCGGGCTTTTCATCTCCAAGACGCCCTGCCTGACCGGGCTTTTCGGGCTCCTGCGCCCGGTGGTCGGCGCGATGCGGCTTGCGGGTCGCGCACCAAAGGTGCATTTCCTCTCGCCCGCCCGGCTGGACCGCGCCGTGACAGCCGCCGGGTTCGAGATCATTGAGACCGGCAATTACCCGAAATCGCCCCCCGGCCACCTGATCGTGGCGCGGCGGGTCTGAACGTCTTTGACCTGCCCGCGCGCGGTCTCAATCGTTTCAGGTTCAAGATATATGGGTTTTCTCTGCCTCGTCCCGTGCAGGGCCGAACGCGAAAAACGATCCACTATTTCCATCGGAGCCTCAAACGATTTAGATTACCGGGAAACCGAAAGCCCGAGGCGCGCAGATGTCAGACTTGCCAGAATACTACTTCCGCATCCGCGAGAACGGCGCGGCGCTTTTCCGGGTCGACACCCAGAACCGCCAGCGCCGGATCGAGATGACGGAACTGGCCGCGATCAACGTCAAGAACGGCAACGTGCGGGCGCATGGCGACCACGTCCTGACGGATGAGGAAAAGGCCGTCATCACAGAATGGATCACGGAGCGCCGCGAGGTGCTGGCCGAGCGCGACCTCGACGACATCCACCGCGCGGTCGATTACCTCAACCTGACCACCCATTGGGCGCAGAGCCGCGCCAGCGACGAGGATCTGGAGGATGTGACCGACCGGCTGCTGCTGGCGATGCACGATTTGCGCTCGGTGCTGGTGCGCAAGAAGGCCGACCGGCTGATGAAAGGGGGCTGAGCGCCCTTATTCGTTGCCGAAATTCCGGTTCGGCGCGGTGATGGCATAGCTCTCCTGCCCCGCCTGCGGCAGCATCGCCTCAAGACAGTTGCCCGGCCCGTCCGTGATCATCCAGGGATGCGTCAGGTAGGTGTCGATGGTGATCGCCTCGCCGGGGTTGAGCGATCCGATCTCGACCGGGCTGCCGGTGTAATCCATCCAGATCAGCCCGCGCGATCCGTCCGTGCCATTGGTGAAGGTGATGCGCTGGCCGACCTCGCCATTGAGCGAGGCCATGCCCTGCACCGCGTCGCAGGTCACGCCATCGCCAGGCTGCGGCGCGGCCCCCAGGGCGGGATCGGCACAGGCGGTCAGGAACCGGTTGAGCGGCTCGGCCACGCCCGCCGTCACGATCTCCGCGCCCTGGCCTTCGGGGATCGCATAGCTCAACACGTCGCGCACCCGCATCAGGTTGAACAGGCCATTGCCCAGGTCCACCGCCATCTCGACGCCGGTGATGCCGACCTCGGCCCCGACCCCGATGATACTGCCCTCGACCGAGGTTCCGGCCCCCGCCCCGTCGGTGAAGGACAGCACCGTCGCGGCGCCGTTCTGCAACCCGGCGGTATCGGCGGCGATCTGGACCACTGCGTAGGGCCCGCCCGCGCCGATCTGGCATTGGGCGAGGAATTGCACATTGTCGGTTTCGGGCACGCCATGGGCCAGCACGATGATGGATTGGAACGGATCGGCGGCAAGTTCGGTCGTCGCGCCCCATTGAAGCCCGTCCTGCGCGAGGGCGCCGATAGGCGTGAGCGTGAGGGCGGCGGCGCTGAGGGCAAGACGAATGCGGGTCATGAAAAATCTCTGCTGTTGGATGGGTCAAATGGCGATGGGGTCAGCCTAGGCGAGTGTCCACTCAACCTCAAGTGTCATTCCTACACTTGCGTGGAGTCCCGCGCATCGGGGGCATAGTGGCTGACCATCTCAAACGCCTTGCGCGGGCCGGTGACGTGCCAAATGGCGCGCCAGTCTGGCCAGCCGGAGAAATCGTAACGCACCCGGTAGAGGTCCGGCGGGCAGTCATGCGTGGCCTTTGTCGCCGCGCCCGAGAACCAGTGAAATGGTCGGCCATCGTCGAAGAAAACCGCGATCCCCCGCCCCTCCGCCCGCCACAGATAGCGCCGCTCGGCCCGCATCGGGGGGCCATCGCCATAGCGCAAGAGGCCGGTCTCGGTCAGGACCAACCCCTGCGCCTCCACCGTGAACAGGGCCTGCCCGTCAAGCCGCCCCACCACGCCTGCGCGGGCATCGTCGATCCGGCGGGTCAGCCGCCATCGCCCTCTGAAATCAGCCAGCTTCACGGGGCGACCGGCCTGCCGATATAGGCGTCCCCCGCCGACCCGGCAAAGCGCAACGCGCCGGTCCCATCCGTGAAAAGGTCGTAGCAGGCCCAGTGATCCGAGGGCGGCCATTGGCTGCAATATTGCCCGCCCTCGGCGCGCCAATAGCCCCAACTGGGCCGCGCATCGTCGTAGAAAGTCCGCCCCGAGGCGTGGAACCGCTGCGACGCGCCGCTGTCATAGAGGATCTCGACCTCGCTCAACGCCGCCGTGATCGCGTCATCGCGCGTGATCTGCACCCAGTCCGCCCGCGCCGCGCCCGCCGCCGCCAGCCAGATCATCAAGACAGCCAAGAGTTTCATTCCCGCGACATCCCGCATCCTTGTGATCCCCCCGACCCCACCGTAAGAGGGCGCGAACCCCCTCACAAGAGCAAGGCAGCGCCGATATGATCCCCCGATATTCCCGCCCCGAGATGGTCAAGATCTGGTCGCCCGAGACCAAGTTCCGCATCTGGTACGAGATCGAGGCCCATGCCTGCGACGCGATGGCCGATCTGGGCGTGATCCCGCGTGAAAACGCCGACGCCGTGTGGAAGGCGCGCGATGTGGAGTTCGACACGGCCCGGATCGACGAGATCGAGGCCGTGACCAAGCATGACGTGATCGCCTTCCTGACCCATCTGGCGGAACATGTCGGAGCCGACGAGGCGCGCTTCGTGCATCAGGGCATGACCTCCTCGGACGTGCTGGACACCTGTTTCAACGTCCAGCTTGTGCGCGCCGCCGACATCCTCATTGCCGATCTGGAGGGGCTTCTCGCCGCGCTCAAGACCCGCGCGATGGAACACAAGATGACCATCCGCATCGGGCGGTCGCACGGCATCCATGCCGAACCGACCACGATGGGGCTGACCTTCGCCCGCTTCTACGCCGAGATGGACCGTAACCTGACCCGGATGCGCAGCGCCCGCGCCGAGGTGGCGACCGGCGCGATTTCCGGCGCGGTCGGCACCTTCGCCAATATCGACCCTGCGGTCGAAACCCATGTCTGCGAGAAGCTCGGCCTTGAGCCCGAGCCGATCTCCACGCAAGTCATCCCCCGCGACCGCCACGCCGCCTTCTTCGCCACTTTGGGCGTGATCGCCAGCAGCATCGAGAACATCGCCACCGAGATCCGCCACATGCAGCGCACCGAGGTGCTGGAGGCGGCCGAGTTCTTCTCGATGGGGCAAAAGGGCTCCTCCGCCATGCCGCACAAGAAGAACCCGGTGCTGACGGAGAACCTGACCGGGCTGGCGCGGCTGGTGCGCATGGCGGTGATCCCGGCGATGGAGAACGTGGCCCTCTGGCACGAGCGCGACATCTCCCATTCCTCGGTCGAGCGCAATATCGGCCCCGACACCACGATCACGCTGGATTTCGCCCTGTCGCGGCTGACCGGCGTGATCGAAAAGCTGCTGGTCTATCCGGATAACATGCTGGAAAACATGAACAAGTTTCCGGGCCTGGTGATGTCGCAGCGCGTCCTGCTGGCGCTGACGCAGGCCGGTGTCAGCCGCGAGGATGCCTATCGGCTGGTGCAGAGGAACGCGATGAAGGTCTGGGATCACCGCACTGACTTTCGCGAGGAATTGCTGGCCGACGAGGAGGTGCGCGCGGCGCTGTCGGAAGACGAGATCAACGAGAAATTCGACCTCGGCTATCACACCAAGCATGTCGACACGATCTTCGCGCGGGTGTTCGGCGACGGGTGACGGGAACCGGACCGGGATGCGCCGCGCCTTGCGGGCCTTGCGACCCTGCCTCGGACCGCACCCGCGCTCGGTCGACCGAGCGCTGCGCCCCGCGCGCGGAATTGCCAAGGCGCGCCCGACCTGCTAGGGCGGTGCCTGACCCCTGCGCAACGGGGGCTCAACGGAATATGCCATGCCGACCGGTCTTGATCACTCGCTCCGCCTGACTGCGCGTCGCCGACGACGCGCCTGACCCCTGCCTGCGCCCTCCCCTCTATCTTCACTGACAAAGGAGCCTCCTGCCATGGTGGCCAAGGTATTCATCGACGGCGAGGCCGGCACCACCGGCCTGCAAATCCGCGAGCGGCTGGATGGGCGCGCGGATGTGGACCTCATCTCGGTCGATCCGGCCCGCCGCAAGGACGCCGACGCCCGCGCCGAGGCCTTCACGCAGGCCGACATCGCCATCCTCTGCCTGCCCGATGACGCCGCGCGCGAGGCGGTGACGCTTGCGGGCGACACGCGCATCATCGACGCCTCCACCGCGCATCGGATCGCGCCCGGCTGGACCTACGGGATGCCCGAACTGCCAGGACAACGCGAGGCCATCGCGGGTGCCACGCGCGTGGCCAATGTCGGCTGCTACGCCACCGGCTCGATCGCGCTGGTCCGGCCCCTGCGCGATGCCGGGATCCTGCCGCCTGAATATGCCGCGACACTGACCGGCGTGTCGGGCTATACCGGCGGTGGCAAGGCCCTGATCGCCGAATATGACGCAGGCACCGCGCCCGCCCATTTCCTCTACGCCCTGGGCCAGAGCCACAAGCATGTGCCGGAAATCATGCGCTACGCCACCCTCACCGTGCAGCCCGCCTTCCAGCCCGCCGTCGGCAATTTCGCGCAAGGCATGGTGGTGCAACTGCACCTGCACCGCGCGGGCGTGAACGGCGATGTCACCCGCGACACCCTCGAGGAGGCGATGCGCGCCTTCTATGCCGAGGCCCGCTTTGTCGAGGTGACGCCCGCCCCCGACCGCCTCGATCCGCAGGCCGTGAACGGGTCGAACCGGATGCTGATCTCGGTCCATGGCGACGACACGGCCGGCATCTGGACCCTGACCGCGACGCTGGACAATCTCGGCAAGGGCGCGTCCGGCACCGCCGTGCAGAACCTCAACCTGATGATCGGGGCCGACGAGGGCGCGGGGCTCTAGATCCGCGCGCATCCGCGCCAAATTTGAACCAAACCCGCCGCATTCGGCCCGCGGCGGGAAACCCTCCCTTAACCCGCGCTCCCGATGCTGATCCATGGGGTAATACGAGAGATGTGGGGGTGCAGCACGATGGGGCTGACGCAGGAATTGATGGACCCGGAGGGCACGGCGCTGCCCGTCCGGCACTTGACCAACGCCGAAAAGGCCGCCGTGATCGTGCGGCTCCTGATCTCGGAAGGGGCCGCGCCGCGCCTGACCGGGCTCAGTCCCCGGCAACAGGAACGGCTGGTCGAACGCATGGCAAGCCTCGCGCCCGTCGACCGGCGCACCCTGGCCGCCGTGGCGCAGGAATTCGCGCAGAGGCTGGACAATCTCGGCCTGACCTTTCCGGGCGACATGGCCGGCGCGCTGGAGATGATCGGCGAGCACCTGTCGCAGGACACCCGCCAGCGCCTGACCGATCGCGCCGAGGCCGAAGGCCCCCCCGATCCCTGGCGCAAGCTGGCGGGGATGGAGGCCGACCAGCTCCGCCCCCTCGTCACCCGCGAAAGCGCCGAGATCTGCGCCATCCTGCTGGCCAAGCTGCCGGTCTCGAAGGCCGCCGTCCTGCTCTCCGACCTGCCCGAGGATCGCGCCCATATCGTGGCCCATGCCGTCTCGCTGACCGGCGCGGTCGATCCCGCCACAATCGCCCGCGTCGGCGACCAGCTGCTCGGCGAATTGAGCGCCAGATCCGCCCCCGCCTTCGACGGCAACCCGGCGGATCGCGTCGGCGCGATCCTGAACGCCGCCACCGCGACCACCCGCGAAAAGGTGCTGGACGGGCTGGATACGCGCGATGAGGTCTTCGCGGGCCATGTCCGCCGCGCCATCTTCACCTTCGAGCATATCCCCAAACGGGTCGAGGCCAAGGACGTGCCCCGCGTCATGCGCGCCGTCGATCCCGAGACCACCGTGCTGGCGCTGGCCGCCGCGATGCAGGCCGCCCCCGTCGCGGTCGAGTTCCTGCTGGAGAACATGTCCAAGCGCATGGCCGAACAATTGCGCGAAGACGCCGAGGCGCGCGGCACCATCCGCGGCGCCGAGGGCGAGGCCGCGATGGCCGAGGTCGTCACCGCCATCCGCGCGCAGGAGGAGGCCGGAGAGATTCGCCTGATCGCGCCGGAGGACTGAGCCCGCCTGTCCCTTGACGCAAATCGCCCGCGCGCCCTAGGCTCGGGGCGTGAAAGGCGGTCCACCCCCATGCCCCTCGACACATATTTGATCTATCTCGCCGCGGTGGCGGTCTTCTTCGCCACGCCACCCGACAGCAGCCAGCTTCTGATCATCTCGAACAGCATCCGCCACGGGCTTGGCCGCAGCCTCTTGACCGTGGCGGGCGACCTCAGCGCCAACATGCTGCAGATGACCGCCGCCGCCTTCGGCCTCGCCGCGATCATCGCCAGTTCGGCCAGCGCCTTCCTGTGGATCAAGTGGCTCGGCGTCGCCTACCTGGCCTGGATCGGGCTGCAACTGATCCTGCGCGCAGAGCGCCTCCCGAACCCTGCCAGTGCGGGCACACGCCTCTTCCGGCAAGGTTTCATCACCTCGATGGCCAATCCCTTCGCGGTGGTCTTCTTCGGCGCGCTCTTCCCGCAATTCATCGACCCCGCGCGCCCCGTTCTGCCGCAGCTCCTGATCCTCGGCCTGACCTACCTGGTCGTCGACGGGGCGATCCTGATCCTCTGGGGCTGGACCGGCAGCCGCGCGGTGACCCTGCTCAAGCGTCTCTCGCTCGGGATGATCAACCGGATCTGCGGCGCGCTGATGATCGGTGCCGCCGCGCTTCTGGCATCAAAAGACCTGACGCCAAACCGTTAGGCTACATCCCGCACCGACAGCGCGCGGCGCCCATCCGCCCAGGCCCGCGCCGCCTGCCCCAAGCCCTTGAACAGGGGCCGCGAGACCGGATCCTGCGCCGCGCGATATTCCGGGTGCCACTGCACCGACAGCGTAAATCCCGGCGCATCCGCGATATAGACCGCCTCGGGCGTGCCATCCTCGGCATGGCCATCAATCACCACCCGCGCGCCCGGCGTCTTGATGCCCTGCCCGTGCAGCGTGTTGGTCATCACCTCGCGCGCGCCCATCAGGCGGTGAAACGGCCCGCCGTCCGAGAACTTGACGATATGGCGCAGGGCAAACTTCTCCTCCAGCGTGCCATCGGGCGGCATCCGGTGGTTCATCCGCCCCGGCAGGTCGCGGATCTCGGGGTAGAGCGAGCCGCCCATGGCGACATTGACCTCCTGGAACCCCCGGCAAATGCCCAGGAAGGGCTGCCCCCGCTCGACACAGGCGCGCACCAGCGGCAGGCTGACGGCATCGCGGCTCCGGTCGAACGCGCCATGCGCCTCGGTCTCGTCCTCGCCATATTCCTCCGGGTGGACATTGGGCCGGCCGCCGGTGAAGAGGAACCCGTCGAAGGTTTCCAAGAGCTCACCCGTGCTGGCGTAGCGCGGATCGGCGGGGATCACGAGGGGCACACAATCCGAGACCTCGGCAATCGCTTCCGAGTTCATCTGCCCGCCCGCATGGGTCGGATACTGGTCGTTCAGCAGATACTGGTTGCCGATAATACCGATCAGGGGGCGCGCCATCGAAACCTCTCTTGCATCCGGGTTTCAAAGCTATACAAGGCCCGGTCGCGCCTGACCAGATGCACCCGCCTTCAGGCGGCGCCCGCATACCCCGCCAGACCGATCCCCGCCAGCGCCGCCGCCGCGTCATTCTCCGAGCTGTCGCCGGTCACGCCGACCGCGCCGACCACCGCGCCATCCGCGTCCTTGACCAGCACGCCCCCCGGCACCGGGATCATCTTGCCGCCAAGCGCGCCATTCACCGCCGCGATGAAATAGCCCTGTTCCTCGGCCCGCGCCATCTGCACCGATCCCGGCATCCCCAGCATGACCGCGCCATAGGCCTTGCCCCGCGCGATCTCGAAGCGCCCCGGCGCGGCCCCATCCTCGCGCTCGAAGGCCAGAAGATGCCCGCCCGCATCCAGCACCGCGACACTCAGCGGCTTCAGCCCCATCTCGCGGCCCTTCGCGCGCGCGCCCGCCACGATCCCCCGTGCCTGGTCCAGCGTAATCATCCCGTTCACCCCCCATTAAGGTTAACGCGCCAGCGCCCCGAGAGGGGCCGCCACGCGGGTCCATCATCTTCTTGGCACAAATACTCACGAACCTGACCCTACGGAAACCGCCCACGCCGTTGAAGCAGTTTCAACGAAAAAACGTATGGCCCGCCCCGGTTGCAAGCGACGATTGGGTGACGGCGTAATCAGTCTGCACAAACGTATCCGGCATG
>NZ_JABJVX010000001.1 GCF_013155465.1 Alterinioella nitratireducens | reverse complement strand
GCGACAATCGCCGCCCTGTAACTGCGGCCGAGCCAAGGCCGAAGAGCAAAGTTACACCATTTCCCGGGACACTATCGAAAAGGAGATGGACGAACACGACCCCGCAAATGATTTTCTGAGCAGCGAAGGCAGCTGGGAGAAGCCATTATCGTCGCCAATTCCAGGCGCTCGTCCGCAGCGACCCGAAAGGGAGCTACCGGATGCGTCTTCCGTGGGAACGGTGCCAGATCCAGAGACGGATATCGCCGAGGTGGATCCAGCAATCGACGCTTCTTCGATAACCACTCAAGACGAAGCGTCCTGGAGTGGCGCGCGAATGGCGACGCCCATCTGGAAATGGGTTTCTGCTCTTGGGAGACTTACGAACCAGATCCGGCGTTTCCTGTCAAAATAATGCGCAATCGTTACGGACAGCCAGGGATCAACGCATCCAGCATCGTCGATGACCGCTGTGTGCCGGTAGTCAGAACGGCGCTGAGGCCCCGAGTTACTCGGGGATAGGCAAGGAGCGTTCAGCAGCACTACACGAACTCAGCGGGCCTCCTGAAGCCTCTGGTGACACTTCCGCAAGTCTAATCGGATACTCCGGCAGTCTTGCTATGGCGTCGGCCTTGGTCTTCAGAGTGACGTCGCCATAGTGATCCGCTGCAGTTCGGCCAGCGTGGCCCTGTATGGCATCGACGACGCGGTCAGAGATTGCCAGTTCACGGCATGTCGTCTTGAGCCGGTGCCGCCACGCATGGTTCGGCTGGACACCCTCGGGGGTCAGCTCCACCTTACGCAGCCACTCTGATAGCTGATTGGAAATGCGCAATGCCTTCCTGGCGTAGGTAGTCGGATCGGTGCCGCCGTGGAACAAAGGCCCATCTGCGGCGATCTTGACGAATTCCCCGAAACCCTCAGCGATGATCTGGCGATGAAGGGGCACGTCTCGATACTGGCCCGTTTTTACGGAACCGGCATCCGGCGTAATCCGAATTGACCATTGACCTTCTGTTTGCCGGATATCCTCTTTGCGCAGTTGTGTGATCTCGGTCACGCGCGCGCCAGTAAAGGCGCAGATGATCGGCACCCATCGCTTTGCCGCTACCAGGTGCGGCTTTTCGCGGATGTATCCATTCTCATCCTCGTGCGGCTCGTAAGCGCGTGAGGCCTTCAACAGCTTCACCGCCTCGGCATCGGTGTAGCCGCGCTCACGGGCATATACCTTGCGCGGCTTACTCTGTCGGACACCCGCCGCGACATTCTCTTGCAGCCGTTCGTTATTGACGGCCCAGGTGAGCACCGACCGGATTGTCGAAAGGTAGATTGTGCTTACGGTCGTCGCGGAGAGCCTCTTCAGCAGGTCGTCACGCCATGCCAGCAGGTCTTGCTTGGTGATCCGGCTAGCGTCGTTGTGCTTGAGAGACTTGCGCAGGCTTTCGATCACCGGGGATAGACGCTTGCCACCATCCTTCATGAATCCAGCCTGCTTGCGGCTGTGAACGTAGTCCTGCCACAGGCCGGTGAGGCTGACCGGCTTAGCCGCCTCGTCGGGTAGTGCGGCGTTCTTGATGATCGGGTCCGCAGGAGTGCCGGTAAAATCGCCCTCGTCGCGCTCCATGACGCGCCCTAGCGCCTCTAGCTCTGCGATGCACAGGGCGCGCGCGATCACGCGCCATTCATGCGAACCGGGTGCTGCGTCGATGTTGCCAGCCGCCCGGAACCGCTCGAGTTGATCACCTACCAGTTCGGCCAGCTCGTCGTTCCTGGCGCGGCCTGCTATCGCCTCGCGCAGGCGGACTACCAGCATGTCGTCCACAAGGATGCTGGCATATCGAGGATCGTTGCGCAGCTCGTCGTCGAATGCCAGCCGCTGCATGTAATGGCTGAGCGCAATCTGATCCGGTGCGAGGGGGTAGCGCGCCGGTCCTGCCTGCGGACGCCCCTGCCCCGCCTGACGCTCTGCCTGCGCGATCTGGTGCTGCAATTGCGCCACGGCACCAGGTAGCAGCTTGAGTGCTTGCCGGTAGTCGGCACCTAGCGCCGTGCGCAGCTCGGTCTTTCCGACGATTCCCCGTAGGTCTTTCGGGACCACAAGGCGCGCGTGGTATCTGCCGGAACGGTTGATGAGGTGCCTGATCTTGCCAGCCATGGGAAGCCCTGATTGTAACCAAAACTGTAACCTAAGAACGGCCAAAGCCCCTGTAATGCAAGGGATTTCTTTGATTTCAATGGGTTAGAATGGTGGGTGATAAGAGATTTGAACTCCTGACATCTTCGATGTGAACGAAGCGCTCTACCACTGAGCTAATCACCCGCCGTGGGACCGGCTTTTACCGCCGGTTCCGCCGCGCTGCAAGAGGGGGAGGGTGCAAAATTACTCGTCGTCGACACCCGGCGTGCGGATCGGGCCGGGGGCGGTCGCGTTCAGCTTGATCCGGGCCACGATCTGGTCGCCATTGGGTTTGGCCTCGCGCCGCTTGGCGGTGATCTTGCCCAGGCCCGGCAGCGCGACGTCGTGGCCTTCATGCAGGGCGGTGCCGAGCGCCTCCAGCACGAGGCCCGCGGTCTGGCGCAACTCGGCGCGCTTGAGCTCGGACTTGCCTTCAAGCGCGGCCATCAGTTCTTGCATCTTGAACATGCCGGCGGGCGCGACCTTGGGCTTGGGCGCCTCCGCCTCGGACAGGTCCGCCTCGGGGGCGGCGGTGACGCCGGTCAATTCGGTCGGGGCCGTCGGATCGGGCTTGTCGGCGGCCGATTTGCGGGCCGCGGATTTGGTCTTGCCCGCCGGGGTCGATTTGCGCCGCGTCGTGGTCTTGGTGGATTTCGCTGTCGTGGCCATGCCGTGGTCCCTGCCCGTGTATTGTTGCCGAATTGAGGACAAGCTTAACGCCACTCGCCCTGTCACGCCAGAGATTCCACCGAGTTTCCGCCCCTCAGGTCGGTTGGACCTGGGCCAGTTGCAGGCTGATATTGCGCTGGTTCCAATGCGGCCAGCCGACCAGTTCCGAGACGGTGACGAACCGGTAGCCGCGCGCGATCAGCGCATCCAGCGCGGCGGGCATGGCGCGCACGGTGGATCCGATGATGTCATGCGCCAGGATCACCGCGCCGGGCCTTGTGCCGCCGACGATGCGGTTGGCAACGACCGAACTGCCCGGACGGCGCCAGTCCTGCGGATCGACCGACCACAAGATCGTGGGCAGCCCGCGCGTCTCGTTGATCAGGCGGCGCTGACGTTCGGACAGCAACCCGTAGGGCGGGCGCATCGTCACCGGCGGGCGGCCCACAACCTGGTGGATGGCCTGCGCGGTGCGGTCCAGTTCATGCATCAGCCCGGCATTGCCGAGGTTGATCAGGCGCGGATGGGAATAGCTGTGATTGCCGATCTCATGCCCCTCACTGGCGATACGCGCGGTCAGTTGCGGATACATCGAGACGCGCCGCCCCACCACGTAGAAGGTCGCCCGGATGCCGCGGGCCGCGAGAATATCGAGCAATTGCGGCGTCAGGCTTTGATGCGGACCATCGTCGAAGGTCATCGCGACAACGGGCTGTGTCGTCGGCACCTGGGTGATGGTGGTGGCCCCGCCGCGGGTAATCCCGGCGGGCAAGACATGGTCGAGCCGCGCCTGTGCGCGGGCCCGTCCGACAAGGGCAGGCATGGCCATAAAACTGGCCGCGCCACCCAGAAGGGTACGGCGTGTAAGCATTCTCAAATTCCCCAGCTACGTCAATTATTGGCAGATTTCTTGTGCAGCCGGGAAAGCCAAGCCGAAATTCCCTTGCGAATCAAGCATTGGCGAATCGCCGCCGGATTAAACTGTGACATAATGAACGCGGCCCGACTGGCGTGATTTCATCGGGAATATCAGGCGGTTCCAAGGTCAACTGCGTCCAAATGCCTGTATTCCTTGCTTTTGAAACCGGTTTGCTGAAGATTTGGGTTCTGATTGAAGCGGGGCGCGCTGCCAGTGTCCCGAAGGGGGAAACACAATGTTGAAAACCGTTCTGGCCGCAACGACGGCCCTGTCTTTTGCCGGGGCCACCAGCCTCGCCGCGCAGACCGCACCGGCCACATCGGTCGAGATCGTGACCCAGGATGCGACCTCGACGGCACCCGATGAGCGTCACCTGCTGGTGCCGATCCTGTTCGTGGTGCTGGTCATGGGGGCGGCCAGCGGCGGCGGCTCGGGCTATGGCGGCGCGGTCGCCAGCGACGAACGGCTCAAGACCGATATCGCCCGTATCGGCACCGCGCCCAATGGCCTGCCGGTCTACCAGTTCAGCTATATCGGGATGGCGGGCAGCTATCAGGGCGTGATGGCGCAGGATGTGCTATCCTACCGGCCCGAGGCCGTGATCCGGCATCCCAGCGGTTACCTGATGGTGAATTACGACATGTTGGGATTGGAGATGACACGCGTTGAGTGACGATTGGGGCGGCGTTCCCTGGCCCCGGAGCCAATATGAAGGAGGATATCATGAAAACTCTTCTGGCGGCGGGCCTGACCTGCATCGCTCTGACGGCAACCCCGGCCCTGGCCGGAGATGAAGGCGGGGATGAGGATGGCGACACCTATGTCACGCCACAAGGGACGGTCGTCCGCGACACCACCAGCAGCGCAGGCGGCATCATCTTGCCGATCATTTTCCTGCTTCTCGTCGCGGCGGCCGCCGCGGATTGAAAAAACCGCCGCATGATGTCGGTCATGCGGCGGTTCGTCTTTCTGTCAGTGGGCGGTGGCTCCGGCTGATCCGCCCGAGGCCTCCAGCCGCGCGGCGGCGGCGGCTTCCTCGGCTTCCTCGTCCCAGTCGATGGGCTCGGGCGCGCGGATCAGGGCGTGTTTCAGCACTTCGCGCACGTTCGAGACCGGGATGATCTCCAGTCCCGACTTCACGTTATCGGGGATCTCGGGCAGATCCTTTTCGTTATCCGCCGGGATCAGCACCGTCTTGACGCCACCGCGCAGGGCGGCCAGCAGCTTCTCCTTCAAGCCGCCGATCGGCAGCACGTTGCCGCGCAGCGTCACCTCGCCGGTCATCGCGATATCCTTGCGCACCGGGATCTGGGTCAGCACCGACACGATCGAGGTGACCATCGCCACACCGGCAGACGGCCCGTCCTTGGGCGTCGCGCCCTCGGGCACGTGGACGTGGATATCCAGCTTGTCGAACCTGGGCGGCTTGACCCCGATCTGCGGAGAGATGGACCGCACGAAGCTCGAGGCCGCGTCGATGCTTTCCTTCATCACGTCGCCCAGTTTGCCCGTGGTCTTCATCCGGCCCTTGCCCGGCAGGCGCAGCGCCTCGATGGACAGAAGGTCACCGCCGACCGAGGTCCAGGCCAGGCCAGTCACGACACCGATCTGGTCGTCTTTCTCGGCGAGACCGTATTTGAACCGCTTGACGCCGAGCATGTCCTCAAGATTGTCCGGCGTGATCTCGACCTTGTCGACTTCCTTCTTGACGATCTTGGTGACGGATTTGCGCGCCAGCTTGGCGATCTCCCGCTCCAGGTTCCGCACCCCCGCCTCGCGGGTATAGGTGCGGATCATCTCGGTCAGCGCGGCATCGGAGATCGAGAACTCGGACTTCTTGAGCCCGTGGTTCTTGACCTGCTTGTCGATGAGATGCTGCTTGGCGATCTCGCGCTTTTCATCCTCGGTGTAGCCTGCCAGCGGAATGATCTCCATCCGGTCCAGAAGCGGCCCCGGCATGTTGTAGGAGTTCGCCGTGGTCAGGAACATCACGTTGGAGAGGTCATATTCCACCTCCAAATAGTGATCCACGAAGGTTCCGTTCTGTTCCGGGTCCAGCACCTCCAGCATGGCGGATGCGGGATCGCCACGGAAATCCTGGCCCATCTTGTCGATCTCATCGAGCAAGATCAGCGGGTTGGTCGTCTTGGCCTTCTTCAGGGCCTGGATGATCTTGCCGGGCATCGAGCCGATATAGGTCCGCCGGTGGCCACGGATCTCGGACTCGTCGCGCACGCCGCCAAGCGAAATGCGGATGAATTCACGCCCCGTCGCCTTGGCGACCGATTGGCCGAGCGAGGTCTTGCCCACGCCGGGAGGGCCGACAAGGCACAGGATCGGGCCTTTCAGTTTGGCGCTGCGGCGCTGCACGGCGAGGTATTCGACGATGCGTTCCTTGACCTTTTCCAGCCCGTAGTGATCGTCATCCAGCACCTTCTCAGCGCGACCGAGGTCTTTCTTGACGCGGGACTTGGTGCCCCACGGGATCGACAGCATCCAGTCGAGGTAATTGCGCACGACAGTGGCTTCCGCCGACATCGGTGACATCGACTTGAGCTTCTTCAGCTCGGCATCGGCCTTTTCGCGGGCCTCCTTGCTGAGCTTGGTCTCGGCAATGCGCGCCTCAAGCTCGGCCACTTCGCCGGCACCATCCTCACCATCGCCCAGTTCCTTCTGAATGGCCTTCATCTGCTCATTCAGGTAGTATTCGCGCTGCGTGCGCTCCATCTGGGATTTGACGCGGGTCTTGATCTTCTTCTCGACCTTCATGACGCTCAACTCGCCCTGCATCAGGCCATAGACCTTCTCCAGCCGTTCGGCGACGTTCAGGGTTTCCAGAAGATCCTGCTTCTGATCCACTTCAATCCCGAGGTGACCGGAGACGAGGTCGGCCAGCTTGGCGGCTTCGGTGCTTTCGGCCACCGAGGTCAGCGCCTCTTCGGGGATGTTCTTCTTGATCTTGGAATAGCGCTCGAACTCATCGGCGACGGTGCCGAGCAGCGCCTGGATCGCCTGTGGATCGCCGGGGATCTCGTCCAGATCCTCGGCGCTGGCCTCGAAGAAATCGACATTGTCGACGAAACCGGTGATCCGCACGCGGGCACGGCCCTCGACCAGCACCTTGACGGTGCCATCGGGCAGTTTCAGCAATTGCAGCACATTGGCCAGCACGCCGGTGCGGTAGATGCCATCCGCGTCCGGGTCATCGACGCTTGGGTCGACCTGGCTGGACAGCAGGATCTGGCGGTCATCCTGCATCACCTCTTCCAATGCGCGGACCGATTTCTCGCGCCCCACGAAGAGCGGCACGATCATATGCGGAAACACCACGACATCGCGCAGCGGCAGGACAGGGTACGTAAGGGTATGCTCTGGCATTCAAGCCTTCCTTGTTCTTGGCAAGAGGGCACCGATCCCGATTGATTCCGGCAATCTGTTGGCCCTCTCCTGTTCAGGATACCTAAATCTGGGGTCGCGGCACCTGTGTTTCAACTGCTTTTCTTGTTGGCCCCAGTCTGCACTTCGCCGCCGCGCGGGGCAAGGCGCGATCTGTCCTCTTGATGAATGATGGGGGCGCGCGCCATGGCCGCAGGCGCGCGCCCGACCCTGGCCTTCAGGCGGCCGCACTGTGGTCCAGCGTCGGATAATCGGTGAAGCCCTCGCGCCCGCCGCCGTAATAGGTGTCGCGGTCGCCCTCGTTCAGGGGGGCGTCGCGGCGCAGGCGTTCGACCAGGTCGGGATTGGCGATGAAGGGCCGCCCGAAGGCCACAAGGTCGGCCTCGCCCGTGGCCGTCGCACGCAGCGCCATGTCGCGGTCATAGCCGTTATTGGCCATGTAGGGGCCGTCGAACAGGACGCGCAGCGCGCCGATGCTCTGCCCCTCCTCCAATTCGCGGCTGCCGCCGGTCGCGCCTTCGATCATGTGCAGATAGGCCAGGCCATAGCGGTTCAGCCCCGGCACGACATGGGCAAACAACGCCATCGGATTGCTGTCCGAAATGCCATTGGCGGGCGAGAACGGCGACAGGCGCAGGCCGACACGGCCCCCGCCCCAGACCTCGGTGATCGCGTCGAGCACCTCGAACAGCAGCCGCGCCCGGTTCTCGACCGAGCCGCCATAGGCATCCTCGCGCGTGTTCGCCCCGTCCTTCAGGAACTGGTCCAGCAGGTAGCCGTTCGCGACATGCAGCTCGACCCCGTCGAACCCGGCCTTTTGCGCCTGTTCGGCGGCGTGGCGATAATCGGCGACGATGCGCGACATCTCGTCCAGCGCCAGCGCGCGGGGGGTCGAGGTCTCCTCGAACCCGTCTTGCGTGAAGGTCTGGACCCCGGCGGCAATGGCCGAGGGCGCGACGGGGGATTGCCCGCCCGGTTGCAACGAGACATGGCTGATCCGGCCCACATGCCAAAGCTGCACGACGATCTTGCCGCCTGCCTCATGCACCGCATCCGTCACCTTGCGCCAGGCCGCGACCTGCGCGTCGCTATGAATTCCGGGGGTCTGGAAATAGCCCTTGCCCTCGGGCGAGATCTGCGTCGCCTCGGTCACGATCAGGCCCGCGCCCGCGCGCTGGCTGTAGTAATCGACATGAATCTGCCCGACCTCGCCGGTGTCGTTATCGGCCCGGTTCCGGGTCAGCGGGGCCATGACGATGCGATTGGACAGGTCCAGATCGCCCGCGGTGAAGGGGCTGAACAGCGCCTCGGTCATGATGGTGTCTCCTTGGTGTGGGGTCTCGTCTCTCACACTCACCTAGGCGCGGGGCGGGGCCGCCTCAATGACAGGGGCGCGCGCGGCCAGTCCTGCGCAGATGCACAGGGTGCGGGTGTTGACCCTCAGAGAGGCTCGACATCCCCCCCGGCGCGGTCCCGATGAAACCGCGTCTCGAACCCCGCGAAGTCATCCGCCGCAATCGCCGCCCGCATCTCGGCCATGAGCTCCTGATAATAATGCAGGTTGTGCCAGGTCAGCAGCATCGAGGAGATGATCTCCTGGCTGCGGAACACATGGTGCAGATAGGCGCGGGAATAGCCCGTGCAGGCGGGGCATGTGCAGGCTTCATCCAGCGGGCGCGGGTCGTCGGCGTGGCGGGCGTTCTTGATGTTGAGTTGCCCCCGGCGGGTCCAGACCTGCCCGGTGCGGCCCGAGCGCGAGGGCAGCACGCAATCCATCATGTCGATGCCGCGCTTGACGGCGCCGACGATATCGTCGGGCTTGCCCACCCCCATCAGGTAGCGCGGCTTGTCTTGCGGAAGCATGTCGGGCGCGTAGTCAAGGCAGTCGAACATCGCCGCCTGCCCTTCGCCCACGGCGAGGCCGCCGACCGCGTAGCCCTCGAACCCGATTTCGCGCAGCGCCTCGGCGCTTTGCCCGCGCAGATCACGTTCCAGCCCGCCTTGCTGGATACCAAAAAGGGCGTGACCGGGCCGGTCGCCAAACGCCTCACGGCTGCGCCTGGCCCATCGCATCGACAATTCCATGCTCTCCGCGATCCGGGTGCGGTCGGCGGGCAGTGCCGGGCATTCGTCGAAACACATCACGATATCCGAGCCCAGAAGCCGCTGGATCTCCATCGAGCGTTCGGGGCTGAGCATGTGTTTCGAGCCGTCGATATGCGAGCGGAACTGCACGCCGTCCTCGGTCAGCTTGCGCAATTCCGCGAGGCTCATCACCTGGAACCCGCCGCTATCGGTCAGGATGGGGCCCTGCCAGTTCATGAAGCGGTGCAGGCCGCCCAACCGGTCGATCCGTTCCGCCGTCGGGCGCAGCATCAGGTGATAGGTGTTGCCAAGCAGGATATCGGCCCCGGTCGCCGCCACGCTTTCGGGCAGCATCGCCTTCACCGTCGCCGCCGTGCCCACCGGCATGAAGGCGGGCGTGCGGATATCGCCCCGCGGCGTGCGGATCACCCCGGCGCGGGCGCGGCCGGAGGTGGCGTTGAGGGAAAACGAAAAGGGGGCTGTCATATCCGGGGCCGTGTCCTGTTAGGGTCGGCCCCGTTCATAGGCGATTCTGCCGCGATGAAAAGAGAGGGACCCTCTGGATGGATGATCAAACCGACAGCTTGCGCCTGGGGTGGGAGGAATGGGTGGGGTTGCCGGGGCTTGGGCTGCCCGCGCTCAAGGCCAAGGTCGATACCGGGGCCAAGACCTCGGCGCTGCATGCCTTCGATATCGAGACCTTCGGTCCGGCCTCCAAACCGCGCGTCCGCTTTGCCGTTCACCCCGTGCCGGGGCGCACCGACATCACCATCGCCTGCTCCGCCCCGGTCAAGGACCGGCGCGAGGTGACATCGTCGAATGGCGAGACCGAACAGCGTTTTGTCATCGAGACCGACCTCGCCATCGGGACCAGCCGCGAAAAGGTCGAGGTCACGCTGACCGACCGCACCACCATGGCCTACCGGATGCTTTTGGGCCGCCAGGCGATCCAGCCCGATTGGGTGATCACGCCCGCCGAGAGCTTCTGCCAGCCGGAACTGGATTACGACGTTTATCACAGCGCCGCGGTCAAGGCCGCCGCCCCCAACCGGGCGCTGCGCATCGCGGTGTTGAGCCGCGAGAACAACTACTCCACCCGCCGCCTGGTCAGCGAGGGCGAGGAACGCGGCCACACCATCGAGGTGATCGACACCACCCGCTGCTACATGGCGATCAACGCGCTGGCCCCCGAGATCCACTATGACGGCAAGCGCCTGCCGCGCTATGACGCCGTGATCCCGCGCATCGGCGCCAGCGTCACCGCCTATGGCACTGCCGTGCTGCGCCAGTTCGAGACGCTCGGCACCTATTGCGTGAACGGCAGCGCAGGCATCACCGCCAGCCGCGACAAGCTGCACGCGCATCAGCTTCTGGCGCGCCACAAGATCGGGATGCCGCGCACCGCCTTCGCCGCCAGCCCCAAGGATACCGACAACCTGGTCGGCCTGGTCGGCACCGCGCCCCTGATCGTGAAGCTGCTGGAATCGACGCAAGGCAAGGGCGTGGTGCTGGCCGAGACCAAGAAGGCCGCGCAATCGGTGATCGACGCGTTTCGGGGCCTGCGGGCCAATTTCCTGGTGCAGGATTTCGTCAAGGAGGCGGCGGGCGAGGATGTGCGCTGCCTGGTGATCGGCGGCAAGGTGGTGGCGGCGATGAAGCGCACCGCGGCGGGCGACGATTTCCGGTCGAACCTGCATCGCGGCGGATCGGCGGTCACCGTGCGCATCACCAGGGAGGAACGCGAGGCGGCGCTGCGCTCGGCCAAGGTGTTCGGGCTCGGCATCGCAGGCGTGGACCTACTGCGCGGATCGGAGGGGCCCAAGGTGCTGGAGGTCAATTCCTCGCCCGGTTTCCAGGGCATCGAGGAGGCCACCGGCAAGAACATCGCCGGGCACCTCTATGACGCGATCGAGAAGAAGGTGCGCCCGACGCCGGCGCGCAAGCGGAAGGGCTAACGCCGCTCCTCGGAGGCCGTTTCCGGATGGGGGTCGCTTGCGGCATCCGCTTCGGCCACGGCCTCCTCCTCGCTGGCGCCGAGCGAGGCGGTCTCGGGTGTCGAAATGCCCATCGTGGGACGCACCTGGAAGGCCGATTTCTCCTCCTCGGCCACCGCGTCGCGCACCGAGATGCGCCAGACGGCAAAGCCGATCAGGACGACATGCGCGGCCAGCGTCGTGGCAAACAAACCCGTTCCGCCAAGCCGTGCCATGCCGACCCCCGCAACAAGCGGCCCGATGATCGCGCCAAGCCCGTAGACCACCAGCAGCCCGCCCGAGGTCTGGATATAGGAGCCCTCGGGCGCGTGGTCATTCGCATGCGCCGCGATCACCGGATACATCGAGAAGATCGCCCCGCCGAGGATCGCGGCAAGGATCAGGTTGAGCATGCGGTTTTCCGGCGTCAGGAGGATGAAGGCCAGGTCGGCCAGCGCCGCGACCACCGCGATACCCACCAGCACCTTGCGCCGGTCGATCCGGTCCGAGAGATACCCCACCGGGATCTGCGCCGCGGCCCCCGCCAGGATCGGCAGGCTGGTGAACAACGCCACCGTGGTCAGCACCAGCCCGATCCGGTCGGCATAGACCGCGGCCAGCGTGCCGAAGGCGCTGTTGGAGACGCCAATGAGTGCCACGCCCATCACCGCGACGGGCGAATTGCGCCACAGGCTGCGCAAATCCAGCCGCACCGAGACCAGCGGGCGCGGCGTGGCCGAGGAACTGAGCGCCGTCGGCACCAGCGACAGGCAGTAGAAGATGGCGGCCAGCACGAAGAAGAGAAACCCGGTCGTGTCGCCAAGCGTCAGCGACATCTGCCCGGCGGTCGAGGCCCCGAGCGTGACCATCGTGTAGATGCCGTAGACCTTCCCGCGCGAGGCCGGTTCGGTGCGCTCGTTCAGCCAGCTTTCGACGATCATCGCGGCGCCTGCAAAGCAGAACCCCGACAGCGCGCGCAGGGGAATCCAGGCCGTGGGCGTGATGAAGATGAGCGACAGCAGCATCGCCACCGCCGCGAAGGCCGCCATCACCCCGAAGGCGCGGATATGGCCCGCAAGCGCCACCAGACGCGGCGTGGCGACGCAGCCGGAGATATAGCCAAGCGCCCATCCGGTGCCCAGAAGGCCAAGCGAAAAGGCGGAAAACCCCTCGGCCGAGCCGCGCACCGGCAGGATCAAGCCATTGATGCCGCCCGCAAAAAGCAAAAGCGCCGTGCCCAGGAGAAGGGCAGAGATGGGCAGAAGCTGACGTGTCATACCGGGGGCGCTCGCGTGGTTTGCTGGGGCCGACCCTAGCGGCGCGGGTCACGCCACCACAAGGGGATTTCGCCCGCGCCCCCCTGCCCCACTGGACGGCCTGCGCCATATTCCCTATATCTTTGGTCAAGTAATCAATGGACCGATACGCATGACCCAGAGCCAAGAGCAGCTTGAAGGCGCCCCCCTGATCAAACCCTCCTCGACAGAGCATCCGCTTTATGATCGCATCATCGAGGCCTGCCGCACCGTCTATGACCCCGAGATCCCGGTCAACATCTACGATCTCGGCCTGGTCTACACGGTCGAGATCAGCGATGAAAACGAGGTCGAAATCCTGATGACCCTGACCGCGCCGGGCTGCCCCGTGGCGGGCGAGATGCCCGGATGGCTGGCCGATGCGGTGGAGCCTGTCGACGGGGTCAAGACGGTGAATGTCGAGATCACCTGGGATCCGCCCTGGGGCATGGAGATGATGTCCGATGAGGCGCGGCTTGAGCTCGGGTTCATGTGAGTCGGTCAAGCCTTTTGGGTTAATTTTGGCAATTTCAAGCCATTTAGGTTGATTTTCTAACTTCAAGCCTTTTGGGTTGATTTTTGTATTATCAAGCTATATGGCTTGATATATGACAGGCGACACTTCCATCGTAGCCGTGCTGAGCGGTGATTTGATCGGTTCCTCCGAGGCTCCGCCTAAAGACACCGAATACGCCATCAAGCGGATTCTCGCGACGGCCGCCGCGATGGAAAAATGGCCAGGAAACGGTCCGACCCGGTTCACACGCGTTCGCGGGGATGGGTGGCAATTCATCCTTTCCAATCCCGCATATGCCCTTAGGGCATCGCTCACGGTATTTGCCGGTCTCATCGGCGCAAAAGATCTCCTCCATACCCGCATTGCTATAGGTCTCGGCGCAGCAAATCCGATAGATGGGCCCGATCTTTCCTCCGCTTCGGGCGCAGCATTCGAATCGTCGGGGCACGCCCTTGACGCCATGGCGACATCCGATCGTTTTGCAATCGCGGGCAAAGCCGTATCACCGCTACATCGGGCCATCATCGCCCTTGCGGAAAACCATATCGGTCGCTGGACTCCCGAGCAGGCCGAAGCAGCGTTCATCTATCTGAACACAACCGACCCGACCCTCAAAGACATTGGCCAGACTCTCGGCATATCGACGCAAGCCGCCCACTCCCGCGTGACCGGTGCGGGAGGTCAAGCGCTGAGACAAGCCGTCAAATACTGGGAAGACCAGAGGGATCTCGTTCCATGCTAGACACCATCGCCGCCCTCCTCCTCGCCCATGCCCTGGCCGATTTCGTGTTTCAATCCAGGTGGATGTCGGAGAACAAGCATGACATGCCGCCGCTTCTGGCGCATACGGCCATCGTCTTCGCCCTCAGCCTTGCAGCGCTTGGCGGCGCGTTCTGGCCCGCGCTGCTGGTCGCCCTTCTGCATTTGCAGATCGACTTCGCCAAGGCCCGGCTCGGCGGCCAGAGCCTTGGCCCCTTCCTGGCCGATCAGGCCGCGCATGGGGTCGCGATCCTGGTCACGGCGCTGCTCTTCCCTCTCGCGGTTGCACGCGGGCTCTGGCCCGCCATCCACTCGGATGCGGGACAGGCCATGGCGCTTCTGGCGGGGTTGATCCTGGCCACGCGGATGGGGCAATTCCTGGTCGGCAAGCTGATGGCGCCCTATGCCGATGCGATCCACGAGGAGGACGGGCTGCCCGATGGCGGCGCCCTTATCGGCCTTCTGGAACGCGGGCTGACCTTCATTTTCGTGCTGGCGGGGCAGACCACGGGCGTCGGCCTGCTGATCGCGGCCAAGTCCTTCCTGCGCGTCGGCACCGCCAATGAAAGCCGCAAGATGGCGGAATATGTCATCATCGGCACGCTGGCCTCGATCGGATGGGCCCTCCTCGTGGCCTATGGCGCGCAATGGCTGATCGCGCGCCTCGCGGATGGTTGAGAAACCGCGCCGCGGGCCTTACATTGGGGCTAACCACGCGAAACCAAGGACAACCCCCCATGTTCGGTATCCCCGGAAAACAGGCCGTCACCATGACCCCGCGCGCCGCGAAACAGATCGCGCGGCTGATGGAGAGGAACGGCACCACCGGCCTGCGCATCGGCGTCAAGAAGGGCGGCTGTGCGGGCATGGAATACACCATGGACGAAGCCACCGAGATCGACCCCAATGACGAGGTGGTCGAACAGGACGGGGCCCGCGTGATGATCGCGCCGATGGCGCAGATGTTCCTGTTCGGCACCGAGATCGACCACGAGGTCGGCCTGCTGGAATCGGGCTTCAAGTTCCGCAACCCCAATGTCTCGGATGCCTGCGGCTGCGGCGAATCCATCAAGTTCAAGGATGTCGAGGAGCTGGCCGCCGAACGCGGGCGGGAATGAGCCTCTCGGAGGAAGAGATCGCCCATGCGCGCGACCTCTTCGCAGGGCTTGGGGCCATTTCGGTGCGCAAGATGTTCGGCGGCGCCGGGTTCTATCACCGCGACACGATCTTTGCGGTGATGCTGTCGGATGGACGGCTGATGCTGAAGGGCAAGGGCGCGTTCATCGAGGTGCTGGAGGCCGAGGGCTGCACCCACTGGACCTACACGCGCGACAATGGCCCGTCAGGCTCGATGCCCTATTGGTCCCTGCCCGATGCCGCGCAGGACGACCCGGAGCTTGCCAGCGATTGGGCGCGCCGGGCGCTGGAGCATCTCTAGAGCACGTTGCATTCATTCACATTCACGCAGGCGCCCACTAGCCCTTTGATCCCGCATGTCCGAGGGGCTCAAAACCGGTTCCCACTTTTGAGCGACATGCTCTAACCCGTCTTCATATGCAGATAGGTCTCCTCAAACCGCCGGGTCAGGTGGTCGCCTGCCAGGATCACGTCGCCTGAGCCGATCGGGGCGACATTCGCCTCGAAATTCGGATTGAAGAAGAGCGGGATCGAGATCCGCTCGTCTTTCGTGCCACGCACCCGGTGCGGCGTCGCCTTGACGCGGCCGCCTGTCCACATCTCCAGCATCTCGCCGAAATTCACCACGTAATCGCCGATGGGGGCCTGCACAGCGGCCCATGTGCCGTCGCGCAACTGCGCCTCCAGCCCCGGCGCGCCATCGGTGGCCAGAAGCGTCAGGCAGCCGTAATCGGTATGCGCGGCGATGCCGAAATCCTTGTCGCCGGCCCAGGTCGGCCGCGCCGGGTAGTAATTGCCGCGCAACAGCGCCATGGGCCGGGTGAACTTGTCATCGAAGAAATCGGCGGGCTCTCCGATGGCCTTGGCGATGGCCGCCAGAAGCCGCAGCGAGAACGCGGTGGATTTCTGGTAATAGGCCTGCACAATGGGGCGAAACCCCGCCGGGGACGTGGGCCAGAGGTTGGGCGCATAGACCGCCAGATCGGACAGGCTGTCGCCCGGCGGCAACTCATAGCCGCAATCGAACACCTCCTTGTAATCGGGGTTGGCGGCGGGATCGACCTGTTCGGACAGCGACGCCCCCCACCCGCGATTGGCCCCGGTGCGGGCCATGTCGATCTGCGCTTTCTGCGGCTCGGGCTGCGAGAAAAACGCGCGGTAAGCGGCGATAAGATCGGCCAGCTCGGCCCCCGAGATGGGCGTATCGCAGAGCGTGAAGAACCCCACTTCCGTCGCGGCGCGGGCCAGTGCGTACAATTCGCGCGCGTGGTCGGGGTGGCCCGCATCGACAAGGGCTGCGGCGTTGAGACGGGGAATGGCTGTCATCGGCGTTGATCCTGATCGGGGCGGAACCTGCCCGCTATATGAGACGTTGGAGCGGGCCATGCAATGCCGCCCGCCCCTTCCCGAGGGGCGGCATTCGCGATATGCCTCAAGGCCATACCCAAAAACGGACGAGGAGCCCGCCCGGATGCCCAGAAAACTCGCCGCCGGAAACTGGAAGATGAACGGATGCAGCCCCGATCTGACGGAGGCGCGGCGCTTGCGCGAGGCTTGCCCCGACCCATCCGTCGGCGTGCTGATCTGCCCGCCCGCGACGCTGCTGTCGCGGCTCTCCGACCTGTTGCAGGACAGCCCCATCGCCACCGGCGGGCAGGATTGCCACGCCAATGGCAATGGTGCCCATACCGGTGACATCGCCGCCGGGATGCTGGCCGATGCCGGGGCGGCCTTTGTCATCCTTGGCCATTCCGAACGCCGCACCGATCACGCAGAAAGCAACGATACCGTCCGCGCCAAGGCCGAGGCCGCGATTGCGGCGAGGCTGACCACCATCATCTGCGTCGGCGAGACCAAGGCCGAGCGCGAGGCGGGCGACACGCTGAAGGTCATCGCCGCGCAACTGGCCGGATCGCTGCCCGATGGGGTCACGGCGGAGAACACCGTCATCGCGTATGAGCCCGTCTGGGCCATCGGCACCGGGCTGGTCCCAACCATCGACGAGATCGACGAGACGCATGAGTTTATCCGCACCCATCTGGATGCGCGGTTCGAATCCGATACCGGCGAGGAGATCAGCCTGCTCTATGGCGGCTCGGTCAAGGGCTCGAACGCGGCCGAGATCTTCGCGGTGGAGCATGTGAACGGCGCGCTGGTCGGCGGGGCCTCGCTGAAATGCGACGATTTCCTGCCGATCATCCGGGCGCTTGAGGCCAGCTAACGCGGTGTGACGCGCAGGTGAATCCCGTCCCGCGAGCGCACCGTCAGATGCGCGACGGGAACCGGGGTCTTGCCCGCCACGGCCTCGAAGCGGAAGCGTTTCAGCAGCATCGACAGCAAAAGCGGCCCCTCGACCATGGCAAACCCCGCCCCGGTGCAGACACGCGGGCCAGCCGAGAACGGCATATAGGCGCGGCGCATGCAGTCGCGCCCGCCCTCGGTCTGCCAGCGGGCGGGATCGAACCCGTCGGGATTGTCCCATATCCTCGTGTGGCGATGCAGGTGCCAGGGCGACAGCACCACCTGCGCGCCGGGTTTCACGTCACGGCCCCGGAAGGTTTCGGGGCAGGTCGTCTCGCGCACCATCATCGGCACCGGTGGATAGAGCCGCAGCGCCTCGCGGAACACGTCGCGGCTGAGTTTCAGCTTTGACATCACCTTGAAATCGCAGCTGTCCAGCGCGTCTGCCTCCTCGGCCAGCCGCGCCTGCCAGTCGGGGTGCGTCGCCACCAGGTAGAGCGTCCAGGCCAGCGCCGAGGCACTGGTCTCGTGCCCCGCAAGGAAAAAGATCGCCACCTGGTCGACCATCTCGGCGGTGGTGAACGTCTCGCCCGTTGCCGGGTCCGGCGTGGTCATAATCTTGGTCGCCAGATCATCGGGCGCGGTGCCCGCCGCGATCTCGGCCATCCGCGCCTCGGTCAGCCGCGTGATGAGGTCGCGGATCGACCGCGCCGTGGCCTTCGTGCGCCGCCGGTGCCCGCGCGGCAGGAACCGGGGCAAAGGCAGGAAGGCCGCGATGTTCAGCAAGGGCTGCGTGCGCTGGTAGTCGCGGAACTGGGCAAACACCTGCGCCGCGATCTCGTGCTCGATGGGGATCGAGAAGAGCGTGCGGAATATCACATCCGCCGCGGCATGGCTCATCTCGGCCTCGACCTCGACCTCGCCTGCCCCGATCCGGTCGCAGGCCGCCTGCCCCGCCGCCCACATTGCCGGGAAGGTGTCGCGCAAGCGCCCCCCTTCGAAGGCGGGGTCGATGATGCGGCGCTGGCGTTTCCAGGTCTCGCCATTGGTCAGGAAGACCGAGTCGCCAAGCAGTGGCCGCAAGCCTTCGCCGATGCGGTCGGATTTGGGGAAATCGTCGGGGCGTTCCTTGAGCACAAGATCGACCAGCGGCGGATCGTTCACCATGTAGCTGCGGAAGAACGGCGTGCGGAACTCGGCCATCCAGGCCCGGTAGAGCCGCGCGGGTTGCGCCGAGAGGATATCCTGCCGGAAGAGCCGCAGATAGCGCAGGAGGGACACGCGGTCGGGGCGGGCGTCGGGCTTGGGAGGGGTCATCGCGTGGCGGTGTAGCGGTTGATCGCGCGGGTGATGCGGGATTTCGACGGCTGCCGCCCCGCGAAGCGCGCGGCAAGTGTCTTGGGCCCCGCGGTGATCTGGAAATAGTCGTAGTCCCCGGGACGATCAAAGGCGTTGAGATACTGGAAATGCAGCTCGAACAGCCGCCAGCGCAGCGCCTTCCAGCGCGCAGGCGTCAGCGTCTGGGTGAAGGCCGCCGAGATCACCAGCGGCCAGCGCTTGCCTTCGTCAGGCGCCACCCCCGACACGGCCACCGGATCACAGAGCGCAAAGGTGCAGCCATCGCCCGGTGCGGTCACATCGACCCAGGTCAGCCCCTCCTGCTGGCACAGATAGGCCAGGTCGGCGCGCAGCTTGGTCGCTTTCGGCAGAAACGACACCATCGGCACCACCTGGCCGAGCGTCAGGAAAGACAGGGCCGGCCCCGCCACCGGCAGCCGCCCGGCCCGCATCAGATCGGCCAGCACGTTCACGCCCATCTGCGCGCCGGAACTGTGGCCGACGATCAGCACCTCATCGGCACCCGAGGCCATGGCGTCCAGCACGCGGGCCTTGAACGCCTCCAGCCGTGCCTCCAGCGCGGGCGGGTTGGCGCCGCGATGCCTGGCGGTGAAGGCGTAATCATGCATCAGGTAATAGGCCAGCACCTTGCCGTCATGGCGCTTGAAAAGGGCCAGCACCCCCCAGACCGCCAAGGCCCCCGGCACCAGCCCCGCGACCGTCAGCGGCACGCCGATCAGCGCCGCGCCAAGCCACGAGGTCAGCGCCGCGACGCCCGCGCCCACGGCCAGCGCGATCAGCAACTGCCCAAGCAGGAAGATCACCGGGTAGAGCGCCGCAATCACCGGCCCCTTGCGCAGGCGAAAGAGGCGGAACAGTGCGCCCGTGCCGATATAGACCCAGGCGGTCCGGAGAAGCTGCAGATAGGTCGCGGCAATGCCGTGCGACATGCTGTCCTTGACGATATCGGACCAGACCAGCACGTCGATATCCGCCTGGGTTTTCGCGCCGCCGGTCTCGGCCTCGACATGCCAGCCGAACGGGCCTTCCGTCCGCTGTTTCGACAAGGTGATCTCATAGCCCGAGATCCGCGCCTGTTCCGCCGCGCCGCGCCGATACCTCTCGCGGTATTTGCGCGCCGGGACCGGATCGAAGCCCGGAATATACAGCACCCGGCGCTGGCGCACGCGGGTCTCGGTCCTGGCACTCATCTCATAGCTCTGCCCATCCATGCCGCCACTCTAGCGGAGAATCTGGGCGAGCCTATGGCGAATCCTCCGATCACGTCCATCGCCTGCAGGAAGGAAAACCCCGGCCCGGCGGCAGAGGCGGCAAGCGGCACCGCTGCGCGTGAGATCGCATCATCCGACCGTGCGATCAAAGACCTGGCGGTCCGCGCCCCGAAGGCCAGACCCACACGCTCACATTCGCGTGGACAAAGCGCCGCCTGCCCCCTACATCCCCGCCCCATGGATGCGGACCTGACCATCGACGCCCTGGGCCTTCTGTGCCCCCTGCCCGTTCTGCGGCTGCGCAAGCGGATGCAGGCGCTTGCCCCCGGCCAGGTCGCCTGCCTGCTGGCCGATGATCCCGCCGCCGCCGTGGACGTGCCGCATTTCTGCGCCGAGCAGGGCCATGCCTTTCTGGGCGAGGCCCCGCACGGCCCCGCCACGGCCTATTTCATCCGCAAGACCTGATCATCTTCTTGGTCTAAATACTCAAATTCCACGCCTGACCCGCACGCAGCGAGCAGGGTTCCGCACCCCCTTTTTTTGTCATGTCAGCCCGTTACGATCTGGTCTACCTTGGAGCAAACGCCCGACACATCCCCCCTTCGGCGACCCTCGGTCCGGCTGGCCCCCCGTGACGTCCCGCCCATAGGAGACCCGTCTTGCACGCCCCGCCGCCCTCGCCCTTTTCGGTGCCGATCTTCCGCGCCATCTGGCTGGCGTCGATGTCGTCGAATTTCGGCGGGCTGGTGCAGGCGGTGGGGGCGTCCTGGCTGATGACGTCGCTGTCGGGCTCGGCGCAGGACGTGGCGCTTGTGCAGGCCTCGACCGCGCTGCCGATCATGCTGTTTTCCCTCATGGCGGGCGCGATTGCCGACAACCTGGACCGCCGCCGCGTGATGATCTTCGCGCAGGTCTACATGCTGATCGTCTCGGCGATGCTGGCGGTCTTTGCCTGGCAGGGCTGGCTGTCGCCCTGGGGCCTTCTGGCCTTCACCTTCGCCATCGGCTGCGGCAACGCCTTCAACAACCCGGCCTGGCAGGCGTCGGTGGGCGACATGGTCCCGCGTGAGGCGCTGCCGGGGGCTGTGGCGCTCAATTCGATGGGGTTCAACATGGCGCGCTCGGTCGGGCCTGCCATCGGCGGCGCGATCGTGGCCCTGGGGGGCGCTGCGGCGGCGTTCCTGACCAACGCGCTGAGCTATATCGCGCTGATCGCGGTCCTGTTGCGCTGGAGCCCCGAGGTCAAGCCCCGCAGCCTGCCGCGCGAGCGCATCGACCTCGCCATGCAGGCGGGGCTGCGCTATGTCGCGATGTCGCCCCGGATCCGCGTCGTGCTGGCGCGCGGCACCCTGTTCGGGCTGGCTGCCACCGCCCTGCCCGCGCTGATGCCCGTTGTCGCGCGCGACCTGATCGACGGCGGCCCGCTGACCTATGGCATCATGCTTGGCGGGTTCGGCGTGGGGGCCGTTGCGGGGGCGCTGTCCACCGTGCGCCTGCGCGCGCGGATGAGCACCGAGACCCTCATCCGCATCGCCTCGGCCGCGCTGGTCGTGGGCGCCGTGGGCACCGGGCTCAGCCGCACCATGTGGCTTACCGTGCCTGCGCTGATGGTGGCGGGGGCGGGATGGGTCTGGGCGCTCTCGACCTTCAATGTCACCGTGCAGCTTCTGACGCCGCGATGGGTGGTGGGGCGCGCGCTGTCGCTCTACCAGATGGCGACCTTCGGCGGCATGACCGTGGGGGCCTGGATCATCGGCACCATCGCGGAAACCTCCAGCGCGACCGCCGCGCTGATGACCGCCGCTGCCGTGCAGGCCCTTGGCGGGATCGTCGGGCTGGCCCTGCCCCTGCCCGGCAGCGGCCATGAGGATCTGGACCCGCTCGGCCGCTTCACCGAGCCCGAGACCGCGCTGAGGATCACCAACCGCTCCGGGCCCATCGTGATCACCCGCGAACACCGCATTGCCGAAGCCGACGTTCCCGCCTTCATCCTGGCGATGAACGAACGCCGCCGCATCTGCCGCCGGGACGGCGCGCGGCGCTGGTCGCTCCTGCGCGACCTGGCCGAGCCGGACCGCTGGATCGAGCGCTACCACATGGCGACCTGGCTGGACTATATCCGCGACACGCACAGGCGCACGCAGGCCGACCTGGACAACCTCGAACAGATCGTCGCCCTGCAACGCGCGGGTCACAGCATCGTCGTGCATCGGTTGATCGAGCGCCCGACAGGATCCTCGACCGTGGCCGGAACGCCGGGCGAGCGCGGCATCGGCGATGCGATGACCGACCCGACGCGCGCGAACTGAGCCGCCCCCCTTTCGTCGCAGGCACCTGCCGGGAACAATCCCGCCTCTCGCCCGTTGACCTCCAAGACCAATCGCGGGCGCGTCAAGGAACGCCTCCCGCCTCATCGCCATCCGAAGGAGGACAGACATGACCACATCGACCTCGCCCATTGAAAAAGGCGCCGAAAAGGCCAAATCCACCGCCCGCGCCGCGAAATCGCGCGCCAAGGACGCGGTGGCCGAAACACGGGAGGCCGCCCGCGATGCCGCCACCGAGGCCAGGGCCCGCGCCGCTGACGGGGCGGATGCCGCCAAGGACAGCGTTGCCGACGCGATTGACAGCACCGCCGACCGGCTGGACGAGGCCGCGTCGAACATGACCGACGACTCGCCCCAGGCCAACACCACGGCGCGGGTCGCGGGCAGCGTCTCCCATGCCGCGCAATCCCTGCGTGATGCCGATTTCGCCACGCTCGGCGAGGATCTCGGCGACCTTGCCCGCCGTCACCCGATGGCCGTGGCCGGCGCCGCGGCCATTGCGGGCTTCGCGCTTGGGCGGTTCCTGAAATCCTCCTCGCCGCAGCGGCGCGGCACCCGCTCGGATGTGACCCCGCATCACATCCCCGATGCCTCCCACCGGGGGCGTGCATGAGCGGGAACGGCCAAAACGCGTCGGCGATCTCGACCGTCCTTGAGCATCTGCACAGCCTGATCCGCAAGGAAATGGCGCTGATCCGGGCCGAGATCGCCGAGAAGCTGAACCGCGCCGCCGTGGCAGTTGCCGTTCTGACGGTTGCGGTGATCGCGGTTCTGACCGGGCTCAACGTGCTGGCGGGTGCGCTGGTCGCGCTTCTGGTCGAACAGGGGCTGACCGCCGGTTGGGCCGCGCTTGTGGTGGCGGGCGGTTTCGTCCTGGCTGCCGCCATTCTCTGCGCCGTCGGCGTGCGGATGCTGAAATCCATCTCGCTCATGCCGACCGAAACCATTACCGCGCTCAAACGCGATGCGCGCACCCTCAAGGAGAGTTTCCATGATTGATGACGATCCGACTCCATCCGATCTCGAAGCCGAAATCGCCGCCGAACGCAGCGCGCTGGCCGAGAGCCTGAGCGACCTGACCCGGCAATTGTCGCCGGAGAACCTGGTCAACTCCATCGGCGACACCTTGCGCGACCAGAGCGAGGATCTGGCCCATGCGGTCGTCAAGGGCGTGCGCGAAAACCCGGTGGCCCTGGGGCTGATGGGGGCGGGTCTGGCCTGGCTGATGCTTGGCAACAAGGTCACGGGCGACGGTGATCCGCGCCCTGCCTCGCGCCCCGCCGCCGAACCCGGCCGCGTCGAGAAAACCCGCCGCTTCATCTCCGACAGCGCCGCCGAGATGCGCGACACGATCTACGAGGGCACCTCGGAGCTCAGCGACATCGCCCGCGACCGGGTCATCCAGGCCCGCGAAAAGGCGATTGCCGCGCAGGAGAAGATCGAGGCTGCCAGCCACCGCGCGCTGCGGCGTGGGCACAGCTTCTACGAGGAAAACCCCCTGATCGTCGCGGTCGGACTGGCCGCCGCCGGGGCCGCGCTGGCCGCCGCCCTGCCCCGCACCGAAGCTGAAAACCGGGCTTTCGGGGCACGGCGCGATGCTCTGGTCGAAGAAGCCGAGCGAATCTGGTATGATGAGGTCGCCCGCGCCAAGGCCGCGGGCCGGGCCGCCCTGGACGAGATGCGCGTGATGGCCGACGAGGCCGTCGAGGATATCCCTTCGGGCGAGGAGGCCGTGGACCTGGCCGAGGAGAAGCTGCGCGACGCGGGCGAACGCATCAGAAGCCGCGCCGCAGACGCACACGCGAAATGATCGACCGCCCGCGATGGGGCAATCCTGTCGCGGGCCGTTGAAGGAAACGGAGGCCCCATGCAGACCCTCGCTGCCACGATGGTCCTGAGCGCCGCGTTCGCAATTTATGAAACGGATGGTTCTTCCGGCGGACCGATCGAGGTCGGCGGCGAGGAAAGACCCCCCGCGCCGGTGATCCAGCGCGAGGGCTATGTGTCGTTGGACCTGACGGGGGTTCAGCCCGACGCCCTGATCGGCGAACGCGTCTACGATCTTCAGGATATATGGGTCGGCGACGTGCGCACCATCCTCGCGGATCCGTCGAACGGGATCGCCGCGCTGGTGATCGAGGTCGGCGGGTTTCTCGGCATCGGCGAGCGTCCCGTTGCCGTCGCCCTCGATGACCTGACATTCCTGCAAGAGGAGCAGACCGGCAATCTGCGGATCTATCTGCACCTGTCCGATGAGGCGCTGGACGCCCTGCCCGATTACGCCGAGTGACGGACAGAAAAACGCCCCGGACCATAAGGACCGGGGCGCGCATTTCCTGAAACGTCCTGAATATCAGGGCTGTTTGCTGAGCCAGCTATCCACCTCGTCGCGGGCGGCCTCCTTGCTCTTGCCGTATTTCTGCTGGATCAGGCCCTCCAGCTGCTGCCGGTCGCCGGCGGCCTTGTCCAGCTCATCGTCGGTCAGTTCGCCCCATTGCTCCTGGGCCTTGCCCTTCATCTGCTTCCATTGTCCTTGCACTTGATCCCAGTTCATGACTGTTCTCCTCTCTTTTGGATGTATCGTCGTTTCACACCGGACAAACGCCCGCCTCGCGGGGACAGTTCCAGCCCCGCGGAACATTCTTTCAAGCGGCGGAGTTGTGGCTGGGAAGGAGCCTCCATGCCCGCAACGCCCCCTGTCCGGATCGCGATCTGGATCCTGACAATCATCGCCGCCTTCACGGTCCTGAAGCTTGCCGCGCCGCTTTTCGCGCCGATCCTGCTGGCGCTGGTGCTCGGCGTCGTTCTGTCGCCCTTTGCCGGACGCATCGACCGCCTCGGCGCCCCGCCCGCGCTATCCGCCCTGCTGACGTTGCTGGCCGGTCTTTGCGCCGTGGCCCTGCTGATCCTCGCGCTTGAGCCGGTCCTGTCGGGCGTCGTCCGCCGCGCGCCGGTGATCTGGAACGAGCTGCGCGAGATCATCACCTCGGTGCAGGCGGCACTGCGCGGCCTGGACGATGTCGGCGACCAGGTGGCTGACGCGCTGAACGGCCCCGAGGAGGGCGACCCCGCCGCCGCAGTGGCGGGTCGCGGCGATGACACGGAAGGCGAAGGCATGCGAATGCCCCGGATCTCCGAGGCGATCCTCTACGCACCGGGCTATGCCGCGCGGCTGATGATCTTTGTCGGCACGCTCTATTTCTTCCTGCTGTCGCGGCGCGAGGTCTATGACTGGATCAGCACCTCGAACTTCGCGGCGGGCACCGAGGAGATGCTGGAGGCCGAACACGAGGTGTCGCGCTATTTCCTGACCATCACCCTGATCAACGCCAGCTTCGGCGCCTTGCTTGCGGGCGCGCTGTGGCTGCTCGGGATGCCCTATGCGGTGCTTTGGGGCTTCATGTCCTTCCTGGGCAATTTCATCCTCTATCTCGGACCGGCGGCCTTCGCGCTGTCGATGCTTCTGGGCGGGGTCGTGGCCTTCGAGGGCCCGATCAGCTTTGCGCCGGTGGCGATCTATGTCGGGCTGAACCTGATCGAGAGCCAGTTCGTTACCCCCAGCCTGATCGGTCGACAGATGGCGGTCAGCCCGCTTCTGGTGTTCCTGTCGCTGGTCTTCTGGCTGTGGCTGTGGGGGCCTGTGGGCGGTATCATCGCCATTCCGCTGCTGGTCTGGGGCCTTGCGCTCTACAAGCGCAGCGCGCGGTATCAGCGGGCGGTCGAGGCCAGATCTTAAACCAACTCCTCGGGCAGGCCCGGCAGGTTGCGCCCGAAGCGGCGCGCGGGCGCGACCGGGTAGCGCATGACGAACCCCTCCCGGTCGTCGGGGTCGCGTTCCGCGTTGCGGTCGGCCAGCGCGGCCCATGCGGCAATGGCGGTCTCATCGGTGAAATAGGCGTCTTCCGCATCCTCGGGCAGCCAATGCGCAAAGCAGCGGTACCGCAGATGCTGCACAGTGTCGGCCTCGGTCAGGGTCACGCCTGCCTCGGTATCCCATCGCAGGCTGCGCCCGTTCAGGTTGGCCGAGGAGATGATCACGGCGTCATGGTCGAAGATCGCCACCTTCGCATGCAGGTAGACCAGCGGCGCCTCCTCCAGGCTGGCGCGGCCCTTGTGCCCGGCATGTTTGGGCTGGCCCGGTGCCATGACGAAGGCGCGGTCGCCAAACGCCTTCGAGACGATGTGAACGCATTTGGCCTGAAGATATTCGCCATAGCGGGCATCGCCCTCCTTGGCGTTGTCATAGGCCACATCCTCGGGCGCGCCGGGCAGGACCAGCAGCAGGCGCAGGTCGGGGATGTCCCGCGCCGCGCGGGCCAGGGCGCGGGCCACGGGCAGGCTGCGAAAGAACTGCGTTTCCAGGTAGATCAGGCGGCGGGCCTTGCGGGCGCGGGCGATATGGGCGTCCTCCAGCCCCTTTTCGATGGTCTTGGGCGACAGGCGGAAACGCCCGGTATGCCGATGCCGAGTCGAAATCGTGCGCAGCAGGTGGCGCATTTCGGGTGGCTCCTGCCGCGCATTGGCGACAGACAGCAGCGTGTCGAGATGCGCCTGCGCCTCGCGCGCCGCTGGCCCCTCGATCAGCAGTTGCGTGTCATGCCAGGTGTCGCGGCCCGGACGGTCGTGATCGGGCGTGTCATAGCGGCGCTCATTCAGGTCGATGCCGCCGATGAACAGCCGTTCCCGGTCGAACACGGCCAGTTTCTGATGATGCGAGGCCGGGATCAGCGGCGCGACCGGCCAGATCTTCGGGCGCAGATGCGGATGCTCGCCCGCCAGATGCGGTTTCAGCCCCGGCATATGGGCCAATTGATCCTCGGCCTCGCGGGCCTCCAACCCGTTCAGCCGCCTGGCCTCGTCGCGCAGCTTGGCCGCGATCTTGGGCCAGAAGGCCAGGCGCATCCCGAGACCCACCCGCGCCGGGTGCATGGCCGGGATGACCGACAGCAGATCGGGCCGCCCCGAAGCCTCGCCCGCCGCCATCAGGCTGGCCGTCGCGCGCCAGGTCTCGCGGTGCATCGAGGGCCGCACGACGGGGTCGAAATCGGCCAGGATCAGGCGGAAGGACACGCCGCGCGCCAGCGTGTGGCCGATCAGGTCGGCCCAGGTCCGGCCCACCTCACGGCCCCGCCCACGCAGCCTGGTGCGGATGTCGAACACCCGGAACCCCGCGGAAATCTCGGACCGCGCCTCAAGAAACAGCGCCTCCAGCGCCGGGTAGGCCTCGGCCGCGGTCAGGTAGATCTCCGCGGCGTCCCTTGTCTTGCGATCCGCCCCGGCCATGTCAGTGATCCGCCGGGTCGGTCATGAACTCCTCGACCTTGAAGTTCACCACGACATCATAGAGATCGTCCGTCTGCGTGATCTGGACCTCGCCGCCCACCTGCGCGGCGAAGGCGCGGATCAGTTGCGCGCCCAACCCCGTGCTGTCATCCGTTTCGGTCGTCCTCCCGACGCTGTTGCGGCAGGTCAGCCGCGCGATCCCCGGTTCGATCAGGGACAGCGTGGCGCGGATCGTGGGCCGCCCGCCGCCGTCGCTGCCGGCATATTTCAGCGCGTTGGTGGCCAGTTCCGAGGCCAGCAGCGCCAGCGGCACGGCCTGGTCGGGAAACAGGATCACATCGTCGAAATCGCCGCGATAGTCGATATTGCTGCCCGCCTCGGCCCCCGACGAGATCAGTTGGCCGAACAGGTCCGACAACAGCCGACCGGCATTGGACCGGCTCAGGTTCTCGGTCTGGTAGAGGTTGCGATGCACGGTCGAGAGGCCCATGATACGTTCCTGCAACCGCTTCAGCACGGCGATGGTTTCGGGCTGGCTGGCGCGGCGGATCTTCATGTTCATGATCGAGGAGATCAGTTGCAGGTTGTTCTTGACCCGGTGATGCACCTCCTTCAGCAGCACGTTCTTCTCGCGCAGCGCGTCCTCCATCCGGGCCTCGTCATCCAGAAGGGAATAGGCCATGTCGGTGAAGGCCCGGTTCAGATCCTCGAACTCGCTGGATTGTCCGCGCGTGCGCGGGATCGGGTCGAAGCTCCGGCTGCGGGCAAAGGCGTTCATCCGGCCCTGCAAGGCCGCGACATGGCGCACCGCCAGCCGGTCCACCGCGAAATAGGCCACCGCGACACTGGCCAGGAACATCAGCAGCGGAAAAAGCGCCGGGCTGTAATTGATCCCGAACAGGCTGGCATGCGGCTGTTCCGGCGGCCAGGCGGCGAGGCTGTAGATCAGATCCGGGATGACAGGCATCAGGACAAAGGTCCGGTTCTGCCCGAACTGGTCCCGCGCGGCGAAGGTGTCGGCCCCGCCCCCGAACAGCAGCGCAAGCGGCACCTGGTCGGGCATCGAGGCCAGGGCATCGCTGCGCTGGCTGGATTCGGTCAGGATGATGCCCTGCGCGTTGAAGGTGATCAGGCTGGAGGGGCGGCGCGCGGCATCGGCATCGGGCTGATCCATGACCAGCCGCTCGGGCACGGAAATCGAGACATAGCCCACGAAATCGCCGGCCTCATAGATCGGGTGCTGGATGTTCAGGACGCTTTCGGTGCTGACCTGTGGGTTGGCGATGGCCATGGCGCGCGGCTCGATCGTGGCCATCCATCCATCCAGGCGTTCGTCCTGCGACAGGTCCAGCGTGGCCGGAGCCGACGAGCACGAGATCACCCCGCCGGGCGGCAGGAAGCCGATGAAACTGTAGCGCCCCGTCGCCTCCAGGTAATCGCTGAGGTAGCGGCGGCAGCTTTCCGGCTCGTCCCGGATCTCCAGCAGGACGGAACTGAGCGCCTCGGCCGCGCCGAAGGCCCGTTCGATCACCTGGCGTTCGCCGAACGAGGCCCGGTCGGTCAGCGCCTGCAGCGTCAGCTCGGTCCGGATCCGAACCTCCTGTGACAGGTCGCGCGTCTGCAAGATGCCCACCACGCCGATGGGCAGAAGCGCCAGCGCCAGCACGGCGGCCACGCGAAACCGCAGGCCCCGCGAGATCGGGCCCCGCGGCGCAAGCTCGTCCCCGTCCTGCATCAGAAGGCGGTCGCCTTGTTGGCCGTGACCACCGCCATGGTCGCCGAATCGGTCAGTTCCATCGCTTCATCCTCACCCAGATGCATCAACTCGGCCAGACGCTTGCGGCCCCTGTTCGCCCGGCTCTTGATGGTGCCGACGGCGACATGGCACATCTCGGCGGCCTCCTCGTAGGAAAAGCCCGAGGCGCCCACCAGGATCAGCGTCTCGCGCTGTTCATCGGGCAATTGTTCGAACGCGCGGCGGAAATCGGCAAGCTGCAAATGCCCGTCATGGGCCGGTTTCTCGGACATGTTCTCGGAGAAGGCGCCATCGACATCGGCCACCTCGCGCTTGATCTTGCGGCGGCTGGAATAATAGGTGTTGCGCAGGATCGTGAACAGCCAGGCCCGCATATTGGTGCCGGCCTTGTATTTCTCGATATTCGTCCAGGCCTTGACCACGGTGTCCTGCACCATGTCATCGGCGGTCGCGCCATTGCGCGTCAGGCTGAGGGCAAAGGCCCGCAGGGCCGGCAGATGTTCCACCAGCTCATCCCTCGGATCCGCTTTGCTCATTTCCGGCCACCCGACCCTTTCTTGCCGTCCTGTTCCTTCAGTTGCGACAGCAGGTCCTTGAACCGGTCAGGCAGCTCCTCCTGGACCTTCTCCTGAAACACGCGGCGCAGGTTCTCGTCGATCTGCTGCCGCGTGCGCGCGTTTGGTTCCTTGTTTGTCATCAGCTCGACTACTACCATATTATGAGGTCCGGATACATTTTGTTCGGAACCAAACGTGCCATCAAGGGTTCGGTTCCGAAGAAAGTCGCGATTTTGGGGAAAAATACATGACGGCAGAAACGACAGATCAGGATCTCACGACGCAGATCGGGGCCACGCTGCCCTATCTGCGGCGCTATGCGCGGGCGCTGACCGGCGATCAGACCAGCGGCGACACCTATGCCGCCGCCACGCTGGAGGCGATCCTGAGCGACCGAGACATCCTGGATGGCGGCATGGCGGTGAAGCCCGCCCTCTTCAAGGTGCTCCATTCGATCTGGCAAAGCAGCAAGTCGGACGCGGTCGGCCCGCGCGACGGGCTGGAGGGGGCTGCACAGCGGCACATGGCCAAGCTGACCGACAATACCCGCGAGGCGCTGCTGCTGCACACGATCGAGGAATTTCCCTTCACCGACGTTGCCGCGATCATGGGAATCGACCAGGACGAGGCCGAGGAGCTGGTCTCGATCGCGCATCGCGAGATGGCCGACAGCATCGCGGGCCGGGTCCTGATCATCGAGGACGAGCCGGTGATCGCCATGGATATCGAGAACCTGGTCGCCGATCTGGGTCACCGGATCACCGGCATCGCGCGCACCCGCGCTGAGGCGGTCGAGAAGGGTGCCGCCGACAAGCCCGACCTGATCCTGGCCGATATCCGGCTGGCCGACAATTCCTCGGGCATCGACGCGGTCAACGACCTGCTGACCCAGTTCGGCGAATTGCCGGTGATCTTCATCACCGCCTACCCCGAACGCCTGCTGACCGGCGACCGGCCCGAACCGGCCTTCCTGATCTCCAAACCCTATACCGAGGACCAGGTCAGATCGGCCGTCAGCCAGGCGATGTTCTTTTCGACCACCGCAACGCTCAAGGTCTGACACCGGGGGTGCGGCCGCTCGGTCGACCGAGCGCATTTTGCGGCCCATCGACGGGCCGCACCCGCGCCCCGAACCAGAACAGGCGGCCCGCACGGGCCGCCTGTCGTCGTTCAAACCGTGCCGTCCCTGCCGTCAGGGCGCGCGTCCGCGCAAGGCCCGTGCGACCAATGCAACGATGAACAGCACGAGGAAGACAAAGAACAGGATCTGCGCGATCCCGGCGGAAGCAGAGGCGATGCCGCCAAAGCCGAACACACCGGCAATGATGGCGACGACAAAGAAAATAAGAGCCCAATAGAGCATGAGATATCCTTTCAGCGTTTCCTTTCAGGTCCACCTTCCCGGTGGTCGGTCATGCCTGAAAAACGCCCCCGATGCGCAATTGGTTCCCGCCGAAAAGGGCCGCCCGCGACGGGCTCACTCCGCGTCCGGTCTGGGGTTCCTGAAGATCGCCTGGATCGCATCATTGGTGAAGGGTGCGGCGATGTCGGTCTCATGCCGGGCGGTCCGGCCCGAGCGGTCCGCGGGCGCGCCGATCCGGACCAGATGGGCACCGTGATTGTCCACAAGGTCCAAAAGCGCCGCATCCTCGGACTGCGCCGCGCTGCCGTTCAGAAAGACCATGTCCACGCGCAGGCCCGACTGCATCTCGGTCAGCGCCTGCTGCACGTCCGGGACCGCGATCACAGTGACACGCTCCAGCGTCTCACGCAGGATCTGGGACAGATCCTCGCAGACGAACAGATCGGATTCGACGATGATGATTCGGGCAGCCATGCGGACTGATTCCAAACTTCGGACAAAAACCGAGTCTGGAACTTTCCGCGCGCCCGCGCATTAAACCACGACATAGCAAATGTCCGGAGGACCCGCCGTCATGGCGACGAAATGCGCCCATTGCCCCCTCAGACGCAGCAACCTGTTCGTGCCGCATTCCGATGACGACACGAAATTCATGCAGCGCTTCAAGGTGGGCGAGCTGGTGATCGAGCCGGGCACCCCGATGCTGATCGAAGGGTCCAACAGCCCGCAGCTCTTCACCGCGCTGCGCGGCATGGGGCTGCGCTACAAGACGCTGGAGAACGGGCGCCGCCAGGTGCTGAACTTCGTCTTTCCCGGCGATTTCATCGGCTTGCAGGCCGCCGTGATGGGCGAGATGCAGCATTCGGTCGAGGCCACGACGCCGATGACGCTCTGCGTCTTCAACCGGGCCGAATTCTGGCATTTCTTCAAGACCCATCCCGAACGCGCCTTCGACCTGACCTGGCTGGCCGCGGTCGAGGAACATTTCATGGGCGAGACCCTGGCCACGGTCGGACAGCGCGACGCCACCGAGCGGGTGGCCTGGGCGCTGGTCAAGATCATGCAGCGCGGCGAGGCCCTGGGGCTGGTCAAGAACCACACCATGCCGCTGCATTACCGCCAGCAGGATCTGGCCGATGCGCTCGGCCTGTCGCTGGTGCATACCAACAAGACGTTATCCAAGCTGCGCGAGCGGCAACTGGCCAGCTGGCACGACGGCGCGCTTTTCATCAATGATTGCGAGAAGCTGGCGAAGATCGCCAGGATGGACACCGAGGCGCCGCCTCAGCGCCCGCTGATGTAGCGCGGATCAGATCTCGACATAGGTATCGGCCGCCTGCGCCCCGCGCTCGCCCAAGGGACGGTCGCGGCCGATGGTGCTGTCGGGTTCGGTGTGGCGCTCCAGCTCGGCGTTCAACGCGGCCCCCAGTAGCAGCAGGAAGCCCGAGATGAACAGCCACATGAGCAGCGCGATCACCGCCCCGATGGAGCCATAGACCTCGTTGTAATTGCCGAAATTCGTCAGGTAGATCGAGAAGGCGACCGAGGCCCCGGCCCACAGGAACACCGCCAGAACCGCCCCCGGCGTGATCCAGGGCAGGCGTGCGGCACGGCGGTTGGGACCGTAACGGTAGATCAGCCCGGCGCCCAGGAAAAGGATCCCCACCGCCACCAGCCAGCGCCCGACCTCGACCGCGACGGTGGCCAGCGCCCCAAGCGGCACCAGCGCCATGATCGCGGGCACCAGCAACACGGCGCTGATCGCGACAAGCGCCACGAGGATCAGCGCCACGGTCAGGCCGAAGGCGGTCAGGTAATGCGCCAGCCCGCCCCGGTTGCGTTCCTCGTAGACCGCGTTCATCCCCTGCATCAGCGCCGCAACGCCCGCGCGCGCGGACCAGAGCGCCAGGAAGATCGAGAGCAGCGTGGTCCAGCCCAGGGTGCTTTCATCGGCGGCGGCCAGCGCCGTGATCTGGCCGCTGATGATGTCGAACACATCCGCGGGCAACAAGACGCTGTAGCGCTCCATCACCGGCAAGATCGCCTGCGGATCGCCGACGATCCCCCACAGCGCGATAATCGCGGCGATGGCAGGAAAAAGCGCCAGGATGCCGAAAAAGGCGATCCCGGCGGCAATCAGGCTCAACCGCTTTTCCCCGATGGCGTCGAGGACACGTTTGCCGATCGACCACCAGACCTTGGGGGAGCGGTTGGGAACCGGGACCATGGCTCAGGCCCGGCCGGTTTCCGCGCGCGGTCCGGCGATAAGCCAGATAATGAAGCCCAGGATGGGCAGCACCAGGATCAGAAGCGACCACAGGACCTTCTTCCCGGTGCTGACCGAAGACCCGAGAATCGAGATGATGGCCCAGATGTCGAGGCCGAGAACGATCAATCCGCCTAGTCCTGCGATTTCCATGTCGGGTCTCCTTCGGGTTCGGACCGGGCAGACTGCCCGGCCCTCGTGTCAGATGGGTGTCGGGCGTCATTCCGCCCCGTTTGTGGCTGGATAACGCGCACCGGACCTTGCCGGTTCCCATGAAACGACCGGATGGCGCGGGATCAGCGGCCCGTTCTCCACGCCGCGCGGAGGATCGTTTCCACCTCGGACGCGCTCGCGGCGCGCGGATTGGTGGCCGCGGCACTGTCCTGCAACGCTTTCTGGGCGAGGCGGGATGCGCCATCTTCCGGCACGCCGATCTCGGCCAGGGTCTTCGGAATGCCGATCCGGTCCAGAACGGCGCAAACCCATCCGTGAAACGCGTCGAAGGAGGTATCGTCCAGCCCCACCGCCTGCGCCATGGGCACGATCCGGCCCTCCAGCGCGGGCGCGTTGAAGCGCAGCACGGCGGGCAGCAGCACCGCATTGGTCAGCCCGTGCTGCGTGTCATGCTCGGCCCCCACCATGTGCGAGATCGCATGGACCAGCCCGAGCCCCTTCATGAACGCCACCCCCGCCAGGCAGGAGCCCGCCAGCATCGCGCCGCGCGCCTCCAGATTTTGCGGCTGCTCCACCGCCACGGGCAACCAGCGCGCGATGAGGCGCAGCGCCTCAAGCGCCAGACCGTCGCAAAGCGGGTGGAAACCGGGAACCGAGTAAGCCTCGATCGCATGAACCAGCGCATCCGCCCCGGTCCAGGCGGTCAGGTGCGGTGGCAGGCCAAGCGTGATCTCGGGATCGAGCAGCGCCAGGGACGGTTTCAGATCGGGGTGCCAGACGCACCATTTCATCGCCTTTCCCGCGTCGGTGATCATCGCCGTGCTCTCGGTCTCGGCCCCGGTTCCGGCGGTGGTCGGAATGGTGATGAGCGGCGGAAATCCCGCCACATCCGGGCTGCCCTGCTCGAACTCGAACGCCCAGAGATCGAGATCGTTCGCCGCCGTCAGGGCAATCGCCTTGCCGCCATCCATGCCGCTGCCGCCGCCAATGGCGATGATGCCGTCATGGCCGCCCTCGCGGTATTGCGCCCGTCCCGCCGCGATCTCGGTGTCGCGCGGGTTGGGAGAGATCCCGGAAAAGAGCGCCGACTCCAGCCCGCCCGCCGCCAGGTAGCCGCGCAGATCGTCCAGGAACGACAGCGAGGCCGAGCCGCGATCGGTCACGATCAGGGGCCGGATCATGCCCGCACGGCGGCAATGGTCGGCCATTTCGCGCAGGCGTCCGGGGCCATAGGCGATGGGGACAGGAAAGCTCCAGTCCTGGGGGGCGAGATGATTCAAGGCATGTCTCCGAGGTTTCGCGGTCAGTCCGGCAAAGCACGATCTATGATGGAAGCCAAGTCGCATCCCCTGGGCAACGTCCCGAACGCGCCGCGATACTTGTCCCCGAGGCGCGCGGCACAGAAGGCTTCGGCCACCGGCGTGGGCGCGTGTTGTATCAGGAGCGCCCCTTGCAGGGTCAACGCGATGCGTTCCGTCACGGACCGCATCCGCGCTTCGATCCCGTCCCGGTCGCCCAGATCCTGCGTCAGATCATCCACCGCGCGGTCAAAGGCCGGGTGCCCCCCGCGCGCGGCCTCCAACTCCCCCAGAACCGCCGGGACCGCCTCGGCCTCGCGCCCCATCGCGCGCAGCACATCCAGCCCCATGATGTTGCCCGACCCTTCCCAGATCGAGTTGACCGGCGCCTCGCGGTAGAGGCGCGGCATGATGCTCTCCTCGATATATCCCGGCCCGCCATGACATTCGAGCGCCTCCACGACGAGGCTGGGACAGCGCTTGCAATTCCAGTATTTCGCCACCGCCGTTCCGATGCGCGCCAGCGCCGCCTCGCTCGGGTCGTCAGGTGCGTCCATCGCACGCGCCACGCGCAGCCCAAGCGCCAGCGCCCCCTCGACCTCCAGCGCCATATCGGCCAGCACATTCTGCATCAGCGGCTGCCGGATCAGCCGTTTCTGAAAGGCCGAGCGGTGCGCGCAATGGTGTAGCGCCTGCACCAGAGCCTGCCGCATGATGCCCGCAGACGACATGGCGCAATAGATGCGGTTGCCGGTCACCATGTCGATGATGGTGCGGATGCCGCGCCCGTCCTCGCCCACCATTTCGCCCCAGGTGTCCTGAAACTCCATCTCACCGGAGGCGTTCGACCGATTGCCGAGCTTGTCCTTCAGCCGTTGCAGGTAGAGCGCGTTGCGCGTCCCGTCGGGCCGCCAGCGCGGCACCAGGAAGCAGGAGAGGCCGGCTTGCGTCCGCGCCAGCACCAGGAAGGCGTCGCACATCGGCGCGGAGCAGAAGAACTTGTGCCCCGTCAGCAGGTAGCCACCCTTGACGGGCCGGGCCTGCGTTTCATTCGCCCGCACATCCGAGCCGCCCTGTTTCTCGGTCATGAACATGCCGATGAGCGCGCCGGTCTTTTCCCCCGCCGGGATATCGCGCCGGTCATAGTCGCGCGACAGGATGCGCGGCATCCAGGTCTCGGCGAGCGCAGGCGTCATGCGCAGCGACGGCACGGCGGAATAGGTCATCGCCATGGGGCACATCACGCCGCCCTCGGGCTGGCTGAACATGTAGGTCAGCGCCGCCTGCCCCAGATGACCCGCCCGCCCTTCATGTTCCCAGGCGAAATTGGGCAAGCCGTGGGCCACCGACAGCGCCATGAGGTCGTGATAGGCGGGGTGAAACTCCACCGCATTGAGGCGCATTCCGTAGCGGTCGAAGGCACGCAGCTCAGGCGGGTGGCGGTTGGCCTGGTTGGCCTTTTCGAACACCGCATCGCGCCCCGCAGCCTTGCCCGCCGCGGCCAGCGCGTCGTGGTGAATGTCGCCGCCCTGCGCGGTCACGAAGGTCCGCAAGGCGCGGTCGCCACCCCAAAGATCCTGGTCGCCCATATGGGGCGGCATGTTGGTGACCTCATGGGTCGGCAGATCGGCAATGGGCGCGCGGGGTTGCATGGCGTGGTCCTCCCACGGACAAGGCTAGGACGGCTGCCCTCGGCGGCGCAATTCCTAATTCCGTGATCCGCGATTTCGGCGGCCCCGTCAGGCCCTCGCCGCCGCCTGCGCCAGATCGAGCCAAATCCGCCCCTGCCGGACACCGCCCCGGATCAGGTGGCCTTTTTGGGTAATCTCGGGGAAGTCCTCGGCCCAATCGCGATAGCGGTCATTGGTGACGATCCGCGCGCCCATGTCGCGCGCGGCGCGCAGGATATAGGGGTCGGCGGGCGTGCCCTTGGGCACCACCATCACACGGTCGGAGGGCAGCTTCAGCGCCCGACCCAAATCGCCGTCATGGCGGTAGTGGCCCGACAGCAGGTAGCCCGCATTGGCGTCGAACACGACACCGGGGGTGTAGCCCGCCGCCTCCAGGTCGCGCAGCACGGATGCAACAATCTCCAGCCGCGGCGTCCCGTCCTTCCAATGCATGACGTTGGAGCCATCGAGAATGATCAGGTTTTCCGCCTTCGGCCTGCGCCAGAAGAAACGCAGCAGAAGAACGAGCGCCGCAATGGCGGCGGGCGGCCCGATCAGCAGAAGGTCGGACCATCCCGGCGCGAAGAGGCCGATGACGGTGACAGCACTGGCGAGGGTGAGAATGAAGACGGGCACGGACATGGCGCAAACTCGTATCGGAAAACCACTGATGGGTTATCCGTGCCAGCCGAACGCGGCGAAATTTTGGCCCTCAGAGGAAAAGCGCGATCAGGAGGTATCCGGCCATGCCGTAGAGCGCGATGAGGCTCACGCTCATGAAGCCCCCGCGCAGACCCGCCTGACCGCTGAGAAACCCGTAACTGTGACCGAGCCGCCCGATGGCAAAGCCGATCATCCAGATCTGCGCGGCCAGGGGCGCGGGCGAGGACAGCACCATCGCGCCCGCCAGAACCGCGAAGATCACGCTGTTCTCGGTCGCGTTGCGATGCGCGTTCTGACGCCGTTGCAGCTCGGCATGCCCCTCGGGCGCTATATCGCCGGGGGTTCTGCCGCTCTCGGCCCATTCCTCGGGCGTGGCCTGCATCCCGTAGCGCAGCCGCGCAAGCTCGGTCGAGGTCATCAGCCAGGTGTGATTGGCCAGAAGCAGAAGGGCGGCCAGGATCAGCGCCGCAAGCACGGGCGTCGTTGGCAGACCGACCGCGAGGGGCCGGATGCCGGTAAGGCCCAGATTGACCAGCGTCGCAATCGCCATCAGCGCGAAGGGATAGCCAAGGATGATCGCCGTGAAGCGCCGTGTCCTGATCGCGTCCGTCTTCATCTGCCGCCCTGCCCGTTCCCCCGTGAGAGGGGGGATCAAGCGCAGGATGCGTCGCCTCGGTCAAGGGCCTGCCGGTGACCCGGGGTCAGGCATCGCCGTAAAGTTCACGCGCGCGCGCCTCGAACGCCCGCACGATCCGGGTCATGGCATCTTGAAAGAACAGCCCCGCCGCGCCCTGCAACAAGCGGCTCTTGAATTCGAAATCGACGTCGAAGCGCACCTCGCAGCCGCGCTCGACATCCTCGAATTCCCAGTTCGAGCGCATGTGCTTGAACGGCCCGTCGATATATTCGGTCTCGATCCGGCAGCGGGCGGGAAGGAATGTCACCCGGCTGCCGAAGCGTTCGCGGAACATCCGGAAGCCGATCACCAGGTCGGCCAGCATCACTTGCCCCTCCTCCGTCGGCGTCACGGATCGCACCCGTGCGGCCAGCGTCCAGGGGATGAATTCGGGGTAACGCGCGACATCGCCGACCAGATCGTACATCTGCGCGGCGGAATAGGGCATCACCCTGGTTTCGGCATGGCTCGGCATCGGGTTTCGGGCTTTCCTCTTGCGTCATCCCCATGTCATAAACCGTGCGGGGACTTCAAGCGACCAGCACGGGATCACGGGATGACGCAGAAACCTTACGTCGTGGACAAGATGATCTCGGCCAAGCGCATCGCCGCGCGGATCGAGGAGTTGTCGCGCGAGATCGAGACCGCCTTCAAGGGCACCGAGAAACTGATCGTCGTAGGCCTTCTGCGCGGCTCTTTCGTCTTCATCGCCGACCTCGTGCGCGAGCTGCACCTGCCGGTCGAGGTGGATTTCCTCGAGGCCTCCTCCTACGGCGATAGCATGACGTCGAGCCGCGAGGTGCGCATCCTGAAGGATCTGCGCGGCGAGATCCATGGCCGCGACGTGCTGGTGGTCGAGGATATCGTCGATACCGGCCACACCCTGAACCATGTGCTGCACCTGCTTGAAAGCCGCCAGCCCGCCCGGCTCAAGACCATCGCGCTCTTGGATAAACCCACCCGGCGCGAGGTCGATGTCAAGGCAAGCTGGACCGGCTTCGAGATCCCCGATGAATTCGTTGTGGGCTATGGCATCGACTATGCCCAGATGAACCGCTCGCTGCCCTATATCGGCAAGGTGCGGTTCGTCGAGGAGTGAGGCCCCGGCTGCGCGCCCGCGCAGGGCGCAACCTGCGATTTCGCACAAGACCTGTGCAGATCACCATCGCGTGAGGCGCGCTGGAAGGATTGATTTACGCAAGGACAACCCGAATGCTGGACCTCACGCCAGCCAAAGGTGCAGGCCCACAAACAGGGAGATTTCCAGATGAAGAAGCTGATTGTGATACTCGCTGCCGGGGCGACGCTCGCCCTGCCTGTCGCGACCGCGGTCTATTCCGCAGCCCATAGCAACCCGTTCTCCGCCCATATCGCCGCCCGACAGGGACAGATGAACATCCAGTCCTTCAATATCGGTGTCTTGGGCGGCATGGCGCGGGGCAATACCGAATACGATGCCGATGCCGCGCAGACCGCCGCCGACAACCTGGCCGCACTTGCGATGATGGATGGCCGCGCCCTTTGGCCCGAAGGCTCGGACAATGCAGCGCTTGGCGACGCCACCCGTGCCCTGCCCGCGATCTGGGAAGACATGGGCGCGTTCGGCGCGGAGTGGCAGGCTTATGGTGAAGCGGTCAGCGGGATGCAGGAGGCCGCGGGTGGCGGGCTCGAAGCGCTGCAGGCCGCGATGGGGCCGCTTGGGTCGTCCTGCGGCAGCTGCCATGAGGATTTCCGCCAGTCCAACAACTGAGCCGGATAACGTGAGACTGTGACAGCAACGGCGCGGGGGGCCAGCCTTCCGCGCCGGTTTTGCCATTACCGCCAAGGGGGCCGATATGCGCAATTTCCTCCGCTTCATCCTGGGGCTGATCCTTCTGGGCGGTGTCATCGGCTGGATTGTCACCGCGCCCGATCCGCTTTCCGCCGCCGATGTGCCCGCGCGCGACGGGGATGCGGAAAACGGCGAGCAGGTGTTCTTTGCCGCCGGCTGCGCGTCGTGCCATTCCGCGCCCGAGGCCGAGGGCGAGGATCGGCTGGTCCTTGCGGGCGGGCGCAGCTTTCCTTCCGATTTCGGCACCTTCTTCGCCCCCAATATCAGCCCCGACCCCGAACAGGGCATCGGCGACTGGTCGGAACGCGACTTCCTGAACGCGGTGATGCGCGGCGTGTCGCCCCAAGGCCAGCATTACTACCCGGCCTTTCCCTATGGCACCTATGGCCGGGCGGAGGTGGAAGACATTCAGGATCTCTGGGCCTTCATGGCCACCCTGCCCACTGATGCCACGCCGTCGCGCGCGCATGACGTGGGCTTTCCGTTCTCGGTCCGGCGCAGCCTCGGCGGCTGGAAGATGCTCTTTTCGCAAGACGATTGGGTCGTCACCGGTGAGCTTGCGCCGGAGCTTGAGCGCGGCCGCTACCTGGTCGAGGCGCTTGGCCATTGCGGCGAATGCCACACGCCGCGCAATCCGCTTGGCGGGCTGCAACGCGACGCCTGGCTGACCGGCGCGCCCCACCCCTCGGGCGACGGGCGCATCCCCGACATCACGCCCGCCGAGCTGACCTGGTCGGCCTCGGATATCGCCAATTACCTCAATGACGGCTTCACGCCGAATTTCGACAGCGCGGGCGGCGAGATGGTCGAGGTGATCGCCAATATGAGCCAACTGCCCGCGTCGGATCGCGCCGCCATCGCCGCCTATCTGCGCGCCCTGCCTTAGAAAACGCCGCGTTCATTCCCGCAGGCGCACTCCAACCTCTTGATGACGCCATGTCCGAAACATGCACTATGCGGCAAACCCCGGACAATTTGACTAAAATTTTCCTTCTTTGTTCTGAAAATATCCCGGGGAGCGCGAGGGGCAGCGCCCCTCGCTCCCCAAATCGCCGATCAGAGCTGCCGTGAGCGTTCCAGCGCGGCGGCGCGATCCTCGGACGACAGCTGCGCCTCGATCGCATCGCAGGTTTCCGTGTAATGCGCGGGGACATCGCTGCCCGCCATGGCGATGCCCCGGATGCAGAACGCCATCGCCTCTACGGGGCGGTGCCGGGTCGAGCCGGGGATATGCAGCAGGTTGGCCAGGCTGATCGCGGCCTCGGAATCCCCCATCGCGAAGCCCTGCCGCAAGAGCGCCTCGGCGCGCTCCGGATCGGCGGGGCCACCGCGCCCGTCGGCCCACATATTGCCCAACTCGTTCGCCGCCCAGTCATGGTCGCGCTCCAGCGCGATCTCAAGCATGTGTCGGGCAAAGACGTGATCCTCGGGCAAGAGGTCGCCATCGCGCGACATGGTGCCGAGCACATAGGCGGCATCGGCCGATCCCATGTCGAAGCCGCTCCAGTAATAATCCAGCGCGCGCTCCTGATCGGCGGGCACACCGCGCCCGCCTTCGTAGATCCAGCCAAGCGCATAGGCGGCATCGCCGTTGCCCGCGTCCATCGCCCGCTCGTAATAGCGGATCGCGCGGGGCACGTCGGCGGGCACGCCCTCATCCCCGCCGAAATGGATGTCGGCCAGGGAATAGAGCGCCTCGGGGTCGCCCAGATCGCCCGCGCGTTCATAGAACCGCATCGCGGCGGGCAGGTCGGCGGGGCCGCCCCACCCCCGTTGCAGAAGGTAGCCCAACTCGTCCATCGCGCCCGCATTGCCGCCATCGGCGGCGATGCGGTAATAGGCGCGGGCGCGTTCGTGATCCTGCGTCACGCCATCGCCCCGGCCATAGAGCGCGCCGATATTGCGCGCCGCATCCATGTTGCCAAGCGCCATGGCCTGCCGGTAGAGATCCAGCGCGCGGGTGTAGTCCGGAGCGCCGCCCGCCCCGGCCTCGTACCAGACGCCGAGGCTGTTGATCGCGCCGACATTGCCAAGCGCCATTGCCTGTTCAAGCAGCGCGCGGGCGCGGGCCGGATCGGCGGGATAACCCTGAAACTCCTCGGTCAGCATGGTGCCCAGATTGGCCATGGCGCGGGCCTCGCCCAGGGCGATGGCCGCCTCGAAATAGGCAACGGCGCGCGGCACGTCCTGCTCCACCCCCTCGCCGTTCTTGTAGAGCACGCCAAGCATGTTCTGCGCCCGCGCCACGCCCTGGTTGGACAGCGCGCGGGCGTATTCCAGGGCGGTCCCGTATTGGCCCGAATTATAGGCCTCGACCGCGTCGTCGATGCTCTGCGCGCTGACCGGGGTCACCAGCAGGGCCAGGGCGAAGGTCAGGCAGCTAAAATGTTTCATGGCAAGCCTCTTTGTCTGAATCGCTGAATCGAAAAAACCGCGCCAATCCTAGCGCGGTTTTCGGTTTCGACAAAATGGGCAGCCGTCAGGCCGGTTGCAATTTGCGCAGCCGTGCCTCGCGCAGCTTGGCGAAATCGTCGCCCGCATGGTAGGAGGAGCGTGTCAGCGGCGTGGCCGAAACCATCAGGAAGCCCTTGTTATAGGCGGCCTTCTCATAGCCCTTGAACTCCTCGGGCGTGACGAAGCGATCGACCGCGTGGTGCTTGGGCGTCGGTTGCAGATACTGCCCGATGGTCAGGAAATCGATATCGGCGGCGCGCATGTCCTCCATCACCTGGATGACCGATTGCTTGTCCTCGCCCAGGCCCACCATGATGCCCGATTTGGTGAACATGGTCGGGTCGATTTCCTTCACGCGCTGCAACAGCCGCAGCGAATGGAAATAGCGCGCGCCGGGGCGCACCTCAGGATACAGGCCGGGGACCGTTTCGAGGTTGTGGTTGAAGACATCCGGCTTGGCGGCGACGACGATCTCCAGCACGGCAGGGTCACAGCGGATGAAATCGGGGGTCAGGATCTCGATCGTGGTGCCGGGCGACTGGCGGCGGATGGCGCGGATGGTCTGCGCGAAATGCTCGGCCCCGCCATCTTCCACGTCGTCGCGGTCGACGGAGGTGATCACGACATGGTTCAGCCCCAGTTTCCTGACCGCATCGGCGACGCGGCCCGGTTCGAACACATCCAGATCCTCGGGCGGCTTGCCGGTGGCGATGTTGCAGAAGGTGCAGGCGCGGGTGCAGACCTCGCCCATGATCATCATCGTGGCGTGACCCTGGGACCAGCATTCGCCCACATTGGGGCAGCCCGCTTCCTCGCAGACGGTGGTCAGCTTGTGGTCGCGCATGATCTTGTGGGTGGCCTTGTAGCCCTCGCCCACGGGGGCCTTCACCCGGATCCAGGCCGGTTTCTTCGGCTGCGGATTGTCGGGGCGGCGCGCCTTTTCGGGGTGGCGCTGCTCGGGGATCTTCAGGTCACGCATGGGCGGTCCTCCTCGGGAGGCAGTTTAACCGTGGAACATCCTGAAAGTCACCCCTTCCAGGTGGGATGCTGCCATGCAGCATTGTCGCATTGAAAGCCGTTTAGAAGGGTTCTAAATGACCACAGAAACGGTCGGGTCGCCGACCTTGTCCAGTAACTGTATTCTTCGGAGGTTTCACATGCAAACCGGCGCGACACTTCCCCACGTCACCTTCAAGACCCGCATCCGCGACGAGGCCATCACCGGCCCCAACCCGTTCCGCTGGCAGGACAAGACCACCGAGGACTATTTCGCGGGCAAGCGCGTCGTGCTGTTTTCCCTGCCCGGCGCCTTCACGCCCACCTGCTCGACCTACCAGTTGCCCGGATATGAGAACGGCTTTGCCGATTTCCAGGCCGAAGGGATCGACGCGATCTACTGCATGTCCGTCAACGACGCGTTCGTGATGAACAAATGGGCCGAGGCGCAGGGGCTGCAAAATGTCCAGGTCATCCCCGATGGCTCGGGCGAGTTCAGCCGCCGGGTGGGCATGCTGGTGCGCAAGGACAATCTGGGCTTCGGGCTGCGCTCCTGGCGCTACGCGGCGGTGGTCAATGACGGCGTGGTCGAGGCATGGTTCGAGGAACCGGGGCTGAGCGACAACCACGCCGAAGACCCCTATGGCGTGTCCTCGCCGGAAACGGTGCTGACCTGGCTGCGCGAGGAAAGCGCCGAGAAAGCCGCCTGAATGGAAAAAACCGGGTCCGGCATCTCCTGCCGGGCCCGGTTTTCCATCTGCCCCGGGGAGAGGTCGGGGCCGATATCACCAATATTGTATCCGAATCGAGATCAATCTAGCGAGACCGGGACGAAGCCGTAAACCGTCTCGTAATGCTTGAGCAGCCGCTGAAGCCCGATCTTGAGGACGATCTTGCCCGACCGGGCCGACCAGCCAAGCCGCTTCTCCGCCGATTCCAGCCCCTCCAGGAAACAGCACACCCGCAGCACGACATCGGCCAGCCCCGGCCCCATATCGTCGACGGCGCGGGTCACCCGGTCGCGCGCGGCGCGCGGGCCTTCGGCCATGCCACCATCCGAGAACCCCGAGCCGCGATCGCCGCCGGTCAGGAATTTCTCCCAGTTCTGGGCGACGCGCGGTCCCATCTGGGCGCGCTCGAAATCCTCGCGCAGCTTCTCGCCCGCCTGCACCAGGTCCATGGTCATGAAGGGCCTGCCATCCTTGCCCTTGCGCCGCGCCAGCGTGGCCAGCGGGGATTCGGCCAGGTTGACCCGCATTTTACGGATCGTGCCGTCATCGGCGCGCACGGGCTTTTCACCCCAGAGCTGGTGCTGCGCCAGGAAGGGTGTCGCGGCCTCGGCCATTTCCATCTGCGGCTGGCGGCGGCGCTTGCGGTCGGCCTCGATCAGCCGTTTCAGCGCCGATTTCCCCGCCTCGGTAATGGTATAGACGCTGACCCGGCCGGCCCTGGCGGTGGCGATCCAGTCCTTCAGCGCAAAGGCCTGCGCGACCTTGCGATCCAGCACGGCGGTGCGGGTCTGGCTGCCATCCACCCCGGTGCGCAGGACGATGGCCTTGTCCATGTCCCGGGCCAGCACCAGCGTCGCCTCGGTCTTGCACAGGCGGCGCAGGATGCGGCGGGCTTCGCGATTGACGGTGGTGTCATCGGAAACCAGGGGGGGCCTGAGGGGTGCGGTCATGTGTTCTGGCTCCTTGCCGTTGTCGATTGTTGCGGGTTTGGAAACGCAATCTGCCTGAAGCGCGGCGAGCGCCTCATCGACCAGCGGGTCGTCGCGGCGGGCCTCATAGGCCCGGATGCGGCGCGCGATGGTCGAGGGGTGACGATGCGTGGCCCGCGCAATCTGACGCACGGAGGCGCCGTTGCCGGTGTGATCAAGGTAGTTTCGTGCCCCTTCCGGCAGCCAGGCCGGGTAGCGCCTCTTTTCCGTGACGGTCGTTTCGCAAGTCATCATCGTCCCCAACAAACTGTGGATAACCTGCGCAAGCCTTTAAAAATATTGATTACTGTTTGGTTAAAATCTGTGGAAATCCTGTGAACTGTTGCCAAAGCGTAAACAAATTGCCGCCAGCGCGCGCTGCAAAAAAGATTCCGCAACAGGCCGGTCACCGGGGGCAGTCTCATCGCCATGAACCATGTCACCCAGGGGGACCGACCAGATGACCACATTGACCCAGGAATTGCGCCAGATGCACCGCCCCGGATTGCTGTTGCAGGCGGCCAGATACGGGGCATCGGCCCTCATCCGCGCGGGCCGGGACCGGGCGGCGGGGGTGCAGGGCAGCATTGCCCGCCTGCTCAGCGAAGAGGCCGAACAGGAGGCGATGCGCGTCACTGGCGAGGCCGCCTATTCACCGCGTCGCCATGTCGAATTGCTGATGTCGCTCTTGGCCGCGGCACAGGGACCGCGGCCCGCCTGAGCCGCCTTACATGAAGCTGTCGGGCATCTCTTCCTTGCGCTTGGCCATATAGGCCTTCAGCGCCTCGTCGATCGCGGGATCCAGCATTGGCTGCTGGTAGTCCGACACAAGCTTCTCGACCCGCGCGGCGGCCAATGCCTGGGTGTCGCGCGCGCCTTCCTCGGACCAGGTCTCGTAGGGCTTGTAATCCAGCAGGTTGGAGCGCCAGAACCCGGTCTTGAAATTGGCCTGGGTATGCGCGCAGCCCAGGTAATGCCCGCCCGGTCCGACCTCGCGCAGCGCGTCCATCGCCTGCGCGTTCTCGTCGATGGGGATCCCCTCGGCCAGTTTGTGCAGCGCGCCAAGCTGGTCGGCATCCATCACGAATTTCTCGAAACTGGCGACCAGCCCGCCCTCAAGCCAGCCACAGGCGTGAAGCATGAAATTGACCCCGCCCAGAAGCCCCGCATTGAGCGAATTGGCGGTTTCATAGGCGGCCTGCGCATCGGGCAGCTTGGAGCCGGTGAACGACCCCGCCGAGCGGTAGGGCAACCCCAGGCGCCGCGCCAACTGCCCGGTGCCGAGCGTGATCTGCGTGGCCTCGGGCGTGCCGAAGGTGGGCGCGCCCGAATTCATGTCGATCGAGGTCACGAAGGCCCCGAAAATCACCGGCGCGCCGGGGCGGATCAATTGGCTATAGGCGATCCCCGCCATCACCTCGGCCAGGATCTGCGTCAGCGTGCCCGCGACCGAGACCGGGGCCATCGCGCCGCCGACGATGAAGGGCGAGATGATGCAGGCCTGCCCGGCGGCGGCGTAGTTCTCCAGCGCGCCCAACATGATCGGGTCGAAGGTGAGCGGCGAGTTGATGTTGATCAGCGAGGTCATCACCGCGTTCTGATCGACGAAATCCGCCCCGAAGAGGATCTTTGACATCTCGATCGAATCGAGCGCGCGGCTCTCCTCCGTCACCGAGCCCATATAGGGTTTGTCGCTCAGCGACATATGCGCGTAGAGCATGTCGAGATGGCGCTTGTTGACCGGCAGGTCGGTCGGTTCGCAGACCGTGCCGCCGGAATGGTGCAGCCATTTCGACATGTAGCCGAGCTTCACGAATTTCTGGAAATCCTCCATCGTCGCGTAGCGGCGGCCGCCATTGACGTCATGCACGAAGGGCGGCCCGTAGACCGGGGCCAGCACCAGGTTGCGGCCCCCGATGACGACCGAGCGCTCGGGGTTGCGGGCATGTTGGGTGAACTGCGCGGGCGCCGTCGAGCACAGCTTGCGCGCCAGGCCCTTGGGCAGGCGCACGCGTTCGCCATCGACATGCGCCCCGGCCTCGCGCCAGCGTTCCAGCGCGCGGGGGTATTCGACGAAGTTGACGCCGATCTCCTCCAGCACGATCTCGGCATTGGCCTCGATGATTTCCAGCGCCTCGTCGTTCAGCACGTCCAGGTCGGGGATGTTGCGCTCGATATATTTGGCGGTTTCGATCTGGACCGCGGTGCGTTCGGCGCGGCGGGCCGCCCCGCCGCCCCCGCGACCGCGGCGTCCTGCGCGTGGCACTTCATTCATGGCCTGCTCCTCCGGGCAAATCGGCTGTTGCGCCTCTCATACAGCCCCACCGGGCGGCCCTGCGGGCGATATGCGGCGATTATGGGGGGAAAGCGACATCGGCGGGTCGGGCATGGTCGCGGTTGACACATCACCTTCGGCACGACCAATGGCGCGGGCCTTGGCGTCGAACATGCCTTTACCGACCGGATCAATCTGCGCGCGGCGATCCTGCATTACCAGTTCGACGAGGACGACTACCAGACCGATGTGCTCTATAACGACATCGACGGCGACCTGACCGAGATCGAACTGGGCGTCGTGTTCCGGTTCTGACCGCTTTCCGGCGCGCCTGCCGTCAGGTCGCGCCGGTATACTCCCACCCGACCGAGCGCACATCGGGTTCGGTCATCAGGGGCGACAACGCCTTGTTGATCGTCTCTTCGTCCATGTCCTCCATCATCACGGTGATCTCGAACAGGGTCTCGTCGCCATCGAGGCCCTTCGACCGCTCGATCCCGGCCACCTGCATCCCCGGTTGCGACAGGCATTGCAGGGCCAGCGCGCGCAGGCGCGGGGCCTTGGCGGTCTCGACGCCCACCATGACCTGGTATTCCAGCGCCGGAGGGGCCCCCGCCCCGGTGCGTTTCTTGATCCATTTGACCAGCGGGCGCAGGCCCAGATTGACGAAGACGACAAAGCCGGTCAGCAGCGCGGCAAAGATCGGCGCGCCCCCCCCCGCCGTGGTGCCGACCGCCGCCGAACACCACAGCGTCGCCGCCGTGTTCAGCCCATGCACGGTAAAGCCATGGCGAAAGATGATGCCCGCCCCCAGGAACCCGATGCCCGAGACCACCTGCGCCGCGACCCGCGTCGGGCTGACCTCGTCGGGATAGAGCCCGGAAAAGACGACGAACCCCGCCGCGCCAAGCGCCACCAGCGCGTTGGTGCGCAAACCGGCGGTGCGGCGGCGGATCTGACGCTCGGATCCGATAAGCGCGCCGCAAATCATCGCCAGCAGCAGATTCAGCGCGGCGGCATCCAGGGTGATGGGCAAGATCGGTCTCTCCTGACTGTTGGACCCCAGATCATAACACCATGCCAATTCTGATTGCCATAGAATAATGACATGTTATCTCCGTCCCATCGCCCCCGCGCGCCTTGTCTCTTGCGCAATCCCCGCCTCTGGCCTATGGCGCAGGGCATGAGCCAGACATCCCATGACCGCCTGTTGATCATAGATTTCGGCAGCCAGGTGACGCAACTGATCGCGCGCCGCCTGCGCGAGCTGAACGTCTATTGCGAAATCCACCCGTTCCAGAACGTGACCGACGATTTCCTGCGCGATTTCGCCCCGAAAGCGGTGATCTTCTCGGGCGGGCCGGATTCGGTGATGCGCGAGGGCAGCCCGCGCCCGCCGCGCGCCGTCTACGGTCTCGGCGTGCCGATCCTGGGCATCTGCTATGGCCAGCAGGTGATGATGCAGGATCTGGGCGGCCGCGTGGAGGCCGGCGAACATGCCACGGCCGAGTTTGGCCGCGCCTGGGTGAAACCGTCCGACAAGCGCGACGACATCCTGGCGGGCTGGTTCCTGGATGGGTCGGGCCGCGAACAGGTCTGGATGAGCCACGGCGACCATGTCTCTGATCTTGCACCGAAATTCGAGGTTCTGGGCACCTCGCCCGGCGCCCCTTTCGCGATCACCGCCGACCGCGCGCGCCATTTCTACGCGGTGCAGTTCCACCCCGAGGTGCATCACACCCCGAACGGCAAGACACTCTACCAGAATTTCGTGCAACTGGCAGGCTTCAAGGGCGACTGGACGATGGACGCCTACCGCGAGGAGGCCATCGCCCGCATCAAGGACCAGGTCGGCGACAAACGCGTGATCTGCGCCCTCTCGGGCGGTGTCGACAGCTCCGTCGCCGCGGCGCTTCTGCATGAGGCGATCGGCGATCAGCTGACCTGCGTTTTCGTCGATCACGGGCTCTTGCGGCTCAACGAGGCGCAGGAGGTCGTGACCATGTTCCGCGACCACATGAACCTGGCAGTCATCCACGCCGAGGAGCAGGAGCTGTTCCTGGGCGAGCTGGACGGGCAGAGCGACCCCGAAACCAAGCGCAAGATCATCGGGCGGCTCTTCATCGACGTGTTCCAGAAATACGCAAGCCAGATCGAGGGGGCCGAGTTCCTGGCGCAGGGCACGCTCTACCCCGACGTGATCGAATCGGTCAGCTTCTCGGGCGGGCCGTCGGTGACGATCAAGTCGCACCACAATGTCGGTGGCCTGCCCGAAAAGATGGGGCTGAAGCTGGTCGAACCCCTGCGCGAGCTTTTCAAGGACGAGGTCCGCGCGCTCGGCCGCGAGCTTGGCCTGCCCGACAGCTTCATCGGCCGCCACCCCTTCCCCGGCCCCGGCCTCGCCATCCGCTGCCCCGGCGAGATCACGCGCGAGAAGCTGGAGATCCTGCGCAAGGCCGATGCCGTCTATATCGACCAGATCCGCAAGCACGGGCTTTACGATGAAATCTGGCAGGCCTTCTGCGCCATCCTGCCGGTGCGCACCGTGGGCGTGATGGGCGACGGGCGCACCTATGATTTCGCCTGCGCCCTGCGCGCGGTCACCTCGGTCGACGGCATGACCGCCGATTACTACCCGTTTTCCCACGATTTCCTGGGCGAGACCGCGACCCGGATCATCAACGAGGTCAAGGGCATCAACCGGGTGACCTATGACATCACCTCGAAACCGCCGGGCACGATCGAGTGGGAGTGACTGCCCGCCCGACCCGGCAATATCCCAAGCGGCGTTAAGGTTAACGGGCCACCGCCCCTTTCATTTTGCTCCAAATACCTCGGGGGAGGCGCCGCCAGGCGCCTGGGGCAGCGCCCCTTGCCAATGTTGCGGCACGGTGCCACTGCTGATACCTGATCCCCCGCCCGCGTCCCATTGCCCCGAGACCCCGCCCATGTCCGCCCCAGATCAGAGCCAGCCCGGCCGCGCCGCCCTGTGGATGATCGGGTCGATCGTCTCGTTTTCGGCCATGGCGGTGGCGGGGCGCGAGTTGTCGACCGATCTCGATACGTTCGAGCTGATGACCTACCGGTCGCTGATCGGTGTCGTGATCGTGGCGGGCGTGGCGTTGGCGACGGGGCGCGCGGGCCAGATCACCACCGACCGGTTCGGTCGCCACCTGATCCGCAACATCGCCCATTTCACCGGGCAGAACCTTTGGTTCTACGCCATCTCGATGATCCCGCTGGCGCAGGTCTTCGCGTTGGAGTTCACCTCGCCTCTCTGGGTCATCCTGCTGGCCCCGATCTTCCTGGATGAACGCCTGAGCCTGCGCAAGCTGGCCGTCGTGGCAGTGGGCTTCAGCGGCATCCTGCTGGTCGCGCAGCCGGGCGGCGCGCCGATCTCCATCGGCACCTTCGCCGCCGCCGGGGCCGCCATGGCCTTTGCCATGACCGGTATCCTGACCAAGCAACTGACCCGCAGCGCCAGTGTCATCTGCATCCTCTTCTACCTCACCACGATGCAGCTGGTCTTCGGGCTGATCTGCGCCGGCATCGACGGCGACATCGCGTGGCCCTCGCTCGCCAACCTGCCCTGGATCGTGGTCGTGGGCATCGGCGGGCTGACGGCGCATTTCTGCATCACCACGGCGCTGACGCTGGCGCCCGCAACCATCGTCATGCCGATCGACTTCGCCCGCCTGCCGGTCATCGCCATCGTCGGAATGATGCTCTATGCCGAGCCGATCAGCCTGGCGGTCCTGATCGGGGCGGTCCTGATCTTCGGGGCCAATTACGTGAACATCCAGCACGAGACCCGGCCCCGTCCCGCCGCTTAACCTCGCGCGCGGAAGTTGTAGCAATTCGGTCACATTTCCGGCTGTAAACGGGCCGATAGGCCGCCCGTCCATTTCCTGACGCTAGGGAAGAATTGACCTTTCCACCGCTATTTTGCGTAAGTGAAAGTAGGGATATCGGGCAACATCCAGCCCTTTGGAGGGACTAGTAATGAAAAGACTGACGATGGCCGGTGCGGCCCTTCTGGCAAGCACGGCAATGACACAGGCAGGCGGGATCGAGCGGACCGGGTTCACCACCGGCATCCTGTTCGAGGAAGGCACCTATGTCGAATTGAGCTATGGCAGCGTCTCGCCGGATGTCAGCGGCGTTTATCCCGGCCCGCCTGCGGCAGCGGCCTCGGGCGACATCAGCCCGACCTTCAACACGCTGACGCTCGGCTACCGCCAGGACATCACCGACCAGCTTTCGTTCGCGCTGGTGCTGGACAACCCCGTCGGGGCCGATGTCGCCTATCCGGCGGGCACGCCCTACCCGTTCGCGGGCTCCTACGCCGAGCTCAGCTCGAACCAGATCACCGCCGCGCTGCGCTATGAGATGGCCAACAACATCTCGGTCTATGGCGGCATCCGCGCCGTGCATGTCGAAGGCGACGTCTTCGTCACCACGCCCGCCTTCTCCTACGTGCTGAACGCGGAAAACGACTATGACATGGGCTATATGTTCGGCGCCGCCTATGAGCGTCCGGATATCGCCCTGCGCGTCGCGCTGACCTATTTCAGCGAGGTTGATCTGGGTCTGGCCGGTGTCGAGGGTGTCGCCCCTCCGGGCACACCGCAGGCGCTGGTCCCGACCGGTCCGACCTCGTTCGAGGTGACGCTGCCGGAATCGATCCTGCTGGAGGCACAGTCGGGCATCGCCGAGAACACGCTGCTCTTCGGCTCGATCCGCTGGACCGCCTGGGACGGCTTCGCGATCACGCCGAATGCCTACCCGACCCCGTCGGGCAACCTGGTCGATTACGACGATGACGTCTGGACCTTCGCCCTCGGCGTCGGCTACCGCATCAACGAGAACTGGTCGGTCTCCGGCTCGCTCGGCTATGAGGCGGAGCAGGACGGGCTCCAAGGCAACCTCGGCCCGACCGATGGCTACACCTCGGTCAGCCTGGGCGCGGAATACACCCAGGGCAACATGTCCATCGCCGGCGGTGTGCGCTACATCATGATCGGCGACGCTGTTACGGAATCTATAAATTCCAACTTCAACGACAACGATGCCGTGGCCCTTGGCCTGCGGGTTGGCTTCAACTTCTGAAGCGCCCCCATCGGACTTCTGATCAGGCCCCGTGCGACAGGACGCGCGGGGCCTTTTTCTTTGCGTCGATTTCGGGCATGGACGCCCCCCGCGCCCCGCGCTACGTAAGGCCCCGTGAAACCGAGGGATACCGCCTGATATGGGCCTGATCTACGAGACCGCCCGCGACTGGATCGCCGCGCCCGACAAGCGGGTGCTGTTCTTCGGCATGTCGGGCCTGGGCAAGACCCATCTGGCGAACCTCCTGCGCGCGCATGGCGACTGGTTCCACTACTCGGTCGATTACCGCATCGGCACCGCCTATATGGGCGAGCACATCACCGACAACCTCAAGCGGCAGGCAATGACGGTGCCGTTTCTGGCGACGCTGCTGCGTTCGGATTCGATCTATATCGGCTCCAACATCACCTTCAACAATCTCGCGCCGCTGTCGAGCTACCTGGGCAAGCCGGGCGATCCGGCCAAGGGCGGGCTGCCCTTCAGCGAATACATGCGCCGCCAGGACCTGCACCGTCGAGCCGAGATCAACGCGCTGCTGGACACGCCGCAATTCATCGCCCGCGCGCATGACCTCTATGGCTACGAGCATTTCGTCTGCGATACCGGCGGCTCGATCTGCGAGGTGGTCGACCCCGAGAACCCCGCCGACGAGGTGCTGCGCACGCTTGGCGCGAACACCCTGATGGTCTGGATCGAGGGCAGCGGGGATCACACCGAGGAGCTGATCCGCCGCTTCGACAAATCGCCCAAGCCGATGTATTACCAGCCCCGGTTCATGCGCCGCATCTGGGATGAATTCAAGAACGAAACCAATACATTGGGCGGCGACGTTGATCCTGATGCCTTTGTCCGCTACGCCTATGGCCGGGCGCTCCGCCACCGTGCGCCGCTCTACGCGGCGATGGCGCGGAACTGGGGCGTGACGGTGCAGGCGGATGATGTCGCGAAAGTCCGCGATTGCGACGACGTCATCGCCCTTGTCGCCGATGCCCTTGCCACCCGCCCCAACTGACCCCCGGATCCTGACATGCCCATCAAACTGCCCTCCAACCTGCCCGCCTATTCGGTCCTCGGCCGCGAGGGGGTGCAGGTCATGGATGAGGATGCGGCCGCACGGCAGGATATCCGGCCCCTGCGGATCGGGCTGCTCAACCTCATGCCCAAGAAGATCCAGACCGAGAACCAGTTCGCGCGGCTGATCGGGGCCACGCCCTTGCAGATCGAGCTGAGCCTCATCCGCATGAGCGAACACCGCACCCGCAACACCGCCGCCGAGCATATGGAGGCATTCTACCGCCCCTTCGAGGAGGTCGCGGCCTCGGGCGAAAAGCTGGACGGCCTCATCATCACCGGCGCGCCGATCGAGCATATGGCGTTCAATGACGTGACCTATTGGGACGAACTCACCCGCGTCTTCGACTGGACCCAGACCCATGTGCATTCCACCTTCGGCGTCTGCTGGGGTGGCATGGCGATGATCAACCATTTCCACGGCGTCAGGAAACACCTGCTGGAGGCGAAGGCGTTCGGCTGCTACCGGCACATGAACCTCGCCCCGGAAAGCCCTTATCTCAGGGGATTTTCCGACGATTGCACCATCCCCGTCAGCCGTTGGACCGAGATGCGCAAGGCCGAGATCGAGGCCGCCGAAGGGCTCAAGATCCTGCTCGATTCCGACGAGGTTGGCCCCGCGCTGGTCGAGGATCCCGGCCATCGCGCGCTCTATGTCTTCAACCATTTCGAATATGACAGCTTCACCCTGAAACAGGAATATGACCGCGATGTCGCCGAGGGCACGCCGGTGACGGTGCCGGTCAATTACTACCCCGGCGACGACCCCGCGAAACAGCCGCAGAACCGCTGGCGCAGCCACGCGCATCTGCTCTATGGCAACTGGATCTCCGAGATCTACGAGACCACGCCCTATGACATTGCCCGCATCGGGCAGGACCGCACGGACCTGCGCGGCTGATGCGGATCCTGGCTGTTCTTGTCCTTCTTCTGGCGGGGTTTGCCGCGCTGACCCTGTGGCGCGCGGCCCGGAACGAGGCGGCGACGGAACGCGCCTATCCCCCTTCGGGGCAATTCATCGAGGTGGATGGCCAACGGGTCCATGCGCTGGTGCAGGGCGAGGGGCCGGATCTTGTGCTGATCCACGGCTCCTCGGGCAATTTGCGCGATTTCACCTATGACATGGTCGGCCCGCTGTCCGAACGCTACCGCGTCATCGCCTTCGACAGGCCGGGCCTGGGCTATTCCGACCCGATTTCGCCGGAGGGGGCCAGCCTGTCGGAACAGGCGGCGGTGCTGGTGGCGGCCGCGCGCCAATTGGGGGCCGAGCGGCCCATTGTCTTGGGGCAGAGCCTGGGCGGGGCCGTCGCGCTGGCCTGGGCGGTGGAACATCCCGACAGCCTCTCGGCGCTGGTCACGGTCTCGGGCGTTGCCTACCCGTGGGATACCGGCCTTGGGCTCTACTACACGGTGCTCGCCAGTTGGCCGGGGCGGACATTTGTGATCCCGCTCATCACCGCCTGGATCAGCGAGGCGCAGATCGAGGGCGCGATAGCCGATGTCTACGCGCCGCTGCCGATGCCCGAGGGCTATGCCGACCACCTCGGCCCCCGCATGATCGTGCGCCGCGGCCCTCTGCGGGCCAATGCGCTGCAACGGCGCGGCTTGCTGGACTGGGTCACGGCGCAGGCCCCGCGATACGGCGACATCTCGGTGCCGGTCGAGATCGTGCATGGCCGCGAGGATACGACCGTGGCCTACCGGATCCACGCCATCCCGCTGAGCGAGGCGGTACCGGGGGCCAATCTGACCCCGCTGGAGACCCCCTCGCACATGCCGCATCACACCCATTTCGACACCGTGATCGACGCCATCGACCGTGCCGCCGCCCGCGCCGGATTGCGCTGACCGCCGCCCCGGCCCATATTGAGGCCAAGAGCAGCAATAATCCGACGAGGAACGCCATGGCCCTGCCCTTCGACGGCGCGATTTCCGATTTCTTCAAGAACGACGCGCCGGATCCTGTGCGTGAGGCCATCGAGACCGCGAAAAAGGACAGCGTTCTTGACCCGTCCTACCCCTATGACGACCGGATGGACAAGAAGGCCTATGAGGACGATCTGGAGGCGCTGCAGATCGAATTGGTGAAATGCCTGGCCTGGGTCCGCGAAAGCGGCGCGCGGGTCGCGGTTGTCTTCGAGGGCCGCGATGCCGCCGGCAAGGGCGGCTGCATCAAGCGGGTGCGCGAGCACCTCAACCCCCGTGCGGCGGGCGTGGTGGCCCTGTCGAAACCCACCGACCGCGAGACGCGGGAATGGTATTTCCAGCGCTACGTCCAGCACCTGCCGGCGGGCAGCGAGATGCGGCTCTTCGACCGGTCGTGGTACAATCGCGGCGTGGTCGAGCATGTCTTCGGCTTCTGCACCGAGGCGCAGCGCGAAAGCTTTTTCCGTCAACTGCCCGAATTCGAGGATATGCTGGTCGATGACGGCATCCACCTGGTCAAGATCTGGCTCAATGTCGGGCGGGCCGAGCAATTGCGCCGCTTCCTGGACCGCGAGGGCGACCTGCTGAAGCAGTGGAAGCTCAGCTGGATCGACGTCAAGGGGTTGAAGAAATGGGACGCCTACAGCGCCGCGATCCATGAGACGCTGACCCGCAGCCATACCGGCGTCGCGCCCTGGGTCGTGATCCGGTCCGACGACAAGCGCCGGGCGCGGCTGGCGGTGATCCGGCAGATCCTGTCGGGGCTGGACTATACGGGCAAGGATCACGACCTGGTCGCCCGCCCCGATCCCGCGATTTCCGGCGGCCCCGAGATCTGGGCCGATGGGTAAGCGCGGCTATCATCACGGCAACCTGCGCCAGGCGCTGGTCGATGCCGCCCTCGTTCTGATCGAACAGAAGGGCCCGACCGGCTTTACCCTCTCCGAGGCCGCCAAGACGGCGGGCGTGACGCCTGCCGCCGTCTATCGCCATTTCGAGGGCCGCGAAGACCTGATCGCGGAAGGCGCGCGGCAGGGGCACGAGATCTTCGCCGACCTGATGGAATACGCGCTTGAGACCGGCGGACCCACGGCGCTGGCGGCCTTCGAGGCCACGGGCCGCGCCTACCTGGCCTTTGCCCGCAAATACCCCGGCCATTACATGGCGATGTTCGAAAGCGGCATCTCGCCCAATGCCAACCCGGAACTGGCCGCCGCGTCAGAGCGTTCACGCGCCATCCTGGAACGCGCGGCGGACGCGCTGTCGGAACATATCCCGCCCGACAAACGCCCGCCCGCGCGGATGTTCTCGGCCCATATCTGGGCGATGAGCCACGGCGTGGTGGAGCTATTCGCGCGCGGCAAGCCGGGGGGTGCGGCGCCGTTTCCGCCCGAGGATCTGCTGGAGGCGGGGATCGGGATTTATCTGCGCGGCTTGGGGCTGATCGCGCCGGATCGGTGAGGGCGGCACCCGGTTCTGCTGTCCGGTTTCAGGTATTTGGACGAAGAAGATGAGGGCGGGGGGCGTTAACCTTAACCGCGGGTGACTGCGCACAGGATGCGAAAAGGGCCGCCCTGATGGGACGGCCCTTTTGCAAATTCCTGTCGCCAAACTTCAGCGCTTGGAGAACTGGAAGCTCTTGCGGGCCTTGGCGCGGCCGAACTTCTTGCGTTCCACGACGCGGCTGTCGCGGGTCAGGAAGCCTGCCGCTTTCAGCGCGCCGCGCAGGGACGGCTCGTAGCGCTGCAGCGCGACCGAGATGCCATGCTTGACGGCCCCGGCCTGGCCGGACAGACCGCCGCCCTTGACGGTGGCCATCACGTCGAACTCATCCTCGCGGCCTGCCACGGTGAAGGGCTGGCGCAGGATCATCTGCAGCACGGGGCGCGCGAAATACGCGTTCATTTCCTTGCCATTGACGGTGACCTTGCCGGAACCCGGCTTGATCCAGACGCGGGCGACCGCATCCTTCCGCTTGCCGGTGGCATAGGAGCGGCCCAGGGCGTCGCGCACGGGTTCGCGCGGCTCGGCCATGTCGAGGGTCGCGGGTGCGGCATCGTCGCCGCCGGCCACGGCCTTCAGCTCATCGAGAGAGGTAACGGTTTCGGCCATATCATGCGCTCCGGGTGTTTTTCGGGTTCATGGACGCAACATCCAGAACGGTGGGCGATTGCGCCTCATGCGGATGCTCGGCGCCTGCATAGATGCGCAGGTTGGTCATCTGCTGACGGCTGAGCGGCCCGCCGGGCAGCATCCGCTTGACGGCCTGCATCAGCACGCGTTCGGGATGCGCGCCTTCCAGGATCTGGCCGGTGGTGCGGGACTTGATGCCGCCCGGATAGCCGGTGTGCCAGTAATTGGGCTTGTTGCGCTTGTTGCCGGTCACCTGCACCTTGTCGGCGTTGATGACGATGACATTGTCGCCCATGTCCATATGCGGGGTGAAGGACGGCTTGTGCTTGCCGCGCAGCCGCATGGCGATGACCGAGGCCAGACGGCCCAGAACGACGCCCTCGGCGTCAATCACGATCCAGTCCTTGTCGATATCCGCCGGCGTGGCAGAAAAGGTTTTCATTGTCGTTTCCTCGGGTTTCCGGGGCGGAACGCGCCGGATGTCAGAAAAAGCAAACAGAGGGCGGGGCCCCCTGTCGTCTGGGCGTCTTTTACTGGATTTCGGCGGCGGGTCAAGTGGGGTTGTTTTGCAAAATTCGTTGGTTTTCAATGCGTTGCGATTGCGGTATTATTTTACCCCATCAGAAATGGCCCCTTATTGCCGCAGCAGGGTCGATTGCACCGCATCCGCCTCGGCCCAGGCCAGCATCGCGTCGCGCAACCCCGCCTGGATCCGCGCCCGCCACGCGGCGTCGCGCAGGTTGTCGAGGTCATCCGAATCCGAGAGGAAGCCAAGCTCCAGCAGCACCGAAGGAATGTCGGCGGCCTTCAGGACAGAAAACCCGGCCTCCAGCCGCGGATGGCTGTACAGGGGCGCCCCGGCTGTGCCGAGACCCGCCACGATCTGGTCGGCAAGCGCGACCGATCTCGGCGCGGTCTCCGTCCGGGCCAGGTCGATGAGGACGCCCGCGACCTCGTCGTCATTGCCCGCCAGGTCGACGCCCGCCAGCAGGTCGGCGCGGTCATGCGCCTCGGCCAGCGCGGCGGAGGCCTCGTCGCTGGCCGTGTCGGAGAGGGTATAGACGGTGGCCCCGCTGGCGCGCCCTTCGGCCAGCGCGTCGGCATGCAGCGACAGGAAGATGTCGGCCCCGGCGCGGCGCGCGATGGTGACGCGCTCGGGCAGCGACACGAACCAGTCGCCTTCGCGCGTCAGAACCACGTCGAACCGGCCCGATCGCAGCAGCACCTCGCGCAGTTCCAGCGCGAAGATCAGCATCAGCTCGGCCTCGTCCCCGCCATCGCGCTGCGCGCCGGGGTCGACACCGCCATGGCCGGGGTCGAGTGCGACCATGATCAGATCGCCCGCCGTGGACGGCGCGGGGGCAGACAGAACCGCCTCGGGCAGGTTGAGCCCCGCGGGCGGTCCGGCGGCGGCGGCAAAGCCCGCGCGGTCGGTCGGATCGAGTTGCAGCCGGACGATGGCAGTGCCGTCCTGCGCGTTGGTGACCATGCCCGCGCGGGTGACGGCCATGGGCGCGGCCAGGGTCAGGACCATCCGCGACCACCCTGCCCCGGCGCCGCCCGTGGCCACGCCGGTGACGGCCTCGGACGCATCGAGCCCATCGGCCAGATCGCCCCAGGCGACCTCGCGGAAATCCAGCACCACGCGGTCCGGCCCCTCCAGCGTGAAGACGCGGTAGGGGACAGCTTGCGTCAGCGCCAGCACCAGTTCCGCGCCATCGCCCTGGTCGATCAGGTGGCTTTGTGCGGCCTCGACCCGCGCCACGGCACGAAAATCCTGCGCCAGGGCGGGCAGGCCGAGAAGAAGTGTCAGGAATAGCGTCGCAACTGCCCGCATCATCGGTCTTCCGCCGAGAATTTCATTGCCGCTGTCATAGCAGAGCGTCCCGCCAATCCCAAGGCTTTGCAGCCCCGCATCGTCGGCAATTTTCACGGGCATGCCCGCCCCCCGCCCGATGCGCGCCCGATTTGGCCCGCAGGCTGCACCCGGAGATTTCCATCACCCCGAGTTGCCCTATGCTGCGTTTCCTGTTTCGCGATATTCCCTACCGGATCCATATCCGCCGCCGGTTGATCCTGACCTCGCTGGCGCTTGTCGGACTTGGCGCCGCGGGCGCGCAACTGGTCGATCCCGCAAGAAACCCCTTCGCCGATCCGCAGGCCCTGCTGGCGCTGCTCTGGGTCTGGGGGGCGGTTCTGGTGCTGAATGCGGTGATCTTTCCGGCTGGCTGGATCGACGCGCTTCTCGGCTCACTGGCGCTGGCGATCCTGATCGTGCCGAGCCCGCTTTTCCTCGACGACCTCGCGGAGGCAAGCAAGGGCGCGCAGCCGATGTCACCCCTTGCGGCCCTCCTCAGTGCAATGGCCATCTGGTACGCGCTGTTCTGTGTTCTCGTGCTTGTGTTCTGCAAACTGGGGTCGAAGGTCAAGATGGGCCAGCGCAGACAGCAGGACAGCTTCCAGTCGACGCTCCCGCCCGAGGCGCTGCGTCGGGCCCTCTCCGTCTCTCCCAACCTCGACAACGGCGTGCGCCGCTGCGGCCCGGTCGACTGGACGGGGTGGTTTCCGGTCTCCTTCACGGCGGTCGAACCCGATCCCGACGGGTTCCGGCTCAGCGAAAACACCCATCGCTACAAGGCCAGGATCTTGCGGGACGAGGCCGTTTACAAGCTCGTCGAATACCAGATGGAGATCGAGGGGCGCACCAGCACGGGCCGGGTCGAGGAATGGTTCGAGCCTGACGGGACCGGCACACGCTACCGGATGCAGGAGACCCATGACCATTTCGACCTGCCGACCGCCCTGTCCTACTGGCTGTGCGATTTCGGCGCCGATCACACCCGCGCCCTGCTGGATGCCGCCCGGGGCCGCGCCTCGCCCGCGATCTTCACCAAGCCGCAGCGCACCGCGACGACCTCGCTGGCGCGGCTCTTCAGCTGGCGGCGCGCGCCGACATGAAGTCTTGCAGCCGCGCCAGCCCCTCCTCGATCTCGGCACTCGCGCGGGCATAGGAAAAGCGCAGCCAATGCGCGCCCCGGACGGGATCGAAATCCAGCCCCGGCGTGACCGCGACGCCGGCCTTGTCCAGGATCTCGGCAGCGAAGGCGAGGCTGTCATCTGTGTGCGCGGAGGCATCGGCATAGACGTAGAACGCCCCGTCGGCGGGCGCGACGTGATCGAAACCCGCCTTGGCAAGCCCCGCCAGCATCAGCGCCCGGTTGGCCGCGTAGATCTCGCGGTGGCGGTCCAGCTCGGTGCGGCCCTCGGGGCTGAGCGCGCCAAGCGCCGCGACCTGCGCGGCATGGGGCGGGCAGATGAAGAGGTTCTGCGCCAGCCGCTCCACCGTGCGGATGTGCTCCTCGGGCACGACCAGCCAGCCGAGCCGCCAGCCGGTCATCGAGAAATACTTGGAGAAGGAGTTGACCACATAGAGGTCATCGGAACATTCCAGCGCCGACACGGCCCGGTCGCGATATTGCAGCCCGTGGTAAATCTCGTCCGATATCAACGAGATACCGCGCGACGTTGACGCATCTACCAATGCGCCCATCGCCGCCTTGTCCAGCATGGTGCCGGAAGGATTGGCCGGTGAGGCCACGATCAGCCCGGCCATGTCGTCGGTCAAATCGTCAGGCGTGGGTTGAAACCGGGAGGTTTCATAGGTCTGGAACCCCACCGGCGTGAGCGACATGGCGCGCAGGATCTGGCGGTAGCTGGGATAGCAGGGCTCGCCCAACCCCACCTTGTCGCCTGCATCGAAGAGCGCCGAGAAGGCCAGGATGAACGCCCCGGAGGCCCCTGCCGTCACCACAACGCGGGCCGGGTCGAGGTCGATCCCATACCATTCGGCATAGAGCGCCGCGATGCCTGCGCGCAGATCGGGGCGGCCAAGCGCCACCGTGTAGCCAAGCGGCCCCGCCTCCATCTCGGCGGCCAACCGCTCGCGGGCGGCCCCGGGCGCGCCGGTGCCGGGCTGGCCGACCTCCATGTGGATGATGTGGCGGCCTGCCTCTTCGGCGGCACGGGCAGCCTCCATCACGTCCATCACGATGAAGGGATCGACCTGCGATCTGGTTGAAACGCGCATCGTTTTCTCCTTGGTTCCGGGCGAGTTGAACCAGCCCAACCGCTCGGCGTCAATGCGCCTGATCCGCGCTCTGCCCAATGCCGAGGACGCCCTGGTTCTGGTCCGGCAGGGCGACCAGCCGCCCAAACAAAAAGCGCCCCCGACCATCTGGCCGGGGGCGCTTTTTTTCGTGTCTTGTGACGATGTCAGCCGAGCGACCACCAGCCGCGCTTCTTCGGGCGGTCGGGATCGTCCGCCGGGGTCTCTTCGGCCATGGCGGGCTCGGGCGTGCGCTCGGGTTCCGGTTCGGGCTGCTCCGGGGTCTCCTCGGCGCCTTGCGCCTCCTCGACCGGGGCGGCCTCCTCGGGCACAGGCTGCGGAGCCTCTTCGGCCGCGGTCTCGGCGGGGGCCTCTTCGGGCTGCGCCTCCTCGGCGGCAGGCGCTTGCGCCTCCTCGGGCTGCGCCTCCTCGGCGGGGGCTTCCTCGACCGGTTTCTTCTTGGCCCGGCTGGCGCGCTTGCGCTTGGGCTTCGGGGCCTCTTCCTCGGCAGGCGTCTCCGCCACCGGTGCATCGGCGAGCGCCTCGGCCTCGGCCGCAGGGGCCTCCGTCACCTCGGCGTCGGGCTTGGCCGCGTCATCGGATGTCGCCGCCTCCGCGGTGCCGTTATCCCCATTGCCATTCTCGGTATTGCCATTCTCGCCATTGCCGGTGTCGGATTTCCGGCGACCGCGTCCGCCCCGTCTGCGGCGGCGCTTTTTCTTGGGGGCCTCCTCACCGGCGTTGGCGGCAATCTCGGCAGGCGAGTCCACGACCGGAGCGCTGTCCTCGTCGGAGGCCTCGTTTGCGACCTCCTCCATCAGCGCGCTGTCCATCGAGATCACGGGGGCCTCGGCCGGCACACGCCGGGTGGCGGTCTTGAACTTCTCGATCTTGTAATCGGGCGAGACCAGCATCGGATCGCCCTCGACCCGGATCGACAGGCCATAGCGCGCCTCGATCGCGGCGAGGTATTCGCGCTTGGTGTTCATGATGAAGTTCAGGATACCGATCGGCACCGTCAACAGAACCTCGCGCGAACGGCGGCGCGTGCCTTCCTCTTCCAGTTGGCGCAGGATCGACAGCGCCAGGCTGTCATCCGAGCGCACGATGCCGGTGCCGTGGCAGGCATGACAGGGCTGCGTCGTCGCCTCCAGCATGCCGGGGCGCAGACGCTGGCGGCTCATCTCCAGCAGGCCGAAGCCCGAGATACGGCCGACCTGGATCCGCGCGCGGTCCGATTTCAGCTTGTCCTTCAGGCGTTTCTCGACGGCGGCATTGTTGCGCCGCTCGTCCATGTCGATGTAGTCGATCACGATCAGACCGGCGAGGTCGCGCAGGCGCAACTGGCGGGCGATCTCATCCGACGCCTCCAGATTGGTCTTCGTCGCGGTATCCTCGATCGAGCCTTCCTTGGTGGAACGACCGGAGTTCACGTCGATGGCGATCAGCGCCTCAGTGACGCCGATGACGATGTAACCGCCCGATTTCAGCTGCACCGTGGGGTTGAACATGTCGGCCAGGTAGCCCTCAACCTGGTGGCGCGCGAAGAGCGGCATCTGGTCGGTATACTGCTTCACGTTCTTGGCGTGGGACGGCATGATCATCTTCATGAAGTTCTTGGCATGGCGGTAGCCCGCCTCGCCTTCGACCAGAACCTCGTCGATGTCGCGGTTGTAGAGGTCGCGGATCGAGCGGTGGATCAGGTCGCCTTCCTGGTAGATCGCCGCGGGCGCGATGGATTTCAGCGTCAGGTCGCGGACCTGTTCCCATTGCCGTTGCAGGTATTCATAGTCGCGCTTGATCTCGGTCTTGGTGCGTTTCGCCCCCGCCGTGCGGATGATGAGGCCCGCGCCCTGCGGCACCTCCAGCGAATTGGCGATATCCTTCAGCTTCTTGCGATCCGCCGCAGTGGTGATCTTGCGGGAGATGCCGCCGCCGCGCGCGGTGTTGGGCATCAGGACGCAGTAACGCCCGGCCAGGCTGAGATAGGTGGTCAGCGCCGCGCCCTTGTTGCCGCGTTCTTCCTTGACGACCTGCACCAGCATGACCTGGCGGACCTTCACGACCTCCTGGATCTTGTAGCGGCGCGGGCGCGGTTTGCGCACCGGGCGGATATCCTCCTGGTCGTCATCATCGGCGACGGTCGAGATATTGGGATCCTTCGCCTCGTCGGCGGGCTTGGCGGTGTCGTCGCCGTTATCATCGCTCTCGTCGCCGATCAGCTCGGGGCCGCCCTCATCCGCGTCCAGATCGACCACGTCCATCGAGGAGGGTGTGGCGGATGCGTCCTCGGCGTCGCCGCTGGTGACGGCGTCGTCATTGCTGTCGGCGGCGACGGTTTCATTCGCCGTCCCGGCCTGCGCATCCGCGGGTTTCTTGCGGCGGCGGCGGCTGCGTTTGGGCTTGGCGTCGGCATCGGCCTCGGCCGCGGCCTGCGCCTCGGCATAGGCGCGTTCCTCGGCCAGGAGCGCCTCACGGTCGGCGGTCGGGATCTGGTAGTAATCGGGGTGAATCTCGGAAAAGGCGAGGAACCCGTGGCGATTGCCGCCGTAATCCACGAAGGCGGCCTGCAACGAGGGTTCGACCCGCGTGATCTTCGCCAGATAGATATTTCCTGCCAGTTGCCGCTTGTTCAGCGACTCAAAGTCGAATTCCTCAACCTTATTCCCGTCGGCCACGACGACGCGGGTTTCTTCCGCGTGCGTGGCGTCGATAAGCATTTTCTTTGCCATGTGTTCCTTGCGCATGGAGCCACGCTACCGTGCCCCGGGGGGCCGGCATCCGTTGTTCCATGTTGTCCTGAAATGGCGATGGCGGGGGCGCAGTCGGACAGGATGCGGGCCAAGAACCCGTCATGCCATCCCTCAATCCTGCGCTCGCGTTGCATCGCGGTTTATCTCCGATGGCGGGGTGTCGTGCCCACCATCCGTTTGCAAGCCCCGGCCCTGCCGGGACAATCCTGTCGGGCCCGGTCGATTGCGGGGGCCCTCGTGACCTTCCCGAAATCCGCGCCGCGTCGTCTTGGGACGCGCGCCGGAAGACGGTTCGGAAATCTGTTGATGCGGTCCGGGCGTCCGGCCCATTGCCGCGTCTACAACATTAAGGGCAAGTTCGGGGCGATTACAATGGCAATTCGACACCAGACCCCGTTGCACCGGCCCACGATCATGGCGCCGTTGGGGGCGTTGCCCCCGCCGCCCTATGGGCGCCTCCCCCAGGATATTTTCGGAACAAAGAAGCCGTTAAGGTTAACCGCCGCCGCCGTTAACCGGAACGCAACATTTCATACCTATACCAAAGGCACGGTACAGGCGGGGACGCCGATGACCGTGAACGAAGAAGACCCCTGATGCGGGCGCTGGCCCGGATCAGGGGTTGTTCCGCCCCTTTTCTTTGTTCTCAAAATATCCTCGCCGAAGGCTCCCGTCCCCCGCGTCAGACGCGACGCTTCAAAGATAATCCGAACGGCTGAGCCCGTATTTCGCCATCTTCTCGTTCAGGGTCCGGCGCGGCAGGCTAAGCTCCTCCATCACATTGGCGATGGAGCCACGGTGCCGCCGCATGGTGTTGTCGATCAGCATCCGCTCGAACGCCTCGACATATTCCTTGAGCGGCTTGCCCTCGCCGACCTGTTGCTGGCCCACCTCCTCGCCATCGTTCATCAGAAGCGAGGCGATCGAGCCCGAGCCGCGCCTCTGTTGCAGGATGGCGCGTTCGGCGATGTTGATCAGTTGGCGCACATTGCCGGGCCAGGGGGCCTGCAGGAGCTGCGCGGCCTCCTGCGCGGTGACCTGCGGGGCCTCGGTGCCGTATTCCTCGGCGAACTGTTCCCCGAAACGGTTGAAGAGGGTCAGGATATCCTCGCCGCGCGCGCGCAGCGGTGGCAGGTCGATGCGCATCGCGGCCAGGCGATAGAAGAGATCGGGGCGCAGGCTGGCCTCGCAGCTTTCGGGTTCCGCCGCGTTGCAGATCGCCACGACGCGGGTCTCGGCCGGGTTGCCCATGTCGTTGATCAGCGTCAGCAGGCGCGCCTGCAACGCCTGCGGCAGCGCCTCGACCCCCTCCAGCAGCAGCGAGCCGCCGCGCGCCTGTTCGACCAACGGCAGATCCTGCCCCTCGCCCACCGGCCCGAACAGCATGGCGGACAGTGCGCTTTCCTCATGCGCGGCGCAGGCCACCGAGACCAGCGGCTTGCCCGCGCGCGGCCCCACCGCGTGCAGCGCATGGGCCACCAGCGATTTGCCGGTCCCGGTCTCGCCGGTGATCAGTACATGGCCATCGGCCTGGCCGAGGTCCAGGATATCCTCGCGCAGCCGCTCCATCACCGGCGAGGAGCCTATCAGCTTGCGCATCAGCACGGTGCCATCGCTGAGCTCGCGGCGCAGCGCGCGGTTGTCCAGCGTCAGACGCCGTGTCTGGCCGGCGCGCTTGGCAAGCTCGGTCATGCGGTCGGGATTGAACGGCTTTTCCAGGAAGTCATAGGCCCCGAGGCGCATCGCCTCGACCGCCATCGGCACGTCGCCATGACCTGTGATCATGATCACGGGCAGGCTGCTATCCATCCCCATCAACCGCTTGAGGAAAGCGATCCCGTCCATTCCGGGCATCTTGATGTCGCTGACGACGACGCCGGAATAATCCGGCCCGATCTGCTTGAGCGCCTCTTCCGCGCTGGCATAGGTCTCGGTCTCGAAGCCGCTGAGGGCCAGCCATTGGCTGATCGACTGGCGCATGTCCTGCTCGTCGTCGATGATCGCGATTCTCATGGTCTTTTCCCTACCTGCTCATTGCGCCGCGGCCTGGCTCTGATCGGCGCGCGGCAGGCGGACCTCGAACACCGCGCCGCCATCCTCGCCGTTGCGCGCCGTCAGCCGTCCGCCCAGATCCTTCACGATGCCCGAGGATATCGCGAGGCCGAGCCCCACGCCATCACCGGGTTTCTTGGTCGTGTAGAAGGGCTCGAACAGCGCGTCCAGATCGTCAATGCCGCGCCCGTTGTCGCGCACCGTCAAAACCACCTCGTCGCCCTCGGCGATGATCAGGTCCAGTTCGCGATGCGCCTCGCCCTTCATCGCATCCAGCGCATTGCGCAACAGGTTGATGATCACCTGTTCCAGCCGCAGCCGGTCGGCCAGCACCATCACGGGTTCTCGCGGCATGGTCTGGGTGATCTCGACCGTCATCTGGCGCAGTTGCGGCTCCATCATGGTCAGCGACGCGGCGAGAGAGTCGCGCAGATCGACGGGCGCAAACGCCTCGGCCCCCTTTCTTGCATAGGATTTGAGCTGCCGCGTGATCGCGTTCATCCGGTCAAGAAGGTCGTCGATGCGCTGGAACGAGGACAGCGCCTCCTCGGGCCGTCTGCGTTGCAAGAGCAGCCGCGCGCCCGCCAGGTAGGTTTTCATCGCGGCCAGCGGCTGGTTCAACTCGTGGCTGACGGCGGCCGACATCTCGCCCATCGCGGCCAGTTTGGAGCTTTGCGCCAGGCTCGCCTCGGCCTCCTCCAGCGTCTTCTCAACCCGTTGACGTTCGGCGATTTCCCGCTGCAAGCGATTGTTGAGGCGGCGAAGCTCCGCCGATTCGCGCTGGAAGATCACCGTCTGCATCCGCGCCCGGCGGCTCAACACATAGAAGGCGCCCGCCAGAGCCAACGCGAATCCCATGATCTCCAGCGCCAGCACCCCGTTGACGCGTTCGCGCACCGAGGCGAAGGCGGTGAACGAGACCAGTTTCCAGCCTCGAAACGGAATCCGGCTTTCCAGCCGCAGCGTCGAATTGCCGGAAAAGAACGGCCCCGGCGTGGTGAAGGCCCAATCCCCCGTCGCCTCGATCACGCGCTGGATGGCCGAGGGGGGCGATTGCACGGCCATCGCGCCCTCCTCCTCCAGCCCGCGCCAGCGCGGTTCGGTGGACAGGATGATGGTGCCTTCCGAATTGGCCACGAAGACCGCTTCGGAGGTGCCGCGCCAGCGATCCTCCAGGCGGCCCAGATCGACCTTGACCAGGATCACGCCGACCAGTTGATTGTCGGCCTCGATGCGGCGCGCGAAGGTGAACTCGAAGGCGCCGGTCTCCAGCTCGCTGGTGGTGAAGACCGTGTCATTGGTGCGCAGCGCCTGCACGAAATAAGGCTCGTTGCGGTGCAATTCGCCAATCTGGGGCCGGTCGGTTGCGGCCACCACGCGCCCCTCGCGATCCAGCAGCGTCAGGGACGCGGCCCCGATCTCCTCGCGGTAGGAAATCAGTTGCTGCGAGGTGCGGCTGAAATCCCCGATGGCCAGCGCGCGGGTCAGCGTCGGATCGCGCGACAAGAGCAGCGGCACCACCGAATTTCGCTGCAATTCCGAGATGATGGAGCCGGAATAGAGCGCCAGGCGCAGTTCCGCCCGGTTGCGGGTGCTTTCGGTGAACCGCTCGGTCAGCCAGATGTTCGAGACCCAGACGACCCCGCCCGCGATGGCCAGGAACAATACCATGACCCCACGCAAAATCCATGCGCGCCGCCCTGTCGAGGATCGCGGGGCAACGATGGGGCCAGACGGCTGGTTCATGGCGTGATGTTAGTGGCTTGGCCCATCCGGCTCAAGCCCGTCAGGCATCGGCCAGCGCATCGACCAATCCGGCAAAAAGCGCCCGCCCGTCGGTGCCGCCGACGCGGGCGTCAACCACACGCTCGGGGTGCGGCATCATCCCCAGCACGCGCCGGTTTTCCGACAGGATCCCGGCGATATCATCAACCGATCCGTTGGGATTGGCCCGGTAGCGGAAGGCCACGCGGCCCTGGTCCTTGAGCGCGGCCAGCCCCTCGGCGTCGATCACGTAATTGCCGTCATGATGGGCCAGCGGGATGGAGATCTCGGCGCCTTCGCCATAGCCACGGGTAAAGACGCTGTCGCCGGTCGCGACCGTCAGGGTTTGCATCTTGCAGGTGAATTTCAGCCCCGCATTGCGCATCAGCGCACCGGGCAGGAGGCCGGTTTCGCACAGCACCTGGAAGCCGTTGCAGATGCCGATCGCATAGCCGCCCCGGTGCACGTGATCCGCGACCGCCTTCATGACGGGCGAGCGCCCCGCGATGGCCCCGCAGCGCAGGTAATCGCCGAAGGAAAACCCGCCGGGAATACCGATGATATCGACGCCTTCGGGCAGCGTGCTGTCCTTGTGCCAGACCTCGGTTACTCCGCATCCGGCGGCGCGGAAGGCATCGCTCAGGTCACGGTCGCAATTGGAGCCGGGAAAGGTGATGACGGCGGCTTTCATGGGGCGGGATCCTTGTCTAGCGGGTGAAATCCGTGATGACGGCAATCCCCGGCGGGGCGGGGCCGTCGAAGGCGGCCAGTTCGGTTGTGACATCCGACAGCGTGACACGCCGCGCGATCATCGGTGACAGGTCCAGTCCGCCCGAGATCAGCGACAGCAGGGACGGATAGCGCCAGGCGGGCATGCCGCGCGTGCCATAGATGGCCAACTGGCCGGAATAGACCACGTCCCAGGGCAGCCTCATCGCGGCGTGGTCGCCCGCAGGCATCCCGACCTGCACCATGCGGCCCAGTTTGCGAAGGCATTTCAAAGCGTTGATCGTGGTGGGTGCAATGCCGAGCGCCTCGACAGCCAGATCGGCCCCGCCACCCGTGATCTCGCGGACCTCCCCCACCGGATCGGCCCCGCCCGCGTTCACGGCGGCATCAATGCCCAGGCTCAGCGCGTGGTCCAGCTTCTCCTGCACCAGGTCGGCCACCACCACCCGCGCGCCTAGGGCCTTGCCGATCAGCGCCGCCGCCAGCCCCACGCCGCCCGCGCCCCAGACGGCCAGCCATTCGCCGGGCCGCAGGGCCGCGCGCCCCGTCAGCGCGTGCCAGGCCGTCGTGACCCGGCAGCCGAGGGCCGCGGCAAGCGCGGGATCCATCCCCTCGGGCAGCGCGGTCAGGTTCACATCGGCGCGCGGCACGGCGATCTGCTCGGCAAAGGCCCCCGGCGCGGTGAACCCCGGCACCACCTGATCGGCGCAGATCGTCTGATTGCCCGCCTGGCAATCGGCACAGCCGCCGCAGGCCAGGATGAACGGCGCGATGACCCGGTCGCCCACCCGCCAGCGCGTCACATCCGCGCCCACGGCGCGCACGACACCGCAATATTCATGGCCGCCCACCTGCGGCAGGGACACATCCGGATCGGCCCCGACCCAGACATGCCAGTCCGAGCGGCAGATGCCGCAGGCCAGAACCTCCAGCACCACGCCATCGCGCGGGCAGTCGGGATCGGGCAGATCACTGATCTCCAGGTCCGACCGATAACCTGTCAAAAGCGCCGCCTTCATCGCGGACCTCAGCCCATCTCGATGCGGTAGCTTTCGATCACCGTGTTGGCGAGCAGCTTCTCGCACATCTCGGTCACCTCGGCCTCCGACGTTCCCTCGGCCAGGTCCAGCGCGATCACCTTGCCCTGGCGCACGCCCTCGACGCCGTCAAATCCGAGGCTGCCAAGCGCGTGGCGCACCGCCTCGCCTTGCGGGTCCAGAACCCCCTGTTTCAGCATCACGGTCACGGTCGCACGCATCACCCTGCCCCCATCTTCTTGGTCCAAATACTCAAAATCCCCCGCCAAACCCCGGGCGCGGAGCTTCAGTTGATCAGCGTCGGCTTCGTCACCGGGCCGTTATTCGTGGGCAGCACGCCCAACCGCCGCGCCACTTCCGTGTAGGCGTCGGCCAGGTCGCCCAGGTCGCGGCGGAACACGTCCTTGTCCAGCTTGCGGCCCGTCTCGATATCCCACAGGCGGCAGCTGTCGGGGCTGATCTCGTCGGCCACGATGAGGCGCATGAAATCGCCGTCATAGACGCGGCCGACCTCGATCTTGAAATCGACCAGCCTGATGCCCACGCCCAACATCAGCCCGGACATGAAATCGTTGACCCTGAGCGCCAGCGCCACGATGTCGTCAAGGTCCTGCTGGCTCGCCCATCCGAAGGCGATGATATATTCCTCGGGCACCAGCGGGTCGCCCAGGTCGTCGTTCTTGTAGGAAAACTCGATGATCGGGCGCGGCAGTTGCGTGCCCTCCTCCAGCCCCAGGCGCTTGGCCATGGACCCGGCGGCAAAGTTGCGCACGATGACCTCCAGCGGGATGATCTCGACCGCGCGGATCAGTTGTTCGCGCATGTTCAGGCGGCGGATGAAATGGGTGGGCACGCCAATGTTGTTCAGCCCGGTCATGAAATATTCCGACAGGCGGTTGTTCAGCACCCCCTTGCCTTCGATCACGTCGCGCTTTTCGGCATTGAACGCGGTCGCGTCATCCTTGAAATACTGCACCAGGGTGCCGGGTTCCGGGCCTTCGTACAGGGTCTTGGCCTTGCCTTCATAGACCTTCTTGCGCCGTGCCATGTGCTGCTTACTCCGAATCCCCGAGGGTCCGCCAAGGCGGGTCATCGCGCGTATACGCCGACACTGGCGGAAAGGAAAGCGGGGGCGGGGTCTACTCCGCCGCGAAGCCCCAGAAGCCATGGCGTCCGGTGCCGACGGCGATAACACCGGCATAGGAATGAAAGCCGCTCTCGGCGCTGAGGTTCAGAAACGGTTCGTCGTTGAGCAGCAGCTCCGCCCGCCCGTCCAGGAACCGGACCGCCAGCACGTCGGTGCCATCGCCACGCCCGACGGGGTCGTCAGCGTCGGCAAAGATCGGCTCCATCCCGTCCTCATCGCGCAACAGGACCATCGGGTTGTTTTCATGATCCAGCAGGAAGGCGGCATAGGTCGAGGTCTCGACATTGAAATCGAAGATCAGTCCAGCGGCGGCCAGCCCCTGCCCGTCATCGTTGCGGACATAGATATTGGTCTGGACACGGCCGTTGCCGACATCGCCGATCACGTTGCCGCGATAATAACGGATCGCGCCGGGATCGCTCCGGTTCTCCAGCACGTACCACCCCTCCTGCTCATAGCCCTGCCAGGTGTCATCCTGGAACGGCGCCATGTCCAGCGGGGCCAGGTATTGCCCGGTGCCGATCTCCGAGAACGTGTCTTGCGCGAATGTGGCGGTTGCGCCTGCGACAAGACAGGCGGCGATGAGGGGGAAATGGCGGATCATGGGACCGTCCTGGAGCTGTGAAAACCTTGTCAATCAAAGTCCCGCCAGAGTAATGCCGGGCCCGCGATTCGATCCAGCAAGAAACCTCCGGGCCAAGTCGGCACTTGAATGCGCCCCCGCTTGCCGATTATTTGGAAGGCAACGCAGCCCATGCCCGCAAGGAGAGCCCCCAAGATGACCACCTTCGATGACCGCGAGAACGCGTTCGAGAACAAATTCGCCCATGACGCCGAAATGGTCTTCAAGGCCGAGGCGCGGCGCAACAAGCTGGTCGGTCTCTGGGCCGCCGATCTGTTGGGCAAATCCGGCGACGAGGCCAATGCCTACGCGATCGAGGTCGTGAAATCCGATTTCGAGGAAGCGGGCCACGAGGATGTCGTGCGCAAGCTCAAGGGCGATCTGGGCGACAAGGCCAGCGACGAGCAGATCCGCGCCAAGATGGCCGAGCTTCTGATCGAGGCCAAGCGCCAGATCATGAAGGAAGCCTGACCGGGCGACTGTCCCCGCAAGGTGATCGGATGCCGCCTCGGGGCGGCATTCTGCATCCCGGCCCCCGCCTCATGATCATTATGCGCAATATGAACTTGCCCCGCGCGCATTGAGCGATCACACCCGGCAGCGACGCTGCCCCAAGCAAGAAGGCCCTACTGCGCATGTCCGACCTCCTGTCCCGACTGCTCGACACCCGCGACTGGCTGATGGCCGACGGGGCCACCGGCACGACGCTGTTCAACATGGGGCTATCTTCCGGCGACTCGCCCGAGATCTGGAACACCGATCATCCCGACCGGGTGGCAACGCTCTACCAGGGCGCGGTCGATGCGGGCTCCGACATCTTCCTGACCAACAGTTTCGGCGGCACCGCCGCGCGGCTCAAGCTGCATGACGCGCAAGACAGGGTGTTCGAGCTGAACAAGGCCGCCGCCGGAATCGGGCGCGAGGTGGCCGACAAGGCCGGGCGCGACGTGGTGGTCGCGGGCTCGATGGGGCCCACCGGCGAGATCATGGAGCCGATGGGCAGCCTGACCTATAAGGGCGCGGTCGAGATGTTCCACGAACAGGCCGAGGGGCTGAAGGCGGGCGGGGCCGATGTGCTCTGGGTCGAGACGATCTCGGCCGCCGAGGAATACAAGGCCGCCGCCGAGGCCGCGCGCCTGGCCGAGATGCCCTGGTGCGGCACGATGAGCTTCGACACGGCGGGCCGCACCATGATGGGGCTGACCTCGGCCGATATGGCGACGATGGTGGACGGGCTGGCGCATAAGCCGCTGGCCTATGGCGCGAATTGCGGGGTCGGCGCGTCGGACCTGTTGCGCACCGCGCTCGGTTTTCGCGCCTCGGGCGTCGAGATCCCGATCATCGCCAAGGGCAATGCGGGCATTCCGAAATATGTCGATGGCCACATCCACTATGACGGCACGCCCGATCTGATGGCGCAATACGCGGTGCTGGCCCGCGATTGCGGCGCGCGCATCATCGGCGGCTGCTGCGGCACCCAGACCGAGCATCTGCGCCGGATGCGCAAGGCGCTGGAAGACACGCCCCCCGGCCCCGCCCCGACCCTGGACAAGATCGCGGCAACGCTTGGCGCGTTTTCCTCCGACAGCGACGGCACCGACGGGGCAGGCCCGACCCGCGCCCGGACCAGCCGCCGCCGCGCGCGGGGCTGAGAGATTCACCGGATATTGACCGAGGCGACGGCAATGTTGCCCTCATGCGAGACATATTTGCCCCACCTCCGCGCCGCTCGAAACCCGATGTCATCGACCCCGAGATCTGGGTTACGCATCTTTTCTCGTCCCGCGCCGCCGCGGAAGGCGGTGTCGTGCGCCGCAAGGCCCGCGATGTGGAGCGGATCGTCGGGTGGGAGGTGTTCACCAGCGAGATCAAGCGGCGCGGCTACCGCGCGGTTCTCAATGGCGGGCAGGTGGTCGTCTTCTGCAACGCCGAACCCGTGCGCATCCTCGAATGACGGGGGCCTGACTTTTCGAAAAGGCAGGCCAAGGCCTTCGAAGGCCTTGAGCCCCCCACCAACGCGCGCAATCCGATCTCTTCGAAGAGATCGGCAAGAGCCTTCGAAGGCTCTTGCCCCACCCTCAGAACAGGCTCAACTGATCGCCACGCACCAGCGGCACCGCGAACAAGTCGCATCTGAGCGGCGGCAGTTCCTTTGCCAGCCCATGCGCCCGACGCGCCCGCGCGAACCGCTTTTGCAGCAGGTCTGCATAGACGCCGGTCCCCGTCATCCGCGTGCCGTATTCGCTGCTGTATGCCTTGCCGCCCTGCATCTCGCGCACCCGCGCCATGACGCGGCCCGCGCGGTCCGGCATATGCGTCTCCAGCCACTCGCGGAACAGTGGCCCGACCTCGAGCGGCAGGCGCAGCGTGATCATGCTGGCCGCCCTCGCCCCCGCCTCGGCGCCGGCCTGCACCAGCCGCTCGATCTCGTGATCGGTCAGGCCGGGGATGATCGGCGAGGCCATGAGCCGGACCGGAATCCCCGCTGCCGCCAGCCGCTCGATCACCTTGAGGCGACGCGCGGGCGCGGGCACGCGCGGCTCCATCCTGCGCGACAAATCGGGGTCCAGCGTCGTGACCGAGATGCCGACCTTGGCCAGCCCGTCGGCGGCCATTTCCGCCAGCAACCCGATATCGCGCTCGACCAAAACGCCCTTGGTGACGATGCCGACCGGATGGCGGAACTCCTGCAACACCTCCAGGATGCCGCGCATGACGCCCAGATTGCGCTCGATCGGCTGATAGGGGTCGGTATTGGTGCCGATGGCGATCGGCGCGACCTTGTAGCCAGGCCGCGACAGCTCCTGCCGGAGCACCTCGGGTGCCTCGGGCCGCGCCACCAGTCGCGTCTCGAAATCCAGCCCCGGCGACAGCCCCAGATAGGCATGGGTGGGCCGTGCGAAACAGTAGATGCAGCCATGTTCGCAGCCCCGGAACGGGTTGATCGAGCGGTCAAATCCCAGATCGGGCGAGGCGTTGCGCGTGATCACGCGGCGCGGCCTCTCGGCCCGTGTTTCCGTGCGCAGCGTCACCGCCTCCTCGGTCCGCGGCCAGCCGTCATCGACCGCCTCCGCCGTCAGCGGCTCGAACCGGCCCGGCGGGTTCGAACCCGCCCCGCGCCCGCGCGCTATCTTGTCGTTTCGCTGCATTGCGCCATTCTGGAACGAAACCGGAACATGTGCAAGTCAAGGTCGGTCCCGACATGAACCAAGTCGCAATCCGGCGCGTCAGGTTCGGGGCCAGACGCCAAAGATCACCCAATCGCCACCCCCATGCCGAAGCCAGGGAGTTTCCGACCCATGTCCGATGAAGATGAAATCATCCTGTCCGAGCTCGACGACGAAGAGCTTGTGCAGCAGATGTTCGACGACCTCTATGACGGCCTCAAGGAAGAGATCGAGGAAGGCGTCAACATCCTTCTGGACCGCGACTGGGAGCCCTACCGCATCCTAACCGAGGCGCTGGTCGGCGGCATGACCATCGTCGGCAAGGATTTCCGCGACGGCATCCTCTTCGTGCCCGAGGTGCTGCTGGCCGCCAACGCGATGAAGGGGGGCATGGCGATCCTCAAGCCGCTTCTGATCGAAACCGGCGCGCCGCGCGTGGGCAAGATGGTGATCGGCACCGTCAAGGGCGACATCCACGATATCGGCAAGAACCTGGTCTCGATGATGATGGAAGGCGCGGGCTTCGAGGTGGTGGACCTGGGCATCAACAACGCGGTCGAGAACTATCTCGAGGCGCTGGAGGCCGAGCAGCCCGACATCCTGGGCATGTCGGCCCTTCTGACCACGACCATGCCCTATATGAAGGTCGTGATCGACACCATGATCGAACAGGGCATCCGCGAGGACTATATCGTGCTGGTCGGCGGCGCCCCCCTGAACGAGGAATTCGGAAAGGCCATCGGCGCCGACGCCTATTGCCGCGATGCCGCCGTGGCGGTGGAGACGGCCAAGGATTACGTTGCGCGCAAGCATAACCGGATGGCCGCCGGGGCCTGAGCGCCCCTCACCTTGTTTCGGCATGGCCGGGCGGGGTAAAGGGGGTGCGTATGCCCCCCCGATCCCCGCATGGTGACCCCGGCCCCGCCACATGACCTTGAAGCTGCTCGCCCTCGCAAATCTTGCCCTGCTGGTGCTCTACCCGATCTCCTGGCAGGCGCCCTTGATGCGCGCGGGGCTGCTGCCCTTCTTCGCGCTCGACGAGATCTCGATCCTCTCCGGCATCGCGACGCTCTGGGGCGAGGATATCCTGCTGGCCAGCCTCGTCGCCCTTTTCGCCATCGCCGCCCCGATCGTGAAGACGCTCGGCCTTGTCCTGATCCATTTCGGCCAGGCCCCCTCGCGCCTGCTCACCGGTTTCACTGTGATGGGCAAGTTCGCCATGGCCGACGTGTTCCTGATCGCGCTCTATATCTTGCTGGTAAAGGGCGTCGGGCTTGGCCGGGTCGAGACCGCCTGGGGCCTCTGGCTCTTCACCGCCTGCACGCTCGTCTCGCTTGCCATCAGCCTTGCCACGGGCGCACTGGTCAAGCGCGGGCACCTGGGCTAAGCCAACGCAATGGCCAAACCCGTCACCCGTTTCATCTGCGCGAATTGCGGCACCGTTCACAGCAAATGGACAGGGCGCTGCGAGGGCTGCGGCGAATGGAATACGGTGCAGGAGGAACAGCCGCTTTCGACCGGTCCCAAGGGCCGCGGGCTTGGCGGCATGAAGGGCAAGGGCATGGCGCTGACCGACCTTGCCACGAAAGAGGCCCCGCCGCCCCGCGTCGGCTCGGGCATGGCGGAACTCGACCGCGTCCTTGGGGGCGGGCTGGTCGCGGCCTCGGCCTCCCTGGTCGGCGGCGATCCCGGTATCGGCAAATCGACGCTTCTGCTGCAAGCCGCAGCCAGTTTCGCGCGCGCAGGGCTCAAGGTGATCTATGTGTCGGGCGAAGAGGCCACCGCCCAGGTGCGGATGCGCGCGCGGCGCCTGGGTCTGGCCGATGCGTCGGTCAAACTCGCCGCCGAGACCAACCTGCGCGACATCTTGACCACGTTGGACAGGGAACAGCCCGATCTCGCCATAATCGATTCCATCCAGACCATGTGGCTGGATACGGTCGAAAGCGCGCCGGGCTCTGTCGCGCAGGTCCGCGCCTCGGCGCATGAATTGACAAGCTTTGCCAAGCGCAGCGGCACCTCGGTCATGCTGGTGGGGCACGTCACCAAGGAAGGCCAGATCGCGGGCCCCCGCGTGGTCGAGCATATGGTCGACACCGTGCTCTATTTCGAGGGCGAGCGCGGCCACCAGTTCCGCATCCTGCGCTCCGTCAAGAACCGCTTTGGCCCGGCCGATGAGATCGGCGTGTTCGAGATGACCGGCGCGGGACTGGCCGAAGTGCCGAACCCCTCGGCGCTGTTTCTTTCCGACCGCAATGAACGGGCGCCGGGATCGGTCGTCTTCGCGGGCATGGAGGGCACCCGTCCCGTGCTGGTCGAGGTGCAGGCGCTGGTCGCGCCGTCGTCGCTCAGCCAGCCGCGCCGCGCCGTCGTGGGGTGGGATGGCGGGCGGCTCTCGATGATCCTGGCGGTGCTGGAGGCACGGGTGGGCATCAGCTTTCAGGGGCTCGACGTCTACCTCAACATCGCGGGCGGCATGCGCATCTCGGAACCAGCCGCCGACCTGGCCGTTGCCGCCGCGCTGCTTTCGGCACGCGAAGACGCCGCCCTGCCCGCCACATCCGTGGTTTTTGGGGAACTTTCGCTCTCTGGCGCGCTGCGTCCGGTGGCTCAGGCCGAAAACAGGTTGAAAGAGGCCCGGAAACTTGGTTTTTCATCGGCTATCGCGCCCGAGGGATGCAAAATATCCGACGGGGCTGGTATGGATCTGAAACTGATGCCGGACCTGACCCGGTTCACTGGCGATATATTCGGCGCGGGCTGAGACCCGCCAAACAAGAACGAGAGGGCCGATATGGAAGGCTTCACCCTATTTGACGCGGTCGTCGCCGGTATCATCGTGATATCCGCCATCCTGGCCTATTCGCGCGGTTTCGTGCGCGAGGCGCTGTCGATCCTGGGCTGGATCGCGGCGGCGATCGTGGCCTTCATCTTCGCCCCGCAGGCGAAGGAGCTGATGTTCGAGGTGCCCTACCTGGGCGATTTCCTCAACGGATCCTGCGAATTGGCGGTGATCGCCGGTTTTGCCGCCGTTTTCGCGCTGGCGCTGGTGATCATCTCGCTCTTCACGCCGTTCTTTTCCTCCGCCGTGCAGCGCTCGGCGGTCGGCGGCCTGGATGCGGGGCTCGGCTTCCTCTTCGGTGTCGCGCGCGGCGTGCTCCTGGTGGCGGTCGCGCTCATCGCCTATGACCGCGTGGTGGGCAACGAGCCGATCGAGGTGATCTCGGACAGCCGCTCGGCGGAAGTGTTCCAGTCGATCACCGGCTCGATCGAGGAAAACATCCCCTCGGACGCGCCCGGCTGGATCGTGCAGCGCTACGAGGAACTGGTGAACAGCTGCGACCCCGTGGTCGCGGAGTAACCCCGGACGGGGCGCGCGAGGCTTTTCGAAAAGCCTCGTCAGGGCCTTCGAAGGCCCTGCGCCGCCCCGGAACCGGTGTCAGATCGCGTCATCGCGGCGATAGCGGCGGCCACCGCCCCCCGCCAGCGCCGCGATCAGCAGCAGGACCGCACCGCCCCAATAGGCGTAGAAGCCGATATCGACAAACTCCATCATCCGGTTCATCGCGGCACCGATCCCGTCCGAGAAATCCCACAGGCTCAGCCCGACCTGGTCCAGCGCATCCTGCGCCTGCATCTGGTTCCAGACCGCCAGCGCGAAGGGCGCGGCCCCGGCGATGAAATTCAGCAGCCGCGAGGGGGTGGACAGAAGCGCGACCAGCCCCGCCAACCCGCCAAGCGCAAAGGTGGCCGCATAGAGCAGCACCTCCAGCGGCGCATCGGGGCCAAGCGCCGGGCGCAGCGCGTCATAGGGGGTGAAGCCGCCCGCGAAAGGCATGCTGACCCAGTTGAGAAAGGCGCTCGCGGCCATCGCGGCCCCGGCGAGAATTGCAATAATACGCATGATGACGGGTCCTTGCTGATCAAATCGGATGCCGACACGCTAATCCGAGGGGCCGGGCGCAGGCAACCGTTCAGACCGGGGCCGCATCCTCCAGGAACCGGTCGAACGCATCCAGGCAGTCGGCCCAGATCGGATCACTGGGCACCACCATGTGATTGGGCGAGTCGCAGAGGTGAAACGTGGCATTCGGGATCCTCCGTGCCATCAGCTTGGACTGCTCCGGCGACTGGATCGCATCGCCCGCGCAATGCAGGATCAGCACCGGGCAGGTCACATCGCCCAGGATACCCGTCACGTCGATGTCTCCGATCACGCGGCGCAGCTCGGCGGCGGCGTCGGGCGTGGCCGAGACCGCTTGCAGCCCGACAAGGCTGTCCAGTTCTTCAACGGTAGATCGCGGCGCGAAGAGCGTCGCCACCGCCTTCATGAACGGGCTGCCCGCCACGCCCCAGCCGGCGCGGATCATCGCCACCATGGTCTCGGTTGTCTCACCCTCCCCCCGCGCGGTCGAGCCACGCACCAGACCGTTGTTCAGGATCATCCGGGCGACCCGGTCCGGGTGGCGCGCGGCGAAGACCAGCGCCGCCGGGACGCTCTGGGAAATGGCGTAGACCGGGAACCGGTCGATCCCGGCGGCATCGGCCACCGCCTCCATGTCATCGGCCAGATCCTCGACCGTGACGCGGCTCAGGTCCAGATCGCGTTCCGACAGCCCGGTGCCGCGCGGATCATAGCGGATCAGCCGCCGCCCGCGCGCCAGCCGTTGCAGAAGCGGCCCGAAGATCGGGCTGGACAGATCGTGTTCCAGATGGCTCAGCCAATGCCCGCCCCGCATCAGCGGCGGCCCCTCGCCCAGTTCGGCCCAGGCAATCGCGGTGCCATCGCGCGAGGTGGTGTAGCGGATGGTCTGACCCGCGGGCGGCACCGGGCGGATTGCGCCGCCGTCCGTGACGACCTCCACCACCATCTGCAAACCGCGCCGGGGCACCGTGCGGATCACGCCCTGCCGCTTGCCGTCATCGCCCAGGGCCGCGCGCGCCGCACTGATCCGGGCCGCCACCGTCGCGTCCGAGACGATGCGCCCCTGCCAGACATCGGCCCGGATCTCGTCGTAACGCACAAGATCCGGCGCGCGGGAGGCCAGAAGCGCGATGAGGGCGAAGACCTGCGGCTCCACATGCGCCTCCTTTCCCGCCACACGCAGCCGGTAGCGGTCCGTATCCAACTCAGCAGGGCCGAAACGATAGATCATGCGCCCATGATGCGCACCGGACCCGCGGTTTCTCAAGGAAAGAGAGGGGTCTGGGGCGAAATAGAAGCCCATCCCAAGGCTTTCTAAAGGCCCCCTTCAAGCGCGGAGCGCGCAGCCCTGTCATGGTGATCTCACCCAATCAGAAGGACCGCCCCGATGACCCGCACCCCGATCCACACCCGCCCCGATGGCTCCATCGACACCGCCCGCTACATGGCCCGTGGCCGCCGGATGCGCAGCGAAGAGGCGCATCGCCTGGCCCGCCGCACCACGTCCCGCCTGCCCGCGCTGGCCGTCGCCGCGGTGAGCGTGCTGGCCGCGCTCCTGATCCTGCCCATGGCCACCTGAGCGCAACGCCGCGCCGATATTCCGCCGGGGCCCGCGCGCATGTGGGTGACTTTGCGGGGCCGCTTCTCTATAGCTCCGGGGAATCGCCCCAGACGTGGACCCTGCCCCCATGCGTGCCGAGATGACCCCGTTCCATAGCCATCCCTTCGATGACGACAAGCTCAAGGAGGAATGCGGCGTTTTCGGCGTGGTCGGTGTTTCCGATGCGGCCAATTTCGTGGCCCTGGGCCTCCACGCCCTGCAACATCGCGGGCAGGAGGCGGGCGGCATCGTCACCCATGACCCCGATCACGGCTTCCAGTCGGCCCGCCGCTTCGGCTATGTGCGCGACAACTTCACCTCCGCCAAGCTGATGGAGACGCTGCCGGGCTCGATCGGCATCGGCCATGTGCGCTATTCCACCGCCGGATCGAAGGGCCAGACGCAGCTGCGCGACGTGCAGCCCTTCTTCGGCGAATTCTCGATGGGCGGGGCCGCCCTGGCCCATAACGGCAATATCACCAATGCCGAGGAATTGCGCCGCGACCTGATCGGGCGCGGCTCGATCTTCCACAGCTCCTCTGACAGCGAATGTATCATCCACCTGATGGCGCGCAGCTACCAGAAGAACATCCCCGAACGCATGAAGGACGCGCTGCGCCGGGTCGAGGGCGCGTTCTCGGTCGTGGCCATGACGCGCACCAAGCTGATTGGCGTGCGCGACCGCCTCGGCGTGCGCCCGCTGGTCCTGGGCCGGTTGGGCGACGGCTGGGTGCTGTCATCCGAGACCTGCGCGCTCGACATCATCGGGGCCGAGTTCATCCGCGAGGTGGAGCCCGGCGAAATGGTCGTGATCTCGCCCAAGGGCATCGAGAGCTTCATGCCGTTCGAGCCCGCAAGGCCCCGCTTCTGCATCTTCGAGCATGTCTATTTCTCGCGTCCCGACAGCATCCTGAACGGCCAGTCCGTCTATGAAACCCGCCGCCAGATCGGCGTGGAACTGGCGCGCGAGGCCCCCGTCGAGGCCGATCTCGTCTGCCCCGTGCCCGACAGCGGCACGCCCGCGGCCATCGGCTATTCCCAGGAAAGCGGCATTCCTTATGCGATGGGGATCATCCGCAACCAGTATATGGGCCGCACCTTCATCGAGCCGACCGAGCAGATCCGCAACATGGGCGTGCGCCTCAAGCTCAATGTCAACCGCGCGCTGATCAAGGGCAAGCGGGTGATCCTGGTCGACGATTCGGTCGTGCGCGGCACCACCAGCCGCAAGATCAAGGAGATGATCCTGGATGCAGGCGCGGCGGAGGTCCATTTCCGCATCGCTAGCCCCCCCACGGCCTGGCCCTGCTTCTACGGCGTCGACACGCCCGAACGCGAGAAACTGCTGGCCTCGACCATGTCCGAGGAAGAGATGCGCCGCCACCTGAACGTCGACAGCCTGCGCTTCATCTCGCTCGACGGGCTCTACCGTGCCGTCGGCGAGGCCAAGGGCCGCGACAATGCCTGCCCGCAATATTGCGATGCCTGTTTCTCGGGCGATTACCCGGTGCAGCCCTCGGACATGGTCGCCAAGGGCTTCGAGATGCGCGAACCGGCGGAGTAGCCCCGTGCTGCGCTTCCGCCCGCATCATTTCCTCTGCGCGCTCGGCTACCAGGGCAAGGGCTATTCGGACGGCTTCACCGCCAACATGTCGGCCATCGTCGTGGACCGCCTGCGCGCCCCCGACGGCGACGCAACGCCGATCCAGGTCACCGGCCATGCCGACGACATCTGCGCCCCCTGCCCCAAGCGGCGCGGCAATCTGTGTACCGAGCAGACCTCCATTTCCCGGCTCGACCGCGCCCATGCGCGCGCCCTGCGCCTTGCCCCGCATGAGCGCCTGACATGGGGCGAGGCACAGGCCCGCATCCGCAAACATGTCCAGCCCGGCGACCTTCAAACCCTCTGCCAGGGCTGCCAATGGCTTGCGCTCGGCCTCTGCGAAACGGCGCTGGCCCGGTTGCACGAAGACTGACCCGACCGCTTCTTTGTTCCGCAAATATCCCCGCCGGAGGCAGCGCAACGGGCCCACCATACACATCACCTCCAGTGATGCGCCCCCCCGCGCCGAGGACGGCCCGCAAGGGCCGGAGGAGGCGCGGAGCGATGCCGAAGGCAGCGCAATCCCAAAAAGAAAACGCCGCCCGAGGCTCCCCCCCGGGCGGCGTTTCAATTCAAACCCCTGTGGCTCAGCGCGCCGACAGGGCCTTCCAGCCGCCCGCAACCAGAAGCGCCGCGATCACGGCCTTGACCGCATCGCCCAGAAGGAAGGGCGCGACGAACCAGGTCCAGTAGAAGCCACTGCCCTGGGCGACCCACCCGGCCTCGACACCCGTGGCGCCCGCCACCAGCGCGGGCCAGGCCAGGCCCGGCACATAGAGCAGCGCCGAGATCACGATGGCCGACAGCGCCGTGCCGACAAACCCGCGCGCCAGCCCGCGCTCGGCGGCCCAACCGGCGGCCCATGCCATGCCGACGAAACCGACCAGGAAACCGGCGGTCGGCCCCGCGAAGGCCACGCCATTCATGCCGTTCGCAAAGACCGGCAGCCCCATCGCGCCCTCGGCGAGATAGGCGATCAGCGTCGCCGCCCCGAGGCGCGCGCCGAAGGTGAAGCCCACCATCAAGATGGCCAGCGTCTGCAAGGTCATCGGCACCGGCAGCATCGGCACCGAGATCTGCGCGGCCAACGCGATGAAAGCGGTGCCGCCCGCGACCATCAGCACCTGTTTCAACAGGCTGGTGGATCCGGTAACGGCCTGGCTCAAAGTCATGTCGCGGCTCATGCGCGTCTCCTCTGTCTCTGATTGGAGGTTTCCATTGGCCCTTGTTCTCACCAGCGGCACCGCCAAAGTCAAGCCGCTTGCCCCCTTGCCAAGCCGCGCCAAACCGGCCATCACGCGGCCATGAGCAAGAAACCTCTCGATGGACGCATCGCCCTTGTCACTGGGGCCTCACGCGGGATCGGCGCGGCCTCGGCGCTGTGGCTGGCGCAACGCGGCGCCCATGTCGTCGCGGTCGCGCGCACCGTGGGGGGCCTGGAAGATCTCGACGACCGGATCCAGGCCGCCGGCGGCAGTGCCACGCTGGCGCCGATGGACATCACGGATGAGAACGCGCTGGCCCATCTCTGCCGCTCGCTGCATGAGAGGTGGGGCCGCGCCGATATCTGGGTCCACGCCGCCATTCACGTGACCGCGCTGACGCCCGCGGGCCATATCCGCGCCAAGGATCTGGATGCCAACATCGCCACCAATATCCGCGCCCTCGCCCGCGCCATAGCGCTGATCGAGCCGCTCATCGCCGCCTCGGATGACGCCACGGCCCTGTTCTTCGACGACACCCGGATCGAAAAGAAATTCGCCGGGGCCTATGCGCTCTCGAAAGCCGCCGGGCGCGCCCTGATCCAGAGTTGGCAGGCCGAGACCGCGCGCCATGGACCGGCGGTCCACCTGCTGAAGCCCGCCCCGATGCCCACCGCCACCCGCGCCCGGTTCCATCCCGGCGAGGATCGCGGCCCGCTGGCCGACCCGATGGCCGAAGCCGACCGGCTGCTTGGCGTTCTCTTGCCTCGGGGCTGACCCGGCCTGCTCGGCGCTAGTCGCCCGGAGCGCGATATGCAGAGGCCATGTCGGCCGCCTTTTCCGCGACCTTGGCAAAGTCAGGCGAACTCCACGCCTGCACGGTCGTCAGGTCCGTCACCGAGCCCGAGGCGGCGGCGGTCATGACCCCGGCCAGAAACTCTTCGGCCCTGTCGGCTTCTGCCACAAGAACGAAATCGGTCGCGCCGGTCGTGACCCAGTAATGCAGGAACGTACCGCCCGCGGCCGACACGACCGCCGAAACGGCCTCGGTCCGGTCCTCGGGCTTTGCCATCAGCCCCCGCACGGCATCCAGAGAATAGCGTCCCGTCAGGATGAAAGTCGGCATGTCATGATCCCCCTTTTTGACATTGCAACCCGTCCCTCATAGCAGGTTTCTGCATCCTTGGCTGAATTATGTTAAGGACCGGCCCTGGCGCCCATCGCGCCGAGATCGGAATTGACGACAGCCCCGGGCAAACCTAACGTCGACCGGACAGTCGGCAGAGGAGGCCCGGTCATGTCCCGGACACGCCCCCCCGCCACCGCCCCCGCCTTTCCGATGCTGGTCGCGATGACCGGGCTGGCGCTGTTGACGCTGAACCTGATTGTGCCCTCGCTGCCCGCCATCGCGGCGGAATTCGACGCCAGCTATGCCTCGGTCAACCTGATGGTGGGCGGATACCTGGGCGTGACCGCGCTGGTGCAGATCGTGGCCGGGCCGCTTTCGGACCGGGTCGGGCGCAGGCCGGTGGTGCTGGTGGCGCTGGCGGTCTTCGTCGCGGCCTCGCTGACCTGCCTTCTGGCCACAAGCCTCTGGCTGCTCCTGGCCGCGCGCATGGTGCAGGCTGCGATCATCGCGCTTTCGGCCATGGCGATGGCGATCCTGCGCGACACCCATCCCGCCGACACTGCCGCCGCCCGCATCGCCACGCTTGGCATGGCCATGGCCATTGCGCCGATGGTCGGCCCGGTCCTGGGCGGCGCGCTGGAGGCGACGGTCGGCTGGCGCGCGGGGTTCGCGGTCTACACGGGCGCGGGGCTGACCCTGCTGGCCGTCACCTGGCGCAGCCTGGACGAGACGCATCGCCCCGGCACGGGCGGGCTTGGCGGCATCGGGCGCGACATAGGTTCGCTGCTGAAACTGCCCCGGTTTCGCGGCTTCGCCATCAGCGCGGTCTTTTCCGTGGGCGCCTTCTTCGTCTTCCTGGCCGGGGCGCCGCTGGTCGCAAGCGCCACCTTCGGCCTGCCGCCCGCCGCCCTCGGGGTGGTGCTCGGCTCGATCTCGGCGGGGTTCTTCTGCGGCAGCTTCGTGTCGTCGCGCATCATCGCGCGGGCGGGGCTGGTGCGGCTGGTGCTGGCGGGGCGCGTCGTGGCCTGCACCGGGCTGACGCTTGGCCTCATCGCCTATGCGGCGGGGCTGATCGGCAGTTTGGGCTATTTCGCCGCGACGATCACGGTCGGCCTTGGCAACGGGCTGACCATGCCCGCGGTGCATTCCGGGCTGATGTCGGTGCGGCCCGATCTGGCGGGCAGTGCCGCGGGTCTGGCGGGCGCGATGATCGTGGCGGGCGGGGCCGCGCTCAGCACCGCGACCGGCCTTGTCCTGCGCGCCGAGACCGCGGCCCCGATGCTGCTTGCGCTGCTGCTGGCCACCTGCTCTGTCGGGCTGGCATCAGCGCTTTGGCTGCTGCAAGACGAGCGGCGGATCCTGTCGCGGGCGTGATCAGCTCTCGGGCGCGTCCTCGAACTCCAGCGCCAGCGCCTCGGCGCGGGCTGCAAGCTCGGCCAGGCTGTCGGTGATCGCGGAGGGCACCACGGCGACCGAGACCTGTTCTGGGTCGGGCGGCGGCGCCTCTTCCAGTTCCGCGATTCGGCGCGCACGGCGTTCCAGCCGGTCCTCGGCATCGGCCAGGCTGCGGTCACGGGCGCGCAGGGTTTCCTCGGCGCGTTGCAGATCCTCTTCCAGCCCGGCGGTCTTGTCGGCCAGCATCAGCCCCGCCATCAGGAGCATGCGTTCCGGGGCCATGCGTCCGATCTGGCCGAGGATCACGGTGGCCTCGGTATCCAGCATCTTGGCGGCGGCCTGCAGATAGGGCTCCTCGCCCGGTTGGCAGGAGACGGCAAAGCTGCGCCCGCCGATGGTGATCGAGATCTCAGGCATTGGCCCCGCTCCCTTCCTTGTCCAGAACCGGCCGTATCTCGGCCAGGATGGCGCGCGCCTCGGCGGCGTCAACGGCCCGCTCGGCGCGCAGGCTTTCGAGTTCGGCGGCCAGGGCGGCGGTCACCAGGTCGCCATTGGCCACCGCGTCATTGCCGATCCCCTCGCGCATTTCCTCGATCGTGTCGCGCAGCGCGCTGTTGCTTTGCCGCAGGCGCGACAGTTCCTTGTCGGCCCCACCACCCGGTCCGGCAATCGCCTCGAGCTGGTCGAGCTTGCCCTGCACCTCGTCCAGTTGCTCGCGCGCCTCGGTGCGTTCTTCCTGCAGCGCGTTGCGTTCCTCGCGCAGGCGCTGGATACGGCGGCGCAGCACGTCCTCGACGCCCTGGCGGCGCTCGACCTCGGCCTCCAGCGCCTGCATCGTCTCGATATCGGCCTCGCTCATGGCGGGGGCGCTTTCCTTCGCCCTGGCGATCTCGCGCGCGGCCTCGTCGGCATCGGCCTTGCGGGCGGCCTCGACGGCGCGCAGGCGGTCGCTCAACTCGGCATGCGCGGCCTGCTCGGCGGCCAGCGCGCCTTGGGTTTCCTCCAGCGCCGCGCTGAGGGCGGCGACGCGTTCGGCCAATTCGCCCGCGTCTCCGCCCGCGTCTTCGCCCTGCGCACCCACACCCACACCCGCGCCGCGTGCCGCCACGCCCTGCGCGATGCGGTCCAGTGCCGCCGTGATCCGGTGTTCAAGCGCCGTGATCTGGTCCAGATCCGATGGTTCGCTCATATCAGCCCATGCCCCTCGTCTTGTTTCCAACCCGGGTCTTGCCCTGCCTGCCCGGGCCGATCTGCCTGGCCACAAGCGAATCGTATCCCGGCGTCATTTGCAACAGTTTCCGGGTCGTTTTCGAGCCTCGAATGCCGAAATGCGCCGAAAATGCCGCGTTGGGGGCCGCTGCCTTGCTTGCACTCCGCCCCCGGCCTGCTATCACCCTGCGCAACACAAGCCCCCGTTTGACAGGAGCCCGCCCCCGTGGACACCAAAGACCTTGCCGCCGCGCATCCCGATCACTGGCGCCGTGCCGCCTGCATCCGCACCCTGACGCTCGACGCCGTCGCCGCCGCCAATTCGGGCCATTCCGGCATGCCGATGGGCATGGCCGATGTCGCCACCGTGCTGTTTCGCAACCACCTGAAATTCGACGCAAGCGCGCCGCACTGGCCCGACCGCGACCGCTTCATCCTCAGCGCGGGCCATGGCTCGATGCTGCTCTACTCGTTGCTCTACCTGACGGGCTACGAGGATATGACGCTGGACCAGATCCGCAATTTCCGCCAGTTGGGGTCGATCACGGCGGGCCACCCGGAATACGGCCATGCGGCGGGGATCGAGACCACGACCGGCCCGCTTGGCCAGGGGCTGGCCAATGCCGTCGGCTTTGCCATGGCCGAGGAGTTCCTGCGCGCCCGGTGGGGCAAGAAGGTGGTCGATCACCACACCTATTGCATCGCCGGCGACGGCTGCCTGATGGAGGGCATCAGCCAGGAGGCGATCGGCCTTGCCGGCCGTCACGAGCTGAGCCACCTCATCGTGATGTGGGACAATAACGACATCACCATCGACGGCAAGGTGTCGCTGTCTGACCGCACCGACCAGATGGCGCGTTTTGCCGCCTCCGGCTGGGACGTGTTCGAATGCGACGGCCACGACCCCGAGGATATCGACCGCGCGCTGACCGCGGCCAAGGCCAGCGCGGGCCCCGCGATGATCGCCTGCAAGACGCATATCGCGCTCGGCTCCTCGGCGCAGGATACCTCCAAGGGGCATGGCGCGCTGACCGATGACCAGCTGATCGCCGATACCAAGGCGGCCTATGGCTGGAGCCACGGTCCCTTCGAGATCCCCTCGGACCTCAAGGAGGAATGGGAAGCCATCGGCGCGCGCGGCGCCGCCGACCGCGCGGATTGGGATGCCCGCATCGCGGCGCTCTCGACCACCAAGCAGGTGGAGTTTGCGCGCTCCATCGCGGGCGAGATGCCCAAGAAGCTCTCGGCCACGATCAAGGCGCTGAAAAAGCAGGTGACGGAAACCACCCCCAAGGTGGCCACCCGCAAGGCCAGCGAAATGGCGCTGGAGGTGATCAACCCGATCATCCGCGAAACGCTTGGCGGCTCGGCCGACCTGACGGGATCGAACAACACCAAGACCGCCGATCTGGGCACGTTCGAGCCGGAAAACCGCACCGGCCGCTACATCTATTACGGCATCCGCGAACATGGCATGGCGGGCGCGATGAACGGCATGGCGCTGCATGGCGGCGTGCGCCCCTATGGCGGCACCTTCATGTGCTTCACCGATTATGCGCGCGGCGCGATGCGGCTCAGCGCGCTGATGGGCGTCTCGGTGCAATATGTCATGACCCATGACAGCATCGGGTTGGGCGAGGACGGCCCGACACACCAGCCGGTGGAACATCTGGCCATGCTGCGCGCGACGCCCAACATGCTGGTCTTCCGCCCGGCGGATGCGGTGGAAACGGCGGAGGCCTGGGAAGCGGCGCTGAACCAGAAGGCGACGCCGTCGGTGCTGGCGCTTTCCCGCCAGGGCGTGCCGACCGTGCGCCGCGAGCACAAGACCGCCAACCAGACCTGGCGCGGGGCCTACGTGCTGGCCGAGGCCGAGGCCAAGCGCCAGGCGATCCTGATTGCCAGCGGCTCGGAGGTCTCCATCGCGCTGGAAGCCAAGGCGATCCTGGAGGGCGATGGCATCGGCGTGCGCGTCGTCTCCATGCCCTGCATGGAGCTGTTCGCGACCCAGGACGAGAGCTATCGCAAGCGCGTCCTGCCCGGCGGCGCGGTGCGCGTGGCCGTCGAGGCCGGGGTGCGCCAACCCTGGGACCAGTGGTTGTTGGGCGAACGCGGTCGCGAGGCCAAGGCGGGCTTTGTCGGCATGGAGGGGTTCGGTGCCTCGGCCCCGGCGGAGGAGCTTTACGCCCATTTCGGGATCACGGGCGAGGCCGTGGCCGCCAAGGTGCGCGCGCTGCTGTAAGCGCGGATCGTGACAGATCGTGAGGCCCCGCGTCGATCCCGGCGTGGGGCTTTTTCGTGGGCAGGGATTGCGCCGCCTTCGGCGTCGCCACGCGCCTCCTCCGGCCCTGGCGGGCCGTCCTCGGCGCGGGTCAGCGCGCGAACCGGAATGGCGGCGCAGTGTGGATGGGGTGGTTTTGAGTATTTTTGTCAAGAAGATGGGGAAGGGATTCGCGCAATGTCCGGCTTTTGGCGGCACGTCGATGCCGCGTTGCAGCAGCGGCAGCCAGATGTCATGCGCTAACATCAGCATTTATCGCTAACATGTTGCGGCAAATCGGTTTCCCGCCTTCTCACGCGGGGTGAGCCCCCCTATAAGCCGGGGCCAAGAGGCAAGAAGGAGCACGCCCCATGACCGTCACCATCGGGATCAACGGATTTGGCCGCATCGGCCGCTGCACTCTGGCCCATATCGCCGAAAGCGCGCGCAATGACGTGTCGGTGGTCAAGATCAACGCGACTGGGCCGATCGAGACCTCGGCGCATCTCTTGCGCTACGATTCGGTGCATGGGCGCTTTGCGGGCACCATCACGACCGAGGGCGATCACATGGACCTGGGCCGCGGCCCGATGAAGGTGTTTTCCACCTATGACCCGCGTGAGCTGGACTGGTCGGGCTGTGACGTGGTGCTGGAATGCACCGGCAAGTTCAATGACGGCCACAAGGCCAATATCCACCTGGAGCAGGGCGCGAAATCGGTGCTGATCTCGGCCCCCGCCAAACATGTGGACAAGACCATCGTCTATGGCGTCAATCACCGCACGCTGACGGATGACGACACCATGGTTTCGAACGGCTCCTGCACCACCAATTGCCTCGCCCCGCTGGCCAAGGTGCTGGACGAGGCCATCGGAATCGAGCGCGGCATCATGACCACGATCCACTCCTATACCGGCGACCAGCCGACGCTGGACCGGCGCCATGACGACCTCTACCGCGCGCGGGCCGGCGCCATGGCGATGATCCCGACCTCGACCGGCGCGGCCAAGGCGCTAGGCGAGGTGCTGCCCGGCCTCAAAGGAAAGCTGGACGGATCGGCCATGCGGGTGCCCACGCCCAATGTCTCGGCCGTGGACCTGACCTTTGAAGCGGGTCGCGACGTGAGCGTCGAGGATGTGAACGAGATCGTGCGCGAGGCCTGCGCCGGTCACATGGGCATGGTGATGGCCTATGACCCGGAACCCAAGGTCTCGATCGATTTCAACCACACCGTGCAAAGCTCGATCTTCGCGCCCGACCAGACCAAGGTTGTCGGCGGGCGCACGGTGCGGGTGCTGGCCTGGTATGACAATGAATGGGGCTTCTCGGCGCGCATGGCGGATGTCGCCGGGGCGATGGGGCGATTGCGGGGCTGAACGTCCCCTCGATCCTGTCTTGCGCGCCCGTCCCCCCGCGGTTCGGGCGCTTTTTCATGCCGCCTTGCGCCCTGCCCCGCCCTGCGCCATGGTCGCCGCGACGCTCCAAGCCCGGGATGCCCATGACCAACACCATCGCCTTCTGGCTTGCCTTCCTCATCGCCGCGATCTTCGCCGCCGACTATTTCTATTTCGACTGGGACCTGCATATCGTGTTGGGGCGTTACATCCTTCGGATCATCGAATGGGTGGCCTTCTGGCGCTGACCCCCTGCGATTGAGGCTTTGCATTTTGCCGAAAGCTGGAGTAAACGCAGCCATAACGGCGATGTTAGCGTTAACACGCGTCAGGGCCGCGAAACCGAAGCCGCAGACACCAAGGAGTGGATCATGACAGTCAAACTAGCCATCAACGGGTTCGGACGCATCGGGCGGCTGGTTCTGCGGGCGCTGGTCGAGGGCGGGCGTGACGATGTCGAGGTGGTCGCGATCAACGATCTGGGGCCGGTCGAGACCAACGCACATCTGCTGCAATTCGATAGCGTGCATGGCCGCTTCCCCTCGGAGGTCAGCCATGGCGAGGACTGGATCGACGCAGGCCGCGGCAAGATCGCCACCACCGCCATCCGCAACCCGGCGGAACTGCCCTGGGGCGATGTCGATATCGTGCTGGAATGCACCGGCATCTTCACCGGCGACAAGGCCAAGGTGCATCTGGAAAACGGCGCCTCGCGGGTGCTGGTCTCGGCCCCCTCCTCGGGTGCCGACAAGACCATCGTCTTCGGGGTCAACCATGACACGCTGACGGGTGACGATCTGCATGTCTCGAACGCGTCCTGCACCACCAACTGCCTGGCCCCCGTCGCCAAGGTGCTGAATGACGGCATCGGCATCACGCGCGGCTTCATGACCACGATCCACAGCTACACGGGCGACCAGCCGACGCTGGACACGATGCACAAGGATCTCTATCGCGCCCGCGCCGCGGCGATGAGCATGATCCCCACCTCGACCGGGGCCGCGCGCGCCGTTGGGCTGGTCATGCCCGAGTTGAAGGGCAAGCTGGATGGCGTCGCGATCCGGGTGCCGACGCCCAATGTCTCCTGCATCGACCTGACCTTCGAGGCCGCCCGCGATGTCACCGAGGACGAGATCAACGAGCTGATGCGCAAGGCCGCCGCCTCCGGCCCCCTCAAGGGCGTGCTCGGCGTGACCGACAAGCCGCTTGTGTCGATGGATTTCAACCACGATCCGATGAGTTCCACCTTCGCCACCGACCAGACCAAGGTGCTGGAGGGCCGCATGGTTCGCGTGCTCAGCTGGTATGACAATGAATGGGGTTTTTCCAACCGGATGCTGGATACCGCTGTGGCAATGGGCAAGCACCTCTGACCCGACCGGGGGCACCTTAACACTGTATCAAGGTTAACGCGCGCCCTGCCTTTCATTTTGCCCAAAATACCTCCGCCGGAGGCATCCCGCCCTCGCCGCCCGCGCGGCGGGCTGGTAGGATGTCCATACCCGTCAGCAAGGAGCCCTGCCAATGACCTGGAAAACCCTCGATGACATGGATCTTGCCGGCAAGATCGTGCTCACCCGCGTCGATATCAACGTGCCGGTCAAGGATGGCGCGGTGACGGATGCGACCCGGATCACCCGCATCGTGCCGACGATCCACGATATCCTCGCCAAGGGCGGCAAGCCGGTGATGCTGGCGCATTTCGGGCGTCCCAAGGGCGAGTATGTCCCCGAGTTGAGCCTGAAACTCACCCTGCCCGCCCTGCGCGAACATCTCGATTGCGATGTGAAATTCAACGAGAAACCCGACCGCGCCAGCCTGGAGGCCGTCCCCAGGGGCACCGCGGTCCTGGTCGAGAACACCCGCTTTGCCCCCGGCGAGGAAAAGAACGACCCCGACATGGCCGCCTTCCTCGCCTCGCTCGGCGATGTCTATTGCAACGATGCCTTTTCCGCCGCGCATCGCGCGCATGCCTCGACCGAGGGCGTCGCCCATCTGCTGCCTTCCTGCGCGGGTCGGCTGATGGAGGCCGAACTGCGCGCGCTGGAGGCGGCCCTGGGTCATCCCGACCGCCCCCTCATCGCGGTGGTCGGCGGGGCCAAGGTTTCGACCAAGCTGGCGCTTCTGGGCAATCTGGTCGAGAAGGTCGATCACCTCTTCATCGGCGGCGGCATGGCCAATACCTTCCTCGCCGCCGAGGGCATCCATGTCGGCAAATCGCTCTGCGAACATGACCTCGCCGTCACCGCGCGCGAGATCATGGACAAGGCGCGCGGCACCGATTGCACCATCCACCTGCCCCTCGATATCGTCGTCGCGCGCGAGTTTGCCGCCGGGGCCGCGCATGAGGTGATGGGGATCGACGATTGCCCCGAGGACGGGATGATCCTGGATGCCGGTCCCAAGACGGTGGCAGAATTCGACTCGGTGCTGTCCAATTGCCGCACGCTGATCTGGAACGGCCCGCTTGGCGCCTTCGAGATCGAGCCCTTCGACACCGCCACGGTCAAGGCCGCGCGGGCGGCCGCCGAGGCCACGAAATCGGGCCGGCTGATCTCGGTCGCGGGTGGCGGCGACACGGTCGCGGCGCTCAACCATGCGGGCGTCGCGGAGGATTTCACCTATGTCTCGACCGCGGGCGGCGCCTTCCTGGAATGGCTCGAGGGCAAGACCCTGCCGGGTGTCGCAGCACTTCAGGGCTGATCGCTGCAATCGCTTGCCAAGACCCGGACGGATGCGGTTTGATACCCGCATCCGTTAATTCATTTTGAAAGGGTCCGACATGACCGATTTTCGCCAGTCCGGCACCGCCCTCGCTGTCTCCGCGCTTCTTGCGGCCACGCCCGCCGCCGCCACGCCAAGCTCGCTCTGGGAACTCCTGACCATCGACCGGGTCGCCACCTGGGTCACGCAATATGCCATCGCGCTCTCGCGGACCGTGGCGCAGGTCACCTATACCGACCTCGATATCGCGGTGCTTGAGGGGCGCGTGGCGTTGACCGGCCTCAGCGTGCAACCCTACGCATCCCCCGGCGATGGCGATTGCGCCTTTTCCGCCGACCGCATCGTGATGACGGCCGCACCGCTGGATCAGCTGGACTACGGCGCCGCCAATATCGACATCATCGGGCTGGAGATGAGCCCCGGCTGCCTGTCCGAGATCGACCGGATGGAACTGGCGCAGATGGGACTGGACCGCTTCGTGCTGGACCGGGTGCAGGTGCAGATCGAACAGGTCATCGCAAGCGCCGAAACCCGCGTCGATTTCCAGGCCGTCTCCGAAGGTCTGGCCGAGGTCAGCGGCTCGGTCGACCTGTCCTATTTCGCGGTCGACGTGACGGGCCGCTCCCCCGAACCCGTGGCCTATCTGCGCCATGCCGAATACGAGATCCACGACCAGGGGGCCTGGGCCAATCTCGCGCCGATGCTGCCGCCCTTCATCGCCGATCCCGAAACCCTGCGCCAGATGCTGAGCGCCGAGCTGATGCGCGGCGGCGGGGCGGCCCCGACGGCGCCCGCACCGATCACACCTGATCCAACGGCCCCGGCCCCGGACACCCCCGACCCTGTCACCCCCACCCCGGCCGTGCCGTCCAAACAGGGCGTGGCCGGTGACACCGGACCGACCGAGCAATTCATCGGCGAGCTGGCCACCGCGCTGGCAGGGTTCGCCGCCGAACCGGGGCGCTTTGCCCTGACCCTCTCGCCGCCCGAACCGGTGCTGCTGACCGAGGAGATGTTCGAGGATTTCGGCCTCTTCGTCTCGGCCCTGCACCCCTCGGTCTCGACCAGCGACGCGCCCGAGATCACCCGTGTCACCGGGGCCGAGATCGAGACGCTGACCGGCGAGGCCGAAAGCGGCGAGATCGCGCTGGAGCCTGCCGACCGGTTGCGCATCGCACGCGCCTTCCTCACCGGCATCGGCGCGCCGCGCAACACCGACACCGCGTTGCAGATCCTGCGCCCGCTTCTGGAGGACAACCACCCCGTCGCCGTCGCCATGGCGCTGGAGGCATTGGATGACCTCGATCCCGGCCTGGCCTATCAACTGGCCCATCGCGCCGCCGCCGAGGGCAACCGCGCCGCCTTTGCCCGGCTGGATGCCCTGGAACGCGCGCTGCCGGTGGCCGATATCCGCGCGGTGCAAACGGGCGAGGCCCCCGAGCTGTCGGGCGAGGAAAGCCCCGCCGACCTGCGCCGCCGGGGCTATGACGCGCTGATCGGCCTCGGCACCCCGCGCAACTATGCCCATGCCTATTTCTACGGGCTGCTGGCGCTGGCCGAGGGCGACCGTGCCGCCGCCAGCCTGGTCGACGAGATCGAGGCCATGATCGCCCGCGCGCCTGAGGAGGAGACCGCCGAATGGCAGGGCATGGCCGACGCGGTGCAGGCGCGGGTCACGGCGCATTTCTTCGGCCTGGCCGCCGATGAGACCGCCGAACCGGAGACCGAGACCGACCAGTAACGGGCGCGGCACCCTGCCCCTGTTAGCGTAACCAGAATTGCAGCCCGGTCTCCGGGCTGCGATACAGCGCCCGACACCATGCCATCAGCGAGGGATTGCCAGATCATGCCGAACCAGGACCAGACCGACCGCATCGCCAGGGGCCAGGGCTTCATCGCGGCGCTCGACCAATCCGGCGGCTCCACGCCCAAGGCGCTGAAACTCTACGGCATCGACGAGGATCAGTATGCCTCCGAGGCCGAGATGTTCGACCTGATCCACGCCATGCGGTCCCGCATTGTCGAGGCCCCCGCCTTCAACGGCGACCGCGTCGTCGGCGCGATCCTGTTCGAGATGACGATGGAGCGCGAGATCGGCGGCAAACCCGCCCCCGCCGCCCTGTGGGAAGATCACGGCGTGGTGCCCTTTCTCAAGGTCGACAAGGGGCTGGAGGCGGAGGCCGACGGCGTCAGGCTGATGAACCCCATGCCCGACCTGGATGCGCTGCTGATCCGGGCGCGCGAGCTTGGCGTTTACGGCACCAAGATGCGCTCGGTCATCGACGCGGCCAACCCGGACGGCATCAAGGCCATCACCGACCAGCAATTCGAGGTTGCCGAGCAGATCCTGGGCCACGGGCTGATCCCGATCATCGAGCCCGAGGTGACGATCTCCATCGCCGACAAGGCCGAGGCCGAGGAGATGCTGCTGCGTGAGCTTCTGTTACATCTCGACCCGCTGCCCGAGGATCGGATGGTGATGCTGAAACTGACCCTGCCGGAGGTGGACAACCTCTACAAACCGCTGGTCGATCACCCCCGCGTGCTGAAGGTCGTGGCGCTGTCGGGCGGCTATTCGCGCGAGGAGGCCAATGCGCGGCTCGCGCGCCAGACCGGCATGATCGCCAGCTTCAGCCGCGCGTTGACCGAAGGTCTGTCGGCACAGCAGAGCGAGGCCGAGTTCAACGCCACGCTGGAGGCCTCCATCGCCTCGATCGCCAAGGCATCAACTTCCGGGTAACAATCGCTACGCAAGGGATTCCCTTTTCGCGCGGGATGTGCGAATCTGCCCGCAGGCGCCCACAAAAAGAGGCGGCGGGCAGAGGCGATGCAGAAAAAACGTTCATTGGCCGGGCTTCTTGTGCCCATGGGGTTGCTCTTCGTGGGGGCCTATTTCACCTTTGCCGCCGTGCAGGGCGATTACGGGCTGTTCCGCCGCATCCAGATCGAGGCCGAACGCGATACCTACCAGGCCGAACTGGATGCGCTGGTCGCGGAAACGGCGCAGATGACCCTGTTGACCCGGCGCCTCTCGGATGATTACCTTGACCTCGATCTGCTGGACCAGCAGGCGCGCGACCGGCTTGGCTACATGCGCGCCGACGAAGTAATCCTGCCTTGATCGCACCGGCCCTGATTCGCGCATTCTGACGCAAGGTCAATTCCGGGGGTGATTTTCCTCCTGTGATGGTTTAGAAGATAGTTCAATACTAAACTATTGTCCAAATCCGCAGGAGGGGACCCCATGGCCGCACGCAAGGCATCTGCGAAAAGCGCCGCAAAACCAAACGTTTCCGCCGAAGAGCTGATGGCCTATTACCGCGATATGCTGCTGATCCGCAGATTCGAGGAAAAGGCCGGCCAGCTCTATGGCATGGGTCTGATCGGCGGGTTCTGCCACCTCTATATCGGCCAGGAGGCCGTCGTCGTGGGGCTGGAGGCCGCCGCGAAAGAAGGTGACAAGCGCATCACCTCCTACCGCGATCACGGTCACATGCTGGCCTGCGGCATGGACCCCAAGGGCGTCATGGCCGAGCTGACGGGCCGCGAGGGCGGCTATTCCAAGGGCAAGGGCGGCTCGATGCACATGTTCTCGAAGGAGAAGCATTTCTACGGCGGTCACGGCATCGTCGGCGCGCAGGTGCCGCTTGGCGCGGGCCTGGCCTTTTCCGACAAGTACAAGGGCAATGACAACGTCACCTTCACCTATTTCGGCGACGGCGCGGCCAACCAGGGCCAGGTCTACGAGACCTTCAACATGGCGGCACTCTGGGATCTGCCGGTGATCTTCGTGATCGAGAACAACCAGTATGCCATGGGCACGGCGCAGGCGCGCTCGACCTCCAGCGCCGATATCTACGTGCGCGGCGAGGCTTTCGGCATCCCCGGCGAGATCGTCGATGGCATGGATGTGCTGAAGGTCAAGGAAGCCTCCGAAAAGGCGGTCGCGCATTGCCGCGCCGGCAAGGGGCCGTATATCCTGGAAATCAAGACCTACCGCTATCGCGGCCACTCGATGTCGGACCCGGCGAAATACCGGACCCGCGAGGAGGTGCAGAAGATGCGCGAGGAACGCGACCCGATCGAGGCCGTCCGCTCGCTGCTCCTGACTGGCAAGCACGCCTCCGAGGACGATCTCAAAGCGATCGACAAGGAGATCAAGGGCATCGTCAACGACGCCGCCGAGTTCTCCAAGGAAAGCCCGGAACCCGCATTGGAAGAGCTCTGGACCGACATCTATGCGAAAGGCGACGCCCCGCAGGAGGAAGACGCCTGATGCCGCATTTCGAGATACACGCAAGCGACGTCGAGGCCGCGAAAGCCTTCTACGGCGGCCTTTTCGGATGGGGCTTCTCGCCCATGGAGGGCGGCGAGGAGATGGCCTATCACCTGATCGAGGGCGACCAGATCGGGATGGACAAGGGCGTCACCGGCGGGCTGATGAGCCGCATGGGCGACGCGCCCCAACCGGGCGCGCCCATCCGCGGCGGCACCATGACCTTTGAAGTGGACGATTGCGACGCACGTTACGCCTGGGCGCTGGACAATGGCGGTGCCGAGGCGCTGCCGCCCGAAGATTACCCCGGCATCGGTCGCTGTGCCTATGTAGAGGACGGACAGGGAAATGTCGTCGGCCTCATCAAACCTGTGAATATGGAGCGCTAAGCCATGGCAACTGAAATTCTCATGCCCGCCCTCTCTCCCACGATGGAGGAAGGCACACTGGCGAAATGGCTGGTGAAAGAAGGCGACACCGTCGCATCCGGCGACATCATGGCCGAGATCGAGACCGACAAGGCCACGATGGAATTTGAAGCCGTCGATGAAGGCGTGATCGGCAAGATCCTGATCGAGGAAGGCACCGAAGGGGTCAAGGTCAACACCCCCATCGCGGTTCTTCTGGAAGAAGGCGAGGATGCCGACGCGGTGCCCGAGAGCAAATCCGAGGAGGCCGCACCCGCGGCCGAGGAGGAGACCCCGAAGGAGGAGGACAAGGCCCCGGCGCGTGCCGCCGACCCCGTCCCCTCCGCCAATGTCGAGCCGGACTACCCCGAAGGCACCGAGATGAAGACCCAGACCGTGCGCGAGGCCCTGCGCGACGCCATGGCCGAGGAAATGCGCCGCGACGATTCTGTGTTCCTGATGGGCGAGGAGGTCGCCGAATACCAGGGCGCCTACAAGATCAGCCAGGGGATGCTGGATGAATTCGGGGGCAAGCGCGTCATCGACACGCCGATCACCGAACACGGTTTCGCCGGTGTCGCGGTCGGCGCGTCTTTCGGCGGCCTGCGCCCCATCGTCGAGTTCATGACCTTCAACTTCGCCATGCAGGCGATTGACCAGATCATCAACTCGGCGGCCAAGACGCTCTACATGTCGGGCGGCCAGATGGGCGCGCCGATGGTGTTCCGTGGCCCCAACGGTGCCGCCGCCCGCGTCGGCGCGCAGCACAGCCACGATTACGCCGCCTGGTATGCCCAGGTGCCGGGCCTGAAAGTCGTGATGCCCTATTCGGCCGCCGACTATAAGGGCCTGATGAAGACCGCCATCCGCGACCCCAACCCGGTGATCTTCCTGGAAAACGAGATCCTCTATGGCCGCTCGGGCGATGTGCCGGACCTTGAGGATTTCACCATCCCCTTCGGCAAGGCCCGCATCTGGCGCGAGGGCGACGACGTCACCATCGTCAGCTTCGGCATCGGCATGCAATACGCGCTGGAGGCTGCCGACAAGCTGGCCGAGGAGGGTATCTCGGCGGAAGTGGTCGATCTGCGCACGCTGCGCCCCATCGACTACGACACGCTGCTGGCCTCGGTCATGAAGACCAACCGCTGCGTCACGGTCGAGGAAGGCTTCCCGGTCGCCTCCATCGGCAACCACCTCAGTGCCACGATCATGGAAAAGGCCTTCGATTACCTCGACGCGCCCGTGATCAACTGCACCGGCAAGGACGTGCCCATGCCCTACGCGGCCAACCTGGAGAAACACGCGCTGGTCACCACCGATGAGGTGATCGAGGCGGTCAAGCAGGTGACCTACCGTTAAGCCATGGATGTTCTTGGAAAAAATAAGACTGCCGAGGCCTATCGCGTTTCCGTCGAGATCGACGGGCGCGCGGTGGTCGGGCTGGTCCCCGATGCGTTCCTGACCTCGGAATACGGGAGAGGCGCGCGGGTCAGCCACACGGAGGCTTATGAATGGATAGCCGCCAACCGACATGACCTGACCGATGCGATCAGGGCGCGTTTGGCAGGCCAGCAACCGCGTGCGCCGTATCGGGCCGTGGTGCTTGAACAGGAGAGATAAGAGATGCCGACAGAAATTCTCATGCCCGCCCTTTCCCCCACGATGGAAGAAGGCACGCTGGCGAAATGGTTGGTCAAGGAAGGCGACGAGGTCAACTCGGGCGATCTCCTGGCCGAGATCGAGACCGACAAGGCCACGATGGAGTTTGAGGCCGTCGATGAAGGCGTGATCGGCAAGATCCTGGTCACGGAAGGCAGCGAGGGCGTCAAGGTCAACACCCCCATCGCGGTGCTTCTGGCCGAGGGTGAAAGCGCCGACGATATCGGCGAAAGCGCGGGGACATCCGACGCCGCACCCGCCGAAAAGAAAGAAGCCGCCGAAGCCCCCGAAAGCCCGAAGGAGCCCGCCAAACCGGAGGCAAAACCCGCCCCCGCCGCGCCGCAGGCCTCCGATGGCAGCCGCATCTTCGCCTCACCGCTGGCCCGTCGCATCGCCGCGCAGAAGGGGCTGGACCTCACGCAGATCAAGGGCTCCGGCCCGCGCGGGCGGATCGTCAAATCCGATGTGGAAGGCGCCACCGCCGCCAAACCCGCCGAGGCAAAACAGGCCGCCCCCGCCGCCGCAGCCCCGGTCGCGGCGCCCGCGCCCGTCGGACCTTCCGCCGATGTGGTGCTCAAGACCTACGAGGGGCGCGAGTTCCAGGAGGTCAAGCTGGACGGGATGCGCAAGACCATCGCCGCCCGCCTGACCGAGGCCAAGCAGACCATCCCGCATTTCTACCTGCGCCGGGATATCAAGCTGGACGCGCTCTTGAAATTCCGCAGCCAGCTGAACAAGCAATTGGAGGCGCGCGGCGTCAAGCTGTCGGTCAATGACTTCATCATCAAGGCCGTCGCCAACGCGCTGCAACAGGTGCCCGAGTGCAATTCGGTCTGGGCGGGCGACCGGGTGTTGCAATTGAAGCCTTCCGATGTGGCCGTCGCCGTCGCCATCGAGGGCGGTCTCTTCACACCGGTGCTGAAGGATGCCGAGATGAAATCGCTCTCGGCCCTCTCCGCCGAGATGAAAGACCTCGCCGCCCGCGCCCGCGACCGCAAGCTCGCGCCGCATGAATACCAGGGCGGCACTTTCGCGATCTCCAACCTGGGCATGTTCGGCATCGACAATTTCGACGCCATCGTGAACCCGCCCCATGCCGGGATCCTGGCCGTGGGCTCGGGCGTGAAAAAGCCGGTCGTGGGCGAGGATGGAGAGCTGACGGTCGCCACCATCATGTCTGCCAGCATGTCGGTCGATCACCGCGTCATCGACGGCGCGCTTGGGGCGAAGCTGCTGCAAGCCATTGTCGAGAACCTGGAAAATCCCATGACCATGCTGGCCTGACGCCGCATCGCCAGAGGCCAAACACACGGAAAACGCCCCGCCATATCGGACGGGGCGTTTTTCTGCTTGCATTCTATTAGTGTCTTATATACACTTATAGATATTGAACCGGACCAGATGCCAAACCGACAGACAGTTAACCACGAGGAGGGCCAGATGTTTTATTCCGAACTCAGCATGGATCTTGAGACCTTCCTCAAGGCGCTCGGCCTGATCGGGTTCGGCATTTACGTCACAGGCTTCATGCTGCTCAGCACCGGACGCCTCGACAGCCGCGGCACCCGCTATTTCGCGATGACGCTTGTCGCCTCCACCTGCGTCCTGCTCAGCCTGACCGTCGATTTCAACCTGTCCTCCGCCCTGATCCAGATCTTTTACGTCCTTGTCTCCCTCAGCGCGATTTTCCTGCGCGCGCGGCCCAATCCCCACCCCCGCCCTGTCCCGGTCCGCGTCTAAATCCCTTTACCAAGACGAAAAAAGGGCGGGCCCATTACGGCCCGCCCCTTTTTCATTTCTGATAGAAGATTTAGCTTTTCGACCCACCCGGCACGATTTGATCCATCGACAGCGACGGCTGGTCGCAGCCCGCCTCGCCCACGATCTTCGCGGGCACGCCCGCCACCGTCTTGCAAGGCGGCACCGGCTCCAACACCACCGATCCGGCGGCGATCCGGCTGCATTTGCCCACCGTGATATTGCCCAGGACCTTCGCCCCCGCCCCGATCAGCACGCCATCGGCGATCTTGGGGTGGCGGTCATCGTCTTCCTTGCCGGTCCCGCCAAGCGTCACCGAATGCAGCATCGAGACATTGTCGCCGACGACGGCCGTTTCCCCGATCACAATGGAATGGGCGTGGTCGATCATGATCCCCTGCCCGATCCGTGCCGCCGGGTGAATGTCGATCCCGTAGGTCTCGCTCACCCGCATCTGCACGAAATAGGCCAGGTCGCGCCGCCCCGCCTGCCACAGGTGATGGCCGACGCGATAGGCCTGGATCGCCTGGAACCCCTTGAAATAGAGCAAGGGCTGCATGAAGCGATGGCAGGCCGGATCGCGGTCATAGACGGCCACGATATCGGCCCGCGCCGCCGTGCCCAGACCGGATTCGCTGCGATAGGCCTCATCCGCCACCTCGCGAATCAACTGCTCGGACACGTCGCCCGAGGCCAGTTTCTGCGCCATCCGATACGCCAGCGCCGCCTCCAGCGAGCCGTGATGCAGGATACAGCCATGCACCAGCCCGCCCAGAAGCGGTTCATCGCGCACCGCCTCCTCGGCTTCGCGGGTGATGCGGCTCCAGACCGGGTCAAGCTCGGCCAGATGTGTGCGGGTCTTTGCCATGGGGCGCCTCCGGGTCATCTCCCCTCCTGACTACATCAGGTGCCCCCGAAGAACCAAGCCGAAACCCGTGATCGCCCCGATCACAATCGCTTATACCGCGTCCGGAATGGTAAACGCCGCGTAATGCAGCGCCAGGCGCACCGTGCCGCCCGCGAAATCCCCGCCATTCGCCGTCAGCAGCAAAGGCGTCGGTGCCCAGACCACGAACGGGTTCACCGGCCCGCTGATCCAGGAATTCTGCGCCGTACCCAGGCCACTGCCGAAACGGTCATCGCTGGACGTGTCGCCAAGCCGCCAATCGGCCAGCGTCCCGGTGATCGCATCCGTCACCCGGCCCGTCACGCCAAAGACGATGGAGCGCGCCGGAAAGGACAGCGCCGCCGCGACGCTGCCCCCCGCCGTGATCGCCACATCCTGCTCGACCGTCATCACCTGCATCCCGGCCCCGCCCGGTGCCGCCGAGACACCGCCCGCGCGCCAGCCACTGCCGTCATGCAGATCGGTGGTGCCACGATCCGCGACAAACGCCCGCCAACCGGCTTTCGGCGTGAAGAACACCCAGCCGCCATTGACGTATTGCGCGACCTCGCCGTCACGTCCGGCCCAGGCATTGACCGCCCCGCCCGGCACACCAAAGCATTCCCCCTCCAGCACCGCCCCCGGCGGCGTGGCCTCGCTGCGCGAGCGCAGGGTCAGTTGCACAACGCCATCCAGCCGTTGCAGGGCCTCGTTCACGGTCACATGCTTCTGCGCCTGCGCGGCGGCCAGAAGCGGGAGGGTCAGGTTGCTCGTGTCAGTCATTGATCTCGATCCTTGCAAATGGTCCCGGTCCGAAGCGCGCAGAAACCTGTGCAACTTCAATACTGTATGGCGCGCTGACCCCGTCTGAGATCCGCATCGCATCGCTATAGGTGAAGGCAGGCGCGTTCAGCGTGGCCTCCCGGCGCATGATGCCGCCGCCATCCCGCACCCGCAGGAGATAGCGCTCGACCTCTTCGCCCAGCGGCACCTCTGTCCCCTGCCAACTGTCGCCGTCGATGCGGGTGCGCCGGATCCACGAGATCTCGCGCCCCGCGCCCGCGACCGACGCGCGCAGATGCGCGGGCGCGTAGGGCCTGAGCCCGACCCCGTCAAAGGCCAGTTGCCGATGCACATAGCTTGGGTGGTCATAGCTCTTGGCGGCCTGCCCAACCCGGTAATGCCGTGCCAGGCCGCGCGCCGAAAGCGGCACCTCGATCTGTTCCGGCGCGCCGTCCAGCAACACGAAGAGGGAGCCCACCGGCCAATCGGCAGGCATGATCCCGTCACTGCCCGCCTGCCCGCGCAATCGCAGCGAGATGTCCCACAGGTCCTCGCCCACCAGCGTGGCCTGGGCAAACTGGATCACCTCCCAATTGGCCCCGTCGCCATCGCCGATCGCGGCGGCATTGGCCCCGTTCAGCACATCCTCCATCTCGGCCGAGGACAGCGCCCCGCTGCTCAACCGCACCCTGAGCGCAGGCCCCCGATCCCAGATACCGGGCTCCGCCGCAAAAAGGGCTGTTTCCAGCACCCCCACGGTCGCGCGCCGCTCGATCAGCGTGTTCAGCGTGTAGCCGCTATCCCCCGGCGCGCTATAGGCCGCGACGACCCCCGGCCAGGGCACGGCGGCCACGGCCAGATGCGGCGTGTGCTCGACCTCACCGCCCGTCAGCAGCGGCAGGTCCATGAAGACCGGGCTCACAGGGACCGGCGGCACGAAGGCCTCCAATGTCACGGCTTCATCGACGGTATCGGACGGCTCGTATATCTCCATCTCCGAGCGCACGGCCTCGATCCGCCGCGCCCCCGCATCCTCGACCCGGTCCACCCGCCACGAGGAGCCATCCACCAGCTCGAAAATCGTGCCCGCATCCACATCCAGCCGTGACGGCGGCAGCGAGAAGCTGATCGTGTCACGTGCAATCCGCGATTCCGCCAGCCAGCGCTCGGCCACCGCGCGTCCCTCGGCCCCCGTCATGACAAGCGGCAATTCGCTCTGGCTGATCCCGTCCTCGCCATCGTCGGGAAAGACGGCCTCGGCCACCCGCGTTTCATAAGCCCCTGCGGCTTCCGTATGGGCCAGGCGCACCCGGCCCACCATGTCGGCGCGCGGCTGACGCGTGTTGACGGGGGCGGAATTGCCCTCCTCATCCACCGCCATCAGATCGGCATCGACATTGGTCTCGGTCATGCCCACACGGCTGCGGAACACGATCTTGCCGTCCCGCTCGCTCGCCTCGAACCCATAGGCCAGCATCAGCGGCTGCAACCGTGCCCGCGCGCTTTCCACATCCGAGGACACCGTGCCGCGCACAAAGCCATAAAGCTCGCTGACATCGTAATCCTGCAGCCCCGCATCTTCGCAGATCTCGGCCACGACATCGGCCAGAGGCTGCGCCCCCATCCGCCCCGAGATCCAGTGCCCGCGCGCATGGTTCTCCCCGTCCGACCACAGCGCCTGATTGTTCGGAAAGGCCGGCCAGGGCCGCGCGTCCCAGGCCCAGACATAGGCATGATCCATATCCAGCATCGGCCCGCCATAGAGATCCGAGACCGGGTTCTTCTCGGGGTCCAGCCAATAATCCGTCATCGCGCGCAGATACTGCATCTGGATCAGGTCATCGCGCCGCCCGGTCGAGTAATAGGGGATCGAGGATTCCGAGGATTTCGGATCGAGGAACTTGTTGGGCTGGTTGGTGCCCTTGTCGATCGCCGCACAGCCCAGTTCGGTAAACCTGAGAGGTTTGCTCTGCGGGATCCATGCGGATACCTCCGCGCCGTGCTCCATCGCAATTGCACCGTAGGCAATCACGGATTCCCCTGACACGGTCGAATTCGGCCCAACAAGAAGAAAAATGGTGTTGTCGTCGGCTGCTAATGTTGCGTCCAGTTCCAGGCGCACAATGCCGTTTCCGATATCTGTTGCCGAGCTGCTGTGCACAGCATGACCGTTGTCACCGACTGAGATCGTTTTTGACGCAAAGTCGTATTCAAGCAGAGGTCCATTCCCGGTGTAGGCAACACTCATGCGCACTTTGCCGGACGTGCCTTCCCCGACCCAAGATCGAAAGACGAACCTTTTGCCACCACTGTTATCAATCGGATTGGTGTTTATGCGCCCTGCAGCAGCAATGTGGCCCATTGTCGAGATTTCCGCCGGAGCGTCAAATCCCGCGATTGGCGTTGCATTTGCGGGGGCAACTACACCATTCAGGAATGGATACCAGGTCGATGGCGCCTGCCCCAGATCGGTCAGATCGTTCTCGACCCCGTCGGTCCGGTTATGATGCGCGTTCGCCCACCAGTTGCGAATATCCTTGTATCGGTAGATCCAGGGTTTGTTTTCCGTCCCGTCGGTAATGGGCAGGCGCTTCTGCGCCGCGCGCCCTTCGACCGAACCATAATACCAGTCATAGCCCTCGCCACCCTCGATATTGGCCTTGAGGTAATCGAGATTGTAAATGGAGCGCCATTCCGCATCGGCATGGTCCTCGCCGTCTCGCCAATCGGAAAGCGGCATGTAATTGTCGATCCCGACAAAGTCGATATTGGCATCCGCCCAAAGCGCATCGAGGTGAAAGAACACGTCGCCCGAGCCGTCCTGCGGGTGATAGCCGAAATACTCCGACCAGTCGGCGGCATAGGACAGTTTCGCATCGGGCAGCAGCAGGCGCACTTCTGCCGCCAGGTCGATCAGCGCCTGCACCGCCGGAAACCCGATTGCGCCGCGCAACTGCGTCAGGCTGCGCATCTCGGACCCAATGCAAAAGCTCTCGACTCCGCCCGCCGCCGCCGCCAGCGCGGCACAATGAAGGATGAAGCGGCGATAGCGCCATTCGGACGGCCCGGAATAGGTCACGCTGCCCGCGCTCACCGTGAAATCCGAGGCCGAGGCGGTGCCGAAAAACGCCGCCACTTCCGCATCCGCCGCCGCCGTGCGATCGGGCGAGCCCGCGATCCCCGGCGCCTTTTCCCCGGTGATCCGCCCCCGCCAGGGCAGCACCGGCTGGTCCCCCGTCTCGCGCCACGGATCGGGCAATCCGTTGCCCTCAAGAATCTCCATCAGCAAGAACGGGTAGAACATCACCTCTTGCCCCGCCTCGTTCAGCGCCTGGATCGCCTCGATCACCGAGGCATCGGCGGGCGTGCCGCCATAGACCACCCGATCCTCGACCCGCGCGATAAGCTCGGCGTTGGACCGCGCAATACCCGCCACGGACCACGGCATTTCCGCGCCATCCGACACGTTCTGCTCGACCTTCGGCTTCACGCTGCACTGCCCCGCGCGCAGATCGTCGCCGAACCAGCTCACGATCAGGCTGGTGGCCCCGCAATTGGGCAACTCTCCCTGAAGGTTGTCCAACGCGCGCAGGAAATCCGCCTCGCCGCTGGCCGTGTTCACATTGGCGCTTTCCGATTTGCCAAAGCCATGCGCGTAACTCACGGCCGTGGTCGCCAGCGCATACTCCCCCGTCCCCGGCATCATCGCCACGGCACGGATGGCCTTTGACGGCTGCGGCGCGCTGTCCAGCCCCGCAGGACTGGCAGGCCGGATCACCTCGAAGCTGAATTGCGGCACCCGGTTGCCGTATGGCGTCAGGTCCAGATCCTCGATCACCACATAGGCTATGCCGCGATAGGCGGGCACCATGCCCAACCCCTCCACTGCTTCCATCTTGGGGTCCGGCATCTGGTCATCGGTGCCGCGATAGACACGCATCGTGAAATCGGTCTGCGCAATCTCGGCCCCATCGGCCCAGACCCGCCCCACACGGGCGATCTCACCCTCGCAAAGCGCCACCGCCAGGCTCACCGAATAGCTGTAGCTCGCCGTCCTCGGCTGCGGCGGCGCGCCCTTGCCGCCCCCCGTCACCGCGACGCTTTCCTTGAAGCGCGTGGCCCAGATCACCTGCCCGCCCAGGCGCATCTGCCCGAAGAGCCGCGCCACCGGCGCCCCCTCGGCAGCGCCCGTCAGGCGGAACCGGTCCATCTTGCCCTGCTCGATCACCTCCGAGCCCTGGCCCATCAGCCGCTGGTCAATGACCCGGCCCAGGGTCGCGCCCACGGCCCGGCCCACCACGGCCCCGGTCAGCCCCAGAACCGTGCCCGAGGATAGCCCGCCAATGGCGGCACCCGCCGCGGAAAGAAGGATCGTCGCCATGTGTCAGGTCCTTTCGGGAAACGCAAAACGCGCCACGATGCGCCGCTCCCATGGCGGCGTCAGGGCGCTTTCGATAACGCCATGCCCGCTATAGGCATGGATGAAAGTGGGGGCGGGGCCGGTTTCGGCCTGAAGCCCCAGATGCTTGGCCACGGCGCCGCGCCGCATCCGGAACAGCAGCAGATCGCCCTCGGCCTCCTCTGCGATCCGCTTTGCAGTCAGATGCCGCAAGGCCGCACGCCAAAGCCGCTCATCGCCCTCGGGTTCCGACCAGTCGGGCGTATAGGCGGGCACGGGCTCAGGCTCCCGCCCGAACACCTCGCGCCAGACGCCCCGCACCAGCCCCAGGCAATCGCAGCCCGCCCCATGGGTCGAGGCCTGGTGCACATAAGGCGTGCCGATCCAGCCCCGCGCCACGGTCACGACCACACTCATCGCAGGCTCTCGCCATCCGACGGTGCCGATCCGCGACCGGGATAGGCCATCACCCAATCCTCGCCCGGAATATCCGGAAAGCCCTGGAAATTGAGGATATTGGCGAATTTCAACCGGCAGGTCTCCATCCGCTTGTCGCAGCCCGCCTCAAGCCGCACGAGGTCGCCCGCCGCGATCTCCGCGCGCAACTCCTCCCACAGTTCGACCCGGCGCGCACCATCCGAGAACCGATCGTTCTTGATCACGCCGACCAGCCCCTCGGCCGCCCCGGACAGCACCACCATCCGCCCGCGCTCGAACCAGCGCGGCGCGAATTCATCGAGACCCTCGAAGATCAGCACCCGTCCATCCGCAACCGCGCTAACGGCACCCTCATGCGCATAGCCCGACACGGTCAGATCGAACCGGCACGCCGCATCGCCCAGAACCGCCGAACAGGGCCGCTGATAAACCCGCCCCTCGGGCCGGTTCATCGGCTCGGCCAACCCGCGCAATTCCACCTGGAACGCGCCTCCCTGGCGCTCCAACTCGCCGAAAGTGCCCTTGAACTGCAAGGCGCGGTTTTCCGGCGCGGACCAGTTGACCAGCCAGGCTTCGACCACGGCCCCGTCGAACCGGCCCGCCAGGATATCCGCCTCGCGGATCGAGGCATCGCTCAGCGCCCCGACGGCCTCGGTATTGTCCACCGACAGCCCCGTGGTCTGGCTAAGCGCCGCCGCCGACAACCCGCTATCGGCCTTGAACACGGTCCCCTCGAACGCCAACGCGCGGTCGTGATCGGTGAACCCGTATTGCACCCCATCGGCCCGCGTCACCCGCCAGCAGCGCGCGACCTCGCTGGCCCCGCCCGCCAGATGCGCCAGCAGCCCCTCACCCCCGCTCATGACAGGATCTCCACCACCGGCACATTGGGCGCCTCGCCCGCCTGGAAGCTCGCCAGCGAGGTCTGGATCCGGTCGATATCGAACCGCACCGGCACGTCGAACTCAAAGCTCGCCGCGACTTCGACCCCCTCGTCGGGCGCATCGGCGAAGGTGATCAGCCCGGTCGTGTCATCGACCTCGTAATGCGTGCCAAAGACCAGCTCCGCCGCGTCGAACCCGGCCAATACGCTACCTGACACCGGCTTGCGGATGGGGCGCGCATAGGTCTGCTCGCCTGACCGATAGACCTTGACCAGCTGAAACACCCGCGTCTCGCCATCGCCGATCCCGATCAGATTGTCGCGATAATGCAATGGCTTGGAGGGCGCGCAGCCCTTGTAATCCGACCAGTCCTTCCAGCGGAAGCCATGCAGCTGCCCGCGCCTTGCCTCGAAAAACGCGATCAGCGTCTCGATATCGTCCAGGCTGCGCATCCCCACGCCCGCATCATAGCGGCGGCGCGAATGCGCCCAGGGGGTGTTGCGCTCCTCATGGCCGTTGGCCAGCGTCACCACATCGGTGCGCCGCTCCGGCCCCCCGACCGAGCCGAAGCTCAGATTGGCGGGAAAGCGTATTTCGTGAAATGCCATCGTCAGCCTCCCTCAGCGGTTGCGTTGCCCGCGCGCCAGCGCCCGGCTCATCTGCGCGGCGATCTGGCTCTTCGATTTCTGGAACCCCTGCACATCGGGGGTCTGGATATTCATCGTGATGTTGATCGGGGCCCCGCCGCCCTGCGTGCGCACGCCCAGGCTGCCATCGGGCCCCCGGCTCAGCGGCATGATCGCCTCCGGCCCCGCCTCGCCCATCAGGCCCATGCCGCCCCGCATGGCGAAACTGGTCGGGCCGCTGACGATGCCGCCGCGGGCAAAGGGCGTCACCCGCCCGCCCGAAAACGCGCCGCCCTTCTCAAACGGCAAGAGGCCCGAGACCAGGCCGTTGACCCCATTGGCCAACAGCCCGCCGACCGCGTTCTGCACGGGCCGGATCGCGGTATTATAGGCCGCGTCCACCATGCTCTGCGCCACGCTGCGCAACGCATCCGACAGGCGCATCCCGTCGAACACAACCCCGTCAAAGGCCCGCCGCAGGCCGGTGCCGAAAGACCGGCTCAACCCCTGCACTTCGCGGCCTGTATAAAGCATCGTCTCCTGCATCGTGCGCAGCTCGCCCTGGAACGCCGCCACCATCGCGGTGGCCGATCCAAGCGAGGCCTCCAGCTCTCCCAATTCGGCGTCGAAGCCGTCAATTTCTTCATCCATCGTGATCGTCCTTCACATCGGGAAAGCGGGCGGCCAGGGCCTCTAGCCCCGCCCGTCCCATCGGGGCCACGCCCGGCTCGTCCCCCATCAAGATCAGCAATTCCGCGGGCGTCAGCGCCCAGAATTCATGCGGCTTCAAGCCAAGTCCCTGCATCCCGGCCCGCATCAGGCCGGGCCAGTCGAACGGCCTCGCGCCGCTCATTGGGGCGGCCGGAACGCAAGCGCCAGAAGCCGCGCCGCCACGCGCGCGGCCTCCAGCGGACCTCCCGCGATCTCGGCCTTCGCCAGATCGCCCAGATCGCCGTTCCAACCGCCCCCCCGCAGCCCCGCACAGACCAGCGCCAGCACATCGCGGCTCTTGAACGCACCCGCCTCGAACCGTTCGACCAGGTCGGCCAGGCTCTCGGCCCGCAACCAGGTCTCCAGTTCGGCCAGCGCGCCGAGCGTCAGTTTGAGCACCCGTGTCTCGCCATCGAGTTCCAGCGCCACTTCGCCTGCCCAGGGGTTCGCCATCGCTTACAGCGCCGTGAACGAGAGCACGCCCGCCGAGGCCAGCGACAGCTCATAGCTCGCCTCGCCGTCATGGCTGCCCGCATATTCGATCGAGGTGATCTGGAACGCGCCCTCCACGGTGCCGAAATCGGGGATGATGACCTGAAACTCGGGCACCTCGCCGTCAAAGAAGATCTGGCGCGCGCGTTCATCCGTCGCCTCGTCGCGGAACACGCCCGAGCCCGAGATGGCGGCCGATTTCACGCCGCCCCCGGCCAGCAATTCGCGCCAGCCCCCGGCGCTTTCCAGGCTGGTCACATCCACCGTTTCCGCGTTGAAGCTCAGCCGCGAGGCGCGCAGCCCCGCCATGGTCTGGAACGTGCTTGTCCCATCCAGGTCGACCTTGATCAGCAGGTCCTTGCCGTTTTGTGCAGGCATCTCAATCTCCAGTTATATCATGTATTTGCAAGTCAAAGCTCACGCGATAGCCTCGTCCAGGCGGGCGCGGAACCAGATATCGATGCGCCGGTTGGCGCTGGTCCGCACCGCCTTGGCGCGGGTAAAGTGAACCCGGCTGGCCCGGCCCCGGCTCAGGGTCAATGGCGCCGCCAGAACCGCATCCGAGACCGCTGCCGCGGCCTCTTTCGCCAGGTGAAACCCCGCCCCCGTCGTCACGACCGAGACGCTGAACTCATGCAGCGCGCCGCCCGCCGACCCGTCGCTGCGGTCGCGCACCTTTTCGGGGCCGAGCGTCACGTAGATCTCGGGCTCCGGTCCCGGCGGCATCGCGTCGAACACATCCGTTCCGACAATCGCGGCCAGCCCCGCATCCGTGCTCAGCCGCCCGTAGACCGCGCTTTGCAGCGCGGCAGTCATGCCATAGCTCATGCGCCTTCCTCCTCACGTGCGAAACAGACCAGGAACCGCCCTTCGGGATCGGCCTCCGTCACCGCTTCGATGGCAAACAGCCGCGCGCCGTCGCGGAACCGCTGCAAGGGTGTCGGCCGTGACGGCGCTCCCTGCGGCGCGGCCCGCACCGTGATCCTGAACCCCATGCGCGCCAGGTCACCGCTGTCGCGGCCCGTGCGCGGACGCACCTCGCCCCAGACCTGGCCAAGCGGCTGCCAGGTCTCCGCAAACCCGCCCGCGCCGTCGGGCACCCGCACCGGCCCCTCCAGCAGCAGGCGGCGCGAAAGATCGGGCCGGGTCATCCGCCCACCCCCCGCATCCGCACCGCGCGGTAGGGCTCGATCAGCACCGCCACGCCCACGGCAATCGTGGCGTCGCTGGTGCCGCGCGACTCGTAGAGTTCACCGGCCTGGATCAGAACCGCCTGCCGCAGGTCGGCGGGGATACCGTTCCAGTCCGAGCCATAGCCCGCGATCATCTCGATCTCGATCGAGCCGCCGCGCGACGGGTTCGGCAGGCTGCTCACCGCCTCCACCGCAGGGCGATGCGTGTCCTTGCGCAACACATAGGCATCGGGGTTCAGCACCGTCTCGACGCCCCCCCGCGTGATCACCTTGATTGATGTGATGCTCTGCACCGGGGCCACCGGCAGCGCCTGGCACTCGGTCGAGCTCCAGCCGTTCAGGTGCCAGGTAAAGCCGCGCTGAAACAGCGCCTTTCCGATCCGCGCCTCGACCGCCGCAAGGGCTGCCCGCAGGCAGCTTTCCAACTGCGCATCCTGGCTGCCATCATCGGCAAACCCGGATGACAGGCGCAGGTGATCGGTCAATTCGGTCACCGGCAGCGAAGCGCTCGGGACCGAGGTCATTTCGACCATCATCATGTTCTTTATTCTCCACGAAAGACTGCCTCGGAAACTGGCATGACAGGGCTTTGCACCGCTCATGCGGAGGACAAAAATAGGCTGGAGGCCGCCAAGCCCCGCCATGCCGCCCGCCCCGACCCGAAAAAAGAGGGCCGGAACGGGATCTCGCCTCGCCTCAGATCGTCAGGAGGTGCCGAATTTCAGCAGCTTGATGGCCGAGAAATCGCTGACATCGCCACCGACGCGCTTGGTGGCATAGAACAGGACATGCGGCTTGGCGCTGAACGGGTCACGCAGCACGCGCAGGTCGGGACGCTCGGCAATGGTGTAGCCGGCATCGAAATTGCCGAAGGCAATCGCCATGGCACCCGACGCGATATCGGGCATGTCCTCGGCGATCAGGACCGGATAGCCCATCAGGCGCGCGGGCTCCCCGGCAGCCAGACCATCGGACCACAGGAAGCGGCCATCGGCATCCTTCATCTTGCGCACGGCCCCGGCGGTCTTGGAATTCATCACGAAATTCGCATTGGCCCGGTAGCGCGCGCCCAGGGCATAGACCAGATCGACAATCGCATCTGCGGGGTTGGTGGCATCGAAATCGCCATCCGCGCCGGTCACGACATAGCCCAGGTTGCCCCAGGACCAGCTCGCATCGTCCACGGTGGGGTGGGTCAGGAAGCCGGTCGGCTTGTCGATTCCGTCGCCCGAGATGAAGGCCATGGCTTCCGCACGGCTGAACTTGTCCGCAATCCGCTCGGCCAGCCAGCCCTCGATGTCAAAGGCGGTGTCGTCCAGCAGGCGCTGCGATGCCTTGGGCAGGGCCGACAGCTCATGCAGCGGGATCGAGATGCGCTCGATCTGCGGCGTGTCGGTCTCGGTGCTCGCCGCCGTCTCGGTGGCCCAGCCCGCGCCGACATCGGTGTGATCGACCAGCACGTCGAACGAGGTCGCCTCGACATTGACCACATTGGCCACTGACCGCAGCGAGGAGGAGCCACGCAAGACGCCCTGGATTACCTCCGCCGTCTGCGGATCGACCAGGTAGCCACCTTCCGCGTTGACGGCAGTGTTAAGCGCCTTGCCCTCAAGCTCCAGGCCGCGCAGCCCGTCGTCGTCGCCGGTGCGCAAGTAGGTGCCGATGGCCTTCTTGTGCGGCGCACCCGCCTCGACAGAAGACGAAAGCGCAGGGCGCGAATGGGTCATGGATTTGGTTTTCAGCATGGAAATACGCTCTTCCTGTTTTGCAAGTTTGGTGGTCATGTCGTCCTGGAACTGGCTGAATTCACTCAAAAACCCTGCCAGGGCCGTTTTCACCTCGGTGGTCGCATCCTGGGCCTGAGGCACAGGGCTGCGACCCGAGGACTTCGATACAGTCTCGGTCATCCGATCATCCCAATTAGAAGTCGTCGCGGGGTCAGTGGCACGTTCGGAAAAACCTGAATCACCCGACGCTGCCTGAAATCAGAGATTCCAACGCGCCATGCGATGCTTGGTTTTCAGGAATTTCCGGGACCTGCCTTACCGCGCCGCCAGTTTGCGGCGGGCGTCCTGGAACACCGTCGCCAGTTCATGCAGGAAATCGCCCTTGGCCTCCTCGGCCTTATGGGCGTCCACCCGCGCCTGCGGCAGCATCGGGAAGGTGACAAGCGACACCTCCCAAAGCTCCACCTCGTTCAGAAGCCTGCGCCCCTGGTCATCCTTCGTGGCCCGCACAGTGCGATAGCCGATCGACAGCCCATCAATCGCGCCCGCCTCCAGCAGGGCCGCCGCTTCGCGCCCCTTGGCGACGCTTTCCAGCAACCGCCCCTTGACCATCAACCCGCGGCCATCCTCCCGCACCTCATCCCAGATCCCGATGGGCTGCGCCGGATCGTGCTGCCACAGCATCTTGACGTTGCGCCCGGCCCCCGCCAGCCCCTTCAGGCTGCGCGCATAGGCCCCCTTCTGCACCACGTCGCCGCCCTGGTCGCAGGCGCCGAACAGGCTCGCGTATCCTTCGATCCTGTGGCCTTCCCGCACGGTCAGCGCCTCGTCGAAGCGGCAGAACTTCATCTCAAGCCCCGCCTCTGAAATCATGTTCATTCTCAATCTCCTATCCGCCAGAGCTCATCTGAATCAGCTCGTTCACACCTTGTGCCAGGATGACGCTGACCGCGCCGAAGACGGCCAGCCACAGCCGCCGTTCCAACCGGTCCAATGCCCCTTCGATCCCCTTCAGCCGAAACGCCAGCGCCTGCCAACGCTCCTCCGCCACCCGTTCATTGGCGTCGATCCGGGCCGTGGCGGCATTGAACGGGTCGTAGAGGAACCGCGATCCGCCGGACGTGCCCCGCGCACTCATTGATCCTCCGACAGCCGCGGCAGACCCAGCATCGCGCGCTTTTCGGCAGGCGTCAGGAACTCGGCCTCCGCCACCCGCCGCCACTTCGCGTCCCGCTCGGCCGACAGCGCCGGAACCTGGTCAAGGTCGGGCCTGAGCTCCACGACTTCGCCGGAATACCCCGCCAGCCAATGCGACAGCGACGACAGAACCTTGCCCGCCAGCGGCAGCACGGTCAGGCGATAGAAGGCCCGGTTCGCCTCGGCGTAATTGGCATAGGTCGCGTCACCCGGTATCCCCATGATCATCGGCGGCACCCCGAAGGCCAAGGCGATCTCGCGCGCGGCGGCATCCTTGGTCTTCTGGAACTCCATATCCGAGGGGCTGAACCCCATCGGCTTCCAGTCCAGCCCGCCTTCCAGCAGCATCGGCCGCCCCGCATTGCGCGCGCCCTGGTGATGGCTCTCCATCTCCGCCTGCAACCGCTCGAACTGGTCGCCGGTCATCGTGCCCGCGCCATCCGCGCCCCGATAGACAATCGCGCCAGAAGGCCGCGCCGCGTTATCCAGCAACGCCTTCGACCAACGCGAGGCGCTGTTATGCACGTCCAGCGCCGTCGCCGCCGCCTGCATCGGGCTCAACCCGTAATGATCGTCCTGCGGATGGAACAGCTTGATATGGCAGATCGGCGACAGCCCCCGCGCGTCGAACCGATGCTTCTTTGCCCCGACCGTGTAATCATAGGCAATCGGCCAGCCATCCGGCCCCGGCACCAGCCCCATCCTGTCCGAGCGCAGCACATGCAATTCCTCCGGCGTATCGCCCTCGGGGCTCACCGCCTCGACGTAAGCGTTACCCGACAGCAGCAACTGCGCGTAGAGCGCCTCAAGCAGCTCCGCCCGCCCCTGCGCTGCATTGGGCCGCGACAGCAGCCGCAAGACCGGATGCGCCTCATAGCGCCGCTCGGCATCCTGGCAGATCAGGGGCAGCGCTGCTGCCGCCTCCGCGATCAGCTTGACCGACCGGAAGCCCACCGGGTTGCCGGAAAACCCCGTCTTCATCAGCGACACCGTATCGCGCGGGCTCCAGGCCACGCGCCCCGCGCCCGCCCAGGTCACCACCCGCCCCGTCGCCGAGGCCTTCGCCTCCACCGGCTCCGGTTTCCGCAAGAAATCCAACACCATCCGCTTGTCTCCTTGATCCATCAAAAAAGGCGTCCCGCCGGTTCAGCGAAACGCCTCGAAAAGCGCGGATAGCGCGCCCTTCACTGCAATAATTTCAGATCCGCCGCATCCCCGGCCGCGCGATATTCCGCGCGGGCACGATCATCCCGTCGGTCAGCGCCCAGACCAGCGCATCGACCCGGTCAGGGCTGCCGCGCCCCTGGTAGCCGGTCATCGTCATCCGGCACATCTCGTCTTCCAGCGCGTTCAGCCCCGGCATATGCGCCACGCGGCCTTGCTCGTAGAGCGCTGCCACCGGCTCGGCCCGCGCCACTTTCCCGCGAGACGCCCGCACCGATTGCACATTGACCAGCGGGTCGATCGCCCGCACCGCGTCCAGCACGAGGTCGCCGCCCTGGTTGACCTCCGCCACCATCCGCGCGCCCCCGTGTTTCTCATAGGCCGCCACCGCCCGCTCCGCCCATTGATGCGCCGAGACGCCCTGAACCGAGCAATCCTCGATCACCACCGCGTGCCAGCCCTGCGGCGCGCCGTGCTGCACCACGCCAACGACGACGATCCCGCAGGCGTCCGAGCCCGAATGCCCCGTCACCGGCGGATCCACCGCCACCGTGATACGCGCGCCCTCGGGCAGCTCCGTGACCCGTCCCGCCTCCAGGGCGGCCCGATCCCAAAGCGCCCCTTCCATATCCTCGACCAACTCGCCATCCAGCTCCTGCCGACCCAGTTTCGTATCGCCATAGCGCGCCCGCACATCGGCCAGGAACGAATCCGCCAGATAGGCCCGGTTGGCCTCGGTCGGCGCGCTCGTCACGACCGTGTTGTTGCGCGCCAGAAGCTCCTTCAACACCTCCACATTGCGCGGCGTCGTCGTCACCACCTGCCGTGGATCGTCGCCCAGACGCAGCCCGAATTGCAGCATGTCCCAGGTGTCCTCTGCCCGCTTCCACTTGGCCAGCTCATCGACCCAGGCCGCGTCGAATTGCGGGCCGCGCAAAGCCTCCGGGTCATGCGCCGAATAAAGCCGCGCCTCGGCCCCGTTGGGCCAGACCAACATTCGTTCCCCCGCCACCCAGCGCGGGCAGCGGTCGGGCGGAGAGCAGGCCAGTATCCCGCTCTCCCCCTTCACCATCACCGCCAGCGCCTGGTCATAGGTCTCACCCAACAGCGCCACCCGTCGCGCCCGTCCCGGCGCCTCCGGCGTCGCGCCTTCCACCATGGACCGCACCCATTCGGCCCCGGCGCGGGTCTTGCCCGCGCCGCGCCCGCCCAGGATCACCCAGGTCTTCCAGTCGCCCTCCGGGGCCAGTTGATGCGGCAAGGCCCAGAACTCGAAGATCCAGGGTAACGCCGCCAGCGCCTCATCCGGCAGGCTCGCCAGAAACGCCTCCGCCACCTCGGGCGGCTCTGAGGCAATCCAGGCGGCACCCGATTTCAGCGCGCGCCGCGTCGAGGTCGAGGGCACCGGCCCCACCCCTTGCTTGTTCTGCTGCTGCGTCACGTGTCTTCCCCTCGAAACCCATCGCCATCATCAGAGCATGGTTCATCGCCCGAAGGTCCTTGGAGAGATCCGTCCCCGAGACCTCTTGCTCCGCCTTCAGCTTCTCGATCGCACTCTGCAGCACCAATTGTGCCGTCGAAAACGCCGTCTCCGCGCGGCCCAGCATCTTGCGGGCCCACGCTTCTTCCCCATCGGTCAAAATCGTCATAATTGTTTTCCCCGTGCAAAATCCCGCACGAGCAGAAACGAAAAAGCGACCGTCAGGGTCACCCCCGAGGCCGCTTGCCCATTTCTTCCAGCATGTCACAATCTATGCCAGAGACCGTTCGCCAAGTCAATAAGTTTATTACTTTCAAACTGTTAACGACTCTCCCGCACGCTTACACAAAATTAACCCCGGCTTCTTTGTTCCGCAAATATCCCGGGGGGTGTGGGGGGCTGGCCCCCCACCAGGGTCGGTGCCAACGGCACCGAAACCCCTAGTTTTCCTGCGCCGCCCGCTCCGCCTCGATCACCCGCCAGGCAGCCACGTTGCGGTTATGCTCCTCCAGCGTCACGGCAAAGGCATGCCCGCCCGTGCCGTCGGCGACGAAATAGATATATTCCGTCTCGGCTGGATTGACCGCCGCCTCGATCGCCGCGCGGCCCGGATTGGCAATCGGCGTCGGCGGCAGCCCGTCGATCAGGTAGGTGTTCCACGGGTTGTCGGCATTGGCCAGTTCACTGGCCCGGATGCCACGCCCAAGGAACCCCTGCCCCTCGCTCTCGCCATAGATGATCGTGGGGTCGGTCTGCAGCCGGATTCCCTGCTCCAGCCGGTTCACGAAGACGCCCGCGACCTGATCGCGCTCCGAGCTCACGCCCGTCTCCTTCTCGATGATCGAGGCCAGGATCAGCGCCTCCCGCGCGTTTTCCAAGGGCAGGTCCTCGTCGCGTCCGGCCCAGGCCGCGACCAGGATATCGGTCTGCGCCTCGATCATGTCGGCCAGGATCTCCGAAATCGCGGTGCCGCGCGCCACCTCATAGGTGTCCGGGGCCAGCGTGCCCTCCTGCGGCAGGTCTTCGACGTCATCGACCAGGAACTCCGCGCCGCGCATCCCGTTCACGATCTGCCAGACCGTCATCCCCTCGGGCACGACGACGCGATAGACGATGGGTGTGCCGCCCTCGACCAGCGCCGTGTAATTCTCGGGCACCGGCTCATCCGAGCCGAACACCGCCAGGTCGATCTGCTCGCCCCCTCCCGGCAGCCGCTCGCGCAGCCGCATCTCGCCATTGCCCTGGCCACGGATCACATAGGTCGCGGTATAGCGGAAGGTCGATTGCCCGCCCGAGGTGATAATCTCCAGCACCTCCCGCATCGAGGCCCCGGCGGGGATCTCGTAATTGCCGAAACGCAGCTCATCCGCGCGCTCTGTGTAGCGCGCACCGAGCCGGAAGATGACGGGGCTGGAAATGATGCCCGCCGCCGCCAGGTTGTCGCCGACCTCGGCCAGGGACGCGCCGCGCGCGACCTCGAAATAGGCGGCTTCCGCCGCCGGTCCGGGTTCAACGAATTGCCGCTGCCCCCAGGCGATGGCCCCCGCAAAGGCGATCAGCGCCACGATCAGCAGGCTGAACGCATTGGCCGCAATGTGCTTCCACATCAGTCGCTTACCTTGCCCAGGACCAGGCTGGCATTGGTGCCGCCAAAGCCGAAACTGTTCGACAGCGCCACGTCGATCTTGCGCGCGCGCTTGGCGTTCGGGGCCAGGTCCAGAACCGGCTCGACCGCCGGGTTGTCCAGGTTGATCGTCGGCGGCGCGACCTGGTCCCGGATGGCCAGGATGCAGAAGATCGCCTCCACCGCGCCCGCGGCCCCCAGAAGGTGCCCGATCGAGGATTTGGTCGAGGACATGGTCGCGCCCGAGGCCGCGTCGCCCATCAGCCGCTCCACCGCGCCCAACTCGATCGTGTCGGCCATGGTCGAGGTGCCATGCGCGTTGATATAGTCGATATCCTTGGGGTCCACGCCCGCCCGCTCCAGCGCGGCCTGCATCGACCGGAACCCGCCATCGCCATCCTCCGACGGCGCGGTGATGTGATAGGCATCGCCCGACAGGCCGTAGCCCAGAACCTCGGCGTAGATCTTCGCGCCGCGCGCCTTGGCGTGCTCGTATTCCTCCAGCACAACGACGCCCGCGCCCTCGCCCATGACGAAGCCGTCGCGATCCGCGTCATAGGGCCGGCTGGCCTTCTGCGGATCGTCGGGCCGCTTGGTCGACAGGGCCTTGCAGGCGTTGAACCCGGCAATCCCGATCTCGCAGATCGCGGCCTCGGCCCCGCCCGCGATCATCACCTCGGCATCGCCCCACTGGATCAGCCGCGCCGCATCGCCGATGGCATGCGCGCCGGTCGAGCAGGCCGTCACAACCGCATGGTTCGGCCCCTTGAAGCCGTATCGGATCGAGACCTGCCCCGAGATGAGGTTGATCAGCGACCCGGGGATAAAGAAGGGCGACACCCGCCGCGGTCCCTTTTCCTTCAGCAGCACGGCCGTGTCTGCAATCGAGGACAACCCGCCGATGCCTGAGCCGATCATCACGCCCGTGCGCAGCCGGTCCGCCTCATCCTCGGGTGTCCACCCGGCATCGGTGACGGCCTGTTCCGCCGCCGCCATGCCGTAAAGGATGAAATCGTCGACCTTGCGCCGGTCCTTGGGGGCCATCCAGTCGTCGGGGTTGAACGTGCCGCCCGAGCCATCGCCGAGTGGCACTTCGCAGGCATAGGTCGTGGCCAGATGCGACGCATCAAACTTGGTGATCGGCCCGGCCCCGGACTGGCCCTCCAGCAGGCGGCTCCAGGTTTCATCAACTCCGCAGGCCAACGGGGACACCATCCCCAGGCCCGTGACAACAACTCGACGCATCTATTCCGCCCCTTCGCTTCGCAGCTTTTCGTCCCACCCTGATAGCGCCAAGCGGCCCTTGGGGGCAATCCCTTGGGCTCGGCCTGCGCGCGGGAATTCGCCCGTATCCGCGCGCGTGCAAATGCAAAACGGCACCCGCCGGGGGGGTGCCGCAATGGATCTGTCAAAGATCGTGGAACGCCTCAGGAGGCTTCCTTGATGAACTTCACGGCATCGCCGAAGGTCTGGATGGTCTCGGCGGCGTCATCGGGAATCTCGATGCCGAACTCCTCCTCGAAGGCCATGACCAGCTCGACGGTGTCCAGGCTGTCCGCGCCCAGATCGTCGATGAACGAGGCGTTCTCGGTCACTTTCTCTTCTTCGACACTCAGGTGCTCGACAACGATTTTCTTAACGCGGTCTGCGATATCGCTCATCTTTACGATCCTCATCCAGTTTTGCGAAAGTCCCCGATCCCGAGGTCGCCTTCGTTTTTCAATGTGCCGATGCCGGCGGTGGTCGTGGACTATTATAAAAGCCCCTCTACCGACTGACGCAAGAGCGTCCCCCGGCAAAATCTGCGCCGCCTATAGCACATCTCGTTGCGAAGGCAACGGGGCAATTGGCAGATCCCGCCCCGCGCCCGCCATGTTGTCACGGACGAATTCCGCCAGTTCCGCCAGCCCCTGATCGGCCTCGGGCACGCGCCCGCGCATCAGGTGCCAGACATGCGGCACATCCGTCCAGACGCGCAGGTCCGCCATGCCGCCCGCCTCCCGGACCGCCTCGGCCAGCCGCACGCCATCGTCGCGCAGCATCTCGCCCTCGCAAACCTGCACGATCATCGGCGGCAGGCCCGAAACCGCGCCCAGAAGCGGCGACAGGCGCGGGTCCGATGCGTCGCGCCCGTCCAGATAGGCCGCCACCGCGCGGCGCACCCAGGACGCGGGCAGCAGGTGATCCCGCCTGCGGTTTTCCTCCAGCGACGGGGCCGTCCCGCGCAGATCCGTGGCCGGTGAGATCAGCGCCGCGACAGCGGGCATGGGCAGCCCTTCGCGCGCAATATCTTGCAGAAGAACCGCCGCCAGGCAGCCCCCCGCACTGTCACCCGCCACCGCGATGCGGCACGGATCGTGCCCCGCCTCCAGCAGCGCGCGATAGACCGCCAGCACGTCATCGGGCGCGGCGGGAAAGGGGTGTTCGGGGGCCAGGGCGTAATCCGGCAGATAGCCCCTCAGCCCGGTTTCCGCCGCCAGATGCGCCACCAGGTGGCGATAGCTGCGCTGCGATCCCATGACGAACCCGCCGCCATGCAAGAAGAGCAGCACGCCCCCCTCCTCCTGCCCCGCGCGCGTCAGCCAGACCCCCGGAACACCGCCAAGCGCCGCGTCGTCCTCGACCAGGTCACGCGGTCTCTTGTAGAGGAGAAACGCGTTCATCTCGAACGTCATCCGCGACAGCCAGAAGGGCAGCGGCAGGGCCAGCAGGGGTTTCTGCACCGCCCGCGCAACCCCGTTGCTCAGGCGCTGACGCAGCGAGACCATCAGATCATCGCCATGCCGCCATTGACGTGCAGCGTGGTGCCGGTGACATAGCCCGCCTCGGGGGCCGCCAGGTAGAGCACGGCCGCCGCGACCTCCGAGGGTCTCCCCATGCGGCCCGCCGGGATCTGGGTCAGGATCTTGTCCTTCTGATCGTCGGTCAGCTTGTCGGTCATCGCCGTTTCGATAAAGCCGGGGGCCACCGCGTTCACCGTGATCCCGCGCGAGGCGACCTCGTAGGCCAGCGATTTCGACATGCCGATCATGCCCGCCTTGGACGCGGCATAGTTCCCCTGACCGGGATTGCCCGTGGCGCCCACGACCGAGCTGATATTGACGATCCGCCCCCACCGCGCCTTCATCATGCCGCGCAACACGCCCCGGCAAAGCCGCATGGTCGAGGTCAGGTTGACCTCCAGCACAGAGGTCCATTCCTCATCCGACATCCGCATGAAGAGGTTGTCGCGGGTTATCCCTGCGTTGTTGACCAGGATGTCAACCGCGCCCATCGCCTCGGCGGCCTGTTTCGGCAGCGCCTGGACGGCTTCGGCATCGCTCAGGTTGCAGGGCAGCACATGGGCGCGCGCGCCCAGGTCTGCCGCCAGCGCCTCCAGCGGCTCGACCCGCGTGCCCGACAGGCCCACAGTGGCCCCCGCGCCATGCAGCGCGCGCGCGATCTCGGCCCCGATGCCGCCCGACGCGCCGGTCACCAGCGCGCATTTTCCCGTCAAATCAACCATCTCCGCCCTCTTCCTCATCTTGTATGTAAAATTGTCCGGGTCTCAGCCGTTCAGCGTTTCCGCCGCCGCGCGGACCTCGTCCGGCGTGCCGACCGTGCGGGTGGCCAGCGACTTGTCGATCCGCCGAACCATGCCCGTCAGCGCCTTTCCGGCCCCGATCTCCCAGGTCTCGGTCACGCCATGCGCCGCCATCCACAACACGGATTCGCGCCAGCGCACCGCGCCCGTCACCTGGTCGACCAGGTGGTTGCGCAACAGCATGGGCGAGCTTTCGGCATGCGCCGTGATATTGCCCACGACCGGCACGGCGGGGCGCTCGATATCGACATGGCTCAACGCATCGGCCATGACCTCGGCGGCGGGGTCCATCAAGGCGCAGTGGAACGGGGCCGAGACCGGCAGCAAGATCGCGCGTTTCGCCCCTTCCGCCTTGGCCAGCTCCACCGCGCGTTCGACCGCCTCACGGTGGCCCGAAACCACGACCTGCGCCGGGTCATTGTCATTGGCCGCCGTGCAGATCTGGCCCTGCGCGGCGGCTTTCGCCACTTTCTGCGCGGTTGCAAGGTCCAGACCCAACAGCGCCGCCATCGCGCCCTTGCCGACCGGAACCGCCTCCTGCATCGCCTGCCCCCGCGTGCGCAGGAGCCGCGCGGTATCCGCGAGGCTCAACGCCCCCGCCGCACACAGCGCCGAGTATTCGCCAAGCGAATGGCCCGCCACATAGGCTGCCGCCTCGATCGTGACCCCTTCCGATTTCAGCGCCGCCATCGCCGCCATCGACGTCGCCATCAGCGCCGGCTGCGCGTTCCTGGTCAGCGTCAGATCGTCCTGGCTGCCGGTCCAGATCAGGTCCGACAGTTTCTCTCCCAGGGCCTCGTCGACCTCGTCGAAGACGGCCTGCGCGGCGGCATAATCCTGCGCCAGCGCCTGGCCCATGCCGATGGTCTGGGCGCCCTGCCCGGGGAAAAGAAATGCTCTGGTCATGGTCGTGCTGCACCCGAATTTGTTGTTTTGCTGACGCTATCTTGGCTTACGGGGCCCCCGCAAGGCAATGCGTTTCGCAAATCGCCCCGCATCCTAGAATCGCGAATAGCTCGGCACCGGGGGGCCTTCGCCCGGAAACATCTCCACGAAGGAGCGCGGCGCCAGCGCCCGCCAGCTCAGCAGCAGGTGGCCCTGCACCCATCCCAGGCTGACCCGGTCGGGCCGCGCGAACATCTGGTGGCGGGTCTCGATCTCGGGTGTGACAAAGAACACCTCGGGTTCGGCGGCGATCAGGAACGGGCGTTCGACGGGCAGGATACGAAAGCCGGGGGCATCGGTCTGCCGGTCCCACCAGGTCCAGAGTTGCCCATGCGCGGTCAGGCAGGGGCCTTGCGGCCGGTCGGTCTCGACCGTTCCGGGCAGGGCCAGACCCCACGCCAGGTCGCGCAAACCCATCCAATCCAGCGGCGCTATTGCCACCATCCCTCGACCTCCTGTTGCGGGATCGAGGGTAACACCTTTCAGGATGCGGGCACAGGACCGCAAAGGCGCGACAAGTGACGTTACGTCAACTTTTTTGGCCAAATTGTCGACTACCTGCATCCGATCGGGATGGAGCGGACCGGGATCGGCCCGATTCCAGCAGCCGCAGGTTGTGTCAGGCGCGGGCGCGAATCGCCGGGGCGGGCGTCGAGAGGCGATCAGTTCGGGCCACGGCCATTCCCGTTCCCGTTGCCATTCCCGTTCCCGTTCCCGTTCCCGTTCCCGTTGCCGTTTCCGTTGCCGTTCCCATTCCCGTTCCCATTCCCGTTGCCACTGGCGTTCCCGCCCTGCGTGCCAGTGCCGTCCTGGTTGCCGCCCGCGTTCTCGGCGTTGTTGTTAAACTCGGAATTGCCCGGCGCGTCCTGGTCGCCATTGCCGAAGCCGTTATTGCCCTGGCTGCCACCGCCACTGTTGCCGTTGCCATTCCCGTTGCCATTCCCGTTGCCGTTGCCGTTGCCGTTGCCGTTGCCGTTGCCGTTGCCGTTGCCGTTGCCGTTGCCGTTGCCGTTGCCGTTGCCGGGAGATGTCTCTGATCCGCTCCCGCTACCAGCCCCGTTTCCCTGCCCGCCGGAGTTTCCGCCCGACCCTGCGCCCGACGTGCCGTCCTGGTTGCCCCCGGCATTCTCGGCATTGTTGTGGGGCCCGGAATTGCCCGGCGCGTCCTGGTCGCCATTGCCGAAGCCGTTATTGCCCTGGCCGCCGCCATTGCCATTCCCGTTCCCGTTGCCATTCCCGTTGCCGTTGCCCATCCCGTAGCCATCGCCACCACCGGAACCGCCATTGCCGCCACCGGCGGCCTCGGCCAGTTCGTCGCAGATCGGCCAGCAATTGCTGGTGCCGGGCGGCGGGCCCTCCTCGGTGTCGGCCCCCCCGGCCGCATCGGCCCCGTCCGACTCCCCCGAGGGCTCGACGAAGCCGGTCGCCTGCCAATTCGCCATCGACCGATACCCCTCGAAGTCGCTCGAGATGATGCGGCTGCCGTTCAATTCGCCGACGATATAGTCCGACTGACGCTGCATCGCGTCAAAATTCGCGTCCATCGCCGCGACGGTAGAGAATGCGATCGCCGAGGTGAAAACCACGTAATCGGCGGTGACGGCCCCGCTTTCGCAGGACAGGAAGGATGCAAGCGACATGTTCAACACGATTGTTCGTCCCAATCTGGATCATCTGGATTCGGTTGATGAAAATTCGCCTCGAATTGCGCAGAAATCGTGACCGCCGCGTGATCCTTCATGGGCATTCGTGCTGGCCCGCAAAACCTGCTTGATCCCCGCGCCCAGATGGCTATAACGCGGACTTCCTCCGCCGTTGCCCATGCACCGGCGCGGTCTCTCGTGGTCGGGGGGCGGAGGATCAGCCCCGGCCTTTGAAACGCGCCCTGTAAAAAAGACTGGAGAACTCATGCCTCTCTACGAGCATGTGATGATTGCGCGTCAGGATCTGTCCAACACGCAAGCCGAAGGCCTGATCGAACATTTCGGCACCGTCCTTTCGGATAATGGCGGCAAGGTCGTCGATACCGAATACTGGGGCGTCAAGACGATGGCCTACAAGATCAACAAGAACCGCAAGGGCCATTACGCCTTCATCCGCACCGACGCACCCGCGACCGCCGTGCAGGAGATGGAGCGCCTGATGCGCCTGCATGACGACGTCATGCGCGTGCTGACCATCAAGGTCGACGACCACGCCGAGGGCCCCTCGGTCCAGATGCAGAAGCGCGAAGAACGTGGCGACCGCCGCGAACGCCGCTAAGCCAGGGAAGGAACAGACAAGATGGCCGCAAAACCGTTTTTCCGCCGCCGCAAGACCGACCCGTTCGAGGGCGAGAACGCGCCGAAGATCGACTACAAGGACACCCGCCTGCTGCAGCGCTACATCTCCGAGCGTGGCAAGATCGTGCCCTCCCGTATCACCGCCGTTGGGGCAAAGAACCAGCGCGCCCTGGCCCGTGCGATCAAACGCGCGCGGTTCCTGGCCCTGCTGCCCTACGCCGTAAAATAAGGAACCTGACCCATGGACGTTATCCTTCTGGAACGCGTGGCCAAACTGGGCCAGATGGGCGAAGTCGTCTCCGTCAAGGAGGGCTATGCCCGCAATTTCCTGCTGCCGCAGAAGAAAGCCCTGCGCGCCAATGAAACCAACCTGAAGACCTTCGAGAACCAGAAAGCGCAGCTTGAGGCGCAAAACCTGGAGACGAAGGCCGAAGCCGAGAAGATGGGCGAAAAGCTGGCGGGCCAGCAGTTCGTCGTGATCCGCTCGGCCTCGGATGCGGGCGCGCTCTATGGCTCGGTCACCACGCGTGACGCCGCCGATGCCGCCACCGCCGAGGGCTTCACGCTTGACAAGAAGCAGGTCGCGCTGTCGCGCCCGATCAAGTATCTGGGCGTGCATGTCGTGCATGTCGTCCTCCACCCCGAGGTCGAGGTCGACATCGAGCTGAACGTCGCCCGCTCGCCGGAAGAGGCCGAGCTGCAGGCGTCCGGCAAGTCGATCCAGGATCTCGCGGCCGAGGAAGAGGCCGCGGCCGATTTCGAGATCGCGGAGCTGTTCGACGATATCGGCGCGGCTGCCTCGGATGACGAGGACTTGGCCGAAGCGGCGGATATCGACACGGACACATCGGAAGACGGCTCGGGCGACGAGACCGAAGAACAAGCCTGATCCGATCGACCTCAGTGATGAGGGACAGGAAAACCGCGCCTCTCGGGGCGCGGTTTTTTCGTGTCACGGGCTGACGAGAAACGGCCCGCCCCTTTGTGCAAGGGGCGGGCCGCGATGGTGGTCGGCAGGTCGTTACTTGTTGTCACCGCCAGGGGCCGGAGCCGGAGCTGGTGCAGGGGCCGGTGCAGGCGCGGGTTCGGGCGCCGGAGCAGGTGCGGGCGCCGGAGTTGGTGCAGGCGCCGGAGCAGGCGCGGGCGCCGGAGCAGGTGCAGGCGCCGGAGCAGGTGCGGGGGCCGGTGCCGGTGCAGGCGCCGGTGCAGGCGTATCCGTATCCGAACCCGGCGCAGGTGCAAAGCCGCCGCCCGGTGCCGGGGCCGCCCCGCCGACCGGGATCGCTTGCGCCGTCAGGCTGGCCTCGCAAAAGCTGCCATCATAGGAGCCGACCCAGATATCCACGCGGCCATTCAGGTTCTCGGCCCCCGACACGGTCAGGCGCGGGTCGAGATTGCCATTGCTGTCATCATCGAACAGCCAGGTCGTGGTGACCGTGTTGACCAGCAATGTCGCGTCGCAGGCGGACTCGACCGACAGTTCCAGGTCATAATCGTCCATTTGGCTGAGGATCAGGGAAAAGTCCGGCGTGGCCGCGGCGGCACCGACGCCCGGCAGACCGCAATCCGCGACCGAGAATTGACCGCCCGCGACCACGGGCGCTTGCTGCCCGCCGACCAGCTGCGCGCCGGTGAAGCTGTAGGTTTCACCGGGTTGCTCCCAGGTTGGGCAGGCAAAGCCGGCGGCGCTTGTCGCCAGGACGAAGGCGGAGGAGAGGAGAATCGATTTCATTGCAGTGACTCCAGGTAGGGGCTTAAAAACATTGGGGTTAAGGATGGGCCGGAACGTAGGGAAAAGCAATTGGGGACAGATCGGCCCGGTTGGGTTTGGCAAGGCCGGTCCGGCCTTCAGGGGGACGGGCTGGCTTGCGGGTCATTTGCAGTCCGGTCAGGGAATCGGGCCGCAAGGCAGAGGGTAGACTCATGTTCGTGTATATGCAACACGTATCCATCTCCCCTGCCCCGAAAGAAGAAAGGCCGCCCCGATGCGGGACGGCCTTCCTTGCGATCATGGGATCCGGTCTCAGTTGTACCAGGTTTCCATCTCAAGCGTCGCCGAGCAGTTCGAGGTGCCATATGTGCCGACCCAGACGTCGATACGGCCCTGGGTGTTGGCGGTGCCATAGAGGTTGATGCGCGGGTTCGGGTAGCCGGCGCTGTCATCGTCATAGAACCAGGACGCGTTGGCCGAGTTCACCAGCAAGATCGTGTCGCAGGCGGCCTGGGTCACTTCGATCTCGAGGCGGCCATATCCGCTCATGCCGGATGTATAGAACGAGAAATCAGGCTGCGAAATGACATAGCCGGTGTTGTTCCAGCCGCAGTTGCGCAGGTTCTGGTTGCCGCCGGCCGTGACGGAATAGCGGTTGGGGGTGTAGAGATCCTGGCCGGTCACGGAATAGGACGCCCGACCTTGCTGGATCTGGGGACAGGCCACCGCCGCAGCTGAAAGGGACAAAAGAACGAAGAAGGAAGCAATTAGGGTGCGCATTGTAAACTCCATTATTATCATGCAAGGGGACATTAGCCCCCGATTAGTGTCCTGTCTACACGAAAAGTGATCGACCCGTTACTTTTTGTATGTCGTGGCATTGGGGAACGGGGTTCAAAGGAGGATTCTTCAATGATCCCAAGGCATTCCGCCCCCTCACGCTATCGACAAGCGACCGACCGGAAGCTGACGCTGACGTTCACGTCACCGGCCTTGGCAAAGAGTATTATCGAGGCTTGACGCCACGTCCAGAATTTTTTGCCGCCCCGCGCCCGAAACGGAAAAAGGGCCGCCCCGGTCGGAGCGGCCCCTTCCTAAGTTTCCAGCGATCGCCGGTATCAGTTGTACCAGGTCTCCAGTTCCAGCGTGGCCTGGCAGGAGTTGCCGTTATAGGTCCCGACCCAGACATCCAGGCGGCCGTTCAGGTTCGGGCCCGAGGTGATGTTGAGCTCCGGCTGCAGGCTGCCGCCGCCATCATCGTCGAAATGCCAGGTCGTGTTCGGCGTGTTGACCAGGAGGGTCGGATCGCACTGGCTCTCGACCTCGATCTCGAGCCGGCCATACTCCTCCATGCCCGACAGGATGAAGGAATATTGCGGCTGCTGGTTGACATAGCCGCGGCCCTCCATCGGGCAGTCACGCAGGTTGGCGGACCCGCTGGCCGTGACCTGATAGCGCTGCGGGCTGTAGAGCTGCTGCCCGGTCAGGTTGTAGGTCTGGCCCGGCACCTGCCAGGACGGGCACCCGCCCGCCGGGGTCGGCGTGGGCGTGGGCATCGGGGTCGGCGTGGGGGTCGGCGTGGGCGTCGGGGCCTGCGCATAGAAGCTTTCCATGTTCAGCGTTCCCTGACAGGACGTGTTGCCATAGGTGCCGACCCAGATATCGACCCGGCCATTGAGGTTCTGCGCGCCGCGCACCTCCAACTGCGGTTGCAGGCTGCCGGCGCTGTCATCGTCAAACAGCCAGGTGCCGTTCGCCGTGTTCACCAAGAGAAGCGTATCGCAGGAGGCCTGCACATCCGCGACCAGGTAATAGGGGTCCATCCCGCTCATCTCGAAGGAATATTGCGGAACCTGGCTGGCATAGCCGGGATATTGCAGGTTGCAGCTGCGCAGCGAGGCACCGCCCACGGCGGTCACCTGGTAGCTCTGCGGTGTGTAGAGCTGCTGACCGGTGATCGAGTAGTATTGCGGCGCGGGCGCGGCAAAGCTCGGGCACGCGGCGGCGGGTGTCGGCGTCGGCACCGGGGCCGGGGTCGGCGCCGGTGTGGGCGTCGGGGCCGGGGCCTGGGCATACCAGGTCTCCATGTTCAGCGTCGCATCGCAATAGGAGCCGTTATAGGTTCCGACCCAGACATCGACGCGGCCATTGAGGTTCTGCGCGCCGCGCACTTCAAGCCGGGGCTGCAACCCCTCGCTGCTGTCATCGTCGAACAGCCAGGTGGCGTTGGCCGTGTTCACCAGCAGCAGGGAATCGCAGGAGCTGACGACATCCGCGACCAGGTAATACGGGTCCATCCCGCTCAGGTAGAACGAGAAATCCGGGGCCGAGGTGGCATAGCCCGGATAGTTCATGTTGCAGTTGCGCAGCTGGTTCTGGCCACCGGCCACAACGCTGAAGGATTGCGGGCTGTAAAGCTGATCGCCGGTGTAATTATAGGTCGCACCGGTCTGGCTGTAATCCGGGCAGGCAAGCGCCGCGCCGGTGGTTGCGAAAAGGCCAAAAAGGGCTATGGCTAAATATCTCACGGGTTATTTCCTCCAAGAGATTTGGTTGAGATCATGTGGTGATGTTGTCCCAGGATGCCGGCCTCACATGATCCGTTTCTCGACCGACGCGGCCCCGCCTCACTCTCCCGGGGCCGTGGAGCAGACCGATCCGTTGACGAACCGCCCTGCCGTTTCCGATTTCAATTCCTTTCCCGCATCATTGCGTCAGCGAAAGAATGTTTCAAGCGTGAAGCCACCGGGGCAGCATTCGAAGCCCCCCATGGCGCGCGGAGTGTTGGCTGTCATGACAATGGGGTCGGAATGAGGCGCAGGCGCGGGATTTCACCGGCTTTCGGTGAAAGGGCACGGCGCAGGGGCAAGCGGTTCGCATGTCCAATCCTTCCCTGTTCTTGCGGTCCAGTCGCGGGACCGCTCGCGGCCCTCTTGTTCATTTGGTCCGACACCCGGGACGCGGGGGCCCCGTTCACCCGGGGTCCGGTCCATATCGTCGAGGGGCGTGACGCCCCACCTGGCTATAGGTGTCGTAACTGGCGCAAAAGGTTCAAAAATTCTGGCTCAAATATCTGACGGTTCCGGTTTCGTGCCGCAAGGATAACCACCTTACCCCGTATGGGCCTAGAAAAATCGTCTGGGGGCGGACAAAAATTTTGAGCGTTCAGCTGCAAAACGGCATGAAAAAGGGCCGCACCCAACGGCGCGGCCTCAGAGCGGATGCGGTTCGGATTGGAGACCGCGACATCGCGCCCCCCCTATGCTGTCGCATCGCCTCGGCGGCTCGCCTTGCGCATCGGCAGCGATCCCTGTCCCCCCTCTGGCACTTCCGACCGGCTCTTTCTGAGCCCCTTCAGGAGCTCGATCTTGGCAGGGTCGTTCCAGAGAATCTCCAGAAGCCCGACCGCCGCATCGCTCGGGGGCATGACACCCTTTTCGTATTTCTGAAAGGCACGGGGCCCGCCACCGACCAGATTGCCCGCTTCGACCTGCGTCAACCGCAATGACTTGCGGATTTCCCGGACGTGTTCGCCATATGCTTTGCGAAGCTTCGCAAACACTTCGTCACGCTCCGAAAGGTCCGACCCCGAGTGAATCGAGTCGCTGTCATCCTCCGGATACCACCCAGGCACATCCGCGCTTGCACTCAGTGAGCCGAAGGCGACAACCTGTGTCCGGACCTGACGCGTGAGACGCTTGCCGGTGACCGGATGAATACGGGTTTCAGTCATTCGCCCTTCTCCTTGAACGACACCAGTGTGATATCGATAATCGTCTCGCCCGCGAACTTGATGTAGAGATGACGCTCATCCCACCACATGTTGTATGTATCGTGCCAGACGCCGGGAATCGGGGGGCTATGCGCGGGCCGTGAACTCACGAAATCCCCTTCTTCCAAATCTCCGACCGCCTCCACGATGTCCTCAAGCCCGTAGCCGAGCGCGTTTGCCGTCTTCACCGCGGTTCGCGTAATTTCGAGGCTGTCCACATTCCTGAATTTCGACTGGATGGCGTCGAGATCATGATGCCGCTTGCGTTTGACAGTCAATATACACCTTCAAGGTCACTTTTCAAGTCACTTCCCCCCACGTCGCACAGTATTGCGACGGTCGCTGTCAGAAAAGACTGAACTCTTCGGAAAAGCGAGCCCTGGACGCCGGAGCGTCTTCAAGAAACAAATGGGGGCCGCACCCAACGGCGCGGCCCCTGTTCTTCCGTCGCTGACCTCGCAGATCAGGCCGTTTCGTCGTCGTCCAGCGCCTCGATCGCCTTTTGCAGGTCTTCCTTCGAGACCTCCTTGTCGGTGATCTCGGCCATCTCGAAGACGTAATCGACGACCTTGTCCTCGAAGAGCGGCGCGCGCAACTGCTGCTGTGCGGCCTGGTTTTGCTGGATGAACTCGAAGAACTGGCGCTCCTGGCCCGGATATTGCCGCGCCTGGTTCATGATCGCCTGGGTCATCTCGGCGTCGCTCACCTGCACGTCGTTCTTCTGGCCAAGCTCGGCCAGCAGAAGACCAAGGCGCACGCGGCGTTCGGCCAGTTTCCTGTGCTCGTCGGTGGGCTCGACCTCGGGGTGGTCATGGCCCTCGACATCGGGGTTTTCCTCGTGCCACAGCTGATGCGCGATCTGGCCTGCTTCGGCCTCGACCAGGCTCGGCGGCAGGTCGAAGCTGACGGCCTCGTCCAGCTTGTCCAGCAGGTTGCGCTTCATCACGGCGCGGGCGGTCCCGGCATATTCGGATTTCAGGCGTTCCTCGATCTGGCCGCGCAGGGCGTCCAGGCTTTCGGCGCCGAACTGCTTGGCCAGATCGTCGTTCAGCTCCGCCTTGGCGGGGGCCTTCACGTCCTTGATCTTGCACTCGAAGACGGCGGCTTTGCCGGCCAAATGCTCGGCGCCGTATTCCTCGGGGAAGGAGACCTCGACGTTCTTCTCGTCACCCGCCTTGGTGCCGATCAACTGCTCCTCGAAGCCGGGGATGAAGCTGTTCGAGCCGAGCGTGAGGGGGTAATCCTCGGCGGCCCCGCCTTCGAACGCCTCCCCATCGACCTTGCCGAGGAAGTCGATCACGACCTGGTCGCCCTCTTCCGCCGCGCCGTCCTTGGCCTCGAAATTCTGTGCCGACTCGGCCAGACCGTCCAGCGCTTCCTGCACGTCGGCCTCGGCCGGGGTCACGACCATCTTCTCCAGCGAGATCGCCTTGAAATCGACCTCGGGGATCTCGGGCAGCTTTTCATAGGTCATCGAGACGACGACATCGTCGCCCTCTTTCCAATCCTCGTTGACCATCTTGACCTCGGGCTGCATCGCCGGGCGGTCGCCGGTTTCCTCAAGGTGGCTCTGCATCGCGCCATCGACGCTTTCCTGCATCGCCTCGCCGATGAGGCGCGGGCCGAACTGTTTCTTGAGCAGCGCCATCGGCACCTTGCCCTTGCGAAAGCCCTTCATCTCGATTTCGGGCTGCGCCTCGGCCAGTTTCTCATCGACCTTGGCGGCCAGCTCGTCGCCGGTGATGGTGATCTCGTAGCCGCGCTTGAGGCCGTCGTTGGTTGTCTCGGAAACCTGCATTGCAATCCCTATAGCTCATGGGCGGGGCCCCTGCCCCGCGAACGTCAATTTCGCGGTCTTCTATGCGTGTGCGCCCAGGCGTGCAAGGGTCATTCGGGGGATTTGGCCGATAGGCGGGCCGCGCCTAGCAGACAACCATCACCGGCTCGTCCAGCGTGACCGTGATCCCGCGCGCGCGCAGGCGGGCGATCTGCGCCTGCAAGGCGGGGGTGTCGAACTCGGTCAAGGACAGCTCGCGCAGGCGCGGCAGGGTCTCGAACACGCTCAGATCGGTCAGGCCGGTATTGTCCAGATGCACCGTGCGCAGGGCCGGATGGCCGCGCAGCGCCTCCAGCGTCAGGCCCTCTCCCGGCAGGGTCAGGTTCAGACGCTCCAGCCGCGGCAGATCGGCGATAAATCCGAGATCGGTCAGGTTGCCGCCGCCCACGGCCAGCTCGCGCAGGCCGGTCAGCCCGCCGATGGCGCCATGGTCGCGCGCGGGCAGCCATTGCGCGTGCAGCACCGTCAGGTCGGGGAATGCGGCAAGGCCGGAAAGATCAGTGACCGCGCTGCTGCCGATATGCAATTCGCGCAACTGCCGCATCGGGGCGATCTGCCCGAGATCCGAGAAATCCGTGTAGCTGATCATCAGGGCGGTGATGTGATCCATCTCCGCAAGCACCGAATAGTCGCGCAGGCTGGCCCCGTCGAGGTTGAGCCGGTCGCAGGCCCCGGCCTCGCACGCCGCGAGCCGGTCGGCCCCAAGCTGCTGACTGGCGCGTGTGGCGGTGTTGCCGGTGGCCTGGCAGGCCATGAGCAGCGCGGCGGCAAGCCCGAGCGCGGGAAAGGTGGCAAGGCGATGGGTCATGTGCGGGATGTCCTGAAGAGATATGGCTTTCAGGTTGGTCGCGCGGCAGGCGGCTTGCGTTCAATCGGCCTTGCGCTCGGTCCGCAACTCGCCCGTCATCAGCACCGGGGCCGCATCGAAGCCGCGCGCGTCCAGCATGTCGGCCACACGCTCCAGCGAGGCGACAAGCTGCGCCTGTTCCCAATCCGCGAGGTCGAGGAATTTCCGCGCATAGCGCTGCTGCAACGCGTCGGGCGCCGCGCCCAGGCGGTCATGCCCGTCGCGCGTGACCGTCACGTTGACCTGCCGCCGGTCCTGTTCCGAGGGCACCCGCTCCACCAACCCCTGTGCCACCAGCTTGTCGACCAGCGCCGAGACCGTGGCCTGGCTGACGCCCATCTGCGTGGCCAGCGCCTTGGGCGTGGCGCTGTCACGCGCATCGACGATCTGAAGCACCCGCAATTGCGCCGGGGTCAGACCGACCGCATTGGCCAGGTCGCGCGCATAAAGCTCGGTCGCGCGCAGGATCCGCCTGAGCGCGACAAGGGTTTCGTCCATGCGGGTGTTGGCATCCCTGGTCATGAAAAAAACCTTGGCACAGGCCCCTTGACCCCGCAATCCTTGATCGCATCGCACCCCTTCGCCTTACGAAGCACCGGGGCGCTGCAAGAAAATATCCGGAACGATCAACATTTGCCCGAAAAACCACATTACAAGCAAAAATGAGCAAATATGTTGTTATCCGGCCTTTAAGGTTGATCTATGGCTCACATCGCATTACTTAGCCTTCCGAAGCAATAAGGATGCAAAGACACATGCCAGAGACCAGTGACATCAGCCGACCCCGCAAGCCCCTCCTGCGCAAACCTGAATCGGAGGACGGGGCCGCGATCTGGGAGCTTGTGCGCGACTGCAAGCCGCTGGATGAGAACTCGATGTACTGCAATCTGGTCCAGGCCGACCATTTCGCGGACACCTGCGTGGTCGCCGAACTGGATGGCGAGATCGTCGGCTGGATTTCCGGCCACATGATCCCCGATCAGGACGAACTCTTTGTCTGGCAGGTCGCCGTCAGCCCCAAGGCCCGTGGCCTGGGTCTGGGCAAGACCATGCTGCTCGACCTGACCCGGCGGGATGTTTGCGACGGGGCGACCCATCTCAAGACCACGATCACCAAGGACAACGCCGCCTCCTGGGGACTGTTTCGGGGCTTTGCGCGCGCCATCGGCGGCGAGCTCAGCGATACGCCCCATTTCAAGCGCGACATTCATTTCGAGGGCCGCCACGACACCGAACACATGGTGTCGATCACGCTGCCGCGTGAAGGCGACCTCAAGCGCGCGGCCTGATCCAGGCCCTCCTGCGCGCACTTCACCCTCCCAATTCTGACTTAATCCTTGAAAGGACATGACAATGCCCAAGGACATGATGACCGACGTTTCGATCTATGACCGCCGCGAAAGCGCCGCCCGCTCCTATTGCCGGGGGATGCCCGCGAGCTTCGCCACCGCGAAAGGATCCGAAGTGACGGATGAGACAGGCCGCACCTGGATCGACTTCCTCGCCGGCTGCTCCTCGCTGAATTACGGCCATAACGACCCCGACATGAAGGCCGCCCTGATCGAGCATATCTCAAATGACGGGATCGCCCACGGGCTGGACCTGCACACCGATGCCAAATCCGCCTTCCTGGAGGCGTTCGAGCAGCACATCCTGGCCCCGCGCGGCATGGATCACCGGGTGATGTTCACCGGCCCGACCGGCGCCAATGCCGTCGAGGCCGCGATGAAGATCGCGCGCAAGGTGACGGGCCGCACCAATATCATCGCCTTCACCAACGGCTTTCACGGCGTGACCATGGGCGCGCTGGCCGCGACCGGCAACGGCTATCACCGGGGCGGGGCCGCGATGCCGCTGGAGGGCGTCACGCGGATGCCCTTCGACGGCTTCTTCGGCGACGGCACCGACACGGCCGCACAGCTTGAGACCATGCTCGGCGATGCCTCAGGCGGCATCGACGCGCCCGCCGCGATCCTGCTGGAAACCGTGCAGGGCGAAGGCGGTCTGAACGCCGCCAGCGCGCCTTGGGTCAAACGCATCGCCGGGATTGCGAAGAAACACGGCGCGCTGCTGATCATCGACGACATCCAGGCCGGTTGCGGTCGCTGCGGCACCTTCTTCTCGTTCGAGGAGATGGGCGTGACCCCCGATATCGTGACCATGGCGAAATCCGTCTCGGGCTTCGGCCTGCCGATGGCGATGGTGCTGGTGCGCCCGGACCATGACGTGTTCGGCCCCGCCGAGCATAACGGCACCTTCCGGGGCAACACCCACGCCTTCGTCACCGCCCGCGTCGCGATCGAGAAATTCTGGGCCGATGACCGGTTCCAGAAAGAGCTGAGCGAGAAGGCGCAATTGATCGAGGACGCGCTGTCGGACCTGGCCAACATGGTGCCTGGCGCGCGCCTCAAGGGCCGTGGGCTGATGCGCGGCGTCGATGTCGGCTCGGGCGAGCTGGCCGGGGATATCTGCGCGCGTGCCTATGAACAGGGCCTGATCATCGAGACCTCGGGCAGCGACGGCCAGGTCGTCAAGGTGCTGGCCCCGCTGACCACCCCGAAAGAGACCTTCGCCAAGGGCTTCAACATCCTTCTCGACGCCGCCGACAAGGTGCTGGCGGCGCGGACCACCATCGCAGCGGAGTAAGCAACATGATTGTCAGGGATTTCAACAAGATCATCGAAAACGAACGCGACCGCGTGGTGTCGGATGCCGACTGGACCAGCATCCGGATGCTGCTGGCCGACGACAAGATGGGCTTTTCCTTCCACATCACCTTCCTCAACGAAGGCTCGGAACACACGTTCGAATACAAGAACCACTTCGAGAGCGTCTATTGCATGAAGGGAAAGGGCTCGATCACCGATCTGGCCACCGGCGAGACGCATGAGATCGTGCCGGGCGTGATGTATGCGCTGGACAAGCACGACCGCCACACGCTGCGCGCCGAGGAGGAGCTGGTGATGGCCTGCTGCTTCAACCCGCCCGTGACCGGCACCGAGGTGCATCGCGAAGACGGCTCCTATGCCGTGCCCGAGGAGGCCTGAGATGAGCCATACGGTCGAGAAGATCGGCGGCACCTCGATGTCGCGCCTGTCGGAGCTGCGCGAGACCCTGTTTATCGGGGATCGTGAGCCGTCCGACATCTACAACCGCATCTTCGTGGTCTCGGCCTTCGCAGGGATCACCAACCTGCTGCTGGAACACAAGAAATCAGGCGAATTGGGGGTCTACGCGCTCTTTGCCAATGCCGATAGCAACCATGAATGGCAGGACGCGCTGGACGGTGTCGCGGAGGCGATGAAATCCGCGCATCGCGAGATCCTGAGCCATGGCGGCGACATCCAGCAGGCCGACATGTTCGTCGAGGACCGCATCCTGGGCGCGCGCAACTGCCTGATCGACCTGCAACGGCTGTGCTCCTACGGGCATTTCCGACTGCCCGAGCATATGGGCCATATCCGCGAGTTGCTTTCGGGCCTGGGCGAGGCACATTCCGCCTTTGTCACCACCTTGATGCTGCAACGCCACGGCGTCGAGGCGCGGCTGGTCGACCTGACCGGCTGGCGCGACGAGGGCGACGTGAGCCTGGAGGCGCGCATCACCGACGCCTTCAAGGGGATCGACCCCGCGACGGAAATGCCCATCGTGACCGGCTATGCGCAATGCGTCGAGGGCCTGATGCGCGAGTTTGACCGCGGCTATTCCGAGATCACCTTCAGCCACCTTGCCGCGCTGACCGGCGCGCGCGAGGCGATCATCCACAAGGAGTTTCACCTCTCCTCGGCCGATCCCAAGCTGGTCGGTGTCGATGCCGTGCGCAAACTGGGCCGGACCAATTACGACGTGGCCGATCAGCTGTCGAATATGGGGATGGAGGCGATCCACCCCAATGCCGCCAAGGCGCTGCGTCAGGCCGGTGTGCCCCTGCGCGTCACCAACGCGTTCGAACCGGGCGATCCCGGCACGCTGATCGACGACCAGGCCGCCGACGGCTCTGCCGCCGAGATCGTCACCGGGCTGGAGATCGTCACGCTGGAAGTGTTCGAACAGGACATGGTCGGCGTGAAGGGCTATGATGTCGGCATCCTGGAGATCCTCAAGCGCCACAATGTGCGCATCGTGTCGAAGGTCTCGAACGCCAACACGATCACCCATTACCTCGATGCCTCGCTCAAGACGATGCGACGGGTGGAGCGGGACATCTCCAAGCTCTTCCCGGCCGCCGAGATCGCCACCCGGCGGCAGGCCGTCGTGTCAGTCATCGGGCGCGACCTGCGCGGGCTGTCGATCCTGTCGCGGGGGTTGCGGGCGATCGCGGATGCAGGCTTCGAGGCGATCGGGGCCAGCCAGGGCCCGCGCAACGTGGACGTGCAGTTCCTGATCGAGCGCGACGCGCTGGAACCGGTGATCAAGACGCTGCATTCGACGCTGATCGAAGAGGCAACCGCGCCGCAGCTCTCGCGCGCTGCGTAATCTCTGCCTCGGGCGGCGGGGGGGCTGCTGCCCTTCGCCGCCTGCCCAAGTCCCCGTATAGCGCGCGCCGTGAGACAGATATTGGTGCGGGTGAAGGGACTCGAACCCCCACGCCAAAGGCGCCAGAACCTAAATCTGGTGCGTCTACCAGTTCCGCCACACCCGCATTGCGCCGCTCTCTAGCAAAGCCCGGGCGCTTAGGCGAGACCCAAATGCCACCCCGTCAGACCCTCCGGGCAGTTTTTGCTTGGGCATGTTTCGGCCTTGGGTTAACCTGATGCCAATAAAACACGGGTCCATAATGGGCCAGGCACGAGCAGGACAGGCATCATGGCACAGTCTCACGGGCCCGCATCCGGCGGCACCGCATCCCTATTCGCAGGCGCGGGCCTGCCGATGGGCACCACGATCTACACGCTGGCGGGCGCGCTGCCGGTCGAGGCGCTCTATCCCGGCGACCGCGTGATCACCCGCGATGCGGGCGCGCAGACGCTGCTGGATATCCGCCGCCGCCCGGTTCCGGAGGGCACGGCCATGGTCCGCATTACCGGCGACGCGCTTGGCGGCAAGCCGACGCAGCCGACCATCCTGCCCGGTCATCAACGCGTGCTGATCCGCGACTGGCGGGCGCAGGCGCTCTATGGCACGCCGACCGCGCGGGTGCCGCTGTCGCGCCTTGTGGATGGGGACTTCGTCGCCTGGACGGATGAGCGGCCAGAGGCGCTGCTCACCCTGCATTTCGCCCATCCCCACATCATCTATGCCAATGGGCTGGAGCTGTTCAGCGCCGATCCGGTGCCAGCAGACGCCTGAAGACGGCGGGAAGCTGCTCCGGCAGATCCTCGGCAATCAGGCCGGGGCCGACCTCCAGCGCCGCCTCAAGATGCAGCGCAGCGCCGGTCATCGCGGCCTGCATCGGGGCCAGCTTTCGCGCCAACAGGCCGGTGATGATCCCCGCCAGCACGTCCCCCGCCCCCGCCGTCGCCAGCCAGGGCGCGGCGCGGCCATATGTGGCGGCGTTGAGCGCGGTGCGCCCCTCGGGCGCGGCGATCACGGTGTCCGGCCCTTTCAGCAGCACGATACAGCCCGCCCGCGCCGCCGCCGCGCGTGCGGCATCGACCTTGGAGAAGGCCGGGCCTGCCTTTGGCTTGTCGCGCAGCCTGTCCGAGAGATCGGGGAAGAGCCGGGCAAATTCACCCTCATGCGGGGTCAGGATCACATCCGGGTGCAGCATGTCGAAAAGCGCGTCCGGAGCCTCGGCAAAGGCTGTCAGCGCATCGGCATCCAGAACCATGGGACGGGGTTTGACCCCGCCGCACGCCACCTGCACCAGCGCCTTCGCCCGCTCCAGCCCCAGACCCGGCCCCAGGCAAAGCGCGTTGATCCGGTCGTCGTCCAGAAGCGCCGCCAAGCCTTCCGCATCCTCGCATTTGCGCAGCATGATCGCGGTCATTTGCGTGGCGCATTCCATCATCGCCGATCCCGGTGCGGCCACCGTCACCAGACCCGCGCCGACCCGGAGCGCGCCGCGCGCCGCCAGCCGCGCCGCCCCCGACCGGCCCATCGGACCCGACAGCACAACCGCGTGGCCGTGGCTGTATTTCTGCCCCTGCGCGCCCTTGTGGATCTGCGGCGAAACCCGACAGGGCGAGACCAGCGGCCCCAGTTTCAGCCCCGTCGGCCCCGGCCTGTTGCGGGGTCCCTGCCCCGAAAAGCGCGGCTCCAGCCCGATATCCTTGAGACGCAGTTTTCCACAGGCAATCGGCCCCGAGGCCAGGTGATGGCCGATGCGCGCGCGATGGAACGTGACCGTCAGATCGGCATTGGGCACGCCCGCCGCGCTGTCGATCAGGAGCCGCCCGCTATCCATGCACAGCCCCGTCGGCGCGTCGATGGCAAGGGCGCGGCAGGTCCGCCGCCGCCTGCCCCAACCGCGCACCATCGGATCGACCACCTCATGCGCCACGGGCCGGGTCAGACCGGCCCCGAACACCGCATCGACGCAGAGATCGGCCTCGGCCCCGATGATGGCGTCGGCGTCCCAGGCCGCGACCGCGCCCATGTCGCACCAGCGGTCATGGTTTGCCTTCGCATCCGGCGGCAGCTTGTCGGCATCGCCGAATAGAAACACTTCCACCTGCCACCCGGCCCCGCGCAGCAGGCGCGCCACGACGAACCCGTCGCCGCCATTGTTCCCCGGCCCGCAGAGCACCAGCGCCCGCTGCGGGGCCGCCGCGAAATCGGGCCATTCCTCATACGCGGCCTCGACCACGCCGCGCCCCGCGCGCTCCATCAACTCCAGCCCGGTGACCGTGCCGCCCTCTATCGCGGCGTGCTCGACCCTGCGCATCTGCGCCGCCGTCAAAAGCTCCATTCCGCACCTCGCTTTACAAACTGCCCGCTTTCTGTGCGCTTTGCACAATTTTTGTGCGCCAGCTCCGGTTTCCTCCGATCCGCCGCGCAACTCTCACGCTAGCCGATTGCCCCTTGCAAGGGAACGTGGTGTCAGAGGCCCAAGAGACGGGCGCGGAGGAGACATGTCATGAAAAAGATCGAAGCCATCATCAAACCCTTCAAGCTCGACGAGGTGAAGGAAGCGTTGCAGGAGATCGGCATCCAGGGCCTCAGCGTCACCGAGGTCAAGGGCTTCGGCCGCCAGAAGGGCCATACCGAGCTGTATCGCGGGGCCGAATATGTCGTCGATTTCCTGCCCAAGGTGAAGATCGAGGTGGTGCTGTCCGACGACATGGTCGATGGCGCCATCGAGGCCATCGTCGAGGCCGCCCGCACCGACAAGATCGGCGACGGCAAGATCTTCGTCTCGCCCGTCGAACAGGCGATCCGCATCCGCACCGGCGAATCCGGCGAAGACGCGCTTTGAACACATCCAGAAGACCACGCATCAAGGATACCAGATAATGAGCAACGACACCGTTCTGAAACTGATCAAGGAAGAGGATATCGACTATGTCGACATCCGGTTCACCGACCCGCGCGGGCGGTTGCAGCATGTGACCATCGTGTCCGACCTGGTCGATGAGGATTTCCTGGAAGAAGGCTTCATGTTCGACGGCTCGTCGATCGCCGGCTGGAAGGGGATCGAGGCCTCGGACATGAAGTTGATGCCCGACACCGACAGCGCCTATATCGACCCGTTCTATGCCGAAAAGACGCTCTGCCTGCATTGCAACGTCGTGGAACCGGATACCGGCGAGGCCTATAACCGCGACCCGCGCGGCACCGCCGTCCTGGCCGAGGCCTATCTGAAATCCTCCGGCATCGGCGATGTCGCCTATTTCGGCCCCGAGGCCGAATTCTTCCTGTTCGACGATGTCCGTTTCTCGGTCGAGATGAACAAGGTCAGCTTCGAGGTCGACGCCCAGGACGCGGCGTGGAATTCCGACAGCGAATACGAGATGGGCAACATGGGCCACCGCCCCGGCATCAAGGGCGGCTATTTCCCGGTGAACCCGACCGACGCGGCGCAGGATCTGCGTTCCGAAATGCTGTCGACCATGAAGCGGATCGGCATGAAGGTGGACAAGCACCACCATGAGGTCGCGTCATGCCAGCACGAGCTTGGGTTGATCTTCGACAGCCTGACCAAGCAGGCCGACGAGATCCAGAAATACAAATACGTCATCCACAACGTCGCCCACGCCTATGGCAAGACCGCGACCTTCATGCCCAAGCCGATTTCCGGCGACAACGGCACCGGCATGCATGTCAACATGTCGATCTGGAAGGACGGCAAACCCTTGTTTGCAGGCGACAAATACGCCGACCTCAGCGATGAGGCGCTGTGGTTCATCGGCGGCATCCTCAAGCATGCCAAGACGCTGAACGCCTTCACCAATCCCTCGACCAACAGCTACAAGCGCCTGATCCCCGGTTTCGAGGCCCCCGTGCTGCGCGCCTATTCCGCGCGCAACCGCTCGGGCTGCGTCCGGATCCCGTGGACCGAAAGCCCCAAGGCCAAGCGCGTCGAGGCCCGCTTCCCCGACCCGGCGGCCAACCCCTACCTGTGCTTTGCGGCGCTGCTGATGGCGGGGCTCGACGGCATTTCGAACAAGATCAACCCCGGCGAGCCGTCGGACAAGGACCTCTACGACCTGCCGCCCGAGGAACTGGCCGGCATCCCCACCGTCTGCGCCAGCCTTCGCGAGGCGCTGGAAAGCCTGGAGGCCGATCACGACTTCCTGCTCAAGGGCGACGTCTTCACCAAGGACCAGCTCGAAGGCTACATGGAGCTGAAATGGGAAGAGGTCTACGCCTATGAGCACACGCCCCACCCGGTGGAATACAAGATGTATTACAGCTGCTGAGACCGACTGATCCACACGACATGCAAGGGCATCCCTTCGGTTCGGAGGGGTGCCCTTTGCTTTTTCCCTGCACCCGTTGCGCACGCGCGACGCAGGTTTCTGTGGACCCGAATATCCAGGTGATCGTCGCGGCGGGCTCCGGCCCACCCCCGACCCGGCAGCGTCTTTCTTTTGACAGCGCGGGGCCCCCGGCCCTACCCTTGGGGGGTATCGAACCACCCATTTGAAGGATCACTTTGCCATGAAGCTTGCCCTTGTCACCGCCGCCCTGCTTGCGTTTTCCGCGCCCGCGCAGGCCCAGATGATGCTGACCACGCCCGAGGAGATCGCCGCCGTCGCGCGCGGCTTCGGGGCGGCCAGCGTGCAGACCTCCTCGACCGGGAGTCCGATCCTGAACGGCACCATCGAGGGAACCAATTACGGTATCTTGATGTATGGCTGCGACGGCACGCGGAATTGTGAATCGGTCCAGTTCTTCGCCACCTTCACCGGGCGCGGCCGCGACCTGGAGCACCTGAACACCTGGAACGAGGATCAGCGTTTCGGCACCGCCTATATCAACCAGGAGGGACGTATCTTCCTGCATTGGAGCGCCAACCTGGATTACGGTATCTCGCGCCAGAACCTCATTGACAGTTTCGATATCTGGCGATTGACGCTGGCCGAATTCGTCACCCACCTGGACGGCTGAGCGCGCGCTGAGCCGACGTCATCAGACACCATAAGAGGAAACCGGTATGAAATATCTTATTGCGACCCTCGCCACCCTGCTGGCCCCCTCCCTGGCATGGGCCGAGACGCCGCAGGCGCTGCTGGATCAGGCGCTGCTGCTTGGGCCCGCGCAACTGGGCGCGCCCGAGGGGCAGCCGGTGATCTTCGGACAGGCAGGCGATGCGGCCTATGTCGCCAACCTCGGCGGGCCGGATTGCCGCACGGGCGCCACCGGCTGCGACACGATCCGGTTTTCCAGCTTTGCCCCCGCGGCGGATCAGGCAACGCTCGATGCCTGGAACGCCGCCGGGAACGGCAGCCAGGTGGCGCTGGACGGCGAATGGGTCTCGCTCTCCGCCGAGATGCCGGTGACAGGCAATGCGCAGGCCGTGTTCGCCAACTGGAACGCGCTGCTGACGCAGTTCGTGCAGACCTTCGACCCGTAAGGGCCGCTATTCGGTCTCGGCGCCCTCTTCCGTCTCGGGGGTCTCTTCCTCGGGGGCCGGGGCCGGGACGATGGCATCATCGGGCGCGCAGGCATTGCCGCGCAGGTCGTTGATCGCGGCCAGCGCCGCCTCGGCGGTATCGGGGGCCAGGGTGATCTGCATCGGCGCGATCAGCGGATAGATCAGCGCGCCCCGGTCGCCGCGCATCTGCATCACATGGGTGCGCGCCATGACGGTGCCGAACTGGCCCGAGGCGGCATCGGCGGAAAAGATGCGATGCGCCTGGGTGCGCAGGGTCCGCGCGCCATCCATGGCATTGGGGTTCTCGGTATCGCCCTGTTCGGTGGCGGCCTGGCGCAGCCCGGTGAAGATATCGCCCGCCGCCTGGATCTGTTCCCAGGCCCCCTGGCTCGGCATCAGCATGACGCGGCGGTTGCCGGTCGAGGTATCCTCGGCGGGCAGCACGCCGGTGATCGGGTCGAGGTCGCGCAGATCCATGCGCAGGACCTGCACGCCGACCGGATTGCCCGCGCTGCGGCCCGCCGTGGTCAGCAGGGTCTGGACCAGGCGGCAGCCCTGAAGCTCCAGCTCGATCACGGTGAACTCGCCGGGCACATCGCCCTCGACGATACCGGGCGAGGCCGCGCGGATCGCGATCTCCTCGGGGGTGACCTCCTGCTGCGCGGCCAGGGGGGCGCTGGTGCAGATCAGGGCAATGGCGGGCAAAATCCGGGCAAATCGAGACATGAAAACCGCTCCTTCCTAAAAATATGCCGTCAGCGTCGCATGGGGCGTCAGGAAGGACCAGAGTGAATGGCCCCCTTTACCGCGCGCCTGCGCTGCCGGTCTTTCGTTCAGAACCGCGTGATGCGGCGCGCCATACGAGTGATCTGGCGGGTGCGCTGCGCGTTCTGGCGGTCGGGCTGGTGATCGTCCTGCGGCATCGTGCGGTCGCCCCTGTTGCGAAAGGCGTTGATCCCGGCATCCATGCCGCGATTGACGGCCTGGCGCATGATGCGGTTGAGGATCATGTTGATGATACGGTCCATGTCTCTGCCTCCGGTCCTTTTTTCTGCTTAAGGCGATTCTCGCACATATCTGCGGCGGAATTGGGGCACTTGGCGTCACTGTGCCATATTTCGGGGGATTCCAGAAGGCGGATCACGCGCCGAACATGTCTTCCTGGCCCTTTTCGGGCTCCGGCCCGTCCTCCGCCTCGTCGCCGTCGTCGTTGTCACCGCCTTCGCCCGGTCCCGGAAAGGCCCCCGGCGGGGGGCGGTTTTCCAGAAGGCCCGCATCGCGCAATTCCTTCAGCCCCGGCAGGTCGCGCGTGGTTTCCAGGCCGAAATGGTCGAGGAACGCCTCGGTCACCACATAGGTCACGGGCCGGCCCGGTGTCATCTTGCGGCGGCCGAAGCGGATCCACTCCATCTCCATCAACTGGTCGATGGTGCCCCGGCTGACGCTGACACCGCGCACCTCCTCGATCTCGGCGCGGGTGGCGGGCTGATGATAGGCGATGATGGCCAGCGTCTCGATCGCGGCGCGGCTGAGCTTGCGTTGCTCGGAGGTTTCGCGGCTCATCAAAAAGCCGAGGTCGGGGGCGGTGCGGATGGCCCAGGCATCGCCCACGCGCACGACCTGCACGCCGCGCCCCTCATAGCGTTTGCGCAGGAGCACCATCGCCTCGGCGGCGTCGCAGCCATGCGGCATCCGCGCCTGCATCTCGCGCGTCGTCAGCGGATCGGCGGAGGCAAAGAGCATCGCCTCGACCATACGCTCCTGCTCGGCCAGGGGCGGCGCGTGGAAGAGGCTTTCCTCGGGCGTGTCGGCTGCGTCGCTCATTCCGGTGCTCTCGGTTTCAGGTGGATGGGCGAAAAGGTCTCGCGCTGGCGCAGGTCGGCGCGACCCGCCTTGACCAGTTCAAGCGCCGCGGCAAAGGTCGAGGCCGTGGCCGAGCGGCGTTTCTTGGGGTCATTGCGCCAGCCCTCGGGGATGAAACCGATAATGTCCATCCAGTCGCCGCCATATCCGATCATGCCGCGCATCCGGTCCAGCGCCTCCTCCATGGTAAAGATGCGGTCGCGATCCATGGTGAAGGGGCGGAACTCGTCGCGGGTGCGGATGCGGGCATAGCCCTGCATGAGGTCCAGAAGCGAGGCGGTATAGGTCACGTTGCGCGCAGTTTCCACCACCTCGGGCAGGCCGCGCGCAAAGCGATCCTTGCCAAGGCGGTCGCGCGCCATCAGTTGCGCGGCGCGGGTGCGCATGGCTTGCAGCCGTTCCAGCTGAAAGGCCAGATGCGCGGCCAGTTCCTCGCCCGTCGGCCCCTCCTCGCTCGGGTCGGGCGGCAGCAGCAGGCGGGATTTCAGAAAGGCGAGCCAGGCCGCCATGACCAGGTAATCGGCGGCCAGTTCGATGCGCAAAGACCGCGCCTTTTCGACGAAGGCCAGGTATTGCTCGGCCAGCTTCAGCACCGAGATCGTGCGCAGGTCGACCTTTTGCGTGCGGCTGAGCGTCAGCAGCACATCCAGCGGCCCCTCGAACCCGTCCACATCGACGATAAGCGCCTCGGCCGCGCGCCTTTCGGCGACGGTTTCCCACATGTCATCGTCCTGGATCGGCATTTCGGCCATCATCTGTCCCGCGAAATCAGCGCGTCAAATTCGGCTTCAACCTCGCGTATGTCAAGGCGAACCGGGTCGGGGCGCGCGCGCATCACGGCGGCCAGACGGTCGGTCGCGTCCCGGTCCAGCGTCCCGGCGGCCTCGACCACCTTGCGCATTTCCTCCATCTCGCCATTGCAATGCAGCACGATATCACAGCCTGCCGCACGCGCGCGGCCTGCACGCTCCTCCACCGGGCCGGGCAGCGCGTTCATCGACAGATCGTCGGTCATCAGAAGGCCCTGGAACCCGATCCCGTCTCGGATCACCCGGATCATGCGCGGGCTCAGCGTGGCGGGCAGGTCGGGGTCGATGGCCTCATAGACCAGATGCGCGGTCATGCCCCAGGGCAGATCGGCCAGCGCCTGGAACGGGGCGAAATCGGTGTCGCGCAGGGTCTCCAGATCGGTGGTGACGCGGGGCAGGTCGTGGTGGCTGTCGAGCCGTGCCCGGCCATGGCCGGGGATGTGTTTCAGGACCGGAAAGACGCCCGCATCGCGCAGGCCGTCGGCGACGGCGCGGGCGTGCAGCGCCACCTGCCCCGCCTCGTCGCCATAAAGACGGTTGCGCAGAACCGGATGCGTATGGGCCTGGGCAATATCGGCCAGCGGTCCGCAATTGGCATCAATCCCGCAATCCAGAAGCTCGCGGCCAATGATATAGCTGCGCAGATACAGCGCGCGCGAGGCATCCGCGCCGAGCGCCTCGACCATATCCAAGGGCGGCGTCCATTCGCGCCAATAGGGCGCGCGCATCCGCTGCACCCGTCCGCCTTCCTGGTCGATGAAGACGGGCGCATCGGGCGCGGTCGCGCGCAGGTCGCTGACCAGGCGGGCCAGTTGCAGCGGTTTTTCGACATTGCGCGCGAAGAGGATGAAGCCCACGGGCTGCACATCCCGGAAAAACGCGTCTTCCTCACGCGTCAATTCGGTCCCGGCACAGCCCAGGATGGTGGCCGAGAACCCCATCTCAGCGCAGGGTGACGGGGATGCAGGGCGCGCCTTGCGCGTTGAGCGCAGTGCAGAAGCGGCGCGCATCGCTGAGGTCGGTAAAGCCATGCGCGCGCAGGCGGAAGAACGCGCGCCCGCCCGAAACCGCCTGCTGGATCACGCGGTTCTTGTCGCGGAAGTAATCGGCATGGGCGCGGGCCAGGCGGTCCCACTCGGCGCGCGCGGTCGCCGCATCGTCAAAGGCGCCAAGCTGCACCAGCCGCGTGCCCGTGGCCAGTTCATCGGCGGCCAGTTCGGTGACCTCGGGCGTTTGCACGGGGGTCGCCGGGGACGAGGCCGAGGCCGAGACGCGCAGTTCCTCGGGCCGCGTGGAGGGGCGCAGCGACAGGCTGACGCCGGGAATGGTGGCGGGAATGACCTCGATCACGGGCCGCGCGGGCGCGATCCTGGCGACCTCCTCGTCGCCCTCCTCGGCGTCGGGCAGCGCGTCCAGCGGCAGGGCCTCCTCGACCAGGCGGTCGATCAGGGCCATGGTTTCCTCGCTGCTGACATCGGGCGCAGGGTCGGCGTTTTCCGGCAGGCTGGCCGAGGATAGGTCGATCTCTTCCAGGTCCAGCGGCGCGGGCGCCAGCACGATCCGGTCAGCGGCGGGTTCCGCGACCTCGCCCTCGGTGATGCGGTTGACGGTCAGGCCCTGGTGATCAATGATCGAGCCGCCGGGGTTTTCGGGGGCCACCCGCAACGGCCCTTCCAGCGCGCGGATCACCGGCACGCCGGAGACGTCGCGCACCGTCAATTGCCAGGCCCAAAGCCCCATCCCGACGACAAGGCCCACCGACATCAGCGCGCCGGCCCAGTTGACGATCGTTTTCACCGCCGACGGGCCCGCCGTTGCGGGGGCCATGCGAAGGTCGGACTCGTCCTCGTAATATTCGATATCTGCCATGCCTGCCCTCATTGCCCCGGCATGGGCAGTGCGCGAAGGGGGCGCGGCATACCGGGATGTTCTGGTCCTGCTCGTGACACGCGGCCTGGCTGATTGTTGCGGGCCGACCCGGTTTTCCGGGCCTGACCTCAGCGCATTTCTTCGACCGGTGTCACGCCCAGAATAGCAAGACCGTTGGAAATAACAACCTGAACGGCACCGATGAGGGCAAGTTTCGCAGCCGTGGCGGCGGGATCACCCTCCTGCAGGAAGCGCAAGGACGTCTCCGCGTTGCCCTTGTTCCAAAGCGCGTGGAATTCGGAGGCCAGGTCGTAGAGGTAGAAGGCCACCCGGTGCGGTTCATGCGCGCGCGCCGCGATCTCGATGAGGCGCGGCCATTCCGCCAGCTTCGCGGCCAGCGCCAGCTCGGCCTCATGGGTCAGCTGCGACAGGTCCGCCGCCTCGGATGTCAGGCCCGCCTCCGCCGCCTTGCGCTGCACCGAACAGATCCGCGCATGAGCGTATTGCACGTAGAAAACGGGGTTGTCCTTGGATTGTTCGCGCACCTTGTCAAGGTCGAAATCCAGCGGTGCGTCGTTCTTGCGGGTCAGCATGACAAAGCGGGTCACATCCGCGCCCACCATCTCGACCACATCGGCCAGCGTGACGAAAGTGCCTGCGCGTTTCGACATCTTGAAGGGCTCGCCATTCTGCCACAGCTTCACCAGCTGCGTCAGCTTGATGTCCAGCGGCACACGGCCATCCGACAGTGCCGACACCGCCGCCTTCATCCGCTTGACATAGCCGCCATGATCGGCCCCGAACACATCAATAAGGGCGTCGAACCCCCTGGAAACCTTGTCATAATGATAGGCAATGTCGGGCGCGAAATAGGTCCATGCCCCGTCCGATTTCTGGATCGGGCGGTCCACGTCGTCGCCATGCGCGGTCGAGCGGAAGAGCGTCTGTTCGCGCGGCTCCCAATCCTCGGGCTGCTTGCCCTTGGGCGGCTCCAGCGTGCCGCGATAGATCAGGCCCTTGGCGTCCAGATCGGCGATCGCGGCCTCGATCCGGCCGGTGCCGTAGAGCGATTTCTCCGAATAGAAATGGTCCATCTTCACGCCAAGCGACGCAAGGTCGGCGCGGATCAGGTCCATCATCGCCTCGGTGGCGATGTTGCGCACATCTTCCAGCCAGACCTGCTCGCCCTTGCCGACATAGGCATCGCCCACCTTGTCCTTCAGCGCCTCACCGACCGCGATCAGGTAATCGCCGGGATAGGTGCCATCCTCGAAGGCGACCTCCTGGCCGTGTGCCTCAAGGTAACGAAGATAGACCGAGCGCGCGAGGACATCGACCTGCGCGCCGCCATCGTTGATGTAATATTCGCGCGTGACCTCATGACCCGAGAAGGCCAGCAGGCTCGCCAGCGCATCGCCGAAGACGGCACCGCGGGTGTGGCCGACATGAAGCGGGCCGGTGGGATTGGCCGAGACATATTCGACATTGACCTTCTGCCCCTGCCCCATGTCGGAGCGGCCATAGCCCTCGCCCGCCTGCAATATCCCCGCGATCACGCCCTGCCAGGTCGAGGCCGACAGCCGCAGGTTCAGGAAGCCAGGCCCCGCCACCTCGGCGCTGGCGATGCGCGGATCCTCCGCCAGCTTCCCGGCCAACGCGCCCGCAATGTCGCGCGGTTTCATCCCGGCAGGTTTGGCCAGCACCATCGCGGCATTGGTGGCCATGTCGCCATGCGCCGCATCGCGCGGCGGCTCCACCGCGACATTGGACATGTCGAGCCCCTCGGGCAACGCGCCCTCAGCGGTCATTGTGTCGAGGCTGGCGATCACCAGCGCACGGATATCGGCGAAAAGGGTCATTGCGTCGGTCCTGATTGGCTTGGGCGCGGGTTTATCACGGGGGAACCCGAGGTCAATCACCCGCGCGCGGGCCTATCGGGGGGCCGGGCCGCAATAGGCGTAGTAATCGGCGTAGTTGTCGCCGACAATGATCAGCCCGTCATGCGGCGGCCTGCCGATGGGGCCGTTCTGCCAGACCGGCATCAGCATCAGCCGCCGCTCCCAGCTCTCGCCCTCGCCGGCACAGGTTGCGTCATAGAGCACCGCCTCGCCCATGCCGCGCACCGGCATCGGCGCGGACAGGTCGCATCGGCTTTCCCAATAGGCGATGCTGTAATCCGACAGGGTGATCGTGCTTTCGCCCACGCGGCCCGTGCAGGCGTCAAGCTCATAGCGCCCGTCGAGGGCCGGATCGGCCATCAGCGGCGCGGTGCTGAGCAGGAGGGCAAGGGGGGCGAAAAGACGGGGCATGGCAATGTCCTTCTGGTCAAAATCACATGTCCTGATCCTGCGGCAGGCGGGCGGCCCGCGTCAATCTTCGGGGTCCGTCAGGAACAGGGCACCGCACATCTCGGATGGGCCCAACAGATCACGGATGGGGCCGCGCTGGCATCGGAGTGGTCCCGGCAACCAGCACCTCATGCCGCTCGAAGGCGTAGCGGTCGGTCATGCCCGCGATGTAATCGGCAACCAGGCGGGCCCGCGCGGTGGCGTCATCCGCCGCGGCGACATCGGCGCTCCACTCACGCGGCAGGTGGTCGGGCCGGTCCATGTAGAGCTGGAACAGATCCTGCACAACCCGCGTCACCCGCGCGCGCATCTCGACCACGGTCGGCGCGCGATACATATGGGCAAAGAGGAAGGCGCGGATCTCCTTCAACTGCGCGAAGAGCGGATCGGAGAACCGCACCATCGGCCGCCCCGCCCGGCGCAGCGCATCGACATCGGCGGGCGCGGTGTCAGCCAGCCGGGTCCGCGCCTCGGCGATGACATCGGCGACCATGACACCGAAAACCCGGCGCAGCGCTTCGGCCCGGCGGCGCTTTCTGTCCAACCGGGGATAGAGCGCGTCCACCTGTGCATAGGCCGGCCCGACAATGGGCAGCTCCGCAGCCTCCTCATCGGTGAAGAGGCCCGCGCGCAACCCGTCGGCGAGATCATGGTTGTTATAGGCAATATCGTCCGAGACGGCGGCGACCTGCGCCTCTCCCGACGCATGGGTGTCCAGTTCCAGATCGTGACGCGCGTTGTAATCGGCCAGCGCGAAGGGCAGCGGCGCGGCGACAGGACCGTTATGCTTGGCGATCCCCTCCAGCGTGTCCCAGGTCAGGTTCAGCCCGTCAAACTCGGCATAGCTGCGCTCCAGCGCGGTGACGATCTTGAGCGCCTGCGCATTGTGATCGAAGCCGCCATAGGGGGCCATCAGCGCGTTCAGCGCATCCTCTCCGGTATGGCCAAAGGGGGTGTGGCCGAAATCATGCGCAAGGGCCACCGCTTCGGTCAGATCCTCGTTCAGGCCAAGCGCGCGGGCGATGGTGCGCGCGACCTGCGCCACCTCGATGGAATGGGTCAGGCGGGTGCGGAAATAATCGCCCTCATGTTCCACAAACACTTGCGTCTTGTGCTTGAGGCGGCGGAATGCGCCCGCATGGATGATCCGGTCGCGGTCGCGCTGGAAGGGCGAGCGAAAGGCGCTCTCCTCCTCGGCGAAATATCTGCCCCGGCTGGCCGCCGGTTCGCAGGCATAGGGTGCCGCCATCGGTCCCCGTCCCCTCTCTGCTGGTCCGGTGGCTCTGCCAACCACCTGTTTCCCAACGCCATATCAGGCCCCGCGTCCCGGCGCGAGGGGGCATGTTTAATCCCGCCCCGCCCTTGTGAGCCGCGCCCGCGGGGTCTATTTTAGAAGACAAAGCCTGTTTCTAGGAAAGATGGCGAAAGGATCACGATGCTGACCGTTCCCCCCAAAGTCACCGACCGCGCCTTTGCGCGCCTGTCCGAGATCAACGAGGACGCCAAGGAGGCCAAGGCCCTGCGCGTCGCCGTCGAGGGCGGCGGCTGTTCCGGGTTTCAATACGAGATCACGCTGGACGCGCCCACCGAGGATGACCTGGTGCTGGAAGGCGCGGGCCAGAAGGTCGTGGTGGACAGCGTGTCGCTGCCCTTCCTCGCCAATGCGGTGATCGACTTTTCCGAGGAACTGATCGGCGCGCGGTTTGTCATCGAGAACCCGAACGCGGCCTCCTCCTGCGGCTGCGGCACGTCCTTTTCGATGTGATCCCGGCGCGTGCGGGTCAGATCATGTCCAACCTGATCAAGACGGGGAGTGCCTGCCAATGACCGAGCCCACATTCACCGCCAAGCTGGAGGCGCCGAACCTGCTTGTGATGGAGGTCTCCGGCAAGATGGATTCCATCGCCATGGAGGTGGCGCTGAACACGCTGGTGCCCGTGGTGCGCGACATGGACCATGGGGCCATGTTGATGCGGGCGCGCAATGTCTCCTGGCCGACGCTTGGCGCGATTGGCGTCGAGCTGCGCCATTGGGGGCAGTTGATGGCGATGATCCGCAAGGTCGACCGGGTCGCGGTGCTGACCGATCAGGGGTGGCTGGCCAATGCGGCGGCGGTCGAAAGCCTGCTTGTCCCCAATCTCGAAATTCACTCCTTCCCGCCCGACCAGGAGGCCGAGGCCCGCGCCTGGCTGGCCGAACTGGATGGCGTGGCGGCCAGTTGAGGGCCGAGGCGGTCAGGGTGTGACCGGCGCGGCAAAGACCGGCGGCGGCGGGGCCGCGCCTTGACCCTGCAAGGCCCTTATATCGCCGGGTTCCAGCAGCGCATCGACCATCTCGGCGGCCTCGGTGGCCGCGGCCAATCCTGCCTGGCTGTCATCCGACAGCGCCTCCAGCGCCCGTTCGACCGCGGCAATCTGCCCATCCGGCAGGGGCGCAGCGGCGGGCGGAGGGGCGGCGGTCGGGGCGGCGATGATGGCGGTGCTTGAGGTGACCGTGCTTGTGGTGGCCGTGCTTATGCTGGGGGCAACAGTGCGCCGGTTGCCCGACTGGGTAACCGCGCCGGAGCCGACCTGCGCGCCGCCCTGAAACGCGTCCAAACCAGAATTGGCGCCGCTGGACCCGGTCCCCAAAGTCACCCCGCCCGTCGGCGCATCGGCGATGGGCAGGTCAAGCTCCGGCTCCGGCTCCGGTTCCGGCTCGGGCGCGTTGTTCGCGGCCATGTCGGTGACCGGGTTCATGTCGGGCCCTTCCAGCCCCAGATGCGCCGCGCGCGCCTCCAGCCGCAGCCTTGCGCGCTCGATCAGCATGGTGCGCAGGGGGCCGGGTTCGGTGATCCGCGCCAGCGCCAGCAAGGGCGCGACGGGCCGCGCGGAAAAGCCTTCGCGCGCGGCCAGATCGGCCAGGTCGCCGAACCGGGCCGTGCCGAAAAGGTCGGCCAGCAGCAGCGCATCGTTGATCAGCACGCGGCGCAGGGTGGCGGTGTTGCCGCCTTCAAGGTCCAGCGTCTCGACCCGTTCGGAAAGCGCCGCGAAATTCGCCGCCTCGGCGTCATGGCCGGCGTCCCCCACCGGCGGGATCAGGTCGAGCCCCGCCACCGTCGCGGCATCGGGGCTGGCCGAGGAGGCCCAGACCCGGTCGGCCTCGTCCAGCGCGAGGTAATAGAGCGCGTCGCAACAGCCCACATCCTGCGCCAGATCGGTCCAGAAGGCGCGTTCCGCCAGCCGCGCGACGTCATCGTGCAGCCATTCGGGGATGCGCCGCGCCACCTCCAGCAATTGCGCCGTGGGCACCGCCAGCGCGGCTTCGGCCTCGGCCTCGCTCACCTCGCCCGCGTCGAGGGCGGCCTGCCATTCGGCCAGCCGCGCGTCGGCCTCGTCGAAGAACAGCCGCATCCGCGACCAGCGCTGAAAGACGGTCGCGCTCCAGCGGTCCAGGTAGCGGTTGGAAAAGCCGATGCCACTGGAATCGAACGCATCTTGCAACTCGGCGCGGGCACGCGCCATGGCGAAATCCTCGTTCAGCGCGGCCTCCGCATCCGACAGCATGGCGCGGTATTCGGGGATCCGCTCAACCGTCTGGGCCCGCAGCTGCAGGGGCAGCGCGAGCATGAGAAGGCCGATCAAGGCTATGATGCGTCGTTTCATCTGGGGGCATCCCCCTTTGTTGTCATCGTCAGAACAGGCCCGCCAAAAGGCTCTGCAAGGCCGGGCCAACCGGGCCCGTCGGTGCCGGTGCCGCCGTCACGCGCAACGGCAGCAGAAGGAAGAGAAAAAACAGTGCCGTCAACAGATTGCGCATCGGATTTGCCCTCCTTCAAAGCGCCTGCAGCAAAAGTGTCATATCTACACTTTAATGGCAAGCCCCAATAAGGCCCCTTGGCAATTTCCCGCTGGACAGGCAAAAATGCCAAGTAAATCTGTATTTTGAACACGAACAGGGCGGGCAGAATGAAGATCGCGACCTTCAACATCAATGGAATTAAGGCGCGGTATGCCGCCCTCTGCGACTGGCTGGACGAATCGCACCCCGATATCGCGCTGTTGCAGGAGATCAAATCGGTGGATGCGAATTTCCCGCGCGAGATGTTCGAGGATCGCGGCTACAATGTCGAGACGCATGGCCAGAAGAGCTTCAACGGCGTCGCGATCTTGTCGAAATTCCCGCTCGAGGAAGTGGTGCGCGGACTGCCCGGCGACGAGGCGGACGAACAGGCGCGCTGGATCGAGGCCACCGTGGTGGGCGACGCGCAGGCGGTGCGGCTCTGCGGTCTCTACCTGCCCAATGGCAACCCCGTGCCGGGGCCGAAATACGACTACAAGCTGGCCTGGATGGCCCGCATGGAGGCCCGCGCGCGGGAGCTTTTGCAAAGCGAAATGCCGGTGGTCATGGCGGGCGATTACAACATCATCCCGCAAGATGAGGATGCCGCGCGCCCGCAAGCCTGGAAAGACGACGCGCTGGCCCTGCCCGCGAGCCGCGCCGCGTTCCGCCGGATCCTGAACCTCGGCTTCACCGAGGCGTTCCGGGCGCGGGTCCGGGGCCCCGAGCATTATTCCTTCTGGGATTACCAGGCCGGGGCCTGGCAGCGCAATGACGGGATCCGGATTGATCATCTTCTGCTGAGCCCGCAGGCCGCCGACCTGATGCGGGATGTGCGGATCGACGCCGAGATCCGGGGGCGCGAGAAGCCGTCGGATCATGTTCCGGTCTGGGTGGAGTTGGCGGCGTAGCTGGGGCGTTGCCCCCGGTCGCCCTGCGGGCGCCCTCCCCCAGGATATTTGCGGAACAAAGAAGGCGGGCGGGGGCCGTCGGAAAGAAGGGCGCGCGTCAAGGTGAACGGCGCGCGCGTTAACCTTAATGTCGGGTTACGTCATGCCCGTAGAGCCAGTCAAACCGGCGTGCGGCGAGGCCGGGGGCCAGCCTGGTGCCCAGTTTCAGGGCCAGATGTGCCGCGGCGCGGGTGGGGCCGGGATGCAGGTGGTAGTTCCGCGCGTTCCGGGAGGCGGCGTCGATGACACGCGCGGCGCGCGGGCGGCGGCGGGCCTGGTAGGTGGCGAAGGCGGCCTCGGTCGTCGCATGGGTGTCGAGGCAGTCGGCCAGCACCCAGGCATCCTCCAGCGCCATGTTGGCGCCCTGCGCCAGGAAGGGCAGCGTCGGATGCGCCGCATCGCCCAGGATGGCCGCGCGGCCCTGGCCCCAGTTGCGCGCGACCGGGTGGCGAAAGAGGCCCCAGAGATAGACCTCCTCGGCGCGGTAGAGGATGTCGCGCACCTCGGGGCAGAAATCGACGAAGGCGCGCCAGGGCGCCTGGGGGTCGTCGCGGTGGTGCCAGCCTTCGGCGGCCCACGCATCGCGTTCTTCAACCGCCACCACATTGAGCAGCGCGCCACCGCGCAGGGGATAGGTCACCAGGTGGCGGCCCGGCCCCATATGGATCGTCGCCTCGGGCGGGGTGGCCGGGTCATCCCAGGGGATGGTGCTGCGCCAGGCGACCTGGCCGGTGAAGAAGGGCTGCCCGCCGGGGTTCAGCGCGGCACGGGTGGGCGAATGCAGCCCCCCTGCCCCGATGATCAGCGGCGCGGTTTCGGTGTGGCCGTTGACCAGCATCTGGCCCGCCTCGGGGTCGACGCCCGTGACGTGCTGGCCAAGCTCGATGCGGGCGCCGGCCTCGCTCGCGCCCTGGCGCAGGATATTGATCAGGTCGGCGCGGTGGGTCAGGTGATAGGGCCGGTCGGGGCGGGTGAGGTCCAGCCGGAACACCGGATCGCCGCGGCGAAAATCGCGCAGCTGCACCGCGCGCGCGAGCGGGGCCGCCGCCTGCAGCGCGCCTTCCAGCCCGAGCGCGCGCAGCACCGCCACGCCATTGGGCGTGACCTGCAACCCGGCGCCGACCTCGCGGATCGCATCGGCCTGTTCCAGCACGCGCACCTGCGCGCCGCGCTGCGCCAGGGCGGTTGCCACGGCCAGCCCCGCGATGCCCGCGCCCAGAACGGTGATCTCTTGCCCATTCAGCATGGCCCCTGCCTTTCGCATGAAAAAACCGGGCACCCGCAAAAGGCCCCGGTTTCATCCCTGCCCCGGTCGCCCGGGGATTGCCATGAGGCACCGCGCCTCAGTCGTCGCGATGCACTTTCTCGCGGCGCTCGTGGCGTTCCTGGGCCTCCAGGCTCATCGTCGCGATGGGCCGCGCATCGAGCCGCTTGAGCGAGATCGGATCGCCGGTTTTCTCACAATAGCCGTATTCGCCCTCTTCGATCCGGCGCAGGGCAGAGTCGATCTTCGAGATCAGCTTGCGCTGGCGGTCGCGGGTGCGCAATTCCAGAGCGCGGTCGGTTTCCTCCGAGGCGCGGTCGGCCACGTCTGGGATGTTGCGGGTATCGCCCTGCAGGACCGCGACGGTCGAGCGGCTTTCATCAAGAAGGTCCTCGCGCCAGGCGATCAGCTTGCGGCGGAAATACTCCACCTGGCGGTCATTCATGAACGGTTCATCCTCGGCGGGACGGTAATCATCAGGCAGAAAGACTTCAGCTTTCATTGTTCTCCCTTTCGCGGGACCGGAACGAGGGGGCGACTCAGTCATCACGTCCTCACGCGGCCTCATTGCGGCCCGATTACTCCAACATCGCCCCCTTGTCACCCCACCTAATGGCCGCTTGTGACCAAATGAGGGCATGCTATGGTCCGGCCCGATCGGGGCAGGCCAAACGATTGAGGCAGTATATGAAATTCGACGGAACCGCCGATTACGTGGCGACGGAAGACCTGAGCGTGGCGGTCAATGCCGCGGTGACATTGCAGCGTCCACTGCTGGTCAAGGGCGAGCCCGGAACCGGCAAGACGGAACTGGCGCGGCAAGTGGCCCGGGCGCTGGATCTGCCGATCATCGAGTGGCATGTGAAATCCACCACGCGGGCGCAGCAGGGGCTGTATGAATACGACGCCGTCAGCCGGTTGCGCGACAGCCAGCTTGGCGAGGAACGCGTGCATGACGTCGCCAATTACATCCGCAAGGGCAAGCTGTGGCAGGCCTTCGAGGCGCCCGAACGGGTCGTGCTGCTGATCGACGAGGTCGACAAGGCCGATATCGAGTTTCCCAACGATCTTCTGCAAGAGCTCGACCGGATGGAGTTCCATGTCTACGAGACCGGCGAGACCGTGAAAGCCGTCAATAGGCCCATCGTGATCATCACCTCGAACAACGAAAAGGAACTGCCCGACGCCTTCTTGCGGCGCTGTTTCTTCCACTACATCCGCTTTCCCGATATCGACGTGCTGAAACGCATCGTCGAGGTGCATCACCCCGGCATCAAGCCCGCGTTGCTGACCACCGCGCTCACGCAGTTCTACGAGATCCGCGACCAGCAGGGGCTGAAGAAAAAGCCCTCCACCTCGGAAGTGCTGGACTGGCTCAAGCTGCTGCTGGCCGAGGATCTTTCGCCTGAAGACCTCAAGCGCGACGGGGCGTCCGCCTTGCCGAAACTGCACGGGGCGCTTCTGAAGAACGAGCAGGACGTGGCGCTTTTCGAACGGCTCGCCTTCATGGCGCGCTCCGGCGGGCGGTCGGCCCGCTAGATGCTGGCCACCCTCGCCGATCCGATCCTGCCGGTCTTCATGGTGATGGCGGCGGGCTACCTGTTGCGCAGGATCGGCGTGATGGAGGCCGAGCATGCGGGCATCATCAACCGCTATGCCTTCTACCTCGCGGTGCCCGCCCTCATCGTGTCGGTCGTGGCAACGACGCCCTTCTTGCAGATCGAATGGCGCGCGGTGGCGGTCTATTCCTCGCTTCAGGTCGGGCTGGCGCTGGCCGGTTTCGCGGTGCTGCGCCTGCTGTTCAGGATCGAGATGCGCGAGGCGGTGCTGCTCGGCATGGCCACCAGCTTCGTCAACCACGTCTTCTTCGTCCTGCCCATCGCCGAGCGGCTGGTGGGCCCCGATGCCGCCATGCCGATGGCGGGGATCGTGATGGTGGATGCCGGGTTCATCTTCCCGATGAGCGTGCTGCTGGTGGCACGGCTCAGCGGCGGGCGCAGCGGACAGGGGCGGCTGGCGGGGCTGCTCTTTCGCAACCCTTTCGTCTACGCCTCGCCCATCGGGGTGGCGATCGGGCTGATGGGGGATGCCGCGCCCGCGGGGCTGATGACCTTCATGACCTTCGCGGGCGGGTCGGCGGCGCCTGTCCTCCTCTTCACGCTTGGCATCACGCTGGCGGGCTCATCGTTGCTGCGCACCGGGGGCGCGGTCTGGACCGTCGTCGGGCTGAAACTGCTGGCCCATCCCGTTCTGGTCGGCAGCGGGCTGGCCTTGGTCGGAGCCAGCGCCTTTACCGGCGACATCACGCTTCTGGTGGCTGCCGGTCCCTGCGGGGCCATGCCCTTCGTCATCGCCACGCAATACGGTGTGGCAACCGAGCGACTGGCCAAGGTCGTGCTGATCTCGACCTTGCTTTCCATATTGTCGCTGGCATATCTCACTTTGCGTTTCATCTGATGCAGACAGCATCGAAAGGCGCGTTCGACCGCAGGGAGAGGCAGCGTCTTTCGATTCCAATCCAACGCAATGTGCTTTATCTCACGGGATAGTGCGGGCGGATTGACTTGTCCGACCCCCAAATTGTGCCACAATCGCAGGCTAAGACCCCCCGAAACCCGCAAAGGCCCGCCTCCGCATGACGTCCGACCTTGTTATCCGGCCCCTTGCGGCCCGCGACCGCGACAGCTGGCAACCGCTCTGGCGGGCCTATCTGGCGTTCTATGAGACGCAGGTGGATGGGCAGGTCTATGATGCAACCTTTGCCCGCTACGCCGACCCGGACAATTCGGATATGCGCGCCTGGCTCGCCTGGCAGGGGGACGCCGCGCTTGGCCTTGCGCATGCCATCGCACATCCGCATGGCTGGCGGGTGGCCCCTGTGACCTATCTGCAAGACCTCTTCACCGTTCCGCAAGCACGCGGGCGCGGCGTTGCGCGCGCGCTGATCGACGCCGTTTACGCGGATGCCGACGCGGCGGGCCGCCCCGCCGTCTACTGGCTGACCCAGACCGGCAACGCCACCGCCCGCGCGCTTTACGACCGCATCGCCACCCCGACCGATTTCATGGTCTATCGCCGAAAGACAAACTGACCCGCCCATGATCAAGACCAGTCTTGCCATCCTGTCCCTCGCCTTCGTGGCCGCCTGCGCGGCCACGCCTGTTGCCGATCTGCCCGAGCGGCGCGGCGCGACCCTGCCCGCGGCGCTGCCGCCCATGGCCATGTTCGGCACCCCGCGCCCCGTGGCCAGCACCCGGTCGAACACCGAGATCGCGCGTGATTTCCTGGAACTCAGCTTCGAGATGGAGAGCGGGCGGGCCATCCCCACCCTGTCGCGCTTCGAAGGGCCGGTGACTGTCGCCGTGGCCCCCGGCGCGCCGGTCACGCTGAACCGCGACCTCGAACGGCTGATCGCGCGCCTGCGCGCCGAGGCCCGGATCGACATTCGCCAGGTCGCGAACGGGCCCGCGCCCGCCTCGATCACCATCCAGACTTTGCCGCGCGCCCGGATGCAGCGCGCGGTGCCGCAGGCGGCCTGTTTCGTGGTCCCGCGCGTCTCCTCCTGGGCCGAGTTCCGGCAGGCGCGGCGCAGCGCCGGCGCGCTGGACTGGACCACGCTGGAAACCCGCGAACGGGTGGCCATCTTCATCCCCAGTGATGTCAGCCCGCAAGAGGTGCGCGATTGCCTACACGAGGAGATCGGCCAGGCGCTTGGCCCCCTGAATGACCTCTACCGGCTGTCGGACTCGGTCTTCAACGACGACAATTTCCATGCCGTGCTGACCGGGTTCGACATGCTGATCCTGCGCACCTATTACGACGACGCGCTTGTATCGGGCATGTCGCGCGCCGAGGTCGCCGCCCGCCTGCCCGCCATCCTGTCCCGCCTCAACCCCACCGGCAACCGCGCCGCGGCCAGCGGGCCATCGCGTCCGCACCGGCAATGGATCGCCTCGATGGAGGATGCGCTTGGCGACCGGCTGCCGCTGCAATCGCGCATCGCGGCGGCCGAACGCGCGGTGCAGATCGCGGTTGCGCAGGGCTGGAGCGACACCCGCATCGGATTTTCCCATTTCGCGCTAGGCCGCCTGACGCTGGCGCGGGACGCCAACCGCTCGGTGCGGGCCTTCGTCACTGCCGGCACCTATTTCCGCCGCATCGACCCGAATGGCATCCAGGTCGCGCATGTGAACATGCAGCTTGCCGCCTTTGCCCTGTCCGCGGGCGAGGCCGACCAGGTCCTGGCCCTTGTCGGCGATGCCCTGCCCGCCGCGACGCGGGCCGAAAACGCCTCGCTTCTGGCAACCCTCCTGATGCTGCGCGCCGAGGCGCTGGAATTGCAGGGCCGCCCCTCCGAGGCCGCCACCGTCCGGCTCGACAGTCTGGGATGGGCGCGCTATGGCTTCGGTGCGGACCAGGCCGTGCGCGAACGGCTGACCGAGGTCGCCGCCCTGCCGCCGCAAAGCTGACCGACCCCATGGGATAGGATGACATGGCGAACCTTCTGGGACTGTTCCTTGGCGTGGCGATCGGCCTCTTCCTTGCGCGCCGCAAGGGCGGCAACCGCATGGATATGGCGCATTACGCGGGCGTCTTCGGCCTGATCGGGCTGATCCTCGGCACCCTTGTCGGCGTGTTCCTGCTGCGCGGGTAAGGGCGATGTTCCTGCCCTTCTTCGAGACCCTGCGCGCCGCCCGAATCCCCGTCAGCTTGCGCGAATACCTGGCCTTTCTGGAAGGCGTCGGCGCGGGGCTGGTCACCTATGACATCGACGGTTTCTACTACCTCGCGCGCACCGCGATGGTGAAGGATGAACGCCATCTCGACCGCTTCGACCGCGCCTTTGCCCACAGTTTCGGCAGCCTTGAGGCGATCACGCCGCAAGAGGTGCTGGAGGCCGCCGAGATCCCCGCGGACTGGCTGGAGAAACTGGCCGAAAAACACCTCAGCCCCGAGGAACGCGCCGAGATCGAGGCACTTGGCGGCTTCGACAAGCTGATGGAGACGCTGCGCGAGCGCCTGAAGGAGCAGCAGGGCCGCCACCAGGGCGGCAACAAGTGGATCGGGACCGCCGGAACCTCGCCCTTCGGCGCCTATGGCTACAACCCCGAGGGCGTGCGCATCGGGCAGAAGGAAAGCCGCCACCAGCGCGCGGTCAAGGTCTGGGACAAGCGCGAGTTCCGCAATCTCGACGACAGCGTGGAGCTTGGCACCCGCAACATCAAGGTGGCCCTGAAACGCCTGCGCCAATGGGCCCGCACCGGGGCCGAGGAGGAGTTGGACCTCGACGGCACCATCCGATCCAGCGCCGAGAAGGGCTATATCGACGTGAAGACCCGGCCCGAGCGGCACAATGCGGTCAAGCTGGTGCTGTTTCTCGATGCGGGCGGCTCGATGGACCCGCATGTAAAGGTGGTGGAGGAGCTGTTCTCCGCCGCGCGGTCCGAATTCAAGCACCTGGAACACTATTACTTCCACAACTGCCTCTATGAAGGCGTCTGGCGCGACAACCGCCGCCGCTGGACCGAGCAGATCCCCACCTTTGACGTGCGCAACACCTACGGGCCTGATTACAAGTGCATTTTCGTGGGCGATGCGGCGATGAGCCCCTATGAGATCGCGATCCCCGGCGGCGCGAACGAGCATTGGAACCGGGAGGCGGGCCAGGTCTGGCTGGACCGCGCGCGCAACGCTTGGCCCGATCACCTCTGGATCAACCCGACCCCGCGCACGCATTGGCCCTATACCCAATCCATCGCCATGATCCGCGAGATATTCCAGGGCCGCATGGTGCCGATGACGCTGGAAGGCATTGATACGGGCATGCGGATGCTGTCGCGGTGACGGAAACGCCCGCCTGCCGCGTGTTACCGCAAACCGCCCGCCGATCCGGGCCAAGGCAGGGGCCACCCGCATGATCCGATTTCTCAGACGCATCTGGCAGGCCGCCCCGGTCGCGACCGTGATCCTGGCCCTCGCGCTGACCGCATCGGTCTTTTTCGGGGCCAGGGTGATCAGCCGCGCGATCTACTGGAACGATCCGGCCCACCAGGAACAGGCCATCGAGCCCTGGATGACGCCGGGCTATGTCGCGCAGTCCTGGCGCGTCCCGCGTGAGACGGTGGGCGACGCGCTGGACGCGTTCGGCGCGCGCCCCGCAAGGCCGATGAATTTCGACCGCATCGCCGCGGAATCCGGCATCCCGGTCGCGGACCTGATCGCCGCCACCGAGGCCGCGATTGCCGCCTTCCGCGCCACGGAGGGCGCGGAATGAGCGATCTCGTCCTGTCGCTGGTGACCGAGTTCGGGGCCTATGTCATCTTTGCCTCGGCCTTCCTGTCCTGCCTCGCGCTGCCGATCCCCACCTCGTTGATGATGCTCTCGGGCGGGGCCTTCGTGGCCACGGGCGACCTGTCGCTCTGGACCGTTGTGCTTGCGGCCTATGCGGGCGCGGTCCTGGGCGACCAGACCGGGTATATGCTGGCCCGGTGGGGCGGTGCGCCCTTGCTGGCCCACCTTGCCCGCGCGCCTGCGCGCCGCGCCGCGCTGGACCGGGCCCGCGCCCTTGTCGAGCGTCGTGGCGCGGTGGGTGTGTTCTTTTCCACCTGGCTTCTGGCCCCGCTTGGACCTTGGGTGAATTTCGTGGCCGGGGCGACGGGGTTTTCCTGGGCGCGGTTCGCGCTCTGGGACATCCTGGGCGAGGTCATCTGGGTCACCGGCTATGTCGGGCTCGGCTATGCGTTTTCCAGCAGCATCGGCACCGTGGCCGACGTGATGGGCAATATCGTCGGGTTGCTGGTGGCCGTTACCGTGGCGATCGCCATGGGCCTGTGGATCCGCACCATCCTGCGCCAACAGCGCCGCGCCAGGGCCCCTTGAGGCGATTTTCATATGCAACCTTTACCGCCCCCCGCGCATTGGACCTCCAAGACAATTCACAAAAGGAGACCGCGACATGGCTATCGAAAAACACGGGAGCGCGAACTGGAAGGGCGGATTGAAGGACGGCAAGGGCCTTGTCTCGACCCAGTCCGGCCACCTCTCGGACCAGCCCTATGGCTTCAACACCCGCTTCGAGGGTCAGGGCGGCACCAACCCCGAGGAACTGGTCGGCGCGGCCCATGCCAGTTGCTTCGCCATGGCGCTGTCGATGATCCTGGGCGAGGCCGGCATGACGCCCGAGAACATCGACGCCACATCGACGGTCTATCTCGAAGAGGTCGATGACGGCTTTGCGGTGACGCGGGTGCATCTGGATGTCGAGGCGCAGATCCCCGGCGCGGATGCCGCGAAATTCCTGGAGGCCGCGGAGACCGCCAAGGTCAACTGCCCGATCTCCAAGCTTCTGGCGGGCGCCGAGATCACCATGGACGCCGCCCTGGTCTGACAATCACGCCCCACCTGCCGCCCGCGCCATTGCCGCGCGGGCGCGCAGGCCCCATATCTGCGCCATGATTTTGCGCCTGACCCCCATCCTGCTTGCCATCGCCTACGGGCTGGTGATGTATCATTTCTCGGCCTGGCGCACCCGGCGCGAGCTGGATGCGAAATCCACCGAACTGGCCGATCCCGGCCTGCGCGCGCTCTGCGCCCGGATGGCGCGCGCGCTGGAGATCGCGCGCATCCGCGTCGACATCTACGAGGTCGACCCGGTGAACGGGCTTGCCGCGCCCGATGGGCGGATCTTCCTGACGCGCGGGTTTTACGAGAAATACCGCAAGGGCGAGGTGACCGGCGAGGAAATGGCCAGCGTCATCGCGCATGAACTGGGCCATGTGGCGCTTGGCCATGCGCGCCGCCGGATGATCGACTTTTCCGGCCAGAACGCGGTGCGCACGGTGCTGGTGACGGTCCTGGGCCGATTCATCCCCTGGGTCGGGCCGATGATCGCGAACCTGTTGATGTCGCTCCTGGCCGCGCGTCTCAGCCGGGGCGATGAGTATGAGGCCGACGCCTATGCCGCGGCGCTGCTGACGAAGGCCGGCATCGGAACGGGCCCGCAGAAATCGCTGCTGACCAAGCTGGAAGGGCTGACGGGGATGCGCGGGCGCGGCACCCCGGCCTGGCTGATGAGCCACCCGAAGACGGCGGAACGCATTGCCGCGATCGAGACGCTGGAGGCCCGGTGGGTGAAGGCGTGAAGGGCGTCGAACGCTGCCGCGTCCGACCGGGGGCCATGCGTGAACGCATGGCGGGACCCCTCCCTCCAGCATCGCGCCCCGGGGCGGATGGGCCCTCCGGGGGAGGTATTTTCGGCAAACTGAAATCAGCGGGTAAGGGCCTTGCCCAGACGCGGCAGGCGGGCGCGCTTGAGGAGCGGGCGCAGGGCCAGGTCGGTCAGGGGCTCCGCCTCGGCATGGACCTGTCGTGCGGCGGCGGCGACAGGGTCGGGGTCGGAGAGCCAGAGGTCATGGAGCACCGCATCGGGATGGCGGGCGGCAAGGCCGTGGGCGGAAAGCTGTCGCGCCGGAAAATCCTTCAGGTTCAAGGTGATGATGGTGTCGGCGCGGCCCTCGATGGCGGTGGCCAGCACATGGATATCGCCCGGATCGGGAAGCCAGAGACCGGCCTCGCGCGCGGGGCTGGCCGCGATTTCGGCCTCGGGCCAGCGCGCCGCCATCCGCGCCATTTCCCCGCGCGCGAAGACCCCGTCGCCGGGATTGAGCCGTTCCGCGGTCAGATACCATTCCTTGAGGATGCGCGCCGACCAGAGCGGCGTGATCAGCCCCGCCCCGGCCACGCCAAGCAGGATCTGGCGCAGCACGGTCGGGTAGAGCACGCAGGCATCCAGCACCGCCCTCATGGGAGGAGGCGGAAGGCCAGCGCCTTGAGGTAGCCGGTCTCGGTCAGCGCCGGGTGTTGCGGGTGATCCGGCCCGGCAAAGCCCGTGTAGATCAGGCGCGGATCGCGGCCCGCCCGTCCGATCCCGCGCAGGCAGGCGGCGCGGAACCTGCCCAGGTCGGCGGCGTGCGAGCAGGAGCAGAGCACCAGCGTGCCGCCCGGCGCCACCAGCGGGGCCGCAAGCCGCGCGATGCGTTCATAGGCGCGCAAACCTTGCGTCAATGCGGATTTGGACGGCGCGAAGGCGGGCGGGTCGGCGATGACGATGTCGAAGCGGGCCGGTTCCCCCGCCATCGCCTCCAGCACCGCGAAGGCATCGCCCTGCCGTGTCTCGAACCTGGCGCCCTGCCCCATCGCGGCGGCGCCCTGTTCGGCCAGCGCCAAAGCGGGTGCCGAGGCATCGACGGCCAGCGCGCTCTCCGCGCCACCGGCCAGCGCCGCAAGGCCGAACCCGCCGACATGGGCGAAGACATCGAGCACGCGTGCCCCCCGCGCCATGCCTGCCACGAAGGCGTGGTTGGGCCGCTGATCATAGAAAAGGCCGGTCTTCTGCCCGCCCGTCACATCGGCCAGATAGGTCGCCCCGGTCATCTGCACCGGCAGGGCCGCGGCGGGGGCGGTGCCGGTCAGAATCGCGCTCTCCTCCGGCAGGCCCTCCTGGGCGCGGGCGCGGGATTGGCCGTTCTTGATCACGGTCGTGGCCCCGGTCAGATCGGTGAGGATCGCGGTGATCTCATCGAGCCGGTCCTCCAGCCAGATCGCGTTGGGTTGCAGCACCAATACATCGCCGAAACGGTCCACGATGAGACCGGGCAGCGCGTCGCCCTCGGCATGGACGAGCCGGTAGAAGGGCGCGTCGAAGAGGCGCGCGCGCAAGGCCAGCGCGGCGGACAGACGCGCGCGCAGCCAATCCCCGTCAAGCGTCGCGCCCGGATCGCGGTCCAGCACCCGAAAGCCGATCTTCGCCTCAACGCTCGCGGTGCCGATGGCCAGCGGCTGACGCTCGCCATCCTCAAGCACGGCAATCGCACCGGGGGCGACCCCGCGCGCGCGGCGGTCGAGCACAAGCTCATCGGACCAGACGAAGGGATGCCCATGGCGGATGCGGCGCGCATCGGCCTTGGGTTTGAGCCGCAGAACGGGAAAGGGGGACGCTGTCATGCGCCCCCCTTATCGGGATTTCTTACCGTTGGAAACGGGGATCAGGAGGTGAAGCCCGGCACCGGTGGTGTCAGCCCGAACTCCTGTTGCGCCCACCTGACCACCTGGCTCTGGATGCGGTCGCGCTGGAAGATGCCGTTGCGTTCCGATTCGATGGCGCGCTGGCCGCCCAATGCGCGGAAGGTCAGGTCGATTTGGCGCGGGCCGGTCAGGGCCTGGCCGGTCTCGGCATGGCGCACGGTGAACAGGAACTCGATCTCGTGCTGGCCGCCGATCGTATAGCGGGTGCGTTCGGTAAGCGCGTGGAACCGGGTCATCTCGATCTCGACGATGACGGGGACAGAGCCCTCCATCGGGGTCAGGGCAAACTCCATCGCTTCGGCCATGATCGCCTGCACCTGGGCATGACGGTCGCCAAGCGGATCCTCGCGCCAGACGATATCGGCGCGCGGCTTGAGGCGGTTGGCCTCGGACACGGTCAATTCTGCGGGGACGTCGATGATGATCTCCTGCACGTCCCAATCGGCGCTGACGATATGGGTGGGCAGCGCGCCGGGCGCGGGAAGATCCTGCGTCACGTCGACGCCGGGAACGGTGGAACAGGCCGAAACGCCAAGTGCGGCAAGGCCAAGAAATGCGACTACGAAGCGGTTCATGCTCATCTCTCCTGCCCCGTGCCTGGTTTTTGTTTTCACAGGGCTCTTTGGTTGCTCGATGGCATGATCATGACAGTGAATGAGGGCGGAAAAAGGATGGCCCCGGTGCCAATCCGGGGCCATTTGGTGCAAAATCAAGGCAAATGCGACGCGAATTGTGGCGATCACATTCGCGCCCTATCGCCTGTTTTCATGGGGATTGTTTCGGATCCATCCCCAATATTGTGTCAGCCCTGCGCCACAATCATGCGCTGCTGGCCAAGCCCGTCAACCTCCAGCACGACCTCGTCGCCCGCCTTCAGGAAGGTCGGCGGGTCCATGCCAAGCCCGACGCCCGCGGGCGTGCCGGTGGCGATGATGTCGCCGGGATGCAGGGTCATGAACTGGCTCAGATAGGCGACCGAAAAAGCCACGCCGAAGATCATGTCGGCGGTATTGCCGTCCTGCCGCGTCTCGCCGTTCACCATGAGGCGCAGGCCGAGCTTCTGCGGGTCCGCGATCTCGTCGGGCGTGACCAGCCAGGGGCCGATGGGGCCGAACGTGTCGCAGCTCTTGCCCTTGGTGAACTGGCCCGCGCGGCGTTTCTGATACTCGCGCTCGGAGACGTCATTGACCGCGACGAAGCCCGCGATATGGTCCATCACCTGATCTTCGGTAATGTATTTCGCGCGCTTGCCGATGACGATGCCAAGCTCCACCTCCCAATCGGTATTGGTCGAGCCGCGCGGCAATTCGATGGTGTCGTTCGGGCCGCAAATGGCCGAGGTGGCCTTCATGAAGATCATCGGCTCGGGCGGCGGGGTGGCGCCGGTTTCGGCGGCGTGATCGCGGTAGTTGAGGCCGATGCAGACCATCTTGCCCGTGCCCGCGACCGGAGGACCGAGGCGCGGGTTGCCTTCGACGACCGGGCCATCGGCGGTCAGGCTGTCGAGCCGCGCCAGCACGTCACCCGCCAGGTCATCCACCTGCCCCGAAAGGTCGCGCAGCACGCCGTTCCCGTCCAGAATGCCGGGCTTTTCCCGCCCCGGTTCGCCATAGCGCAAGAATTTCATCGCCCTTGTCCCTTTCGATGTTCGGATGTCTGGCGACAGAAAGACCCGAAGCGCGCGCAGGGTCAAGCCATGCTCAGCCGGGGCCAGGCATGGCGGCGTCGATCAGGCGTTCGGCTGGGGTTTTCTCGGGTGCCGGTTCGGGCGCTGGCTTGGCCACGATCTTCTGCGGCGGCAGCCCCGCGCCTGGCATCAGGCAGAGCGCGCGCTTGCCCGCAACCGCGCCCAACCGCGCCCGCAGGACCGGTTTGCCCTTCACATCCGTGACCCGCATCTGCGCCAGGTCGGCGCGGTCGAACTCCAGCACGTCGCCGACATCGAGGCCCTGCAAGCGCGCCAGCGGCATGGTCTGGCGCAACAGCACCGCCTCGAGCGCAACCGGCGCTTCGGACGCGATGGCGGGCCAGAGCCGCGCCCAGGCCAACCCGTCGCCGGGGCCGTCCTCGGCCTGATACGCGGTCTCGCCGGTGACCGGCACCAGCAGCATGATCCGGCCCGTCTTGGCCCCGTCGCCCAGTGACAGCTGCACCGTGATCAGGTGATAGGGCCGGTCGGGCAGCAGCAGGTCCAACTGGCGATCATCGGTGACGCAGGCGCCATAGGTCAGGCCGAGGGGCCAGTTGACGCCCGCCTGCCCGCCCATCTCGGCGGCAAACCCGCTGAGGAACAGCCCGATGAAATCGCGGCTCAGCGCGGCGTCGATCTGGGTGGTGGCGCGCAGCATCGCAGGCGCGGTATCGACGCGCCCCGTGGTCTGCACCTCGACCAGCGCATCGACGACGCCGTTTTCCAGGATGCAAAGCGCGCGCGCGCCCGGCCCCCCCTCCAGCACCGCCAGCAGGCGATGTTCGGGCAGCGCCGCGCGGGCCTCGGCCAGCGTCATGTCCCATTGGGCCTCTTGCGGGTCGGGCGTGGCCATCAGCCCCTCATAGGGGGCCGCCGCCTTTCGCAGCGCGCGGGTCAGCGCCGCCGACAAGCCATCGGGGCGCAACGCCGCGCGGGCGGCACCTGCCCCCGTCCCTGCCAGTTTCTTCCGCAATGCCGCGTTGAAGCCGCTTTCCGCCATGGCCTACCTGTCCATATCCATCCGCGCCTTTATGGCAGGCCCAGGGTTAAGAAAGCGTCAAGCCGCGCGCAGGGCGCGGGCCGGCAGGCGCACCCGAAATGCCGCGCCGCCATGGCCCGCCACATAGGTCAGCCCGCCCCCCAGCCGCGCCATGATCTCGCGGCTGATGGCCAGGCCAAGCCCCGCGCCTTGCGCATCGCGCGCCGTCTCCAGCCGGGTGAATTTCTCGAAGATCAGGCGGCGCTGGCGTTCGGGTATCCCCGATCCGTTATCTATGAAATCCACATCCACATGCGGCCCCAGGCGCGAGACCGTGATGCGCAATTCCGGCTCCTCGGCATCGCAATATTTCCGCGCGTTGGAGAGGATATTGATGAAGACCTGCGCCAGCCGGTCGGGATCGGTCCAGAGCGATATGCGCTCAGCTTCAACGTCGCGGAGGATGCGCAACCCCTCGCCCGCCTCGATCACGCCGCTCGCGTGGATGGCCCTGTCCAGCACGTCGCCAAGGCTTGCCGCGCTTTCGTTCAGGCTGACGCGGCCATGTTCCAGCACGCTGAGATCAAGCAGATCGTCCAGCAGCCGGGTCAGGCGCAGGCTCTCGGCATGGATGATCCCCGCAAACCGCGCGCGGGCGGCCTCGTCCAGATCGCCGGACTTGAGCAATTCGGAAAACGCCCGGATCGAGGTCATCGGCGTGCGCAATTCATGGCTGATCTGGCTCAGGAAAGCGTCCTTCTGCTCGCCCAGTTGAGTCAGCTTCTGGTTGGCCTCGCGCAATTGCCGGGCCGAGCGGGTCAGTTCCTGGCTCTGCCGTTCCAGGCGGCTGGAATATTCCATCATCTGCGCGGTCTCATCGGCCACGGCCAGGAGGTCCTGCACCGACACCGTGGTGCCGCCGGTGATCTGGTAGACCATCGCATGTGCCGTCGCGGCCCCCACGGACCCGGCCAGTTCACGCTCCAGCATCTTCAGGAAATCGGGGTCCGGGTCGGGCAGCCGCGCGGCCCGGCCTTGCGCGCGGGCCGCCTCCTGAAACAGGCGCCCCGCCCGGCCCGTGCCCAGGATCCGCTGCGCCATCACCAGCAGGTCATCGGCGGCCGCCACCCCCGCCTGCCAGCCGATCGCGGGCGCGGAATGGTCGAAGACATTGACAAACTGCGCGCCCTGCAACCGCTCCATCGGCGAGGGGAACGTCACCAGCGAGACCAGCGTGAACATGGCCAGGTTCGACCCCAGCGACAGCACCATCGTCAACAGCAGCGGATCGGCCCCGGTGATGCCAAGCGGCGTTTCCGGGCGCAGCCAGCCGATCCCGAAGGGACCGCCCGCCAGCATCCCCTCCATCAGCCCGGAGGTCGCGGCATTGGGCAGAAGCAGCACCCAGGCCCAGATGCCAAAGCCCACGGCAATGCCCGCGCCCGCGCCTGCCCGTGTCGCGCCGCGCCAGAAGATGCCGCCGATGAGGGCGGGCAAGACCTGCGCCACACCCAGGAACGCGATCAGCCCGATCGAGGCCAGCGCCGCCGACCCGCCCGAGGCGCGATAGTAAATGAGCCCAAGCGCCATCACCCCGATGATCGACAAGCGCCGCGCCATCAGCGCCACCCGCCGCATATCGCCCGACATCGGATCGTCGCCCGCCGTCAGCCGCAGCCAGATCGGCACAATGATATGGTTCGACAGCATAGTGCTGAGCGCCAGCGCCGCGATGATCACCATCGAGGTGGCGCTGGAGAACCCGCCCAGAAACACCAGCAGCGCCAGCCCCTCCTGCCCCATCGCCTGCGGCAGGGTCAGCACGTAGAGGTCCGGGTTCGCCCCCGGCAGCACCTGCAACCCCACGACGGCAATGGGCAGCACGAAGAGACTCATGAGCAGCAGGTAGAGCGGAAAGGCCCAGGCCGCCGTCGCCAGGTGCCGCTCATCCGCGTTTTCGACCACCAGCACCTGGAACATGCGCGGCAGGCACAGGATCGCGGCCGCCGACAGCATGGTCAGCCCGACCCACCGCGCGCCATTGAGCTGCCATTCCGCCAGCGGGCTTTCCGCGATGCGGTCCAATATGTCCGACGGCCCGTCGGCCACGCCCCAGACCACGAAGACCCCCACCGCCAGCAAGGCCGCCAGCTTGACGATGGCCTCCAGCGCGATGGCGGACACAAGCCCCGGATGGCGTTCGTTCACATCCAGGCTGCGGGTGCCGAAGATGATGGTGAACAGCGCCATGCCCCCCGCCACCCAGATCGCGGTCACGTCCGATCCGACCTGCCCGAAGGCGCCGGGCTGCGCGAAGACCGAGAAGGACAACGTCACCGATTGCAGTTGCAGCGCCAGGTAGGGCGTGGTGCCGACCACCGCCAGGACCGTGACCAGCGCCGCCAACCCGCCCGATTTGCCGTAACGGCTGGAGATCATGTCGGCGATCGAGGTGATCCGCTGCGCCCGCCCGATCCGGACCAGTTTCCTGAGCAGCCAGAACCAGCCGACGAAGACGATCACCGGGCCAAGGTAGATGGTCATGAACTCCAGCCCCGAGCGCGCCGCCGACCCGACCGCGCCGTAGAAGGTCCAGGCCGTGGTGTAGATCGACAGCGACAGCGTGTAGGTCAGGGGCGAATTCAGCCAGCCTGCCCGCCCCTCGGCGGCGCGCTTCTCGGCCCAGAAGGCGACCGCGAACAGGCCCAACACGTAGAGCACGCAAATCGCGATGAGCCCGTCCAGCGACAGCATCAGTCGCCGCCATCCGCGTCCGGCCCCTCATCGGGGAAGGCGCGCGCCAGCGCCCCCGACAACACGCCCGACAACACCACCAGCCCGGCCCAGACGCCCAGGAAATAGACCAGCCAGCCGCCGGTCTCGCCGCTGATGCCGGTATTCGATGTCAGGATGAAGACCGGTCCGAAAAACAGGAACATCGCCAGCACCGGGGCCAGCCTTGCGGCATCCTGCAACCGGTTGCGCCGATAGGTGCGCCGTTCGAGAAACAGCCGCCGGCTCATGACGCGCCCGCCACGTCGCGCAGCGTCGCCACCATCTCGGCGTTGGAAAAGGGCTTGGTCAGGTAGGCATTGGCCCCCAGCGCCAGCGCCAGGTCGCGATCCTTGGTCTGGCCCTTGGCGGTCAGCATCAGCACCGGCAGATCGGCGGTCGCGGCATCGCGGCGCAGATCGCGCAGAATATCGAGGCCCGAGCGCCCCGGCAGCATCACGTCGAGGACCAGCACATCGGGGGCCTGGCGGGCGATCTCGGCCAATGCGGTCGCGCCATTGCCATGGCCATGCACCTCCCACCCGTCGCGCGACAGGATGAAGCTGATGGCCTCGAAGATGTTGACCTCATCCTCGACAAGCAGAACGCGACCCTTCACCGGCACCTCCCCTGGTCTCGCTCATGGCGACACACACCGTAAGAGTGCCGATGCGCGCGCGCGAATGTCAAACATTGAGTGGCGGGCCCCCTCATCCCCGCCGCGCCGCGCACTCCTCGCGCGGGCACATCTCGCAGCCCGGCCCCACCGGGCGCGGCCCCTGCGCCAGCGCCTCGTCCTCGGGCACCGCGCGCAGGAGCATCACCGCCTGCATCACCGGCTGCGCGCCGAAGCCCGTGGCCCCCACCGGCGCCGCCACCGCCCAGGCCCGGAACCGCGCCCCGTCGGGCTGCTCCAGCACCGCCAGGTCGGGCACCATGGGCCGCGCCAACGCCCCGTAAAGCGGCCAGAGCGCGCAGCCCGCCCCGTAGCGCGGCACCGAAAAGGCCGGGATGCGGCGGCGAAAGATCAGCGCCCCGGCCGCGTCGCAAATCGCAAGGCCGAACCCCGGCACGCCTTCCGCGCCACCCTCGGGCAGGCTCGCCAACCGCCGCAGCACCAGCGCCACGTCGCCGCCGCCCATCCCGATCAGCGCCTCGGGGTTGAAGTCAACCGCCGCCGCCGCCGCCAGGAACGGCCCCAGCGGCAGCCGCGCCGCATCCTCGGCGTAGCGCGTCAGCCGGTCTCGCGCCAGCCGCGCCGCGCCCGCGTCCAGCCCCTCCATGCCCTCGATGACCTCCGCAACCGACGCCACGCCGCCCGCCTCGATGGCCGGAAAATGATGCCCCGCCGCGTCGAAAGCCGCCTCCACCCGCTCCTGCGGGGTCGAGACCAGGTCGGTCCGCGCGCCCTGCCGCTCGAAATGGCGCAGTAGCGCGGTGGCATTGTCCGACAGCCGCTCCGCCTCCTCGTGCAGGTTGCGATGAAACCGCCCCCGCCAGACCGCTTCCAGGTCGGGCTCGCGCACCAGGATATCCGAGGTCGAACGGATCGCGGCCACGGTCGACAGCATCTCGTGCATCGCGCCCGCCAGTACCGGGTCATGCGCCAGCCGGTCGCGCAACCCCTCCACCGCCGCTTCAAGATCGGCGATCCGTTTCTGCTGCGCCGCGATGATCCCGATCCAGCCGGGAAAGCGGCCTGCGAATTCCTCGATCCGATCCAGCTCGGCAGGCGGCCCGAGCGCCGGCAACCCGGCGCCTGCCGCGGCATGAACCATGTCGCTCAGGCTGGCATCCATGCCATCCGACAGCCGCGCCGGTTCCACCTCCATCGCGCGGGCCAGGTCCAGGAGCAGCTTGCCGCCGATGCGCCGCTTGTTGTGCTCGATGAGGTTGAGGTAACTGGCCGAGACCCCGACCCGCTCGGCCAGATCGCCCTGCTTCATTCCCAGCGCCAGCCGCCGCTCGCGGATCCGGCTGCCGGTCAGCGCATGCCTGCGCGAGGGGGGGGTGCTGCGCGCCATCTCGGGGCCGCTCCTGTCAAGGGTCTGAAAAGAAATTAACAACCTTTGCAAGCGCCGTCAAAGACATGACACCCCGCACGCCGCCCCAGCTTCTTTGTTCGGCAAATATCCCCCCCGGAGGGTCCGCGCTCAAATCCCGCGCCGCCCGTCCGGCCAAAAACACCCCGCCGCCACAAGCGCCAATCAGGAACAAAGCGGCGCGGCCCTGCATCTTGCAGGGCCGCGCCTCAATTCGACAGCACTCGCCAGGTCTCAGTTATTCAGCGCCGCGTCCGTCACCGCATGGGTGAACGCCCCCTCGGGCTCTTGCGTGATCACCGGGTCGGACCCGCCCGCCAGAAGCGTGTCGACCGTGCGCTGATAGGCCGCCTCGTCCAGGCGCCCGTCCGAGCCCTCGGTCAGCTGCGCGATCTCGCCCATCATACGGATCTGATGCGCCTCGGTCTGCGCCCCGCTTTCATCGTAATCCAGCACGATCATCGCGGCCTCTTCGGGGTTCTCCTCGGCCCAGTCCCAACCGCGCATCGAGGCCCGCACGAAACGTGCCATGCGGTCGACGAACGCGGGATCGTCCAGGTTCTCCTCGGAGACGTAGAGCCCGTCCTCCAGCGTCGCGACCCCCTGGTCCTCATACTGGAAGGTGATCAGGTCATCCTCGCTGACGCCCGCATCCAGGACCTGGCCATATTCGTTATAGGTCATGGTCGAGATGCAATCGGCCTGGCGCTGCAACAGCGGGTCGACATTGAAGCCCTGCTGCAGCACCTCGACCCCGTCCTCGCCGCCCTCGGTGGGGATACCAAGCTGGCTCATCCAGCTCAGGAACGGGTATTCGTTGCCGAAGAACCAGACCCCCAGGGTATTGCCCCGGAAATCCTCCGGCCCCTCGATGCCCGAATCCGCCCAACAGGTCAGCATCATGCCCGAGCGGGCGAAGGGCTGCGCGATATTGACCAGCGGCAGGCCGCGTTCGCGCGCCGCCAGCGCGGCGGGCATCCATTCGACGATCACATCGGCGCCGCCGCCCGCCAGAACCTGCGGCGGGGCAATATCCGGCCCGCCGGGGTTGATGGTGACATCCAAGCCCTCTTCCTCGTAATAGCCGTTCTCCAGCGCCACGTAATAGCCCGCGAACTGCGCCTGGGTGACCCATTTCAGTTGCAGGGTCACCTCGTCCTGCGCCTGCGCCGCGCCCGCGGCAAGGCCGAGGGCCAGCGTTGTCGTCATCAGTCTTTTCATTGTCTTTCCTCCCAGAGTTATGGTTCTTGTCATGTCTTGCCGCGCTGCGACGGATGCCAGAAGGTCATGCGCGCCTCGATCCAGGCAACCAGCCCGTAAAGCGCCGAGCCCGCCACGGCGGCCACCGCGATCTCGGCCCAGACCATCGCCAGTTCCAGCGCGCCGAAACTGGTCTTGATGCGGAACCCCATGCCCACGATGGGCGAGCCGAAGAATTCCGCCACAATCGCCCCGATCAGCGCCAGCGTGGTGCAGACCTTGAGGCCATTGAAGATAAAGGGCAAGGCCGCAGGCAGGCGCAGCCTGAACAGGCCCTGCCAATAGCTTGCCGCATAGGTGCGCATCAGGTCGCGCTGCATCGCGTCACTGGCCTTGAGGCCCGCGACCGTGTTCACCAGGATCGGAAAGAACACCATGACCACGACCACGGCGGCCTTGGATTGCCAGCCGAAACCGAACCACATGACCAGGATCGGCGCGGTTCCCACGATGGGCAGCGCCGCGATGAAATTGCCGACCGGCAGCAGACCGCGTTGCAGAAACGGCGAGCGGTCCACCGCGATCGCCGTCCCGATGGCCAGAGCCGCGCCGATGATATAGCCGCTCAGCGCCCCCTTCACGACGGTCTGCACGAAATCGGCCCACAGGATCGGCCCGTTGGTCCGGATCTCGACCCAGATATCGGACGGCGCGGGCAGGATCACCTGGTTCACATCATAGAGCCGGACCGAAACCTGCCACAGCACCAGCAGCGTCAGCCCGAAGATCACCGGCACCGCGAACCGCGTCACCTGCGTGGGCCGGACCGAGAGCACCGTGTTCAGCCCCCAGGCCCCGAACCAGATCGCCAGGAGCAGCCCCGCGCGCCAGTCCAGAGCCGCGGCAATGACAACCAGCCCCGCGATCAGCCCAAGGCGCACAAGGCTCTTCGAAGTGCCTCGTGAGGTCCTTCGAAGGACCTCATTCCCTCCCGCATTCATCGCGCCAACCCCATTCTGTCCAGAACCCTGCGCTCCACCGCGCCGATCAGCCAGACCAGCACCGCCGCGCAAAGTGCGGCCATCAAGAGCGCGGCCCAGATCTGTACAGTCTGCCCGTAATAACTGCCCGAGAGCAGCCGCGCCCCAAGCCCGAACCGCGCCCCCGTCGGCAGTTCCGCCACGATGGTGCCGACCAGGGCCGCCGCGATGCCGATCTTGAGCGAGGCGAAGAGATAGGGCAGCGAGGCGGGCAGCCGCAGCTTCCAGAACACCTGGGCGCCGCTGGCCGAATAGGTGCGCATCAGGTCCAGCTCCATGCCGCGCGGGGATCGCAACCCCTTCACCATGCCGACCACGACGGGAAAGAAGCTCAGGTAACTCGATATGAGCGATTTCGGCAGCAACCCCTGCACCCCGACCGCGTTCAGCACCACGATGACCATCGGCGCGATGGCAAGGATCGGGATGGTCTGCGAGGCAATCGCCCAGGGCATCACGCTGAGATCCATGGTCCGGTTATGCACGATCCCCACGGCCAGCAGAATCCCAAGCCCGGTGCCGATGGCAAAGCCCAACAGCGTCGGCGCCAGCGTCTGCCAGGCGTGGAACAGCAGCGACCGGCGGTTGTTGACGACCCGCAGGCAGCCCTCGGAAAGGCCCGTCCAATGCTCGCGGCCCGCGCCCCACCCGGTGAACTCGCAACCGCGCGCGAGGCCGATGGTGTTTTCATACATCTCCACCACGACATCCTGCGGCCTCGGCAGGCGCGGACGCTCGAACGCGTAGGCGGCGGGGATGACGCCGGGATTGTCGATCATCAGCCGCACCAGCCCGGTCTCGCCCTGTTCGTCCGGCGTCGCGGGCGTCACGTCTTCGCCGCCGCGCATCGCCGCATCCAGCGCCAGCCGGAAATTCATCGGCGCGACGGCGGCCAGCCAAAGGCCCAGAAGCGCCGCCACCACCACCACGACCGGCAGCGCGCCGCGCAGGCTGGCGAAGAGATGCGCCAGCAGGGTGCGGCGCGGGGCGGGATTGGTCAGCGCCGTCATCGCGCGCCCCTCGTCTGCACGGGGGGTGCATGGGGGGGTGTACAGGGGGTGTACACGGGTTTCACGGCCTCAATCGTCATAGGCATGCCCCGCCCTGAGCCCGTCGCGCACCCGATGCGCGATCTCCAGAAACTCCGGCGTATCGCGGATATCGAGGGGGCGTTCCGTCGGCAGATCGCTCTCGATCACGTCCGAGATCCGCCCCGGCCGCGGGCTCATCACCACGATCTTGGTGGAGAGATAGACCGCCTCGGGGATCGAGTGGGTGACGAAGGCAATCGTCTTGGTCGTGCGCGCCCAAAGCTTGAGCAATTGCTCGTTCAGATGGTCGCGCACGATCTCGTCGAGCGCCCCGAACGGCTCGTCCATCAACAGGATATCGGCATCGAAGGCCAGCGCCCGCGCGATGGAGGCCCGCTGCTGCATCCCGCCCGATAACTGCCAGGGGTACTTCTTGCCAAATCCTTCCAGATCAACGAGTTGCAGCACGTCCCTCACGCGCCGCTCCTGCTCGGCGCGGTCGAATCCCATGATCTCCAGCGGCAGCTTGATGTTCTTCTCGATGGTCCGCCACGGGTAGAGCCCCGCCGCCTGGAAGACATAGCCATAGGCCCGGTTGCGCCGCGCCTCATCCGCGCTCATCCCGTTGACGGTGATGCTCCCGCCGGTGGGGTTTTCAAGCGCCGCCATCGTGCGCAGGAAGGTCGTCTTGCCACAGCCCGAGGGGCCGATGAAGCTGACAAACTCGCCCTTCCCGATTTCGAGCGAGACATCCTTGAGCGCATGGACCGGACCGTCATTGGTCTGGAAGGTCAGGTCGAGATTCTTGGCCTGAATGACACTCATACCGGACGCCCCCAAAGTTTCGGCTCGCTCACCTCGACCGAGTTCCGCGCAGGATCACGCACATAGATCGACCGCGCCCCGTTGGGCCAGAAAAAATCGGACTCGATCCCGACCCCCTGCCCTTCGAACCACGACGCCCATCCGTCAAGTGCCTGAGCATCCACGCGAAAACACACATGCCCCGGCCCGCGCGCGCCATGCGGCGGCACCGGCAGCTTGCCGCCGGGCACTTCGGTCGCATCGGGATTGAACAGCATCACCATGCCCGGCCCGCATTCGAAAAACACGTGCCGCCCCTCGCTGCGCGAATGTTCCCGCAGCCCGATCACATCGGCGTAGAACCCGGCGGTCTCGTCCAGATTCCGTGCATAAAGCGCCGTTTCCAGCACCGCTTCGGGACCTCTCATTCAGATCCCCGCCGGAATGTTCAGCGGATCGCGGTTGATCTGCTTGGGTGCGGTCAGCGCCTTCCATTTGCTCAGCGCCTCATGCGCCGAGGGGAAAGGCGGGCGCGGCACGAAGCGGCCCCGGCCCGGTTGCGGCTGGCTGTTCTGCCCCCAGGCCCAGATGACCTCGCCCCGGCTCAGCGTGTAGCGCGCCTGAGCGGTCACGTCGAAGCCCTCGAAGACGTTGTAATCCAGCACCGAATGGTGGTTCGACGCGCTGATCGTCTTGGAGATCTTGGGATCCCAGACCACAATATCGGCATCCGCCCCTTCGACGATCGCGCCCTTTTTAGGGTAGATATTCAATATCTTGGCGACGTTCGTTGAAGTGGCCGCGACAAATTCGTTCGGCGTCAGGCGACCGGTTTCCACGCCTTCCGTCCACAAGACGGCCAGGCGCTCCTCCAGCCCGTTCGAGCCGTTGGGAATGATCCGGAAATCGTCTCTCCCTGCGCGTTTCTGTTCGGTATTGAAGGCGGCGTGATCGGTGGCCACGACCTGCAACGATCCGGCCTGCAACCCCGCCCAGAGGCTCTGCTGGTGTTCCTTGTTGCGGAAGGGCGGCGACATCACGCGGCGCGCGGCATGGTCCCAATCCTTGTTGAAATACTCCGATTCATCGAGCGTCAGGAATTGTATGAGAGGCTCGCCATAGACCCGCATCCCCTTTTGCCGCGCGCGCCTTATGGCCTCATGCGCCTGTTCACAGGAGACATGCACGATGTAGAGAGGCACGCCCGCCGCATCGGCGATGGTAATCGCGCGGTTCGCTGCCTCGCCCTCGAATTCGGGCGGGCGCGAATAGGCGTGGCCTTCCGGCCCGGTGATGCCCTTCGCCATCATCTGTTCCTGCATGTCGGCGACCAGATCGCCGTTTTCGGCATGCACCATGGGAAGCGCGCCAAGCTCCTTGCAGCGCTTGAACGAGGCGAACATCTCGTCATCCTCGATCATCAATGCGCCCTTGTAGGCCATGAAATGCTTGAACGAGTTGACGCCCATATCGACGGCATCCTTCATCTCGTTGAAGACGCTCTCATCCCATCCCGTGACGGCCATGTGATAGCCGATATCCGAGCAGATCTGTGGCGCCGATTTCCGGTGCCACTCATTGATCGCGTTCTTGATGCTGCCATCGGCGCCCGGCAGGCAGAAATCGACCACCATCGTGGTGCCGCCCGTCGCCGCCGCCCAGGTGCCGGATTCGAAGGTTTCCGCCGCCGTCGTGCCCATGAAGGGCATTTCCAGATGGGTATGCGGGTCGATGCCGCCGGGGATGACATAGGCGCCTTCCGCGTCAATATATTCATCGCCTTTCAGATCCTCGCCGATCTGTTTGATGGTCTCGCCCTCGATCAGCACATCGGCCCTCCAGGTGCGGTCGGCGGTGCAGACCATGCCACTCTTGATCACTTTCGTGGTCATTGTTTTTCCTCCAAGTTAACTGGATTTAGCGGGCCGTCGTTTTCCCAGTGCCTACGGTTCGCTCGCGTCGGTGCATTGAAGTGGACCGGCACTTCGAACGATATTCGACTCACTGACTCCTTGGCGACATTACCCTTCAATTCTCCAAAACTGAGAACGGAGATTCCACCGCCACCCTCAGCATTGATAGTCACCGCAACTTCAAACGTGACCAATTGCCCATCAGTTTTACTGACACCCTCGACCATGCCGGGCGCAACAAACAGCTTTGCTTCTTCTTGCGCATCAGCAACTCCGTCCGTGATCTGGAGTAAGGTTTGTTTGACAAATTCACTTAGATTCATTGAGTTTTACCACGCTCCCTACAGGCAGACCGGCACGTTTTCCTCATCACGCACCGGACTCTGGATCGAGTCCCGTGGCACGTGTTGCCTGTCCCGATCGCAGCCATCGACCGTGCCCTGCCGGATCGACTCCCCGGGCATGTCCGCGGGGATGTGATCCAAGGCGATCGGCGGGCCCGACCCCGATCAGAGCAATGGCTGTTCTCATTCCACGATCTCCGCCGTTTCGACCACCGCGTGCATCAGCACATTGGCCCCGGCCTCGGCCCATTCCGGGCTGATCTCCTCGGCCTCGTTATGGCTGAGGCCATCGACACAGGGGCACATCACCATCGCCGTCGGCGCCACATCATTGATCCAGCACGCATCATGGCCCGCGCCCGAGACAATATCCATATGCGAATAGCCAAGCCGTTCGGCGGCATTGCGCACGGCGGCGACGCAGCCCTCGTCAAAGGCGGGCGGGTCGAACTGGCCGACGATCTCGGATGAGAATTCCACGCCGATATCTTCGCAGAGTTTCGGCGCGCGGGCGTTGAACTCCTCCACCATCCCGTTGAGCTTGTCCAGAAGATGGGTGCGCATGTCGACGGTGAAGACCGCGCGGCCGGGGATGATGTTGCGGCTGTTGGGGTAGATGTCGATATGGCCGATCGCGCCCACGGCATTGGGCTGGTTGTCCATGGCGATTTCATGCACCAGCTCGGTGATCAGCGCGAGGCCGCGCCCCGCATTCCTGCGCATCGCCATGGGGGTCGAGCCGGTATGGCTTTCCTTGCCCGTCACGGTGCATTCGATCCAGCGCAGACCCTGCCCGTGGGTGACGACACCGATATCCTTGCCCTCGGCCTCCAGAATCGGGCCCTGTTCGATATGCAGCTCGAACATGGCGTGCATCTTGCGCTCGCCGACCTTCTCGGTGCCTTTCCAGCCGATGCGCTCCAGCTCATCGCCGAAACGCTTGCCCTCCGCGTCGATGCGGTCGTAGGCCCAATCGCGGTCATGCTTGCCCGCGAAGACGCCCGAGGACAGCATCGCGGGGGCATAGCGCGTGCCCTCCTCGTTGGTCCAGTTCGTCACCACGATGGGGTGTTTCGTCTTGATGCCCAAATCATTGAGCGTGCGGATGATTTCGAGGCCCCCAAGCACGCCCAACACGCCGTCATACTTGCCGCCCGTGGGCTGCGTATCGAGGTGAGAGCCGACATAGACCGGCAGTGCTTCCGGATCCGTGCCCTCACGCCGCGCGAACATGTTGCCCATCTCGTCAAGCCCCATGGACAGGCCCGCCGCCTCGCACCATTTCTGGAACAGCGCGCGGCCCTCGGCATCCTCATCGGTCAGGGTCTGGCGGTTGTTGCCGCCCGCGACGCCGGGGCCGATCCTGGCCATCTCCATCAGGCTGTCCCAAAGGCGGCTGCCGTCGATCTTGAGGTTTTCACCGGGGGCGGGCATTCGGGCTCTCCTTCGCGTTCATGTCAAAGGGGGGCTTGGCACCGTCAAACGCGCCGCGCCGAACAGGTCTGATCCTGGTCATCTTCCCCCCTGGTCCTGACAGCCGCAGACAAAACTCCGGCCGGCTTGATTGTTCTTTTTGACCAATCGGTCAAGAACAGGCTATCAGAGGGATATGGTCAGTCAAGAAATAGCATGGCGCTTTGTCGGATTTGGCGCGAGATTCGAGGGACGGGGATGAACCTGCAGCCGCCGCGCACACGAATTCAGCGCAAGAATACCGAGAACATCCTGAATGCCGGGCTGGAGGTGTTCTCGCGCCACGGGTTTCGCGGCGCAACGCTGGACCAGATCGCCGCCGAGGCGGGGCTGTCAAAACCCAACCTGCTCTATTACTTCCCCTCGAAGGAGGCGATTCACGTCACCCTTATGGACCGGCTGATGCAGACCTGGCTGGACCCGCTGCGCAAGCTGGATGCCGGCGGCGACCCGGTGGCCGAGCTTTTGGCCTATGTCCGGCGCAAATTGCAGATGAGCCGGGATTTTCCGCGTGAAAGCAAGCTCTTCGCCAACGAAATCCTGCAAGGCGCGCCGCGGATGCTGGCGGCATTGGAGGGCGATCTCAAGCGGCTGGTCGATGAAAAGGCGACTGTGATCGCGGGCTGGTCGCGGGCCGGGCGGCTGGCGCGGATCGACCCGCATCACCTGATCATCTCGATCTGGGCGCTGACGCAGCATTACGCCGATTTCGACGTGCAGATTCGCGCCGTTCTGGGGCCGGGGCACGACCCGATGACAGAGGCCGAGAGCTACCTTGTGACGCTGTTCACCAAGCTGCTGACGCCGGAGGGGTAAGGGCTTTCGAAAGCCCTCATGAGGCTCTTCGAAGAGCCTCAGCGCGCCACATCGGCAGCGGTGAAATCGATATGGATATGGTTGCCGTCGGGGTCGTGGATATTGACCTGCACCACATCGACCGGGCCGGGTGGCACGCGGGACAGGCGGTAGGGGATGCCCATCTCCTCCAGCCGCGCGATGAAATCGGCATAGCCCGTTGCGCGCAGGGCGAAATGCTCCAGCGCCAGGGTGTCGCCGCCGGGGCCGTCGACGGCCCCATCCTCTATCAGATGGATAACCGCCTGATCGCCCGCATAGAGCCAGGCGCCCGGAAAACCGAACGCGGGGCGCGCACCGGGCTGCATCATCAGTACACGCCCATACCAGTCGACCATCGTGTCGAGCTGGCCCGTGCGCAGGTTCACATGGTCGAGCGCTTCAATCATGTCTTGTCCTTTCTCTCACGCCGGAACCGCAATTGCCGCCGTCCGGTCATCCCCGCCTCGACACGCCCCGCCCAACGAAAGTAGCGAAACACAAGCTCGGCCTCGCAGATCTTGAAGACGAGATAGCAGGTCAGGGCCACCAGCCCGGTGCCCGTCAGTTGCAGAAGCTGCACCAGCGCCCCTTCGCGCAGCGCCACCAGCCCGTGGCGCTGGATGAAGTCGAAATTGGCCATCGCAATGGCAAAGAGGTTGACCGAGATGAAGGCCAGCGCCACCGCCGACAGCCCCGCAAGAGCAATTACGGCAAGGGCGGGCCAGCGCGTGACATTCAGCAAGATCACCTCATTCCGCCGCCTGCGCGCCGGGATTGTTGGGATGGGTCGTCCAGTTGGCGTAGTCCTCCTCCACCACCTTGCCGGTGCGTTCGTCGATCTGGCCGGGCTCCAGCGTCACCATGGTGATGCAATCCTCGACCGGGCAGACATTGACGCAGAGGTTGCAGGCAACGCATTCGTCATCCTTGACCTCGAAGACGCGATCCGCCGACATGGAAATCGCCTGGTGCGACGTATCCTCGCAAGCCGCATAGCAACGCCCGCATTTGATGCACATATCCTGGTCGATGCGCGCCTTGGTGACGTGGTTGAGGTTGAGGTAATTCCAATCCGTCACGTTCGGAACAGCCTGGCCGATGAAGTCCTGCGTGCTGGTATGGCCCTTTTCGTCCATCCACTGGGAAAGCCCCGAGATCATCTCCTCGACGATCTTGAAGCCATAGGTCATGGCGGCCGTACAGACCTGCACATTCCCCGCGCCAAGCGCCATGAACTCGGCCGCGTCGCGCCATGTGGTGATGCCGCCGATGGCCGAGATGGGGAAGCCGTGGGTTTCCGGGTCGCGGGCAATCTCCGCCACCATGTGCATGGCGATGGGTTTGACCGCCGGCCCGCAATACCCGCCATGCGTGCCCTTGCCGTCGATCATCGGCTCGGGGCTCATCACATCGAGATTGACCGAGGTGATCGAGTTGATCGTGTTGATGAGGGACACCGCATCCGCCCCGCCCGCCTTGGCCGCACGCGCCGAGCTGCGAATATCGGTGATGTTCGGTGTCAGCTTCACGATGACGGGGCGCGAGTAATACATCTTGCACCATTCCGCGACCATCTGGACATATTCCGGCACCTGCCCCACGGCAGACCCCATGCCGCGTTCGGCCATGCCATGCGGGCAGCCGAAGTTGAGCTCGATCCCGTCCGCGCCGGTATCCTCGACGCGCGGCAGGATGTCCTTCCAGGCCTGTTCCTCGCAGGGCACCATGATCGAGGCGATGATGGCCCGGTCGGGATAGTCCTTCTTGACGCGGGCGATTTCATCAAGGTTCACCTGCAAGGGCCGGTCGGTGATCAGCTCGATATTGTTGAGGCCCAACAGGCGGCGATCCGCCCCCCAGATCGCGCCATAGCGCGGGCCGTTCACATTGACGACGGGCGGGCCTTCCGCGCCGAGCGTCTTCCAGACCACGCCGCCCCATCCGGCCTCGAAAGCGCGGCGGACATTGTATTCCTTGTCCGTGGGCGGGGCAGAGGCCAGCCAGAACGGGTTGGGGGTCTTGATGCCGAGGAAGTCTGTCGTCAGATCAGCCATGGGTGTCGTCCTTTCAGGTCTCGCAGCGGGCCGAGTGTAGCACGGAAGGCCGCATCGCCCGGAATCACATTCAAATCGGGGCCGCGCGTCACGCGCTCAGGCTTGCGTGGATGTCCTCCGCCGCGTCGCGCCCTTCGGCCACCGCCGTCACGGTCAGGTCATCGCCGCTGCTTGCGCAATCGCCCCCGGCCCAAACCCCGGCCTCGGAGGTGCGGCCCGCGCCGGTGATCGCGATCTTGCGCCCGTCCAGTTTCAGAGCCCCGGCATCGCCGAGCGACTGCCCGATGGCCTTGAAGACCTGGTCGGCGGGGAGGGTAAAGCGCTCGCCCGTGCCTTTCAGCCCCTCGGGCGTCTGCGTCGTGTATTCGGCCTCAAGGGCCTGCACCGCGCCGTTTCCGGTCATTCGCACCGGCATGGCGTTGAAGATGATCCGCACGCCCTTGGAGGCGGCCAGATCCTGTTCATAACGACTGGCGGGCATGGCGTCCCGGCCCCGGCGATAGAGGATGGTGACGTTCTCCGCCCCCAGGAGCTTGGATTGCACAGCGGCGTCCACCGCCGTCATGCCGCCGCCGATCACCACCACGTTGCGGCCCACGGGTAGGCTGGAAAGATCGCCCGCCTGGCGCAGGTCGGCGATGAAATCGACCGCATTGGCCACACCCTCCTTGTCCTCACCGTCAGTGCGCAGCGCGTTCACACCGGCCAGCCCCATGCCCAGGAACACCGCGTCATAATCGCCGCGCAACTCCTCCAGCGTCAGGTCGCGGCCAAGCGCCCGCCCGTTCAGCATCCGGATGCCGCCGATCTGCATCAGCCAATTCACTTCCGCCTCGGCGAAGCCACCCACCGTCTTGTAGGCGGCGATGCCGTATTCGTTGAGGCCACCGGGTTTTTCCCGCGCCTCGAAGATGTCGACGTCATGGCCCTTCATCGCCAGGCGATGCGCACAGGCCAGACCGGCGGGGCCCGCGCCGACCACGGCGACCTTTCGGCCCGTGGGCGCGGCGCGGGAATAGGGATGCGTGCCCGCCGCCATCACCGTGTCGGTGGCATAGCGTTGCAGCCGCCCGATCTCGACCGGCTTTCCTTCCGCGGCCTCGCGCACGCAGGCTTCTTCGCAAAGCGTCTCGGTCGGGCAGACGCGGGCGCACATGCCGCCCAGGATATTCTGGTCGAAGATAGTCCTGGCCGCCGCCTCGGGCGTATCTGTCGCGATCTGGCGGATGAACAGGGGAATGTCGATCGAGGTCGGGCAGGCCGTGATGCAGGGCGCGTCATGGCAGAAATAACAGCGATCCGCCGCCACCAGAGCCTCGTGATCATCCAAGGGCGCGTGCAGATCGGCGAAATTGGCCGCGTATTCTGCGCGATCCAGCCGCGCGGGCGCGATGCCGGGGGTGAATGGGCTGTTCGACATGGGGCCTCCCTTCCCTGATCGAATGAATGTCTTGGCAAAACGCTTGCACAGGTCTCATTTTTGATCAAGTGGTAAAAAATGAAATCTGCGGGATCGCAGGCGCGTCCGCCGCGAAAACGGGGCCCCGTGGTTGGCTTTTGCTTTTCACCCCCCGCGCGTGGCACTATATACGGGCGAACAGGATCATGCGCAGGGCAATGACGGCAGAAAGCCGGGGCCCTCGCGCGGCACATGAGGGACAGGACATATGGCAGACAAGTCGCATGACGGGGACGTGGCATTCATCAAGGCGCTGGCCGAATTGCTGGAACAGAACGACCTGACCGAGATCGAGGTCATGCGCGAATATGGCGAGGATGACAGCCTGAACGTGCGCGTCAGCCGCCAGATGGCCGTGGCCCCCGCCCCCGCCTATCACGCCCCCGCGCCTGCCGCGCCGCAGGCCCAAGCGACGCCCGCCGCCCCGGCCACGCCCGCGACCGGCGGCGACCCGGCGCAGGACCCCGATGCGCTGACCTCGCCGATGGTCGGCACCGCCTACCTGGCGCCGGAACCGGGATCACCCAATTTCGTCTCGGTCGGCGACAAGGTGGCCGAGGGGCAGACCCTGATGATCGTCGAGGCGATGAAGACGATGAACCAGATCCCCTCGCCCCGCGCGGGCACCGTCACCCGCATCCTGATCGGCGATGGCGACCCGGTGGAATTCGGCTCGCCCCTGATGATCATCTCCTGAAGGGCGCGACATGTTTGACAAAATCCTGATTGCCAATCGCGGCGAGATCGCCCTGCGCGTCATTCGCGCCGCGCGCGAGATGGGCATCCAGTCGGTTGCCGTCCATTCCACCGCCGACAGTGACGCGATGCATGTGCGCATGGCCGATGAGGCGATCTGCATCGGCCCGCCCTCGGCCACGCAAAGCTACCTGTCCATTCCCGCGATCATCTCGGCCTGCGAGATCACCGGCGCGCAGGCGATCCATCCCGGCTATGGTTTCCTGTCGGAAAACGCCGCCTTCGTGCAGATCGTCGAGGATCACGACCTGACCTTCATCGGCCCCACGGCGGAACATATCCGCGTCATGGGCGACAAGATCACCGCCAAGGAGACGATGAGGAAGCTCGGCGTGCCCTGCGTGCCCGGCAGCGAGGGCGGTGTCGACACGCTGGAGGACGCGCTGAAGATCGGCGAGGAATTCGGCTATCCCGTCATCATCAAGGCGACGGCGGGCGGCGGCGGCAAGGGCATGAAGGTGGCGCGCTCGGCCGAGGAGATGAAATCGGCCTTCCAGACCGCGCGCGCGGAAGGCAAGTCGAATTTCGGCAATTCGGATGTCTATATCGAGAAATACCTGACCACACCGCGCCATATCGAGATTCAGGTCTTCGGCGACGGCAAGGGCCGCGCCGTGCATCTGGGCGAGCGTGACTGCTCCCTGCAACGCCGCCACCAGAAAGTGTTCGAGGAGGCCCCCGGCCCCGCGATCGACGCGGCGACCCGCGCCCGGATCGGCAAGATCTGCGCCGATGCAATGGCCGATATCAACTATATCGGGGCCGGCACGATCGAGTTCCTCTTTGAGGATGGCGAGTTCTATTTCATCGAGATGAACACCCGGCTTCAGGTCGAACACCCGGTGACCGAGGGCGTCTTCGGCGTCGACCTCGTGCGCGAACAGATCCGCGTCGCCGCCGGTTTGCCGATGTCGTTCACCCAGGACGACCTGCAGGTGCAGGGCCACGCCATCGAGGTGCGCATCAACGCCGAGAAACTGCCGAATTTCTCGCCCTGCCCCGGCAAGATCACGCAATTCCACGCCCCCGGCGGGCTTGGCGTGCGGATGGATTCGGCGCTCTATGACGGCTATTCGATCCCGCCCTATTACGACAGCCTGATCGCCAAGCTGATCGTGCAGGGCCGCGACCGGCCCGAGGCGCTGGCGCGTCTGCACCGGGCGCTTGGCGAATTGATCGTGGACGGCATCGACACCACCATCCCCCTCTTCCGCGACCTGCTGCGCGAAGAGGCGGTTCAGACGGGCAATTACAACATCCACTGGCTGGAAAAGTGGCTGGCGGAAACCTATCCCTGACCCGACGCTTTCCGCCCCGTAACCCGATATGGATACGGGGGCGATTTCGCCTTTGCGCTGACCCGGATCGCGCAACAGTCTGTCGCAGCCGCCCCCCGCTACATTCGCGGGAAACCCTGCTAGACTGCCGGTGCAATGCCTCATGATGTCCTGACCCCCACACGCCCCGCCATCACCCCTGATCTTCTGCTCAGGGCCTATTCGGTGGGCATTTTTCCGATGTCCGAGGGGCGCGAGGATCCGGGCGTTTTCTGGGTCGATCCGCAGATGCGCGGGATCATTCCCCTGAATGGCCTGCACATCTCGCGCAGCCTGGCCCGCGCGATCCGGGCAGAGCGCTACCAGGTCCGCGTCAACGCCGATTTCGCGGGCACCGTGCTGGGATGCGCCGCGCGCGACGAGACCTGGATCAACGACCAGATCTTCGACCTCTACGAACAGCTTCACGCCGCGGGCTTCGCCCATTCGGTCGAGGTCTGGGATGGGGATGACCTGGTCGGCGGCGTCTATGGCGTGGCGCTCGGCGCCGCGTTCTTCGGCGAAAGCATGTTCTCGCGCCGTACGAATGCCTCCAAGATCGCGCTGGCCTACCTGGTCAAGCGGCTGCGCTACGGCGGCTTTCAGCTGTTCGATACGCAGTTCGTCACCGATCACCTGCTGAGCATGGGCGCGGTCGAAATCCCGCGTTCCGAGTATCGCAAGCGGCTGGAAAAGGCGCTGGATTGGGAGGCCGATTTCCTCGCCCAACCCTCACCGGTGCCGGTTCACGAGATCCTGCACCGCAGAACCCAGACATCGTAGCGCGGGTGTTCCAACGCCACCAGCGCGGGGCTGGAGGCGATCATCCAGGCGTTGAACAGCTCCTCGCCCTCAAGATCGAGCACCTGGACATGGGCATAGGCCTCGGCCTCGGGCGTGTCCTCGGGGTAGCGGCATTCGATCAGCCGCACCGCGATGCGCCCGATCAGCACGGTCTGGCCGCGCGCGATGTCGATATCGGTGGACCGGCCCACGGTCTTGTCCAGCATCCGCAGCACCGCGCCGGGGGCTTCCAGAACCACCGGGCCGGGGTCGAAATTCGGGTTCGGCTCCTGCGTCAGCTGCACGCCGTCCTGCTGCGCCAGCGCCGCGAGGGGCGTGAGCATCAGGGTCAGCGCAAGCGCGAGCCGTCTCATTGCGTGCTGTCCCCGCCATTGCCGCCGACATAGCGCAGCAGAAGCGTGACCAGCGAGACCGAGCTTTGCGTGTTGTAGACCTCGTCCCCCTCGGCCAGGGCTTCGAGGGATCCGCCGGGCAGAAGCTCAACGAAATTGCCGCCGAGCAGCCCTTCCGAGGAGATCGCAACCGTGCTGTCCTCGGGCACCTCGACATCGTCGAGCACGGTGAACCCGACATCGGCGCGGAAGGTTTCGGTGTTCAGCGTCAGATCGGTGACGGATCCCACGCGCACGCCGGCCAGCCGCACATCGGTGCCGACCGTGATGCCGTCCGCGGCGCGGAACGAGGCCGACAGGCGGTAGCTGTCGCTCGATCCCATCTCGTAGCCGCCGACCTGCGCGGCATAGATGAAGAACCCCACCGCGGCGGCCAGGACGGCGCCGCCCACCAGAACTTCTGTCGTGTTTTCGGACATTTGAAAGGCTCCCCGAGGGTTATTCCGGGCTCCAGGCCTCGTAATCGCTGCGCTCGGCCGGCACCGCGCGGCGGATCGACCCGGCGGGCGCATAGGCGTTTTCCGTGCCGGTCAGGTTGGGAATATGCGGCTTTTCCCAGGTCTTGTGAACCATGGGCCGGTCGGTCGGCGGCTCGGCATAGGTGTGGTGCAGCCAGCCATGCCATTCCGGCGAGACGCGGCTGCCCTCGACCAGGCCGTGATAGATCACCCACCGGCGGCTGTCATCGGCGTTGCGATAGTAGATATTGCCCTGATCGTCCTCGCCCACCTTCTGGCCCTTGCGCCAGGTGAAAAGCTGCGTGCCGATGGTCTGGTCGTTCCACCAGGTGAACAGGCGATTGATGAACGCAAGCATTTGGGCCTCCGGCAAGGGGGTAATCGTCGCCTTCCCTAATGCCGCAACTGGGCGGGGAGGTCCAGCGCGAAAGCCTCGGGCAGGGTGACGCGGGCAGAGGTCCGCACCCCCTGCCCGCGCGGCGTCTCAGGCGGCCAGCGCCGAGGCGACGTCGGTATAGTCCAGGCCAAGCGCCTCGGCGACGGCCTTGTAGGTGACCTTGCCGTTCCAGACGTTGAGACCGTTTGCCAGATGCGGATCGGCGCGCAGTGCTTCCTGCCAGCCCTTGTCGGCGATGCGCAGGGCATGCGGCAGCGTCACGTTGTTCAGCGCATAGGTCGAGGTGCGGGCCACGGCACCCGGCATGTTGGCGACGCAGTAATGCACGATACCATCGACCAGGTAGGTCGGATCGGCATGGGTGGTCGCCTTCGAGGTTTCGAAACACCCGCCCTGGTCGATGGCCACGTCGACCATCACCGCGCCGGGCTTCATCGTCGACAGCATGTCGCGGCTGACCAGCTTGGGCGCGGCGGCACCAGGCAGCAGCACCGCGCCGATGACCATGTCGGCCTCGGCCACGCATTCGGCGAGGTTCGCCTGGTTCGAGAAGCGCGTCATGGCGCGGGCCTCGAAATGGATTGCCAGACGCTCCAGCACTTCCGGGTTGCGGTCGAGGATGGTGACATCCGCGCCAAGCCCCACGGCCATCTGCGCCGCGTTGAACCCGACGACGCCGCCGCCCAGGACGGTGACCTTGCCCGGCGCCACACCCGGCACACCGCCAAGCAGCACGCCGCGCCCGCCATGGGCCTTTTCCAGCGCCGAGGCCCCGGCATGGACCGACATCCGGCCCGCGACCTGGCTCATCGGCTTGAGCAGCGGCAGGCCGCCATGGCGGTCGGTGACGGTCTCATAGGCGATACAGGTCGCGCCCGAGGCCACGAGATCCTTGGTCTGGGCGGGATCGGGGGCGAGGTGCAGGTAGGTATAGAGGATCTGCCCCTCGCGCAGCATCGCGCGCTCACCGGCCTGGGGTTCCTTGACCTTGACGATCATGTCGGCGGTGGCAAAGACCTCTTGCGCCGTATCGACAATCGCGGCGCCCGCGGCGCGGTAGGCGTCATCCTCGGCCCCGATTCCGGCCCCGGCCCCCGCCTCGATCACGACCTGATGGCCATGCGCGATCATCTCTTCGGCGCTTTCGGGCGTTATGCCGACGCGGTATTCGTGGTTCTTGATTTCCTTCGGGCATCCGATCTTCATGGCGCTGGTCCTCCCCCTATGCGTGAATTGCGCGTAAAATACCCGCGAAACGCCGGGATTTTGTTGATTTTTTCCTGATGTTATGCTGAGTTTCTGCAAGTTTCTTGCGCATCAACCACGGTATCCGGAAAATAATGGACCAGATCGACACCCGCATCCTGCGCGCCCTGCAACGCGATTCGCACCGCCCGGTGGCCGATCTGGCCGCCGATCTGGGTCTCTCCGCCTCGGCCTGTCACCGCCGCATCAAGGCGCTTGAAGGCGCGGGCATCATCGCCGGATACGCCGCCCGGCTGAGCCGCAGGAAACTGGGCTTCAGCCTGCTGGTCTTTGTCGAGATCACCCTGAAAAGCCAGGAACGCAGCGTGCTGCAGGCGTTCGAGCAGGCGGTGCGCGCCGCCGATGACATCCTGGAATGCCACCTGACCAGCGGCCAGGCCGATTACACCCTGCGCGTCAGCGCCCGCGACATGGACGATTACGACCGCATCCACCGCGACGGGCTGGCCACCCTGCCCCATGTCGCGGCGATGCACACGACCTTTGCCCTGCGCCCCATCAAACACTGGCAGGGCTACCCGGTCAGATAGGGGTTTTGCTTGGCCGGGGGCTTCTGTAGGTTGCCCCCAAAGGCCCATAAAAACGAGAGGTTCGAGGGGGATCACATGCAGTTAGTGTTTCACATCGGCGCGCCCTGCACGGATGACGACCGGCTGATCAAGTCGCTCCTGCGCAACCGCGAGGCGCTGGCCCGCGACGGCATCGCCATCCCCACCCCGGCGCAGTATCGCGGCGTGATCTCGGACACGATGCGCGCGCTGGCCGGTGCGCCTGCGCCGCTCGAAATGCAGGACGCCATCCTTGAGGCCGCGCAGGTGCCCGATGGTGCCGCGCGGGTGGTGTTCTCGGATGCCAAGATCGTCACCATCCCGCGCCTGGTCATGATCGGGCCGCAGATCTGGCCCAAGATCGAGCGCAAGGCGCGCAACCTGCGCAACCTCTTCCCCGAGGCCGAGGTGGAGTTCTTCGTCGGCATGCGCGACCCCGCCACGCTGATCCCGACGCTTTTCAAAGGCTCGCGCTTTACCGATTTCGCCGAGTTCACCGACGACATGCAGCCCCTCGCGCTGGCCTGGTCGGAAATGCTGATGCGGATGCGCGCCGCGGTGCCCGACAGCCCGGTCACGGTCTGGTGCAACGAGGATACGCCGCTGATCTGGGGCGAAGTCCTGCGCGAGATGGCCGGCTGCAACCCGACGGCCCCTCTGGCGGGCGTCGATGACCTGCTGGAGGAGTTGATGGAGCCCAAGGGTTTCAAGCGGTTGCAGGAATATCTGGAGAAGAACCCGCCGGAAAACGAGATGCTGCGGCGCCGGGTGACGGCGGCCTTCCTCGACAAATACGTGCGCGACGACATGATCGAGGAAGAACTGGACACACCCGGCTGGTCGCCCGAGATGCTGGAGGCGATGACCGACGCCTACGAGGATGACATGGACGCGGTCGCCCGCATCCCCGGCGTCACGCTGATCACGCCGTGAGACCGGGGCGATGCGCGGGGTCGACCCCGCGCACGCAAACTGCGTCGACGCAGTTTCCCCCCCCGCAATCAGCGCATGCCCAGGGCTTCCTTGTACATCTCCAGCACCGCCTCTTCCTCGGCGATATCGTCGGGCTCGCGCTTGCGCAGCGCCACGACCTTGCGGATCACCTTGGTGTCATAGCCGCGCCCCTTGGCCTCGGCCATGACCTCCTTCTGCTGGTCCGCGATGTCCTTTTTCTCGGCCTCGAGCCGCTCGAACCGTTCGATGAACTGGCGCAGCTCGTCTGCGGTCACGCGGTAGCTGTCGGGGGGGGAGGAAGCGGTGTCGTCCATCACGGGCCTGCCTTTGTTGTTGGAAATCAGCTCTTGCCAGCGGTCTACCCCGACGCCCGCGCCCTCGCAAGACTTGCGAAGCGGCCCCCGGCGGGCTAAGGCCCAAAACGGCAGAGGGGCGGCGAAAGGATATCGGGGATGGTGTGGCTGGTCTGGGTCGGCGCGGGGCTGACATTGGCGGGGCTGGTGCTGATCGGCTATTGCATCGCGGCGGCGCTCAGGGTGCGGCGCGCGGGGCTGGCCGACGAGGAGACGCGCGCACGCCTGCAACGCATCGTCTTCATCAACATGGGCGCGCTGTTGCTGTCGGCCCTCGGGCTGATGTCGGTCGTCCTGGGCGTGCTCCTGGCCTAGGCCCGCCCTATTCCAGCCGCGCCGCCCCCAGGATCAGACCCGGTCCGGCCTCCTGCACGATCACCACCACGGGTGTGTCGCTGGCATCTGTCAGGCTGAGGCGGAAAGGCTCCTCGCCGGTCCAGGTGCCGACCTGCGACCATTCGGTGACGATATTGGTATAGGTGAAGGTGCGGCCCGCATTCTCGCCGCGCCGGATCTCGACGGTTGCCGTCGGATCGTAGCGCACGACCTGCACCACCATCGCGTCATCAGGCATCGCCATTGTGGCCTCGGCCTCGATATTCAGGACCGAGCCCTCGCGGCTCAGCCGCACATGCACCGGGTATTCGACCTCGCGTTGGGTCATGATCAGGTCGGCCACGCGCATCGTCTCGCTGCCGACGACATGCTCGCCGCCGCCAATGATCATCTGGGGCGTGTAGACCATGCGCCGCCCCGCCGCGCGGGCATAGGCGTGCTGACGGCGGGTGAACTGGCGCGAGGCAAAAGTGTCCTCCCACCCGATGTAATCCCAGTAATCGACATGCAGCGCCAGCGGGATGACGTCGTCGCGCGTCGCGAGCTCGGCCAGAAGCGCATCGGCGGGCGGACAGGCGGAACAACCCTGGCTGGTAAAAAGCTCGATCACGACGGGTACATTCACGACGGGGCCATCCGCGCGCGGCGCGGTGGCCGGCGCGAGGCCGAGGATCAGGGCGAGGGCAAAGGCGATGCGGCGCATGGGGGTCCCTTCGGGTCTATGACCTAGACCTAGCCATCCGAAGCCCGGCTTACCAATCAAGCCTTTGCGATATTTCGTTACAGCCAGCGGCCTGTGGTCTGCATGTAACGGCGCGCCTCCAGCCCGAAGGTTTCGATCAGGCGTTCTTCTTCCGGTTGAATGAAGCGCAGGGTGAGGACCGAGATGAACAGCCCCGGCAGCAGCGCCGCGCTGAGCGCCCCGAGCCAGAGCACATAGCCCGTCAGCATCGCCACCAGCCCCAGGTAGATCGGATTGCGCGAGAAGCGGAACGGGCCCTCGGTAATCAGCACGCGCGGCGCGTGATGCGGCTCGATCGTGGTGCGCTTGGCCTGGAACCACAGCGCGGACCAGACGATCAGCCCCGCTCCGCCCGCGATCAGCACCAGCCCGAGCCCCCAGAAGACCGGCCCGAAGGCCAGCACCAGCGGCAATTCGCGCGCCAGCAGCCAGGCGGCGAGGCAGAAACCCGCGAACCAGATCGGCGGCAGATCGGGAAATCCCTTCATCAAGCGTCACTGGAAGATCGACAGGTCGAGGTCCAGCCCGCAGCCAAGCCAGATCGCGTGATCGCGGTGATCGGCCAGTTGCGCCGGTTTGCTCTCGCCGGTGATCGGATGGGCGAAGACGACCAGCCCGCCCCGGTTCAACGCCAGCCAGGGCAGCAGGCGGGCGAACTCCTCGGGCGTGGCGGACAGCTGGCACGAGCCGCAGGGATGCGGGCCGACGGGCTTGTCATGCAGCCGGCCCATCCCGACGCCGAAAACCTCATGCGCCGCCTCGCACAGCTCCTGCGCCCGCGCGCGGGTCTGCGCCGTGAAATAGACATGGGCGTGATAACCCTTGATTTCGGCGGTTCCGGTCATGGCGCAAGCCCCCCCTCTCGTAACCGCCCCAGTCTAGATCAAGCGCGGGAGTATCGCCAGAGGCGGTTGGGGGCCTGCCCCGTCAGGACACCGCCCGAACTGGGGCAGTTTCTGCGGCGGTTCCACCGAAAATCCCGAGCCGCGCCTTGAGGGCGTCCGGCAACAGCCGCGCGGTGGAAATCCGCGGCTGTGCCATCTCGGGGATGATGCGCTCGGCCCCGTAGAGGTCGAGATATTCGGCGTGGTTGTCGAAGGCGGCGCGTCCGAGATTAGAACCGTATCCGTCATAGCCGATTTTCTGCCCGGAAAGGCTGTTGGCGTTGGTCAAGATGAAATAGAGGCCGCCATCGACGATCATCGGATCGTTGCCCGGCCCCGCAGGCCCCACCACGGTCACCGGGTTGGGGGAATCCGTCAAGGTCGCCGACTGTCCCGAGTTGGTCATTCCGTCGTCGATGGCGTCCAGATTGTCGGAACGCCTACTGCTTTCAACCGTTCCTGACCCGGCTACGATCGACCTGTCGGGCGGCGTGGATCCGAGAGGTAACAGAAATCGTAAGTCGCAGGTATTGGCTCAGTCCAATCTCCATCATCGCATCGGGTAAGGCGCGCCTTCGGGCGGGCGCGGGTATGCAACGCGCCAAGCACGTGCCTATTCTCACCAAAACAGGCTTTCCGGTCGCAACGCGGCCCGTCATGATTTTCCAGCGCGCACAGGGTGGGCAGTCCTGCCCTCCGATAACCTTGGAAAAGGTGGGCAGATCCCTGCCCACCCTGCCCGTCACCCCGCCTTGGCCAGGTCGCGCAGCACGTAATGCAGCACGCCGCCATGTTCGACATATTCCTTCTCGATGGCGGTATCTATGCGGCACTTGAGTGTGATCTCCTTCACCGTGCCGTCCTCCATCGTGATCTTGCAGGGCACCTCCTGCTGCGGCTTGACCTCGTCGAGCCCCAGGATCGAGACCGTTTCCTTGCCGGTCAACCCAAGCGTCTTGCGGGTGTCGCCGCCGGTGAACTCGAACGGGATCACGCCCATGCCGACGAGGTTGGAGCGGTGGATACGCTCGAAGTTTTCCGCGATCACGGCCTTGACGCCCAGAAGCGCGGTGCCCTTGGCTGCCCAATCGCGCGAGGAGCCCGCGCCGTATTGCTCACCGCCGAAGATGACCAGCGGCGTGCCCGCCTCCTGATGCGCCATCGCGGCGTCGTAGATCGAGGTCTGCTTGCCGTCGGGCCCAAGCGTGTAGCCGCCCTCGACCCCGTCCAGCATCTCGTTCTTGATGCGGATATTGGCGAAGGTGCCGCGCATCATGACCTCGTGGTTGCCGCGCCGTGAGCCGTAGGAGTTGAACTCGCGCACCGGCACCTGGCGTTCGACCAGGTATTGACCGGCGGGCGTGCTTTCCTTGAACGACCCGGCGGGGCTGATGTGGTCGGTGGTGACCATGTCGCCCAGAACCGCCAGCACCTTGGCATTCTCGATATTCGAGATCGTGCCGGGTTCCTTGCTCATGCCCTGGAAATAGGGCGGGTTCTGCACATAGGTGGATTGCGGCGGCCAGTCATAGGTCTCGGCCTCTGAGGTTTCCACCTGCTGCCATTTCTCGTCGCCCTTGAAGACATCGGCGTATTTCTCGATGAAGGCTTTCCGGGTCACCGTCTTCTGGACCAGGTCGGCGATCTCCTTCTGGGAGGGCCAGAGGTCTTTCAGGTAGACCGGGTTGCCGTCCTTGTCCTCGGCCAGCGGATCCTTCGTGATGTCGATATTCATGTCCCCGGCCAGCGCATAGGCCACGACCAGCGGCGGGCTGGCCAGGTAGTTGGCGCGCACGTCCGGTGAAATCCGGCCCTCGAAATTGCGGTTGCCCGACAGGACCGAGACGCCGATCAGATCGTTGTCGTTGATCGCCTTGCTGATCGCGGGCTCCAGCGGGCCGGAATTGCCGATGCAGGTGGTGCAGCCATAGCCCACGAGGTTGAAGCCGATGGCATCCAGATCGTCCTGAAGCCCGGCGGCTTCCAGGTATTCCGAAACGACCTGGCTGCCCGGCGCCAGCGAGGTCTTGACCCAGGGCTTGCGGTTCAGGCCCAACTCGCGCGCCTTGCGTGCCACCAGCCCCGCGCCGATCATCACGTAAGGATTCGAGGTGTTGGTGCAGGACGTGATCGAGGCGATCACGACCGAGCCGTCATGCAGCTGGTAATGGCCGTCCTCGGTGCTGACGAAGGCGTGCTCGTGCTGGCCGGTACTGCCGGGGATGTCGCGGGGCTCGGGCGCGCCGCCTTCGCCCAACCAGCGCGTCTCATCCTTGGCCCGGACATCGCGGCCTTCGCGGAAGCCGTTGACATATTTCGTGAATTCCGACGCGGCGGCATCCAGCGCGATGTGATCCTGGGGCCGTTTCGGGCCGGAAATGGCGGGCACGACCGACCCCATGTCCAGGCTCAGCGTGTCGGTATAGATCGGCGCATAGCTGTCATCGCGCCACATGCCGTTTTCCTTGGCATAGGCCTCGACCAGCGCGATGCGGTCCTTGTCGCGGCCGGTCAGCTCCAGGTAGCGCAGGGTTTCGCCGTCGATCGGGAAGAAGCCGCAGGTGGCGCCGTATTCGGGGGCCATGTTGGCGATGGTGGCGCGGTCGGCCAGCGGCAGGTGGTTCAGACCCTCGCCGTAGAACTCGACGAACTTGCTGACCACGCCCTTTTTGCGCAGCATCTCGACCACTTTCAGCACCAGGTCGGTGCCGGTGCAGCCCTCGACCATCTTGCCGGTCAGCTCGAAGCCCACAACCTCGGGGATCAGCATGGAAATCGGCTGCCCCAGCATCGCGGCCTCGGCCTCGATCCCGCCGACGCCCCATCCCAGGACGGCCAGGCCGTTGATCATGGTGGTGTGGCTGTCGGTGCCGACCAGCGTGTCGGGATAGGCCACGCTCTCGCCATTCTGGTCCTCGTCGGTCCAGACCGTCTTGCCCAGATATTCCAGGTTGACCTGGTGGCAGATGCCGGTGCCCGGCGGCACCACGCGGAAATTGTTGAACGCGCCCTGCCCCCATTTCAGGAACTGGTAGCGCTCCATGTTGCGTTCATATTCGCGGTCGACGTTCATCTGGAAAGCACGCGGGTTGCCGAACTCGTCGATCATGACCGAGTGGTCGATGACCAGATCGACCGGGTTCAGCGGGTTGATCTGCTGCGCGTCGCCACCAAGCGCCACGATGCCGTCACGCATCGCCGCCAGATCAACGACCGCCGGAACCCCGGTGAAATCCTGCATCAACACGCGCGCAGGGCGATAGGCGATCTCGCGCGGGTTCTGGCCGCCCTTGTCGGCCCAGTCTGAGAACGCCTTGATGTCGTCCACCGTGACGGTCTTGCCATCCTCGAAGCGCAGCATGTTTTCCAGCACTACTTTCAGGGCGGCGGGCAGCTTGGAGAAATCGCCAAGCCCGGCGGCCTCGGCGGCGGGGATGGAGTAATAGGCGACGGACTGGTCGCCAACGGTGAGCGTCTTGCGCGTCTTGGCGCTGTCTTGACCGACGGTAATGGGCATGGGTGGGGCCTCCCTGAACTGCGCGGAAATTGGGTATCGCTGCCGCTTCACATGCCAGCAAACCCTGCCCCGATCAAGGGGGGTGCGGCGATTTTGTATGCAATGGCATACTGAAATTGAGGGGTTTCGCGCTGTGACAGGCTGGCGCTTCCCCCCTTGCCCGGTTTGGGCTAGGGGTTCGGCCCATGACGCTTGTTGTAGACGCCCTGTCCTGCGCCCGAGGCGGTGTTCCGATCCTGACCGGGGTGGGCTTTGCGCTGGCGCCGGGCGAAGGGCTTGTCCTGCGCGGGCCGAACGGGTCGGGCAAGACAACCCTGCTGCGCGCGCTGGCGGGGCTGACGCCGCCCGTCGCGGGCCGGATCGACGCGCCCGAGGATGCGATCGCCTACGCGGGCCATGCCGACGGGCTGAAAGCGCAGCTCAGCGTCGCCGAGAACCTGACCTTCTGGGCGGGTGTCTTCGGCGGGCGCGACATATCGGCGGCGGTCGAGGGGTTCGACCTTGCGGGCCTTCTGGACCGGCGGGCAGGCAACCTTTCGGCGGGGCAGAAACGGCGGCTGAGCCTGGCGCGGCTTCTGGTTACCGGGCGGCCGATCTGGTGCCTGGATGAACCCACAGTGTCGCTGGATACCCAGAACGTCGCCCGCTTCGGCGCGGCTGTGCGCGGGCATCTGGACGCGGGCGGGATCGCCGTCATCGCCACCCATATCGACCTCGGGCTGGAGGATGTGCAAAGCCTCGACATCACCCCCTTCATCGCACGGACCGAGCGCCAGAGCGCCGATCCGTTCCTGTCCGGGGGCGCGTTGTGAAGGGACTTCTTCTACGAGATCTTCGGCTCGCCTTCCGCGCCGGCGGCGGGTTCGGGCTTGGCCTTGCCTTCTTCCTGATCGTCACCGTCCTGATGCCCTTCGGGATCGGCCCCGAGACCGCGACCCTGGCCCGCATCGCGCCGGGGATTCTCTGGATCGGGGCGCTTCTGGCCTGCCTCTTGTCGCTGGACCGCATCTTCGCGCTGGACTGGGAGGACGGATCGCTCGACCTGCTGGCCACCGCGCCGCTGCCGCTGGAGGCCGTCGCCGCCGTCAAGGCGCTGGCGCATTGGATCACCACCGGCCTGCCGCTGGTCGCGCTCAGCCCGGTGCTGGCCGTGCTGCTGAACCTGCCCGCCGAGGGGTTCCCCTGGCTCATCGCGTCGCTCACGCTCGGCACGCCCGCCCTTTCCGCCATCGGCAGTTTCGGCGCGGCGCTGACGGTGGGGCTGAGACGCGGCGGGCTGCTCATGTCGCTATTGGTGCTGCCGCTCTATGTGCCGACGCTGATCTTCGGGGCCGAGGCCGTGCGGCGCGGGGCGGACGGGCTGGACGCCGCCACACCGCTGGCATTGCTGGCCGGGGTCACGCTGGCGACGCTGGCCGCGATGCCCTTCGCCGCCGCCGCCGCCCTCCGCGTCAATCTGCGCTAGGCGCGCGTCCTCAAGCCCCATTGTGATGCAAGGTAACGCGGCATAGGTTGCGGCGCATGTCGATCTGGGAATATGCAAATCCACGCAAGTTCATGGCCCTTTCGGGCGCTGTGCTGCCATGGGTCAGCGCAGCTGCCGCGATCGTGCTGGTCGGCGGGCTGATCTGGGGCTTCTTCTTCACGCCCGACGATTTCCGCCAGGGCTCCACCGTCAAGATCATCTACCTGCATGTGCCCGCCGCGATCATGGCGACCTCGGTCTGGTTCATGATGCTTGTGACCTCGCTGATTTGGCTCATTCGCCGCCACCATGTCAGCGCCCTGGCCGCCAAGGCCGCCGCCCCCGTGGGCATGGTCTTCACGCTGATCGGTCTTTTCACCGGCGCGGTCTGGGGGCAGCCGATGTGGGGCAGTTGGTGGGAATGGGATCCGCGCCTGACCGCCTTCCTGATCCTGTTCCTCTTCTACCTCGGTTATATCGCGCTGTGGGAAGCGGTCGAGAACCCGGACGCCGCCGCCGACCTGACCTCCGTTCTGTGCCTTGTCGGCACGGTCTTTGCCGTGATCTCGCGCTACGCGATCCTCTTCTGGAACCAGGGCCTGCATCAGGGCGCGTCGCTGTCGATGGATGCCGAGGAAAACGTGGCCGATGTCTTCGCCTACCCGCTCTGGACCAGTATCGGCGGGTTCTTCCTGCTCTTCCTGGCGCTCGTGCTCTACCGCACGAGGACCGAGATCCGCGCCCGCCGCCTGCAAGCGCTGGTGCAACGCGAGAGGATGGCATGATGCCGGATCTGGGGGCCTACCGGGTCGAGGTGCTGTCGGCCTATGCCGGGACGCTGCTGCTTCTCGCGGTGCTCGTCGCCGCATCCATCTGGAAGGCGCGGCGCACCTTGCGCCAGTTGCGCGATGCCGAGGCGCGTCGGGAAAACGTCAAATGAAATACAACTGGTTGCTGGCCCTGCCGCTGATCGTCACGGCGGCAATATCGGGTTTCTTCCTGGCGCAGCTTGTGCTCAATCGCGGCGATCCGGCGAGGGGGGGCGATTCCGCCGCCCTGCCCTCGACCCGCGCGGGCAGCGTGGCGCCGGATCTCGACCTGCAACCGCTCGCGCAATTGCCCGGACTGACCCGCGCCGATCTTGAAGGCAACGGGTTGGTGATCGTCAATTTCTTCGCCAGCTGGTGCGTGCCCTGCCGCGCCGAGCACCCGACCCTGACCGCGCTGGCCGAGGCGGGCAACCCGCTTTACGGGGTGAATTACCGCGATGCGCCCGACGATGCGCTCGGCTTCCTGTCCGATCTCGGCAACCCTTACGACCTGATCGGGGCCGATCCCGAGGCCCGTGCCGGCCGGGAGTGGGGCGTGGCGGCGTTGCCCGAGACCTTCTTCGTCAACGACGAAGGTATCGTCGTGCTGCATTTGCGGGGCCCGGTCCTGCGCCGCAGCCTGCGCAACCAGGTGATCCCGGCCTTGGCCGAGGCCGGTTACACGCTGCAAGGCGCCGAGGCCATCGCGCAGCAGTGACGAACGCCCGTCCCGTCCCTCTCGCCGTTGGCAAGACGGATATTCCTGCCCGCCGCCTGAACTGGCGAAACCGTCCCTGTTCCCGCGCCGCCCGCCCTGCGCGCCAAAGCGCTCTGTTGTGACGCGGGGGAACTTGGCCTAAGACGATGCGGGAATTTCTTGATCAGGGAGGCTTTCGCCCGATGTCCGACGCACCCACCTACGGTTTCGACACGCTGCAGATCCACGCGGGCGCCAAGCCCGACCCCGCCACCGGCGCGCGGCAGACGCCGATCTACCAGACCACCGCCTATGTGTTCCGCGATGCCGATCACGCCGCGGCCCTCTTCAACCTGCAAGAGGTCGGCTATATCTACTCGCGCCTGACCAACCCCACCGTCGCCGTGCTGCAAGAACGCATCGCCACGCTGGAGGGCGGCGCCGGTGCGGTCTGCTGTTCCTCGGGCCACGCGGCGCAGATCATGGCGCTGTTCCCGCTGATGGGGCCGGGCAGGAACGTCGTGGTCTCGACCCGTCTCTATGGCGGCACGGTCACCCAGATGAGCCAGACCATCAAGCGCTTCGGCTGGTCGGCCAAATTCGTCGATTTCGACGATCTGGACGCGGTGAAATCGGCGATTGACGAGGACACCCGCGCGGTGTTCTGCGAAAGCATCGCCAACCCCGGCGGCTATATCACCGATATCCGCGCCATTGCCGACATCACCGATGCGGCGGGGCTGCCGCTGATCGTCGACAACACATCGGCCACGCCCTACCTGTGCAACCCGATCAGCCTGGGCGCGACGCTGGTGGTGCATTCCACCACCAAGTTCCTGACCGGCAACGGCACCGTCACCGGCGGCTGCGTCGTCGATTCGGGCAAGTTCGACTGGATGGCGTCGGACAAATTCCCCTCGCTCAGCCAGCCGGAACCGGCCTATCACGGGCTGGTCTTCGCCGAGGTGCTCGGGCCGATGGCCTTCACCTTCCATTCCATCGCGATCGGGCTGCGCGACCTTGGCATGACGATGAACCCGCAGGCGGCGCATTACACGCTGATGGGGATCGAGACGCTGTCGCTGCGCATGGAACGCCATGTCGAGAACGCGGTGAAACTGGCGAAATGGCTGGAGGCCGACGACCGGGTCGATTTCGTGACCTATGCGGGGCTGGAAAGCTCGCCCTATTATGCCCGGATCGAGAAGGTCTGCCCGAAAGGTGCCGGCGCCCTCTTCACCTTTGCCGTGAAGGGCGGCTACGAGGCCTGCGTGAAGCTGGTCGATTCCCTTGAGATCTTCAGCCATGTCGCCAACCTGGGCGATACGAGGTCGCTGGTGATCCATTCGGCCTCGACCACGCACCGGCAGTTGACGCCGGAGCAGCAGGAGGCGGCGGGCGCGGCCCCGAACGTGGTGCGCCTGTCGATCGGGACCGAGAATTTCGAGGATCTGATTGCCGATCTGGACCAGGCATTGACCAAGGCCACCGCCTGACCTTTGCGTCGGATTGCCTGACGGCAATCCGATCCGTGGGGGGCTGTCTGCCCCCCACACCCCCCGCCCCCCACACCCCCCGAAGGTATTTCTGGCAAAATGAAGATGAGGGCGCGCGCGTTAAGGGTAACGGGCATGCGTTAGAGTTCGTCGCGTTCATTCGCATTCACGCAGGCGCCCTCTAACCTCTTGATGACGCATGTCCGAGAAGCTCAAAACCGGTTCCCACTTTTGATCGACATGCTCTAATCATTTGACAGGGTTCAGTTTTCGATCTCGTAGGTGATCGTGACCTGCGCCGTGAGGGACAGCGCGCCTTCCGCCACCGGGACCGCGCTGCGCGTGGCCATCTCCATCATCTGCGGGCGCGGCTCGGGGCCGGTCTGCTCGGACAGCTCCAGCACATCGCCAAGCGTGACGCCCGCCGCCTCGGCATAGAGCGCGGCGCGGGCCTGCGCGGCCTCCACCGCCGCGATGCGGGCCTCGTCGGTCAGGGGCCCGGGCTCCTGCAGGCCGAAGCTGATGCCGCGGAACTCGTTCGCCCCGGCCTCGGCCACCGCATCGAGCACCTCGCCGAGCGCGTCGATGTCGCGCACGATCACGGCAAGCGCATTGGTCACGCGGTAGGCCTCGATCCGGGCCGGGTCGCCGCCGCCCTCGCGCGCGTCCTGCCAGACCGGGGTCAGATCGAAGCGGGTGGTCTGCATGTCCGCCTCGGCGATACCGGCCCCCCGCAGCACCTCGAAGATGCGCGCCATGCGGGCGGAGTTCCGCGACAGCGCATCGGCAGCGGCCGCATCGCGGGTGACGACGCCAAGCGAGATCGTCGCCATGTCGGGGCTGGCCTGGACCTCACCGCGTCCGGTTACCGTCAGGATTGCGGGATCATCGGCCAGGGCCGGAGTTGCGACCGGGGCGGCCAGGATCAGACCCAGAACAAGGACAATAGGTTTCATGCGGCGACTTTCCTTTTACATTTTGCCCAAAGAGCTTAGGATGATTTCCGCCAACCCGCACCCGGTCGGGCGGCAGTAGGTTTTCCTTGGCGAATTCCTGCTATAGAGACCGGGTTTTCAGGATGAGGGCCGTCCCGGGGGGATTCGCGGCCCGATCTGACCGAACGGCATCAGAGGCATCAATGGCACCGGAATTCGCTCTGTTTCTATCACCCGATGGAATCGCATTGGCGCATCGCCAGCCAAAGGGCCATTGGGCCGTGCTGGCCGATACGCCGCTGGATGTGGACGACCTGTCGGTCGCGCTGACCGCTCTGCGCAAGCGGGCCGAGGAGCGGGCGGATGGCAAGTTCACCACGCTGGTGGTCCTGCCCGACGACCAGGTTCTGTTCACGTCGCTGACCGCGCCCGGCCCCGATGAGGAGGATCGGCTGGAGCAGATTCGCAGCGGCCTGGAGGGGCTGACGCCCTACCCGGTCGAGGATCTGGCCTTCGATTACACGCCGCTGGAATATGGCCGGGTCAAGCTGGCGGTCGTCGCGCGCGAAACCCTGGCCGAGGCCGAGAGCTTCGCCAAGGAACACGGGTTCGAGCCGGCGGGCTTTGCCGCGCGGCCCGTGGACAATCGCTTTCCGGGCGTGGCGCTGTTCGACCGCGAACCAGACTGGACCGCATCGCTGACCGAGATCGAGTTCGGGCGCGACAGCTGGCCCAAGTCGAATGCCAAGCCCGCAGAGGCAGCAGCAGCGGAACTGGCAAAGGAGGCCGTGCCCGAGGCTGAGGCCGATAGAGCGCCCGACAAGGCCGAGGACGCGGCGAAGGCGGCGACAGCCAAGACCAAGGACGCACCCGCACCGAAAGACGAGCCGAAAGACGAGCCGAAGGACAGGACCGACCCGCCAGAAGCCGCCGAAGGGGCGGACGGCCCGGCCCCCGATCCCGTCACCGGAGACGCGGTCAAGGCCCCCTCCAAGGCCGCGAAGCCCGCGACCGGCACAGCGGTCGAGACCACGCGGGACAACGCCGAAAACGCCGCGCAGGTGCAACTCTCGGCCCTGTCCCTGCCGGAGGGTTTCGGCCTGCGCCGGGATCGCGACAACCCGGACGATGCCGTTGCCGACCGGATCGGCTCGCGCCCGCCGCGCTTCGGTATTTCCCCTCCCGAGTTGAGCCGCGGCACCGCCACGGGCGACGACATGGGCGACGACACTGGGGACGACACGGGCGACCGCCCGCGCTTCGGACGCGGCGAGACCCTGCCCGATCCGCTTGACGACCCGGAAACCAGCCCCGCGCGCCCCTCTGCCGCCGGTCCCGCGCCGGAACTGCCGCCGCTGACGCGGACCAAGCTCCAGGCGCAGCGCGCCAGCACAAGCCTGTCCTCCTCCGACCCTGTGCCCCGCCCCGACCTGCCGCCGCTCTCGACCGCGACCGGTGCGGGGGGGGCCGCGAAACCCGCACGGCGGGGGCGGCTTTCGGGCATGGGCAAGCGGCTGAGCGCGAAGAAACAGTCGCAGACCGGCGCGGCCCCGGCGCCCGAGGCGGAGGCAGGGGCGGAGGCGGCTCCGACACCAACCCCGGTCGGCTCGATCCGGTCGCGGCTCAAGACGCTGGCCCGACGCCCCGGCGCGAAAAGCGGCACGGCTGCCGACTCCGCGCAGGAGCGCCAGGAAAACCCCGCCGCCAAACCCGCCACCATCGCGCCGCCGCCCGCCACCAAGCCGCGGCGCGCGGAAAAGGCGGCCGGGCGGAAATCCCCCGCGCCGACCGCGCCGATGACGGATGCCGATGCCTCGCTGACCGGCGGGCTTCTGGCGCGCGAGGCGATGTCCAGGCCCAAGGGTCCGTCGCTGCGCGCGGGTCTGATCCTGACGCTGATCCTGCTGGCGGTGCTCGGCCTGATCGCGATCTGGGCCGCGCTCTACCTGCCCGACACCGCGCTTGCGCGCTGGCTCGGGATGGGGCGGGAGGAGCCGGTGATAACCGTCTCCGAACCCGCCCCCGAAATCGCCGCGCCGCCCGCCCTGCCCGAGGCCGGGACCGCGGGCGACGGCATCGCGGGCCTGCAGCCCGAGGCCAGCGCGCCCGAGGTGCCCGCCGAGACGCCGGAGGCGCCCGAGCTTCTGCCCGATATCGACGCCGACCTCGATCTTGCCCCGGTCGCGCCGCGCGTCGATCCCGAGACGCTCCTGCCCACACGCGCGGAAAACGAGGCCTTCTATGCCCGCACCGGCATCTGGCAGCGCCCGCCGGTGATCGACCTGCCGGTGCCGGAAGAGGCGCTGGACGATGTTCTGCTGGCCAGCCTCGATCCCCCCGTCACCATCCATGACGCCATCGCCCTGCCCGTCCCCGCCTTCAATCCCGCGGGCGACCTGCCGCGCAGGCAAACCATTCCGGTCGATCCAGACACGGAGTTTGTCTTCGATGATAACGGGTTGGTCGTGCCGGAGGCCGAAGGCGCGCTGAACCCCGATGGTATCTTGATCTATGCGGGCACGCCGGAGGTCACGCCGCGGCCGCGCCCCGGCGACAACCCGGCAGCCCTGGCCGCCGCCGAGGCCGAGGCCGATGGCACAGCGGGCGAGGCCGATCCGACGGCAGGCGCGATCGACACCGCCGTGCTGGCCGCGCTGCGCCCCGATCAGCGCCCCGCCGATCTGCAGGAAACCCGCGAACGGCAGATACTGGGCGGCATCTCCTATTCCGAACTGGCGCGCATCCGGCCAGATACGCGCCCCGCCTCGATCCAGGAACTTGCCACCGCCGAAGTGACAGAATCCGAGGCCGAGACCCTCGCCCTGGGGACCGACCCCGCCGAGATCACGAGCGACAGCCCGATGGCCGTCGCGGTCTCCTTCGTGCCGTCCACCCGGCCCGCGAATTTCGCGGCACTGGTCGAGACCGCGCGCGAGGCCGACAGCACCGAGCCCGCGCCCGTCGTAGCCGCCAGCATCTCGGATACGGTGCAGCCCTCGGTCCCCAGCTCGGCCTCGGTGACCCGCGCCGCGACCCAGGAAAACGCGATCAACCTGCGCCGGATCAACCTGATCGGCGTCTCCGGCAGCCCGTCGGACCGGCGCGCGCTGGTGCGCCTGCCCTCGGGCCGCTTCGTCACGGTCGAGCGCGGCGATCGCCTCGATGGCGGCCAGGTCGCCGCGATCGGCGAGAATGCCCTGCAATATATCAAGCGCGGCCGCACGATCACGTTGGAAATGCCGGCGGGTTGACGCAGGCGCTGCGCCGATCCGGATCGGTAGGTTCGAATTGCCTTCGGCAATCCGACCGGTTGGGGGGCTCGCCCCGTCGCCAGTGTCGCCCGGACCAATGGCGCAACAATGACGATCCCCCAGGATATTTTCAGACCAAGGAAGGCGCGCTGGTCCCGGTGAAATCAAGCCTGGGTCAGAGCAGCACCACCGCCGCCAGCCCCAGGAAGGCGAAGAAGCCCACGATATCGGTCACGGTGGTGACAAACGCGCCCGAGGCCAGCGCCGGGTCGATCTTGAGCCGTTCCAGCGTCACCGGCACCAATACGCCCGCAAGCCCCGCGATCACCAGGTTGATCACCATGGCGACCGCGATGACGCCGCCAAGGGCGGCCGATGCGAACCAGAAATAGCCGATCAGCCCCATGACGAGGGCAAAGGCCAGCCCGTTGATCAGGCCCGCCCCGGCCTCGCGCAGGACGACGCGCATGAGGTTCGAGCCGGTGAGGTCGCGCGTGGCGATGGCGCGCACCGCGACGGTCAGGCTCTGGGTTCCGGCATTGCCGCCCATCGAGGCCACAATCGGCATCAGCACCGCCAGCGCCACGAATTGCGCGATGGTCTCCTCGAACTGCGCGATGACGGCGGAGGCCAGGATCGCGGTGATCAGGTTGACGAAGAGCCAGGGAAAGCGGCGTTTCGTGGTCTCGAGAATGCGGTCGCTGAGGCTGCTGTCGCCGACACCGGCGAGACGCAGGATGTCCTCCTCGGCCTCTTCCTCCAGCACGATCATGGCATCGTCGATGGTGATGACGCCCACCAGCCGCCCGTCGGCATCCACAACGGGGGCCGAGATCAGGTGATACTGGTTGAACGCATAGGCCACGTCGGCCTGGGGCTGGTCGGCGGGGATGGTGCGGAACATCTCCTCGACCAGATCACGCATCATGACGGGGCGTGGGGTGGACAGGAGCCGCCCGAGCGTCACGTTGCCCACCGGCTTCATGCGCGGGTCGACCAGGATCACGTGATAGAACTGTTCGGGCAGATCCTCGGTCTGGCTGCGCAGGAAATCAATGGTCTCGCCCACGCTCCAGAACTCGGGCACGCGGACCACCTCGGTCTGCATGAGGCGGCCGGCGGAGTCCTCGGGATAGCTGAGCGCGGCCTCGACCGCCGCCCGGTCATCATCGTCGAGCGCGCCGAGGATGGCCTGCTGCTGCCCGGCATCCTCGATATCCTCCAGAAGGTCCACGACATCGTCGCTTTCCAGGTCGCGCACCGCCTCGGCCAGCGCGCCCTCGGGCAGGAGCGAGATGACCTCCTCGCGCAGCACCTCGTCGAGATCGGAGAGCACCTCGCCGTCGATGGCGCGGCTGTAGGCGCCGAGCAGCTCGGCCCGCTCGCCCGAGGACATCTGTTCCAGAAGGTCGGCGATATCGGCGGGGTGGAGCGGTTCGAAAAGCGCGTCCAGCCGCGCCTCGTCCCCCGCATCGACCGCCGCGATGACATCCTCGTAGAGCGTCGCATCCAGTGCATAGGCGTCCTCGTAGCCCTCCGTGCCGCTCAACTCGTCTTTTGCCATAGGCCTGCCCCCGGGTCGCTGTTCGGGCTCAACATAAAGCGGCGGGTGCGGAGATGACAGGGGGAAGGCTGCCGGAAATGACGGGGGCAACTGCGTGGACGCAGTTGCGGGCGCCTGTGGTGAGGCAGGGGCCCATGCCGTCCGGGACGGTGCCTGGCAGAGAGCGACGGCAGCCTGCGGCGCAGGTATTTATGGCAAAATGAAAGGGTGTCCGGTCAGCAAGGAGAGGCCAGCACCAGCACCCGGATTGTGCCGTCGGAGGCGAAGCCGTAAAGCGTCGCGCGCCGGTCCAGCATGTTGCGGCGGTGGCCGGGGGACGCCGCCCAGGCGGACAGCGTGGCGGCATCGCTGGCCTGCCCCAGGGCGATGTTCTCGGCCACGAAACAGGGCGTCAGCCCCGCGCGGCGCACACGCTCCATGACATCCGATCCATAGCGCCCCTCATGGCTGAGGCGGCCCGTCGCGGCCAGATCGGCGGCATGGCTCGCGGCGGTGGCGTCCAGCGTGCCCATCCGTTGCAGGGGCGCGCGCCCTTCCGCTTCTCGATAGGCGTTCAGCGCAAGGTCGGCCTCTGCCGGGATTGGCAGCAGTACCAGGACGACGAAGAGGACAAGCCGGGGGATCATGCGCCCATCCCGCCTATGCCATCAATGCCGCGGCAAGGCTGCGCTGGCGCGCGAGCGTGCCGGCCAGGTCAATGCTGGTGATCTGGCCACCCGCCACGATCCGGCGGCCCTCGACCAGCAGGTCGCGCACGCGGGTCGGTCCCGCAAGCAACGCCGCGCCCATGTCCCAGTTGCCCGCCGCCTCGACGCCCGACATGTCCCAGATCGCGATATCGGCGCGTTTGCCGGTCGCGATCTGGCCGCAATCATGCCGCCCCAGAACCTCCGCCCCGCCGCGCGTGGCGATCCACAGCGCCTCGCGCGCGCTCATCGCGTCGGCGCCGCTCTGCACCCGTTGCAAGAGCATCGCCATGCGCGCCTCGGCCACCAGATTGCCGGAATCGTTGGAAGCCGAGCCATCGACGCCGAGCCCCACCTTGACGCCTGCATCGCGCATCGCCCGGATGGGCGCGATGCCCGAGCCAAGCCGGCAGTTGGAACACGGACAATGCGCGATCCCGGTGCGGGTTTTCGCAAAGAGATCAATTTCTTGCCCATCGAGTTTCACGCAATGCGCATGCCAGACATCATCGCCGGTCCAACCCAGGTCTTCGGCATATTGGCCGGGGCGGCAGCCGAATTTCTCCAGGGAATAGGCGATATCCTCGTCGTTCTCGGCCAGGTGCGTATGCAGCATCACGCCCTTGTCACGGGCCAGGATCGCCGCGTCGCGCATCAGATCGCGGCTGACCGAAAAGGGCGAACAGGGCGCGATGCCGACGCGGCACATGGCGCCCTCGGCCGGGTCGTGGAACGCGTCGATGACACGGATGCAATCGTTCAGGATGTGGGCTTCACGCTCGACCAGGCTGTCGGGCGGGAGGCCGCCATCGCTCTCGCCGATGGACATGGCGCCACGGGTGGGGTGGAAGCGCATGCCGATCTCCGCGGCGGCGGCGATGGTGTCATCCAGCCGCGCGCCATTGGGATAGAGATAGAGGTGATCCGAGGTCAGCGTGCAGCCCGAGAGCGCCAGTTCGGCCAAACCGGTGAGCGCGGAGACATGTATCTCCTCCGGGCCGAAGCGGGCCCAGATCGGGTAGAGCGTCTGCAACCAGCCGAAAAGCAGCGCGTCCTGTGCTTGCGGCACCGCGCGGGTCAGGCTCTGGTAGAGATGGTGGTGCGTGTTGACGAGGCCGGGTGTCACCAGGCATCCGGCGGCGTCGATTGCCTCGCCGCCCGTCAGGCCCGCGCCGATCTCGGCAATCACGCCGTCCCGTACCCGGATGTCGACGCCGGCAAGTTCCCGCGCCGCATCATCCATCGTCAGGATCAGGCTGGCGGATTTTATCACGATTTCAGTCATATATGTCTCACACTTCATCCGGCCCGTTTGGTGTCACGAGGTGTGAGGGCGCGTGGCATAAAACGGGTGAAAGGCGGCCAGGCATCCCTGCCGAGCAGCCTAGCGCGCGCCCCACCCGCCGCAAATCCTAAAAATCAGATAGGATTTTCAGGACATTTCGATGCAGTTCGGGACAGCCCGCCGCAACCGCGCGCCCGCCCTCATGGACCGGGCCGCCCTGCCAGTCGGTGACGATGCCGCCCGCCGCCTCGATCACCGCGATGGGGGCGGCGATGTCATAGGCGTTGAGGCCCGCCTCGATGACCAGATCGACATGGCCGCCCGCGACCAGCCCGTAGGCGTAGCAATCCATGCCGTAGCGGGTCAGTTGCACCCGGTCGCGCACCGCTTCGAAGCCGCGCCGTTCCGCCGCGCTGCCAAGTTCGGGGAAGGTGGTGAACAGAACCGCCTCGGCCAGGCCCCGGCCCCGGCGGGTGCGCAAGGGACGGGGTCCGTGCGGGCCGGTCAGCTCGGCGCGGCCAAAGCCGCCCTCGAACCGCTCGCCGATATAGGGCTGGTCAATGAGGCCATAGAGCGGGCCATCCGTCCCCTGCACCGCGATCAGCACGCCCCAGGTGGGCGTGCCGGAGATGAAGGCGCGGGTGCCGTCGATGGGGTCGAGCACCCAGGTCAGGCCGCTGGTGCCGGGGGCCGCCCCGAATTCCTCGCCCAGGATGGCATCCTCGGGGCGGCGCTCGGCCAGGATGGCGCGCATCGCGGCCTCGGCGGCGCGGTCGGCCTCGGTCACCGGATCGAAGCCGCCCGCCAGCTTGTTCTCGGCGGCCAGGTCGACGGTGCGGAAATAGGGCAGGATCACCGCGCGCGCGGCATCTGCCATGGCATGCGCCGTGGCGATCAGATCGTCGGTCAGGTCTTGCGATAACGCGGGGCGGGTCATGGGCGCGGGCCTTCTTGCTGCTCGCACGCCCCGTGGCACGGCCCCGCCCCTGCCGTCAAGCGGCGCTGCCCGACAGCACGCGGGCCAGCTCGAACAACTGGCGGCGCTGGTTTTCCGGAATCGCGTAGTAGGAGCGGACCAGTTCCAGCGCCTCGCGGTCGGCCAGAACGTCGCCGGGCAGCGGACCCGACGCCTCCGTGCCGCCCTCCAGCCCGTCGAAGAAATAGCTGACCGGCACATCCATCGCGCCCGCAATTTCCCACAGGCGCGAGGCGCTCACCCGGTTCATGCCGGTCTCGTATTTCTGGATCTGCTGGAACTTGATGCCGACCTGTTCGGCCAGTTGCTGCTGCGTCATCTCGACCATCCAGCGGCGGTGGCGGATCCTCTTTCCAACATGGACATCCACGGGATGCTTCATAGTCCTCGATACTCCATACGCTCGACCCTTGCGCACAACCATAGGTGGAAGCGCGGCCATAGGGAACCCGCGATTGCCCGGTTGCATCCTGCTAAGGTAGCGCTAGCCTCGGCGGCGGCAACTGGAACGAGAGGAAAATTGATGCGCGCCTTCCGATTGAACGGGTTCGATACCGCGCCGGAGATCGAGGAACTGCCCCGCCCCGTGCCGCAAGAGGGCGAGGCGCTGGTGCGGATCGCGGCCTGCGGGCTGAATTTCGCCGATCTGCTGATGCTGACGGGCCGCTACCAGGACACGCCCGCGCCGCCCTTCACCATGGGGATGGAGGTGGCGGGCATCGTCGAGGCGCTCGGCCAGAACACGGACGGCCCCGCCCCCGGCACCCGCGTGGCGGTCTTTGCCGGTCAGGGCGGGCTGGCCGAGGCGGGCTGCTTTCCGGTCGCGCGCATGGTGGCGATCCCCGATGCGATGCCCTTCGACCAGGCGGCGGGGTTCCTGGTGGCCTATGGCACCTCGCACCTGGCGCTGGACCACCGGGCGCGGCTGCAGAAAGGCGAACGGCTGCTGGTCCTGGGGGCCGCGGGCGGTGTCGGGCTGACGGCGGTCGAGATCGGCGCCGGCATGGGGGCCGAGGTGATCGCCTGCGCCCGAGGGGCCGCCAAGCTGGAGGTGGCGCGCGCGGCCGGGGCGCACCACCTGATCGACAGCGAAACGGGCGATATCCGCGAGGCGGTGCGCGCGCTTGGCGGGGCCGATGTGGTCTATGACGCGGTCGGCGGCGACCAATTCAAGGCGGCGATGCGCGCGAGCAATCCGAGCGGGAGGCTGATCCCCATCGGCTTTGCCAGCGGCGAGGTGCCGCAGATCCCCGCCAATATCCTGCTGGTCAAGAACCTGACCGTGATCGGGTGCTACTGGGGCGGCTATGTGGGCTTTGCGCCCGACATCCTGCGCGACAGCCTGGCGGAGCTGTTCCGTCTCTACGAGGCGGGCCGCCTGCACCCCCATATCGGCGCGACCTACCCGCTGGAGCGGGCCGCCGATGCGCTGGCCCTGATGAAGGCGCGCAAATCGACCGGCAAGGTGGTGGTGGTGATGTCGGGCTGACCATGGTCCGCGCTTGCGCCTTGTTGCCGTTGGCGTCGAATTGCCTTCGGCAATCCGACCGGTTGGGGGGACGCTGTCCCCCCAAACCCCCCTGGGATATTTTCAGAACAAAGAAGGGGGCAGGCGCAGGCCAGGGACGGGGGGAGCCCGGCTAGAGCATGTCTCTCAAAAGTGGGAACCGGTTTTGAGCTTCTCGGACATGCGTCATCAAGAGATTAGAGGGCGTTGCGTGAATGCGAATGAACGCGACGAACTCTAGAGCGTCGCGAAGGCCTGGCGGACGAACTCCACCATGGCCTTTTCCGGCTCGCTCTTGGCCAGGTCGGCGCCGTACATGTTGATCTTGACCTGCGGCAGGTCCGGCAGCGCGCCGCCATGGCGCAGCTGCGCGACATAGCGCGGCTCGGCCCCCTCGATACAGGCATTGACGGCCAGATCGGCGCTGATCGTGGCCTCGATGGTGCGGGTGTTGTCGCTTTCGACGGCCATTTCCCAGGGGATCCCGGCGCGGTCCAGCTCGCGCTGCACGGCATGGCGGAAGATGCACATCTCCTCGAAGGCCAGGCGCAGCGGGCGCGCGCGCCATTGCTGCCCGTCGATGGCCCCGACCCAGACCAGGGGGCGCTCCAGCAGGGTCTCGCCGCCGCTGTCCAGATGCGGTTCGGTGGCCAGCGTCAGGTTGACCTCGCCGCGTTCCAGCATCCGGCGCAGGCGCGAGGTGAAGGAGCTGACCAGCTGCACCTTCATTCGCGGAAAGGTCGCGTTGAAACGTTGCAACACCTGCGGGATCGCCGGGTAGATGATGTCGCTCGGCACGCCCAGGGCCAGCTGCCCCTCGTAATCCTGCGCGGTCAGCCGGGTCATCGCCTCATCGTTCAGCGACAGCATCCGGCGCGCGTAGCTCAGCATCTGTTCGCCCTGCCGGGTCAGCGCCAGCTTGCGCGCCGAGCGATCCAGAAGCGAGACACCGACGCTTTCCTCAAGCCGCTTCAACTGCATCGAGACCGCCGATTGCGTGAGGTTCAGGAAGCCGCTGGCACGGGTGACGCCGCCGGTATCGGCGACGGTCACGAAGGCGCGCAGGGCGGTCATATCGAGATTTCGCATTCATCACGTTCCTTGATGCAAGCGTTCATGAACATTCATTTTCATAATGGATATGGGCGGCCTACATATCAAGCATCGAAATGATCCGACTGCTGAAAAGGCCTCCTCCCATGGCACATACCCTCCTGCACCGCCCCGTCACCACCGCCCGCCGCCCGTCCGTTCTGGCCTATGCCGCTGCCGGCCTCTCCGCGTGGCGCCAGCGCCGCGCCCTGACCCGCCTGGACGCCGCCGCGCGCCGCGACCTGGGCCTCTCCGAGGCGGATGTCTATGTCGAATCCAACCGCCCGGCCTGGAACATTCCGGCGGGCTGGCTGCGCTGAGCCGGAATTTCCGGAAAATTCGCGCGGGATCGGTCCCGGTTATCCTTGAATTTGCGCCCCGCCTTGCCGATATTCAGGCAGGAGGCGGGGCGCATGTCGTTCCGCCATACGAATCACTTGCCTTTCATCGGAGGATTCCATGGCAGAGTTTGACACGATCCGGTCGCGCGGCGCAGCCGTAAGCCAGGCCGAGATCGACCAGGGCCTGCGGGCCCACATGAACAAGGTCTATGGCACCATGTCGATCGGCATGGTGATCACCGCCGCCGCCGCGTGGGCGATCTCGGGCCTTGCCGTCACCGATATTCCTGGTGGCGTGCCCCTGCGTCCCGGCACGTATCTGACCGGCCTTGGCGAAACACTGTATCTCACGCCGCTGAAATGGGTGGTGATGTTCGCGCCGCTGGCCTTCCTGCTCTTCGGATGGGGCGCGCTGATGCGCCGGGGCTCGGCCGCTGCCGTCTCGCTCGGCTTCTTCATCTTCTCCGCCGTGATGGGCGTCTCGATGAGCTCCATCTTCCTGGTCTTCACGCCCTATTCCATCGTGCAGGCCTTCCTGGTGACCGCCATCGCCTTCGCGGGGCTCAGCCTGTTCGGCTACACCACCAAGCGCGACCTCAGCGGCATGGGGACGTTCCTGATGATGGGCGTGTTCGGCCTGCTTGGCGTGATGATCGTCAACCTCTTCATCCAGTCCGAATTGATGATGAACGTGATCGCGGTTGTCGGCCTGCTGATCTTCGCCGGTCTCACCGCCTTCTACACCCAGGCGATCAAGTCCGAATACGTGGCCCACGCCGCGCATAACGACCAGGAGTGGCTGGACAAGGCCGCCGTCGATGGCGCGTTGAGCCTCTATATCGCCTTCCTGAACATGTTCCAGTTCCTGCTAATGTTCCTCGGGCAACAGGAATAACAGCGGCGCAAGCTGACAGGATCAAGGGCCGGTCGCCAGTGACCGGCCCTTTTTTCATGGCCAGGGCGCCAGACGGAAAACGGGCCGCGACTGGATCACCAGCGCGGCCCGTTTGCAAAGCGGTTCGGCAGATCGGCTTACTTGATCTTGCCTTCCTTGTATTCGACATGCTTGCGCGCGACGGGGTCGTATTTGTTCACGACCATCTTCTCGGTCATCGTGCGTGCGTTCTTCTTGGTCACGTAGAAGTGGCCGGTGCCCGCCGAAGAATTGAGGCGGATCTTGATGGTGGTCGGCTTCGCCATGTGAAAACTCCTGATCAGCGGGGCGCAAGGGGCCTAGGGCCGCCCGCGCGGGCGTTCCTTGGTGTTGAGCGCGCTTTTTACCCTTGTCGGGCCGGGTGTCAACCGAAAACGGGCGCGATCAGGCCCATCCAGATCGCCCCGGCCCCCGCCATCAGCGGCAGCACCAGCAGCAGGTCCAGTTTGCGCCCGATCAGCAACCCTGCCGCGATCAGCGACAGCACCAGCGCGCCGGGGTTCAGCGTGGCCAGGTCGGGCAGCCACAGCCGCGCGGGGCCAAGATCGACCCGCGCCACATCGGCAAAGAGGACATTGAGCCCGAACCACAGCGACAGGTTGAGGATGACGCCCACCACCGCCGCCGTGATGCCGCGAAGCGCGCCCCCCAGGCGCGGCTGGTGGGTGATCCACTCCACGTAAGGCGCAAAGGCGAAGATCCACAGGAAACAGGGCGTGAAGGTCACCCAGAGCGTGATGAGTGCCGCCAGCACGCCGCCCCAGAGCCCGCCCTGCCCCGCGCCTGCCATGAAGCCCACGAACTCGGTCACCAGGATCAGGGGGCCGGGTGTGGTCTCGGCCAGGCCAAGCGCATCCATCATCTGCCCGGTGTCCAGCCAGCCGAAATCGCCCACCACCGCCTGCACCATATAGGCCAGCACCGCGTAGGCCCCGCCGAAGGTGACCACGGCAAGCTTGGAGAAGAACAGCGCGACCTCTGCCATGACGCCCTCGGGCGCGATCAGCCACAGCGCCGCGACCGGCAGCAGCCACAGCGCCAGCCACAGCGCGATGGTGGCGAGCGTGCCAGTCTCCACGGGGCGCGCGGGCGCGGGGTCGCTGGATGTCCTGCCCATGGCCAGCGCCCCCGCCAGCGCGGCGCCCGCGATGATCAGCGGAAAGGGCAGATCAAAGGCGAAGAGCGCCAGGAACGCCGCTGCGGCCAGCCCGTAGGCCAGCCTTGAGGTCAGCGCCTTGCGCGCCACCCGGATCAGCGCCTCGATCACGATGATGATGACCGTGGCCTTGATCCCGAGGAAGAGTGCGGCGATCAACGGCACCTGCCCGAACGTCGAATAGAGCGCGGCCAGCACCAGGATCACCATCGCCCCCGGCAGCACGAACAGCCCGCCCGCCAGAAGGCCCCCGCGCGTGCCGCCCAATCGCCATCCGGCATAGGTGGCCAGTTGCATCGCCTCCGGCCCCGGCAAGAGCATGCAGAAGGAGAGCGCGTTGAGGAACCGCTGCTCGCTCAGCCACGCCCGCGTTTCGACAAGCTCGCGGTGCATCAGCGCGATCTGCGCGGCGGGGCCGCCGAAGCTCAAGAGGCCGATCCGCCCGAAGACGCGAACCATCTCGCGATATCCGATCTCCATCGCCTCAGCCCCGGCCCGGTCCGGGCCAGTCATGCCCCTCATCCACCCCGTCCCGCGCCCACCGGTAGAGCGCATCATAAAGCGGCAGGGCCGCCTCAAGCTGCGCATTGTCATCGCGGTATTGGCGCGAGAAGCCGACGCTTGCGGCCAGCAGCCCGGCGGCCTGCGGGGCGAGGTCATGCGCGTTGGTGTCGGCGCCGCCCGATCGGCGAAGCGCCGGATCAGGCAGGGGCAGGCCGCACCCGCACATGTGGCGGTCAGGGGTGATCAGGTTGAGGCCGGACATGGGTGGCATCCTCCTTGTCGGTCAAGGGTTGGGGATGCGGGCAGGTTCGGCCTTGGCCTCACGGGGGTTGCACGCAGGGATGCCCCCATGCCCCCACCATCCGGCCAGTCGGGCGATGCTGTCAACCCCGGCGGCGCGTCAGGGGGTGTACAGGGGGTGCATCGGGGGGTGTACGGGCGGGTGCCCCCCGAAAATGGGCCGCGGAGGCCGGTTCGTGGATGAAAATGCGCGGAGGGCCTGTAAGCCGGATTCTGTCCTCGGGCCGGGTTTCCCCGTCCGATGGATGACCATTCCTCTCGGCTGCCGGTTGCCCGACAGCTCTAGCTGCCAACCCGGATCTCTCGGGCTGAAGCGGCCCTGTGACACGCACGCGAGATCCCTATTTGGCATTGCTCCCGGTGGGGCTTGCCATACCGTCCTTGTTGCCAAGGCCGTGGTGGGCTCTTACCCCACCGTTTCACCTTTTCCCTGAAAAATCAGGGTAGTATCATTTCTGTGGCGCTGTCCGTCGGATCCGCGCGGGTTTCCCCGCCCCTCTCCGCCCGGGCGTTACCCGGCACCGCTGCTTCAGGGAGTCCGGACTTTCCTCGGTGCGGGGCTTGCACCGCAGGCCCCGCACCGCGCCGCGACAGTGTCTTTTCGCAAGAAAAGATCACGAGAGCGGCCCCGTCGAAGATTACAGAGCAAACACCGCGCCGCGGCCATCCAGCCCTCCGCGCGCTGTTCACCTAGGCGCTCGGCCCCCGCCGGTCAATGCCGAACCGTTCCGCGAGGTCGGTTATGATCGCCATATCCCGCGCATCAAACGGCCCATCAAAACAAGGCCGAAACCGCAATCGCACCGTTTGCAGCAGCAAATCGTCGTCCACCGCCGGATAACCGAACTCAAGCGCCGCCGCGCGGAACCGTTCCATATCCGGCGCCGGGGCATCGCGGTTATCGGGCCAGACCGCCAGCCCCTGCCGCGCCAGCCGCCGCCAGTCGAAGCGCGGGCCAGGATCGATCTTGCGCCCCGGCGCCATGTCGGAATGGCCGATGACGCCATGGGGGGGGATGTTCCAGCGGGCGAGGAGCGGAGCGAGGAGCCGCTCCAGCGCGTCCATCTGCGCCGCCGCGAAGGGCACCAGCCCGGTGTTGGACAGCTCGATCCCGATGGAGCGGGAATTGACATCGTCACGCCCCGCCCATGCGCCCGCGCCCGCATGCCAGGCGCGCATCTCCTCATCGACCAGCGCGCGGATCCCGCCTGCCTCCGAGATCAGGTAATGCGCCGAGACCTCGCGCGCGGGATCGCAGAGCACCCGTTCGGCGGCCTCGCAATCCGCCATCGCGGTGTAGTGGATCACCACAAGTTCGGGCCGCAACCCATTGCGCCGATTGGTGAAATTTGGCGACAGGCTCACTGGTTACGGGCAGCGGCGGCGGCGTTGCGGAAGACGCTCGGATCCCATCCGCAGGCATAGCCGTCGCCATCGGGGTCCAGCGCCTGCCGGTCGCGCTCTGGCCCTCCCGCGGCCAGGAACGCCTCCTGCGCCAGGTCGTCGGAGCGGTAGCTGCGGCAGTTGCGTTCATGCCGGTTGCCGGAGAACAGCGTGTTGCGCGAATAGACCTGCTGGCCCACGGGATGGGTCGTGGTGACGGCATATTCGATGATGTTCGGCCCCGCATTGCCGGTGCGCGCGGGCAGCGCGGTCGGCGCGATCTCGACGCGCTGTTCGATCATGCGCTGGCGGCGTTCGGCGTCGCTTTCGATGCTTTCGCGGGCGGAAACGGCGTCGAAATTCTGCTCATCCGAAATCGCGGCAGCGCCGGGGGTGGCTGCGGGGCGGGCCTCGGCGGCGGCAATCGCACCGCCCGCGACGGCGGCGATGTCGGCGGTGCTGCCCGCGGATTGGGCGGCAGGCGCTGACTGCGGTTGCGGGGCGGTGGCCCGCGCCGCGCGCGCCTGTGCCGTCGCATCATAGGGGCCGAACCCCACCCCGGTATCGTCCGGCACCCGCGCGCAGGCCGCCAGAGCCAGGAGGCCAAGCCCGAATGCCATCATGTTCCGCATTGTCCGTCCTCTGCCCAAATCGTCTTGCCGCAAGCGTTTTGACAGGGGTTTACCACCATTTCTCCGGTTTCGCCACAAAACCCGCCGCGCGTTCCAGCGCGTAGGCGGTGTTGAGCAGGTCGCCCTCTTCCCAGGGCCGTCCGATCAGTTGCAGCCCCACCGGCAGCCCGCGCGAATTCTGCCCCGTCGGCACCGCGATCCCCGGCAGACCGGCGAGGTTGACGGTCACGGTGAAGACATCGTTGAGATACATCTCGACCGGGTCGGTATGGGTCTGGCCCAACTCAAACGCGGCGGACGGCGTGGCGGGCGTCAGGATGCTGTCGACACCGGCTGCGAACGCCTCCTCGAAATCGCGCTTGATCAGGGCGCGGACCTTGCGGGCGCGATTGTAATAGGCGTCGTAGAAGCCCGCCGACAGCACGTAGGTGCCGACCATGATCCGGCGCTTGACCTCGGGCCCGAAGCCCTCGGCGCGGGTCTTCTCGTACATTTCGGTGATGCCGTCGCCCTGCGCCAGATCGGCCCGGTAGCCGAAGCGCACGCCGTCATAGCGCGCCAGATTGGACGACGCCTCGGCGGGCGCCACCACGTAATAGGCGGGCAGCGCGTATTTGGTATGCGGCAGCGAGATGTCGCGGATCTCGGCGCCCGCATCCTTGAGCATTTCCGCGCCGTCCTGCCACAGCCGCTCGATCGCGGCGGGCATGCCCTCCATGCGGTATTCCCTGGGGATGCCGATCACCTTGCCCTTAATATCGCCGGTCAGCATCGCCTCGAAATCGGGGACAGCCATATCGGCCGAGGTGCTGTCGCGCGCGTCATGGCCCATCATCGCCGTGCCCATGATGGCCGCATCGCGCACCGTCTTGGTCATCGGTCCGGCCTGGTCCAGCGACGAGGCAAAGGCCACGATCCCCCACCGCGAGCAGCGCCCATAGGTGGGTTTCAGCCCGACCGTGCCGGTGAAGGCGGCGGGCTGGCGGATCGAGCCGCCGGTATCGGTGCCGGTCGCGGCCAGGCACAGATCGGCGGCCACGGCGGCGGCGGACCCGCCCGAGGAGCCACCCGGCGTCAGCGGCGCGGTCGATCCTTCCGCGCGCCAGGGATTGACGGCATTGCCATAGACCGAGGTTTCGTTGCTCGACCCCATCGCAAACTCATCCATGTTGAGCTTGCCAAGCATCACCGCGCCCGCATCGCGCAGCTGCGCCGAGACGGTGGATTCGTATTCCGGCTTGAAGCCTTCGAGGATCTTCGATCCGGCCTGGCTGGCGACGCCCTCGGTGCAGAACAGATCCTTGATCCCCACCGGGATGCCGCACATGGCGGGCGCATCGCCCTTCGCGATTCTCGCATCGGCGGCTTTCGCCCGCTCCAGCGCGATCTCGGGCGTCTTGTGGACAAAGGCCCCAAGCGCATCCGCGCCCTCGATGGCGGCAAGGCAGGCCTCGGTCAGCGCGACCGATGTCGTCTCGCCCTTGCGCAGCGCGTCGCGCGCCTGCGTGATGGTCAGCGTGTTCAGATCGGTCATCATTCCACCACCTTCGGCACGGCAAAGAACCCCTCACGCGCATCGGGGGCGTTGGCCAGCACCTTGGCCTGCTGGTCCCCATCCGTCACCACATCGGCCCGGCGTGGCAGGCGCATCGGCGTGACCGAGGTCATCGGCTCGACGTTCTCCACATCCAGTTCGCCCAGTTGCTCGATGAAGCCGAGAATGGCGTTGAACTCATCGGCCAGCGCCGGCAGCGCCTCGGGCTCCACCTTGATGCGGGCCAGCTTGGCGACGCGGGCGGCGGTTTCGATATCAATGGACATGGAGCTTGGCCTACCTTTCCAGGGACTTCGGATCGCGCAAGGGTGTATCGCCGCGCGGGCGCGCCCGCAAGCGCCCCTTGACGGGGTTTTGCATTGAAACGCGGGCGCACCCGCCCATAGTTTGACAGCAACGACAGCACAGGAAGGGGAGAAGAGACATGAAGATCATCTGGCTTGGCCATGGCAGTTTCCGCATCGAGATCGGCGGCGAGGTCCTGCTGCTCGACCCGTGGTTCTCGGACAACCCGGTCTTTCCCGAGGACCGCAAGGGCGAGGCCACGCAAGGCGCCACGCATATCCTGCTGACCCATGCGCATTTCGATCACGTCGCGGATGTGCTGGATCTGGCGCGCGACCTGGATATTCCCGTCGCGGGCCAGTTCGACCTGATGAGCCATTGGGAGGAGCATGAGGGCATCAGCGTCATCGGCTTCAACAAGGGCGGCACGGTGATGTTGGGCGATGTCGCGGTGACGATGGTGAACGCGGTCCATTCCAGCAGCTTCGGAACCCCGGACGGCCCGCGCTATGGCGGCACCGAATGCGGCTTCATGATCAAGGGCGAGGGCCGCACGATCTATGTCTCGGGCGATACGGATGTGATGGCGGATATGGGCGTCTTCAATGATCTGCATGCGCCCGAGATCGGCATTCTCGCGGCGGGCGGTCATTTCACGATGGACATGGCGCGGGCGGGCTATGCGGCGAAAAAATTCTTCGATTTCAAGACCGTGATCCCCTGTCATTACAAGACTTTCCCGATTCTGGAGCAATCGGCGGAGACGCTCGTGCAGGCCCTGCCCGGTGTGGACGTGATCGAACCCGAAGTGATGACGGCGATCGAGTTGTAGCGGGGGGCAAGGCGCTTCGAAGCGCCTCATGCGCAATTTCGAAATTGCGTGTCACCGCCGCGCGGCAAAGAAGTCCCTGAGCAGGTCCGCCGCCGCGCGCTCGGCTATCCCGCCATAGACCTCGGGCTTGTGATGCGCCTGCGCGTGATCGAACACGCGCGGTCCCTGCGCCACGCCGCCCGATTTGGGGTCCGCCGCACCGTAATAGAGCCGCGCGATGCGCGCCGCCGAGATCGCGCCCGCGCAAGCCGTGCAGGGCTCCAGCGTCACGTAAAGATCGCAGCCCGCAAGCCGCTCCGAACCAAGCGCCGCGCAGGCCGCGCGAATGGCCAGCATCTCGGCATGGGCCGTGGGGTCGCATAGCTCCCGCATCCGGTTGCGCGCGCGCGCCAGCACCGCGCCATCCGGCCCGATCACCACCGCGCCCACGGGCACCTCGCCCGCGCGGGCGGCGGCGCGCGCCTCCTCCAGCGCAAGCGTCATGTGACTGGTAAACACCATGCCCACGGCAATCGCCGCTTTCCGCGCCGCTGTCAAATGCGGGCATTACCCCGGATCGCGCGGCAGAGCCCCCCGTGCGATCCGGGACAAGACCGAGGGTGCCCCCACCCAAGTTCCCTTTCCTAGCGCGGCGGAGGTTAATCGCGGGTTAACCCCGCATTCGCGCTTTCGCTTTTTCCCGCGAACCGCTACGCCCTAGCGCATGAGTGACGACACCCCCAAAGGCGACCGCATCGCCAAGCACCTCTCGCGCGCGGGCATCGCCTCGCGCCGCGCGGCCGAGCGCATGATCGAGGCGGGCCGCGTCAGCGTGAACGGCAAGACCATCACCAGCCCGGCGCTCAACGTGACCGAGTCTGACCGCATCGTGGTCGATGGCCGCGAAGTCGGAACCCCGGAACGCCCCCGCCTCTGGCTCTATCACAAGCCCGCCGGGCTGGTCACATCGGCCAGCGACGAGAAGGGCCGCGAGACGGTCTTCGACACCCTGCCCGAGGACATGCCGCGGGTGATGAGCGTGGGCCGGCTCGACCTCAATTCGGAAGGCTTGTTGCTGCTGACCAATGATGGCGGCATCAAGCGGCAGCTGGAACTGCCCTCGACCGGCTGGCTGCGCAAGTATCGCGTGCGGGTCAAGGGCGCGCCCTCCGAGGCGCTGCTGGAGACCTTGCGCAAGGGTGTCACCTCGGACGGCGAGAAATTTCAGCCGATGGATGTGAAATTCGACCGCCAGCAAGGGGCCAATGCCTGGCTGACCGTGGGCATCCGCGAGGGCAAGAACCGCGAGGTGCGCCGCGCCTTCGCCGAGATCGGGGTCAGCGTGAACCGGCTGCTGCGCGTCAGCTACGGCCCCTTCTGCCTCAACGATCTGAAACCCGGCGCGGTCGAGGAGATCAAGCCCAAGGTCCTGCGCGACCAATTGGGCATCGCCCTGCCGGACGGCCATGCCGAGGCCAAGGCGAAGCCGAAGCGCCCCGGCCCGAAGCGGGTCAAGAAACCCGCCCCGCGCAAACCGCGCTAGCCTTCGGCGTCATCCTCGGGCGTGATCATGTAGCGCTCGAAGAGCTTGGCTTGGAACATGAACACGGCGAAGAGGAAACCGGGCAGCACGAAGGTCTCGAAGGTCACCCAGAATTCCGTGGTTTGCGTGCGCCAGACGATCTCGTTGGCCAGTGCCATCGCCGCGAAGGCCGCGACCAGCCGCCTGGTCAGGATCATCCAGCCCTCTTCGCGCATCGGCATCATCTCGCCCATGACGAATTGCAGCCAGCTTTGCCCGCGCAGCAGGCCGATACCCAGGACCACGACGAAGAAGGCATAAACCAGCGTCGTCTTCATCTTGAAAAAGCGTTCATCGTCGAACCAGACCGTCAGCGCGCCGAAGACCACGACCAGCACGGCGGTGAATATCTGCATCCGGCTGAGCTTGCCGGTCAGGTGCCACAACGCCGCGATCGAGGCCAGCAAGAGCGGGACAAAGGCCGCCGTCACCACGATGAAGCCGTCATAGTCGTGGCCCGCGATGGTGAAGCTCTCGTCCTTCAGCCACAGATAGGCGATGAAGAACAGGATCGGGGGGCCCAGTTCCAGGGTGAATTTCAGGGTCGGGTTGACTTTGTGTTCTTCCATCTCGGCCTCGGGGTTCATGCGCCCATCTCAACTATCACCGCGCCCGCCGCAATCAACCCCATGAGGCACAAACGCCGCGGTCCGACGCGCTCTCCCAGCATCAGCCAGCCGATCAGCGCCGCGAATACGGTCGAGGTCTCGCGCAGCACCGCCGCCTGCCCCACCTGATCGAGCCGTGTGGCCAGCATGATCGAGCCGAAGCTGAGCACCGCGATGACGCCGCCGACGGCCCCGCGCAGGAAAAGCGGGCCAAGCGTCGGCGGGTCGGCCATGCGGCGATAGGCATATAGCGCGACCACGGGCATGGTGATGCCGTCGAGAAAGAAGAACCAGGCCAGGAAGGTGAAGGGATCGCGCGTGGCGCGGATGCCATAGGCGTCATAGGTCGTGTAGGCGGCCACGAAGAGCCCGGTCAGAACCGCCAGCCACAAGGCAGGCACCAGCGTCTCGCGCGCCACTGTGATGGTGCGCAGGTTATAGGCGGCGAGGCCGAATATGCCCGAAAGCAGCACCGCGACACCGGCCCATTGCAGCGGGCTGAACACCTCGCCGAACAACAGCCAGGCTCCGATCACGGCGAAAAGCGGCCCGGTGCCGCGCATGACCGGATAGACGACCGTGAACGCCCCGCGCCGGTAGCTGGCGACCTGCGCCGCCTTGTAGCCGATATGGATCGCCACCATGCCTGCGAAGATGGGCCACATATGGCGCTCCGGCCAGGGCACGAGGAAGAGGGCCACGGGCGCGGCCATCAGGCCATAGCTTGCGTCGATGATGCCCCGGCTGAGCAGCGGATCGTGCCGCCCCTTCTGTAACGCGCCGAAAACCGCGTGCAGGAACGCCGCCAGCAGCGCCAGCGCGGTCGCAAGCGTCGCGCCCTGCGGCGTCCCCGCGATGGAGACCAGCCAGCCGCTCATCGCAATTGCCCCGCCGCCGCACGCGGGCGGAACCAAACCCGCGCCTTGCGCATTGATCCGGCAACACGCCCCGCCGATGCGCGGGCCGAGCGGGCTGCGCGGGTCCGACAGCATGTCCGACAGCATGGAGGCGAGGAGGCGATATGTGGCAGACGATACTCAACGAGCTTGAGGGCGGTTTCGCCGCGGTCCCTCCCTTCATCGCGGGGATCAGGCTGGTCGTCGCGATGGTGCTTGGCGGCATCATCGGGTTCGAGCGGGAATGGCGGCAAAAGCCCGCCGGTCTGCGCACGCATATGCTGGTCTCGACCGCCGCCTGCCTCTTCATCATCGTCAGCCAGCAACTGGCCTCGATGCAGTTCGGCGCGGGCGATGCGCTGCGCGTCGATCCGCTGCGCCTGATCGAGGCGGTGACGGCGGGGGTCGCCTTTCTGGCGGCGGGGATCATCTTCACCTCGCACGGCAAGGTGCGCAACGCGACGACGGGCGCGTCGATGTGGCTGTGCGGGGCCATCGGCCTGGCCTGCGGATCCGGGCAGATTCCGTTGGCCGTGATGGCCACCATCATCGTGCTGGTGATCCTGTCGATCCTGGGGCTGATCTCGCGCCGGGTCGGCCAGGACTAGGCCCGGCACGGGCGGCGTCATTGTGCGCCGGTCAGGGCGCGGGCGAACTCCTCTGGGTCAAACGGCGCAAGGTCGTCGATCTGTTCGCCCACCCCGATGGCATGGATGGGCAGGCCGAAGCGGTCGGCCAGCGCCACCAGCACGCCGCCCTTGGCGGTGCCGTCAAGCTTGGTCATGACGAGGCCCGAGACATCGGCCAGTTTCTGGAAGGTCTCGACCTGGGAGAGCGCGTTCTGCCCCGTCGTCGCATCCAGCACCAGCAGCGTGTTATGCGGCGCGTCCGGATCCTTGCGGCGGATGACACGCACGATCTTGGCCAGCTCCTCCATCAGATCGGCGCGGTTCTGCAAGCGCCCCGCCGTGTCGATCATCAGAAGGTCGGCCCCGTCCGCCTCGGCCCTGGTCATGGCGTCGAAGGCCAGCGCCGCGGGGTCGGACCCTTCCGGCGCGGTCAGGACCGGCACACCCGCGCGGTCGCCCCAGACCTGCAGCTGTTCCACCGCCGCGGCGCGGAACGTGTCGCCCGCGGCAATCACCACGGACTTGCCGGCGGCGCGGAACTGGCTGGCGAGCTTGCCGATGGTCGTCGTCTTGCCTGAGCCGTTGACACCGACCACCAGCACCACCTGCGGCGTCTTGGGGTAGATCGGCAGCGGCTTGGCCACGGGCTCCATGATGCGGGCGATCTCGTCGCTCAGCAGCGCCTTGATATCCGCCGCCGTCATCATCTTGCCAAAGCGCCCCTCGGCCATGTTGGCGGTGACGCGCATCGCGGTCTCGACGCCCATGTCGGCAGTGATCAGAAGCTCCTCCAGCTCCTCCAGCATGTCGTCGTCCAGCGCCCGGCGCGGCGCCGCGCCGCGGCCCATCAGGCGCCCCATCAGGCCGGGCCTGGCGGAGGTCGGATCGGGGATCGGCGCCGGGATCGGCTCGGGCGTCGGCGTCAGCGCGGGCGACGGCACGGGACCGTGCGAGGGCACCTGCGGCGGCATCGGGGCGGTCGGTGGGGTCGCGGGGGCGTCATCGGCGGTCTCAGACCGCTCCTCCACCCCTTGCCGGATGTCCTCGCCCGCATCTTCGTCGGCGCCATCTTCGATAATCGCATCCAGCCCTTCGTCCAGTCGGGACGAGGATTTGAACATCCGATCCTTGAGCTTCTTGAAAAACGACATCGACGGTCTCCGCTTTGCTGACATCCACCTAATACGGGGGGCCGCCGGATGCAAAGGGCGGTGCCTCCGGCGGTCAATCCTCGAACCGGTAGGGGATGCGCGCGTCGGGGTAGGGCATCCGGCGCTTGTCGGGGTTGGCGGGGTCATAGGCGCGGGTCGGCATGTTGACGAAACTTGCGTCACCCTCGCCCTCGTTCATCACGCCATGCACGACATGGGCCGGGATGGTCAGGCGCAGCGGGTTGTCGGCCCCGGCATGGATCACCTGCATCTGGCCGCGCGTCGGGCTGCCCGGGCGGATATCGTAGAGCACGACGCGGAACCGCCCCTCGGTATAGGTCAGGCGGTCGGATTGGTGGTCATGATAGACCCAGGCCCGGATCGACCCCGGCCTGGCCGTGACCCTGTAGACATGCACGATCTCCTCCACGGGCGCGTGCAGCTGGCTCAACAGCACCACGAGGTCGCCGCGCTTGTCGGAATGCACGGCCAGCGGCTCGATCACCACGCCCTCGATCGGGGATGGCAGCGGGGCCGGGGGGGCGTCGCCCCGCCAGGGCGTGTCCTGAACGAAATCGTCGAGCGACGGGAGGGGGTGGTCGGGTCGGGTCATGTTGCGAATGCCTTTGGGATAAAAAGCCACCGACAGGTTCTGGCCGAGTTTCGGGGATTGGGCAAGCGTCGGTGCGGACGGATCCCGGTGCCCCCCACCCTCAAAGCCCGCCGATCACCCCATAGGCAATCAGCGCCTGCCCGCCCCAGTAGAGCGGCCAGACCGCGCGCCCTGCGTTGCGATGCACAGGCGTGCCGGGGGCAAGCCGGAAGATCTGCACCGACAGGATCACGTCCGAGGCCAGGAACATCGCCGCCCCGAGCAGGGCCAGCCGGAAGGCCGGGGCCAGCAGCAGCGCCGCCGCCCCCATCGCGGTGATGACCAGAACATAGGCGACGACCGGCCCGCGCAACCGGCCCGTGTAGGGCAGCAGCCAGCGCGCCGTAGACGGGGCCAGGAGGGCGAGGCCAATCAGCCCCGCATAGGCCGCCCAACCGGGATCTGAGGTATCTCCCCACCCCGGCAAGCCGGTAAAAAGCGCGATATAGGCCAGATGCGACAGGGCAAAGACGACGAGCCCCCTCAGGAATGCCCCCTGCCCCGGCCGCGACAGGAAGAAATCGCCCAAGGCCCCCAGGGCCAGCGCCAGAACCAGCAGCCACGGGCCACCCGCGACAAGGCTCGCCAGCGCCAGGGCCGCCGTCGCCCCGGTCTTGATCGCGGAACGCGACCCGCTTTTCGGCGCGCCGAGCAGTCCCTGATAGGCCAGCGCCGCCGCCAGCCCAAGGGCCGCCAGCGTCCAGGTCATATCTCGTCGGCGAAATGCTTCATCACCATGCGGATCGGATTCGGAGCCGCCTGCCCCAACCCGCAGATCGAGGCATCGCCCATGGCCACGCAAAGCTCCTCCAGCAGCGGCTGGTCCCAGGTCTCGGCCTGCATCAGCTTGACCGCCTTTTCGCAGCCGACCCGGCAGGGCGTACATTGACCGCAGCTTTCATCCTCGAAGAACCGCAGCATGTTCAGCGCTGCATCGCGGGCATTGTCCTGATCCGACAGCACCACGATGGCCGCCGAGCCGATGAAGGTGCCATGCTCCTGAAGCACGTCGAAATCCATCGGGATATCGGCCATGCTTGCGGGCAGCAGCCCCGCAGACGGACCGCCGGGCTGGTAGGCCTTGAAGCTGTGCCCTTCCGCCATGCCGCCGCACGCCTCGATGATCTCATTCATCGTCGATCCGGCAGGCAGCAGGTAGACACCGGGGGTCTTGACGCGCCCCGAGACCGAATAGCTGCGCAGACCCCTGCGCCCGTTCTTTTCGACACCAGACAGAACCTCCGGCCCCTCGCGGCAGACCCGCGCCACCCAGTGCAGCGTCTCGACATTATGCACCAGCGTGGGCCGGTCGAAGACGCCCACCTGCGCGACGAAAGGCGGGCGGTGGCGCGGCAGGCCCCGCTTGCCCTCGATCGATTCGATCATCGCGCTTTCCTCGCCGCAGATATAGGCGCCCGCGCCCCGGCGCAGGTCGATATGGCCCGGCTCCACGATCCCGGCCTCCTCCAGCGCGGCAATCTCGCGGCGCAATATCTCCAGCACCGCCGGGTATTCGTCGCGCATGTAGATGAAGCAGGTCTCGGCCTCGACCGCCCAAGCCGCGATCAGCATCCCCTCCAGCATCAGGTGCGGAGTGCGTTCCAGGTAATAGCGGTCCTTGAAGGTGCCGGGCTCGCCCTCGTCGCCATTGACGGCCAGGTAGCGGGGGCCGGGATTGGCGCGCACGAAGCCCCATTTCTTGCCCGAGGGGAACCCCGCCCCGCCAAGCCCGCGCAGGCCCGAGGCGAGCACGGTTTCCTGCACCGCCTCCCAGTCGCCGCCCGCGCGCAGCTTGTCCAGCACCTCGTAGCCGCCCGAGGCGCGGTAGGCCGCAAGCGTTTCATATTCGGGGATCACCGGATGCGTATGGCCGCCCGCAATCGCCGCCTGCACCTTGTCGGCCGTGGCGTGGTCGATATGGGCATGGCCAAGCTCCAGCACCGGCGCGGTGTCGCAGCGGCCCATGCAGGGCGCGCGCAGCACGCGGACATGGCCGGGGTCCAGCCCCTCCTCCAACGCTTGCTGCAACGCCTCCGCCCCGGCCAGTTCGCAGGACAGCGAATCGCAGACCCGGACGGTCAGCGAGGGCGGCGGGGTCTCGCCTTCGCGCACCAGGTCGAAATGGGCATAGAAACTGGCAACCTCGTAGACCTCGGCCTGCCCCACCCGCATTTCCTCGGCCAGCGCGCGGATATGGGCGGCGCTCAGATGGCCGAAACTGTCCTGGATCAGGTGCAGATGCTCGATCAGCAGGTCGCGCCGCCGGGGCCGGTCGCCCAGAAGCGCCTGCACTTCCTCAAGGGCCACATCCTCGACCTGGCGGCCCTTGGGCGTGCGCCGCCCCTTGCCGCGCCCCGATTTCCACACACCCTTGTCCTGATCCAGCGCCATCGCGGTGGCCCCCCTTGCAGCCCGTCTTTCCCCCTTCTAACGCGTCCATCCCGACCGCGCCCCCCAAAACCGACATTCAATTGCCGCAAAACGCGGGACATACTGCCGCCGTGCCATGCCGCACCCGCCTTGCTATGACGGAACCCGAAAAGGAGCGCCCCGATGCTGATCCTGCGCTATGCCATCGCCACGCTGATCCCGCTGGCCTGCCTGCTCTTGGGCGCTGTCCTGGGCGGCTGGTGGGCGGCCCTGGCGCTGGTCTGGCTGACGCTCTTCGCCGCCGGAATGGATCACCTGCTGTCGCCGCCCCCCATTGGCACCACCCATGCCGCCAGCGCCGAGGCGCTCTCGGTCACGCTGGCCTCGGGCCATCTCGCGCTCCTGCCGCTGGCCAGCCTCGCCTTCGCGGATCCCACGCAGACCTGGGGCGAGACGATCACGCTCGCCCTCGCCGCCGCCTCTTTCATGGGCCAGGTCAGCCATCCCAACGCGCATGAACTGATCCACCGGAGGCCGCGCGCCCTGCGCCGTCTCGGCGTCGCGGTCTATGTCTCGATGCTGTTCGGCCACCACGTCTCGGCGCATCGGCTGGTCCATCACGTCTTTGTCGGCACCGAAAGCGACCCCAACACGCCGCGCAGGGGGGAAAGCTTCTGGGCCTTCCTGCCCCGCGCCTGGCTCGGCTCCTTCCGTGCCGGTCACGCGCAGGAGGCGCGCCGCCACAAAGCCGGCACCCTGCCCGCTTACGCGATCTATGTCGGCGGGGCCGCGCTGGCGCTGGTGCTGGCCGCGCTCCTCGGCGGCTGGCCCGGCCTTCTCGGCTTCTCCATCGTGGCGGCGCTGGCGCAGATGCAGATCCTGCTCTCCGACTATATCCAGCATTACGGCCTGACCCGCCGCACGCTGCCGAACGGCCGCCTGGAACCGGTCGCGCCGCATCACAGCTGGAACGCCCCGCGCGGCTTCACGTCCTTCCTGATGGTCAACGCCCCGAGCCATTCCGACCACCACATGCACCCCGACCGCCCCTATGATGCGCTGAGGATCCCCGAAGGCGCCCCCCTCCTGCCCTATTCCCTGCCGATCATGGCGATACTGGCCACCATGCCGCGCCGCTGGCGGCGCAATATGGACCGCCGCGCGGAAAAAGCGATGGCCAAGGCCCCGCCGCTGCCGTGAAGCGCAGAACCCGCCCCCATCTTCTTGGTCCAAATACTCAAGAAAACGCTGCCCACGCGCACGGGCGCCATCATCTTCTTCGTCCAAATACCTGAATCTGACAGCCAACCCAAGACACCGCCCCCTCGGGTCACGCGCCACAGATGCCCCGGCCGAGGAGGGCCGCAAGGCCCGAGGAGGCCCCGCTAAAAGAGCGACCCCTGGTCCTCATCGTCGCCGCCACCCGATCTGCCGCGCCGATGCCTCGCACCCGCGACCACATCCAACCTTCCATCGGCGAACTGGATCTCCAGCCGTCCGGCGCGCTCGGCCTCGGCCTTCCCGGTCACCACATCGGCGCCTGCCCGCACAACCGCGTAGCCGCGCTTCAGCGTCTCGGTATAGCCAAGCGTCTGGCGCATCCGCTCCAGCGCGTCCAGCCGGTCGCGCCGCTGCTCCAGCCGCGCCCGCGCCACCGCGTCGAGCCGGACCAGCGCCGCATCCAGTCGCGCGCGGCGCTCCACCACACGCTCGGACAGCCGCGCAACCTGCATCCTTGCGCCGAGCCGGTCCAGATCTTCACGCCGCCGCGCCACCTGGGCCTTGAGCCGCGTCACCGACAGCCCCGCTTCGGCCCGGCCAAGCGCCACGCGCTTGATGCCGACCGCGCGCTCCAGGCCCGGGCCGAGCCGCGCCGCCTTGCGGTCCAACTCCATCCGCTTGGCCTGCGTCGCGGCGCGCAAGGCCGGGTCCAGCCGGTCGGCCAGCCCGTCGAGCCGCTGGCGCGGGCCATCCAGCACGCTCTCAAGCCGGGGCAATCCGCGTGAGAGGTCGCCCAAGCGCTGCCGCCGTGCCGCCACCCCTTGCGTGATCGCGCGGCTCATCCGTCCGCCCGCCGTTTCCAGCCAGGCCAGAAGCTCCAGGCGCACCGGCACCGCCATCTCGGCAGCCGCCGTTGGCGTCGGCGCGCGGCGGTCGGCGGCATGGTCAATCAGCGTGGTATCCGTCTCATGCCCCACGGCCGAGATCAGCGGGATCGCGCTTTCCGCCGCCGCGCGCACCACAACCTCCTCGTTGAAGCCCCAGAGATCCTCCAGCGAGCCCCCGCCGCGCGCCACGATGATCAGGTCGGGCCGGGGGATGCGCCCGCCCGCCTCAAGCGCGTTGAATCCCCTGATCGCGGCAGCCACCTCCGGCGCGCATTTCGCGCCCTGCACCGCGACCGGCCAGATCAGCACCTTGCGCGGGAACCGGTCGCGCAGCCGGTGCAGGATGTCGCGGATCACCGCGCCCGAGGGCGAGGTCACCACCCCGATCACCTCCGGCAGGCGCGGCAGGGGCCGCTTGCGGGCCTCGTCGAACAGCCCCTCGGCGGCCAGCGCCTGACGGCGTTTCTCCAGCATCGCCATCAGCGCGCCGACGCCTGCGGGGCGGATCTCCTCGATCACCATCTGGTATTTCGACTGGCCGGGGAAGGTGGTCAGGCGGCCCGTGGCGACGACCTCCATCCCCTCCTCGGGCTGCGTCGCCATCCGGCCCGCCACGCCCTTCCAGATGACGCCCGCCAGCACGGCGCGGTCATCCTTGAGGTCGAGATAGATATGGCCTGAGCGCGGGCGCGACAGCCGCCCGACCTCGCCGCGCACGCGCACGAGGGAAAACGCGCCCTCGACGGTTTTCTTGACCGCTCCCGAGATTTCGGAGACGGAGAATTCCGGCGCATTGCCGGGGCCCGGATCGGGGCCGTCATCATCCAGCAGATCATCCATGCACGCGACCCTAGCTTTCGAGGTCGCGGGGGGCCAGACCAATCTGGCATCGGATCAGTCAGGGACCGCCACCGGGCGTCCCGCCGCCTCCGCCGCCGACGCGCGCGGCCCCCGACAGACCGCCCCCGCCCGCCATCCGGCCCTTGGTCAGCAGGTAGACCGCGATGACCAGCGCCGGGATACCGCCGAGCGCCAGCGGCGCGAGGCTGCCATCGAAGACCGAGGCCACCGCGCCGCCCGCGACCAGCAGCCCCGCGAGGCTCCAATGCGGCAGGCGCGAGCGTGAGGCCCAGAAGAACCGGGGCGGGGCCTGGCCAAACTCGGCCTCGTAGCCCGCCAGAGTTGCGGCCCTGTCGCCGCGCTCGGGCGGAAGGGCCGCGACCTGCAATACGTCGCGGCAATAGCGGGCGAAATCCCCAGTCTGGCGGTGAAGCGCCAGCGCGGTGCCGATGAGGCCCGGCGCCTGGGGCCGCGCCACGGCGCCCGAGGCCGCGAGATAGGTGAAGCGCTTGTATTCCAGGATCACGTCGCCCGCCTGCCCTTGCCGGATGCGAGCGGTCTCGGCCAGCCAGGCGGCAAAGCTCTCGCCCTCCGGCCCGCGCGGCATGGGATGGGCCAGACAGCGCTGCCACATTGCCCGGTCTTTCATCCACCCCGCCCCCTTCGCGTCTTGTGACTTTGCGCCCGCTTGCGTATCCCGACCCCGGAATTACCAGTCTGGGGGCCGGAAGTGAACATACTCATCCTTGGCAGCGGCGGGCGCGAACATGCCCTGGCCTGGGCCTGCCTGCAGAACCCGAAATGCGACCGGCTGGTCGTGGCACCGGGCAATGGCGGCATCGCGCAGATCGCCGATTGCGCGGCCCTGGACCCGGAGGATGCGGGCGAGGTGGTGGACTTCGCCGCGGAGGAAGCCATTGATTTCGTTATCATAGGACCAGAGGGCCCGCTGGCCGCCGGGGTCGCGGATGCGTTGCGCGCGGCGGGGATCCTGTGCTTCGGACCGAGCCAGGCGGCGGCGGAGCTTGAAGCCTCCAAGGCGTTCACCAAGGAGATCTGCGACGCGGCAGGTGCCCCCACGGCGGCCTATGCGCGCTTTACCGAGGCAGAGCCCGCGCGGGCCTATATCCGCCAACAGGGCGCGCCCATCGTGGTCAAGGCCGACGGGCTTGCGGCGGGCAAGGGCGTGATCGTGGCGATGAGCGAGGCGGAGGCGCTGGCCGCCGTCGACGACATGTTCGCGGGCAGTTTCGGCGGCGCGGGCGCCGAGGTGGTGATCGAGGCGTTCCTGGAGGGCGAGGAGGCCAGTTTCTTCGTGCTCTGCGATGGCGAAACCGTGCTGCCCATCGGCACGGCGCAGGATCACAAGCGGGCCTTTGACGGCGATCAGGGGCCGAACACGGGCGGCATGGGGGCCTATTCGCCCGCGCCGGTGATGACGGATGCTATCATCTTGAAAACAATGGATGAAATTATCCGTCCAACGATGGCCGAGATGGCGAGGCGCGGCACGCCTTTCTCGGGTGTGCTGTTCGCGGGGCTTATGATCAAACACGGCGCGCCGCGCCTGATCGAATACAATGTCCGCTTCGGCGATCCCGAATGCCAATGCCTGATGTTGCGCCTCGGCGGTCAGGCGCTGGATCTCATGCTGGCCTGCGCCGAGGGGCGGCTCGGTGACATGGCCGTCAACTGGGCCGAAGATCACGCGATGTGCGTGGTGATGGCGGCGCAGGGGTATCCCGGAAGTTACGAGAAGGGCAGCGTGATCAGGGGGTTGGAGGAGATGCCCGAGACCAGCCATGAGATGTGCTTTCACGCCGGGACCACGCGCAGGGACGGGCAATACCTGGCCAATGGCGGCAGGGTTCTGGGGCTGACCGCGCGGGGAGAGAACTTGCGCGCGGCACGGGACCGGGCCTATGCGCTGGTGGACCGGGTGGACTGGCCCGAGGGGGTCTGCCGCTCCGATATCGGCTGGCGGGCGCTGGAGGGATGAGGGGGGTCGCCGCCTGACGGCGGCGACCGTTCTGAAGAGTTATGGGAACGGGATTTGCGCGGCTTTTCTGACAGGAGTGTCAGAAATTCCTGACAGGTTTGTCCGGTTTTCGAGGACGGGATTTCGCCGCCTTTCGGCGCCGATCCGGCGCCGCGCGCACGCGCGGCGGGCAGGGATCGAGGCTGCGTCCGGGATTCGGACGGAGTGAGTGTGGAGGGCGTGATGCCGGTTTGCCGAGAGGTCCGAATGGCGGGGAATGCCCGCATTCGGACCTGATCAAGGCTGCTGTCCGAGTCGCCTGCCGCGTCAAGGACGGGGCCGCGCGGGGCGCAGTCGCTGACGCGATCCTTGACCCGTCAGGCGAATCGGGGTTGGGGCGCTAGTCGCAGGACAACGCGGTTTGCAGCGCGGTGGCGCTGTAGGGGCCGAGGTCGGTTGCGGTGATCCCGGTGCCATCGAAACGGCTGGCGATGAGGCGGGACCAGTCGGCATTGGCGGTCAGCATCTCGGGGCCGTCCCCGCAATCGCGGAGACCCGAGGAGATGAAATCCTCGCCGATGCGGTGATTGGTGAGGCCGGTGGCGGCGGCAAGTTCGGTCAGGTCGCCATTTGCAAAGCGCCAGATGCGCAGGGTGCGCGCCAGGTGGGGGCGGTCGATATAGGCGATCTCCATATGCCCGTCGCCATCCAGATCGGCGGCCCCGATGGGCGCGAGCCAACGATTGGCGCGGCCGATATAGGGGGTCGTGGCGAGGAGCGTCAGCGAGGCGCCGGTGGCGGCGTAGATGGCCAGTTGCGCGCCTTGCGTCAGGCTGGAACGGACCGTGATGATCTCGGCCATGCCGTCGCCGTCCAGGTCGGCCAGGCGCGGGGCGGTGTCCTCGAACACATGGGCCCCGTCCAGGGTGACGCCGACGAGGTCGCAGTCATTGCCCGCACCTTCGGCATAAGCGTAGAGCGCGCCGCCCTCGATGGCGTCGCCAAGGACGCCGTGGCCGTAGCGGGTGGTCGCGGAGCCATACCAGGCAGCCCAGACCCCCTCGCCCTCGGCGCCCGCGAAGGTGACGCTTTCCGGCAGATCGGTCGCCCGGTGCGGAGGCTGTTCGCAGGCCATCGCGGCACCCGTCCCGAGGCCAAACGCCGCGACGAGTCCCGCAAGCCGCATCAGATCTGCTTTTCCGGCATCCGCACGATCAGCCCGTCCAGCTCATCCGTGACCTTCAACTGGCAGGTCAGGCGCGAGGTTGCATCCGGCTCGTAGGCGAACTCCAGCATGTCCTCTTCCATCGGGTCGATGGCGGGCAGTTTCTCGACCCAGGAGGGATCGACATGCACATGGCAGGTGGAACAGGCGCAGGCGCCGCCGCAATCGGCCTCGATGCCCGGAATGTTGTTGTCGCGGGCGCCTTCCATCACGGTCAGCCCGGTGGGAACATCGACGACATGTTCGGTGCCGCCGAACTCGATATAGGTGATCTTTGCCATGGGGGGAGCGGTCCTCGTCTTCAAATCCATCAAACAGGTAACGACCCCGGCCCGCCTTTTCCAGCCCCGAAATCGCCCCTGCATATGTGCAGACATATAGTGGATCGTGCCAGGGGAGGCCAGAGGCCCCGGACCGCAAGGACACAGGATGCCGCCGATCCCCGCTTGGGCGCTTTTCCGGGGCGTCGAATGGCGGTATAAGCGGGCGCAGAACAGATGCCCCGGCAAACGGGGCTCTCCGGATACAGGCCCGATATGAAACTCTTTCCCCTGATCGGCGCGGGCGCGTTGTGGCTTGCCGCATGTAGCCCCGCCCCCTCGCCCGAGGTGGCGCGGCTTCTGGATCGTGACGGCACCATCGTGACGCGCGGCGAGGGCCCCGAGAATGCCCGGCCCGATGCCTGTTACGCGCAGGACGTGACGCCCGCCGTGATCGAGACGGTGACGGAGCAGGTGATGGTCGCCCCGCCCCAGGTGGATGCCGGCGGCACCGTTACCAGCCCCGCGATCTTCCAGACCGAGACCCGCCAGCGCATCGTGACCGAGCGCGACGACCTGTGGTTCGAGACACCCTGCGCCGCCGAAAACGACCCCGAGTTCATCGCCATGGTGCAGCGGGCGCTGGCCGTGCGCGGGCATTATCGCGGGCCGGTGACGGGGGTGATGGATCTGCGCACGCGCCGCGCCATCCGCGAATACCAGCGGCCCCAGGGTCTGAATTCCGGCGCGCTGTCGCTGGCGGCGGCGCGGCTCTTGGGGCTGGCGGTCTGGGATCCGGAGGCGGCGGCGGTGCGGGGGGCACCTTCGGACGCATGACCCCGTTCAGATGACAAAACGCCCGGCCTGATCTCTCGGGCCGGGCGGTTCTTGCAATGTCGGGAGGCCGTGTCCCGGCATTATTCGTCCTCTTCGTCCGAGATCGGCAGCGCCACGAAACGCGGGTTGCCGCCCCGGCTGATCAGGAGCAGCACCGATTTCTGGCCGGCCTCGGCGGCCTCGGCCACGCGGGCGTGGAAGGCGTCGAGATCGGCCACCGGCTCCTGGCCGACCTCGGTGATCACGTCACCCGCCATCAGGCCGCGGTCGGCGGCTTCGCTGTTGGGGTCGACCGCCTCGATCACCAGGCCGCCCTCGACGCCCTCGGCCCCAAGCTGCTGGCGCAGCTCATCGGTCAGCGGCATCAGGGTCAGGCCCCGGAAATCGCTCTGCTCGGGGGCGACGTCGGGGCTTTCCGTATCGGGGAAGGCGACGCGCTCCTCGGTTTCGCGGCGGCCGAGCGTGACCAGCAGGGTCTGGGTCTCGCCCTCGCGCAGGACCACGACGCGGACGGTCTCGCCAACCGGCGATTCGCCGACGATGCGGACCAGTTCGCGGGTATCCTCGACCGTGCTGCCGTCGAAGCTGGTGATCACGTCACCCACTTCCATCCCGGCCTCGCGCGCGGGGCCTTCGGGCACGTCGGTGACCAGCGCGCCCGCGCTGGCTTCGAGCCCGAGACCTTCCGCGATATCGGGGGTCACGTCCTGGATGCGCACGCCGAGCCAGCCACGGCGGGTCTCGCCGAATTCCTGCAACTGTTCGACCACGCGCATGACCACGTTGGACGACATCGAGAAGCCAAGCCCGATCGAGCCGCCATTGGGGCTGAGGATCGCGGTGTTCACGCCGACGACCTCGCCATCCATGTTGAAGAGCGGCCCGCCCGAGTTGCCCCGGTTGATCGCGGCATCGGTCTGGATGAAGTCGTCATAGGTGCCCGAAAGCGCGCGTTCCCGCGCCGAGACGATCCCGGCGGAGACCGAGAAGCCCTGGCCCAGGGGGTTGCCCACGGCCATGACCCAATCGCCCACGCGCATCACGTCGCTGTCGCCGAAGGGGACGAAATCGAGCGGCTGGTCGGGATCGACCTTGAGAAGCGCGATATCGGTGTTCTCATCGGTGCCGATTACCTCGGCGGGCAGTTCGAGCCCCGAGCGGAACTCGATCATGATCTCGTCGGCGCCGGCGATGACGTGGTTGTTGGTGACGATAAAGCCATCCTCGGAGATCACGAAGCCCGAGCCGAGCGCATTGGGCCGGCGCGGCTGCGGCTGGCCGGGGCCGTCCCGGTCCAGAAACTCGTTGAAGAAATCCTCGAGCGGCGAGCCCGGCGGCACGTTCGGCCCCGGCCCGGTGCCCGAGGCGACAAGGCTGGTGGTCGTGATGTTGACCACGGAATCGCCGACCTGGTCGACGAGATCGGCAAAGCTGGACGGGCCGGAAAACTGCGCCCGTGAGGGCAAGGCCGAGGCGATGACTGTGGCCAGCGCCATCGCGATGATCAAGATGAATGCCAGTGCGGTCTTGGCCTGCTCGGTCCCGCGAACCGGACGGGCCTGGGTGACGGCCCGCGTGTCTGGATTGTGATGGATCACGTTCTTCCTCCGTTCAGAGTTGTTCAGGAAATCCTGTCCTCATGCTGACAAGAGATATTTGCCCGCAGCCGCTGTCAATCAACCAATGGATTTGAAACCTCGGTCACATGGGCGTGAAGTTGCTTGTCGGAGAGAGGGCGAAACGCGCCGTCGACGGCGCGCCCCGTCCGCAAATTCGAATTTGCGGGGGAGGCTTTTGGGAAAGCCTCCACCACTGCGGTCCGGGTGGGGGCGGCAGGGCCTTCGAAGGCCCTGTGGAGGCTTTTCGAAAAGCCTCCGGCCAGCCCCGGCGCGGTCTATCGCCTACATGTCCACCGGCAACTCGTAGCACTTGCAGATCGCGCCGCCCGAAACCCGGTAATCGCGAAACCCCATCGCCTCGTAATAGGCCAGACCTTCGGCGTTCTCCGGCTGGATCGTCGCGTCGATCGAGCGCACCCCGGCGCGCCGCGCGGCATCCCGGCTGGCAGCGAACAGCGCCCGCCCGACACCGCGCCGGGCGGCATCGGGGCTGACATGAGTGCCGATGATGCCCCATCCCTGCGTCACGCCGTAGATATTCCCGTCGCGCGCATGCTTGAGGCTCTGCATCCCCAGTATGTGCCCCTGCGCAACCAATGCCACGCTGCATGCGATCCGGTCGGGGTGGCCGATATAATGGATGCGCACGAAATCGACATCGCTGGGGCTCTTGCGCTTGCCGCGCGCGGCAAGCTCCCGCAGGAAGTCACTGATTGCGGGCGCGTCCTCTGGCGCCGCCGGTCTGATCCGGATGTCGCTCATCCCCCCGCAACCTGGCTCAGCACCACCAGGAGCGTGCCGATCACCAGCGCCCCGAAGCCCGCGATGCGCAAGGTCTCGATGGGTTCATGGCGCATCCGTTCCATCAGGTCCTTCATGAAGGAAGGGGCCAGCGCATAGGCCAGCCCCTCGATCACAAGTACCAGTCCGAACCCCCAGAGGATCGTCTGGAGCATGGGTCTACTGCCCCACGGTCGGCGCATCCGCCGGGAGGGGGGCGTCCGCCTCCTCCTCCTCGGGGGTTTCGACCTCCTCTTCCGGGGCCGCGTCGGGGGTCGCCGCGACCGGGGCCGCGCCCAGGCTGCCGCCCATGGGGTCGGCGAAGAACTCGAAGAAGGCACTGTCGGGTGACAACACCATCGAGGAATTCGAGCCCGGCAATGCGCGCTCATAGGCCGTCATCGAGCGGTAGAACTCGAAGAAGTCCTGATCCGCCCCGAAGGCCTCGGCAAAGATCCGGTTGCGCGCGGCATCGGCTTCACCGCGGATGATCTCGGCGTCGCGGGTCGCTTCCGAGACCAGCTCCACCACGGTCCGGTCGGCGGTGGCGCGCACGCGCTGTGCGGCTTCCTCACCCCGTGCCCGTTCATCCGTCGCCTCGCGTTCACGCTCGGCCCGCATCCGGGCGAAGGTGGCGGCGAGGTTCTGCTGCGGCAGTTCGGTCTGTTTCAGGCGCACGTCCAGCACATCGAGCCCGAGCGGCAGGGCGCGCAGCCTTGCCTGTTCGGTGATGCGCTCCATCAGCACGGCGCGTTCAGAGGACAGGATCGTGTTGGAAGTCACGCCCTCGGAACCCAGAACGGCGCGGATCTGCGGGTTCAGGATGTCTTCCAGCAGGCGTTCGGCCTCGCGCAGGCCCCCGGCACCGACGGCCAGCCGGAACTGTTCGGCATCGACGATGCGGTAGCGGGCGAAGGCATCGACCACCAGGCGGCGGTCATCCGACGGCGTGACCTCGATCGCCGCGGTATCGAGCGACAGGATGCGGTCGTCGTAATAGACCACCTCCTGAATGAAGGGGATCTTGAAGTTGAGCCCCGGTTCCTCGATGACCTGGCGGATCTGACCGAATTGCAGCACCAGCGCGCGCTGGCGTTCATCGACCACGAAGACCGAGGACAGAAGCAGCGCGACGGCCACCACGGCGACGGGTATGAGGATGGTGATCTTGCGCATCAGTTGGTCCCCCGGTTGCGGAGTTCATTGAGCGGCAGGTAGGGCACGATGCCCCCTGCCCCGGTGCCGGCCTCGGTATCCAGGATCATCGTCTCCATGTCGCCAAGCACGCGTTCCATCGTCTCCAGGTAGAGACGGCGGCGGGTCACTTCGGGGGCCAGCAGATATTCGGCCAGAACCGCCGAGAAGCGGCTGGCCTCACCCTGGGCCTCGTTGACGACCTGGGCGCGGTAACCCTCGGCCTCTTCCAGCAATTGCGCCGCTTCACCGCGTGCGCCGGCCAGAACCCGGTTGGCATAGGCATCGGCCTGGCGTTGCAGCTGGTCGCGTTCCTGTTCGGCGGCCTGCACATCGCGGAAGGCGTCGATGACCTCGTTTGGCGGATCGGCGCGGTCGAGGTTGAGGCGGACGATGTTGATGCCGCTTTCATACCCGTCAAGCGTGGTCTGGATCAGTTCCTCGACCGTATCGGCGATCAAGGCCCGGTCACGGTTGAGGATCGGGGCCAGTTGGCTCGCCGCGATGACCTCGCGCATGGCGGCCTCGGAGACCGCGCGCACCGTCGCCTCGGGATCGCGCAGGTTGAAGAGGTAGCGTTGCGGGTCGGAGATGTTCCAGACAACTTCGAAGTCGATATCGACGATGTTCTCATCCGTCGTCAGCATCAGCCCATCGGCCTGCGCGCCGGAGCGGTTGTTGCCAATGCTCTCGGTGCGGTTGGTGGTGACCTCGACCACTTCGGCAGTGACCAGCGGCCAGGGCGCGAAGTTGAGGCCGGGATCGTTGACCGAGGAAAACTCGCCCAGGAAGAGCTCGACCGAGCGTTCCTCGGGCTGGACCGAGTAGACCGAGGCGTAGAGCCAGAGGCCAATGACGGCGAGACCGGCGATGACGAAGCCGCCGCGCCCGATCTGGGGGCCGCCACCGCCGCCTTCGCCGTTGGCGCCGCCGCCGCGACCGCCCATCAGGACGCGCAGCTGTTCCTGGCCCTTGCGCATGATCTCGTCCAGTTCGGGGATCTGCTGACCCCCGCCCTGTCCGGGGCCGCGCCCGCCTCGGGGTGGATCGCGGTCGTCATCGCCCCTGTTGCCACCGTTGCCAGAGCCGCCACCGCCGCCCCAGGGTCCGCCAGAATTTCCTGCCATACCAGCCTACTTCCCTCTAGATGTCCAAGCCGCACACGTCGGCGCGCGCGGCGGTTCCTTGCTACCTGTGCTTATATTGGTCGAAAATCAAGCCGTGCGCACGGGTGTTTTCATCGTGACCAGTTCTTCGGCCATCGTGGGGTGGACCGCAACCGTGCGGTCGAAATCCTCTTTCGTGGCCCCCATGCGCACCGCGATGCCCACCATCTGGATCATTTCGCCCGCGTGATCGCCCACCAGATGCACGCCCAGGACGCGGCGCGTGTCGGCGCAGACGACCAGTTTCATCAGCACTTTTTCAGCGTGCCCCGCGAACATCGGCTGCATCGGCCGGAAGGCGGCGACATAGACCTCGATCGGGCCTTGCGCGCGGGCCGCCTCCTCGGTGAGGCCCACGGTGCCCATCTCGGGCTGCGTGAAGACGGCCGAGGGGATCAGGTCATGCTCGGCCTTGCGCGGCGTGCCGCCAAAGACGGTGTCGGCAAAGGCGTGGCCCTCGCGGATCGCCACAGGCGTCAGGTTGACGCGGTCGGTCACGTCGCCCACGGCAAAGACCGAGGGGATGTTGGTCTGGCTGTACTCATCCACCGCAATCGCCCCGTTCTCACGCAGGGTGACGCCGATCTCCTCCAGCCCCAGGCCGGCGGTGTTCGGGTGGCGCCCGGTGGCATACATCACCGCGTCATATTGCGCGATGGAGCCGTCGCCGGAGGTCGCCTTGATGCCGTCCGGGCCGCGCTCCAGCTTGCGCAGCACGGTGTCGGTATGAAGCGTCACACCGCGCGCGCGCATCGCGTCGGCGATGTGGTCGCGCGCCTCATCGTCGAAGCCGCGCAGGATCTGGGGACCGCGATAGAATTGCGTCACGTCCACGCCCAAGCCATTAAGAATACAGGAAAACTCACAGGCGATATAGCCGCCCCCGACGATCAGGATGGATTTCGGCAGCGCGTCGAGCTTGAAGATCTCGTTCGAGGTGATGACCAGGTCGGAGCCGGGGAAATCCGGCACGAAGGGCCAGCCGCCGGTGGCGATGAGGATGTGCTTCGCGGTTTTCGTGCTGCCATCGGCCAGCTTGACGCTGTGGGGGTCGGCAAGCGTCGCGCGGGTATCGAAGACCTTCACGCCCGCGCGGTCCAGGTTGCGGCGATAGGCCGCTTCCAACCGGTCAAGCTCGGCCTCCAGCTTGCCGTGAAACCTGCCCCAGTCGAACGCCCCGAGCGTGGCCTCCCACCCATAGGCCGCCGCATCGCGCACCTGGTCGGGGTATTCCGAGGCATAGACCATCAGTTTCTTCGGCACGCAGCCCCGGATCACGCAGGTTCCGCCCATGCGGTATTCCTCGGCCAGCGCGACCTTCGCGCCATGTTCCGCCGCGATCCGCCCCGCGCGCACCCCGCCCGAGCCGCCGCCAATGACGAAAAGGTCGTAATCGAATGCGGTCATGTCACGCCGTCCTTCCTGATTGCCTCATAACCCCTATCTGGCGCCAATCACCCCCTCGCGCAGCCCGCGCGGCTGCACACGTCCCTGTGCATCAGGAGGTGGCGATCACTCCGCGATGTCGACGAAGAGGTTGTCGGTGTCGATGATGTCGATGCGCTCGTGTTCAACGGTGCCGTTGTTGATGTCGCGCACTTCCACGCTGCCATCGCCCTTGCCGATCACCACCACGTCGCAGATATCGAGGAAGAGCCCGTTTTCGACCACGCCCGGCACCTGGTTCAGCACCAGGCTGAGCTGCTGCGGATTGGGGATGTGGCGCAGGTGCAGATCGAGGATGAAGTTGCCCTCATCGGTGCGGAACGGCGTGTCATGGTTGAGGCGCAGCGAGGTCGTGTTGCCGAGCACGTCGAGATTTCCCAGCATCTCCTCGACCAGCGCCTTGGTGGTCTGCCAGCCGAACGGGATCACCTCGATCGGCAGCGGGAAGGCCCCGAGGGTTTCGACCTGCTTGGAGGCATCGGCGATCACGATCATCTGGTCGCTGGCGGTGGCCACGATCTTCTCCTGCAAGAGCGCCCCGCCGCCGCCCTTGATGAGGTTCAGTTGCGGGTCGTATTCATCGGCCCCGTCGATGGTCAGGTCCAGCCATTTGACCTCATCGAGGGTCGAGATCGGCACCCCCACCTGGCGCGCCAGATCAGCGGTGCGGGTCGAGGTGGCGACGCCGGTGACCTTGATCCCCTCATCGCGCACCAGTTCCCCCAGGCAGCGCACCATCCAGGCCGCCGTCGAGCCCGTGCCAAGCCCGATCCGCATCCCGTCCTCGACATAATCCACCGCGCGTTTGGCGGCGACGAATTTGGCCTTGTCGATGGGCGAAAGCTGTGCGGTCATGTCGGTTGCGTCCCTCGTTGATTGGGCTCGGGTTTACACAAGCGCGCCTGCACTGGCGAGGGAAAAACGCTCCTGTCAGAACAGCGCGGCAGAGACGATGCGCAAATGCGCCTTGGGCAGGATCACCAGCATCGCGGCGGCGTCCATCGTCAGGCGGACGCTGGCGGCCACGCTGCGGTTCGAGGTGCCGATGCGCCTGCCGGGCGCGAAATCCAGCCCGTCGATGGGCCATTCCAGCCCCTGCGACGTGCCGCTGACGGGGGCCATCGGAAAGAGCGAGACGCGCGTGCCGATGGGCAGGCGCAGGGTCATCTCGGCGGGGCAGAGGAAGACCAGATCAGCCCCGCCCAGGACGATCGCGCGCGGGGCCCGCTGCGCCATCAGCGTGTGCCAGGCGGCCAGTTCATGATCGTTGCGCCCGCCGGTAAACCCAAGCGCCAGCACGCCGGGCGCGTCAATGCGCGACAGCGCCTTGTGAAAATCCGTGCTCTCCTGCTCGGCCACATGTATAAAGGCCCCGTCAGGCAGCGAGACGCGGGCGTGATCCGAGATCGAATCGAGATCGCCGACAACCGCGCAAGGACGGTATCCGAGGCTCAGGGCAGCATCCGCGCCGCTATCGGCGGCCACGAGTTTCGGGGCGAGGCTTAAAGATTCGGCAAGATCGGCCGGGTTAAGGTCCCCCCCGCCCAATAATGTCACCAAGGTGTCAGATCGGATTTTGGACGATGAAGCTGGCAAGATATCGCCTTTTTTCCGGACAGAAATCAAAGAATGGCCCCAATGGTGACCGTTTTGAATGGAATAGATTTGTCAGAAGATTTCGCAAGAGTGTAAATTCCGGGGCCACGCCGGGAGGAGCAGAGGCAAGACCATGAGTGATGCAAACAAGATTTTGACGGTCTCCTACGGGACGTTCTCCTGCACGCTGGAAGGGTTCAACGATCCTTTCTCGGCGATGAAGGCGATCGCGGAATATTTCCGCGACCTGGCCGCGGGCGACAGGTTCTTCGGGGCCGAGCCGCCGACCCCCGACGCCGAGATGCTGCACCGGATCACCGAACAGGCGGTCAAGGCACGGGTCAATGCGCAGCTCTCCGAAACCGGGCTGATCCTGCGCCAGTCGGACGAAGCCTATGACAATACCGACGCCGCCCCCGAAGGCGCAATGGCCGAGGATGGCGATGCGGCGCGTGGCGTGGCCGAGGTCGAGGAGGACGACGCCAGCCCCGAGGAGGTCGCGGAAGCGGCCGAGGATGTGGCCGAAGACACCGCCGATCTGGCCGATGCCGCCGAGGAGGTGGCCGAGGATGCGGCGGAGTTGGCCGAGGCTGCGGGCGACCTGGCCGAGGCGGAGGCGTCTTCGGCTGAAGACGAGCCCGAGGATGGTCGCGAGCAGGCCCCTGCCGAGGCGGTCGCGCAGGATGAGGCCCTCGTCGAAGATACCGCCGCCACCGAAGTTGCCGCGGAAGACGAGTCCCTCGTCGCGGATTTCACGGCCCCCGAAGCCGCTGCCGAGGACACGACCGGCGACGACGCACCGGCAGAGGAAACCGCCGAAGATGCGGCGGAAAATTTCTTTGCCGAAAGCGACACGCCGGTTGAGGCCGAGGATGAGGACAGCGATGCCGCCGCCCTCGCCGCCGCCAGCGCCACTGCCGCAGCCCTTGCCGCCGGTGCCGCCGGTGCCGCTGATGCGGAAGAGGACGGGCAGGACGACCGGGCCGAGGGCGAAGACACGCTTTCCGCGGTCATGCAGGCGATGTCAGCCGCCGATGAGACTGTGCAGCACAGCGCCGGGGACAACCGCGCCGAGGAAGCCTTTGCCGAACCCGTCGAGGAAAGCTTTCCCGACCCCGACAGTGTCGCCGCGAAACTGGCCCGCATCCGCCGCGTCGTCGCGCTGGAGGAAGCCCGCGACCGCGATGACGAGATCGGATATAGCGAGGACGAGCACGCAGGCGACCCTTTTTCCGATGATCCCGAGGATGGGGATGATGAAGACGTCGCCGAGGTCGGGGCCGAGGTCGGGGCCGAGGTCGGGGATGACGACACTGACGATGCGGTGGCGCAGGATGCCGATGAAAACGCCTCGGACGCGTTGATCGCGGCGCTGGCGGCGGCAGGCTCCGACGACACTGCGGCGCAGGAGACGGGCGAGGCCGTCGAGGACGCGCCCGAAACGGGTGACGCGCCGGAAGCCGAGGCCGAGACCGAGACCGCTGATGAGGCCGAGACCGCCGAAGACACCGGCACCGAAGACGCCGCGCAACCGGCCCCCGCCGCCACAGCGCCGCGCGTCTGGGTGATCCGCGGCAAGACCAAAGCCGCCCCCGAGGCCGACGCCGAGAATGCGCCCACTGCCGACGCGGACGACACGGACACGGCCGAAGCCGGGGCCGATCCCTCGCCCACCGATCTCGACCCCGCGGACGAGGCCGAATTGCAGCGCGAACTGGCCGCGATCGAAGCCGACCGGCAAAGCCGCCGCGCCGAGCGCGAGGCCCGCCGCCAGCAACTGGAGGAGCGCTCGGAAACCGGCGACCCGGAGGAGGATGTGCGCCGCCTGTTCGAGGCCACCGACAGCCGCCTCTCGACCGATGAGAACAGCCGCCGCCGCGCCAATATCGGCCACCTGAAAGCCGCCGTCGCCGCGCGCGCCGCCGAGGAACAGCTGGCCGAGCCGCAAGCCCCCGAGGACGAGACCGAGCCTTACCGCGAAGACCTGGCCCGCGTCATGCGCCCGCGCCGGGTGCAGAAGGAGGGCCAGCGCCGCCTGGACCGCCCCGCCCCGGCCACCGCCCGGCCCGCGCCGCTGGTGCTGGTCTCGGAGCAGCGCGTCGACGAGACCACCGGCGAGGGCCGCGCCCGCGCGCTGCCCACCGCCACCGTGGTGCGCCCGCGCCGCGTGGTGAAAAGCAACCTCGCCGTCGCCCGCGATATGTCGCGCGACGAAGACCGCCATGAAGACGAAGACCGGGAGGCCGCGACCGGCACCCTGGACCTGGAGCCCGAGCAGGCCATCGCCCGGGTCGTCGATACGCCCGCCCCCACCGGGCCGGTGCTGGCGGATGATGAATTCGGGCGTTACGCACAGGAAAACGGCGCCAGTGAGCTGGTCGATGTCGCGGCTGCCGCCGCCGGGTTCGTGACGCATCGCATGGGCCAGTCCGTCTTTGGCCGCGCCGAGGTCGTCAACCTGGTGATCCAGGCCTCGAATAGCGAGATCGCGCGCGAGGATGCGCTGCGCGCCTTCGGCCTGATCCTGAATGACGGCCAGATCGAGAAGATCCGCCGCGGCCAGTTCCGCCTGACCCGGAAATCGGATTACTACCGCCGCTGACCGCAGGCCCCGATCCCGAACAGGGAAACCCCCGGCAGGCAATGCGCCTTCCGGGGGTTTTCTTTTGTCATCACCAGATGTCGGTCACCGGTCGGGTGTGTCGTCCCGGTCTCTGTCCGCATCCGGGTCGGGCTGGCCGATCCCCATGAAGATCGGCTTGAGCGGAATGATCCAGACCACCCCCAGGCCCACGAAGATCGCCAGTTGCAGCAGCACCGACTGCACCTCCAGGAAACTGGTCAGGAACCAGGCCACGGCGATGTAGCCGGGCAGGCCCAGGAGCAAGATCACCAGCGCCCAGCGGCGGCGCGCCTTGTAGGACAGGGCCATATCGGGCCTCCTTATCAGTCGGTCAGTCGGCGAAGGGGTCGGTCACCAGGATGGTATCCTCGCGTTCCGGGCTGGTCGAGAGCATGGCGACAGGGCATTGGATCAATTCCTCGACCCGGCGCACATATTTGATCGCGTTGGCGGGCAGGTCGGCCCAGGAGCGGGCGCCTTCCGTGGTTTCGGACCAGCCCGGCATCTCCTCGTAGACCGGCACGCAGCGGGCCTGTTGCTCGGCGGCGGTGGGCAGGTAGTCCAGCACCTCGCCATCCAGCGCGTAGCCGGTGCAGATGCGCAGCGTCTCGAACCCGTCCAGCACGTCGAGCTTGGTCAGCGCGATGCCGTTCACACCCGAGGTCGCGCAGGTCTGGCGCACGAGGACGGCGTCGAACCAGCCGCAGCGGCGCTTGCGCCCCGTGGTGGTGCCGAACTCATGCCCCCGTTCGCCCAGGCGCTGGCCGTCGGCATCCTCCAATTCGGTCGGGAACGGGCCTTCGCCGACGCGGGTGGTGTAGGCCTTGACGATGCCAAGCACGAAGTCGATCGCGCCGGGGCCGATGCCGACGCCGGTGGCGGCCTGGCCCGCGATGACATTCGATGAGGTGACAAAGGGATAGGTGCCGAAGTCGATATCCAGCAGCGCGCCCTGCGCCCCTTCAAAGAGGATGCGTTTGCCGGCGCGGCGCTTCTCGTTCATCACCTTCCAGACCGGCGCGGCGTATTCCAGAACCTGCGGCGCGATCTGGCGCAGATCGGCCAGCAGCCGGTCGCGATCGACAGGCGCGATGCCCAGACCCCGGCGCAGCGGGTTGTGATGTTGCAGCGCGCGGTCCACCCGCGCCTCAAGCGTCGCGTCATCGGCCAGATCGGCCACCCGGACCGAGCGGCGGCCCACCTTGTCCTCATAGGCCGGGCCGATGCCGCGCCCGGTGGTGCCGATCTTGGTGCCCGTGCTGGCGGCCTCCTCGCGGGCGCGATCAAGCTCACCGTGGATGGGCAGGATCAGCGGCGTGTTCTCGGCGATCATCAGCGTCTCGGGGCTGATCTGCACGCCCTGCGCGCGGATGGTCTCGATCTCACGCATCAGGTGCCAGGGGTCCAGCACCACGCCATTGCCGATGACGGACAGCTTGCCGCCGCGCACCACGCCCGAGGGCAGCGCGTGCAGCTTGTAGACGGTGCCATCGACAACCAGCGTGTGGCCCGCGTTATGGCCGCCCTGGAATCGCGCGATCACATCGGCGCGCTCGGACAGCCAATCGACGATCTTGCCCTTGCCTTCATCGCCCCACTGGGCCCCCACCACCACGACATTGGCCATGCTGTTCGTCCTTCCTGTCCGAAACTCCGCAGGCGGTATAGCGGCGCGGGAGGCGGGGTGAAACCGGAATCTGGCGCGGCGCGCGCGCGGTCAGGCAAGATTGCCTCCCATCCCGTGTTGTGCAAGATTTGGCGGATGTCGGGTGACATACGGGATGGGTGGGATATGACGGACGAAATGCTGCGCCGGACGCAGTTGCAGGATAACGCCGCCTTTCTGGCGCGCGCGCATGATTTCCAGGCCGATATCGAGATGCTGTCCAGCAGCGACCTTGTCGGCACCATCCTCGAAACCGTGATGCTGGCCGCGAACATGCGCTTTGCGGCGGTCGCGCGCGTGACCGAGGATCGCTGGGTCGCCTGCCGGACCGTGGACGAGGTCGATTTCGGCCTGGCACCGGGCGACGAGATCGAGATCCGGTCGACCTTCTGCCAATCGGTTCGGGTGACGCGGCAGAAAGTGCTGTTCAACGATGTCGCCACCGATGAGGTCTACCGGAACCACCCGATCGCGGCAAAGTTCGGCATCGTCAGCTACGCCTCGATCCCGATCCATCGCAGCGATGGCAGTTTCTTCGGCACGCTCTGCGCCATCGACACCGTGCCGCGCGACGTCAAGCACCCCCGCGCCGTCGCCATGCTGGAGATGTTCGCGGACCTCATCGGCCGCAGCCTGGAGACCGAGGAACGGCTGGAGGCACAGGAGGCGCATGTCGCCCATGAGCGCGAGATGGCGCGCATCCAGGAGGAATTCGTCGCCGTCCTGGGCCATGACCTGCGCAACCCGGTGGCCGCCCTCGACGCGGGCCTGCGGCTGCTGGCGAAGGAGCCGCAGACCGACAAGGCGCGCGATCTGCTGCCCCTGATGCGCGCCTCGGTGCATCGCATGAGCGACCTGATCGGCAATATCATGCTGCACGCGAAGAACCGTCTCGGCGGCGGCATCCGGGTCAACGCCGAGCCCGACGCGCCGCTGTCGCAGGCCATCACCCATGTCGTCGGGGAAATCCGGTCGGCCTTTCCCGAGAGGGAGATCGCGCTGGATCTGTCGATCACCCGTCCCGTGCACTGCGATGCCGCGCGGGTGGCGCAGGCGGTTTCGAACCTCGTGTCAAACGCCGTGCAGCATGGACAAGAGGGCGCCCCCATCGCGGTTCGGGCGGTGACGGATGCGCAAGGCGTCACTGTCTGTGTCGCCAACCAGGGCGAGGCCCTGCCCGAGGAGATGCGTCAGCAACTGTTCCAGCCCTTCCAGAGGGGCAACCGGGAAAGCGGCGGCGGGTTGGGGCTTGGCCTCTATATCGCGGGCTCCATCGCCGACGCGCAAGGCGGGCGGATCGAGGTGGACTGCGCGGACGGCACCACCACCTTCACGATTGCGCTGCCGGACCCCGTGGCACTGACATGAGGGGCGGCATGCGCATCACCGTCCGGCGAAACCCGTGCTGCACCTGCATCCATGGGCTTGCGGCGGCCTGTCGCATCTCATAAGTAGGCGAGAAAGCACACCAAGGCCCGGACCGATCCCCCCATGGAAAATGTCATTCTCGTCATCCACCTGATCCTCGCCATCTGCCTGATCGGCGTGGTGCTGCTGCAACGCTCCGAAGGGGGCGGGCTCGGCATGGGCGGCGGCGGTGGCGGCGGCGCGATGACGGGGCGCTCTGCGGCCTCGGCGCTTGGCAAGATCACCTGGGTTTTCGCGGTTGCCTTCCTGGTCACCTCGATCACGCTGACCATCCTGTCGGCGCAGAACTCGGGCGGCGGATCGGTGCTGGACCGGGTCACCGACGCGCCAGCGGAAGAGCCCGGCGATGCGCCCGTCCTTCCCGACCTGAGCGGCGACGGCCCGCTTCTGCCGCCATCCGATAGCGACGCGCCGCTGGTGCCGCCGCGCACCGAATGATCCAATAAATCTTGGGGGCCTGCCCCCTTTACTCAACATCATCTAGCGGCTGCCTTGCGGACGCGCTGCGAATCCTGTTATCCTCAAATCCCGTGAGTATCGGATTTCAGGACCGGGAATCGCCATTGCGATGCGGCGGTCCGGCACGGGGGGCAAGCACCATATGGCGCGTTTCATCTTCATCACCGGCGGTGTGGTCTCGAGCCTGGGCAAGGGGCTGGCCTCGGCGGCGCTCGGCTCGCTTCTGCAGGCGCGTGGATTCACCGTGCGGCTGCGCAAGCTGGACCCTTACCTGAACGTCGATCCCGGCACGATGAGCCCGTTCGAACATGGCGAGGTCTTCGTCACCGATGACGGGGCCGAGACCGACCTCGACCTCGGCCATTACGAGCGTTTCACCGGCGTGCCTGCCTGCAAGACCGATTCTGTCAGCTCGGGCCGGATCTATTCGGACGTGCTGGAGAAGGAGCGCAAGGGCGACTACCTGGGCAAGACCATCCAGGTGATTCCGCATGTCACCAACGAGATCAAGGATTTCATCCGCATCGGCGAGGATGACGTGGATTTCATGCTCTGCGAAATCGGCGGCACGGTGGGCGATATCGAGGGCCTGCCATTCTTCGAGGCGATCCGCCAGTTCTCCCATGACAAGCCGCGCGGGCAATGCATCTTCATGCACCTGACGCTGCTGCCCTACCTGGCCGCCAGCGGAGAGCTCAAGACCAAGCCGACGCAGCACAGCGTCAAGGAATTGCAGTCCATCGGCATCGCGCCCGATATCCTTGTCTGCCGCTCGGAACAGCCGATCCCCGAGAAGGAGCGCGAGAAGATCGCCCTTTTCTGCAATGTCCGCAAGGAGGCGGTGGTGCCCGCCTATGACCTCAAGTCGATCTACGAGGCGCCGCTGGCCTATCACCGCGAGGGGCTGGACCAGGCGGTGCTGGACGCGTTCAACATCTCGCCCGCGCCGCGCCCCGATCTGGGCATCTGGCAGGACGTGGCCGACCGCATCCACCACACCGAGGGCGAGATCAACGTCGCCATCGTCGGCAAGTACACGCAGCTGGAAGACGCCTACAAGTCGATCAAGGAGGCGCTGACCCATGGCGGCATGGCCAACCGGGTCAAGGTCAATGTCGACTGGGTCGATGCGGAAGTGTTCGACACCGAAGACCCCGCGCCGCATCTTGAGGGCTTCCACGCGATCCTGGTCCCCGGCGGGTTCGGCGAACGCGGCACCGAGGGCAAGATCAAGGCGGCGGAGTTTGCCCGCACGCGGAAAATTCCCTATCTGGGCATCTGCCTCGGCATGCAGATGGCGGTGATCGAGGCCGCGCGCAACCTGGCCAGGATGGAGGATGCGGGGTCCGAGGAGTTCGACTTCGAGGCCGGGAAAAAGCGGTTCACGCCCGTGGTCTACCACCTCAAGGAATGGGTGCAGGGCAATCATACCGTGTCCCGCAAGGTCACGGATGACAAGGGCGGCACCATGCGGCTGGGGGCCTATGACGCGGTGTTGAAGGACGACTCAAAAGTGGCCGAGATCTACGGCACCACCCGGATCGAGGAACGCCACCGCCACCGCTACGAGGTCGACCTGCGCTTTCAGAAGGCGCTTGAGGAAAAGGGCCTGATCTTCTCCGGCATGTCCCCCGATGGCCGCCTGCCCGAGATCGTCGAGGTCGAGGATCACCCGTGGTATATCGGCGTGCAATTCCACCCCGAGCTGAAATCCAAACCCTTCGCGCCGCATCCCCTCTTCGCCGATTTCGTGCGCGCGGCGGTGGACGTGTCGCGGCTGGTGTGACGAGCACAGACAGGGTAAGTCGAGCCGCCCCCATTACCGGGGCGGCTTTTCTTTGAACGCCGGTCCGCCGTCCTGCGACCCATGATCACGACATCCTTTTCTCTTCACGATCATTTTCCAGGAGGCCGCCCCATGCGCCGTTCCCTCAAGACCTTTACCGCCGCCCTTGCCCTTTCCGCCGCGACGGCCCCCGCCGCTTTCGCCGACGCCACCGCCTTCCAGGGGCTTTATGGCGGTTTTTCCATGGGGCTCAGCAGTGCCGACATCAACGCGATCACCGCCGATATCGACACCGGTTTCAGCGGCGATGTGTTCGTCGGCTACAACCACGCGATCGGCCCGAACTGGGTGATCGGGGGCGAGCTTGGCTATGGCCGGTCCCTCGGCCATGACATTCCGGCGCTTTTCCCCGCCTCGTTCGATGTCGAGAACCTAGTCACGGTCAGCGCGCGCGCGGGCTACGTGACCGGCAACACGATGATCTATGGCCGTCTTGGCTACCAGTCCGGCGACATGGCGATCAATTTCGCCCCCGGCACGCCCGAACTGGAGGGCCACGTCTTCGGCCTCGGGGTCGAGCACATGTTCGCGCAGAATTTCTCGGGCCGGATCGAGGTCACGCAGAGCGTCTGGGATGTCGATGGCGGCGGTGCGCCTCCGGGCACCGAGCTGGAATCGACCCGCGTCTCCATCGGCGTGGCCTATCACTTCTGATCCCCTCAACCCGAAATGGGGCGGCGCGCAATCCCCGGCGCGCCGCCCCTTTTTTCTCATGCGATGCTTTGAACCTTTACGCAGCGTCATCCGACCTATGGGCAGAAACCACCCCCGTCCAAGGAGGACGCCACGATGACCCGCCTGCCCCGCACCCTCGCCGCCGCGCTGATTGCCGGTGCCACTGCCACCTCAGCCCATGCCGATGCCGCGCTCTGGCAAGGCTTCTATGGCGGTCTATCTGTCGGCGCGGTCAATCCGACCGTGCCAGCGGCGACCGTCGATCCGGAAATCGCGCCGGGTTACGCCATTTTCGCGGGCTACAACCACGCCCTCGGCCCCAACTGGGTGCTTGGCGGCGAGCTCTCCTATGGCATGTCGGGCACCCATTCCATGGCCCCCTCACCGACCACGATCACGATGGAAAATACCCTGACGGCCAGCATTCGCGGCGGCTATGCGTTTGGCAATTCGCTGGTCTATGCGCGGCTCGGCTACCAGACCACGGATGTCGAGGTCAGCACATCCATCGGCGATTTCGAAGCCGAGGGCATGGTCTACGGGCTCGGCTTCGAACAGATGCTGGCCGAGAACCTGTCGGCCCGGATCGAGTATACCCATGCCGACATGGACCTGCGCCGGATCGGGTTCCCGAACACGACGAATTTCGACACCGACACGATCTCGGTCGGGATCGCGTTTCATTTCTGACACTTGCGAAACGGCCCCGTTTGCGTGTCAATTGCCCCGACCTGATCCGAGAGTGAGACGCAAGATGACCGCCCTGCCCTTCGCCACCTGCGATGTGTTCACCCACGCGCCCTATGGCGGCAATCCGCTGGCCATTGTCGAGGGGGCGGATGACCTGACCACCGCGCAGATGCAGCTGATCGCGCGGGAGTTCAACCTCAGCGAGACCATCTTCGTGCAGACGCCCGATGACCCCGCCAACGCCGCCAGGGTGCGCATCTTCTTTCCCACCGCCGAGATCCCCTTTGCCGGGCACCCCACCATCGGCTGCGCGATCCACCTGGCCAGGGCGCGGCAGGCGGGCGAGGACTGGACCGACCTGATCACGCTGGAGGAAATGGCGGGCCTGGTTCCCGTCACCGTCACCTGCAAATCGGGCAAGATCACTGCGCAGTTCACCGCGCCGGTGCTGCCGACCCCGCATCCCGGCCCCGTCGATCCCGACCTGATCGCCGACGCGCTCGGGCTGGAGCGCGCGCAGATCGGCTTTGACAGCCACGCGCCCGCGATGTGGGCGGGGGGGCCGGATTTCCTCTATGTGCCGGTGGCCAGCCTCGATGCGCTGGCCCGCGCGCAGCCCACGCAACCCGCCTGGGGCAGGCTGACGGCGCAAAGCAATGAATCGGTCTATGTCTATGCGCGGGGGAAGGATTGCGATTTCCGCGCCCGCATGTTCGCGCCGGGGCACGGGATTGCCGAGGATCCCGCCACCGGCTCGGCCTCGGCCATCCTTGCCGCGCAACTGCACGCCTCGGCGCAGATCGGGGAGGGCACGACGCGGTTCAGCTTGCATCAGGGCGTCGAGATGGGCCGTCCGTCGCAGATCGGCCTGAGCGTCGATTGCGAGGATGGAAAGGTCACGGCGATCCGCGTCGCGGGCACAGCCGTGCCGATCATGTCGGGGCGGATCACGCCGCCCGAGGCGTGAGTGCTTGGCAGATGCGCTGATCGGGACTATCTGACATCCATGTTTGCTGATCTGCTCAAGCGCCTGACGGCCCCCGACCCCGCCCCTCTGCCCGACCCGGAGGCGAAACTGGCGCTTGCCGCCCTTCTGGTGCGCATCGCGCGCAGCGACGGCAGTTATGATGACAGCGAAAAGGCCCATATCGACCGCATCCTGGCCGCGCGTCACGATGTCGGGCCGCTCAACGTCGCCAAGCTGCGCGCCGAGGCGGAAGTGCTGGAATCCGAGGCCCCCGACACCGTCCGCTTCACACGCGCCATCAAGGAGGCGGTGCCGCATGAGGACCGCGAGGCGGTGATCGAGGCGCTGTGGTCCGTGGTGCTGGCCGATGGCGTGCGCGACCACGAGGAGGACGCGATGCTGCGGCTGACGGCGAACCTGCTTGGCATCAACGACCGCGATAGTGCGCTGGCCCGCCAACGGGTCGAAGCGCGGGGATGATCGCCGCCCTGCCGATGTATGACCGGCCCGAGACGGCGGCGGCAACCGATCGTTATTGGGGCCTTATCCGCGACGGTTTGCGGGCGCGGGAGATCGACGCGCCCGATGACCTGACGCGCACGGATGACCTCTGGACGCTCTGGCAATCGCCCGATCTGGTGCTGGCGCAGACCTGCGGGTTGCCCTTCCGCGCACATCTTCACGCACAGGTGCAACTTGTCGGCACCCCCGATTTCGGCCTGCCGGGCTGTGCTCCTGGCTATTACAACTCGGTCATCATCGCGCGGGCGTCGGATGGCGCGGTGCCGCTGACCACGCTGATGGCGGGGCGCGTGGCGATCAACGAGGGGCTCAGCCAATCGGGTTGGGCCGCGTTCCACGATTTCGCGCAGAGCATCGGCATGACGCCCGCGCGGCCGCTCATTTCGGGCGGGCACCGTAACTCGGCCCGGATGGTGGCCGAGGGCCGCGCCGACATCGCCGCGCTCGACGCGCAGACCTGGGGGCTCATCCTGCGCCACGACGCCTGGAGCGAACGCCTGACCGAGCGCAGCTGCACAAGGAAAACCCCCGCCCTGCCCTATATCACCGCCAGGGGCCAGGACGCGGAGGCCATTGCGAACGCGGTCGAGGAGGCCATCGCGGCGCTCGCGCCCGAGGATCGCCAGATGCTTGGCCTGGTCGGGCTGGCCCGCATTCCCGCCAGCGACTATCTGGCGCAGCCGCTGCCGCCCGACCCTGCCGATATGCCCGAATACCCCGTCACTCCGGCGGATGACCACGGGTAACCCGCCAGAACGGCGTTGCAATTGGGCCGATAATGCGCACAAATCGCCAATGCTCCGGGGAGGGATAGGACCAACGTGACGCAAGAGACGCCGCCCGTCATCGAAATTACGGGCCTGCACAAGAGCTATGGCGCGCTGGAGGTGCTGAAGGGCGTCGACATGGCCGCCAGGGCTGGCGATGTCGTCTCGCTGATCGGCTCGTCGGGCTCGGGCAAATCCACGCTGCTGCGCTGTGCCAACCTGCTGGAGGACAGTCAGGAGGGCGAGATCCGCTTCGAGGGCGAGGCCGTGCGCTGGAAAGGCACGGGCCATAACCGCCGCCCCGCCGACGCGGGCCAGGTCCGCCGCATCCGCACCAACCTGTCGATGGTGTTCCAACAGTTCAACCTCTGGGCGCATATGTCGATCCTGCAAAACGTGATGGAGGCGCCGGTCACCGTGTTGGGCGAGGACCGCGCCGAGGTCGAGGCCCGCGCACGCAAGTTGCTCGACAAGGTCGGGATCGGCGACAAATGCGATGTCTGGCCCGCGCAACTGTCCGGCGGCCAGCAACAGCGCGCCGCCATCGCCCGCGCGCTCTGCATGGAGCCGCGCGCGCTTCTGTTCGACGAGCCGACCTCGGCGCTGGACCCCGAGCTTGAGCAGGAGGTCGTCAAGGTCATCAAGGATCTGGCCGGTGAAGGCCGCACCATGCTGCTGGTCACCCATGACATGCGGCTGGCCCGCGATGTCAGCGACCATGTGGTGTTCCTGCACCAGGGCCGGATCGAGGAAGAAGGTCCGCCCGACACGCTTTTTGGCGCCCCCAAGACCGAGCGCCTGCAACAATTCCTCAGCCATACCGTTTCGGCCTGAGGACGAACCGAACCAAATCAGGGAGTTACAGACATGAAAAAACTGGTTCTTTCCACCACCATCCTGGCGCTGAGCGCCGGGTTTGCGCTGGCCGACAGCCATGAGCGCACCATCCGCATGGGCACCGAGGGCGCCTATCCCCCCTACAACTTCATCAATGACGATGGCGAAGTGGACGGGTTCGAGCGCGACCTTGGCGATGAGCTTTGCGCCCGCGCCGAGCTGACCTGCGAATGGGTCACAAACGATTGGGATTCGATCATCCCGAACCTCACCTCGGGCAATTACGACACCATCATCGCGGGCATGTCGATCACCGACGAGCGCGACGAAGTGATTGATTTCACGCAGAACTACATCCCGCCGACCCCGTCGCTCTATGTCGCGCTCAGCGATGATGTGGACCTGTCCAGTGCCGTGATCGCGGCCCAGGCCAACACCATCCAGGCGGGTTACATCGCCGAATCCGGTGCCACGCTTCTGGAATACGCAACGCCCGATGAGACCGTGGCCGCCGTGCGCAACGGCGAGGCCGACGCGGTCTTTGCCGATGACAGCTTCCTGCTGGATATCACCGCGGAAGATCCCGACCTGATGGTCGTGGGCGACCCGGTGCCGCTTGGCGGTGGGATCGGCATGGGCCTGCGCGAGAACGATCAGGAATTGCTGGCAACCTTCGACGCGGCCATCACCTCGATGAAGGAAGACGGCAGCCTGAACGCGCTCTTGGTCGAGTGGTTCGGCGACGACGTGCCGCTCTACGACGACATGTAAGATCGGCGGGCGCAGGGCCTCTGCCTTGCGCCCGACCCCCTTTTCGCATCCCGAGGTCCGATGTTCGAGTTTTGCGCCGACCCCTCCACGCTGGAAACCGGCCCATGGTTCGCCTGCTATCTGACCAATGGCGTGCATCTGCTGTTCTATCAGAGCTTCCTGACCGTCCTTCTGCTGCTCGCCATCACCGCCCCCGTGGCGCTGGCCTTCGGCTTTGCCGGGGCCGCCGCCTCGCGCAGTCACATCGCGCCCCTGCGCTGGTTCGGCCAGGTCTACACCTCGATGGTGCGCGGCGTGCCGGATATCGTGTTCTTCCTCTTCTTCGTCATCGCGCTGGATCAGGCGCTGGAATGGATCAACCACCAGATCCGATGTCCCGACTGGGACGAGCCAATACGCCAGGGCGCGAATTTCACCGTCTGCCAGGCGGCCAAGATCCCGCTCTCCTCCTCGCCGCAATGGGTGCATGAGGTCTATAATTTCGGCGTCGCGGTCTTCACCTTCGCCATCGTTTTCGGGGCCTTCGCGGCCAATGTCCTTTTCGGGGCGATGCGGGCGGTGCCGCGCGCGCAGCTTGAAACCGCCGAGGCCTATGGCATGACGCGGCGGCAAAGCTTCTGGCGCGTGCTGGTGCCGCAGATGTGGATCTACGCGCTGCCGGGGCTTTCCAACCTCTGGATGATCCTGATCAAGGCCACCCCGCTTCTGTTCCTTCTGGGCGTGGAAGACATCGTCTACTGGGCGCGGGAGCTTGGCGGCTCGCGCACCTCGCAATTCGCCTATCCCCACCCGGATTGGCGGCTGTGGTATTTCCTTGCGCTGCTGATCTTCTATCTCGGCTTTACCCGGATCTCCGAGGTCGTGCTGGCGCGGCTCACCACGCGGCTCAGCCGGGGCCAGGCCACCATGGCAGGCGAAGCGCAGCGGAGGGCGGGGGCATGAGCTGCTGGGACACCGTTCAGGCCTATGCCTTCCGGTCCTTGGGCTATGGCGAGCGCCTGCTGCCGCGCGGCGAGATCACGCTGTGTGAACAGGTCACGCTGATCGGGTCCGGCCTGATCTGGAACGTCTATTTCGGGCTGGTGGCGCTGCTCACCGGTTTCGTCTTCGCGGTGACGCTGGCCGTGGGCAAGAACGCGACCCGGGCGTGGGCGCGCAAACCGGCGGAATGGTTCATCTTCGTCTTTCGCGGCTCGCCCCTCTTCATCCAGTTCTTCCTGGCCTATTACGCGCTGGTCAACCTGCCCGAGGAGATCGGCCGCTATGACATCAGCGCCTTCACCGACCCGTTCGCGCGGGCCTGGCTCGGCGCGGCCATCGTCCTCTTCCTCAACACCTCCGCCTATGCCGGCGAGATCTTCTACGGCGCGCTGCGTTCCGTTCCCAAGGGCGACCTGGAGGCCGCGGATGCCTATGGCCTCTCGGGCTGGAAACGCTTCCGCCGGGTGGTCTTCCCGACCACGATGCGGCTTGCCTGGCCCGCCTATACGAACGAGGCGATCTTTCTTTTCCACGCCACCACGCTGGTCTTCCTGTCGGGCTTTCCGGCCTTCCGGCAACAGGGCGACGCGCTCTATTACGCGCAGTATTTCGCGGACCGGACCTTCAACCCCTTCGTCCCCTACCCGATCGTCGCGGTCTATTTCATCATCGTGACGCTGAGTGTGATCGCGGGCTTTTCGCTGATCAATCGCCGCCTGAACCGGCATCTGCCCGGTGAAAGCCGCGCGCGCCTGAAATTCCGCCCCACCCTGATCCGCTGATCCGCCACAGATCTGCGCCCAAGTGACCGCCCGGCGCGGTTTTTCCTGTCCTTTTGCCCGCGCCCGATGTAAAGAAAAATGAAATACAGGCTTTCAAAAAGGTGAAACCATGACGCTTGCGCCCAATGTCTATGACGCCGAGCCGATCCCCGAGGCCGCCCGCGCCGAGATCGACCGCCTGCTGGCAACCGGTGACCTCTTCCGCTACACCGCGCCGGAAAACGCCCCGGTGGCGTTGCTGGAGCGGGAGTTTGCCAAGCTTTTGGGCACGAAATACGCGCTGGCCGTGTCGTCGTGTTCCGCCGCGCTGTTCCTGTCGCTGCTTGGCCTGGGGCTGAAACCGGGCACGAAAGTGCTGATCCCGGGCTTTACCTTCGCCGCCGTGCCGTCGGCGGTGATCCATGCCAATTGCCGCCCTGTGCTGGTCGAGGTCGGGCAGAACTACCGCATTGACTTGGAGGATTTCGCCGCCAAGCTGACCGATGAGGTCGGCGCGGTGATCATCAGTCACATGCGCGGGCATACGTCCGATATGGACGCCATCATGGCGCTTTGCGATGCCGCGGGCGTGCCGGTGGTCGAGGATGCGGCGCATTCGCTCGGCACGCTCTGGAACGGGCGCAATATCGGCACCCTGGGCCGCGTCGGCTGTTTTTCCTTCCAGTCCTACAAGCTGATCAATTCCGGCGAGGGCGGCATCCTGGTGACGGATGATGCCGACCTGGTCGCGCGCGCCGTGATCATGTCGGGCGCCTATGAGCATAACTGGGCCAAGCATATCGGCGGCAGCGATCCGGCGCTGGAGGCCGCGTTTGCCCGCTGGCAGAACAAGCTGCCGCTCTACAACCTGCGCCTGTCGAACCTCTCCGCCGCGATCATCCGGGCGCAATTGCCCGAGTTGGCCCGCCGGGTGCGCGATGGCCGCGCCAATCACGATTACGTCGCGGAGGCGCTGAACAGCTCGCCCTGGCTGGACGTGCCGCCGCCCTTGACCCCCGAGACCCGTGCGCCGGATTCGATCCAGTTCAACCTGGTGGGTTTTGCCGACGATGCCGAGGCGCGGGCCTTTGCCGATGCGGCGGCCGCGCGTGGCGTCAAGGTGCAGATTTTCGGGTTGAGCCGCGACAACGCGCGCGCCTTCTGGAACTGGCAATTCATCGAGGATCTGCCCGATCTGCCGCAGACCCGTGCCATGCTGATGCGCGCCTGCGACGTGCGGCTGCCCGCGCGGCTGACGCGAAGTGAGCTGGATTTCGTCGCCGGCGCGCTGATCGAGGCTGCCGAGGACATCAAGGGCATCACCCAGGCATACGGGACCTGAATTTTCGAAAATTCAGGGGAGAATTTTTCGAGAATTCTCCCCGCCCGGATCAGAGCTTGTTCAGTTTCGACTGAAGGTCGGCGAGCTGTTTCTTGATCTCGGCCAGTTCATCCTCCGCGTTGCCGCTCTCGTCACCCTCCTCATCGCGCGGCACGCCCATGCCGCCGGTCATCGCCTTGATGAACTGTTCTTGCTGCGCGCGCATCGCCTCGAAGCCCGGCATTTTCGCCATCGGGTTCATCGCGGCGATGTTCTCGACCATCTTGGACTGCCCGTCGCGCAGCATGTCGAAGGACATCGCCAGGAACTCGGGCACCACGCTTTGCGCCTGCGTGGTGTAGCTGCGCACGAGGTCGGTCAGCACCGCAATCGGCAGCACGCTTTCGCCGCGGCTTTCATGTTCGGCCACGATTTGCAGCAGGTATTGCCGTGTCAGGTCATCGCCCGATTTCAGATCGACGATCTTCACCTCGCGCCCGTCGCGGATAAAGCCCGAGATATCCTCCAGCGTCACGTAATCCGAGGTCTCGGTGTTGTAGAGCCTGCGGCTGGCATAGCGCTTGATCAGCAGCGGCGCTTTGGCGTCACTCATGGCAACCCCTCTCCCTTATCCGTTACACTGCAATGCAGCATTCGCAGCCTAGCCCGCTGGATTGAAAATGCAATCGCCATGCGGACATAAAAAAGAACGGCCCCCCTTTCGGGAGACCGTTCCTCTGGATGTCACGGGGGCAGGGTCGGGAGGAAACCCCGGGCCCCGTGATCGTCCTGTCTGTCGCTTACGCGGCGGTCGCTTTCTTGGCGGCGGTCGTCACGTCGGCGGTTGCTTTCTTGACGGCGGCAGAGGCTTCCTCGGAGGCTTCCTTGCCAGCGGCCATCATCAGCTCGACGGTTTCGACCTGCACCTTTTTCGCGATCTCGGCGAAGGAGGCGAGGTTTTCAGCTGCCATTTCGGCCTGCGCGGAGGCGAAATCGGTCATCGCCTTGGTGTAGTCGGTCGGCTCGGATTTGACCGAGGTCACGTCCGACATCTTGGCGAGGGTGTCTTTGGTCCACTTCGAGGAGATCTCGGTGGATTTCTCGGCGGCTTCCAGAGCGACTTTCGAGAACTTCTCGCCCATTGCGGCGGAGGTCTTGAACGCGTCGTTATAGGCGGTCATGTCGACCGGGAAGTTCGCCATTGCTTCGTTGACATAGGCGGTGAAGTCGGTGGTCTTTGCTTTGGCCATGGTCTTGCTCCTGATGTTCGCCCCGGTGCCGGGGGATGAATGTGTCGGTCCGCATTGCTGCGTCTGCAAAGAATATGCGCGCTGCGTTGCAGAATTTCAAGATATTTTTCTGCACCGCAGCATATTTTCGCAAAACCGTTCAAATTCAGGAGGTTGACCCTTCCAACACATAAGTTCCGGGGGCATCGCCGAGGATCTCATGGCCCGACTCACCGGGAACGCGGGCCGCGACCTGCGCGCCGGAGCGCTTTTTCAGCCAGGCTTCCCACCGCGGCCACCACGATCCCTCGTGGAACTCGGCGGCCTCTTCCCAGGCATCCGGGCCCTGCCCCATCTCGCCACTGGTGAAATGGCCGTATTTCTTCTTGGAGGGCGGATTGACGATGCCCGCGATATGGCCCGATTCCGACATGATGAAGGTCTTGTCCTTCGATCCGAATTTCTCGAACCCCACAAAACACTGCCGCCAGGGCGCGATATGGTCGGTCTTGGTGCCGATCGACATGACGGGCAGCTTGATGTCGCGCAGATGCACCGTCTCGCCCAGGATCTTGAAGCCATCCTCGGCCAGCGCGTTCTTCTGGCACAGCTCGCGCAGGTATTGCACCGCCATGCGCCCCGGCAGGTTGGTGCTGTCGCCGTTCCAGTAGAGCAGATCGAAAGCGGGCGGCGCCTCGCCCATCATGTAGCTTTTCACGGCGGGGCCATAGACCAGGTCGCGGGCGCGCAGGAAGCTCATGGTCTTGGACATGAAATAGCTGTTGAGGATGCCCTTTTCCGTCACCTGCCGTTCGATCGCATCGACGAAATCGTCCTGCAGGAAAACTGTGAACTCGCCCTGGTCGGAGAAATCGGTCAGCGTGGTGAAGAAGGTGGCCGACTTGATCGACTTGTCGCCGCGTTTCTGCATCCAGGCCAGCGCGGCGGACAGCGTGGTGCCCGCGATGCAATAGCCGACCGCGTTGACCTGTTTCTCGCCGGTGATCTCCTTGGCGGTCTCGACGGCCTGCACGTAGCCTTCCTCGACATAATCCTCCAGCCCGACATCGGCATAGCTGGGGTCCGGGTTCTTCCAGCTGACCACGAAGAGGGTATAGCCCTGTTCCAGCACCCACCGGATCAGGCTGTTCTTGGGCTTGAGGTCCAGAATGTAGAACTTGTTGATCCAGGGCGGGAAGATGACCAGCGGGGTCTTGTGGACCTTCTCGGTCAGGGGGGCATACTGGATCAGCTCCATCATCCGGTTGCGAAAGACCACCTTGCCTTGCGTCGCGCCGATGTTTTCGCCCACGGTAAAGGCGTCGGGGTCCGACAGCGTCGGCAGAAGCTCACCGTGATGCGCCTCGATATCGCGCACCAGGTTCTCCAGCCCGTCGACCAGGCTCTGCCCCTCGGTCTCGACCGCCTTTTGCAGCGCGTCGGGGTTGGTGGCCAGGTAATTGGTCGGTGCAAACAGGTCGATGATCTGGCGCGAGAAGAATTCGACCCGCTGTTTCTCCTTCGAATCCAGCCCGTCCAGATCCTTGACGGCCATGTTGATCGCATCGGCGTTCAGCTCGTATTGCTGGCGCACCAGGCGGAAATAGGGATGCGTGCGCCACATCGGGTTGGCAAAGCGGGGGTCGTCGGGCACGTCCTCATCCTCGGGGATCTCCAGCTGACCGGCGGCCAGCGCCTTCTGCGCCTCGGTGAAATGCTCCAGCGCGCGGCCCCAATAGGCCACCTGGTGGCCGATCAGCTTGCCCGGATTGGTCATCATGTCATTGAGATAGGCCGAGCCCGCCTTCATGTAGAAGTCCTGTCCCGGCCCGGTCAGTCCGGCATCGGTGGCCAGGTCCTTCTGGCCAAGGGCCGCGACCATGCGTTTAGACAGCTCCTCCATGCGGGCGAGATTGGCATTCAGCCGGTCGAGATTCTCCTCCGTCCCGGTCTCGGTCGTGTCGTCACCTTGTGCCATGGCTTGATTTTACCCTCTCGATGCTGCATGTGCATATTAGCCTTGCCGGGGTGAGGGGGCAAAGCGACGAATTGAACCGGGCCAAGCGTGACCGGGCAAATCACAGTTTTGCAGGAGTCCCACGGGGATGAAATACCTACTTACATACGACATGATGGAATCGATCCGCGTGTCCAACCAGTGGCTCGGCGCGACCGCCCGCGCGATGTGTTCCTACCCGCAGCTTGGGCTGGTCGCGAATCCGGCCATCAAGATCACCGCCGCCTGGGGCGAGGTGATGGAACGCAGCTTCGAGCGCATGGTCGTCAAGCCCGACTGGAACATCCAGATCATGACCGGCGCCGACGGGCGCGACCATTCGGTCGAGATCCAGGTGGTGCAGAAACGCCCCTTCGGCGACCTGATCCGCTTCAACGTCGCGGGGCGCGAGCCCACGGGCCGCAAGGTTCTGCTGGTGGCGCCGATGTCCGGTCATTATGCGACCCTCCTGCGGTCGACCGTCCTCAGCCTATTGCCCGATTGTGACGTCTATATCACGGATTGGCACAATGCGCGTGACATCCCGGTTTCGGTCGGCAAGTTCGACGTCGAGGATTATACCCTCTACCTCGTTGACTTCATGAAGGAAATCGGCCCCGACACGCATGTGATCGCGGTCTGTCAGCCCGCGCCCCTGGCGCTGGCCGCCACCGCCTACCTGGCCGAGGAAGACCCCGACGCGCAGCCGCGCACCCTGACGCTGATCGGCGGCCCGATCGACCCAGACGCGGCGGCGACGGATGTGACCGATTTCGGCAACCGCGTCACCATGGGCCAGCTCGAACAGCACGTGCTGCAACGCGTCGGCTTCAAGTACAAGGGCGCGGGGCGGATGGTCTATCCGGGCCTGCAGCAGCTTTCCAGCTTCATCGCCATGAATGCCGAGAAACATGCCAAGGCCTTCACCGACCAGATCATGCGCGTCGCCAAGGGCGAGGCGTCCGAACACGACAAGCACAACCGGTTCTACGACGAGTATTTGGCCGTGATGGACATGACGGCGGAGTTCTACCTCTCCACCGTCGAACGCATCTTCAAGGGGCTGGAGATTGCCGAGAACCGCTTTACCGTGGCGGGCAAACAGGTCGATATCGGCAAGATCACCACCGTGGCGGTCAAGACCGTCGAGGGCGGCAAGGACGATATCTCGGCCCCCGGTCAATGCGTCGCCGCGCTGCGGCTATGCACCGGCTTGCCCGAGTCCAAGAAGGCCAGCTACCTGGAACCCGATGCGGGCCATTACGGGATCTTCGCGGGCAAAAGCTGGCGCAACAAGATCCGGCCCCTGGTGCTGGATTTCATCGACGCGAATTGCGACGTGCCGAAAACGCCGGTGACCTCGGGCGTCGCCGCCGAGTAGGCCGGGCCATGGCGCGCGGCGGCACGGATATCGGGTTTTCCTGCCGCTGCGGCGCGTTGACGGGCACGCTGAAATCCGTCGATCCCGATGAAGGCACCCATGCGCTGTGCCATTGTGCAAGCTGCCGCCGCGCGCTGGACCTCTATGGCATCCCCGGCACGCGGGCAGAGGGGGTCGGCATCTTCCAGACCACCCCCGACAGGATCGCGATCGCACAAGGGGCCGAGCATCTGGGCGTCATGAAACTGTCGCCCAAGGGCCTCTACCGCTGGTATGCCAAATGCTGCGGCACGCCGATGTTCAACACCGCGCGGGGCCCGAAACCCGCCTTTGTCGGCGTGCAGACATCCTGCCTGTCCGAGATCGCGCCGCTCGGGCCTGTCCTGGCCGAAGGGTTCATGGACACCAAGCCAAGGCATATCGGGCTGGCGCGCATGATCTGGCGCTTCTACCGCCGCGCCCTGGCCGCGCGCCTTGGCGGGCGCTGGCGTCAGACACCGTTCTTCGACGAGACCGGCGCGCCGGTCGCCGAGCCCGAGCTTGCCCCTAGGCGGACAGCCACACTCTGAACGCCTCAAGGCTCGCGCCGGGTGCCTCCTGCGTCAGCAAATGCCCTGCATCTTCAAGGATCTCCAGCCGCGCGCCGGGGATCAACTGGGCCATGAATTCATGCCGTCGCGGCGGGCACATCCGGTCATGCGCGCCGCCCATCACCAGCGTCGGCACCTGCACCCGGCGCAGCGTGCCCTGCTGATCGGGGCGGCGTTGCAACGCGCGCATCTGGTCGCCGAACTGCTCGGCCCCGGCCTCCAGCCCCATGCGCACAAACCCGTCCTGAATGCCGGCGCGCCCCGGACCTGGGGCGAGGGTCTGTGCGGGCAGGAACTCACGCAGCACCTCCTCCAGCCGTCCGCCCCTGGCCCGCGCGATCAGCACCTCGCGGCCTGCCGCCATGTCGGGCGTGTCGGTCAGCGGGTCGGTCGCCATCAGCGCCAGACGGGTGACGCGGGCCGGCGCCTTGCGGATGACCTCCATCGCCACGATGCCGCCAAGCGAAAGACCCGCCAGCGCGAAGCGTTCCGGCGCGGCCTCCAGCACCGCCTCGGCCATGGCGCGCACGCTGTCATGCCCGGCCAGGCATGCGACCTGCACCGCGCGCTCGCGCGACAGCGCCTCGATCTGGGGCGCGAACAGACGCGCATCGCACATCATGCCCGGCAGAAAAACCAATGGGTCCAATTTGATACGCCTCACAGCTCACAGGTTGCCGGACGGGTGTGCGCCAGCCGCGGGGGCGGGGTCAATGCGAAACGCGCCGCGCGGGCCGGTTTACCGCGCGACGGTCACGAATTGCGCCCCGTCCCACCGCTGCCGCGCGATGCAGGCCGGTTGCAGGCCAAGCACGGAGCAGGTGGCCGGATCCACGCCAAGCAAGATGTCGCTGTCACTCTCGCTGGCGACCCGCGCGCTGAGTGCAAGCACCTCATATGGTCCGTTGCCCGCCCCGATCGCGGAGGAGACGAAAACCGAGGTCAGGCAGTTGGACGCCCCGCAATTGCCGCCGCCGCGCAGATTGGCAAGATCGCCTTGCTGGCACGAGACGCCCGACCAATGCACCATCACATCCTCGACCCCGTCACCGTCGAAATCGCTGCGCCCGATGGCATCGGCGCGCACCTGCGCCGCGCCGGAACAGATGCCGGTGACATAGTCCAGCATCGCCTGTTCCATGTTGGTGGCCCCCGAAGATGGCCTGTCGCGCAGGGTCTGCATGGTGATCGCGGCGTGCGTCGGCAAGGGCGCGCCCGAGGCGATCCAGTGGCTGTCGCAGAAATTGATCGCGCCCGCCACCGAGCTGGACAGCCCCGCAGCGGGCAGGTCGCCGACCAGCGCGCCCTCGGCCCAAAGCTGCGCCTCGCCGCCCGCCAGAAGCGCCGTGATCAGCGGGTCGCCGATCGAGATCTGCGTGGACCATTCGCCCACCATCTCGTTCCAGCGCACATCCGGCAGCTGATAGCCGGTATTGCCGATGACGAAGATCACGTCGTTGCGCGGGGCGTTATTGGCCCAGTTTGCCTCGCCCGGCACGCCGATGGTCTGGTTCATCGAAATCTGGATGATGTAAGGATCATACGGCCCCCCGCCCTCGCCATAGGACCAGTCCGCGCCGGGATAGTGATCGGCGCAGTTGAAGCTGATCGGCCCGCCCTCGATGCCTGCGCCCGCGAAGAACCAGCCCTCGGTGAAATCGGTCCGCACGGTCCAGCCCTGCGCGGAAGCCGCACCCGCCAGCACCAGCGATGCCAGCGCGACCAGCCCTGCCTTGAAAACGCCCATGACGAAACTCTCCGCTTGGAAAATGCCTGAGGCCAGAGTTGCAGAGACGGGGCCGATGCCGCAACAGATATGTTGCGCGACGGCGAGTTTGGGCGTCTCTTGTCCCGCTCGGTCAGTCCTGCAATCCCCGCGCCCAGGTCACGATCTCATCCGTCACCCGTTCGGTCATGGCGGGGCTGAGGATGTCGCCCGCGATGACATGGGCGAAGGGGTCCGCGCCCGCGTCGGGCAGGTCCAGGGGGACCAGCGTGACCGGCCCGCGCCATCCTTGGGCGAAGGTGCGCGTGGCGGGGGCCGAAACGACCCGGTCGGCATCGGAGAAGAGGAAGAGCGCGGGCAGATCGGCGCCGGAATAGTCGCGGGCATTTGCCTCGGCCATCAGCGTGCCAAGCGTGACCCCGGCGGATGAGGGATAGCGCGTGGTCCAATAGGTGGCATGGTCCTCGTTCTGCGGCTCGAAACTGCGCTCCGCCCCGACAAGCCACGGCACCCAGTGGCGGGCGAGCGGAAATTCCAGCAGGGCCGCCGCCGGGTTCACCAGGGCGAAATTCGGCGAGACCATCGCAAGACCCAGGACATCCCGGGCCATGTCGGGTTCGGTGGCCGCGATGACCGAGAGGGTGCCGCCGGTCGAGGTCGAGAGGATCAGCACGCGATCGCCGACGGCCCGCGCAACGGCCAGCGCCTCGGCGGTGTCGTCGATCCAGTCGCCCGCCCGTGCCCGCGCCAGCGCCGCCCCGTTGCGGCCATGCCCGCGCAGGCGGGCGAAGACGAGGTTGGCGTCGAGGGCGGTGGCAAGATTGTCGGGGACGGGTCGGATTTCCTCGGAGGTCGCCGAAAACCCGTGCAGGTAGAGGATGGAGAGCGGCGTCGTGGCCCCGGCCTGCCCGGCCCAGACGATGCGCGCCTGCGTTCCGGGCGTGATGCCGGAAATGGCGGCCTCGCGGGTGGCGAGGTATCCCGCCGGGTCGCTCAGATCGCCCGCGAAAGGGGCGCCACGGATGGCTGCTTCGCGGGGGGCGAGAAACCAGAAGGCCGCGCCCGCGACGATGAGCAGGAGGGCCAGGCGGCCCAGGGTTTTGCCGAGCCTACGCATGGGCCAGAACATCCTCGACGGCGGCCACGATGCGCGACAGGCAAGCATCGTCTGAGAAGCGGTGATCGGCCCCCTTGACCAGTTCCAGCACGATATCCGGCCCCTCCAGATGCGCCAGCAGCCGCAGCGCCACCGACATCTCGACATCCGCATCCGCCGTGCCCTGCAAGAGGCGCACCGGCGCGTCGATGCGCAAGGGGGATCGCAGGACAAGCTGGTTGCGCCCATCCTCGATCATGCGGCGGGTGATGATGTAGGGATCGCCATAATCCGAGGGCAAGGCGAGCTGACCCTCCTCCATCATGCGGGCCTTTTCGGCTTCGGAGAAGCCGGCCCACATGCTGTCCTCGGTAAAGTCGGGGGCGGCGGCGATGCCGACGAACCCCGCGACCCGGCCAGGGCATGCGCGCGCGACCAGGCAGGCGATCCAGCCGCCCATGGAAGAACCGACCAGCACCTGAGGCCCTTCCGTCAGGGCCGTGATCGCCGCACGCGCATCCTCGGCCCAATCGCCGATGCAACCCTCGGTGAACGCCCCCGAGCTCTGCCCATGGCCGGAATAGTCGAAGCGCAGGAAGGCGCGGCCCTCGCGCCTGGCCCAGGCCTCCAGGTGCAGCGCCTTGGTCCCCTCCATGTCGGATTTCAGCCCGCCGAGGAAGACCACGCCCGGCCCCGCGCCGTCGGTCTTGTGATAGGCAAGGGTGCGGTTCTGATCGGTCTTGAGCGTGTCCGGCTGCATCTGGTCCTCCTGCTGGTCCCTGGCCGAGGTTGTGGCCGGAGAAGCGGGCTCACGCAAGGCCAACGCCGGGGCAGTAAGGGGTCGAATTGCGTGGCAATCCGACCGGGGGCGGAGACGGACGTCTCCGCGGGAGTATTTGAACCAAGAAGATGGGCAGGGCCGGCGCGGGGTTGACGGCGATTTGATCTGCGGCCATTTAGGCCCCTCATACACCCGCAACCGGGCGTTTCGTAGGCGCCAAACCGATGAGGAGCATGGCCGATGGCCCAGATTTCCCTGACTTTCCCCGATGGCAATTCCCGTGACTTTCCGGCAGGCGTCACGCCCGCAGAGGTGGCCGAGGGGATTTCCACCTCCTTGCGCAAGAAGGCCATCTCGGCGCGCGTGAACGGCGCCCATTGGGACCTGCAATGGCCCATCGGGACGGATGCGCGGATCGCCATTCACACGCTGGCCGATGACGCGCCCGCGCTGGAACTGATCCGCCATGACTGCGCCCATATCATGGCCCGCGCGGTGCAGGAGATCTGGCCGGATGTGAAAGTGACCATCGGCCCGGTGATCGAGAACGGTTTCTATTACGATTTCGACCGGGAGGAGCCGTTCACCCCCGAAGACCTCGGACGTATCGAGAAGAAGATGCGCGAGATCATCAATGCCCGCGACCCCGTGCGCACCGAGGTCTGGGAGCGCGACCGCGCGATCAGGCACTATGAGGACAGCGGCGAGCCTTACAAGGTCGAGCTGATCGAGGCCATTCCGGGCGATGAGCCGCTGCGCATGTATTGGCACGGGGGATGGCAGGATCTCTGCCGGGGCCCGCATTTCCAGCATACCGGCCAGGTGCCCGCCGATGCCTTCAAGCTGATGAACGTCGCGGGCGCCTATTGGCGTGGCGACAGCGACCGCGCCATGCTGCAACGCATCTACGGCGTCGCCTTCAAGACCAAGGCGGACCTCAAGGCGCATCTGTCCATGCTGGAGGAGGCCGCCAAGCGCGACCACCGCAAACTGGGCCGCGAGATGAACCTCTTTCACATGCAGGAGGAGGCCCCGGGGCAGATCTTCTGGCATCCCGATGGCTGGACCATCTACACCGAGTTGCAGAATTACATGCGCCGCAAGCAGCGCGCGGGCGGTTATGTCGAGGTCAACACGCCGCAGGTCGTCGACCGCAAGCTGTGGGAGGCCTCGGGCCACTGGGACAAGTATCAGGAGCATATGTTCATCGTCGAAGTGGACGAGGAGCACGCGCGCGAAAAATCCATCAACGCGCTCAAGCCGATGAACTGCCCCTGCCATGTGCAGGTCTATAATCAGGGGCTGAAGAGCTATCGCGAACTGCCCTTGCGCATGGCCGAATTTGGCTCGTGCAACCGCTATGAGCCCTCCGGCGCGCTGCATGGCATCATGCGGGTGCGCGGCTTTACGCAAGATGACGCGCATATCTTCTGCACCGAAGAGCAGATCGAGGCCGAATGCGCCCGCTTCATCGAGTTTCTGTCCTCGGTTTACCGCGATCTTGGCTTTGAAGAATTCGAGATCATGTTCGCCACCCGGCCCGAAAAGCGGGTCGGGTCGGAGGAATCCTGGGATCACGTTGAAAACGCGCTGGAAAACGCGATCAAGAAGACCGGGCATGATTATACGCTCGACCCTGGCGAGGGCGCGTTTTACGGCCCCAAGCTGGATTTCAAGCTGACCGACGCCATCGGCCGGGTCTGGCAATGCGGCACGTTCCAGGTCGATCCGAACCTGCCCGAGCGCCTCGGCGCGGTCTATATCGGCGAGGACGGGGCCAAGCACCGGCCCTACATGCTGCACCGCGCCTGTCTGGGCAGCTTCGAGCGGTTCATCGGCATCCTGATCGAGAACTGGGCCGGGAAACTGCCCTTCTGGCTGGCGCCGCGGCAGGTTGTCGTGGCCTCGATCGTGTCGGAGGCGGATGAGTATGTGGCCGAGGTGGTCGCCGCGCTGACCAAGGCGGGCGTGCGGGCCGAGGCCGACACCCGCAATGAAAAGATCAACTACAAGGTGCGCGAGCATTCCGTCGGCAAGGTTCCGGTGATCCTGGCCATCGGCCGCAAGGAGGTCGAGGACCGCACGGTCACCCTGCGCCGGTTGGGCGAGAAGCAGACGCAGGTGGTCTCGCTGGAGAGCGTCACCGCCGATCTGGCCGCCGAGGCCGTGGCCCCGGACCTGCGCTGACCCCTACCCGGCCAGTTGCAGCTCCGGTTGCGGCTCGGCGGGTTTGCTCTGGCGGTGCAGGCGGCGGATGGTCTTCAGGAGGTCCGCATAGTCGGGATTCTTGCGCAGCTTGCGCGCCCGTTTGCGGTGCCAAGCCAGCGATTTGTCGTGCAGGGCGCGCAATTCCGTATCGCGCAGCAATTCCTCGACGCCCGCGCGCAATTGCGTGGCGCGATCGGCCAGGCAGCGGTCCTCCACGTCATTGCGATCATGCTTGGTCCAGTAGCGCCGCGCATCCTTCCAGCGCAGGTCCGAGGTCTCGGCCCCCGCGATGGGATTGGCGCTGCCCCGGTCGCGCTTGATCAGGAACCCCTGCATCGAGCGCACCGAGTAATGGTTGATATGGGCAAGCGCATGGCCTGACTGCTCAGGCGGCAGTCCCTTCACGGCCTTGGCGTCCCGGCCCGCGTCGATCAGCGCCCCGTCACCATTGACCCAGGCCACATCGGGCCGGTTCTTCGCATCATAGATGGGCGCGTTATTGGCGAAGGTCCGGCAGGGCGAGGCGCCGCGCATGAAGCTCTTGATTGCGGCAAAGCCCTCGCCCCTGGGGTTGCAGCGGGTGAAGGCTTCGGTCTGGAGCGCGTTGTTCTCGGCGATATGCAGGAACCCGTTGCAGCCGTAATTGAGCAGCGAGAGCGAGACCGCATCGGCCTCGGGCACGGCATTGAACAGGTCTTCCAGCCGCCCCTTGCCGGTATTGACCGAGATGAATTCATCCGCATCCAGGTTGATCACCCAGTCCGACCGCCGCAGGCGCGGCATCTTGTTGATATACTTGATCAACTGGATGTGGTGGCGCGGGTTTTTCAGAAGCGTGGAGGGGTTCGGCATGTGTCGGATCAGCCCCAATTCGTCCAGACGTTCCAGGATCAGATCGGTGCCGTCACTGCAATCGTTTGAAAAAACAAGAAAATCATTGACCCCAAGGCGCAGGTTATGGGCCAGCCACTCGACAATATAGGGGCCCTCGTTTCGCATCGGGGTAATCGCGGTGATCCGCATCGCTGCCTCGTTATTCGGTTATTTTTCACCGAATTAGCCATGGTTTTGTGGCACCAATGTGGCGCAGGGCGCGGTTTGACCGGGCAGCGCCTAGAGATAGTTGAACGTCAGATTGACCGAGACCGGCCTGTCGGCGGCATCGAAGCGGATACCGACGGAAAAGCCATCGGCGAACCAGCGCGCGAACAGGAAGTTCCAGCCTCGAAACACTGGCGCGTCGGCATGATCGCCCGCGAAACCGGCATCCACCAACCGGGTGCCAGCAGGAAAGACGTTGCTCAGCACCTGCGCCCGGAACCCCTGCCCTTCCAGCCAGGTCACCAGCGCCTCGGGACCGTCCAACGTCTCGGCTTTCAGGAACAGGCAGAGTTCGACCGCCTCCTCGCTGCGCATCGCGCGCCAGTTGAAAACGGGGGCCGCCCCCGGATCGTCCGCGCGCAGGCAGGCGGCAAGGTCGGGAAACCGGGCCATGGCGCGGTCATAGGCGCGGATCCCCTGCGCGCTCCAGATCGGGCGCAGCTCATTCACGCTATGGGTCGCTGTCGGGTGAAAGCGGTCGGCCAGCGGCACCTCCTCCTGCGCCGCAAGCGGGTCGGCAAGCAGCGTCAGCGCCAGCGCGCCCGCCATCAGGAATTTCGGTGTCGCCAAGACGGCCTCCCGCAAGAAAAGCTGACAGGTCTGTCAGGTAAACCTGACACATCCGTCAGAAATGGCTCACTTCCTCATCCGGGCGGCCCGCCGCGAGGGCCAGGATCCCGGCCAGACCGGTCAGCGCCAAGGGAAACATCGTGAAGACGCCGAAGCCGAAGGCGTAATACATCCCCGCGGTCGAGATCAGCAACAGGATGCCGGCCCAAAGCGCCCGCGCCCGTGCCATCGCCCCGCCTGCCAGCGCCAGCACCGGAGACACGATGCTGACCGCGCGGATCAGGTCGGGGTTCTCGACCTGGCGCGCGACATCCGGCACCTCGCCGAAATAGTCGATGAAGGCGACATAGCCATAGCCGAAAAATCCCACGATCATTCCAAGAATGCCGCCGATGATGCCCAGGGTGAGGGCCGCGTTGCGCATGGGTGGTCTCCTGCCAATACCGGTGTCGCCTTGGGTCCAGATAGGCGGGCGGCGCGCCCATTCCAAGGCGAACCGGGGCGAGAGGGCTGAAACATTTTCCCGCAAAACGCGAAGTGCCGTTACGGAAGGCTCCGGGCGCAAGACGCCCTAGATCAGCATAACAATCTGTTCTTGAATGAAAAATAGAGGCGCTCCCAACGCCACCCCGCCTCACTCGCCGCTGACGTCTGGTCACGCCCACGTGCTTGACAGGGGTGTGATTGGCCAGTGATCGCATTGGCCCGTTACGTCTATCCCCGTCAGGTCCGATGACCGGGCCGGGACACCAGAACAACAATCTTACGGGAGCTTTCCACATGTCGACTCAACTCAAATCCCTCGCCATTCTCGGCGCCGTCGCAACCGCCATCGGGTCCATCGGGGCCACCGGCGCATCGGCGCAGGAAATGGAGAAATGCTATGGCGTGTCGCTCGCCGGTGAAAACGGCTGCGCCGCCGGTCCCGGCACCACCTGCGCGGGCACCTCGACGATCGACTACCAGGGCAACGCCTGGATGCTGGTTCCCGCCGGCACCTGCGCCGAGATCGAGCTGCCGGGCGACCGGATGGGCGAATCCGAAGCCTCGCTTGAGGCGGACGGCTACATGGGTCTGGCGCGCGACCTGCCCGAGGGTCTGACCGACGAGGTCCTGGCGCAATATCGCGACACGATGATGTAAGGCGACCACCAGGGGCGCGCGGCCCTGATCCGCGCGCCCCACCCCTGCCCGAGACGTCCCCGACCCACTGCCCGAGGATGACCGCAATCATGTATGACACCGGCCCCAGAACCCTGCCCCATGCCGCCGGCATCGGCTACAAGGCACCGCATTTCGCCGATCTGCGCGCCGATCCCGGACCGGTCAAGTGGCTGGAAATCCACGCGGAAAACTACATGGGCGATGGTGGCAGGCCGCTGGCGCAACTGCGCGCCCTCTCGGAACACTTCCCCATTTCCGTCCATGGCGTCGGCCTTTCCATCGGCGGCGAGACCGCGTTGGACGCCGACCATATCGCCCGGCTCAAGCATCTCTGCGACTGGCTGAACCCCGCCAGTTTCTCGGAACATCTGGCCTGGTCCACGCATGGCGGGGCCTATTTCAACGACCTGTTGCCCCTGCCCTATACCGACGAAACGCTGGCCCGTGTCGTCACCCATATCGACCAGGTGCAAGACGCGCTTGGCCGCCGATTGCTCCTGGAAAACCCCTCCACCTACCTCGCCTTCGAGGAGACCACGATGCAGGAGGTCGATTTCCTGGCCGAGATCGCGCGCCGTTCGGGCTGTGGCCTGCTGCTCGACGTCAACAATGTCTTCGTCTCCGCCGTGAACCAGCAGACCGACCCGGTCTCCTATATCGACGCCTTCCCGCTGGACGCGGTCGGCGAGATCCATCTGGGCGGCCATGACGAGGATGAGGATGAGCATGGCGCGCCCTTGCTGATCGACGCGCATGGCTCCGAGGTGGTCGATCCGGTCTGGAGCCTCTACGCCCACACCATCGCGCGCGGGGGGCCGAAGCCGACGCTCATCGAATGGGACAACAACGTGCCCGATTTTGCCACCCTTCGCGCCGAGGCCGCCCGCGCCGACGCGCATCTTGTCCCGGCCTGAACCGATGGACGCGCATGAGTTCACAACCGCCCTGTTGACCCCCGACGCCGCGCCGCCCGAGGGCCTGACCGATCCGGCGGGCCGTCCGGCGGGCAGGCGTTTCGACGTCTATCGCAACAACGTCACCGCCTCGCTGGCCGACGCGCTTGAGACCGGGTTTCCGGTGCTGGTCAAGCTTCTGGGTCAGGCCACGTTCCGCCAGCTTGCCCTGATCCACCTGCGCGCCCACCCGCCCACAAGCCGCGCCCTGTCGCAATATGGCGCGGAAATGCCAGGCTTTCTCGACGGTTTCGCGCCGCTCGCCGCCTATCCCTATCTCGCCGATATTGCCCGGCTGGAGCTTGGCATCCGCCGCTCATACCACGCCGCCGACGCCGCGCCGCTGACACCCGAGGGCCGCGACCCCGAGGCGCTGATGGCCCTTAGCCCGCGCCTTGCCCCCGCCACGGTGCTGCTCTCCTCCGCCCACCCGGTGCTGTCGATCTGGCGCTACAACACCGAACCCGGCGCCCCCAAGCCGCAAGCCGGGGCCGAGGCGGTCATGATCACCCGGCCCCAGTTCGACCCCGCCCCGCACCTGCTGCCGCAAGGCGGGCTGGAGCTGGCCCGGGCGCTCGACGGCACCACAACGCTCGGTGCCGCGCTGGAGGCGACGCTTGCCGCCGCCCCCCGCGCCGACATCGCCGCGCTCATGACCCTCTTCCTCGGCTCTGCCGCGCTGACCCTCTCCGAAAGGCCCTGACCATGACCGCCCTCATCTCGCTCTATGATCGCCTCTTCGGCACGCTTGAGGCCCGTATCGCCCCCATCCTCATGCCGACGCTGGCGCGGCTGGTCTTTGCCGGCACCCTGCTGCTCTATTACTGGAATTCCGGCCTGACCAAGATTGGCGTGGGGCTCACCGGTATCTTCCAGCCCAATTTCAACGCCTATGCCCAGATCCTGCCCCGCATGTCCGAGGCCGTGAGCTATGACGCCAGCCAGTTGGGCGGGTTCTGGCGGATCGTGGTGCTCTTTGCCACCTGGGGCGAGTTCATCCTGCCGCTGCTGGTGGTGGTCGGGCTTCTCACCCGCCTCGGCGCGCTTGGCATGATCGGCTTTGTCGTGGCGCAATCCTGGGTCGATATCTTCGGCCATGGCGTAAGCGCAGAGGATCGCGGCAGCTGGTTCGACGCTGCCTCGGACGGGCTGATCCTCGACCAGCGCGCCTTCTGGGTCTTCCTGCTGCTCTACCTCGTGGTCCGGGGGGGCGGGCCGCTCTCGGTCGACGCGCTTCTGCGGTCGCGGTTGCAGCCTCAGACCAGCTTCGCCTGAACCGGCCTGCCCCACCCCAGATGCAGCGCGCCGGTATCGTCCCGGATCACCGGGCGCTTCATCAGCGCCGGGTGGTCCTCCATCAGATCGAGCGGATCGCGGCCCCGCTCCGCCTCGGACAGCCCGCGCCAGGTGGTTGACCGCGTGTTCAGCAACGCCGCGCCGAACGCCGCGTGAAACGCCGCAAGCGTCTCGCGCTCCAGAGGTTCGGCCCGAATATCCTGAAACCGCACCGTATGCCCCGCGCTTTCAAGCGCCTTCATCGCCTTGCGGCAGGTATCGCAGTTTTTCAGCCCGTAGAGGTGCATGTTGGTCTCCTCGCGTTGCCCCCCATCTGACCCGCTGAAGGCCGGGGTTTCAACCCGCCATCGCCGCCAAGACCAACCGAGACGCGAAATCCCCCGCCTCTTGCGAATCGGGGGATCCCGGGCCTTGCGTTCGGGGCCACAGGCCGTGCCCGGCCTGCCGACCCATCGGGCTCAGTTCATCGTGAAACCGCCCGAGATATTGTTGGTATAGGCACCGTCCGCACCGGTCCCGGCATCGAAACCGCCGCCGCCCGTGCGCGTCATCCACGAGCCGGTCCCGCCAACGACGCTCCAGCTTCCCAGGGTGCGCCCCTCGGCGCTCATTCCCTCGGCGTCCCACCTGACCACGGCCTGATCGCCCGAGGCATCGGTGTAATGACAATAGCCGCCGCCCGATACGACACCCGCATTGATCAGGATCGTCCCGGTGCAGGGGCCGGTCGCATTCAGCAACGGGTTGTCCATGTCGTCGGACACGATGTCGGTATACATCGTCCGTGCGTTGATCAGGATGAGGCTCTCGCTGATCGGGACAACCTCGCTCTCGGACACACCGTGCCCGACGGAAGTGGTCTGCGCCTGCGCGGATACCGTCATCACCAAGAGACCGGCCGCGGCCAGTGTCATCAAGTCATTCATCAAACTTCCCCTTGAAAATATGCCGGGGCAAAATGCACCCGGCGAAGGGTCAGCCTAGCATGGAACCGGCGTTCGGCCTAATCGGCCTCTTGGTCCGCTACCGTGCGTGAGGTCACGCGCAGGGCGGGGTCACCCCGCCGCCCGCACCAACTCCCGCATCACCGCGCCCGGCCCGCCGCTCTCCAACTTCAGCCGACCCAGCTCCCGCCAGTCCGCTTCCTCGAAGGCCGGGAAATGCGCGTCCGCGCCCGTCACCGTGATGTCCACCTCTGTCACCAACAAGCGATCCGCCAGCGGCAGCAGCGCGGCATAGATCCTCTCGCCGCCCATCCCGTAGATGCGCGCATGGCCGCCCGCGCGGGCCATCTCCACCGCCGCCTCGACCGTTCCGCAGACATGCTCGGTCAGCGAGGTATCGCGCGACACCACGATATTCATCCGCCGCGGAAGCGGTTTCACCGGCAGGCTTTCCCATGTCCGGCGGCCCATGATCACCGCTCCGCCAAGCGTTTCGCGCTGGAAGAATTTCAGATCGGCGGGGATCGACCAGGGGATGTCCCCGTCCCGCCCGATGGCCCCGTCCCGGTCCCGCGCGACAATGAGGCTCAGCATCAGACCGCCACCGGCGCGCGGATCGCCGGGTCCGGGTCGTAGCCGTCAAAGGCGAAATCCTCGTAGCGAAAGTCGAAGATCGAGCCTACATCCCGGCAAATCCGCAATCTCGGCAAGGACTTCGGGCGGCGCGCCAGTTGCGTCGCCACCTGCTCCATATGGTTGGAATAGATATGCGCGTCGCCGATGGAATGGATGAAATCGCCCGCCTCATAGCCCGTCACATGCGCCAGCATCGCCAGTAGCAGCGCATAGGAGGCGATGTTGAACGGCACGCCCAGGAACATGTCGGCGCTGCGCTGGTAAAGCTGCAAGTGCATCTTGCCGCCGATGATGCGCACCTGCCACATCGTGTGACAGGGCGGCAGCGCCATCTTATCGACCTCGCCGGGGTTCCAGGCCGAGACGATCAACCGGCGGCTGTCGGGCGTGGCGCGAATGGCCTCGATCAGCCCCGCGATCTGGTCGACCTCGCCGATGACACCGTTCTCCACCTTTGGAAAATGCCGCCACTGGTGGCCATAGACCGGCCCCAGATCGCCATTCTCATCGGCCCATTCATCCCAGATCGAAACGCCGTTCTCCTTCAGATAGACGATATTGGTATCGCCCGAGAGGAACCACAGAAGCTCATGGATGATGGACCGCAGGTGCAGTTTCTTGGTCGTCACCAGCGGAAAACCGTCGGCCAGCGGATAGCGGCATTGCAGCCCGAAATACGAGGTCGTGCCGGTCCCCGTTCGATCCGTGCCGGTCTCGCCCTTTTCAAGCACCGTTCTCAGTGCGTCGTGATACTGTCGCATCGTCTGCTGTCCCCTTCGCCCCCGGCCTTGCCCGCGTCGGGGGAATCGCCTGCCTCAACATATTGCATCAGCCCACCCGTGGGCCGCAAGATCAAGGGGGACAGGCCATGCTCCGCCGCCGCCGCCCCGCACGCGAAGTTTATCCTCCGACCGGGGTGCCAAGCGGTTCCCGACGCGCTACCATTCCCTCAAACCGTATCGTTCAGAAAGGGCGCGTTTCATGTCTATCAAGTATCTTCACACCATGGTCCGGGTTCTGGATCTCGAAGCGTCGATGGCGTTCTACCAGCTTCTGGGATTGAAGGAGACCAAGCGGACAGAGAACGAGAAGGGCCGCTTTACCCTGGTCTTCATGGCCCCGCCGAACCAGCCCGAATGCCCCGTCGAACTGACCTGGAACTGGGATGGCGATGACGCCCTGCCCGATGACAGCCGCCATTTCGGCCACCTCGCCTACCGCGTCGATAACATCTACGAGATGTGCCAGACCCTGATGGAGGCGGGCGTCACCATCAACCGCCCGCCCCGCGACGGCCACATGGCCTTTGTGCGCAGCCCCGACAATATCTCGATCGAGCTCTTGCAGGCGGGGGACGCGCTGGACCCGTGCGAGCCCTGGGCCAGCATGGAAAATACCGGCCATTGGTGATCCGGGCGCTCATATGCCTTGTCCTGCTGGCGGCCCCCGTGCAGGCGCAGGAGCAGCAGTGCCGGCTGGCGCTCCTGCTTGGCCTCGATGTCTCGGCCTCGGTCGATGAGGCCGAACACCAGCTTCAGCGCGACGGGCTGATCGCGGCGCTGCTTGCCCCCGAGGTGCAGGAGCCGCTCTTCGCCGGTCCCGGCCCCGTCGCGCTTGGCATCTACGAATGGTCGGGCCGGTTCCAGCAGCAGGTGATCTCGCCCTGGCGGCTGATCCGGACCGAGGCCGAACTGGCCCTCGTGATCGACGAGTTGCAGACCACGCCACGCTCGACCGGCGAGTTTCCGACCGCGATCGGCTATGCGCTGGCCTATGCCTCCGAGATGTTCGAGACCGCGCCGCCCTGCCTGTTTCAGACCCTCGATATCGCGGGCGACGGGCAGAATAATGACGGCTTCACCCCCGACCTCGCCTATCTCCATTTCGAGCTGGACGCGGTGACGGTGAATGGCCTCGCCATCGGCGGCGCCAGCCGCGAGATTCGCGAATATTACGAGGCCGAGATCATCCAGGGGCCGGGCGCCTTCGTCGAATACGCGCTGAACCACCAGCAATTCGAGGATGCGATGCGCCGCAAGCTGGAACGCGAATTGCGCGTGATGATCCTGGGCGGCCTGCCCGCCGCGCCCCTGCCGGGGTGAGGCGACCAGTCACACCGCGAACGTCCGGTGTTCAACCGACTGCCAAAAACGTGACAAAACCAAAGTGAGTTATGCCAAGGGTTTGTGGCACGATATTTTCAATTGTCTTGGTCAAGCAGTGAGCAGTGGCAAAAAAGACCGTTTTTGTCACGTCAGCAATCTAGAAGCACCCCAATGGGTTGTATTCTGTTCTAATGGTTCTGTGATCCCTCGGGCACCGAACCATCCTTGAGAAGAACCCTCTTGTTGATCGGTCACAGGTGCACGCACTAGGCTGGTCGTACATCTACCTTGTGGAGGAACCTGCATTGGAAAAAAGCATCGTTGAACATCCTGATATGCCAGCACCCTACGGTGCGTATTCAACCGTGGTCAGGGCAGGCGACTTTTTGTTCGTTTCCGGTCAAGCGGGCATCGTTCCTCAAACGGGGCAAAAGGCTGGCGAAGATTTTGAAAGCCAGGCCAAGCAAGCCTTCGAGAACCTCAAGACCTGTCTGGAATGCTCGGGTGCTTCGATGGGCGACGTTGTGAAAGTGATCACTTGGCTCGGCGATGCCAATGAGCGCGCGGCGCTGAACGACATGTTCGCCGAGTACTTCCAAAAAGATGCCCCCGCACGGTCGACCCCAATCGTCGACTTGCCAATGGGGCTTCTTCTTTCCATCGAAGCAACGGCAATCGCTCGCCCTTAGATTGAATGTCCGTTAGCGGTCACAAACGACCGCTTTTGGTACTTCACTCGGATAGCGCTACACGCTCGGGTTGCTAGATTTCTGGTGCTGTCGTCGTCGGCTTCAAGCCTGCAGCGGACGTGATCCAGAGATCAAATCTCTGCATGAATTGCGTGAAAGAGAATTGCCGCTTAGCCTGAAGGCTGAAGGGGGTGTGGAAATTGTTCAGAAGGATTGTCATCTCTCTGACCGCAGCGCTACTCGTCACGCTTGCCGTGACAGCCGAGGGGAGTGCAGAGGGCATCCTTGATGGTCGTTCCTTTTCAGGGATGATCGGGCCGATCGAAGACCCCGACCTCGAAGACAGCCTCTTCTTCGACGACGGCTATTTCTGGTCCGATATCTGCACGCGCTGCGGCTTCGTGCCGGGTCCCTACGTTACGGAACAGACTGCCGATGGCGTGCGCTTCACCGGCACCCTAGAAAGCGACAGTCGTGGCCGCTTCGACTACGATGGGCTGGTGAGGGACGACGGATCAATCCGCGTTTTGATCACTTGGGAACGCCACCGATGGTACTGGACGTCCAGGCGCGAGATCGTCTTCGTGGGAGAGCAAACGTCAGGCTTCGAAATAGCTTCGCTATCAGGCATGCGTCAGAAAATGCAGTTGATGGACCCAGACGGCAACCCAATGTGCGCGCGATTTTGAGAGGCTTTTGGGCAAGGCGAAGAGCGATCGCCCTTTATGGCCTGCTCCTTCTGGGAGGGTGGTTGCTGGGCGATCTGTTGAAAGACCTTACTGTGCCAGAGATGCGCCCGATGAATGAGCCGATGATCCATCGGATTGTGATGACGGCTTTCGTCGCCTTCGTCGTTCTCGCCGCCATCCCCTTTGTTCCAGGGGCGGAGATCGGCTTCGCGCTGCTCCTGCTGTTTGGCGGGCGGGTTGCTCCGCTCGTTTACCTTGGAATGGTCGGTGCGTTGATCCTGTCGTTCGGCATCGCGAGACTGATTCCCGCAACTGTCCTTACACGTCTGCTGGACTGGCTTGGACTGTCAAAGGCGGCGGACTTCGCCGCCGAAATTGACGCCACCGCGCCGGACGACCGCATCGAAATTCTCTCCGCGATAATCCCGTCGAACTTGGGCCAAAGATTGATCCACTACAGGCACCTTTTGCTTGCAGTCGCGCTCAACACACCGGGAAACTCGCTCCTCGGAGGCGGAGGTGGACTGGCCTTCATCGCAGGCGCTTCGCGGCTCTATTCATTCTGGCGCTATTTTGCGGTGGTCATCTGTGCCGTCGCCCCGGTGCCTTTGTTCTTCTACTTGACCTGAATCCTCTGTTGCAGCATCCTCCGCTGATCCGCCTATCACGCACATTGGCGACGTGCTGGCGCCGCTCCGCCAGAAACAACCTCAGATTGTAGGGCGGTTTCGTGGCAAAAAAGACCGTTTTTGGCACAAGGTACGCTGGACTGCACACCTTAGGGTTGTCGGCTCGTCGATCTACGGAGTTCGGCTCGGAGCCCGAAATAGCCTTTCGAGTGGACTTCTGAAGGCCGACTGCTAACCTCGCCGTACCAACACCCAAAAGGGCCATGAACATGCACCCGACTGAAAAGGTAGTTCGACAATTTCACGAGTCGTGGGATATGCGCGATCCCGATCGCGGCGCGGAGGTGATCTCCGAAGACTGTGCTTTCGAGGATATTGCCCTGAGGTGCCCCTAGTTTTCTAGGCACCCGCCTCCGTCAGTTTCTGCTGTCTGATCTCGAAATCAACGGGCGACAGCATGCCGTTGTATGTGTGCTTTCGCTTCGGGTTATAGAACAGTTCGATGTACTCGAACACGTCCTGCCTGGCGGCATCGCGGGTCGAGTACGTCCGTCGCCGGATGCGCTCCCGCTTCAGGAGCTGGAAGAAGCTCTCGGCGACGGCATTGTCGTGGCAGTTGCCGCGTCGGCTCATACTCGGCTCGAGGTCGTGCTGGCGGAGGAAGGTCTGCCACTCCCGGCTGGTGAACTGGGAGCCCTGGTCGGAATGCACCGTGACCCGATTGTCGGGCTTTCGTCGCCAGACGGCCATCAGCAGTGCCTGCAGGGCGAGGTCGGTGGTCATGCGGGATTGGGCAGACCAACCAACGACGCGGCGGGAGAACAGATCGATGACGACGCAGAGATACAGCCAGCCTTCGTGCGTCCTCAGGTAGGTGATGTCGGTCACCCAGACCTGATCGGGCCGAGACGCCTCGAACCGTTGCTCGAGCCTGTTCTCGGCGACGACCGCGGGCTTGCCGCCATATCGGCCGGGACGACGCCTGTAGCCGACCTGCGCAGCGATCCCGGCCAGCGACGCCAGTCGGGCAACGCGGTTCTCCGAGATGCGTTCACCCAGGTCGCGCAGATCGTCCGTCAGCTTGCGATAGCCGTAGACCTTGCCACTCTCTGCCCAGGCCTGCCGGATCAGCTCGGTCTGCCGCGCATCTTCCTGCGCGCGATGGCTCAGCGGCTCCTTGAGCCATGCATAGAAGCCGGAGAAGTGGACCCGCAGCACCCGGCACATGGCCCGGACGCCGAACTCCTCGCGATGCGCCCGGATGAAGGCGTACTTCATTGGGACTCGCGCGCGAAGTACGCGCTCGTCCATTGTCCTCGGACCAATGGCGGACAAAGGCCTCGCCCTTTTTTAGGATGTCGCGCTCCTCGGTGACACGGGCCAGTTCCCGCTTCAGTCTGCGGTTCTCGGCCTCGTGATCGACGCCCGGCTTCGGCGACGACTCCCCGAACAGCTTCACCCACTTGTAGAGAGAATACTTGCTGACCCCCAAGCGTCGGGACACCTCCCGAACCGGATACCCGCGCACCGTGATCTGATGCACCGCATCGCGCTTGAACTCGTCGCTGTAGTTGCTTGTCCCCATGGTCGCCTCCTCGGCTCAAAGTAAGGGGGCAAAGCGTCTACAAATCTAGGGGCACCTCAATAGCGCAACGATTGCCCGCCAACTCGGGTTGGTTGACTGACCTACCAAGAAACGAAAGCGGACTTTTGCCAAGAAAGCTCAAAGGTTGGTTTTGTCCGCAATTTCGCCCGACCCAGCCCGTGCAGCCGATGCCTGCGATCGCATCGCTTGCGCCAAACCTCACACCGTCAGCAACGCCGCCCCGATCCGGCGACCTTCCGCCAGCAGCACGTTATAAGTCCGCGCCGCGGGCCCCGTCCCCATCACGTCGACGCCGACGCCCGCCGCCTCCAGCCGCTGGCGCAGCGTGTCGGGCAGCGGCGCGATCTCCTCGCCCATGCCGACCAGCAGCACGTCGATCTTCCCCGCCAGCGCGGCCAACGCGTCCAGATCCTCCAGCCCGCCCCAGGCCGCGACGCCGCCGGGATGGCACAGCACCGGCCCCTGGATCACCTGGCCTCCGATGCGAAAGAACCCCGGCCCGTAGCCTTCCACGGGCTGCGCATCGCCGAAATTGATCTCGTTCAACTGCATGTCTGCGCCTCCTTTGCTCAATCCCACAGCGGCAGGCCCGACAGGGCCGAGACCGCGATGATCGTGTAGGCGGCCCACCGATAGGCGCGCTCGTGATCGGGCCGGAACAGCCAGGCCCCGATCAGGTTGCCCGCCAGGTAGGGCAGCGTCACCACAAGCCCCGTCATCACCGCAACAAGGCTCAGCCGTCCGCCCGCGCCCAACATCGCCATCATCAGCGCGTCCGCGCCGATAAGATAGAGCATCAGGTTGGCGCGCACCACCGGCGCGGGCAAGGGGCGCGCCATGTAGATCATGATCACCGGCGGCCCGGCCAGCCCCGCCGCCCCGCCGAAAAGCCCGCCCAACATCCCCGTCAGGTAGATCATGCCCCGCCGCACCTCGCCCCGGTAGCGCCAGCCCATCATCAGCAGCACCAGCAACACCAGCGAGATGGAGGAGACACCATAGCGGAACACCTCCGCCGGGACCGTCACCAGCACCCACAGCCCCAGGGGCAGCGCCACCACCAGCCCCGCGCAAAGACGCACGATGTCTCGCCTGTGGGCATGTTTCAGGGCGCGCGGCACATGCGGCAGCGGCCCGAAAATGTCCATCACCGTCATCGCCACAAGCGCGGTCACCGGGCTCAGGAATTGCCCCGCGACGGGCAGGAACACCATCGCGGTGCCGAAGCCCGAAAAGCCGCGCACCACGCCCGCCGCCACCGCCGCGACGACAATCCAGACCAGCCCCGGTGTCGCCAGGACGGTCTGGAGCGCTTCAGGCATCTACATTGGAAAACTGCGTGCCGGCCCCGCCATCGGGCTTGGACCAGTCGCGCTTGACGCCCAGTTTCTCCAGCACGGTGGAGGCGATGAAGACCGAGGAATAGGTGCCGACAACAACGCCCCAGATCATCGCAAAGACAAAGCCCCGGATCACGTCGCCGCCCAGAACATAGAGCGAAATCAGCGCGATCAGGGTCGTGACAGAGGTCATCACCGTCCGGCTCAACGTCTCGTTGATCGAGAGGTTCAGAACCTCCTTCAATTCACGCTTCTTGTATTTGCGCAGGTTCTCGCGCACCCGGTCGAACACGACCACGGTGTCGTTCAGCGAATAGCCCACGATGGTCAGAAGGGCCGCGATGATCGCCAGGTCGAACTGGATCTGCAACAGGCAGAAGACGCCGATGGTCAGGATCACGTCATGCACCAGCGCGGCCACCGCGCCCAAGGAAAACTGCCATTCAAAGCGCAGCCAGATATAGATCAGCACCGCCCCGATCGCCAGCATCACGGCCAGCACGGCGGTCTGCACCAACTCGCCCGAGACGGTCGGCCCCACGCTTTCGACCGAGGGGAACGTGATCGTCGGATCGACCTCCTGCAAGGCGGCCTCGACCGCCGCGATCATGTCGGGGCTGACCGATTCCTCACCCTCCTGCGCCTGGATATTGACCATGGTGACATGGCGATCCTCGGCGAAGGTGGGGTCGAACACCTCGGTGATCGAGATGTCGCCCAGGCCAAGTGCGTCCAGCGCATCGCGGTATTCGCCGACCTCTACCGGGCTGTTGGCCTCGGTGCGGATCGTGGTGCCGCCGCGAAAGTCGATGCCGAAATTCAGGCCCACCATGAAGAACAGCACGATGGAGGCGATGACCGCCGCGCCTGAGCCGATCATGGCGAGGGTCGAGAACCGGAAGAAATCCCAGTTGGTCTCGGCGGGAACAAGCTTCAGACGCATCTGCGTTACACCTCGATTTTCTTGGGACGGCGGCGTTCGAACCAGATCACGAGGATCAGCCGCGTGACGTAGAGCGCTGTGAAGACAGAGGTGATGATCCCCAGGCCCAGCGTGATGGCAAAGCCGCGCACCGGGCCCGAGCCCATGGTGAAAAGGATCACCGCCGTGATGAAGGTGGTGATATTGGCGTCATAGATCGCCGAGCGGGCCTTTTCATAGCCCAGCTCGATGGCGCGCGCCGGGCCCTTGGCGGTCTTGAGCTCCTCTCGGATGCGCTCGAAGATCAGCACATTGGCATCCACCGCCATACCGATGGTCAAGACGATCCCCGCGATCCCCGGCAGGGTCAGCGTGGCCCCGATCAGCGACAGAAGGCCGAAGATCAGGCCGACATTGATGATCAGCGCGGCATTGGCGAAAAGCCCGAAGAGCCCATAGCTCAGCCCCATATAGACCAGGACCGCGATTCCCGCGACCACGGCCGCGATCTCGCCCGCCGCGATGCTGTCGGCGCCCAGTTCCGGCCCGATGGTGCGTTCCTCCAGGAATGTCAGGCCCGCCGGCAGGGCACCGGCGCGCAGAAGAACCGCCAGTTCGGTCGATTCCGCCACGTTGCGCGAGCCGGTGATCTGGCCCGAGCCCTGGCAGATGGCCGAGATGATCTCGGGCGCGGTGATCACCTCGCCGTCCAGGACCACCGCGAAGGGCGCGCCGATATTGTTCTGGGTATAGTCGCAGAAGATGCGGCTGCCCGTGGTGTTGAGGTTGAAGGCCACCGCGGGCCGCCCGTTCTGGTCAAACGAGGGCTGCGCATCGGTCAGCATCTCGCCGGTCAGGACGGGGCTGGATTCGACGCGGTAAAAGAGCCCCTCATTGTCGCGGTCCGGCACGATCATCTCGCGCGCGGGCGCTTCCGCATCGGCCGATGTCGCGCGGCCCGTGACCGGGTGGAAGGTCAGCCGCGCGGTCGTGCCGATCAGGCGCTTCAGCTCCTCGGCGCTGCCGATCCCCGGCACCTGGATCAGGATGCGGCGCTGGCCCTGGCGCTGGATCGTGGGCTCGCGGGTGCCGACCTCGTCGACGCGGCGGCGCACGATCTCGACCGACTGGATCATGGTCCGGTTGTCGGTCGCGGCGCGCTCGGCCTCGGAGAGCCGGATGACGATCACATCGCCCCGCGCCTCCACTTCCAGCGTTGACGCCCCCACGCCCGTCAGGCTGACCACCGGCTGCGCCAATTCGCGCACCGCGGCCAGGGCCGTCGCCATACCCTCGGAGTTCCCGATCAGCACATGCAATTCACCCGCGGGCGCATCCTGGCGCCGGATACCGCCAACCTCGGCCCGCAGATCGCGCAGCGTGTTGCGCACCTCGGGCCAGAGCGAATCCATCCGCGCCTCATAGACCTCCTCGACCTGCACCTCGGCCAGGAGATGCGCGCCGCCGCGCAGATCCAGCCCCAGGTTGACCAGGCTCGACGGCAGGTAGGACGGCCAGCCGCCCAGGTCACCGGCCAGGTCCGCCGGATCGCCCCCCGCCTCCTCGATCGCGGTGACGGCGTCATTGCGCCGCTCGACCCGGTCGTAAAAGAGGTTCGGCATCGCAAAGGCGAGGCCCAGGACGACGACGCCCCAGATCAGCACCCGGTTCCAGGTAGGGATATTCAGCATCGAAGCGCTTTCCGCGTTCAGGGATTATTCGCTGGCCGGTTCGGTCTTGTTGACGACGCGGGCAATGGTGGAGCGCACGACGCGGACCTTGACGCCCTCGGCCAACTGCACCTCGACCTCGTGCTCGTCCTTGACCTTGGTGACCTTGCCGAAAAGCCCGCCTGCCGTCACGATCTCATCGCCGCGCCGGAGCGCCTGAACCATCGCCTCATGCGCCTTGCGCTGCTGCATCTGCGGGCGGATCATCAGGAAATACATGATCGCGATGATGGCGATAAGCGGGATAAAGCTGCCGATGGCTTCCATTGTGGGGCGCGTCCTCTTGGGTTTTTCGTGGAGGGCCTCGGCCCTTGTGAAATCGGCGGCACGTTAATCGCGGGCGGGGCGAAGCGCAAGGCGAAGTGCGGGTGGGTCCGCGGCGTTTCGGGACGGCAGGTGCCTCGGACGCGGCACCCCCCGCGTCTGCACGGGGGGCGCATCGGGGGGTGTACGGGGGGCACCCCCCTCTTTTCGGGTTCAAACCGCCCTGCCGATGGTGCATAGAACAGGCGATAATTCCGCCCTGAGCCGAGGCCAGACATGCACGATATCCGCGCCATCCGTGAGAACCCCGACGCCTTTGACGCCGCCATGAAAATGCGCGGGCTGGCGCCGCAATCGCCTGCCATCCTGGCATTGGATGAGGCCCGCCGCGCCGCGATCTCGGCAGCCGAAACGGCGCAGGCGGAACGTAACGCGGCCTCCAAGGATGTGGGCCGCGCCAAGGCCAGCGGAGACGAGGCCGGGTTCGAACGCCTGCGCGCCTTAGTTGCTGAAAAGAAAGATGAAATCGCCCGGATGGAGGAGGAGGCCAAGGCCAAGGATGCCGCCCTGCGCGACATGCTCGCGGCGCTGCCGAACCGCCCCTACGACGACACGCCCATCGGCCAGGACGAGTCCGACAACGTGGAAATCCACCGCTGGGGCAGCCCCCGCGATTTCGCCTTCGACCCCAAGGAACATTACGAGATTCCGGCCGTTCAGGACGGCATGGATTTCGAGACGGCGGCCAAGCTCTCGGGCTCCCGCTTCGTCCTCATGTCCGGCGGTGTCGCCCGCATCCACCGGGCGCTGGCGCAATTCATGCTGGATTTACATACAGTTGAGCATGGATTGACGGAAGTGAACGCCCCCGTTCTGGTGCGCGACGAGATGATGTTCGGCACCGGGCAACTGCCCAAATTCGGCGAAGACAGCTACCAGACCCGCGAAGGCTGGTGGCTCATTCCGACCTCGGAAGTCACGCTGACCAACATCGTCAACGACACCATTATCGAGGAAAGCTACCTGCCCCGCCGCTACACCGCCCATTCCTTGTGCTTCCGCTCCGAAGCAGGATCGGCGGGCCGCGACACCTCCGGCATGCTGCGCCAGCACCAGTTCGAGAAGGTCGAGATGGTGTCGATCACCCATCCTGATCACAGCCGTGACGAGCTGGATCGTATGACAAAATGCGCGCAAACCGTGCTGGAGCGGCTGGAGCTGCCCTATCGCACCGTGGTCCTGTGCACCGGCGATATGGGCGCGGGCGCACGCCGCACACATGACATCGAGGTCTGGCTGCCGGGGCAGAATACCTACCGCGAGATCAGCTCCTGCTCGGTCTGCGGCGACTATCAGGCCCGGCGCATGAACGCCCGCTTCCGGCCCGAGGGCGGCGGCAAGCCGGAGTTTGTTCACACCCTCAATGGCTCCGGCCTCGCCGTGGGCCGCTGCCTGATCGCGGTGCTGGAAAACGGCCAGCAGGAGGACGGCTCGGTTGGACTTCCCGCAGCCCTGCACCCATATCTGGGGGGCAAGACCACGCTGACCCCGGAGGGAAATCTTGTCTGACCTCATTCCGCCGCAAACCGCTGACAGCACTGCGAAAATGAAGGCGATCCTGGTGCTGGTGACCGCATTGGGCTTTGCCGCCGGGTCCACCTTCACGCCCGGTTTCGGCGGCTTCGCGCCGGATCAGTTCCCCTATCCGGTCGCCGATCTGCCGCTGACGCCCGCAGGTTTCGCCTTCTCGATCTGGGGGCTGATCTTCCTCGCGCTGATTGCCAGCGGCCTCTTCGGGCTGCTTAAACGCGACACTGATCCGGCCTGGGACCGCACCCGCTGGCCCCTCATCGCCGTGCAAACCCTTGGGGCGACCTGGGTTGCACTGGCGGTCTGGTCGCCGCCCGTGGCCACGGTGGCGATCTGGATCATGTTGGTGCTGGCCCTGGTGGCGGCGGGGCGGTCGGTGAAAAGCAACGATACCTGGTGGTTGCAAGTGCCCCTGATGCTGCTGGCGGGGTGGCTCACGGCGGCCTCCTGGGTGGGGCTGACGACCCTCGCGGTCGGCTATATCGAGGGGCTGTCGCAGACGACAGGCAGCTGGATCGGGCTGGTCCTGGCGCTGATCACGGCCATCGCCTGCCTCACCTGGTTGCGCAGCCCGGCCTATGCGGCGGCGGTCATCTGGGCGCTGATCGGCGTCATCGCGGCCAATGCGGGTGGTGGCTGGATGTTCCTGACGGGCGTTGTCGCCGGGGCCGCCGCAATTGCCGGGGTTTCTTTGCGGCAGGTGCAACGCGGCTGACGCCCCCTTTACCGCCCCCCGCCCCTCCGCTAACACCGGTTAGAGACGGGTAAAGGGGCAGTGATGCGCATTCTGATCACCAATGACGACGGCATCAACGCGCCGGGCCTGAAGGTGCTGGAGGCCATCGCCCATGAGATCGCGGGCCCCGAAGGCGAGGTCTGGACCGTCGCGCCCGCCTTCGAGCAATCGGGCGTCGGCCATTGCATCAGCTACACCCAACCCACGATGATCGCCCAACTGGGCGAGCGTCGTTTCGCCGCCGAGGGATCGCCCGCCGATTGCGTGCTGGCGGGTATCCATGACGCGATGATCGCCGCCCCCCCCGACCTGGTGCTGTCGGGCGTGAACCGGGGCAACAACTCGGCCGAAAACGTGCTCTATTCCGGCACCATCGGCGGCGCGATGGAGGCGGCGCTGCAAGGCGTGCGCGCCATTGCCCTGTCGCAATATTACGGCCCCGAGAACCGCGACCGCGACGACCCGTTCGAGGCCGCCGCACAGCATGGCGGCCAGGTCATCCGCGCGCTTCTGGACCGGGGGCATTGGGCGGGCGACGATTACATGACCTTCTACAATGTCAATTTCCCGCCCCTTCCCGGCCCGGATGTGAAGGGCACGCGCATCGTCGCGCAGGGCCGCCGCCGGGGCGTGAATTTCCGGGTCGAGCCGACAGAATCCCCCGCCGGGCGGCGTTTCCTCTGGATCGCGGGCGGCGATCAGCGGGTGCGCGCCGCCGAGGGCACCGACGCCCATGCCAACCTGGAGGGCTATATCTCGATCACGCCCCTGCGCGCCGACCTGACGGCGCATGACCTGATCGACGACCTGAAAGCGGTTCTCGAATGACCTGGGACGCCGAGCGCAAGATGCAGTTCCTCTTCGCCCTGCGCTCCAAGGGGGTCACCGATGCGCGCACGCTGAATGCGATGGAAAAGGTCGATCGGGGCCGGTTCGTGCGCGGCCATTTCGCCGACCGCGCCTATGACGACATGCCGCTGCCGATCTCCTCGGGGCAGACCATCAGCCAGCCCTCGGTCGTGGGGCTGATGACGCAGGCGCTGAACGTGCAGCCGCGCGACAAGGTGCTGGAGGTGGGCACAGGCTCGGGCTACCAGGCCGCGATTCTCAGCCACCTGGCGCGGCGGGTCTATACCGTCGACCGCCACCGCCGCCTGACGCGCGAGACCGAAAAGCTCTTTGACACGATGGACCTGCACAATGTCACCGTGATCACCGGCGACGGCAGTTTCGGCCTGCCCGAACAGGCCCCCTTCGACCGCATCATCGTGACGGCGGCAGCCGAGGATCCCCCCGGCCCCCTGCTGGCGCAGCTGAAGGAAGGCGGCATCATGGTGCTGCCCGTGGGCCAGTCCGACGCGGTGCAAAGCCTGATCAAGGTCACCCGCCGGGGCGACGGGCTGCATTACGATGAGCTCTGCCCGGTGCGCTTTGTTCCGCTTATCGAGGGGCTCGGCCACGACTGATGGCTCAAAGGGGTGGATTGCGCGCCCGTTTTCCGTGTAAAACGCTTGCAAAACAAACCGCCGCCGCCGAAAGAGACGCGCGCATCGAGCCATTATCTGAGGACGCCAGAGCCCATGTCACGCCTTCCCATATTCGTGTTCGGAATGACCCTGCCCCTTCTCGCGGCCTGCGGCGGCCCCGGCGGGTTCGATTTCGACTTTCGCGGCAATGGCGTGAGCCCCGGCATCCAGTCCACCGAAACCGCAGCGCGGCCGGAGCCCGATCAATTCGGCCTCATCACCTATCCCAATTACCAGGTCGTGGTGGCCAATCGCGGCGACACGATCACCGGGATCGCCAACCGGATCGGCATGGATCCCGGCGAATTGGCGCGCTTCAACGGGCGCGAGCTTGGCGACCCGCTGCGCCAGGATGAGGTGCTGGCCCTGCCCCGCCGCGTGACGCCGCCGGGTGCGGACGCCGACACGGCCGACATCACCTCGATCGCCTCGGCAGCCATCGACCGGGCCGATGAGACGACCACGACCACGACCGACGCTGCGGGCAATACCGCGACCGTCACCGTGCAGGGCGGGTCCGAGCCCGTGCGCCACCGCGTCACGCGCGGCGAAACCGCCTATTCGATCTCGCGGCTCTATGGCGTCTCGGTGCGCGCGCTGGCCGATTGGAACGGGCTTGGCCCCGACCTGACGGTGCGCGACGGCCAATACCTGATCATCCCGCTGGTCCTGTCCGAAGGGGAAAGCGACCCCGATGGCCGCGCGCCCGGGGCCTCGGTCACGCCGATCCCGCCCTCCTCGTCCGAGCCTCTGCCCGAAACCATCGAGACCGCCGAATTGCCCGAAACCCCCGACCTTGAGGCGCCCACGCCCGACCCGGTCGAAGAGGTTGAGCCGCCCGCTTCGGAGGCGCAGATGCAGCGCCCGGTGCAGGGCGAGATCATTCGCGGATTCTCGGGCAGCAACGAGGGCATCAACATCGCCGCCGCCGCCGGCACGCCCGTTCTCGCCGCCGATGCCGGTGAGGTCGCGGCGATCACGCGGGACACCGACCAGGTTCCAATCCTCGTGCTGCGCCACCCCGGTAACCTGCTGACCGTCTACGCAAATATCGACAATATCCGCGTCTCGCGCGGCGACCGCGTCACGCGCGGGCAGACCATCGCCGATGTCGGCGCGGGCGATCCCGCCTTCCTGCATTTCGAGGTGCGCCAGGGTTTCGAGAGCGTCGATCCGACGCCCTATCTGCCCTAAATCCGGACGCCCCTCCGGCCCGCAAGATCGGTGAAATACTGCCACGCGACGCGGCCCGACCGCGCGCCGCGCGTGGCCTGCCATTCGATGGCCTCGGCGCGCAGCGTGTCCGCGTCGATCTCGACCCCGTAGGCATCGCAATAGCCCCGGATCATGGCAAGGTAATCGTTCTGTGAACAGGGATGGAACCCGAGCCAGAGGCCGAAACGATCCGAGAGCGACACCTTCTCCTCGACCGCTTCCGACGGGTTGATCGCCGAGCCGCGCTCATTCTCGATCATGTCGCGCGGCATCAGGTGGCGGCGGTTCGACGTGGCATAGAACAGCACATTCTCGGGCCGCCCCTCGACCCCGCCATCCAGAACCGCCTTGAGCGATTTGTAATGCTGGTCGTCATGGCTGAAACTGAGGTCGTCGCAGAAAAGCAGGATCTGCACCGGGGCTGCGCGCAGGATGCTCAGAAGCCGACCGATGGAGGGCAGATCCTCGCGCTGCACCTCGACCAGTTTCAGGGCCAGGAAATCCGCTTGAACATCGGCATGTATCGCCTTGATCAAAGATGATTTTCCCATCCCCCGTGCGCCCCAGAGGAGGGCATTGTTGGCAGGTAGGCCGCCCGCAAACTGACGGGTGTTCTGCGCCAGGATATCGCGGGCGCGGTTGATGCCAAGCAGCAGGGACAGATCGACCCGGTTGACCTCGGCCACCGGCTCCAGCCGATCGGGATCGGCGTGCCAGACAAAGGCGCTGGCGGCATTCCAGTCGGGCGGATCGGCGGCCGCGGGGCTGAGCCGCTCAAGTGCTGCGGCGATCCGGTCCAGCGCCTCGGCGCTCACGACGCGTCTTCCTCGTCCAGCAACCCCTCCTCGCGCAATTCGCGGTCGCGCTTGCGCTCCACCAGCCGGACAAGCTGGATCGAGATCTCGTAGAGGCCATAGACCACGACAAAAAGGATCAACTGTGTGATCACATCGGGCGGCGTCACCAGCGCGGCGAGCGTCAGAATGCCCACAACCGCGTATTTGCGCATGTTTCCAAGGCCCTCTGCGGAGACCAGCCCGGCCTTGCCCATCAGGGTCAGCAGCACGGGCAGTTGGAAACAGATGCCGAAGGCGAAGATGAATTTCAGCTCCAGGTCCAGCGATTCCTTGACCGAGCCAAGGAAAACCGTCTGCAACTCACTCTCCGAGCCGACCGCGCCCTCGACCCCGGTGCCCGCGATGAGATTGGTCAGCGCGGGAATCACGTCGGAAAAGCCGATGAAGAATCGCATTGCCAGCGGCGTCACCACGAAATGCGCGAAGGAAGCGCCAAGCAGGAACAGCAGCGGTGACGCGATCAGGAACGGCAAAAACGCATTTTTTTCCGTGCGATAGAGGCCAGGGGCCACGAAGCGCCACATCTGGTGCGCGATCACGGGGAAGGACAGGCCGAAGCCCACCACGACCGAGACGCGAATGAGCGTAAAGAATTTCTCCTGCGGTGCGGTGAAGATCAGCCGGGGATCCTCGCCGCGTTCGCGCAGGATGTCGGCGATGGGCTGGAACAGGAACTCCAGAATCGCTTCGGCCACGGTGAAGCAGGCCACCATCGCCACGACGAAGGCCAGGACCGACCGGATCAGCCGCGTGCGCAGCTCCGTCAGGTGCTCGATCAGCGGAGCGGCGCTGTCCTCGATCTCGTCCTTCTTCATGTCTCCGGGCGCTCCGCCTGGGTCTCGGGATCGTCGCCCTTGTCCGGAAGCGGGTTGCGCGCGGCCACCGAGGCGCGCGCGGCTTCGGCCCGTTCGCGGACAGCCTCGGCACGTTCCCGCACGGCCGCCGCACGTTCCTGGGCCAGCCGCTCGGTATCGGTGCGCGGCTCATCGCCCTCGCCCGGACCCCATTTGTCGATCGCGGAGCCCGCCTTCTTCAGCGCCGTCTGCCCCGCCTTGCGCGGGTTGGCGAGGTCACGGAAATCCTTGCCGAAATCCGCCGCCCCCTTGATATCGTTGGAAATATCGTCAAGGCCGGACTCGCTGGCCGCGGCATTCATCGTGGTCTGAAACTCGCGCGCCATGCCTTTGAGCCGCCCGGTCACCTGGCCGAGCGTGCGAAACATCTTGGGAAGGTCCTTCGGCCCCACGACGATCAACGCCACGACGCCGACAACCATCAGCTCCCACATGCCAATGTCAAACATGGGCGATCCTCACGATCCCGCAGCTCTCGCCGGTTCAGGCGTTTTCGCGGTCCCGTTCGGGGGTCACGTCGCGGGCGGTTTCGCCGACATCGTCATCGCTGGCATTCTCGATCTCGTCGGCCCCCTCGCGCACGCCGCGCTTGAAGGACGTGATGCCTTTGCCGACCTCGCCCATCAGACCGGCGATCTTGCCGCGCCCGAAAAGCACCAGCACGACGACCGCGATCAGCAGGATGCCCGGCAGGCCAATATTGTTGAGCATGTCTTGTCTCCTGTTTGCGGCGGGCGGTTTGGGACGCCGCCGCGACTGTCACCCCCCTGATGTATGGGCTCTGCGCCCCGGATCAAAGCCCAAATCGGTACGGCGGGGGCAGATTCCTGCGCAAAATCGCGTCATCGGCCCCTATTTGCGGAACACGAAGCAGCGTTCGCGCCGCACGGTCAGCCATAGCGCCATTCCCGGCTTGGGCAAAAAGACCGCCGGAACCGTGGCCTTGAGGATCTGGTTGTTGAAGTCCATGCGGAACTCGACCAGGCTTTCATGGCCCATGAAGCGCGCCCGTTCCACGACGCCGCGCGCGGGCACGCCGTCATGCGGGGTGGGGTTGGGGCCGCGGCCGCCGCGGTCGAAGTCGATCTTGACGTGCTGCGGGCGGAACACGATCTCGACCCTGGTGCCGTCCGCGTAGCCGGGGGCGAGAAACTGGCCGAAGGCGGTGTCGGTCAGCGCACCCTGCACGTTGCCTGTGATCACATTGATATCCGAGAAGAAGGCGGCCGCGTCCTTGTCGCAGGGCGCGTTGTAGATGTTGTAGGGCGCGCCCTGCTGCACGATCCGCCCGCCCCGCATCAGCGCGATGGTATCGGCCATGCGCATCGCCTCCTCGGGTTCATGCGTGACGAGGACAACAGCGGTCCCCTCCTCGCGCAGAAGGTCCAGGGTTTCGTCGCGGATACCGTCACGAAGCCGGTTGTCGAGGCCGGAAAACGGCTCATCCATCAGCATCACGGCGGGTTTCGGGGCCAGCGCGCGGGCCAGCGCCACGCGTTGCTGTTCACCGCCCGACAGCATGTGGGGGGCCTTGTCGGCATAGCCTTGCAGATCGACGCGGGCCAGTAGCTCCTCGACACGGGCCGCCTTTTCGCGACGCGTGCCGGACAGGCCGAAGGAGATGTTCCGCGCCACGCTGAGATGCGGAAAAAGCGCGAAATCCTGGAAGATCAGCCCGACACTGCGCGCCTCTGGCGGCAGGTGCAGCGCGCCATCCGCCAGCGTCTGCCCGTCGATGCGCAGCTTGCCCTGGCTCTGCCGTTCGATCCCGGCGATGACGCGCAAGGTTGTGGTCTTGCCGCAGCCCGACGGCCCCAGAAGGCACATGACCTGCCCCGCTGCGACATCCAGCGAGACGTCATGCAGCACCCTGCGCCCGTCGAAGTCACAGGTGATATGGTCGACTTCCAGGCGGGCGGCAGGCAGCACGGCGATGGGATTTCCGATCAATTACATCGGGTTTTGCAGCTACCAGCGACCGGCGGCTGATTCAAGCCGTGCCATGCCGGTCGGGACGGAAGACGCCGCTTCAACCAGTTTTCCAAGATGCAGAGATATCACACTTGAATCCCATGTCTTTCCTGTTTCATCCACAGACTTGTCCACATGGGTGCCATCCGGCAGGGTATGAAAATCACGCCGCGATCCGCGAGATATTGGCCAGTTCACCGCAGGTCGGCGGATTCGGCCCGACTTGCCGGGAGCCAGCGAGAAGAATCTTCGGTGTTCTGACGATTTGATCACAAATTTTTATTCTGCGAACGATGATTTTCCGACATCCTGCCGAAAACCCGCAAGATTATCGTATATATGGAATCTTATACGACGAATCTGAAACTGACTCCCCTGTCTATGTTGTGTATTTGGAATCTGCGCCCCTCGGGTTTTGATGCAAAATGTCGTGTTATGTGCCGAAACTTCAGTGATGACACGTCTTTTGATCGAAACTCGATTCAACCGCCCAAACCCCCAGACCGACGCTATCCCATCGCCCGTCTCAACCTCGCGCCTTGCGTCCCGAACATATGACAATCGGCACGGCACAGCCCCGGCACCCTATCCAAGGTGTCGCGGATTTTCCTTAAAATTCAGTGAACTGCGGCGGATCACATGGCGAGGCCCGGAAAGCCTCAGGTTTTGCCCTGTCTCCGAAGCCCGAAATGGCCACGAAATCCGCCGAAATCGCGGCTCAGCGGGACGAGAGAGCGCGCTTGCCCCCTCCCGATCCCGCCTTTGCGCTTACAAGGTGGCGTTCAGCGCGCCGCCATCGAGCAGGATGTTCTGCCCGATCATGTAGCCCGCATGTTGCGAACACATGAACGCGCAGGTGGCGCCGAATTCTTCCGCCGTGCCATAGCGGCGCGCGGGAATGCCCGAGGCGCGCCTGTCCCTGGCCTCCTCCAGCGAGATGCCCTGCGCCTTCGCCACGCCGGAATCCAGCGAATCCGCCCGGTCCGTGGCATGGATGCCGGGCAGCAGATTGTTGATCACAACGCCCTTCTCGGCCACCTGGCGCGCGGTTCCGGCGACATAGCCGGTCAGCCCGGCGCGGGCGGAATTGGACAGGCCCAGGACCGCGATGGGCGATTTCACCGATTGCGAGGTGATGTTGACCACGCGGCCCCATCCCCGGTCGATCATGCCGGGCATCAGCGCCTTCATCAGCGCGATCGGCGTCAGCATGTTGGCGTCGATCGCCTTGATGAAATCCTCACGCTCCCAGTCGGTCCACATGCCCGGCGGTGGGCCGCCCGCATTGGTGACCAGGATATCGACATCGCCCGCGGCGGCCAGAACCTCGGCCCGGCCCGCCTCGCTGGTGATGTCGGCGGCAACGGCGGTGACCTCGACGCCATGGGCCTTGCGGATCGCCGCGGCCGTTTCCTCCAGCGCGTCCGCCCCGCGCGCGTTCAGCACCAGGTTGACGCCCGCGCCCGCAAGCGCCTCGGCGCAGCCGCGTCCCAAACCCTTGGAGGACGCGCAGACCAACGCGCGTTTTCCTGCAATTCCCAGATCCATCGAAGCTCTCCCAGATTGTTGTCGGTGTTGGCGCAGGCTTAGCATCGCCCGCACGCGCGCACCAGCACCTGCCGCTTGACGGGTCCGCGCGCGCCTCCTAGGCAGGTGAAAAAGCCCCCGAGCCCCAGGACCAGTGACATGCCCCGCCGCACCGCGCAGTTCAGCTTTCCGACCTATCCCGCGCAGGCCCTGACCGTGTCCTGGGGCGCGAATGAGAAGGATCCGATGGGGGGGCTGGCCGATGTCGTGCCGGGCGACCTCTACCGGCTGCACCGCGACGCCCTGCCCGCTGCCCTGGCGATCTGGGACGGCCCCGAGGGGCAGGAGGTGGCCGATGGCAGCGAGGTGGGCCGCCCCGGCGACCGCGTGACGCTGGAGGTCTGCCACAGCGTGATGGCCCCTGACGGCACGCTGATCGACCTGCTTGTCCTCGGCGTCTCGGGCGAGGAGGCCACCACCCGCCATGTGTTGCCGCTGGCCTCGCTGGAGCCGCGCGGCGAATATGAACTGGTCGCCTCGGAAACCGAGAGCGCGCCCGCAAGGCTGGCCGATATCGCCTGTGTCAGCTTCATCTCGGGCACCCATCTGACGCTGGCGGGCGGCGCGCAGAAACCGGTCGAGGAGCTGGCCGAGGGCGACCGACTGCTGACCCGCGACCACGGCCCCCAACCCATCCGCTGGATCGGCCAGCAGGTGCAGCGCGCGACCGGCGCGCTGGCCCCCGTGCGCATCCGCGAAGGCACCCTGAACGTCGCCCGCGACCTGCGCCTTTCCCCGCATCATCGCCTCTTCATCTGGCAGCGCCGGGATGAGCTTGGCACCGGCCGCGCCGAGGTTCTGGTCAAGGCCGCGCATCTGGTCAATGGCGATACCATCACCCGCGAGGAAGGCGGCTTCATCGAGACCTACCAGATCCTCTTTGACAGCCACGAGATCATCTATGCCGAGGGCGTCGCGGTCGAAAGCCTGCTGGTCACGCCCCAGACCCGCGCCGCCCTGCCCGAGGACGTGGCCCCCGGCGACAATGCCTCGGACCGGATGAACGCCGCCGAGATCGAGGTGCAGGAAACCGCGCTGGAGGGCGGGGAAGACCCCGCCACCCGCCTGACCCGCGCCAGCCAGGGCAAGGCGCGCGACTGACGGCCATATCGTCGCGGCGGCGCCTCACGCTCTTGTGAGAATGGGTCCGGCGCCCCATCTGACCTGCAAAGCGCCCCTTTTCAGGAGTATCCGTCCATGAGCCTTTCGTACCTTGTCGCCACCGACATGTCCGCCCGCAGCGACCGCGCCCTGCGTCGGGCGGTGCAGCTGGCCGACGCCACCGGGGCCATGCTCAGCGTGCTGCATGTCGTCGATGACGCCACGCCCGATACGATCGCGGTCGAGTTGAAGGCCGCCTGCGAAGGCGACCTGCGCCGGATGCTGGAGGCTGCGCCCGAGGCGGTCAGGACGACGGTCAAGGTCGTCATCGGCGACCCCACCGCCACCGTGATCGACCTGGTGCGCGAGATGGGGCCCGACCTGCTGATCATGGGCACGCATCGCGAGCGACGCTTTCTGGACAGCATCCGCGAGACCACGGCGCAGCGCATCGTGCGGCTGACCGATTGCCCGGTTCTGGTCGCGGTCGATCCGACCGAAGCGCCCTACGACCATATCCTTGGCGCGACCGATTTCTCGCCCGCCGCCGCCGCCGCGATCAAGCTGGCGCATGAGCTGGCCCCCGCCGCGCGTCTGACGCCGGTGCATTCGATCCATGTTCCCTACCAGGGCATCCTGACCCAGGCCGGCGGCACCGACGATATCGAGGCCAGTTTCCGCAAGGCGGCGCGTGAAAGCGATGCGCGCTGGCGCGGGGAATATCCGCTGCCCGCCGCCGCCGCGCCGACCGTGATCCGCACCGGCAGCACGCTGGACGTGCTGTCGAACGAGGCCGCCCGCGGGGCCACCACGCTGATCAGCGCGGGCGCGCATGGCCAGGTCGGACAGCACCGAGCGCTGTTGGGCAGCGTCGCGACCTCGCTGATGCGGGTGCCGCCCTGCGACGTGCTAATCGCGCGGCCCTGAGGCCGGGCGTCAGGCGCTGAGCGGGACCGTTTCCATGGCGATCCCCAACCGCGCGCGGATCGCCTCGGGCAGCAGGCGCGCGGTCGAGATGCGGGGGGCGGGCATCTCCGGGATCAGCCGCTCGCAGCCGTAGAGGTCGAGATATTCCGCGTGGTTGTCGAAGGCGGCACGTCCGACATAGTCGATGAAGGTTTCCGCAGGCGCGCCATTGGCGAGGATCACCGCGTAGTTCTCGGTCTTGACACGGTAGACCGTCATTTGGTCGAAATCTCGACTGCACCACAGGCTGTCGCACTGGGAAAGGAAGGCGTTTCCGCCTCCCGTGTCTTGCAAGACCCCCTTTACAAACGCCCTCTGGAAACAGCGATTTTCGTCACGACCACCCGAGATCGCGCGACACCGATTGCCCCCGCCTGCCGCTTCACCTATACGCGCCTCCATGCTGGATCATGCCTCAAACCGCCCCTCCCTTCCGCCCGAGATCGCCCGTCGGCGGACCTTTGCCATCATCAGCCATCCTGATGCGGGCAAGACCACGCTGACCGAGAAATTCCTGCTCTTCGGGGGCGCGATCCAGATGGCGGGACAGGTACGCGCCAAGGGCGAGGCGCGGCGCACGCGGTCGGACTTCATGCAGATGGAGAAGGACCGGGGCATTTCCGTCTCCGCCTCGGCCATGTCGTTCGAATACGGCAAGTATCGCTTCAACCTGGTCGACACCCCCGGCCACTCGGATTTCTCCGAGGACACCTACCGGACCCTCACCGCCGTCGATGCCGCCGTGATGGTGATCGACGGGGCCAAGGGCGTCGAAAGCCAGACGCAGAAGCTGTTCGAGGTTTGCCGGATGCGCGACCTGCCGATCCTGACCTTCTGCAACAAGATGGACCGCGAAAGCCGCGACACCTTCGATATCATCGACGAGATCCAGGAGAACCTGGCCATCGACGTGACGCCCGCAAGCTGGCCCATCGGGATGGGGCGCGAGTTCCTGGGCTGCTACGACCTGATCAATGACCGGCTGGAACTGATGGACCGCGCCGACCGCAACGTGGTCGCCGAAAGCGTCAAGATCGAGGGGCTGGACGACCCCGCGCTGGCCGATCACATCCCCGCCGATTTGCTGGAGAAGCTGCGCGAGGAGGTCGAGATGGCGCGCGAGTTGCTGCCCCGCTTCGACCGGCAGTCCATGGCCGAGGGCACGCTGACCCCGATCTGGTTCGGCTCGGCCATCAACAGTTTCGGCGTCAAGGAATTGATGGAAGGCATCGCGGGTTACGGCCCTGAGCCGCAGGTGCAGACCGCGACCCCGCGCGAGGTCGCGCCCGAGGAGGGCAAGGTCACCGGCTTCGTCTTCAAGGTGCAGGCCAACATGGACCCCAAGCACCGCGACCGGGTGGCCTTCGTGCGTCTCGCCTCGGGCCATTTCAAGCGCGGCATGAAGCTGACCCATGTGCGCACGAAGAAGCCGATGGCGATCAGCAATCCGGTGCTGTTCCTGGCCAGCGACCGCGAGCTGGCCGAGGAAGCCTGGGCCGGCGACATCATGGGCATCCCGAACCATGGACAATTGCGCATCGGTGACGCGCTGACCGAAGGCGAGGCGCTGCGCTTTACCGGCATCCCCTCCTTCGCCCCGGAACTGCTGCAAACCTGCCGCGCGGGCGATCCGCTCAAGGCCAAGCACCTGGAAAAGGCGCTGATGCAGTTTGCCGAGGAGGGCGCCGCCAAGATCTTCAAGCCGAGTTTCGGCTCGGGCTTCATCGTCGGCGTCGTCGGCGCGCTGCAATTCGAGGTCCTGGCAAGCCGGATCGAGCTGGAATACGGCCTGCCCGTGCGCTTCGAGGCGTCGCAATTCACCTCGGCCCGGTGGGTGACGGGCGACAAGGCCGCAGTCGACAAGTTCATCAACGCCAACAAGCAGCACATGGCGATCGACAACGATGGCGACCAGGTCTTCCTGACCCGGATGCAGTGGGATATCGACCGCGTTGTGCGCGACTACCCCGATGTGACGCTCTCGGCGACCAAGGAAATGATGGTGTAAGGGGCGGGCGCTGCCTCTCTCTCCAGGTTGCCTTAACCCGATCTTAACCCCGATAGGTCCAGGTTCGCGGCGATGCTGCGTGCGCTTGCCCTTTGCCTGATCCTCTCCGCCTGTGCGGCCGAACGCGCCCCCGTGTCGCCCGATACGGGCCTGTCGGGCTCGGTGACGCGGCAGGTGGTGATCTCGGATCACCCGCATCACGTGCTTCTGGGCCATGTCCTGATCGCCACGGACGGGGTTGAGACCACCCGCGCGCTGGTCATCCAGCAACGCCGCGACGGGGTGCATCGGGTCCGCATGTGGCAGGCCTGGCAGGACGGGCGCGCACTGCCCTTCCGCCGCCTTCCCAGCCGCGCGGGCTGCACCCACGGCACTTGCCGCGACAACGCGGTCGGGTTCATCGCGCTTGGGCCGATGATGCTGGAACACGCCGCGCGCAACGGGTTTTCCGCCACCCTGATCGGGCGTGAAGGGGCCATTCCCATCCAAGCGCCCGCCGCACTTTTTGCCGAGGCCCTTGCGCCGCCATGACCCGCTGCCTCTTGCGCGACCTGATGGGGGATCCACGCAGCGTCTTTGCCCGGCTCTCGCGGATGCGCGCCCGCAGCAACACAGGCTAAGGCCCCGCGAAAACAGCCATTTGACGATCATGCCCGCATAGTCTATTGCGGGGCGCAGCGTCCCGATCTGCGGAGACGCTCAGCCCGCGGGGCGCGACAGGATACCATGCGCTCCAATCACCCAATTTCTCCGGGCACCGATGCCCGCCTGACTGGACGCATATGACCAAATTTTCCGATCTCAACCTTAATCCCAAGGTTCTGAAAGCCGTTGTCGACGCCGGTTATACCGAGCCGACGCCGATCCAGGCCGGCGCCATCCCGCCCGCGCTGGAAGGCCGCGACGTTCTGGGGATCGCCCAGACCGGCACCGGCAAGACCGCCAGCTTCACCCTGCCGATGATCACCGTGCTGGCCCGTGGCCGCGCCCGCGCCCGGATGCCGCGCAGCCTGGTGCTGTGCCCGACCCGCGAACTGGCCGCCCAGGTGGCGGAAAACTTCGACACCTATTCCAAGCATGTGAACCTGACCAAGGCGCTGCTGATCGGCGGCGTCAGCTTCAAGGAACAGGACAAGCTGATCGACAAGGGCGTCGACGTTCTGATCGCGACGCCGGGCCGACTGCTTGATCATTTCGAGCGCGGCAAGCTGATCCTTTCCGACGTCAAGGTCATGGTGGTCGATGAGGCCGACCGGATGCTGGACATGGGCTTCATCCCCGATATCGAGCGCATCTTCGGCCTGACGCCGTTCACCCGGCAGACGCTCTTTTTCTCGGCCACCATGGCCCCCGAGATCGAGCGCATCACCAACATGTTCCTCTCGAACCCCGAGCGGATCGAGGTGGCGCGCCAGGCCACGGCCTCGGACACGATCCTGCAAGGGCTGGTGGAATTCCAGCCCACCCGCCGCGACCAGACCGCCAAGCAGAAACGCGAGATGCTGCGCGCGGTGATCACGGGCGAAGGCGAGAAACTGACCAACGCGATCATCTTCTGCAACCGCAAGGTGGATGTGGATGTGGTGGCGAAGTCGCTCAAGAAACACGGGCTGAACGCCGAGCCGATCCATGGCGATCTGGACCAGTCGCACCGCACGCGGACGCTGGACGGCTTCCGCGACGGTTCGATCAAGTTCCTGGTGGCCTCGGATGTGGCGGCGCGCGGGCTGGATATCCCCAATGTCAGCCACGTGCTGAATTACGACGTGCCGAGCCATGCCGAGGATTACGTCCACCGCATCGGGCGCACGGGTCGCGCCGGTCGCAAGGGCACGACAATCATGCTGGCGGTGCCCTCGGATGGCAAATACCTCTCGGCAATCGAGGATCTGATCGGCCAGCCGGTTCCGCGTATCGAGGCCCCCTGGTCTCCCGGCGGCAGCAGCACGTCCCCGGCCAAGCCCGAGCAGGACGAGGAAAAACCCGCCCGCAAATCGCGCAGCCGCTCGCGGTCCAAGCCGAAGGAGCCTGAGGCCGAGGAGACACCCGCCGAGGCGAAGACCCCGGAACAGCCCGCGGAGAAGCCGAAAGAGGCCCCGCGCAGGTCGTCGCGCGGCAGCAGCCGTGGTGGCGGTGGCAGTGGCTCCAGGGGTCAGGTTGTCGGCCTTGGCGATCACCTGCCCGATTTCATCGCGCTCAGCTTCGATGAGCGGCGCGGGCGGCCCGTGACACCGGATACCGATGAGGACGAAACGGTCGAGATCGACGTCGAGGAAACCCCGGAGACAGCGGCAGAGGAAAAGCCCAAGCCGAAGCGGAAATCCCGTGCGAAGAAGCCGAAAGAGACCCCCGAGGCGGAAGCGCCTGCCGAGGAGCCGTCCGAGGCAGAAAACGACAACGAAAGCGCGGCCTGACGGGGGTGAGGGCCTTCGAAGGCCCTCAGGAGGCTTTTCGAAAAGCCTCCCCCCGCCGCGACCGCATCAATCCGCCATCAGCCGTGACGTGATCACCGTGACCTCGGGCTTGCGCCCGATCTCGGCCACGCAGACCTGCCGGACGGCGCGTTTCACCGCGTCTTCCAGCTTGTCGTCATCCATCACCGTCTTGTCGTCGAGGCGCGGCAACAGCCCTTCCAGGTTGTCCTCCAGCGCCTCTTGCAGCGATGCGCCCTTGCCGATGGTCTCGGGCAAACCGCGCGTCTCGACCCAGGCGCCTTCCAGCAATGTGTCATCCTCGTCGACGATCAGCGCCACGACCACCAGCCCGTTCAGCGCCAGTTTCATGCGGTCGCGCACGACGCCGTCAAAGGCCCCAATGAGGCGTGAGCCATCCAGGTAGGTGCGGCTGACCTCGACATGTTCGACCACGCCCGGCGCATTGCCGGACAGCTGCACCAGCGACCCGTTCGGGGCCAGGATCGACGACACGCCACCGCCCTCACCCACCCGGCAATGTTCGCGCAAATGGCGGTGTTCGCCATGGTTGGGGATCAGGATCTGCGGCTTCACCAGCGCGTGCATCTTCTGCAGGTCGGGCCGGTTGGCATGGCCCGAGACGTGGTAGAAGCCGCTTTGCTCATCCACGATCTCGACCCCCAGTTCGGACATCGCGTTCTGGATGCGGGCGACGCCGATCTCGTTGCCCGGAATGGTCTTGGAGGAAAAGAGGAACATGTCCCCTTCCTTGAGCTGATGGCCGAGGTATTTGCCACGGCTGAGCTGCGCCGAGGCCGCGCGGCGTTCGCCCTGGCTGCCGGTCACGATCAGCATGAGGTTCTCGCGCGGGATCTGGGTTGCGTCCTCGGGGCTGATGGTGGCGGGGAAATCCTTGAGCACGCCGGTTTCCACCCCCGCCGTCACCATGCGTTTCATCGCCCGGCCCATCAGCACGATGGTGCGCCCCGCCGCCTTGCCGGCCTCGGCCAGCGTCTTCAGCCGCGCGATGTTCGAGGCGAAGGTGGTCGCAACGACCATGCCCCTTGCACCTGCCACAAGCTCGGTGATGGGCTTTGGCAGCTCGCTTTCGCTGCGGCCCTCATGGCGGGAAAACACGTTGGTCGAATCGCAGATCAGGGCGCGGACGCCCGCCTTGCCGATCTCCTCCCACATCGCCTCATCGAAGGGTTCGCCGACGCGCGGGTCATGGTCGATCTTGAAATCGCCCGAATGCACGATGCGGCCGCCGGGGCTGTCGATGACCAGTGCGGACGCCTCGGGGATGGAATGCGAGGTCGGCGCGAAACCCACGGTGAAGGGGCCCGCTGTGACCGTCTCGGGCCAGACCGGGGCCTCGACCACCACATCGGGGTCGGCCCCTGTCTCCTCCAGCTTGCGGCGCGCGTGATAGGCGGTGAAGGGCCGCGCGAAGACGGGCGCCTTGAGGTGCCGGTAGAGATGGCCGACCGCGCCGACATGATCCTCATGCGCGTGGGTGATGAAAATGCCGTCCAGCCGATCGCTGCGCTCCGCCAGCCAGGCGATGTCGGGCAGGATAAGGTCCACCCCCGGCGTGCCGTCCATGTCGGGAAAGCTCACGCCGATATCGACCAGGATAAACCGCTCCTTGCCTTCGGCGCCAAAGCCGTAGACATAGCAATTCATCCCGATCTCCCCCGCGCCGCCGAGGGGGAGGTAGATCAGCCGTTTGGATTTGCTCATATTGCCCCGTGTTCCTTGTTGTATTTGTAGATCACGGTCAGTCCGTGAATGGTCAGGTCGTCCTCGATCAGGTCAAATAGCACATCGCCCTGCGAGAACAACGGCGCAAGCCCCCCGGTGCCGATAATTCGCATCGGTCGGTCATATTCCCCCCGGATCCGGTCGCAGATACCGCGCACCAGGCCGATATAGCCCCAGAAGACACCTGATTGCATGCAGGCCACCGTGTTGGTGCCGATGACGGATTGCGGCTTGGTCACATCGACATGCGGCAGGGCGGCGGCGGCGCGGTGCAGCGCCTCCAGGCTGAGGTTCACGCCCGGCGCGATGACGCCGCCCACGTAAGCGCCGTCATGGGCCACCACGTCGAATGTGGTGGCGGTGCCGAAATCGACCACGATCAGGTCACCGCCATGCCGGTCATAGGCGGCGGCGGTGTTGACCAGCCGGTCGGGGCCCACCTGCGTGCCCTCATCGACGCGGGGGGGCGTCGGCAGCAGGCAGTCGGGCTTGCCCACCACCAGCGGGCGGCAGTCAAAGTAGCGGTCGCAGAGGACGCGCAGGTTGAATACCACGCGCGGCACGGTCGACGAGATGATGGCGTCGGTGATCACCACATCATGCAGCTTCCTGTGCTCCATCAGCGTCGAGAGCCAGACAAAATACTGATCCGCCGTGCGCTGATGTTCCGTGGTCGTGCGGAAGGTCGCCAGGAACTGGTCCCCGTCCCAGATCGAGAAGACGGTGTTGGTATTGCCGGTGTCGATGGCCAGAAGCATGTCGCGGCCTCCCTGTCGTGGTCAGAAGAATATCTCGGCGGCGGGAATGATCCGCTGGCCCCCGGGGGTTGAGAGGACGAGGTTGCCCGCCTCGTCCACGGTCTCGAACCGACCCGTAATGGCCTCGCGGCCCGTGCGCGCGGTGATGGTCTCGCCCAACCGCGCGGCCCCTGCCAGCCAGGCGGTGCGGATCGGCGCGAAGCCGTAGGTGGTGAAGGCAGCCTCATGGCGGGCATAGGCGGGCGCGAGGAGGTCGAGGAAGTCCTCGGGCGTGACCTGCGCCCCTGTCTCGGAGAGGAGGCTCACGGGCGGCACCGCGCCGGGCTCCACCTCCCCCGTGCCGGGGGCCGTGGCGAGGTTGACGCCGATGCCGATGATCAGGTGATCAACGCGCGCGCCCGCTCCGATGCTCTGCAGCAGGATACCGGCCAGCTTGCCGCCATTCAGAAGCACGTCATTGGGCCATTTCAGCGCGAGCCCGTCCGCCCTGCCGGTCGCGTCCTGCAGCGCGTCGCGCAAGGCAAGTGCGGCGACAAAGCTGCGCAGCGCGACCACTTCGGGCGGCTCGGTCGGGCGCATCACCAGCGAGGCCATGAAATTGCCCGAAGGCGAGGCCCAGGCCCTGCCCCGGCGTCCGTGGCCCGCCGTCTGCGCATGCGCCAGCACCCACTCGGGTCCGGCCAGCGTCGGCGCTATGCGCGCGCCCTCGGCCATGGTGCTGTCAACGGTGGACAAGACCCGGCGGCCCACGCCCTGGGGCCAGCCGGTCATGGGTCAGTTCACCAGCGTCGCGGCCGCCGCCATCGCCAGGTCGTCGATCCCGAAGAGGTTGAAGACCCCGAGCAGCATGATCGCGGCGGCGGTCATCAGGCCCACCATCGCCAGCCGGTTGCCAGAGGGATCGAGCGGCTCCCGCTCTTCGCCGAAATACATGAAATAGACGATGCGGATGTAGTAGAACGCGCCGATCACCGAGGCGATGACACCCAGGATCGCAAGCCAGTTCAGCCCCGCATTCACGGCGGCGACCAGCACCGCGTATTTGCCGAAGAACCCCACCAGCGGCGGCACGCCCGCAAGGCTGAACATCAGCACCAGCAGCGCCAGCGCCTTCACCGGCTCACGCGAGGAGAGGCCGTTCAGCGCCGAGATATTGGTGACGTGACGGCCATCGCGGGTCATCGACAGGATGAAGGCGAAGGTGCCGATATTCATCGTGACGTAGATCGCCATGTAGATCAGCATCGCGCTGACGCCCTGTTCGTCGCCCGCCGCCAGCCCCATCAGGGCAAAGCCCATATGGGTGATCGAGCTATAGGCCATCAGCCGCTTGATGTCGGTCTGCCCGATCGCGGCGATGGCGCCCAGAAACATCGAGAACACCGCCAGAAGCGCGACGATCTGCTGCCAGTCGCCGACGACGCCGCCGAACGCGTCATGCGCCAGCCGCGCGAAAAGGCCCATCGCGGCCACTTTGGGCGCGGTGGCGAAGAAGGCGGTGACCGGCGTGGGCGAGCCCTCGTAGACATCCGGCGTCCACATGTGGAAGGGCGCGGCGGAGACCTTGAACGCCAGGCCCGCGATCATGAAGACAAGGCCGAAGACCAGGCCGAGCGACGCGCCGCCCTCTGCCGCCTCGAAGATGCCCGAGAAAAGCGTGGTGCCCGCGAAGCCGTAGGTCAGCGACGCGCCATAGAGCAGCAGCCCCGAGGAGAGCGCGCCGAGCACGAAATACTTGAGGCCGGCCTCGGTCGATCGCGCGGAATCGCGGCGCAGGGCAGCCACGACATAGAGCGAAAGGGATTGCAGCTCCAACCCCATGTAAAGCGTCATCAGGTCGCCCGCCGAGACCATGACCATCATGCCGACCGCCGCCAGCGTGATCAGCATCGGGTATTCGAACCGCATCAGGTCGTCGCGGACCATGAACTCCTGCCCCACCAAGAGGATCGCGGCCGCCGAGAGAAGGATCACCACCTTGGCGAAACGCGAAAAGCCGTCGTCGATGAACATGCCGCCAAAGGCCGATTGCGTCGGCCCGCCCGACAGGCCGATCATCGCCGCAACGCCCACGAAGACCGCGACGGTCAGCCAGACCAGCACCGGGGCCAGCCCGTCCTTGGAGGTATAGACCGCCGTGATCAGGCCAAGCATCGCGAAGACGGCGAGGATGATCTCGGGCAGCAGGATGGAGAGATCGGAGGCGAGCATCGAGAAACCCCTAGTTGCTGGCAGCGACGGCGTTGGCGGGAACGAGGTTTTCCAGCGCCAGGTCGTAATTGGAAACAAGCGCCTCGACCGAGGGGCCGATGATATCGAGCGCGAGGCTCGGATAGACGCCAAGCAGGATCGTCATGAAGATGAGCGGCGCGAAGATCAGGCGCTCGCGCGTCGACATGTCGGTGATGGATTTCAGGCTTTCCTTGATCAGATCGCCGAACACCACCCGGCGATAGAGCCAGAGCGCGTAGGCGGCGCTGAGGATCACGCCGGTCGCGGCCAGGACCGCGATCCAGGTGTTGACCTGGAAGACGCCGATCAGGGTCAGGAACTCGCCCACGAAGCCCGACGTGCCGGGCAGGCCGACATTGGCCATGGTGAACAGCATGAAGATGGCGGCATAGGCGGGCATCCGGTTCACCAGGCCGCCATAGGCGTCGATCTCGCGCGTGTGCATCCGGTCATAGATCACGCCCACGCAGAGAAAGAGCGCGCCGGAGATAAAGCCGTGGCTGATCATCTGGAAGATCGCGCCATCGACGCCCTGCTGGTTGGCGGCGAAAATGCCCATCGTGACATAACCCATATGCGCGACGGAGGAATAGGCGATCAGCTTCTTCATATCCTCCTGCACCATCGCCACCAGGCTGGTGTAGATGATCGCGATGACCGACAGCCACATGACGAACTCGGCCATCATGTCGGACGCGACGGGGAACATCGGCAGGCTGAAACGCAGGAAGCCGTAGCCGCCCATCTTCAACAGGATCGCGGCCAGCACGACCGAACCGGCCGTGGGCGCCTGCACATGGGCATCGGGCAACCAGGTATGCACCGGCCACATCGGCAGTTTGACGGCGAAACTCGCGAAGAAGGCGATCCAGAGCACTGTCTGCAATCCGCCCATGATCTGGAAGCCGAAGACGGAAAGCGGGGCCGCGCTGAACTGATGATCCAGAAGCGCCGGGATGTCGGTGGTGCCGGCATCAATATACATCGCCACGATCGCCACCAGCATCAGGACCGAGCCGAGGAAGGTGTAGAGGAAGAACTTGAACGCGGCATAGATGCGGTCCTTGCCGCCCCAGATGCCGATGATCAGGAACATCGGGATCAGCCCCGCCTCGAAGAAGAGGTAGAAGAGGACGAGATCCAGCGCCACGAAGACGCCGATCATCAGCGCCTCCAGCACCAGCAGCGCGATCATGTATTCCTTGACGCGGGTGCTGACCCCCCAACAGGCGGCGATGGTCAGGGGCATCAGGAAGGTGGTCAGCAGCACGAAGAGCACGCTGATCCCGTCGACGCCCACCTTGTAGGTCAGGCCCATCATCCACTCGCCCTCCTCGACAAGCTGGAAGCCGGGATTGGAGGCGTCGAACCGGGTCAGGATGAACAGCGAGATGACGAAATTCGCGGCGGTGACAAACAGCGCCATGCGTTTCGCGCCAAGCTGCGCGGCCTCATCATTGCCGCGCAGGAACACGGCCATCACGATTGCGGCGACGAGCGGCAGGAAGGTGACGATGGACAGGAGGTTATCTTGCATGTCGTATCTCTCAGCCCCCGAAGCTCAGGGTCGCGATGGTGATCAGAAGGGCGATGCCCAGGACCATGGCGAATGCGTAATGGAAGAGGTAGCCCGATTGCGCGCGGCCCGCCATCCTGGTGAACCAGGGGATGATCCCCATCGCCAGCCCGTTGATGCCGCCATCGATGATATTGCCATCGCCCCGGCGCCAGAAGAGACGGCCAAGCCAGCCCGCGGGGATCACGAAGAGCCAGTTGTAGATCTCGTCGAAATACCACTTGTTGAGCAGGAAGAGGTAGGCGGGGCGGTTGGTCTCGGCCAGACGGCGCGGCAGGGACGGGTTGACGATGTAGAACAGCGTCGCGGTCCCGAACCCGATCAGCATGGCGATGAAGGGCGCAAGCTTGACCCAGGTGGACACGGCATGGGCGTCGTTCAGGACATTGTTGTCCGGCGCAATGTGGATCGCACCATCGCCGGGCGCGCCGGTAAAGACGTAATGCGCCTCGCCGTAACCGCCCGCGTCTTCGCCAGCGTAGTCGCCCGCCTCCTCGGCAGCGGCCCCCTCGATGACGGGGTCGCCCGCCTCCTCGGCATGGGCTTCCTCTGCGCCGACCTCACCCTCCTCGGCGTATTCCACACCGAAGAACCGGCCCACCTGGTCGACCGAGCCGAAGAAGGAGTTGTACCAGATCATGCCCGAGAACACCGCCCCGAGCGCCAGCGCGCCAAGCGGGATCAGCATGGTCATCGGGCTTTCATGGGCGTGGTCATGGGCATGGCGGTCGCCGCGCGGGGTGCCAAAGAAGGTCAGATACATCAGCCGCCAGGAATAGAAGCTGGTGAAGCAGGCGGCGATGACCAGCGCCCAGAAGGCGTAGAGGCCAAGCCCGCCGCCGAAGGCGAAGGCGCTCTCGATCACCGCGTCCTTGGACAGGAACCCGGCAAAGCCGATATAGGTCAGCGGGATGCCGACGCCGGTAATGGCCAGCGTGCCGATCAGCATCGCGGCAAAGGTCAGCGGGATCTTCTTGCGCAGACCGCCATAGTTGCGCATGTCCTGCTCATGGTGCATCGCGTGGATGACGGAGCCTGCGCCGAGGAACAGCATCGCCTTGAAGAAGGCATGTGTGAAGAGGTGGAAGAGCGCGACCGAATAGACGCCCACACCCGCCGCCACGAACATGTAGCCCAGTTGCGAACAGGTCGAATAGGCGATGACGCGCTTGATGTCGTTCTGCACCAGGCCCACGGTCGCGGCAAAGAACGCCGTCGCGGCCCCGATGATGACGATGAAATTCGTCGCATAGGGCGCGTATTCCAGCACCGGCGACATGCGGATGACCAGGAACACGCCCGCCGTCACCATGGTCGCGGCGTGGATCAGCGCGGATACCGGCGTCGGGCCTTCCATCGCGTCGGGCAGCCAGGTGTGCAGGAACAGTTGCGCCGATTTGCCCATCGCGCCAAAGAACAGCAGCATGCCGATGGTGTTGGCCGCGTTCAATTCATAGCCCAGGAAGCTGATCGTCATCTCCGCCAGTTCCGGCCCCATGGCCAGGATCACGTCGAAATTGATGCTGTCGGTCAGCTTGAAGAGCGCGAAGATGCCAAGCAGGAAGGCGAAATCGCCGACCCGGTTGACGACGAAGGCCTTGATCGCGGCGGCCCCGGCGGTCGGTTTGCGGAAGTAGAAGCCAATGAGAAGGTAGGAGGCGACGCCGACCCCTTCCCAGCCGAAGAAGAGCTGCAACAGGTTGTCCGCCGTCACCAGCATCAGCATCGCGAAGGTGAAGAAGCTGAGATAGGCGAAGAAGCGGGGGCGGTAGCTCTCGCCCTCGCGGAAATGCTCGTCATGCGCCATGTAGCCGAAGCTGTAGAGATGCACGAGCGCCGAGACGGAGGTGATCACGATCAGCATCGTCGCGGTCAGCCGGTCGATGCGCACCTGCCAGCTTGTGTCGAGCGATCCGGACGCGATCCAGGTGAAGAGGTCGCGGGTATAGGTCTCACCATCGAAGGCGAAGAACACGATCCAGGACAGCGCCATGGACAGGAACAGAAGGCCGGTCGAGACCACGCAGGCCGCCTGTTCGCCGATCAGCCGCCAGGAAAACCCGCAGATGATGGCGCCGACCAGGGGGGCGAAGAGGAGGATGGTTTCCATGGTCTCAGCCCTTCATCACGTTGACATCTTCGACCGCGATGGTGCCGCGGTTGCGGAAGAAGCAGACCAGGATGGCCAGGCCGATGGCGGCCTCGGCGGCGGCGACGGTAAGGACGAAGAGGGTGAAGACCTGCCCCGTCAGATCGCCCAGATAGGCGGAGAAGGCGACGAGGTTGATATTGACCGCCAAGAGCATCAGCTCGACCGACATCAGGATGATGATGACGTTCTTGCGGTTCAGGAAGATCCCGAAAATCCCGATGACGAACAGCGCGGCGGCCACCGTCAGGTAATGTTCAAGTGCGATACTCATCTCGTCCCTCCGGGGTTTTCTCGTCCCCATTCATTCGTCGTCGAGGGCGCGCGGGCCCTCGAATATCTGTGCGGGCGGGCGTTACAGACCCTGCCCCGGTTTCACGTCCTTCAACTCCATCGCCTTGGCTGGGTCGCGATACATCTGGGCCAGCACGTTCTGGCGCTTGATGTCGGTGCGGTGGCGCAGGGTCAGGACAATCGCGCCGATCATGGCGACCAGCAGGATCAGCCCGGCAAGCTGGAACAGCAGGAAGTAGCGGTCATAGAGGATCGCGCCGAGCGCCTCGGTATTGTGCATCTCGGACAGCGCGGGCGTCGGGTTGCCGAGGCGTCCGTCGAACCCTTCCGAGAACTGCCACGACCCGAAGGCCATCGACAGCTGGATCAGGATCACCACGCCGATCAGCCCCGCCAGCGGCACGTATTTCGCCATCTCGGCCTTCAACTCGGCGAAATCCACGTCCAGCATCATGACGACGAAGAGGAACAGGACCGCCACCGCGCCGACATAGACGATGATCAGCAGCATGGCGACGAATTCCGCCCCGATCAGCACGAACAGGCCGGCCGTGCTGAGGAAGGCCAGGATCAGCCACAGCACCGAATGCACCGGGTTGCGCGCCACGACGACGAAGAGGCCCGCCAGGACGGTGGTGAGCGAAAACAGGTAGAAGGTGAAATCGACAACGCCCATGGGTCTATTCCTCGTTTCCGTCGATGGTCTGGCGGGCCAGGTCCATCGCCTTGGTCATCGCGGGCACGCCGCCGAACATGGCCGCCTGCGCGATGGTATCCGCGATCTCCTGCTTGGTGGCCCCGGCCTCCAGCGCGTGGCGCACGGTCAGGCGGATCTGCGGCTCGGCATGGGCGCCCTGGATGGTCAGGCCCTGAAGCGTCAGCAGCAGACGGGTTTTCGAGTCCAAACCTTCCGGGTTGAACTGCTTGCCCATCATCATCTCCATCATCTCGGCGGGGATGGTGGGCCACATCTTCTCGAACCCGTCGGGGGTGAAGCTGGCCAGCGCGGGGTTCATCGCCTTGGCCATGTCCTTGGCCATGTCCTGCGTCTGCTTGAACAGCGCCTCGAAGGGGTTTTGCGGGGTGTCGGTCATGTCGGGTCTGTCCCTTCCAGCGACTCCACGCGCTCTTCCACCTGATGGATGTATCCCGCAATGGAGGTCAGCAAGACCCCTTGCCCGCCGATCAAGTTGCGCAGATCGGACAGCTCCTTGCGAACCTCTTTACGGAAGGTTGCGTTCTCCTCGCGCATTTCCCGCGATTGGGTCAGGATCAGGTTATCCACATTCTCACTCATCTGTAGGGCGCGTCCATTTCCAGGTTGCGGGCGATCTCGGCTTCCCACCGCTCGCCGTTTTCCAGAAGCTTGGCCTTGTCGTAGAACAACTCCTCGCGCGTTTCGGTCGCAAACTCGAAATTCGGGCCTTCGACGATGGCATCGACCGGGCAGGCCTCCTGGCAGAAGCCGCAATAGATGCACTTGGTCATGTCGATGTCGTATCGCGTGGTCCGGCGGCTACCATCCTCGCGCGGTTCGGCGTCGATGGTGATGGCCTGCGCCGGGCAGATCGCCTCGCACAGCTTGCAGGCGATGCAGCGTTCCTCGCCATTGGGGTAACGCCGCAGCGCGTGTTCGCCGCGGAAACGGGGTGAAAGCGGCCCCTTCTCATGCGGGTAGTTCAACGTCGCCTTGGGCGAGAAGAAATATTTCAGCCCAAGCTTGAAGCCGACGATGAAATCCCAAAGCACGAAGTATTTCGCGGCGCGGGTATAGTCGATCTGGGTCATCTGATTTCCTCCACCTATCCGTTCACCTGAAATCCAGGCTCCCAACTGGCGAGATCAGCCAAGCGCTCGGTAGCTTCAGCGGCAAACCCCTCGAATTTCTTAGTAGATACAGCAGCCCCAACCGCTTCTTCTACTGTTGGATAGTGACCAAGTGTTTCATTCTGTTCTGCGAGAAAAAATCCACCCTCTCGGACCCATATGGTCAAATCAATTCCGTCATTACTGTAGGAATAAAATGTAGTGCCGCTAAGCGTCATCCCTCAGCCCCCTACCATCCAGCGGGCATAGGCGCCGCCGAACAATTCGAATTTCGCCGCGAAGCTGACCAGCACGACCCAACCCAGGGAAAGCGGCAGGAACACTTTCCAGCCGATCCGCATCAGTTGGTCATAGCGGTAGCGCGGGGTGATCGCCTTGACCATCGAGAAGACGAAGAAGACCAGCAGAATCTTGATCGACATCCACCAGATGCCATCGGGCAGGCCGGGGATGGGGCTGAGCCAGCCGCCGAAGAACAGGAGCGCAACCAGCGCGCACATCAGCACCACGGCCACAAGTTCGCCGATCATGAAGAGAAGGAAGGGCGTCGAGGAATATTCCACCTGGTAGCCCGCGACCAGTTCCGATTCCGCCTCGGGCAGGTCGAAGGGCGGGCGGTTGGTTTCCGCCAGCGCCGAGATGAAGAACAGGATCAGCATCGGGAAATGCGGCAGCCAGTACCAGTTGAGCAGGCCCAGATTGCCATCCTGCGCGGCGACGATGGCCCCGAAATTCAGCGATCCGGTCGAGATGACGATGCCAATGACGATGAGGCCCAGGGACACCTCGTAGGAGATCATCTGCGCCGCCGAGCGCAACGACCCCAGGAACGGGTATTTCGAGTTCGAGGCCCATCCGCCCATGATCACGCCATAGACCTCCAGCGACGAGATCGCCATGACATAGAGGACCGCGACGTTGAGATCGGCCAGCACCCAGCCGTCATCGAAGGGGATCACGGCCCAGGCAATCAGCGCCATCACCAGGCTGACCATCGGGGCCAGCAGGAACACGGCACGGTCGGCGCCTGCGGGGAACACGACCTCTTTCAGGATGTATTTCAGGAAATCGGCAAAGCTTTGCAGCAGGCCGAAGGCACCCACGATATTGGGCCCCCTGCGCATCTGCACGGCGGCCCAGATCTTGCGGTCGGCATACATCAGGAAGGCCAGCGCCACCAGAAGCGGCACCACCAGAAGCAGGATCTGCCCCACGGTCAGCAGGGTGATGCCCAAACCCGTTGTCGTAAAGAATTCAACCATAGTCCCTCACACCGTCGGTATGCCTTGCTCGGCACAGTCCGCGACCACCACTTCGGCGTCGATCGTCTGCACCCCCCGCGGGAGCGCCGGTGACACGGTGTAAACCGCATCTGCCCGCCAAAGGCCAGACTCTTCATCCACATTTGTGCGCACATGTCGCGCAAAGCCGTAGCCCCGGATCACCGCATATTGCGCGGCGGCGCATTCGGCATAGAGCGCCACATCCTCGCGGTTGCGCGCGCCGCGCATCGTGACGTGGAAATTGACCAGATCGTCATCCAGCAGGCGCGTCTGCACGCCCATGAACTCGAACAATTCCACGGGGATGTCGCGGCTGGTCTCCGGGGCCTCGGGGGCCTCGGGGGGTTCGGCCTGCCGCGCGCCGGGCGCGCAGGCGGCCAGCACCGCCAACGCGCCCCCGAACGCCGCGATTTTGATCCCCGGCATCATCGCCGGTTACTCCGCCGCCAGGACCGTCTCGGCCCGCGCCTTGGCCCCTGCCGACAGCTCCGCCATCAGGCTGGAGGCGCGCGCAATCGGGTTGGTCAGGTAGAAATCGCCGATCGCGGGCACGAAATCGGCATTGCCGGGTGTGCGAAGCTCCAGCGCATCACCCTCGTTTTCCGGAACCTCGTCGATACGGCCCAGATGCGGCACCGCCTCGACCAGTGCGGTCCGCAACTGCGCCAGGCTGTCGAAGGGCAGCGTGGGCCCCATTTCAGCCGAGAGCGCGCGCAGGATAGCCCAGTTTTCCTTGGCCTCACCGGGCGCGAAGCCCGCGCGCAGGGCAAGTTGCGGGCGGCCCTCGGTGTTGACGAACAGCCCCTGTTCCTCGGTATAGGCGGCCCCCGGCAGGATCACGTCGGCGCGGTGCGCGCCCCGGTCGCCATGGCTGCCCTGGTAGATGACGAACGCGCCTGCGTCGATCTCGACCTCATCGGCGCCGAGATTGTAGATCACGTCCGCGCCGTCAATCGCGGCCTCCATGCCGCCCTCGGTCACGGCCCCCACGTCCATCGCGCCGACCCGGCCCGCCGCACTGTGCAGCACCAGAAGGCCCGAGCCCGAGATCTCGGCCATCTTCTGCGCCTGTGCCAGCACGGCCTCGCCATCGGCCTCGCGCAGGGCACCCTGCCCCACGATCACGATGGTCTTCTTCTCGTCGCGGGTTTCCTCCGAGACACCGTCCGCGATCATGTCCAAGAGCGCCTGACGGCCCGTCCCGGCATGGTAGTAGTCATAGGTCAGGTCGGCGGCCTCGCCGATCAGCGCGACCTCGGCGCCCGCGATCCAGGCCTTGCGGATGCGCGCGTTCAGCACCGGCGCCTCAACGCGGGGGTTGGTGCCGATGAGCAGGATCATCTCGGCATCGTCGATGTCCTCCACCGTGGTGGTCCCGACATAGGCGGCGCGGTTGCCGGCGGGAAGGCGCGCGCCATCGGTACGGCATTCGACCGAGCCGCCTTGCGATTCAACCAGCGTTTTCAGTGCATAAGCGGCCTCGACCGGGGCCAGGTCGCCGACCAGACCGGCCAGTTTGCCAGCCCCCTTCATCGCGTCCGCCGCCTTGGCCAAAGCCTCGGGCCAGGTCGCGGGGCGCAGACGCCCATTCTCGCGGATGTAGGGTTTATCCAGCCGCTGCTTGCGCAGCCCGTCCCAGACAAAGCGGGTCTTGTCGCTGATCCATTCCTCGTTCACGCCGTCATGGTTGCGCGGCAGGATGCGCATGACTTCGCGCCCCTTGGTATCGACACGGATATTGCTGCCAAGCGCATCCATCACGTCGATGGTCTCGGTCTTGGACAGCTCCCAGGGACGCGCGGTGAAGGCGTAGGGCTTGGACGTCAGCGCCCCCACCGGGCAGAGGTCGATGATATTGCCTTGCAGGTTCGAATCGATCATCGCCCCCAGATAGGTGGTGATCTCGGCATCCTCGCCGCGGCCGGTCTGGCCCATCACCATGACGCCCGCCACCTCGGAGGTGAAGCGCACGCAGCGGGTACACGAGATGCAGCGCGTCATCTGGGTATCGACAAGCGGCCCGAGTTCCAGGTCTTCCGAGGCGCGCTTGGGCTCGCGGTAGCGGCTGAAATCGACGCCATAGGCCATCGCCTGGTCCTGCAGGTCACATTCGCCGCCCTGGTCGCAGATCGGGCAATCCAGCGGGTGATTGATCAGCAGGAATTCCATCACGCCTTCGCGGGCCTTCTTGACCATCGGGCTGTTGGTCCGGACCATCGGCGGCTCACCATCCTTGCCGGGGCGCAGATCGCGCACTTGCATGGCACAGCTTGCCGCCGGTTTCGGCGGGCCGCCCACGACCTCGACCAGGCACATCCGGCAATTGCCCGCAATCGAGAGGCGTTCGTGATAGCAAAAGCGCGGGATCTCGACCCCGGCCTGTTCGCAGGCCTGGATCAGGGTCATGGCCGGATCGACCTCGACCTCTTTGCCGTCGATATTGATTTTGCGTAGCTCGGTCATGGCTTTACCTTTGCAGGGCGCGCGCGTCGGAAGGGGCATGGTTTGCAGCCCTGTCTAACGCAGCGCCCACCCGGATTCACGCGGAAATTCCACATGGCCCCCCCAATGCCGCGTTCGGGAGGGATTTGCAACGCGGGACGGAGGGGTTTCGTGACCGGACGGGGTGGTTTTTCGCCGCGCCGGACACGCGAAAAGGCCCGCGCGGGGGGCATCCCGGCGCGGGCCTTCTTTCCGGCAGGCGGTGCCGATCAGCGCAGAAGCTGCCCGATGGCGGAGCCCGCGGCGATCTCCTCGCGGCCGACGGTGCAATAGCCCTCCATCATGGTGGGCGAGGCCCCGCGCGCCAGAAGCCGTGCGTCGGCCTCTGCCTGTACCAGATCCTGTTCCGCATCATCATCCACAAAGGCCCTGATCTCGCTGCGCGAATAGCCGAGGTCCTCGGCCATGCCGACAAGGCTGTTGATGAAACCCAGGGCGCGAATGCGGCGGGCCGAGATGTCGGGGCATCGCTTGTGGATACGCCGCGCGATGGAAAAGATGATCAGGCCCTCGCTGATCTGCGGGTCGTTGCGCAGCGCGTCCCAGTCTTCGGCTTGCGCTTGCGTGGGCGCAGCGGCCAGAAGGCCCGCAACCAGAAGCGGGGTCAATCGGAGCATCATGAACAGGTCCTTTCGAAAAATCGGCTCGACGAGGCTTGAGACGTGGGGCACGCCCCCCTGTCATTCAATATCAACCGCCCGTCATCCGGCGACATCGGCCCGAAATCGCCGATTTCCTGAGGAAACCGCCTATATCCGCACGCCCCAGAAGGCGATGATCAGGTAGATCACCAGGCCCACCAAGGCCAGGCCAAGCGTCGAGTAGATCGCGCCTTCCAGCTTTTCGGGCGTGTTCAGCAGCATCATCACCATGCCCGCCAGCAGCGCCCCGATCACCGCGCCCAGGATCGAGCCGCCGATGCCCCATGTATAGCCGAGCCAAAGCCCGAGCCCGATCAGGACCAGGAACACCACCGTCATCCAGGCCCGGTAGAACCCGGTCAGGACCGGGCGATTGCTGTGCATCGGTTGATCTGCCACTGCCGCCTCCGTTGGCTCGCCCCTTTTTCGCGGGGCGTTGTCCAATTCACGGGTATCATAGCGGGTGGGGGCCAACCGGGCAAGAAATGAGGCGCCTGCCTGACGGTCGGGCGATCAGTTTTGCAACAGCGCGCGCTTTCGGATCGGGCCTCGTGACGGGATATGGCATGATACCAATCGCTTAGCGACGGGCCTTCGCCGGAATGGGCTGCCCCGCCCGCGCCCCTTCCTGCCGCCCGCCGAGCCAGCGCCCGAGCGCGGCCAGCACGCCCGCCAGCGAAACCCTCGGCGCGCGGAGGCCCTCGGTGCGGCGCGCCATATCCTGCATCATCTGGCGATGTTCATGGGGTCCGTAGCACATCGGGCGGGCTCCTGCTTGCGGGAATGGGCCCGGCCAGCATAGCCCCGGTCCCGCCCCCGGCAAAATCACGATGCGGCGAGGGCTGCGGGAAATTCCTGACAGCTTTGTCCGCTTTTCCTGACAGGTTTGTCAGGAATTTCGCCGCTGCATTCCGGCGCCTATTCGGCCGCGATGGGGCCGCGCTTGTGCTTGATGCGATCCTCGATCTCGTCGCGGAAGTTGCGGATCAGGCCCTGGATCGGCCAGGCCGCCGCGTCACCGAGCGCGCAGATCGTGTGACCCTCGACCTGCTTGGTCACGTCCAGCAGCATGTCGATTTCCTCGACCGCCGCGTCGCCCTTCACCAGACGGTCCATCACCCGCATCATCCAGCCGGTGCCTTCGCGGCAGGGCGTGCATTGGCCACAGCTTTCGTGCTTGTAGAAGGCCGCCAGCCGCCAGATCGCCTTGATGATGTCCGTCGACTGATCCATCACGATCACCGCCGCCGTGCCGAGGCCCGATTGCAGGTCGCCGCGCAGGTAGTCGAAATCCATGATCGCGTCGCGCATGTTCTCGCCGCGCACGCAAGGCACCGAGGAGCCGCCGGGGATCACCGCCTTGAGGTTGTCCCAGCCGCCGCGAATGCCGCCGCAATGCTTTTCGATCAGTTCCTCGAAACTGATCGACATGGCCTCTTCCACGACGCAGGGGTTGTTGACGTGGCCCGAGATCGCAAAGAGCTTGGTGCCCGCATTGTTGGGCCGACCGAAGCCCGCGAACCATTCCGCGCCACGACGCAGGATGGTGGGGACGACGGCGATGCTCTCGACATTGTTCACCGTGGTCGGGCACCCATAAAGCCCCGCGCCCGCCGGGAAGGGCGGCTTCATCCGGGGCATCCCCTTCTTGCCTTCCAGGCTTTCCAGCAGCGCGGTTTCCTCGCCGCAGATATAGGCCCCTGCCCCGTGATGCAGGTAGAGGTCGAAATCCCAACCCGACCCGGCGGCGTTCGGCCCGAGCAGGCCCGCGTCATACGCCTCGTCCACGGCGGCCTGCAGTGCCTCGCGTTCGCGGATATATTCGCCGCGCAGGTAGATATAGCAGGCATGCGCGTTCATCGCGAAGCTGGCGATCAGCGCGCCCTCGATCAGGGTGTGGGGATCGTTGCGCATGATCTCCCGGTCCTTGCAGGTGCCAGGTTCCGATTCGTCGGCATTGATCACCAGGTAGGCGGGCCGCCCGTCGCTTTCCTTGGGCATGAAGGACCATTTCAGACCGGTCGGGAACCCCGCGCCGCCGCGCCCCCGCAGGCCGCTGGCCTTCATGATCTCGACGATCTTGTCGCGGCCAAGCGCGATCAGATCCTTGGTGCCGTCCCAATGTCCACGTTTCTTGGCCCCGGCCAGGTCGCGGTCGTGCATCCCGTAGATATTGGTGAAAATCCGGTCTTTGTCCTGGAGCATCCTTCAGTCCCTTTCGTGGCGGCGGGCCGTCCAGACCTGATATGTCACAATCAGCGCCCAGACCAGTGCCGCAATTGCCGCAAGGTCGAACAAGAAGACATAGCGCACGGGCAGGCCAAGCTGTCCGCCCAGGAATTGCGCCCCCAACCACAGAACCATGGTCGCGGCCATCACGATGGCGGCGATGCGCGCCTTGCGGGCGTTGGTGTCGGGGCTGGAGGGCATTGCGGGCGGGCGGGCCTTCACGTCATGTCGGTCGGGATCGGTTTTAGGTCAGGCGGGCGGGGAATGTCCACTGGCCCGGCTGCAAGCGACGTGAAAAACCGCGCCGGGGGGTGACCGGCGCGGGTTTTGTAGAGGGTGTACGCCGGTGTCAGGCCCGATTGGCGGCCCCGGCGACGATGTCGAAGCGGGTGCAGGCCAGCTTGAAGCCGGGGATGTTCTCGTCCAGCCAGTCGATGCCCTCGGCGTCCAGCGCGGCGATCTGGTCGATATGGTAGATGCCGATCTCGTTCAAGCTGGCGGCCAGTTTCGCGCCGATGCCGCGCAGGGCGGTCAGGTCGTCCGGCTTGCCGCCGCGCGGGGCGTCCAGCAGGGCGGGGTTCGGCGCGGCTTCTGCGGGCGCGGCTTCTGCGGGCGCGGCTTCGACAGGCGCGGCTTCGACAGGCGCGGCTTCGACAGGCGCGGCAGCGGCCTCGGCCACGGGGGCCGGATCGGCTGCGGCCTCGGCGCTGACCATCTCCGCGACCTCGGCCATGGCCGCCACGGGTTCCGAGGCGATGTCGCGCAGCATCTCGACCACGTTGTCGGTGGCCTCGGCATTGGCCGGGCTTGCGACCGTGCGTGCCATGGTCTGCCAGAAGGTGAGCGGCGCGGTCATGCCAAGGTGCCAGCCCTGCACGGCGGCATTGCCATAGAAGGCGGCGGAATAGTTCGCCGCGGTGATCATGGTGCTGCGGGCGGTGATCGCGTTACGCCACAGAGTATCGGCAAAAGTCATTCTGTTGATCCTCGTTTTCGGATGTCTCACATCCTCCCGCGCGTCAATATATGTCGCCGTCATCCACTTTTTTAGAGAATTCGGTGTCTTCGCCTGCGGCTAATAGACCGGCCTGGTCGACCCAGCCGTCGCGGGTGACGCGGCCCTTGAACCCGGCCAGGTTGTCATCCATCCAGGCCACTTCGGCAGGCCCCCAGGCGGCGATCTGGTCGAAATGATAGATGCCGAGCGAATGTAGCACCTGCTCCAGCTTCGGCCCCACCCCCTTGATTTTCTTGAGGTCATCAGGCCCGCCCTCGCGCGCCTCTGAGAGGGCTTCGGGCTGCGCGGCGGCGGCGGCGTCCTCCACCGGCTGCGGGGCGCTCGGGGCGATGGTCGAGGGCGCGCGGTCCTCTGGCTTGGCGGTCTCGTGATCCTCCACCGGTTGCGGGGCGCTTGGCGCGACCTCGACCGGCTCGGGCTCGGCATCCAGATCGGGCTGCGGGGCGACGACGGGGGTGGCGGGCTCCGGCGTGGGGCCTTCCTCCGGTTCCGGCTCGGGTTCCGGCGTGGGGGCGACGGCGGGGCCAGTGGCGACCGAGGCCGCCGCCTTGGCGCGCGCGGTGTCGGCCATGGAGCCTACGTCAAAGCGCGGGTTGTCGCCGCAGAAAAGGTCCGGGCCGAAGACGATCACCGCGACAAAGAACAGAAGACCAACGATCAGCGACCAGATGGTGCCCAGGCCGAACAGGAACAGAAGGAACGCCAGGAGCAGCGCCACCGCGGCCCCCGCGATGATGACGATCCTCTTGCAATCGGCGTGATCCGATGATGCAGACATGGCAGTATCCCCCCTGGCCAGTTGGTGAGGAAGTAGACACCAGAGGCCGCCTTGCGTGAAGGGGGTTTCTCTGCGGCCCCGCCTCGGTGGCGCATAGGCAACATGGGGCCGGAATTGGACGCATAGGAGATCCGGTTTGGGCGGTGGATTGTCCTTTTCCGGTGAAGATAGCAGGCGTTTGGGGGATGGGCGGCGAAGGTCGGGGGAGAGCCCATTGCGGACCTTGGGTGAACAGCTATCTTTCCTAGGAAAGCAAGCCCGCACGGGAGCACCCATGAAAAATTTGACGGCGAGCATTTTATTGGCAGTCTCGGTCCTCGCGCATGGATTTTGGCGTGCGGGCAATAAGCTGCATCATTTTTTCGGCGCGATACTTGTGGGGCTTGTTGTTGTCTTTGTTTTTCCAGCAGCCATTATCAAGCGAGCCATGGGCAAAAAGGGCCATCGGAACGACAGAAAAAGTGAATGACGCTTCATCCCGCGCAGCCGACATAGGCATCACCCAAATCGAAACTCCGATTCCGGCCGTCAGGCAGGTCTATCCGGCAATCGGGGGCAAGGTTGCCGCGTGATCCGATCACGCCCGCGCCGGGTTCCTCATGGTCCGGGCATCGGGGACGGAAAACATATGTATCCCCGTCCAGACGCCACGGGCGTCAACCCTCCCCCGCCTTGGCAAGTTTCGCCTCCATCCGCGCCTTGCGCAGCCTGCGCGCCAGGTTGCGCTCGCGCCGGTGGTAGAGCGTCAGACCGACATAGCTGGCCGCCTGCGGCGCGATGCGGTGTTCATCGAGCAGCGGGTCGATGGCGGTGCCGTCCTTGATATAGAGCAGGATATTCTGCGCGAACCACGGGTAGATATCGCCCATCGCCGCCATGCGCCGCCGGATCGGGTCGAAACAGGCATAGCCCTGCTCGGCGAAGATCTCGGCCCATTCATGCTGGTAGCGCAGGTTGATATGGCCCGCGCCGCCCTGATGCGGGATACCGGCGGAGAAGAGGACGGTGTCGGAGAGCTTGCAGAGGTCAGCGACGAAACCTTCGGAGCGTTCCGGCAGCAGGTGTTCGGCCACCTCGATGCTGGCGGCCAGGTCGTGCCGCTTGCGCAGCTTCACCGGCTGGTTGAGATCGGCGTAGCTGAGGGCGGATTTGGCCACGACGGGGGCGACATCCTTGCTCCATTCGCCGTCGATGCCGCGGATATCGGCGCCCCGGTCGGCGCAGGCCTTGAGGAAGAACCCCATGCCGCAGCCCAGGTCGATCACCGATTTCGGTTGCACGTAGCGCCAGAGCGTATCGGCCAGCAGATCGGCATTGGCCTGCCGCTTGGCCGCTTTCCCCTGGTGCGAGGAAAACATGGAGTCGTAATCGTGATGCATGGCTCGGGCGCTCCGGTCTCTTGTCCCACCGGTGGCCCGTTCGCCCCCCTGCGCCTGTGAACATGCAGGGAAATCGCGCGCGATGCCGGGGCCACACCTTGGGTGTTTCGACCAGAATCGCGCGTTTGCGCCTGTCGGGAAAGGCCCGCGTTCAGCCCCTGGCGAGTTCGGCGGCCTGTGCGACCCAATTGTCACGCTCGATCCGGCCCTTGAATTGCAGGCGGGTATCGACCCAGGCGATCTCGGCCGGGCCCCAGGCGGCGATCTGGTCGAAATGGTAGAAACCCAGATCGTTCAGCACGCCTTCCAGCTTGGGCCCGACGCCCTTGATCTTCTTGAGGTCATCGGCCCCGCCTTCGCGCGCCGAGCTGAGCAGTTCGGGTTCGCGTTCCTCGACCGTGTCGGCCAGCGTCTCGTCGGCCTCGGGTTTGGCGCCTGCCTCGGCGTGGTCCTCGGGCGCGGCGGCCTCCTCGTCGACCTCCGGCGCGGCGCTTTCCGGCACCCGCTCGGAATCGGCGCGCGCCTCTTCGCGCACAGGTTCCTGCGCCGGGGCCTCGACCGCTTCGGATTTCTGCACCGGCGGCTCGGGCGCCTCCTCGGGCTCGGGTGCGGCGTGGTCCTCGGCGTGCGTGTCGCCATTGCCCGATTGCTTGCCCCATGGCGTCAGAAGCGGCACTTCGGTGCCGTCGATGCGCTTGATCGTGTCGCCGATATCCGTCGCCAGGCGGGCGGAGATGTTGAGCTCGTCCCGCCCCTCGGCATAGTCGGTCAGCGAGGTCAGCCCGCCCGCGGGTTCCGACGCATAGCGCCCGTTCTGCGGCCCCGGCGTGGGCACCCGGCCCGCGGCCAGTTCATCGAGGATATGGGTGAAGCTCTCCGCCGTCAGATCCTCGTAATAATCCTTGCCGATCTGCACCATGGGCGCGTTCGAGCAGGCGCCGAGGCATTCGACCTCTTCCCAGGAGAATTTGCCATCGGATGACAGCTCATGCGCGTTGGCGGCGATCTTGTCCTTGCAGATGGCGACAAGGTCTTCGGCCCCGCAGATCATGCACGACGTGGTGCCGCAGACCTGGATATGGGCGACGGAGCCCACCGGCTGCAACTGGAACATGAAGTAGAAGGTCGCCACTTCCAATGCGCGGATATAGGCCATGTCCAGCATGCCCGCCACATGTTCGATGGCCGCACGGGTCAGCCAGCCTTCCTGTTCCTGCGCCCGCCACAGAAGCGGAATGATCGCCGAGGCCTGCCGCCCCTCGGGGTACTTGGTGATCTGCGCGCGCGCCCAGGCCTGGTTGGCGTCGGTGAAGGCAAAGCTTTCGGGCTGGTCGTGGTGAAGGCGTCTCAGCATCAGGTCGGTCCCGTCGAATATCGTTCGTTCGCTTGCTGCCAGAGCGGCGCGAAAATGTCCATGCGTCTCTTTTTACTTATCAGTCGAACCGGGCTGCTGTTCCTCGTCGATCTCGTAGCGCGAAAGGATCGGCAGATCGCCTGTTGGAATGCAATCAATCAACACAACGGCATCGGGATCTTCATAATCCAACAGCCCGGCATCCTCGACCGCCATCATGGTTGGCAGCAGGGTTTCATAATAATCAAACGCTGCAATCGCCGCACCATATGCGTGGTCCGTCTGCCCTGTCAGCGCCAGATCGCGCGACGCATGCGCAACCTCGTCCGGTGGCAGGTCAACGCCAAGCGTCAGCAGACCATTGTACCGGAAGTGCGTTGAGAACAGCGTCATGTCCCCATCCGGCAACGCGCACCCTATATCGGCGATCGTTTGCGCAAAAATCGCCTGCATATCCTCCGGCCGCAATAAAGCGGCATGTGCCGCGGCCCCTTCAGGATCTGTGCCAAAGGTGACAACAGGGGGGTCGGGCGGCGCATCGCTGGCGACGCACCCCACTAGCCGTGCCGCTTCGTCATCGGTGATCATCGCGCCAGAGCGGCGCATGTCGGTCCCGGCATTATCCAGCACGTTATAGAGCGCTTCGACGAACGGCGTCAGGTCGCTGTCTTCGCCCTCCGGCAAGGGATCAGGCAAGGGGATGTCATACAATCCGGCAACGTGGCGCAGGGCGAACTCGACAAATGCCGCCTCATCGGCACGCGCGATGGAACAGCCATAGGCCGTCATCGCACCGGATAGCAGCGCCACCCCCTCCACATCGGGCAGGGTTTCCAGGGTGCGGGTCCGAAACCGCAGCCGTGCGGTGATCTGGGCATCGGTCACCGGGCAGTCGGGCAGCCGGATACCGTCATCGTCCGAAATCACCGTCCCATCCGCGATCATTCTGGTGATCGCGGCAAAAGCGTCGCCTTGGCGCACGTGACGTTCCAGCTCATTCGCATCGCGGAATTCAAACGTGATGGCAGTCTGAAGGAAGGCGGCAAGCGTGTGGGGCGACGCACCCGGCCGGGTGGTGCAATAGGCATAGGAATCAGCCAGCGCCGCGACGACGGCGGCGTCGTAATCCTCGGGCCCCGGCAAGGTCTGGGCGGTGGCCGCGTGGCCGACGAAAAATGCAAGAAACGCTGAAATCAGGCGCATATCGCCCCCCTTTTCTGAATGTTCTCAGAATACCGGGGGCGCACTGGCTGGCAAGCGGCTTGGCGTGTCAGGCGACGCTCAGGCGGGCCGCCGCCGCGATGATCGCAGCCACAACTGACAGGATGCCGCTGGCGGTGTGTTTCCAATGCGGATGGCCCGCGCGGGCGTAGATGAGGCCGTCCGCGAAGCCCATGAAGGCGCAGATGCCGAAGAAGAGGATGAGGATATTGAGGTCGCCATAAAGCGTGAAGGCCAAGGCGAGGATGGCAAAGGCCGTGTAGCGGTCGGCCATGACGAGGGGAAGTTTCTCCAGCCGATGCGTGGTCTGGGTCAGGCCCTTGTCGGGGTCGGACCAGAAGGCATAGGCGAGGACGGCCAGGATGGCGAAGGTGATGAGGCCGCAGAGGGTGGTGAGGAGGGTGAGGCTCATGCCTTATCCCCCTGCCCCGGCCTCACCGATCAATCTCACCGAACACCACGTCCATCGTGCCGATGATCGCCGCCACATCGGCCAGCTGATGCCCTCCGGCGACGAAATCCATCGCTTGCAGGTGCAGGTAGCCCGGCGCGCGGATCTTGGCCTTGTAGGGGCGGTTGGTGCCATCGGCGACGAGGTAGACGCCGAATTCGCCCTTGGGGGCCTCGACGGCGGCGTAGACCTCGCCGGGGGGCACGTGAAAGCCCTCGGTATAGAGCTTGAAGTGATGGATCAGCGCCTCCATCGAGGTCTTCATATCCTTGCGCGAGGGCGGGCTGAGCTTGCCGCGCGCCATGACGTCGCCCTTGCCCTCGGGCGCGCGCAGTTTCTCGATGGATTGATGGATGATGCGCAGCGATTGGCGCATTTCCTCCATCCGCACGAGATACCGGTCATAGCAATCGCCGTTCTTGCCGACGGGGATCTGGAAGTCGAACTCGTCATAACACTCATAGGGTTGCGCGCGGCGCAGATCCCAGGCCATGCCGGAACCGCGCACCATGACGCCCGAAAAGCCCCAATCCAGCGCGTCCTGTTCCGTCACCACGCCAATATCGGCGTTGCGCTGCTTGAAGATGCGGTTCTCCGACAGAAGCTCGTCGATATCCGAGATCACCTTGGGGAACTCGTTGGCCCAGGTCTCGATATCGTCCAGCAATTCGGGCGGCAGATCCTGATGCACGCCGCCGGGGCGGAAATAGGCCGCGTGCAGGCGCGCGCCGCAGGCCCGCTCGTAGAAGATCATCAGCTTTTCGCGTTCCTCGAAGCCCCACAAGGGCGGCGTCAGCGCGCCCACATCCATCGCCTGCGTGGTGATGTTGAGCAGGTGGTTGAGGATGCGCCCGATCTCGGAATAAAGCACCCGGATGAGCGATCCGCGCCGCGGCACCACGGTGCCGGTCAGCTTCTCGATGGCCAGGCACCAGGCATGTTCCTGGTTCATCGGCGCCACGTAGTCCAGCCGGTCGAAATAGGGCAGGTTCTGCAGGTAGGTGCGGCTCTCCATCAGCTTTTCGGTGCCGCGATGCAGCAGGCCGATATGGGGGTCGCACCGTTCGACGATCTCGCCGTCCAGCTCCAGCACCAGCCGCAGCACGCCATGCGCCGCCGGGTGTTGGGGGCCGAAATTGATGTTGAAATTCCGGATCTTCTGTTCGCCCGTCTGGGCGTCCTCGAAGCCTTTGCCGCCATCCATCATGCCAGCGCCTCCATGTTATCCGTCCAGCGTTGCGGCAGGGCACCCATCGCCCCGCGCACCGCATCATATTGAGGGGCCAGCCATGCCAGCGCACGGGCGCGCTGCCCCTCGGTCATTGTCAGGTCTTCGCCGGCCAGCACGCGTGCCTGCGTCTTGGCGGCGCGGGGCGTGATCCCCAGGAAGTCGCAGATCCGCGCCACGGTCTCGGGCTGAAAGAGCGTCTCGTAGAAGCCCAGGAACACCGTCCTGGGGTCCAGCGCGGCGTTCACACGGGCCAGCGTCAGGGCGTAGTTCGAGCGCGCGGTGATGGTCTGGTCCTCGCCCGCGACGACCTTGTCCAGCAGCGCGCCCGCCGTCTCGCGCAAGGCCCCCGTCCGCCGCGCGGCGGCCATGCGGATATTGGACCAGAGCCGGTCCAGCGGGTCGCGCATCAGGTAGATGAACCGGGTCTTGTCGGCCAGCCCCGCCATCCGGGTCAGGCTGGCCTCGGAGAGTGTCGCATAGGCCGGCGTGATGTCGCCCACGACACGGGCATCCCCGGCATTATGGGTCAGGAAATCGACATAAGCCGCGTCGGAAGGGTCGGCGATGACATTCAGCCAGCGGTTATAGGCCCAGATCTCGCGTTTCAGCCGGCGGTCCAGCTTCTCGTCGCCGGTGGGCAGCCGCCCCGTGCGGCGCGCCTTTTCCTTGCGCATCCGGGCGATCTGGCGGTCGAATTTGCTGGTTTCGGCGGTGTCGAAATAATGCAGCTCCTTCACGGCGGGCAGCCGTACCTCGGGGTGCGCGGCGAGAAAGCGGTAAAGCCAGGTGGTCCCCGCCTTGGCCGCGCCGATCCCGAAAAGGAGGGTTGCGTCGCCCATGGTCAGCCCTTCGCCGCCTCGGGCTTTTCATCGCCGGGCAGGATGTACTCGGCACCTTCCCAGGGGCTCATGAAATCGAACTGGCGGTATTCCTGGACCAGGTTGACAGGCTCATAGACGACGCGCTTCAACGCCTCGTCATAGCGCACCTCGGTATAGCCGGTGGTCGGGAAATCCTTGCGCAGCGGGTAGCCGCGAAAGCCGTAATCGGTGAGGATCCGGCGCAGGTCGGGATGGCCCTTGAACATCAGGCCATACATGTCGAACACCTCGCGCTCGAACCAGTTGGCGGCCGGGTAGACCTCGACGATCGAGGGCACCATGTCGCTTTCGCGGACGCGGGCGCGCACCCGGATGCGGTGGTTCTGATACATCGACAGGAAATGCCAGACCACATCGAAGCGCTTGTCGCGGGTCGGATAATCGACGGCGGTAATGTCGATCAGGGTCGAGAAGCGGCATTCGCGGTCGGTCTTGAGGAACTCGACAAAATCGGGAACCGAGGCGGGGGTGATCTCGACCGTCAGCTCGCCAAAGGCGATATCCGTGCCGATCACCGCATCGCCCTGTTTCTGGGTGATCAGGTCGGCCAGGTCTTGCAAGTCTTGGGTCATGATCTGGGGCACTCCTTCATCGCGCGATCGTTCCGGTGCGGCGGATCTTGCGTTGCAGTTGCAAGAGCCCGTAAAGCAGGGCCTCGGCGGTCGGCGGGCAGCCGGGCACGTAGAGGTCCACCGGCACGATCCGGTCGCAGCCGCGCACCACGGAATAGCTGTAGTGGTAATAGCCGCCGCCATTGGCGCAGGAGCCCATCGAGATCACGTAACGCGGCTCGGGCATCTGGTCATAGACCTTGCGCAGCGCTGGCGCCATCTTGTTGGTCAGGGTTCCCGCCACGATCATCACGTCCGACTGGCGGGGGGAGGCGCGCGGCGCGATTCCGAAACGTTCGGCGTCATAGCGCGGCATCGAGGTGTGCATCATCTCGACCGCGCAGCAGGCGAGGCCGAAGGTCATCCAGTGCAAGCTGCCGGTGCGCGCCCAGTTGATCAGGTCCTCCGCCGTGGTCAGCAGGAACCCCTTGTCCTGAAGCTCGGCATTCAGGGTCTGGGTGGCGTATTCGGGATCATGGCCCGCGGTGTTCTGTCCAGCCATCACTCCCATTCCAGCGCTCCCTTCTTCCACTCATAGGCAAAGCCGATGGTCAGCACGGCCAGGAACACCATCATCGACCAGAACCCCGCCATAGACATATCCCCGAAGGCGACGGCCCAGGGGAAGAGAAAGGCGATCTCGAGGTCGAAGATGATGAAGAGGATCGCGACGAGGTAGAATCGCACGTCGAATTTCATCCGCGCGTCGTCGAAGGCGTTGAACCCGCATTCATAGGCCGAGACCTTCTCGGGGTCGGGGTTGCGCACCGCCAGCACGATGGCCGCGAGGATCAGGACAAGCCCGAGCCCGATGGCCACGGCCAGAAACAAAAGGACGGGGAGGTATTCCCGCAGCAACTCGTCCATCGGATGTGGCTCCTTCCCGGCGCGCGCGTTGCGCGCCGTCCATTGGCGTATCTTTCCCTCAAGGGGTTTAGCCCTGCCCCGTGGCAGGGTCAACGGCAAGCGGGCGCGGCAGATCGGCCAATTCGCGGTCCGGGCGTCGTCCGCGTCGACGCGGACGGAGAAGCGCGGGGTCGACCCCGCGCGGGACAAGAGCTTTGCAAAGCTCTTGATGAGGCTTTTCGAAAAGCCTGCCGCCCCTCAACCCTGCAAGATCACCGGAAACCAGTCCCCGCGCGGGCGCCAGCCCGGGACCATCTCATGCCCCGGAAAGGGTGGCGGGGTGCGGCCCGTCGCTCGACAACGGCGCGCATCCTCCCCCCGGAGGCGCAACAAGAACGCGCGGCGGCGTGCCGCGCCGGTATTGCCGCGCGCGCCAAGCAGGGTGCCCATTCGGATGTCCGGACAGAAAAGCCTGTCCGTGACCGATTGGCAAGCAGGGGTGCAGGCCGCAGGTGATTTCGCCGCCTTCGGCGCCGACCGGTGCGAGGGGGCTGATTGCCCCCTCGCGCTCCCCCATGGATATTTTGGGAACAAAGAAGGGGTGAGGGCCCTGGCCCTGGGCCCGGTGGATGTCAGTCCGGCATCCACGCCGCCTTGCGCTTGTCGAAGAAGGCCGCGACACCCTCGCGCGCCTCGTCGCTTTCCCAGGCCGCGACCAGCGCCTCGATGGTCATGTCGATGGTGGCGGCATCGACGCGCGGCTCCAGACGGGCCACCAGCGTCTTGGCGGCGGCCACCGCGCCGGGGGCGCAGTTGAGGTAAGGCGCCACTTCGGCCTCGACCGCCGCATCCAGGTCAGCCTCGGGCACCGCGCGGGCCAGCAGGCCCAACGCCACCGCCTCCTCCGCGCCGAATATCCGCGCCGACATGAAGACCCGCCGTGCCCGCGCCGCGCCCATGCGGGCCACGACATAGGGCCCGATAGTGGCCGGGATCAGGCCGAGCCGGGTTTCGGTCAGCCCGAACCTGGCGCCGTCCGCGCCAATGGCCACGTCACAGACCGACATCATGCCCACGCCGCCACCAAAGGCCTGGCCCTGCACCCGGCCAATCAGCGGCTTCGGCATCCGGTCGAGCGCCCCGAGCATCTCGGCCAATTTCCGCGCCTCGGCCCCGCGGGTTGCCGCGTCGGCGCGCATCTGTTCCTGCATCCAGCCCAGGTCGCCGCCCGCGCAGAAGCTGCGCCCGTCGCCGGTCAGCACCACGACGCGCACGGCAGGATCGTTGCCAAGCTGCTCCGCCGCCTGCGTCAGCTCCGCGATCATCTGCGCCGACAGCGCGTTATGCTTCTCGGGCCGCGCGAGCGTCAGCGTCGCAACGCCCCGGTCATCGGTCTGAATATCTATCGTTTCCATGGGCTTATCCTTCCCTTAACGCGCGCGCCATCGTCACTGCCTCAGCGATCACGGCGCGGTCCAGCCCGGTCTCGTGCCCCAGCTCCGCCAGCCGGTCGGCGACCCGTTCCGTGGCCAAATTGCCCGCGGCCCCCGGCGCGTAGGGACACCCGCCAAGCCCTCCGACGGCGGCATCGAACACCTTTAGCCCGCGCGCCAGAGCCACCTCGATATTGTCCAGCGCGCGACCGGCGGTATCGTGAAAATGGCCGGCCAGTTCCTCCGGCGCGCATTCCTGCAAGACCGCCTCCAGCATCGCGTCAACGGTTTCGGGCCGCCCCTGCCCGATCGTGTCGCCAAGCGAGATTTCGTAGCAGCCGATATTGCGCAGGGTCGCCACCACGCGGGCCACCTCGGCGGGCGGCGTCGGCCCGTCGAAGGGGCAGTCGGTCACGCAGGAGATATAGCCGCGCACCGGAATTCCATCGGCTCTCGCCGCCTGCGCCACCGGCACGAAACGGGTGATGCTCTCCTCGATGGTGGCGTTGATATTGGCCTTGGAGAACCCTTCCGATGCCGAGGCGAAAATCGCGATCTCGTCGGCACGCGCCGCCTTCGCGCCCTCATAGCCCTTCATGTTGGGCGTGAGCGCCGCATAGGACACACCCGGCGCCCGCGTGATCCCCGCCAGCACCTCCGCCGAGGTCGCCATCTGCGGCACCCATTTCGGCGAGACGAAACTGGCCACCTCGATCCGGCGGAACCCGGCGCGACTGAGGCAATCGACCAGCGCGATCTTGTCCGCCGCCGGAATGAGCCGCGCCTCGTTCTGCAACCCGTCGCGCGGGCCGACCTCGAAAATCTCGACACGTGCCATCACTTGCCCTCCCAGGGTTCATAGTAATCGCGGGTATAGAGCTGGTCCTCCTCGCCCGTGATCGGAGTTGCGGCCACGAAACCGGGCCGCGCGGTGATGCGCGCATACCAGGCAGAGAGCGCCGGAAACCCGTTCAGCCGCACGAAATGACGCGCCATGTAGACGGCCTGCCCCACCGAGACATCCGCCGCCGAGAACCCGCCATCCAGCAGGTAGTCCCGCACCGCGACCCGCGCCTCGATCACGCCGAGGCATTTTGCCAGCCGCTTTGCCTCCAGCTTCATGATCACCGGGCTGCGCATCGCGTCATCGTAAAGCGCGATATGCTGCTGCGTCAGCGCGGCGGTATGCTGGCTGATGGTCTCGGAGAAATGCAGGTAGATCAGCCAATCGGCGCGCTCCGCATGATCCGGCGCGCGGCCAAGCCCGGCCTCGGGAAAGCGCTCGCACAGGATCTCGGTGATCGCCCCGGTTTCCCAGTAGCTTCGCCCGTCCATCTCCAGCGCGGGCACGCGCCCCGCCGGGTTGAGCGCGAGGAACTCCGCCCCCCGCAGGGCCTTGTCGAAGGGCCATGTCCGGACCTCGAAGGGCACGCCCAACTCATGCAGCAGCCAGAGCGTGCGCATCGAGCGGCTTTGCGCGACGTGATGCAGGCGGATCATTCCTCCTCCTCCAGCACGATCAGCGCCGCCCCGGCCTCGACCTGATCACCTGCGCCCGCCAGCACCTCGGCCACCACCCCGTCGCGGCCTGCGCTCAGCGTATGCTCCATCTTCATCGCCTCCAGCACGGCCAGCCGGTCGCCCGCCGCGACCCGCTGACCCGCCTCGACGAAGACGGCCTTGACCAGCCCCGGCATCGGCGCCTCGATCACGCCCGCGACCGCCCCGGCGGCGGCGGCGACATCCAGCGGGTCGATGATGTCGAACCCGTAGGCATTGCCCCAGAACACGTGCAGGCCCGCCGCATGGCGCACCACCCGCGCGGGCACCAGCGCGCCGTCGATGCGCCAGCCGACCAAGTCGCGGCAGACCTCATGGGCCGCCCCCTCCAGCGTGACGCGGAAATGGCCGGGGGCGAGCGTCTCCACCATTGCCTGCAACACCTCGTCACGATAGCCGAAGACGGCATATTGGTGCAGCGGCTCCCACAGGGTGAAGCCCGCGAGAGCATCCTGACCCTCATGCAGCCCGAGCGCACAGAGGGCGGCCAGCGACCGGCAGCGCGAGCAGGCGACCGGGTCTTTCGCCAACACGTCAAGGTCGCGGTCGATGAGCCCGGTATCGACCTCGCCCGCCGCAAAGCCCTGATGCCGGGTCAGCGCGCGCAGGAAGGCCAGGTTGGTGACCGAGCCCGCAACTTCCGTGTGGCTCAGTGCCTGCTCCATCTGCTTGAGCGCAATGCCCCGCGTCGGCCCATGGGTGATGATCTTGGCGATCATCGGATCATACCAGGGGCTGATCGCATCGCCGGGCCGCACGCCGGTGTCAGAGCGCGCGCCGTCGGGGAAGACCAGATGCGCCAGGGTGCCGGTGGCGGGCAGGAAGCCCTTGGGCACATCCTCCGCATAAAGCCGCGCCTCGAACGCATGGCCCGTGATCGACAGATCCTCCTGGGCGCAGGGCAGGCTCTCGCCGCTTGCCACGCGCAACTGCCATTCGACAAGATCGACCCCGGTGATGGCCTCGGTGACGGGATGTTCCACTTGAAGCCGGGTGTTCATCTCCATGAACCAGAACCCGTCGGGGCGAAGCCCGTGTGAGCCATCGACGATGAACTCGACGGTTCCGGCCCCCGAATAGCCGATCGCCTCGGCGGCACGCACGCCCGCCTCGCCCATCGCGGCACGCATCTCCTCTGTCATGCCGGGGGCAGGCGCTTCCTCGATCACCTTCTGGTGGCGGCGTTGCAGGGAACAATCGCGCTCGAAGAGATGCACCGCATGCGTGCCATCGCCGAACACCTGCACCTCGATATGGCGCGGCTGCTGGATGTATTTCTCGATCAGCACGGCATCATTGCCGAAGGCGGTCCTGGCCTCGCCCATGGCAGAGGCCAGCGCATCGCCAAAGCCTTTCGCGGCCTCGACCTTGCGCATCCCCTTGCCGCCACCGCCCGCGACCGCCTTGATCAGGACGGGATAGCCGATCGCCTCCGCCTGCTCGGCCAGGAAGCCCGGATCCTGGTTCTCGCCATGATAGCCCGGCACGACGGGCACGCCCGCCTCCTCCATCAGCGCCTTGGCGGCGTCCTTCAGCCCCATCTTGCGAATGGCACTGGCAGAGGGCCCGATAAAGACCAGCCCCGCCGCGTCCACCGCCTCGACGAAACCGGGGTTTTCCGACAGGAAGCCGTAACCGGGATGGATCGCCTGCGCGCCGGTGTCCAGCGCCGCCCTTATGATGACATCGCCGCGCAGGTAGCTGTCGGCGGGCGCAGGCCCGCCGATATGCACCGCCTCATCGGCCATCGCCACATGGGCCGCGCCCGCATCGGCATCGGAAAAGACCGCCACACTGCGCACCCCCAGCTTGCGCGCCGTTGCCATGACCCGGCAGGCAATCTCGCCCCGGTTCGCAATCAGGATCTTGTCAAACATCTCAGACCCGCCTTTTCATTTTGCCGAAAATACCTCGGGGAGCGCGAGGGGCTGGCCCCTCGCTCCCGCAATCTCCAAACCCGACTCCGCCCACGATTGACGCGGTGGAAGAATTTTCCAAAATTCTTGCCCGCCTCATGCGTAATCCTCCACCACGCGGAACCGCTCGCACATCAGCTCCATATCCGGGCTGAAGCCGCCATTGCGGGTGAAATACGCCTTGTAGGCCGCGCGCCAATGCGCCAGGTCGCGGAACTCGCCCTGCGCCGCAACGAACGCCGCATCCATCTGGTCGAAACGCCGGGTGCTGACCTCGACCGTCTCGACCATCAAGGCCGGTGTCCCGTCCCAGTTCAGCGCCACGTCGCGCCGACCGACGACCGGCAGGGCATCCCCCTCAGCCTCATAGACCCGCATCGCCTCGCAGGTCGCGGTCTTCTTCCCCGCACGCACCAGCGCGAGGATCTCCGCCGACAGATCCGGCCCGTCGCCGAAGCGGAAGGTCTCGGCCTCGGGGTTGGCGTCGATGATCTGCTGCAAGCTCGGACCTGTCATGGCCGTCCCCCCTTTCCGAACGCCGCTCCGCTCGCCCCTTGCCAACCAGCCGCAACCGCCACAGGCTGCTGGCCATGACACGCGATATCTACGATCCGACCTATATCGCCGGGGTGTTCGACCGCTGCTCGGCCAATTACCGGGTCTGGAGCGCGGTGGCCTCCTTCGGTCTGGTTCGGCGCTGGCGTCGTCACTGTGTCGCGGGGCTGGACCTGCCGCAGGGATTGCCGGCGCGGGGCGTCGATCTGATGGCGGGCACCGGCGAGGTCTGGCCGCATCTTCTGGCGCGCTTTCCGGAAATCGCGCAAATCACCGCCATTGACATCAGCCCCGCCATGCACGCCGAGGCCGTCGCGCGGCTGCACGGGCCCCGCGCGCGTCGCATCACGCATCTGTGCGCCAACATGCTGGAAACCGACCTGCCCGACACCTCTGCCGATTTCGCGATCTCCACCTTCGGCCTCAAGACCTTCGACGCCGCGCAGCACCGGATCTTTGCCACCCAGCTTCATCGCATCCTCAAACCCGGCGCGCCGTTCTCGCTGATCGAGGCGACCGACCCGCTCGGCTGGCGCCTGCGCCCGCTTTACCGGCTCTATCTCGATCGCGTCCTGCCCCTGGTCGAACGGATGTTCCTGCGCGGCGCCCAGGACTTCATGATGCTCGGGGCATACACGAAGAATTTCGGCACCGGAGACAGCGTCACCAGGGCGCTGCGCATCGCGGGGCTGAGCGTCACCGAGACCCGCCTGACCGGCGGCAGCGCGCTCCTGCTGACGGGACATCGACCGCGCGACTGACGCCCGCAGGGGCGCGCACGCGTCTGCACGGGGGGTGCATCGGGGGGTGTACGGGGGGTGCATGGCCATTTTCACATCCGGAACACGCCGAAGCATGTCTCCTCGATGGGCGCGTTCAGCGCCGCCGAGAGCGACAGGAACAGCGTCTCGCGGCTCTTCCTCGGGTCGATCACCCCGTCATCCCAGAGCCGCGCCGAGGCATAGAGCGGGTGCGACTGGTGCTCGAACATCTCCAGCGTAGGCTGCTTGAACGCGGTCTCTTCCTCGGCCGACCACTCGCCCCCCGCCCGCTCGATCGCGTCGCGTTTGACGGTGGCCAGAACCCCCGCCGCCTGCGCGCCGCCCATCACGGAAATGCGGGAATTGGGCCAGGACCACATGAAGCGCGGCTGGTAGGCGCGCCCCGCCATGCCGTAATTGCCGGCCCCGAAAGAGCCGCCCACGACCATGGTGATCTTGGGCACATTCGTTGTCGCAACGGCGGTCACCATCTTGGCCCCGTGGCGCGCGATGCCCTCGTTCTCATAGCGTTTCCCGACCATGAATCCGGTGATATTCTGCAAGAAAACCAAGGGGATATTGCGCTGGCTGCACAGTTCCACGAAATGCGCCGCCTTCTGTGCCGCTTCGGAAAACAGCACGCCATTATTGGCGATGATCCCCACCGGGCAGCCCATCAGATGCGCGAACCCCGTGACCAGCGTTTCGCCGAAACGCGGCTTGAACTCGTCGAAACGGCTGCCATCGACGACGCGCATGATCACCTCGCGGATGTCATAGGGCGTGGTCAGGCTGGCCGGAACCACGCCGAGCAATTCCTCTGGGTCATAGGCGGGGTCTTCGGGCGTCTGCCACTGCACGGTCGCGGGCTTCGCCCGGTTGAACGAGCGCACCGCACGCCGCGCCAGCGCCAGCGCGTGGGCATCGTCCTCGGCCAGGTAATCCGCGACCCCCGAGAGGCGCGTATGCACATCGCCGCCGCCCAGTTCCTCGACACTGACGACCTCGCCCGTCGCGGCCTTGACCAGCGGCGGACCGGCCAGAAAGATGGTGCCCTGTTCCTTCACAATAATGGTCACATCCGACATCGCAGGCACATAGGCCCCCCCCGCCGTGCAGGAGCCCATGACAACGGCGATCTGCGGAATGCCCTTGGCCGACATGCGGGCCTGATTGTAGAAGATGCGCCCGAAATGGTCGCGGTCGGGAAAGACCTCGTCCTGGTTGGGCAGGTTGGCCCCGCCGGAATCGACGAGGTAGATGCAGGGAAGCTGACATTCCGAGGCGATCTCCTGCGCGCGCAGGTGTTTCTTGACCGTGATCGGATAATAGGTACCGCCCTTCACGGTGGCGTCGTTGCAGACAACCATGACCTCCTGGCCATGCACCCGGCCAATGCCCGCGATGGCCCCGCCGCAGGGCGCGGCGCCCCCATACATGTCATGGCCCGCCGTCGCGCCCACCTCCAGGAAAGGACTGCCGGGATCGAGCAGGTTCGCCACCCGTCGGCGTGGCAGCATCTTGCCGCGGCTTTCATGACGCGCGCGGGATTTCTCGCCACCGCCCATGCGCGCCGCCTGCGCCGCCTCGCGCACCGTCTCCAGCGCCGCCATGTTGGCCGCGCGGTTGGCCGCGAAATCCTCGGAGCCGGTCAAGACATTGGATTTCAGTTTCACATCCACCTCCTGCGCCTTGGGCGCGAAATTCGGTCACGCGCCTCAGGCGCCGGATCCATCCACGCGCCTCAGGCGCATTTTCCATCCACGCGCCTCAGGCGCATTTTCCATCCACGCGCCTCAGGCGCATTTTCCATCCACGCGCCTCAGGCGCGATAATCCGGGTTGGCATAATCGAACCGGCACCCGGCCTTCCACGCCTCGCGGTCATTCCCCTCATTCGAATAGCCGCCTGCATCGGCCAGCAGCTTGGCCAGGTGCATCAGGTTCCAGGTCATGATCGTCGTGTTGCGCTGCGTGAACTCATTGTCGAAACCGGCGGGTTTGCCGTCCACCTCATCGCCATAGGATGGCCCCGGCCCCGCCTCTCCGATCCAGCCGCAATCGGCCTGTGGCGGGATGGTATAGCCCAGATGGCCAAGCGCATAGTGAATGGTCATCGCCGCGTGCTTGATGCCATCCTCGTTGCCGGTCACGACGCAGCCGCCGACCTTGCCGTAATAGACCGACTGGCCCTTGTCGTTCAGCATCCCCGACATGCCGTAGAGCCGCTCGATCAACACCCGGCAGACGCTGCTTTCCTCGCCCAACCACAGCGGCGTGCCGACCACCAGGATGTTGGCCGCCTTCACCTTCGCCCACAATTCCGGCCAGTCATCACGGTCCCACCCATGTTCGGTCATATCCGGGTAGACACCGGGCGGCACCGCGTGATCGAGCATATGCACATGTTCGACGCGGACCCCGTTTTTCTCCATGATCTCCGCGGACACGCCCATCAGCAGGCGGGTGTGGCTCTGGCTGCCATCCTTCTTCAGCGAGGTGTTGACGAAGAGGGCGCGCAGCCCGTCGAATGCTTTGCTGTCGGTCATGTCAGATCCTCCCTCGGGTCATGGTCATTCGCCCAGTTCCTTGCGCAGCTGATCAAGTTCGCGATCCAGAAAATACGAGATCACCGACCGGATCACGACCAGAAGGCCCAGGAACAGCAGGTCGGCGAAGGCGAGGCTCAGCGCCGTGTGGATGATATCCGACACGATGAAGAGCTCCAGCGAGGCAAGGATATAGCGCCCCAGTTCCACCCGTTCGCGGTTGGTTTCGCGCACCCGGTCGACGCCGCGCAGGATGATCTCAGCCTTGCCGACGCCCAGGATGAAGCGGACGCCGCCGATCAGGATCAGGAGGATGGCGGCAATGTCGATACCCGCCGCCGCCCATTCCAGAAGAGACACGAGCCAACCGAGTTGGCCATACAGCACACCGCCCTCCGCTTCCATCTCAACGAGGCTTCCCATGATCGACCTTTCCTGTCGCTGACCCGCTCAGCGCATCGCCCCCATCATCTCGCGCCCGACAAGCATCCGGCGAATCTCGCTCGTCCCGGCGCCGATCTCCATCAGCTTGGCATCGCGGAAGATGCGGGCAACCGGGCTGTCGGAGAGGAACCCTGCCCCCCCCATCGCCTGCACCGCCTGATGTGCCTGCACCATGGCCTGTTCCGAGGCATAGAGGCAACAGGCGGCCGCGTCCTGGCGGGTCACATCGCCCCGGTCGCAGGCCTTGGCGACCTCGTAGACATAGGCGCGGGCCGAGTTCATCGCCGTGTACATGTCGGCGATCTTGCCCTGCATCAGCTGGAAGTTCCCGATCGACTGGCCGAATTGCTTGCGCTCGACCATGTAGGGCATGATCTCGTCCAGGCAGGCCGCCATGATGCCGGTGCCGATGCCCGCCAGCACGACGCGCTCATAGTCGAGGCCGGACATGAGGACGCGCACGCCCTTGCCCTCCTCGCCCAGGATGTTCTCGAACGGCACCTCGACATCTTCGAAGATCAACTCGGCGGTGTTCGAGCCCCGCATCCCGAGCTTGTCGAAATGCTCGGAGGTCGAAAAGCCGACCATCTCTTTTTCTATCAGAAAGGCGGTGATGCCCTTTGATCCGGCCTCCGGGTCGGTCTTGGCATAGACCACCAGCGTGTCGGCATCGCAGCCATTGGTGATCCAGTATTTGGTGCCGTTCAGGATGAAGCGGTCATTGCGCTTCTCGGCGCGCAGTTTCATCGAGACGACGTCGGAGCCCGCCCCGGCCTCGGACATGGCCAGCGCGCCGACATGCTCACCCGAGATCAGGCGCGGCAGGTATTTCGCCCGCTGTTCGTCCGTGCCGTTCAGTTTGATCTGGTTGACGCAAAGGTTGGAATGCGCGCCGTAGCTGAGCGAGACCGAGGCCGAGGCCCGCGCGATTTCCTCGACCGCGATGACATGGGCCAGGTAGGACATGCCCGCGCCGCCATATTCCTCCGGCACGGTGACGCCCAGAAGGCCAAGCTCCCCCATCTCCTGCCACAGCTCGGGCGGGAACAGGTTCTTGCGGTCGATTTCCTCGGCCATCGGGCGGACGCGGTCCTGCGCCCAACGATGCACCATCTCGCGCATCGCGTTGACGTCTTCGCCGAGGTCGAATTGCATGGTTGCAGCGAACATCGCGCTGGCCTCCCCTTAATTGAACGCTTGTTCAGTTATTAGCAAGTCGCGTCCTGCGAGTCAAAACAATCCTGTGCCGGCCTGCAATGATGGGGGTCAGCGATACGGGATCGCCGTGCGGTGCGCGGCCCGCCGCGTCCAATCCTGGTAGAGCTCGGACAGGCGCAGACCAAGCGGCCCTGCCCCGCCATTGCCAAAGAGCCGGTCATCGACCTGCGCAATCGGCATCACGCCGCCGCCCGAGGAGGATAAGAACACCTCGTCGGCCGCCATGAATTCGGCCAGGGGCACGGCCCGTATTTCGGTTGCGACACCCAGTTCGGCGCACATTTCCAGCACGGTCCGGCGGGTGATGCCCTGCAACACGCCGCGTTCGGGCGTGACGACGCGCCCGCCCGTCACGGCAAAGACGTTGAAGCCCGGTCCTTCGGTCACGTTTCCGTCGTGATCGGTCAGGATGACGGTCTCGAACCCCGCGTCCTTGGCCTCGAACAGCCCGGCGGTGAAGTCGCCCCAATGGTAGTTCTTCACATGTGGATTGACGCTGTCGGGTGGAATCCGATGCGTGTCCTTCGCGATCCAGACCCTTGCCCCCTGTGCCAGAACCTCGGGCTTGATCACATGGATATAGGGCACGACCCAGGCGTAGAAATGATTGGTGCAGCCGCGCGGGTCGCGGCTGCCGGGGATGATCGGCGTGCCGCGCGCGGCCACCATGGCGCAATAGGCATGGCGCAGGCCGGAGCGGGCCACCATTGCCGCCAGCGCTGCCGTCATCGCCTGCCCGTCCATGCCGATATCAAACCGCCCCGTGGCCAGCGATGCCTCGAACCGGTCGAGGTAGTCCGGCAGCCGGAAGAACGCGCCGTCGATCACCGGGACCACGTCATAGGTGATGTCGGAATGGGTCAGCCCCCAATCGGTCACGCCGATCCGCGCCTCGCCAATCGGGATCACCTCGCCTGCCATCCAGGCGGCACCTTTCGACCAATCGGTCATTGCGCCCCCCGCACCTCGTCGGCGATGATCCCGGCGATCAGGCACGCGTCGTCGAGGCTGAAGGTCAGCGGCAGGCGCATATCCATAAGCCCCGCGAGGATGCGGTCGGTCTGCGGCAGGCTCTGCGTCTCCGCATAACGCCAGCTTTCGTAGCGCGAGGTAAAGCCCACCGGCTCGGCCCCGCCGAACCATTTCAATTCAACCCCGCGCGCGGCACATCCGGATTGCACCTGCGCAATCCGGTCGGCGCCAAATTCCGGCAGCAGGAACTGAATCGAGGAGCCGACGATGCCCTCCTCGGCGGGTCGTTCGATCACTTTCAGGCCGGGCGTGTTGCGCAAGCCCTCCTCGACCGTGCGGTAGAGCGCGTTCCAGCGCGCCACCTGCGCCGGAAGATCGGCCAGTTGCGGGCGCAGGATCGCGGCACGCAGGTTGTCCATCCGGCCCGACACGTTCGGCGTGACGTATTTCACCTTCTCGAAGGCCTCGCGCGGGGGTGCTGCGCGGTGACGCTCAAAGAGCATGTAACTGCCCGACAGGATCACCGCGCGCGCCATCAGGTCGGGGTCGTCCGAAGTCAGAAGACCGCCCTCGCCCGAGTTTATGTGCTTGTAGGTCTGCGTCGAATAGGCCGCCACCCGACCGTGACGGCCCGAGGGCACGCCCTTCCAGGTGCCGCCCATCGTGTGCGCGCAATCCTCGATCACGGACACGCCGCCCGCATCGCAGATCGCCATGAGTTTTCCCATGTCACAGATATGGCCGCGCATATGCGAGAGCAGCAGCACCTTGGCCCCGGTCTCGGAAATCCGCTGTGCCAGGTGATCGAGGTCGATGGTCAGGCTCTCGGTCACCTCGACAAAGACCGGACGCGCCGAAACGGCGGCAATCGCGCCGGGCACCGGGGCCAGCGTGAAGGCATTGGTCAGGACCGGGTCGCCCGGCCCCACCCCCATCGCGCGCAGGGCGCAGCCGATGGCATAGCCGCCCGAGGCCACGGCCAGCGCGTAAGCCGCCCCGGTGAAGGCGGCAAACTCCTGTTCCAGAAGCGCGGTTTCGCCCACCTCGCCCACGGCCACGTTGTAGCGATGCAGCCTGCCCGCGCGCATGACGCGCAGCGCGGCCTCTATCCCTGCCTCGGGGATCGGCTCCTGTTGGGTGAAATTGCCGGTGAAGCTCTGTTTCATGGGCGAAGTCTTGGGGTTCATGGGCGCAGTCTTGGGGGCGGGCGTGGCTGCCGTCAATGGCCCCCGTCAGGCCAGCAACTCGCGCGCCAGCCCCGGCATTTCCGCGTAGCGATGCAAGAGCGCCTCGGGCGCAAGCTCGGCCACGCCCATCCCGAGGGGCCCGAAACTGACCAGGACCGAGGGCACCCCGGCGGCGCGCGCGGTTTCACGGTCGGTCACGGTGTCGCCCACCAGGAGGGATCGCGCCATCACGCCCCCCGCCCCCTCGACCGCCGCGCGGTAGGGCGCGATATCGGGCTTGCGGGTGGGCAGGGTATCGGCCCCGATCAGCGAGCCGAAGAGGCCCCGCACGCCAAGCGCGCTCATCAGCCGTTCGGCCAGCGCCTCGGGCTTGTTGGTGCAGATGCCGATGGCGAAACCCTCTTCCAGCAGCTCCTCCAGCGCCTCGGTCACGCCGGGATAGAGGACGGTATGCACGTCCAGCGCGTTGCCATAGGCCTCCAGGAGCAGCGGATAGCCGCGCTCGATCTCGGCCTCCAGGTCGTCATGACCCATCCGCTCCAGGCTGAGGCGCAGCATCGCCTTGCCGCCATGCAGCGCCGTCGCGGCGTCGCGGTCCAGCACCAGTTGCGGCGCGTGGCCCATCGCCTCCATCGCGGCGTTGCCCGCCAGCAGCAGGTCGGCGCTGGTATCGGCCAGCGTGCCGTCGAGATCGAAAATCACCGTGCGCATGGGCGCATCCCCCGTCGTCATGGCGGAAATCCGCCCGCCTGTTGAAACGAACCGTAAGGCAATTTGACCCTGCCTCGCCTTGCAAGGCACGCCCGGTTGGATAATACGCAAAGACAGAAAACGAAAGCAGGTGCAATGCAGGACAACTCAGGCCGATGCGCGCTGGTCATTCTGGCGGCGGGACAGGGCAGCCGGATGAACTCGGATCTTCCCAAGGTGCTGCACCCACTGGGCGGCGTTCCGCTGGTGGCCCATGCCATCGCGGCGGGCCTGACGCAGGCGCCCTCGCGCATCGTCGTCGTCACGGGACACGGGGCCGAGGCGGTGGAAAGCGCCGTCACCGAGATCGAGCCCGCCGCGATCTGTGCCCGCCAGGCCGAGCAGCTTGGCACGGGCCACGCGGTCTTGCAGGCCAAGGACGCACTGGAGGGGTTCGAGGGCGATGTCATCGTGCTTTACGGCGACACGCCCTTCATTTCCGAGGACACGCTGGAGAACCTGCGCGCCGCCCGCGCCACCCATGACATCGTGATGCTCGGGTTCGAGGCCGCCGATCCCGGCCGTTACGGGCGGCTGATCATGGAGGGTGAGCGCCTCACCGGGATCGTCGAGGCCAAGGATGCCACGCCCGAGGAATTGGCCATCCGGCTGTGCAATTCCGGCCTGCTCTGCGCCGATGCCACCACGCTGATGGAGCTGCTTTCCGTGGTCGGCAATGACAATGCCTCGGGCGAATACTACCTGACCGATGTGCCCGCGATTGCCGCCGCGAAGGGCCTGACCGCCACCGCCGTCACCTGCGACGAGGCCGAGACGCTCGGCATCAACACCCGCGCGGAACTGGCCGAGGCAGAACGGCTGTTCCAGACCAGACGCCGCGCCGAGATGTTTGACAACGGCGTCACCATGACCGCGCCCGAAACCGTGTTCTTTGCCCTCGACACCTGGATCGGCGGCGACACCGTGATCGAACCCAACGTGGTCTTCGGCCCCGGCGTCACGGTGGAAAACGCCGCCACCATCCGCGCCTTCAGCCACCTTGAGGGGGCCCATGTCGGCGCGGGCGCCATTGTCGGCCCCTATGCCCGCCTGCGCCCCGGCGCGGAATTGGGCAATGGCGCACGGATCGGCAATTTCGTCGAGGTGAAGGCCGCGGAAATCGGCGAAGGCGCGAAGGTCAACCACCTGTCCTATATCGGCGATGCCAGCATCGGCGCGCGCAGCAATATCGGCGCGGGCACCATCACCTGCAATTATGACGGCGTGTTCAAGCACCGCACGGATGTGGGTGCGGATGTCTTCGTCGGCTCCAACACCATGCTGGTGGCCCCCGTGACGCTCGGCGACGGGGCCATGACCGGGTCGGGGTCGGTGATCACGCGCGATGTGCCCCCCGGCGACCTCGCCATCGGGCGCGCGAGGCAGGAGAACAAGGACGGGCTCGGCGCGCGGATGATGTCCCGCCTGCGCGCCCTCAAATCCAAGCAAAAAGGCCACTGACCATGTGCGGCATTGTCGGCGTATTGGGCGCGCATGAGGTCGCCCCCCTTCTGGTCGAGGCCCTGAAACGGCTGGAATATCGCGGCTATGACAGCGCGGGCATCGCCACGGTGAATGACGGGGTTCTGGACCGCCGCCGCGCGGTCGGCAAGCTGGTCAACCTCTCCGATCTGCTGGTGCATCAGCCGTTGGCGGGCAAGTCCGGCATCGGCCACACAAGGTGGGCCACGCATGGCGCGCCCTCGGTCATCAACGCGCATCCGCATCAGGCGGGGCGTGTCGCGGTGGTCCATAACGGCATCATCGAGAATTACCGCGCGCTGCGCGAGCGCCTGACCGCCAGGGGGATCGGGGTCGAGACCGACACCGATACCGAAACCGTCGCGCTGCTCTGCGAAAGCCTGCTGGCAGACGGGTTGCCCCCGCGCGAGGCCGCCCGCGAAACCCTGCGCCACCTGGAGGGGGCCTTCGCGCTCACCTTCCTGTTTCACGGCGAGGACGACCTGCTGGTGGCCGCGCGCAAGGGCTCGCCGCTGGCCATCGGGCATGGCGCGGGCGAGATGTATGTCGGCTCGGACGCGATTGCGCTGGCCCCGATGACCGACCGCATCACCTACCTGGAAGAGGGCGATTACGCCTTCGTCACCCGCGCGGGCGCGGAGATCTTCGACGACCACGACCGTGCCGTGACCCGCGAGATCCGCCGCATCCCGGCGCAATCGGCGCAGGTCGACAAGGGCGGACACAAGCATTTCATGGCCAAGGAGGTCTTTGAACAGCCCACGGTTCTGGCCGACTGCATTGCGCATTATTCGCGCGAGAACAAGGTTGTGATCCCGGAAGGTGACGTGGATTTCAGCCAGACCGACCGCCTGATCCTGGTCGCCTGCGGCACCGCCAACCTCGCCTGCCTGACCGCGAAATACTGGTTCGAGCAACTGGCGGGCCTGCCCTGCGATGTCGATATCGCCAGCGAGTTTCGCTACCGTGAGCCGCCCGTCTCGGCCCGCACCACGGCGCTTTTCGTCAGCCAGTCGGGCGAAACCGCGGACACGCTGGCAGCCCTGCGCTACACCGAAGGCCGCGCCGCGCGCATCTTGTCGGTGGTCAATGTCCCCGAAAGCTCGATCGCGCGGGAAAGCGACCTGGCGCTGCCGATCCTAGCGGGCGTCGAGATCGGCGTCGCCTCGACCAAGGCCTTTACCTGCCAACTGACGGTGCTGGCCCATCTCGCCATCCTGGCCGCGCGCCAGAAGGGCCGGATCGGGGCGGATCGCGAGGCCGAGTTGCTGGAAAAGCTGCGCCACCTGCCCGGCCTCGTCAACCAGGCGCTGGCGCTGGAGGATCAGATCGCCCAGGTCACCTGGGGGGTCAGCCGGGCGCAGACGGTGCTGTTCCTGGGCCGTGGCGCAATGTTCCCGCTGGCGTTGGAAGGCGCGCTGAAACTCAAGGAAATCAGCTATATCCATGCCGAAGGTTATGCGTCGGGTGAATTGAAGCACGGCCCCATCGCGCTCGTGGACAAGACCGTGCCGGTCATCGTCATGGCGCCGAGCGACACGCTTTTCGACAAGACCGTGTCCAACATGCAGGAGGTCATGGCGCGCGAGGGCCAGGTGCTGCTGGTGACCGACGCGACCGGCGCGGGGCTGGCGGGGGCCGACGCGCAGGCCTGCCTGGTCCTGCCCGATGTGGACCCGTTCCTGGCCCCGATCCTCTATTCGATCCCGGCGCAGCTCATTGCCTATCACACCGCGGTACACAAGGGCACGGATGTGGACCAGCCGCGCAACCTGGCGAAATCGGTGACGGTGGAATAATGGCCCGGTGCGTGCCGTGACGCCCGCCGAAACCCTCGCCGCGCTGGAGGCACAGGCAAACCCCGCCCGCGCGGCGCGGATGGCGGCCTATCACAAGGTGCCGCGCCGCTACCTGGGCCTCTCCAACGCCCTCTGCAATGACCTGGCCACCGACCTGCGCCGCAGCCTCAGCCTCCCGGATCGGCTCGCCTTCGCCGACGCGCTCTGGCGGACCGATATCTTCGAGGCCCGGATCACGGCGGCCAAGCTATTGGTGCAGGCCCGCATCCGCCCCGATGACCATGGCGCCTGGGCCCTGATCCAATCCTGGCTGCCCGATCTCGATTCCTGGGCCATCGCCGATGCCACCGCCATGGCGGGCCAGCGCCGTCTTGTCGCCGATCCCGCCCGGCTCGACACCGTCGAGACCTGGACCGTGTCCTCCCACCTCTGGACCAGACGTGCCGCGCTTGTCTTCACCCTGCCCTGGACCAGGCAGCGCACCCCAAAGCCCGCCGAAGAAGCGGCCCGCACCCGCATCCTCACCTGGGCCGCCGACTACACCACCGATCCCAGCTGGTTCATCCAGAAATCCGTTGCCTGGTGGCTGCGCGAGCTGTCGAGGCGCGACCCCGACACCGTCCGCACCTTCCTCGCCCGACATGGCCCTGCCATGAAGCCCTTCGCCCGGAAGGACGCCGCCCGTCACTTGCCCCCTTCCCCTTCTTTGTTCTGAAAATATCCCAAGGGGTTTGGGGACTGGTCCCCAATTGGCGGGCGAGGGCTCCCGCAGGGGGCCCGAGCCCGCCAACCCTGCCGCGACCGGCCCGCCGGGCGCAACTCAGACTTCGGGCACACCGCCACCCAAAACCGTCCGATACCAGCCCATATCCACATTGCCGCCCGACAGGATCACACCGACCTTGCGATCCTTCATTCGATCCCGCTCCTGCATCAGCGCCGCCAGCGGGGCCGCCCCCGCCCCTTCCGCGATATTGTGGATATCGGTGAAATAGACCCGCATCGCCTCGGCGATCTCTTCCTCACTGACCGCAACCACGCGCTCGGCGCCGCGTCCGTAGATCGCCAGCGCATCCGCCACGGGCACCCGGACGGCCATGCCATCGGCAAAGGTGCGCGCGGCATTGGTTTCAACCAATGCGCCCGCCTCGAAAGACAGCTTCGCGGTCTGCGCCGCCTCGGACACCACGCCCACCACCTTCGTCTTCAGCCCCATTGCATCGCGCGCCAGGATGGTACCGCAGATGCCCGAGCCGCAGCCGATCGGCACATAGACCGTATCGAGGTCGGGCACAGTGCCGAACAGCTCGAGCGCATAGGTTGCGACGCCGCGCACCAACTCCTTGTGAAAGGGCGGCACGATACTCAGACCCTCGGCCTCGGCGACGCGGAACGCCTCCTCCCGCGCGGTGTCGAAATCCTCGCCATGCTCGACCAGTTCCGCACCAAAGGCGCGCATCGCGGCGTTCTTCTCGACCGAATTGCCATGCGGCACATAGACCAGCGCCCGCAGCCCCGCCGCCACCGCGGCCCGTGCCTGGCTCTGGCCGTGATTGCCACGCGTCGCGGTGCAGATGCCCCGGCTGCCCGGATGCGTCCGCACCAGCCAGTCCAGATAGGTCACCCCGCCGCGTACCTTGAAGGCTCCTGTCGGCGCGTGATTCTCGTGCTTGACCCAGACCTCGGCCCCGACCCTGCGCGAGAGCGTCGGCCACTGGATCTGCGGCGTCGGGTCCATCCGGGCGTGAACCAGTTCCGCCGCCGCCTGCAACTCCGCCACAGTGAATTTCATCGCATTGCCCCCTCGCATCGGTCCCCTTGCCACCCCCTTAGCATCCTCCTATGACACCCGCAAAACGGATCAGAGGGATCGGGGGCCGGGGCCATGCCCATATTGGTGATGAAATTCGGCGGCACCTCCGTCGCAACGCTCGACCGCATCCGCCGCGCCGCCAAGCGCGTGGGCCGCGAGGTGGCGGGTGGCTATGACGTGATCGTCATCGTTTCGGCCATGTCGGGAGAGACCAACAAGCTGGTGGGCTACGTGGAAGAAACCTCGCCGCTTTTCGACGCCCGCGAATATGACGCGGTGGTTTCCTCGGGCGAGAACGTGACCGCCGGCCTGATGGCGCTGACGCTTCAGGAAATGGATGTCTCCGCGCGGTCCTGGCAGGGCTGGCAAGTGCCGCTCAAGACCAACTCGGCCCATGCCTCGGCCCGGATCGAGGAGATCCCGACCGGCAATATCCTGGCCAAGTTCGGCGAGGGTATGAAGGTGGCCGTGGTCGCGGGCTTCCAGGGCATCGGGGATGATGGCCGCATCACCACGCTCGGGCGCGGCGGATCGGACACCACCGCCGTTGCCTTCGCCGCCTCCTTCAAGGCCGAACGCTGTGATATCTTCACCGATGTCGATGGCGTCTACACCACCGATCCGCGCATCTGCGGCAAGGCGCGCAAGCTCGACAAGATCGCCTTCGAGGAGATGCTGGAACTTGCCAGCCTCGGCGCGAAGGTGCTGCAAACCCGCTCGGTCGAGCTGGCGATGCGCTACAACGTGAAGCTGCGGGTTCTCTCCAGCTTCGAGGAACACAATGATGAGGCCGGCACGCTGGTCTGCGCCGAGGAGGACAACATGGAAAGCAAAGCTGTCGCGGGCGTCGCCTATTCCAAGGACGAGGCCAAGGTCACGCTGATCTCGGTCGCCGACCGGCCCGGCGTTTCGGCGGCCATCTTCGGGCCGCTGGCCGATGCGGGCGTCAACGTGGACATGATCGTGCAGAACATCTCGGAAGAAGGGCGCACCGACATGACCTTCTCCTGCCCCACCAACCAGGTGAAGCGGGCGGAGAAGGCAGTAAACGACGCCAAGGCGCGCGGCGAGATCAACTTTCACGGGCTGGTCGCGGATACCGAGGTCTGCAAGGTCTCGATCGTCGGCATCGGGATGCGGTCCCATGCCGGTGTCGCGGCACGGATGTTCCAGGCGCTGCGCGACGAGAACATCAACATCAAGGTGATCACCACCTCCGAAATCAAGGTTTCGGTGCTGATCGACCGCAAATACATGGAACTGGCCGTGCAGGCCCTGCACGACGCCTTCGAGCTGGAGAAAGGCTGAGAGCCCGTCAGTCGCGCGGCTGGCAGCCCCGCCGATCGGAGGGGCACGGCACGGGCGCGGGGCCGGTGATGCGGCCCGATCCCAGATCGGTGCCCGACAGGGTGGTTCTCTGCTCCGCGATCTGCGCGGCGCCCGGGTCTGGCGGGGCGATCTGGTCGAGGGCGTCTGCATGGGCCGCCCCGGAGAGCGACAGAATGGTGAGGGTCAATATGTATTTCATCGAAACGGCACCGTTCTAGGACTGAAAAATGGCCGCCGGGCGGGTCCGGCGGTCTCCCATCCCTAACACATCAGCGCGCGCGGGTCGACCGGGGGGGCCTCGGCGCAGGTCGCGGCCCCGACCCCAGATCGGTGCCGCTCGGGCCATTTGCGCCGGTTCGGTCGGCCCCCGCAGAGACCGGCCCGTCGGCGGGCCCGGATCGGATTTCGTCCCGTTCCCCCTGCAAACACCTGCCCGCCCGGGTGGCCCGGGACCGCGACATCGCGCCGACCCCCCGTCTTCTGCATTGCGCGCGCCCCGGCCCCCGCGCTATTGCTTGTCTCCGGGTGGATAGCGCCCGACGGGGACCAGGGAATTCAGGATGGCCGACGGAACCGAAAGCCAGAGCCGGAAACTGTTGCGCCGGTTGCAGGCCGCCCTGGCCGAGGCCGGGGCCGGTCAGGAACGGCTGGACCGGATCACCTCGATCATCGCCGAAAGCATGGGCACCGAGGTCTGCTCGATCTACCTGCTGCGCGATTCCGGCACGTTGGAGCTTTGCGCGACCGAAGGGCTGTCCTCCGAAGCCGTGCATGTCACGAGGCTCCGCGTGGGCGAAGGGCTGGTCGGCCGCGTCGCCAAGCGGCTGCGTCCGATCAACGCCGCCGATGCGCCGTCCGAGCCCGGTTTCCGCTACATGGCCGAAACCGGCGAGGAGCGCTATACCTCCTTCCTCGGCGTGCCGATCCAGAGGCTTGGCGAGAATCTCGGCGTGCTGGTGGTGCAATCGCAAGAAGAGCGGCGCTATTCCGAGGACGAGGTCTATGCCCTCGAAGTGGTCGCCATGGTGCTGGCCGAGATGACCGAGCTTGGCGCCTTCGTCGGCGAGGGCGAGGCGATGGCCGCGCGCCACCAGCGGTCGGTCGTGTTGAATGGCGGCATCGGCCAGGAGGGCGCGGCGGAGGGTCATGTCTTCCTGCACGAGCCCCGCGTCGTCGTCACCAACCCCATCGCCGAAGACCCCGAGGCCGAGCTTGAGCGGCTCAATGATGCGGTCGATCAGCTGCGCACCTCGGTCGACGAGATGCTGAGCAACGCGCCCAAGGGCGACAAGGAACAATACGACGTCCTGCAAGCCTACAAGATGTTCGCCAATTCGCGCGGCTGGATGCGCCGGATGGAGGCCGATATCCGCAATGGCCTCTCGGCCGAGGCCGCCGTCGAAAAGGAGCAATCCGCCGCGCGTGCCCGGATGGAAACCGTGCCGGACGCGTACTTGCGCGAGCGTCTTCACGATCTGGATGACCTGTCGAACAAGATGCTGCGCCTGTTGACGGGCCAGGGCCGCGATACCGGCGCGGAACTGCCCGACAACCCGGTGCTGGTGGCGCGCAATATCGGCCCCGGCGAATTGCTGGAATACGGGCGGTCCCTGCGCGGCGTGGTGCTGGAGGAAGGCTCGGTCGCCAGCCATGCCGCCATTGTCGCCCGCGCGCTGGCCATACCGCTTATCGTCAATGCCAGCCGGATCACCACCGAGGCGCTGAACGGCGATCTGATCCTGGTCGATGGCGATCAGGGCGTGGTGCATCTGCGCCCCGAGGAGACCGTGACCAAGGCGTTCCGCGACAAGATGGCGATGCGGGCGGCAGCACAGGAGCGCTACAGCTCGATCCGCGACAAGCCCGCCGAGACGCTGGATGGCACGGTGATCGGGCTGCATATGAATGCCGGGCTGATGGCCGACCTGCCCTCGCTGCCCTCCTCGGGCGCCGAGGGTGTGGGACTTTTCCGTACCGAGTTGCAGTTCCTGACTCGCAGCACGGTGCCGCGCCGGGGGAGCCTCGCCGCGCTCTATTCGCGGGTGATGGATGCGGCGGGCGGCAAGCGCGTGGCCTTCCGCACGCTCGATATCGGGTCCGACAAGGTGCTGCCCTACATGAAGCCGCAGGACGAGCCCAACCCGGCGCTCGGCTGGCGCGCGATCCGGGTCGGGCTGGACCGCCCCGGCATGATGCGGATGCAGCTACAGGCGATGATCCGCGCCGCCGCTGGCCGCCCGCTGACGGTGATGTTCCCCTTCATCGCGCAGTTGGAGGAGTTCACCGAGGCCCGCAACCACCTGCTGCGCGAATTGGACCGCGAGAAGGCGCTCGGCCATGTCCTGCCCGAAAGCGTCGAGATCGGCGCGATGCTGGAAACGCCCTCGCTCGCCTTCGCGCCGCGCCAGTTCTTCGAGCTGGCCGATTTCATTTCCATCGGCGGCAATGACCTCAAGCAGTTCTTCTTTGCAGCGGACCGCGAGAACGAGCGTGTGCGCCGCCGTTATGACACGCTCAATGTCAGCTTCCTGACCTTCATCGAACAGATCGTGGCCCGCTGCGCCGAGACCGATACCCCGCTCAGCTTCTGTGGCGAGGATGCGGGCCGCCCGATCGAGGCGCTGTGTTTCGCGGCGATGGGCCTGCGCACCCTGTCGATGCGTCCCGCCTCCATCGGCCCGGTGAAAAGCCTGCTGCGTCGTGTCGATCTGCGCGAGGTGCGCAGCGTGATCCATGAGGCCCGCGAGAACGGCGCGCAATCGGTGCGCGAGCCGGTGATGGACTGGCTGCGTCAGCAGGGGTGATCCGGCCAGCGCGTCACCGCCCCCGCGACGCCATCCCATTCGCCATGGCCAAGCACACGCTCGGGATTGGTCGGCGGCGGCATCTCGACGCCCTCAAGCCGGGTGAACCCGAAGCGCTTGTAATAGGGCGCGTCGCCCACCAGCAGCACCCGGTGCCAGCCGAGATCGCCCGCGCGTCCCACGCTGTCATTGATCAGCGCGCCGCCTAGCCCCTCGCCCTGCCGGGTCGGGTGGACCGCGACGGGGCCGAGCAACAGCGCAGGCACCGCGCCCACCCGCACCGGCCAGAAGCGGATCGCGCCTGACAGGATGCCGTCCGCGTCGCGCGCCACGAGGCTGAGCCCGGCCACCCGCGCCACCCCGTCGCGCAGCCGGTAGGAGCTGAGCGCCTCGCGCCCCGGCGCGAAACACAGGTCGTAAAGCGCCTCGACCTCCCAGAAATCCTCCGGGGTCTCTTCCCCTAGCTGATACAAACCTGCCTCGCCTGCGCTTCGGTTTTCACTGGCATGGCCGATAGCATGGCGTTACCCCGTTGCCAAACCGCAAGCGAAAGGACACGCATTGTTCTATGAACCCAAGGATGGCCACGGCCTGCCGCATAACCCGTTCAACGCGCTGATCACGCCGCGCCCCATCGGCTGGATCTCGACCCGAGACGCCGATGGCATCGACAACCTGGCCCCCTATTCCTTCTTCAACGGCGTGGCCTATGTGCCGCCGCAGGTCATGTTCGCCTGCACCAGCGGCAAGCCCGACCAGGACGGGGTGAAGGACAGTACGGCCAATATCCAGCAAACCGGCGTCTTCTGCGTCAACGTGGTGGGGGCGGCGCAGGCCGAGGTGATGAACCGCACCTCCGGCCCCTGGGGCAAGGACGTGGACGAGTTCGCCGATGCGGGCATCGCCAAGGTGGATTGCCGGATGATCGACGCCCCCCGCGTGGCCGATGCCCCCGCCAACATGGAATGCCGCCTGACCCAGATCGTGCAGATCGAGGGCGAGGCCAACACCGTCGTCTTCGGCGAGGTCATCGGCATCCACATGCGCGACGATTGCCTCGTGGATGGCATTTTCGACGTGACCACCTTCCAGCCCGTCGCCCGCCTCGGTTATCGTGATTTCACCAAGGTGACGGAGCTCTTTTCGATGCAGCGGCCGGGGGAGTGAGGGTCATGGAGCGCATGATCGGCATACTCGGCGGCTCGGGCGTCTATGAGATCGAGGGGCTGGAAGGCGCGGAGTGGGTCCGGGTCGACAGCCCCTTCGGCTCCCCCTCCGACGCGGTGCTGACGGGGCATCTGGATGGCGTCAAAATGGCCTTCCTGCCGCGTCACGGGCGCGGCCATGTCCACACCCCCTCCTCCGTGCCCTACCGCGCCAATATCGACGCGCTGAAGCGGCTGGGTGTGACCGATCTTGTCTCGGTCTCCGCCTGCGGGTCGTTCCGCGAAGAGATGGCACCGGGCGATTTCGTGCTCGTCGATCAGTTCATCGACCGGACCTTTGCCCGCGAGAAAAGCTTCTTCGGCCCCGGCTGCGTCGCCCATGTCAGCCTCGCGCACCCGACCTGCCCGCATCTGGGCGCTGCCTGTGCAGACGCCGCCCGCAGCGCCGGTGTCACCTTGCATGAGGGCGGCACATATCTGGCGATGGAGGGCCCACAGTTCTCTACCCTCGCGGAATCGAAAATGTATCGCGATGCCTGGGGCGCGGATGTGATCGGCATGACCAACATGCCCGAGGCGAAACTCGCCCGCGAGGCGGAGCTTTGCTATGCCTCGCTCGCCATGATCACCGATTACGACAGCTGGCACAAGGATCACGGCGCGGTGGAGATTACCGAGATCATCAAGGTGCTGACCGGCAATGCCGCCAAGGCGCGGGAGGTGGTGGGCAGACTGCCTGCCCTGCTGGGACCGACGCGGGACGACTGCCCCGCCGGCTGCAACCGTGCGCTGGAGCACGCCATCATGACCGCGCCGGAGAAACGCGACCCCGATCTGGTGGCGCGGCTGGAGGCGGTGGCGGGGCGCGTGTTGTGACACGTCTTGAGGGCGTGGGTGCAGCGTGCGGGCATGTTCCATATCAGTCTTCGCGTTCACCCGCCCGCAAGCTGCCCTCCTTCGCTGGCTGACTGGCTGGCTGACCCAGGCAACCAAGGGCGACCTGACCGCAACACCGATGCGGGCCCCGCGAAAACCGTGCTTGCCCGGACGCCCCCTTTCGGTCCAAACCTTTCGCCATGATCGCCCGGTTCCTCCTGTTCCTCAGCCTCGCCCTGGCCGCCCCTGCCGCAACCGCGCAGGAGTTTATCACCGTGCCGGGCCCGATCAGCGACGAGGCCTTCTACCGCCTCGTCTCCTGCGCCGCGCGACCGGGCGGGGCCTGCGCCAAGCCGCAGATCCGCTGGCCCGAGGCGCGCAGGCTGCACCTCACCGTCGGCATCGCCCAGATCGACAGGGCCTTTCCCAGCTACAAGCTGAACCTCGTCGACGCCGCCATCGACGCCGCCATCGAGGAGATCAACGGCGCCGGGGCCTACCTGCTGCTGGAACGCGTCTACGAGGGCACGCCCGATATCGGCGTCTACCTGTTGCAGACCGCGCAGGGCGGCACCATCACCAGCACCGGCAACCCCGAGATGGACGGCGAGACGCTGGCCGTCGGGCGCGTGGCGATCCGCTCGGTCGGCGGCGACATCCGTTCGGCGACCATCGCCATTTCGCGCGACATCATGCGCCGCGAGATCGCCTCGGTCGTGCTGGAGGAGCTGGTGCAGGCGATGGGGCTGCCCACCGATATCCAATCGCCCGCCTATGGCGATTCGATCTTCAACGAGACCGGCAATTCCGTGGTGCGACTGCTGGGGCAGGATGCCGAGGCGCTGAGGCGGCATTACCCGCGCCCGTGACGTTGCTTGCCAGGTCGCCACGGGCCAGCGCGGGGTCGACCCCGCGAATCACGCCCGCGTCGACGCGGGCTCTCGCACCTCCGCGCCCCGGTGCGGGCATTGACCCGCCCCCGCCCCCGGCACCATGCTGGCGCATCCAAGGAAAGGCGCGCCATGACCCCCGATCTCTGCCGGTTGCTCGATATCGACATCCCCATCCTCTCCGCCCCCATGGGCGGCGCGGCGGGGCCTGACCTTGTGGCCGCCGTCTGTGAGGCGGGCGGCTATGGCACCATCCCGCTCTGGGGCAGGCCGGTTGCGGCGGTCGCGGCCGGAATCGACGCGGTGCGCGCGCGCACGGGCGGCAATTTCGCGGTGAACATCAGGCTCGACCTCCCCCATGACGAGGCGATCAGGGCCTGTATCGACCGTCAGGTCCATGCCGTGTCGCTCTTCTGGGGCCATAGCCCCGCCACCATCGAGGCCGCCAGGCGCGGCGGTCTGACGGTCATGGTCAGCGTCGGCAGCGCCGAGGAGGCGCGCATCGCGGCAGAGGCCGGGGCCGATGTGATCGTGGCCCAAGGGTGGGAGGCGGGCGGCCATGTCTGGGGGCAGGTCGCGACATTGGCGCTGGTCCCTGCCGTGGCGGATGCGGTCAATGTGCCGGTGGTGGCCGCGGGCGGCATCGCCGACGGGCGCGGCATGGCGGCAGCCTTGACGCTTGGGGCGTCGGGCGTCTGGATCGGCACCCGGTTTCTGGCCAGCCGCGAGGCGACGATCCACCCCGACTATCGCGCCCGCATCCTGGCCGCGCCGGAAACCGCGAGCGAATGGTATGGCGACCTCTATGACGGCAACTGGCCCAAGGCGCCGCACCGGGCGCTGGCGAACGCGACCGCGCGGGCGTGGCGCGAGGCCGGGGCCGCCGCGCCGGGCCAGCGTCCGGGGGAAGGCGAGGCGATCGGCCTGGACCCGCGCGGTGCGGCCGTCAGGCGATACCAGAGCTACACGCCCCACCCCGAGACCAGCGGCGATATCGCGGCGATGTCGCTATGGGCGGGGCAAGGCGTGGGACTGGTGCGCGACGTGCAGCCCGCCGCCGAGATCGTGCGCGAGATCCACGAAGAGGCCCGCCGCATCCTGAACGCGGCCCCGGGCCTTCTCGAATAACGCCCGAAAGGGGGCTGGTCATCCCGCGCCATGGCGATATTCTCGCCCCGCATTCCGGCATGGGGATTCGACGAGAAAAGGCCCGACCATGATCAGCCAGAAGACGGTCGCGGACTACATCCGCACGATTCCCGATTTTCCACATGAGGGGATCCTATTCCGCGACGTGACGACCCTCTTCCTCGACCCGCGCGGGTTTCGCCTGGCCATCGACCAGTTGCTTGCGCCCTTCGTGGGACGCCGCATCGACAAGGTCGCGGGGCTGGAGGCGCGCGGCTTCATCCTGGGCGGCGCGGTGGCGCATCAGCTATCGGTGGGGTTTGTCCCCATCCGCAAGAAGGGCAAGCTGCCGGGCAAGACCGTCGAACAGGATTACGTGCTGGAATACGGGACCGCCACGGTCGAGATCCACGACGATTGCCTCGCCCCTGGCGAAACCGTGCTGCTGGTCGACGACCTTTTGGCAACGGGTGGCACCGCCGAGGCCGGGATCAAGCTGATCGAGCGGCTTGGGGCGCAGGTCGTGGGCACCGCCTTCGTGGTGGACCTGCCCGATCTGGGCGGGCGGGCCAAGCTGGAGAAGATGGGCCAGAGCGTCCATGCCCTGTGCAGCTTCGAGGGCGATTGAGCCCTACGCGTCAGGCAGCAACGCCCGCAACCGGTCACATGTCTCCGCCTCGCTGAGCCTGCCATCGTCAAGCCGGTCCCCGTCCAGCGCAATGGCGAAATCCGAGGCCGCCGAGATGCGTCGGCTACGCGCCGCCCTGGGCGTCTCGATCAGATCGACCCGCGCGGGGTGCCCCGCCTGCCGGGCCCGTTCCGTCACCTCCTGCGCGAATTCCAGCGCGCGAGGGCAGCGCGCGCTGCATTGCACCACCAGGCCGGGGCCGAGCGCCCTGGCCCGTGCGCCCCAGCCTTGCGGCAGCGATGGCAACAGGATCGGCCCATGCAGGATCTTGCCCATCAGCCCGATCTCATCGGCGGTGTCCCCGAACGGGCGATACTCCAGCGCCGCCATGTCTTGCGGATCGGGCAGGCGCGGATGCGGTCCGGTCAGGACCAGCAGCGCGGAGAACCCGAAATAGCGCGCCCAATCCTCCGCCGCCTCGATCAGCAGCGCGGCCCCCTCGGCGTCGCCCGAGTGCAGGCGCTGCACGACAACGCAGCGCTCGGCCCCCTCGATCGGGTGCCACGAGGCCAGACCGCTTGAGAACTCGATCAGGCCGCGCGCGGGCGGACGCAGCATCCGGACCTGCAACCCGTCGTGAAAGCGCGAGATCAGCCAGTCGCGGTCAATCGGCACGACCCGCCCGGTCAGCGCCTGTTCCACGGCGAAATAGCCGGTCCGCTCAAGATTGGGCGGCGAGATTGTGAGTGTCGTGCTGAGCTTGCGGCGCATGTCAAACCCCGAACCGGGGCGGATTCCCCGGTCTGTGCGGTCCAGCCTGCCACCGGCCAGGGGTACAATCTTTGATCTGCCGCAAATTCCCGCGAAAACTGCGCCCGCGTTTACCGCCGCTTAACGCGGGACCGCCTAGAAGAGGGGTGTTCGTCACTCACGGACATAGAAAGTTGCTTGCACAACTCGAAGACCCCATGCGCCCTGCCACCCCCGGCAGGGCGCAGACTCTTTCAAGGGCCAGTCAGGGAATGATCACCGCGCCGGGGTTCATGACGCCGCCCGGGTCCAGCGCCCGTTTGATCGCGCGCATCGCGGCCAGCAATCCGGGGTCGCCATAGCGCTCCTGCTCGGCCAGCTTGATCCGGCCCACGCCGTGCTCCGCGCTGATGGAGCCGCCCATCTCGTCGACGAGGTCATAGACGCAGGCGCGGATTTCGCCCTTCAGGTTGGCGAACTCGTCACGCGACCGGCCCTTGGGCGGGAACACGTTGTAATGCAGGTTGCCGTCGCCCATATGGCCGAAACTGTTGATCCGGAAGGTGCCGATGCGGGCCAGCCGCCTGGGCGCCTCCTCGATGAAATCGGGCACGCGCGTCACCGGCACCGCGATGTCATGGCTGGAGATCGAGCCGATGCGCCGGTTGGCCTCGGGGATCATCTCCCGCAGGGCCCAGAACGCGTGCCGCTGGCTTTCCGACTGGCTGACGACGCCATCGCTGACCAGCCCTGCCTCAAGCGCCGCCTCGAAAAGCCCCGCCAGGGCCTCCTCCGCGCCGCCCGGCGTACCCATCAGCCCCAGGTCGACCAAGCACATCCAGTCGGGTCGCGCATCGGCAAAAGGCTGGCGGATGTCGATGCCGGTCTCGGCCATGAAGTCAAGCCCCGTGCCGCTGATCAACTCGAAGCCCGACAGAACCTCGCCCACCCGACCGCGCGCCAGCGCCAGCAGGTCCAGCGCCGCCGCGGGGCTGTCGACGACGAAAAACGCCGCCGCCTGATCCGTGGGCCGCGCCATCAGTTTCAGCGTGGCCGCCGTGATCACGCCGAGCGAGCCCTCGGCCCCGATCAGCAGGTTGCGCAGGTCGTAGCCCAGGTTGTTCTTGCGCAAGCCCGTGAGCCCGTCATAGACGCGGCCATCGGGCAGCACCGCCTCCAGCCCCAGGCACAGATCGCGCGCATTGCCGTAGCGGATCACGTTGACCCCGCCCGCGTTGGTCGCCAGCAAGCCGCCGATCCGGGCCGAGCCCTGGCTGGCGAGGCTGAGCGGAAACAGCATCCCCGCCGCCTCTGCCGCGCCCTGCACGTCGGCCAGGATCGCGCCCGCCCCGACCTCGATCACCGCGCCGGCCGGATCGACCGAGCGGATCTGGCTCATGCGTTCCAGCGACAGGACCAGCGGCGCGGACAATTCCGGCGCGACCTGGCCCGAAACCAGCCCGGTGCCGCCCGAATAGGGAATGACCCCGACCCCCGCCTGCCCCGCCGCGCGGATGATCGTCGAGACCTCGCATGTGCTTGCCGGGGCCAGCACCAGTCCCGGCGTTCCGAAGCTCTGCCCGCGCGGCTCCTCGCCGTAGCGCGACGCGGGGGCGCGGAAGGCGGCAGCGGGCAGGAGGCTGCGCAGATGGGCTTCAAATTCCGGCGTGACGGGGTTGGGCATCGCGTATCCCTCGGGTGGTCTTTCGGAAGGGCTCAGCCCGCATCGGTGCGCCCCCGCCTGTCGGCGCGCAGCATGGCGTAAAGCACGTGGTTGCGCCAGCGCCCGCCGATCTGCAGGTAGCTCTGCGCGACGCCTTCATATTTGAACCCGGCCTTTTCCAGCACCCCGCGCGAGGCGATGTTCTCCGGCAGGCAGGCGGCCTCCAGCCGGCTCAGGTCCAGTTCGCGGAAAGCATAATGGCCGATCGCCTGGATCGCCTCCAGCATATAGCCCTGCCGCGTGTGGCCCTGCCCGATCCAGTAGCCAAGCGTGCCCGCCTGCGCAGGCCCGCGCCGGATATTGTCCAGCGTGATCGCGCCAAGCAGCGTGTCATCCGAGCGCCGGATCAGGAAGAGCGGCAGCGCCGTGCCCTGCGCCACCGACCGCTGCGCCCAGTAAACCCGGTTGGTAAAGCTCTTGCGGGTCAGATGGTCGCCGGCCCAGACAGGTTCCCAGGGTTGCAGGAACTCGGCGGAACTGTCGCGCAGCCAGGACCAGGCGCGGAAATCGGAATGGACCGGCAGGCGCAGGCTGAGCCTCTCCGTCTCGATCCGGACTTTCTTTCGGCGGGCAATCATCAGGCGGCCAGACGCTCCACCAATCGCCCGAGGCTGGGGCCACCCGCGACGGGGCCGTAAAGCGCCAGCGCCGCCTGCCCCGAGCCGACCATCTGGCCCGCGAAATCGCGCAGACCGGCGGCATCCACGGCGTCGATGCGCGCGATGGTTTCCTCCAGCGGCGGCACCCGGTTCCAGATCGCCACCAGCCGGGCCAACCTCTCGGCGCGCGCGGACGGGCTTTCCAGCCCCATCAGCATCCCCGCCTTCATCTGCGCCCGCGCCCGGTCGATCTCGGCCTGGCTGAGGCTGTCGACGCTGCGCCGGACCTCCTCGATGGTCAGATCGGCCAGCCCCGCAAGGTCTTCCTCGCCGGTGCCCGCATAGATCGTCATCAGCCCGGTATCGGCATAGCTGCCGACCTGGGAATAGATCGTGTAGCACAGGCCGCGGCGTTCGCGCAGTTCCTGGAACAGCCGCGAGGACATGCCCCCGCCAAGCGCCGTGGCATAGATCTGCGCCGTGTAGATATTGTCCGAACGGTAGCCAGGCGCCTCCAGCGCAAGGGTGAAATGCGCCTGCTCCAACTGCTTGACCTCGCGCCGCTCGCCGCCCCGGAAGCGGCCCGGATCGGCCTGGCTGACGGGGCTGGCGGGCAGGTGACCGAAGGCCGCCTCGGCCAGCCGCACGATTTCATCATGATCGACCGCGCCCGCTGCCGACAGGATCATCTGCCCCGGCCCGTAATGCTGCGCGACAAAGCCTTCCAGGTTGGCGCGGTCGAAACTGCGCACCCGTTCGGCGGGGCCCAGGATGGTGCGGCCAAGCGCCTGTTCAGGATAGGCGACCTCCTGCAACCAGTCGAAGATGATGTCGTCGGGCGTGTCCAGCGATTGCCCGATCTCCTGCAAGATCACGCCGCGCTCCACCTCGATCTCGCGGGCGTCAAAGGCGGGGTTCAGCAATATATCCGAGATCAGGTCGAGGGCCAGCGGCACGTCGTCCTTGAGGACGCGCGCGTAATAGGCCGTCACCTCGCGGCTGGTATAGGCGTTGATATAGCCGCCCACATCCTCGATCTCCTCGGCGATCTGGAGCGCCGAACGCCGCCTGGTGCCCTTGAAGGCCATATGCTCCAGGAAATGCGCGATGCCGTTCTGTTCGACCCGCTCATGCCGCCCGCCCGCATTGACCCAGATGCCAAGGGCCGCCGATTGCAGCCCCGGCATGGTTTCGGTCACGACGCGCAACCCGTTGGAAAGGGTATGGATCTGGACACTCACGCGCTGCGGCCCTCCCGGATGATTTCCTGCAGGGCGCCCAGGTCGTCCTCGACCCGCGTCATGCGCTCCTCGCGCTCAAAAAGATCGGCCATGCGTGGCGGCAGGCCGGGGCGGATGCCGCTGGCCTCCTCCACCGCGTCGGGGAACTTGGCAGGATGCGCCGTGGCGAGCGTGATCATCGGTGTCGCGCCCAGGTGATCCTCGGCCACATGCACGCCGACCGCCGAATGCGGGCAGAGAAGCTCGCCCATCTCCGCCTTGGCGCGTTTGATCATCGCCATCGTCTCATCCTCCGAGGCGCGGCCCGAGGCGAAAAGTCCCCGCAGCCGCTCCAGCGCGCCCTGGCTGATCCTGAAGCCGCCTTGCGTCTTCAACTCCTCCATCAGTTGCGCCACCGCGCCGCCATCGCGGTCATAGACATCGAACAGCACCCGCTCGAAATTCGAGCTGACCTGAATATCCATCGACGGGCTGATCGAAGGCGTGACGCCTTGCGTCTCGTATGCCCCGCCGGAAATCGCCCGGTGCAGGATGTCGTTCTGGTTGGTCGCAATGACCAGCTTCTCGATCGGCAACCCCATCCGGCGCGCGATATAGCCCGCGAAGATGTCGCCGAAATTCCCCGTGGGCACGGCGAAGCTGACGGGACGATGCGGCGCGCCCAAGGATACGGCGGCGGTGAAGTAATAGACCACCTGCGCCAGCACCCGCGCCCAGTTGATGCTGTTCACGCCGGCCAGTCGCACCTCGTCGCGGAAGGCATGGTCGTTGAACATGTCCTTGAGCCGCGCCTGGCAAGTGTCGAAATCGCCGGTGACCGCCAGCGCATGGGCGTTGGCCTCGGACACCGTCGTCATCTGGCGGCGCTGCACCTCGCTCACGCGGCCATGCGGATACATGATGAACACATCGACCGCATCGAGGCCGCGAAACGCCTCCATCGCCGCCGAACCGGTATCGCCCGAGGTCGCGCCCACGATGGTCACGCGGCGGCCCGAGCGCGTCAGCGAGGCCTCGAACAATTGCCCGATCAGCTGCATCGCGAAATCCTTGAACGCGAGCGTCGGCCCGTGGAACAGTTCCAGCAGGTGGTGCCCTGCCCCGAGTTGCACCAGCGGCGCCCGGGCGGCATGGCCGAAGCCTGCATAGGCGCGCGCGATGATGTCCGCGAACTCTGCATCGGTGAAGGCGTCCCCGATAAAGGGCCGCATGACCCGGAACGCGACCTCCTCGTAGCTCAGCCCGGCCAAACCCGCGATGTCGCCTGCGGCCATCACCGGGATCTCGGCAGGCACGTAAAGCCCGCCATCGCCCGCAAGCCCGGTCAGCATCGCCTCTTCAAAGCTGAGATCGGGGGCGCCCCCCCGCGTCGAGATATAGCGCATATCGGATGTGCCTTCAGTTGGGTGTTCTGCTGATACGCCAGACAAGAAACCCTGTCATCCCCATCCACACGAATGCGAGCAAAAACCAGGTCACGGCATAGCCCAGGTGGTCGTTCGGGATACCCGAGGCATCGACGGGAAAGACGGTCGCCCAATCCATGCCTTGCGGCGCCTCTCGGGCCACGATCAGCACCGGTTCGGTCTCCAACTCCGCCGCCATCGCGGGCAGGTCGCGGGCAAACCACAGGCCTGCGTCCTGGTCCGGCGCGGGCGTGAACCCATCCACCTCGTCGGGCCAGTAGAGGTTGCCGACGATCTCCGCCGGTCCGCCGGGCCGCGCCCGATCCCGCGCGTTCGGATGCACGAAGCCGAGATCGACCAGAACCCGCCGCCCCTCGGCGGTCTCGAAGGCGCGGATGATGCGATAGACCGGCCCCGCCTGGCGCAGCGAGGCCAGCACCACGATCTCGCCCTCCAGCACCCGGCCGGTGACGGCCACCGGCAGATACCGGTCGCGCGCGTCCTCGGGCGCCACCGGCAATGCCACCGGCTCGGCGGCGATCCCCGCCGCGATCTCGGCCAGCACGGCCTCTTTCCAGGCCAGCCGCTCGACCTGCCAGACCCCGAGCGCGATCAACACGCCCGCGCCCACCAGCCCGAACAGCAGTGCCATGACAATACGCTTCGACATGATCCCCTACCCGAAAGAGAAAAGGGCCAACCGCAAAGCCAGCCCTTCATCCCGCATTAAGGTTAACGCGCGCCCCCGAAAAGGAAGGCGCTCCCTTCCTTTCTTTGTTCCGCAAATATCCCCGCCGGAGGCTTCCGGACAGACAGGCCGGGGACAGGTCATGCAAGGCCAGGCACGAACGGCGTCAGGCCCTGGTCCTACTGCCCCCAGATATAGACTGCGAAGAACAGGAACAGCCAGACCACGTCGACGAAGTGCCAATACCATGCAGCAGCCTCGAAGCCCGCATGTTGCTGCGGCGTGAAATCGCCCCGGATGGCGCGGAACAGGCACACGGTCAGGAAGATCGTGCCGATGATCACATGCGCGCCGTGAAAGCCCGTCGCCATGAAGAAGGCTCCATAGAAGATGTCGCCGCCGAAGGACCAGCCTTCATACGTCAGAAGCTCCCAGTATTCATAGGCCTGAAGGCCGGTAAAGAACACGCCCAGGATGATTCCGATGGCCAGCCCCGCGATCAGGTCGCGACGGTTGTTCTCATGCACCAGCGCATGGTGCGCCCAGGTGATCGCACAGCCCGACAGTAGCAGCACCAGCGTATTCATCAGCGGCAGGTTGAAGGCATCGACGGCATGGATGTCCGGGATCTCGTAGCTGGAGCCCGGAAACTCGTTCATCGGGTAGAGCGCCTGTTTGAAGAACGCCCAGAACCAGGCCACGAAGAACATGATCTCCGAGATGATGAACAGGATGAAGCCATAGCGCAGCCCGATGCGCACCACGGGCGTGTGATCGACACCGCCATTGCCCTCGGCGACCATGTCCTGCCACCAGCCGAACATGACGTAAAGCACGCCGACAAACCCGATCAGGAACAGCCAGGGCCCGCCCGGCAGCTCGACCGAGCCAAAGAAGGTGGTGAACCCGCCCGAGATCCAGGCAACGGCCCCGAACAGCATCAGGAAGGCCGCGGTCGCCCCGAGGAACGGGTAAACCGATGGCGGCAGGATATGATAATCGTGGTTCTTGGCATGGGCCATGGTGCGTGGTCCTCTGGGTGGTCTATTCACTGGTGCCGTCTAGCGCGGCAAGGTCATTGTCATCGGGCAGGTCCAACACGTGGAAGGTGTAGGACAGGGTTATGGCCTGGATCCGGCTGGCCTCGGGGTCATCCACGATGTCCGGGTCGATAAAGAATGTCACCGGCATCTCGACGCTTTCGCCGGGTTCCAGAACCTGCTCGGTAAAGCAGAAACAGGCGATCTTGGAGAAATAGAGCCCCGCGGTGAAGGGCGTCACGTTATAGCTGGCGGTGCCCGCGATGGTGCGGTCGGTCGGGTTGGTGGCGGTAAAGAAGGCCATGCCGGTTTCGCCGATGCGGATCTCCATCGGTTCGTCGGGGGGCTCGAACTCCCAGGCCATCCCCTCGGCCAGCGACGCGTCGAAGCGCACCAGCATGGTCCGGTCGAGAATTTCCTCGCTGGCGGTATCGGAGGTGGACGTTGTCCCGCCATACCCCGTCACACGGCAGAAGAGGTCATAAAGGGGGACCGAGGCAAACCCCAACCCGCCCATGACGAAGACCACCCCCAGAAGGGACCAGACCGTCCTGGCATTGCCGCCGCGCGCGCTCATTCGGTGTCCTCCACGGTCAGCGATGGGCGCACGGCATGGTCGAAGCCCTCCAGGGTACCACCATTTCTGAGCTTCGAGATGGTCAGGAAGAAGACCAGCCCGACAAACCCCAGCAGGCACAGCGCCACGCCGAGGTTGCGGCCAAAGCGGCGCTGGTGGATCTCGTGGGTCTCGGTGATCGGCATATTACCAACCTCCCATATCGAGGGTGCGAAGGCCAGACTGCGCCAGCAGCGCGCCGAAATGAAGGAACAGATAGAGCAGCGAAAAGCGGAAGAGCCGCCGCTCGGCCCCGTAGGCGTCGGCGCGGGCGGCGTCCTCGTCGCGCCGCCAGACCCGCCACGCGCCCCGCACGAAAAGCGCGTTCAGCACCAATGCCGCCGCCATGTAGAGCGGCCCGCCAATCGAGGTCAGGCCAAGCCCAAGCGCCACCGGGACCAGCAGGGCCGTATAGATCAGGATCATCCGGCGCGTGTAGGGGCGGCCATGGGTGACGGTCAGCATCGGCACATGGGCCTTGTCGTAATCGGATTTCATGAACAGCGCCAAGGCCCAGAAATGCGGCGGCGTCCACATGAAAATCAGCGCGAACATCAGCACCGACTCGATCGCCACGCCCCCCGTCGCCACGGCCCATCCGATCATCGGGGGAAACGCACCGGCGGCGCCGCCGATGACGATATTCTGCGGCGTCCAGCGCTTCAGCCACATGGTGTAGATGACGGCGTAGAAGAAGATCGTGAAGGCCAGGAACCCGGCCGCGAACCAGTTGGCGGCCAGCCCCAGCATCGCCACCGACAGCGCCGACAGCCACAACCCGAGGCTCAGCGCCTCGCCGGGGGCAACCTTGCCCGAGGGGATGGGCCGCGATTGCGTCCGCTTCATCACCCGGTCGATATCGGCATCATACCACATGTTCAGCGCCCCCGAGGCGCCGCCGCCCAGCGCGATGAACAGGATCGCGGCAAAGCCCACCACGGCCGGCACGCCGACGGGGGCGACCATCAGGCCGACAAAGGCCGTGAACACCACCAGCGACATGACCCGGGGCTTGAGCAGCGCGACATAGTCGCCGAACTGCGCCTCCTGGTCCTGCGTGCTTGTATTTGCGGTAGCGTCGCTCATGCGCGGGGCGTCCTTCGCGGGGGTGGGCGGATCAGGTCCGGGGAACAAGGCCCCCCGGACCGGCGGTCATTCGGCGGCGGCCAGTTCGATATCGCCCAGGATGGTGCCGTTCATCAGCCCGGCGAAATCAGTGCCGCCGGTGCCCAGCCAGGCCTCGTATTCTTCGGGCGTGACAGCCATGACGGTGATCGGCATGAAGGCATGGTCCAGCCCGCAAAGCTCGGAACATTGCCCGAAATAGATGCCTTCCATGCCCGGCTCGACGTTGAACCACAGTTCAGCCAGGCGGCCCGGAACGCCGTCCTGTTTCACGCCGAAGGCGGGGATGGTCCAGGAATGGATCACGTCCGATGCGGTCACCTGCACAACGATGTCCTGGCCCGTCGGCACCACCACGGCGGTGTCGGTGGCCAGGCGGTATTCATCCTGGCTGTAGCCATACTCCTCAAGCTCGTCGCGTTGCAGCATGAAGCTGGAAAACTCGATGTCGGTGCCGGGGTATTCGTAGCTCCAGTTCCACTGGTTGCCGGTCGCCTTGATGACCACGTCGCCCTCGGGGATCTCCTGCTGGTTGAACAGGACGGGCAGCGAAAACGCCCCGATGAAGACCAGGATGGCCAGCGGCACGAGCGTCCAGGTGACCTCGATCGGCGTGTTGTGGCTGAAGCTGGCGGGGGTCGGGTTCGACCGCGCGTTGTGGCGCAGGATGACCCAGGCCAGCAGGCCGCAGACAAAGACCACGATGATGGCGCTGATCCACAGAAGCAGGTTGTCGAGGAATTGGATCTGCTCGGCCAGGTTGGTGGCGGCGGGCTGAAAGCCGGTGCCGCCGACTTCGGGCGCGCCGATGATTTCAAGCCCCTCGGGCGCGGTCTGCGCGACGGCGGCACCAGTGGCAAGAGTGGCAAGAGTGGCAGTCACTGCGGCAACAGCGCCGTTCATTTTGTTGAAAAGATCCATTCGCTTTCGTCCTGTCCTTGGCGGGAACGCCCCCTTGGCCCAAACCGGCCCCGTTGCGTGTTCGTCGTGATGAACCATATAGAGGGGTTCAAGGCAAGGCAGTGGTGAAAAATGTCTCACCCCCGCTTTTGTTGATCCAGATCATTTCAGACACCCATCCGAGGTCAAGTTAAGATGTCAGATAGCCCCGCCTTCCGCCCTTTCCAGACCCAGTTGGACCTCGATGCCAGTCTGGCGCTCCTGCGCGAGGCCACCGACGGGGCCGATGACGGCGAACTGTTCCTCGAACGCAGGCGTGCCGAAATGCTGCTCTTCGACGATGGCCGCGTGAAAACAGCCAGTTACGACGCCTCCGAAGGCTTCGGGCTGCGCGCGGTGCGCGGCGAGGTGGCGGGCTATGCCCATGCCACCGAGATCTCCGAGGCCGCCCTGCGCCGCGCCGTCGAAACCGCGCGCCTGGCGGTGGGCGATGGCGGCGGCACCTGGGCGGCGGGGCCCGCGGCGACGAATCACCGCCTCTATACCGATACCGACCCGATGGCAGGCGCGGGCTTTGCCGCCAAGCTGGATATCCTGCGCGAGGTCGACGCCTTCGCCCGTGCGCTTGACCGCCGCGTGGTCCAGGTCTCGGCCAGCCTTGCCGCCAGCCACCAGGAGGTGGAGATCCTGCGCCCCGATGGCCTGCACGTCAGCGATGCGCGCCCCATGGTGCGGGCCAATGTCTCGGTCATCGTCGAGGAGAACGGCCGCCGCGAAAGCGGCAACGCGGGCGGTGGCGGCAGGATCGAGCTTGGCGACTGGTTGCAGGCGGAAAGCTGGCAGGCGCTGGCGCGCGAGGCGCTGCGCATCGCATTGGTCAATCTGGGCGCGGTCGCCGCGCCCGCGGGCATCATGGACGTGGCGCTTGGCCCCGGCTGGCCCGGCATCTTGCTGCACGAGGCCGTGGGCCACGGGCTGGAGGGCGATTTCAACCGCAAGGGAACCAGCGCCTTCGCCGGTCTGATGGGCAAACAGGTCGCGGCCAAGGGCGTCACCGTGCTGGATGACGGCACCATCCCCGACCGGCGCGGCTCGCTCTCGGTCGATGACGAGGGCACGCCGTCCTCCAGGACCACGCTGATCGAGGATGGCGTGCTGGTGGGCTTCATGCAGGACCGCCAGAACGCCCGCCTGATGGGGGTGCCCGCCACCGGCAATGGCCGCCGCGAAAGCCACGCCCACGCACCCATGCCGCGCATGACCAACACCTACATGTTGGGCGGCGCGGCCACGCCCGGCGATATTGTCTCCGAGGTCAAGGACGGCATCTATGCCGTGGGCTTCGGCGGCGGCCAGGTCGATATCACCAATGGCAAGTTCGTGTTCTCCTGCACCGAGGCCTACCGGGTGCAGGACGGCAAGATCGGTGCCCCGGTCAAGGGTGCGACGCTAATCGGCGACGGTGCGACCGCCCTTCAGAAAATCCGCGCGATCGGTAATGACATGGCGCTCGATCCCGGCATGGGCACTTGCGGCAAGGCCGGTCAATGGGTGCCGGTGGGCGTGGGCCAGCCGACCCTGCTGATCGGCGGGCTGACGGTGGGCGGGTCTGCGGCGTGAGGCGGCGCGTCGACGCGCCGCACGGGCCGGGCGTCGACGCCCGGCAGCCCCGCCAGGACCTCTGGCCAGACCGCGCCACATCCTGTTGTCTCGCCCCATGACCCATCCCATCCGCCCCGCCACACCCGCAGACATCCCCGCCCTCACCGAGATCTGGTACCAGGGCTGGCACGAGGCCCATGCCGCCGACGTGCCCGCCGCCCTGACCGCGCTGCGCACGCGCGACGATTTCACCCGCCGCCTGATCGGCTTTGACGCGGGCCTGCACGTGGGCGGCCCCGACGGCGCGCCGCTTGGTTTCGTGGCGTTGAAACCGGACGAGATCAATCAGCTCTACGTCGCGCCATCCGCACGCGGCACCGGGCTGGCGGCGGCGCTGATGGCCGATGCCGAGGCGCGGCTGGCAGCGGGCGGTACGCCCATCGCGCGGCTTGATTGCGGGTTGGGCAACCATGCCGCCGCGCGGTTCTATGCGCGCCAGGGCTGGCGTGAGGAGGGCGTGATCGAGGTCATGCTGGACACTTCCGACGGCCCCTTCCCCCTGCCCGTGCGCCGCTTCACCAAGCGCCTTTCACAGTAATCCTGCCCGTAAACGCGCTGTTAACCAGTGGCACCCTAGCGTCGGGGCCATGTTCGAGGATGATGCACCCGGATTCGACGAGGCAGCCGTCGCCTATACCGCCCGCCCCGCAGGCGACGGCGCGGAACGGCTGGCACGTCTGCGCCTGATCAGATCGCGCCGCGTCGGCCCCGCCACCTATCGCCGCCTGATGGCAGAGCATGGCAACGCAACTGCCGCGCTCGATGCTCTGCCCGACATCGCGCAGGCCGCCGGTGTCGACAGCTACACCGCCTGTCCCGAGGGTGTCGCACTGGCCGAGGTTCGCGCGGCCAGACGCGCAGGCGCCCGGATGCTCAGCCTGGGCGATCCGACCTATCCCGCAGCACTTTGCGACCTCACCGATGCGCCGCCCGTCCTCTGGGCGCTTGGCGACACCGATCTGCTGACCCGCCCGATGATCGCGATGGTCGGCACCCGCAACGCCTCGTCGCTCGGGGCGCGGATGGCGACGCGGCTGGCCGCTGACCTGGCCGCGGCGGGCTATGTCATCGTCTCGGGCCTCGCGCGCGGCATCGACACGCTGGCGCATAAGGCGGCGCTGAAGACCGGCACCATCGCGGTGCAGGCGGGCGGGCTCGACGTGGTCTACCCCGCCGAGAACACCGACCTGGCGGCGGATATCGCCAAATCCGGCCTGCGCCTCTCCGAACAGGCCTTCGGGATGGAGGCGCAGGCGCGCCATTTCCCGCGCCGCAACCGCATCGTCTCAGGCCTTGCCCTCGGCGTCGTGGTGGTGGAGGCGGCGGCGCGCTCCGGCAGCCTGATCACGGCGAAGAACGCGCTCGACCAGGGGCGCGAGGTGCTGGCGGTGCCGGGCCACCCGATGGATACCCGCGCCTCGGGCTGCAACCTGCTGCTGCGCGACGGCGCGACGCTGGTGCGCGGCGCCGAGGACGTGATCGAGGCGCTTGGCCCCCCCGCGCCGCAACAGGCCCGGATGCAGGTGCAGGAGCCGCCCGCCCCTCCGCCGCAACCCCAGCGCCCCTGGCGCGACCACGCCGCGCTGCACCGCCAGATCCTGGGTCAGCTTGGCCCCGCTCCGGTCTCGGAGGATCAGCTGTTGCGCGACCTGGGCGTCAGCACGGGCGAGGCTGCGCCGATGCTGGCCGCGCTGGAACTGGACGGAGAGATCACCCGCCAACCCGGCGGGCTGATCTCGATCGGCGCACCGCGCGGTTAGCCGCTCCTCGGGCCTGCGGCCCTCCTCGCCCATTCCCGCCACCTCGGTCCCCTTTTTCCGATCACGCATTGACAAGCGCGGGTGAGGCACCACATGTTCGCCCGCCACCCAAGCGCCGTTATCTGAAGGTTCATGAATGCCCGTCGTCGTCGTCGAATCCCCTGCCAAAGCCAAGACAATCAACAAATATCTCGGCTCCGACTACACGGTGCTCGCCTCCTACGGCCATGTGCGCGACCTGCCCCCCAAGGACGGATCGGTCGACACCGAGAACGGGTTCGAGATGAAATGGGAGGTCGGTGCCGACAGCCGCAAGCACGTCAAGGCCATCGCCGATGCGCTGAAGGACGACAACAACCTGATCCTCGCCACCGACCCCGACCGCGAGGGCGAGGCGATCAGCTGGCACCTGGAAGAGGCGCTGCGCAAAAGGAAGGCGATCAGGAAGGACACGCCGGTTTCCCGCGTCGTCTTCAACGCGATCACCAAATCCGCCGTGACCGAGGCGATGAAGAACCCGCGCGAGGTCGATGCGCCACTGGTCGAGGCCTACCTGGCCCGCCGCGCGCTGGATTACCTCGTCGGTTTCAATCTCTCTCCGGTCCTCTGGCGCAAGCTGCCGGGGGCGAAATCGGCGGGCCGGGTGCAATCGGTCTGCCTGCGCCTGATCGTCGAACGCGAGATGGAGATCGAGGCCTTCAACCCGCGCGAATACTGGTCCGTCAAGGCGGTGCTGGAAACCCCGCGCGGGAAACGCTTCGAGGCGCGGCTGACCACGCTTGGCGGCAAGAAGCTGGATCGTTTCGACCTGGAAACCGCCGCCGCTGCCGGTCTGGCGGTCAAGGCGGTCGCCTCGCGCGCGCTCAGCGCCGTGCGGGTCGAGGCCAAACCCGGCACCCGCAACCCCTCCGCGCCCTTCATGACCTCGACCCTGCAACAGGAGGCGAGTCGCAAATTCGGTTTCGGCGCGCGCCAGACCATGAGCACCGCGCAGCGGCTCTATGAGGCGGGTCACATCACCTATATGCGGACCGACGGCATCGACATGGCGCCCGAGGCGGTGAGTGCCGCGCGCGACACGATCGGCACGCTTTACGGCGCCAATTACGTGCCGGACAAGCCGCGCCTCTACAAGAACAAGGCCAAGAACGCGCAGGAGGCGCATGAATGCGTGCGCCCGACCGACATGTCGCTGACACTCGACAAGATCAAGCTGAGCGAGCCGGACCAGCGCAAGCTCTATGAACTGATCTGGAAACGTACCATCGCCAGCCAGATGGAATCGGTCCGGCTGGAACGCACCACCGTCGATATCGCCGATGACAGCGGCGAGGTCGCCCTGCGCGCCACCGGCCAGGTGATCAATTTCGACGGCTTCCTGAAGGTCTACGAGGAAGGCCGCGACGATGACGAGGGCGAAGACAGCGCCCGCCTGCCCCAGATCGACGAGGGCGACGCGTTGAAGCCGGTTGCGGGCGCGCTGGAGGCGGAATGGACAAAACTGTCAGAAAAAGCGGACAACCCTGCCACGAAATCGGAAGGCGCGCGGGTCAATGAGGTCGCGATCCTCAGCACATCCGGCGCAGTCCTCGGGCTCCAGCACCACACCCAGCCGCCGCCGCGCTACACCGAGGCGACACTGGTCAAGCGGATGGAGGAGTTGGGTATCGGGCGACCCTCGACCTATGCCTCGATCGTGACCACGATCCAGGACCGCGAATATGTGACCAAGGACAAGAACCGGTTGATTCCAGAGGATAAGGGGCGGATCGTCACCATCTTCCTGCTGAATTTCTTCCGCAAATACGTGGGCTATGAATTCACCGCCAACCTGGAGGAGGAGCTTGACGATGTCTCCGCCGGGGATCGCGATTACAAGCAGGTGCTGGCCCAGTTCTGGCGCGACTTTTCCGCCGCGATTTCAGAGACATCCGAGCTGCGGATCACCGAAGTCCTGGACAAGCTGGACGCAGCGCTCGCGCCGCAACTCTACCCCCCGCGCGAGGACGGCTCGGACCCGCGCATCTGCCCGCTTTGCGGCACCGGCAAGCTGCATCTCAAGACCTCGAGAACCGGCGGCTTCGTGGGCTGCGGCAACTACCCGGAATGCCGTTACACCCGGCCCATCGGCGGCGATCCGGAAAACCTGACCGGCGACAAGGTGTTGGGCGAGGATGGTGAGGATGTGATCACCCTGCGCTCGGGCCGGTTCGGGCCATACGTGCAGCGTGGCGAGGCGACGGAAGAGAACAAGAAACCGCCCCGCGCCTCGCTTCCGAAAGGCTGGCGGCCCGAGGATATGGACCTGGAAAAGGCGCTGACGCTGCTGTCCCTGCCGCGCCAGATCGGCCCGCACCCCGAGGATGGCGAGCCGGTCGAGGCGGGCATCGGACGCTACGGGCCTTTCGTCAAGCATGGCCGCATCTACGCCAACCTGCCCGAGGTCGAGGAGGTCTTTACCGTCGGCATGAACCGCGCGGTGGAGCTTATTGCCGAGAAAGCCGCCAAGCGCGGCGGCGGACGGGCGGCGGCAAAGCCGTTGAAGGAGTTGGGCGACCATCCCGAGAAAGGTGGCCCCGTCAACGTGATGGATGGGCGCTATGGGCCGTATGTGAAATGGGAGAAGGTCAACGCGACGATCCCGAAGGGCACGGAGCCCGCGGATGTCACGATGGAGATGGCCGTGCAACTGATCAAGGAACGCGCGGCCAAGGGCGGCAAGACGAAGACGGCGCGCAAGAAGAAGGCGTCGTAGCTTTTCTCACGGGCGGTGTCGAATTGCTTCGCAATCCGATCCGCCGGGGCTCTGCCCGTCGCCGTCGCCAGTGGGTTCTCGAACCAATGGCGCAACCACTGGCAACTCGCTCGGACCAATGGCGCAGCAATGACGACCCCGAGGTATTTTCAGCAAAATGAAAGTAAAGTCGGCCGGAGTTCGGTCCTTTTTCGCGAGAATGTCAGATGGCAAATAAATCTCCAAGACAGGCGAGACCAGCCCCGCCCATCTTGATCTTTCCGCGCCCGTGTCCGACATGGCCTTGTAGACACGCCGCACGAGGATCGAGATGACCGACATTGCCCCCCTGACGCCGCGCCCCGAGGTGATGGAGTTCCTGCTGACCCGCCGCTCGCGCCCCGCCAAGACACTGACCGGGCCGGTGCCGGATCGGGAGACGGTCGAGACGCTGCTCCGTGCTGCCGCCCGCAGCCCCGATCACGGCAAGCTGGAACCTTGGCGCTTTATCGTGCTGGAGCGGGCGGCCTGCACGCGGCTGGCAGAGCTGACCGCGACGCGGGGGGCCGAGGCCGGGTTGGATGCTGAAAAGGTCGAGAAATCGCGCCGCAGCTTTGCCGATGCGCATCTGGTCGTTGCGGTCATCGCGTCTCCGGTCGAGGCCGAAAAGGTGCCGGAGGTCGAGCAAATCCTCTCTGTCGGCGCGGTCTGCCTGGCGCTGGTCAATGCGGCGCTGGCCAGCGGATGGGGCGCCAACTGGCTGACCGGCTGGATGGCGATGGACCGGGGGTTCCTGAGCCAGGGCCTGACGCTGGAGGAGCATGAATTCGTCGCGGGCTTCATCCACCTGGGCACGGAAACCGCCCTGCCCCCGGAACGCCCGCGCCCCGACCTCGACCGCATCACCACCTGGGTGACGGAATGATCCTGACCGATTTCCTGCGCGCGCTGCGGCAATTGCCCGACCCGCGCTTTGCCTCTGTCCTCCTGACCGGGCTGGCGCTGACCGTGGCGCTGCTTGTCGGGATCTACTGGCTGGTCGCGCTGCTGATCGGCTGGCTGGTGCCCGAGACCCTCACCCTGCCCTGGATCGGCGAGATCGGCGGCATTGGCACCGCCGCGGGGTGGGCCGCCGTGCCGGTGATGCTGCTCGCCTCGATCTTCCTGATGATCCCGGTCGCCTCGGCCTTCACCGGCATTTTCCTCGACCGGATCGCCGATGCGGTGGAGGATCGGCATTACCCCACCCTGCCGCCCGCGCGCCACCAGGGGCTGGCCGAGGGGCTGGTGGACTCGGCGCGGTTTCTCGGGCTGCTGGTCGCCGTCAACCTCGTCGCGCTGATCGCCTATATCTTCCTGGCCCCGCTTGCGCCGCTGATCTTCTGGGGCGTGAACGGCATTCTCCTGGGCCGCGAATACGCACAACTTGTGGCGTTGCGGCGGATGGAGCCCACTGAGGCCCGCCGCTTTCGCAAGCGTCACCAGGTGCAGATCTTCGCCGCGGGTGTGCTGATGGCGGTGCCGCTGACGATCCCGGTGATCAACCTTCTGGTGCCGATCCTGGGGGCCGCCACCTTCACGCATCTCTATCACCGGCTGAACCGGAATTAGCCGCCCGGACCGCCGAAACGGCGGAAGAGGTCGAAATCATCCACCGTGATCCAGCCCTTCAGGATCACGCCGACAATCACCAGCCACAGCACCAGTGCCACGATTGATGTGAGAATGAACTTGCGCTTGAGGCGAGGCTCTACCGGGCTGGAGCCCATGGTGCCGCGCACCCGCGATCCGGCCTCGTCCTGGGTGGTCAGGTTCAGCGGCAGGATCACGAAAAGCGTCATGAACCAGATCACGGCCAGAAGCGCGATGGCGGAAAAGATCGACATCACACCTGCTCCAATTCGACCAGCGTGCCGGTGAAATCCTTGGGATGCAGGAACAGCACCGGCTTGCCATGCGCGCCGATCCTGGGCTCGCCGGTGCCAAGGACACGTGCGCCCGAGGATTGCAGCCGGTCGCGGGCGGACAGGATATCCTCGACCTCGTAGCAGATGTGATGGATGCCGCCCGAGGGGTTCTTCTCCAGGAAACCCGCGATCGGGCTGCCCTCGCCCAGGGGGTGCAGAAGCTCGATCTTGGTGTTGGGAAGCTCGATGAAGACGACGGTGACGCCGTGGTCGGGCTCATCCTGGGGCGGGTTCACTATTGCCCCCAACGTGTCGCGATACTGGGCGGTTGCCGCCTCCAGATCGGGCACCGCGATGGCGACGTGGTTGAGCCGTCCGATCATCCGATTTCCTTCCTTGCTGGTCTGGTCCCGGATATGGCGCTGCGGCCGCGAAAAGACAAGCGGCGCGTCGCCGCGGCGACATTTACGATCTGTCAACCTTGAGACTGTTTAATCATCCCCAGAATCGCCTTTGGGGGGCTATGATTATGGAAACCGATACGTCCAGAACGGATACTGACCTGCCGTTCTTTCATCCGAAACCGACGCCCGCGCGGCCCTTGCAGGGGCTGACCATCCTGGCGGTGGAAGACAGCCGCTTCGCATCCGAGGCGCTGCGCCTGTTGTGCCTGCGCTCGGGCGCGCGCATCCGGCGGGCCGACTGCCTGGCCTCGGCCCATCGGCACCTGAGAACCTACCGGCCTTCGGTCGCGGTGGTCGATCTGGGGCTGCCGGACGGCTCGGGCCTGTCGCTGATCCGCGAAATGAACCGCGCCGCGCACCGGGTGCCGGTCGTGCTGGCCACTTCGGGCGCGGAGCGGGAAGCGGCGGCCAGGACGGCGCTTGAGGCCGGGGCGGACGGGTTCCTGCCCAAGCCGGTCGACACGCTGGCCGCCTTCCAGTCCGAGATCCTGCGTCACCTGCCCGAGGATATGCGCCCGCAAGGGCCGCGCCCGCTGGATGCGACGGTGCTGGAGCCTGACCGTCTGGCGCTGCGCGAAGACCTGGCCCATGCCATCGCGCTGCTGGACCGGGACGCGCCGCCGATGGGGTATCTGCGCCGGTTCCTGCTTGGGCTGGCCCGCTCGGCGCATGACACGTTGCTGGCGGAAACCGCGACCGCGCTGCCGGGAACGTTGAAGCAGGGCGAACGGGCGCGGCTCAAGGCGCAGCTGGCCTCCCGGATGGCGGGCATGGCGGCGGTCTGATCGGCCCCCGTGACCTATCGCAGCAACCCGGGATCGGCGCCCAGGTCGAGCCCGGGAAACACCTGGCCTTCCAATGCGCCGCGGTCGGTGCCGAAAAGCCCCGCCATGGCCCACCCGGCATAGGCGCGGATATCGCGGGTCGGCATCAGGTCGCGCCGATCGAAGAGCGCGGCCTCCTCCAGCCCCGGCCAATCGCCCAACACCATGCCCCCGCGCACGGCGCCGCCCGCCATGATCAACGCGCTGCCGGTGCCGTGATCGGTGCCGCCGCTGCCGTTCTCAGCCGCCGTGCGGCCGAACTCTGTCATTGCCAGAACGGTGGTCTGGCTCCAATCCGGCCCAAGCCCCGCGCGCAGCCGCAAGATCGCGGTCGACAGATGGCCGAGCGCGCGGGTCAGCCCGCCTTGCTGGCTGCGATGCGTGTCCCAACCGCCGATCGAAAAACTGGCGATCCGCGCCTCGGCGCGCAGCCGTTCGGCGGCGAAATCGGCAATCACGTTGACAGCTTCGGCCTGGCCCGCGCCTGCCATCGCGTCCTGCATCCCCGCCATCATCCCGTCGCCCTCCGCTTCGGAGAAGTCGCCGTGGAGCAGACCGGACAGGAATTGCGCCTCATCGAAAGTTGCCTGGAACAGCGGATCGTCATGGTAGACGGCGGCCAGCAGGTCCGAGGTCGCGGGCGACAGCAGCAGGCGCGCGGCGGGCGACCAGTCCGAGGTGGGCGCGGACCCACGCAGGATCAGCGCCTCGTCCCGGCCTACGGCCAGCGCGGTTTCCCGCGTCGCACCGGGAATGGTCTGCACCAGCCGGTTGAGCCAGCCATCACGCGCATCCGCGCCCGGCCCGGTCCCCGCCTCCAGAAGATCCTGACCGTCGAAATGGCTGCGCGCGTTGCGGTAGGGCGTTGAAACAGCGTGGGCAAAACCAAGCTCACCGGCCTGCCAAAGCGGCCAGAGATCGCGCAGACCGGGATGCAGCGCGAAGAACCCGTCAAGGTCGCGCGCGCCTGCATCGGGCCCGATATCGAAGCCGGGGCGAAGCCTCGCCAGCGCCGGGTCGCCATAGGGCTGCACCACGTCCAGCCCGTCCATCGCGCCGCGCAAGATGATGACGACCAGCCGGTGATCGGTGGGCAACGAGGCGAAGGCCACGGGTGTGATCAGCGGGCTGGCGGCGGCCGAGCATCCAAGCGCAAGCATCTGGCGGCGGGTGATTGCGGGCATGTCAGCTCCTCTGGAACTCGGGCGCGGCCAGCACGATGCCAACCCCCTCGGCGCGGGTTTCGGCGCGGGCGGCGGCGCGACGCAGATCGGGGCTGGCCGTGTCGCCAAGCGCGGTCACGACGAAATCGCGCGGATCGGGCGGCCGCGGCATCTCGCTCGCCGTCAGCATCGCCCACCCGATCCGAGCGGCCAGCGTCTGGGGCCGGATCCACTCGCGGTCATCGTCGAAATAGCCATCCGGACCCGCCGCCCCCTGCCAGCGCTGGCCCATGGCAATGAGCGGCAGGTTCAGCCGCGTGTTGACCCTCTGACGCGAAGCATTGGCGATCTGGTCTGGCGGAGTTCCGAGGGCGCGCAGCGCCGAGGTGATGAAATGAAACGGGCGCTTGACCCGCCCCGGCACATCCGCCCAGGCGGCGGGATGTGACAGCATCGTGTCCAGGACCGGCAAGAAGGCGCCGCCGGTATCGTCCCAGGCCGCCGCCATGGTGTCTATCAGGCCGGGATCGGGCGTGTCGGAGATGAAATAGTCGGCCAGCTTGCCGCAAATATGGCGCGCGGTTTCGGGGCGCAGGGCAAGATCGTGCAGGGCCGCCCGGATCTCGGAGAGATCGGCCGAACGCGCCCCGCCATAGGTCGCGCCGAAGACCGTTTCAGCGCCCGGTTCGGCATGGCCGGGGCGAAAGATCAGCTCCCGCCTCTGGCGGATGCCGATACCGGTCAGCAACTCGGCCATTTCGCGCACGTCGCGCTGGCTGTAGCCCGCATCGACGCCGAGCGTGTGCAGTTCCAGCACCTCGCGCGCCAGGTTCTCGTTCAGGCTGAGCCCGGTCCGCAATCCGGCAGGCGAATTGGGTCCGACCGAGCGATCCTGATCAAGGTAGAGCACCATCGCGGGATGCAGGACAGCCGATGCCAGCATGTCGCCGAACCGGCCCGCGACATGGGGGCGAATGGCGTCCTCGACATAGCCGGTGATGGCGCCCCGCATCGCGGCGCTGCGGCGCACGGTGGTGAAATGATCGGCCCAGAACCAGGTCAGGCGTTCGCGAAGGCCATCCGGGCTGGCCACGCCACGCGCAAGCGTCAGCGCCATCTGGCGAAAATTGTCCTCGCGCATTTCGCGCGACAGGCGTTCGGACAGCGCAGCCTCGGCCTCGCCCTGCGTGAGGTCGCGGCGGGCAGCGACAAATTCCAGCGCACGTTCTGCGCGCGCCGCATACCCTTCCTGCGGAAAGGCGGCGGCGATCTGGTCGGGACCGGCCAGACGGGCCAGCATCTCGTCACGCGAGGCAGGCGGATGGGCGGGCGAAAGCCCGGTGCCGAAGCGAATTTGTGCGTGGAAGGACATCGGGCAAAAACATCCGGTCAAGTCGGTCTGAGCGCAACCATACCTTACCCATCAGAGGCGCGATAGATCAAGATGAGGGCGGCGAGCAGCAATCCGCCGCCCCCTCGGTCAGTCCTGCGGAATGACGCGCAGGCCCAGTTCCATCAGTTGCCCGGATGCAGGCTCGGACGGGGCGTCCATCATCAGATCCTCGGCGCGCTGGTTCATCGGGAAGAGGATGACCTCGCGGATATTGGCCTCATCGGCCAGGAGCATCACGATCCGGTCGATCCCTGCCGCACATCCACCATGCGGCGGCGCGCCGAAGGTGAAGGCGTTGACCATGCCGCCGAAACGCTTGCGCACCTCCGCCTCGCCGTAGCCGGCCAGTTCGAACGCCTTGAACATGATCTCGGGCTTGTGGTTCCGGATCGCGCCCGAGACCAGTTCATACCCGTTGCAGGCCAGATCATACTGGTAGCCGAGCGCCTCCAGCGGATCACCTTCCAGTGCCGCCATCCCGCCTTGCGGCATCGAGAACGGGTTATGGCTGAAGTCGATCCTGCCGGTGTCCTCGTCCTTCTCGTAGAGCGGGAAATCGACGATCCAGGCGAAGGCGAAGCGGTTTTCTTCGGTCAGTTTCAGCTCGTTGCCAATGACAGTGCGGGCACGGCCTGCGACAAGCTCGAACTGGGACGGCTTGCCCGCCAGGAAGAACGCCGCGTCGCCGACGCCAAGGCCAAGCTGCGTGCGGATCGCTTCGGTGCGTTCGGGGCCGATATTCTTGGCCAAGGGGCCTGCGGCTTCAAATGGACCGAAATATGCGTTCAACAGAAATTCGGCCTGAGCGCTTTCGCCGCCTTGCCAATGCGTTTCAATCCGATCACGAACCTCGTTTAGATCACCGTCTTCACGCTCGCGCCTCTTAAGAGCGTTTCGAAGCGCTTCGCCTCCGTCTTTTTCTCGGATTTCCCATGCTTGCAGCATAGACATGAGGTCCAGTTCTGCATCTTCATCCTCGGCGTCGTTCTTTTGCAAGTCAGTCTTCGGTCGTTCACGCCAGAAGATATAGCCCATGCCGGGCAGCCCTTCCTCCTGCGCGAACTTGTTCATGCGGTCGCAGAACTTGCGGCTGCCGCCCCCCGGCGCGGGGATGGCGCGCACCTCTGTGCCGTCTTGCTCCAACAGCTTGGCGAAGATGGCGAAGCCCGAGCCGCGGAAATGGTCACTGACCACCTGCATCTTGATCGGATTGCGCAGGTCGGGCTTGTCGGTGCCATACCAGAGCGCGGCATCCCGATAGGAAATCTGCGGCCAGACCTTGTCGACCGAATGCCCCTCGCCGAATTCCTCGAAAATCCCCTGGATCACCGGCTGGATGGTCGCGAACACATCCTCCTGCGTGACGAAACTCATCTCCATGTCGAGCTGGTAGAAATCGGTGGGCGAGCGGTCGGCGCGCGGGTCTTCGTCGCGGAAACACGGCGCGATCTGGAAATACTTGTCGAAGCCCGAGACCATCAGAAGCTGCTTGAACTGCTGCGGGGCCTGCGGCAGGGCGTAGAACTTGCCCGGATGCAGGCGGCTTGGCACCAGGAAATCGCGCGCGCCTTCGGGCGAGGATGCGGTGATGATGGGGGTCTGGAACTCGTTGAAATCGGCGTCCCACATGCGTTGCCGGATCGAGCGGACGACATCCGAGCGCAGTTTCATGTTCTTCTGCATCTTCTCGCGCCGCAGATCGAGAAAGCGGTAGCGCAGGCGCGTTTCTTCCGGGTAGTCCTGATCACCGAACACCATCAGCGGCAATTCACCGGCCGCGCCCAGAACCTCCAGGTCACGCACGAAAACCTCGATCTCGCCGGTCGGCAGGTTCGGGTTGACCAGCGACGCGTCACGTTCCAGCACGGTGCCGTCGATGCGGATGCACCATTCCGAGCGCACTTTCTCCAGCTGCGAAAAGACCGGGCTGTCACCATCGGCGATAACTTGCGTGATGCCGTAATGGTCGCGCAGGTCGATGAACAGCACCCCGCCATGGTCGCGCACCCGGTGGACCCATCCCGACAGGCGCACGGGTTCACCGACATCGGCTTTGGTCAGATCGGCGCATGTATGGCTGCGAAAGCTGTGCATGTTTAAGTCCCTTCGGGGCTGGATAATCACCCGTGCGGATACACCGTCTCAGGCGCGGGAAGTCAAGCCGCGTCATCGGCGCGAAAGGTACGGTTGCGTGCGCCAGGTCGCCAAGGGCTTGAATTCGCCGCGCGAAACGGCAATCTCGGTCGCGTAAGCGATGGAATATGTCGGGGATTTCCGAGGGAGTGCGGGCGATGTGGGAGCGCCTCTTCGATCACATTATGCGCGGCTTCGTGCGCGTGGGCCGCGTTGACGTGCAGCTTGCGGATGGCACGACCCGGACCTATTCGGGCGCCGACGGCCCGTCGGTGTCGCTGCGGTTTCACGACCCCGACCTGCCCCGCAAGCTGGTGCTGACCACCGATATGGCCCTGGGCGAGGGCTATATGGATGGCCGCCTGACCATAGGCGATGACGACCTGCGCGGGTTTCTGACCTTCCTGACCGTGAACGTGGAACGTTCGGGTCATCTGTGGTGGCGCAGGTCGTCGCAGGCCGCGAGGCGGGCACGACGCCGCTTCGACCAGTGGAACCCGGCCCATCGCGCGCGGCAGAACGTGGCGCATCATTATGACCTGTCGGCGACGCTCTACGATCTCTTCCTCGACGAAGACCGGCAATATTCCTGCGCCTATTTCCGGCAGCCCGAGATGAGCCTGGAGGAAGCGCAGGCCGCCAAGAAGGCGCATATCGCCAGAAAATTGCTGCTGGAGCCCGGAATGCGCGTGTTCGAGATCGGCTGCGGGTGGGGCGGGCTGGCGCTCAGCCTCGCGCGCGATCACGGGGCCGAGGTTCTGGGCGTCACCCTCTCGACCGAGCAACATGCCTGGGCCACCAAGCGCGCCGAGGCCGAGGGGCTGTCGGACAAGGTGAAATTCGAGCTGCGCGATTACCGCGACGTGACCGGGCAGTTCGACCGCATCGTCTCGGTCGGCATGTTCGAACATGTCGGCGTGCCGCATTACCGGACCTATTTCGACACCGTGCGCGACCGGTTGACCGAGGATGGCGTGGCCCTGATCCACACCATCGGGCGCGCGGCCCCGCCCGGCACCACCAGCCCCTGGATCACGAAATACATCTTTCCGGGCGGCTATGTCCCCGCGCTGTCGGAAATGTCGCGCGCGTTCGAGGCGGCGGGGCTCTTTCAGACCGATATCGAGGTCTGGCGGCTGCATTACGCCGAGACCCTGCGCCACTGGCTGGAGCGGTTCGAGGCCAAATCGGACGCGGCGCTGATGCTCTATGACGAGCGCTTCGTGCGCATGTGGCGCTATTACCTTGCCGCCAGCGAGATGGCATTCCGGCACGGGCGGCAATGCGTCTTCCAGGTGCAATTGGCCCGCGACAAGCAGGCGGTGCCGCTGACGCGCGACTATATGGCGTGACCCCGCGCGGGTATTTCCGCAAAACCTGCCCCCGCCCCCTTGCGCCCCGGCGCGATATGCCTAAAACGCAGAACAATTTGCGCGCGGGCCGCTCGCGCGTCCACCTGTCTGCCACCGGGGTGCCAAAATGCCGAAAAGAACCGATATCAACTCCATCATGATCATCGGCGCGGGGCCCATCGTCATCGGGCAGGCCTGCGAGTTCGACTATTCCGGCGCGCAAGCCTGCAAGGCCCTGCGCGAAGAAGGTTACCGGGTGATCCTGGTCAACTCCAACCCCGCCACGATCATGACCGATCCTGGCCTGGCCGACGCCACCTATATCGAGCCGATCACGCCCGAGATCGTGGCCAAGATCATCGAGAAGGAACGCCCCGACGCCCTCTTGCCGACCATGGGCGGGCAGACGGGCCTCAACACCAGCCTCGCGCTGGAGGAAATGGGCGTGCTTGAAAAATTCGGCGTCGAGATGATCGGGGCCAAGCGCGAGGCCATCGAAATGGCCGAGGATCGCAAGCTGTTCCGCGAGGCGATGGACCGGTTGGGGATCGAGAACCCAAAGGCCACCATCGTCACCGCCCCGAAAAAAGAGAGCGGCAAGCCCGACCTTCAGGCCGGCGTCGCCATCGCGCTGGAGGCGCTGGAGGAGATCGGCCTGCCCGCCATCATCCGCCCCGCCTACACGCTTGGCGGCACCGGCGGCGGTGTCGCCTATAACCGCGAGGATTATATCCATTACTGCCGCTCGGGCATGGATGCCTCGCCGGTCGGGCAGATCCTGATCGACGAAAGCCTTCTGGGCTGGAAGGAGTTCGAGATGGAGGTCGTGCGCGACAGCGCCGACAACGCCATCATCGTCTGTTCCATCGAAAACGTCGACCCGATGGGCGTGCACACAGGCGATTCCATCACCGTCGCCCCGGCCCTGACGCTGACCGACAAGGAGTACCAGATCATGCGCACGCATAGCATCAACGTGCTGCGCGAGATCGGGGTGGAAACCGGCGGCTCCAACGTGCAATGGGCGGTGAACCCCGATGATGGCCGCATGGTCGTGATCGAGATGAACCCGCGCGTCAGCCGCTCCTCGGCGCTGGCCTCCAAGGCCACGGGCTTTCCCATCGCCAAGATCGCCGCGAAACTGGCCGTGGGCTACACGCTGGATGAGCTGGACAATGACATCACCAAGGTGACACCGGCCAGCTTCGAGCCGACCATCGACTATGTCGTGACCAAGATCCCGCGTTTCGCCTTCGAGAAGTTTCCGGGCAGCCAGCCCAACCTGACCACGGCGATGAAATCGGTGGGCGAGGCCATGGCCATCGGGCGCACGATCCACGAGAGCCTGCAAAAGGCGCTGGCCAGCATGGAGACGGGCCTGACCGGCTTCGACGAGATCGCCATTCCGGGCGCCCCCGACAAGGCCGCGATTTTCAAGGCGCTGTCCGACCAGACGCCGGACCGCATCCGTGTCATCGCGCAGGCCATGCGCGAGGGGCTCTCGGATGACGAGATCCACGCCATCACCTCGTTCGACCCGTGGTTCCTGGCTCGTATCCGCGAGATCGTCGAGACTGAAAACAACATCCGCCTCAATGGCTTGCCACAGGATGCTGACGGGCTGCGCGCGCTCAAGATGATGGGCTTCACCGATGCGCGCCTGGCCCGTCTGACCGACGCGAAGGAATCCGATATCCGCAATGCGCGCATCGCCCAGGGCGTCGTCGCGCAGTTCAAGCGCATCGACACCTGCGCGGCGGAGTTCGAAGCGCAGACGCCTTACATGTATTCAACATATGAACACAGCGTCATGGGTGAAGCGGAATGTGAAGCGCGCCCCACAGAAGCCAGAAAAGTCGTGATTTTGGGCGGTGGACCGAACCGGATCGGCCAGGGCATCGAATTTGACTATTGCTGCTGTCATGCCTGTTTCGCCCTGACCGACGCGGGCTACGAGACGATCATGATCAACTGCAACCCCGAGACGGTGAGCACCGATTACGACACCTCGGACCGCCTCTATTTCGAGCCGCTGACCTTCGAACATGTCATGGAGATCCTGCGGGTCGAGCTGCAAAGCGGCACCCTGCACGGCGTCATCGTCCAGTTCGGCGGCCAGACGCCCCTGAAGCTGGCCAACGCGCTGGAGGAGGCGGGCATCCCGATCCTCGGCACCACGCCCGACGCCATCGACCTGGCCGAGGACCGTGAGCGGTTCCAGGACCTGGTGAACCGCCTTGGCCTGAAACAGCCCGTCAACGCCATCGCCTCCAGCGACGCGGCGGCGCGCGAGGCGGCGGAAAACCTGGGCTATCCGCTGGTCATCCGGCCCTCCTACGTGCTTGGCGGCCGCGCGATGGAGATCGTGCGCGACACCGCCCACCTGGAACGCTACATCGCCGAGGCCGTGGTGGTTTCGGGCGACAGCCCGGTGCTGCTGGACAGCTACCTGGACGGGGCCGTCGAGGTCGATGTCGATGCGCTCTGCGATGGCGAAAACGTCCATGTCGCGGGCATCATGCAGCATATCGAGGAGGCGGGCGTGCATTCCGGGGACAGCGCCTGTTGCCTGCCGCCGCATTCGCTCAGCCCTGAAATCATCGAGGAATTGAACAAGCAGACGGTGGCGCTGGCCCGGGGCCTCAAGGTGGTCGGGCTGATGAACGTGCAATTCGCGGTCAAGGACGGTGAGGTCTACCTGATCGAGGTCAACCCCCGCGCCTCGCGCACCGTGCCCTTTGTCGCCAAGGCGACGGACTCCGCGATCGCCTCCATCGCCGCGCGGCTGATGGCGGGCGAGCCCCTGACCAATTTCACCCATCGCGGCAGCTATCCCTCGGACGCCAAGCCCGGCACCCTGCCCATGGCCGACCCGATGACGCTGGCCGACCCCGCGATGCCGTGGTTCAGCGTCAAGGAAGCGGTGCTGCCCTTCGCCCGCTTCCCCGGTGTCGATACGATCCTGGGGCCCGAAATGCGTTCCACCGGCGAGGTGATGGGGTGGGACGTGTCCTTCCCCCGCGCCTTCCTCAAGGCGCAGATGGGGGCGGGCACGGTCCTGCCGCAAAGCGGCCTGGTCTTCATCTCGATCAAGGATGCCGACAAGACCGCGCAGATGCTGGAGGCGGCGCAGATCCTGACGGATCTGGGGTTCGACCTGGTGGCCACGCGCGGCTCGGCGGCCTGGCTCAAGTCTCACGGACTGACCTGCGACACGGTAAACAAGGTCTATGAGGGCCGCCCCGATATCGTCGACATGCTGAAGGACAACCGCATCGCGATGGTCCTGAACACGACCGAAGGCGCGCAAGCCGTTGAAGACAGCCGCGAAATCCGCTCGGTCGCGCTCTATGACAAGATCCCCTATTTTACCACGGCGGCCGGGTCACATTCCGCGGCACTGGCCATCCGTGCCGCGCGCGAGGGCGATATCGGCGTGCAAAGCCTGCAAGCGGTCCCCCCCGCCGCCTGAGCCGGGGGGGAAATCCGGCGTGGACAGATCGGGCCTGAATGGGGATGATCTGCAAAAAACAGGCAAGGGGCATGTCATGGGCGTTCAAGCTGAGGTCGATCCGGACAGCTATATCGTGGGTCTGGGGCACCCGAGATGCGGCACGCTTTTCAGCACCAACCTGATCCGGACTTGCGGCCTCGATGTCGGGCATGAACGCAAGGGGGCCGACGGGCTGGTCTCCTGGACGCTGCTTGGCGAGCGTGAGAAAGTGCCCTGGGGCCACGGGCTCGGGCCGCTGGCGCCATTCAAACGCATCTTCTGCGCCGCGCGCTCACCCTTGGCGGCAATCCCCTCGATCGTGCCGGAAAACCGGCGCCCCCGCTCGATCAAGTATCGCAACCGGATCCTGCTGACGAAAAGCGGCAAGTATCTGCAATATGTGGATAATCCCGTCGCCCTGGCACTGGAAAGCTACACCCGCTGGTTCGCGCTGGCGCTGAACCACAACCCGGGCGTCATCTTCCGCATCGACCGCCCCGAGGATGACGCGGCGCTGTCGGATTTCGTCGGCCAGCCCCTGAAGCGCGCCGCTGAGATCCACACCCATGCCCGCCCCAAGATCCGCTTTGACGCCTTCAGCCTCGAGATGCTGACCGATGTGCCGGTGGGGGTCATCACCCAGACCCTGACCATGGCCGAACGCCTCGGCTATCCCGAGGATGCCGAGACAATCCGCGAGATCTGCGGCATCTGACGCTCAGCGCCCCTTCCAGACCGGATCGCGTTTCTCGGCGAAGGCCCGCGCGCCTTCCGCCTGATCTTCGGAACGGTAGAGCCTTTCGACCGTCTCGAACTGGCTGCGCGTGATCCGGTTCATCGCGTCCTGGAATTTCATGTCCTCGGCCTCGCGCACGATCTCCTTTATGGCGGCGTAGACAAGTGGCGGACCCGAAGCCAGCAGATCGGACATTTCCCGTGCCTTTTCAAGCAGCTCCGCGCCGGGGTGAATGTGGTTGATCAGGCCCCAGCGATGCGCCTCCTCGGCGTCGATCCAGCGCCCCGTGAACAGCATCTCCATCGCGATGTGATAGGGAATGCGCTTGGGCAGCTTGACGCTTGCGGCATCCGCGACGGTGCCGGACCGGATCTCGGGCAGCGCGAATTGCGCGTGATCGGCGGCCAGGATGATGTCGGCCGACAGGGCCAACTCCAGCCCGCCGCCACAGCAGATCCCGTTCACCGCCGCGATCACCGGCTTGTTCAGCCCGCGCAATTCCTGCAAGCCGCCAAAGCCGCCCTTGCCGTAATCGCCATCGACCGCATCGCCATCCGCCGCCGCCTTCAAGTCCCATCCGGGGCAGAAAAACTTCTCGCCCGCGCCGGTGATGATGGCAACGCGCAGGTCGGGATCGTCGCGGAACTCGGTGAAGACATCACCCATGATCACGCTGGTCTTCAGGTCGATCGCATTGGCCTTGGGCCGGTCCAGCGTGACCTCGAGCACATGGCCGCGACGCTCTGTTTTTATCGGGTTTTCCGTCATCTAGTCCTCCTCTCCCCGGATCAGCGCATCGACGGCAATGGCCGTGTCCGCAGTGCAGATCAGGGGGTTGATTTCAATCTCCTCGACGCGGGCGCCGCGTGTCATGACGTAATCCTGCACCGCCAGCACCGCCTTGACCACCGCTTGCAGATCGACGGGCGGCGCGCCCCGGTAACCTTTCAGTAACGGGGCGCATCCAAGCTGATCCAGGGCCATCTCGATCTCCGGCCCCTCCACCGGCAGCAGCAGGCTGATGCTGTCATTCATCAATTCGGTCCAGACGCCGCCCGCCGCCAGCGTCAGAACATAGCCATGTGCGGGGTCCAGAACCACACCGATCAGCAATTCGGCCAGGGTGCCGGTAATCATCTCCTCGACCAGGTAGGAGGGCGCGGCCATCTCCCGCGCGGCCTCGGCCACGGCGTCAGGATGGGTCAGGCCAATCTTGACCGCGCCGCTTTCGGTCTTGTGGGCGATGCCCTCGCCCTTGAGCACCACGGGAAACCCGATCCGCGCGGCGATACTGGCCGCATCCTTGGCCGTGCGCGCGCGGCCCGTTGCGGGCACGCGCAGCCCATGCTTAGCGAGCGCCGCCTTCGCCTCGGCCTCGGTCCGCAGGACAGGACGGGTGACGGGCTGCGGCAGGAAAACGGGCGCTGCGGGTTGCGGCAATTCCTGCCCGGCAATTTCGATCGCCGTCAGCGCATCCGTCAGCCCGCAAAGCGGCGCCACGCCCTGCGCCACCATCTGCTTGCAGATCGCCTCAGGCAGGGTTTCCGGCAGGGTCGAGACCAGCGCCATGGGCACGCCCGACGCATCGCCCGCCGCCTTCACCGCGCGGCAGGTGGCCAGCCAGTCGTCATAGCTGCACTTGTCAGGTCTGGGAAAGTCCAGCACCAGGCAGCCAAGCGCCAGCGACGGGTCCATCATGGCGGTGAAGGCCACCGTTTGCGCCGCCTCATCGCCCCAGATATAGGTGTGGTAATCCAACGGGTTGGCCAGCGCGACCTTGGGGCCGAGGGCCGCGCGCAGGCCGGTTTTCTGCGCCTCCGACAGGGGCGGAAATTCCACCCCACGCCCCACCGCGCTATCGGCCATCAGGCTCGCCTCGCCACCCGAACAGGACAGCGACGCGATGCGATTGGACCTGAGCGGCCCCGCCACATGCAGCAGTTTCAACGCCTCCAGCATCCCGGTCAGCGAAGCGACCTGCCCGATCCCCAACCGCGCCAGGAACGCCCGCCCGCCCGCATCGCTGCCCGTCAGCGAGGCCGTATGCGACACCGCCGCCGCGCGCGCCTGTTCCGAGGCCCCGGATTTCAGCGCCACGATCCGCTTGCCAAGCCCGCGCGCCGTCGCCGCCAGCGCCTCGAAGGCGCGCAGATCGCCGATCCCCTCGATATGCAGGCCAAGTGCCGTGACGCGCGGATCCGACAGCAACGCCTCGCCGATCCCTGCCAGCCCGACCTGCGCCTGGTTGCCCACTGTCACCACATAGGCGATCGGCAGGCCGCGCGTCTGCATCGTCAGGTTGAGCGCGATATTGGAGCTTTGCGTCACGATCGCGATGCCGGTCTCGACCCGCTCGCCGCCATGCTGATCGGGCCAGAGCAGCGCGCCGTCGAGATAATTGATGAAGCCGTAGCAATTCGGCCCCAGGATCGGCATCTCGCCCGCCGCCTCCAGCAGCGCATCCTGCAGGTCGGCGCCATCCGTCAGCTCCTGCCGCGCCTCGGAAAACCCGGAGGCGAAACAGACCGCGCCGCCCGCGCCCATGCCCGACAGGATGCGCGCCGCCGCGACGGTGGCCTGCCGGTTGACGCCGATGAAACAGGCGTCGGGGGGGGCGGGCAGATCCTCCAACCGGGGAACCGTGGGCTGCCCGCCGACCTCATCCTTGGTCGGATGGACCGGCCAGATCGGCCCGTCGAAGCCCATCTCGCGGCAGCGGCGCACGACGCTGTCGCACCACGCGCCGCCGCCGATCACTGCGATGGAGCGGGGGCGGAAAAGCCGGGATATGTCACGCACCGAGCGGCCTCAGAAGATCGCGGCTGATGATATGGCGCTGGATCTCGCTGGTGCCGTCCCAGATCCGTTCCACGCGTGCATCGCGCCAGAACCGTTCGATGGGGAAATCGTCCATCAGCCCCATTCCGCCATAGATTTGCAGGGTGGCATCGGTGACACGGGCCAGCATTTCCGTGGCGTAGAGCTTGGCCGACGCGATCTCGCGATTCGCGGGCAGGCCCTGATCCAGCCGCCAGGCGGCGGCCAGCGTCAGGTAATCGGCGGCGTCGATCTCGGTGATCATGTCGGCCAACTGGAAACTGACGCCCTGGAACCTGCCGATGGGCTGGCCGAATTGCTTGCGTTCGGCGGCATAATTCAGCGCATAATCGAAGACCCGCCGCGCGCGCCCGACGCTGTTGGTCGCGACCGTGATCCGGGTGGCGTAAAGCCAGTCGTTCATCACCGCAAAGCCGCCATCGACCTCGCCCAGGACCTGGGCATCGGGCAGGCGGCAATCGTCAAACTCCAGGATCATGTTCTTGTAACCGCGATGGCTGACCGAGCGGTAGCCGTCGCGGATGGTGAAGCCCGGCGTGCCGCGATCGACCAGGAAAGTGGTGATGCGTTTCTTGGGGCCGCGCGGGGTCTGATCCTCGCCGGTCGCGACGAAAACGATGACGAAATCGGCGTGATTCGCGCCCGAGATAAAATGCTTGGTGCCGTTCAGCACCCAGTCGCCGCCGTCACGCACGGCGCTGCATGTCATGCCGCGCACGTCCGATCCCGCGCCCGGTTCGGTCATCGCCAGCGCGTCCATTCTCTCGCCCCGGACGGCGGGCAAGAGGTAGCGCTCGCGCTGCTCGCCCTCGCAGGCCATCAGGATGTTCTGCGGCCGCCCGAAGAAATGCGTCAGCGCCATCGAGCCGCGGCCAAGCTCGCGTTCCACCAGGGTGAAATCGACATGGCCGAGCCCCGCGCCGCCGACGTCCTCGGGGAAGTTGCAGGCGTAGAAGCCGAGCTCGATCACCTTCTGCTTGAGGCGGTCTGCCAGCTCCGGCGGCACCTCGCCGGTGCGCTCCACCTCGGCCTCATGCGGGTAGATCTCGTTCTCGACAAAGCTGCGCACCGTCGAGACGATCATCTCCTGTTCATCACTCAGTCCAAAATTCATGGCGCGGATCCCCGTTCTGGTGTCAGGGACAGCCTGAGGCCGCTTGCGCGGAGGCGTCATGCAGGATTAGCTGCCTTTCATGCAGAGTTCGCAGAAATCCCCCGCGCAAATCGGCGTGCTGCTGTTCGAGCGGTTCTCGAACCATTGCCTGGCCAACGCGGTTGAGCCCCTGCGCGCGGCCAACACCCTGTCGCGCCGGAGGCTTTACGCGTGGCGGTTCCTGACGCCGGATGGCCGCCCGATCACGTCATCGGGGGGGATGCCGGTTCTGCCCGAGATGCGGCTGGCCGATCATCCCGGCGGCGCCTGCCTCATGGTGCTGCCAAGCTATGGGTTTCGCGCCCTTCTGACCCCCGACCTGAGCCGGGGTTTGCGCGCGGCGGCGGGACGATTCGACATGGTGGCGGGGCTGGACACGGGCAGTTGGCTGATGGCGGCCTCAAACCTTCTGGACGGCTATCGCGCCACGATCCACCAGGACGAGTTTGACGCCTTTTCCGAGACGTTTCCGCAGCTTGATGCCGACAGCTCGCGCTTTGTCATCGACCGCGACCGGGCCAGCTGCGGCGGCGCGATGTCGGCTTTCGACCTGGTGCAGGAGATGATCGGGCGCGCCCATGGCCCTGCGCTTTGTGCCGAGATCGCAGCGCTTTTCATGCAGAGCGATGCGCCCCCGCGTTCCGGCATGCGGGCGGGCCTGGTCGATGCCGCCCTGGCGCTGATGCGGCGCAATCTGGAGCATCCGCTTGCCATCCCCGCCCTGGCCCGCGCGCTTGGCTGCACGCAACGCAAGCTGGAGACGCGGTTTCAGGCAAGGATGGGCGTGCCCCCGCGCCGCGCCTATCAGCGGTTGCGGCTGCTGGCGGCGCGACGGTTGGCGGGCGAAAGCCGCATCAGTGTGGCCGAGATCGCCCTGCGCGCGGGCTATGCCGATGCCAGCGCCATGACCCGCGCCTATCTGCGCGAATTCGGGGAGACCCCGCGCCAGACCCGCGCCGCGCGTCAGTTGGGCCGGACGGTGCCGGTCACGGGGGCCAGCAATTCATCGTCGAAATAGGTGTGCTGCGCGCGGCCGCGATGCTTCGAGGTATAGAGCGCGATATCGGCATCGTTCAGCATCCGGTCGGGGTCGGGCACCTCGTAGCGCGAGGCCAGGACCGACCCGGCGCTGGCCGAGATGCGGCATTGCTGACCGTCGAAGAGGGTCGGTTCCTCCAGCCGCCGGATCAGCCGGTCGGCGATGGATTGCAAAAGCTCAGCGTCGTCGCAATCGCGGAAGAGCAGCACGAATTCATCGCCGCCGACGCGCGCCACGATGTCGCCGGTGCGGATCTCGGCGCGCAGGATGTCCGCGACATGGGTTAGCACATGGTCGCCGGCTGCATGGCCGAGCGTGTCATTGACCTCCTTGAAGAAATCGAGGTCGAGATGCATCAGCCCGAACCGCGCCACCGGGTCACCGGCCAGTTGGCGCAACGTCGCATCCATGGCGCGGCGGTTGTGCAACCCGGTCAGGGCGTCGGTCAGGGCCTGTTCCTCGGCGCTTTCGCGGGCCCGTTGCAGCCGCGCGGTCAGATTGCGCGATTCCTGGGCAATGACGGCATTGGCCTCGGCCAGGTAGAGCAGGTCGACGGTCTGGTCGCAGGGCGAGAAATCGTTCAGCGTCAGGTCGCAATCGGCCACGGCCTGCGCGAATGAAACGCCGAGCGAGAGGTTGATGAAACCGCCCTGCCCGCCCGGCATCGGCACCACGACGCCGCGAAACGGCAGGTCGGCACGGCGGAAAAGCGCCAGGCGCAGGCGCATCCCGGCCAGCGCCAGCACCCCCTCCACCGTCTGCGCGGCCTGCGGTCGGCGCAGGTCGATGATGTCAAAGAGGCGCTGGCCGACAAGCTGTTCCTCGCCCGCGATCTTGGCAAGTGTCGGGCCGACGCGGATCACCCGCTCATCGGCCCCGAACCACAGATGCATCGGCATCAGGGCATCGAGGGCACCCCCCTCCAGCGCGAAATCCGGCGGTTTCCTCATGTCGCCGTCGCCCCAAGCGAGAAATGCCGCCCCGAGGCATGGGCCGTATCCAGCAGTTCGATCCGTATCCGCTCGATCCCGCCGCCCGCGCCGTCAAACTCCAGGATTGCCAGCGCGCCGTAATCATCCGCCAGCGCCCGGAGCGCGCCGAGAAAGACGGCGCTGATTCCGGGAACCGGCCATTTCACCTCCAGCACGAAGGAATTGCGGTGCAGGTGGCAGATATGCAGATCCGGCAGCACCAGATCAGGCACCGCGAGGCTGGCCCGCCCGGCCAGATCGTCCAGCGATTGCAGGAAATCGTAGAAGGTATCGCCGCCAAACCGCAGCAACCGGCGCAGCGGCTCCAGATTGGGATGGGTCACCAGGTAGGTGCCGATATCCTCCAGCAGCGAGATCGCGTCCTTGTGCAGAACCGCCGCCGCCGCGCTGACGGTCTGTTCGGTCAGGCGGTCATCGTAATGCAGCATGGATTCGAACCCGTCAAAGGGCAGCGCCGCCTGGCTGCGCACCTCCTCCCACGTGTCCTTGCCATAGGTATCGGTCAGAAACCCCTGCAAGGCGCGATTCACCAGACCATGCATTCAAGGGCTCCCGCGTCTTATGTCGCCAATCTCATAGCGCGGCGCGGGTTAAGAAACCGTGAGCGGCGGGTCAGAAATCGGTCGGGGCACCGCCTTCGGATTTGCGCCTTGCGACGAAATCGGCCAGTTCCTCGCGGATCGCGTCCTCCATCGGAGGGGGCTCAAACTCTGCCAGGATGGCCTTGTAGAGGCGGTTCGCGCGCTGCGCGCTCCATTCGCCGCCCGCCAGTTCCCAGGCCTCGAAATTGCTCCAGTCGCTGGCAATCGGGGCGTAGAAGGCGTGCTGGTAGCGCTCCTGCGTGTGCTGCACGCCGAAGAAGTGCCCGCCGGGGCCGACCGCGCGGATGGCGTCAAAGGCCAGGTCATCCTCGCCGGTGGACCACAGGACAGGGTCGAAATAGCGCTGGATCATCTGCAAGACTTCGCAATCCATGACGAATTTCTCAGGCGAGGCGATCAGCCCGCCCTCCAGCCAGCCCGCCGCATGGTAGATCATGTTGCCGCCCGCCTGCACCGCCGACCAGAGCGAATTGCAGGTCTCCCACATCGCCTGCCCGTCGGGCACATTGGCCGCGCAGACGCCGCTGGCGCGCATCGGCACCCCGTAGAACCGCGCCATCTGGCCAGTCATCTGGGTGGCGCGCATGTATTCCGGGGTGCCGAAGGCGGGCGCGCCCGATTTCATGTCGACATTCGAGGTGAAGGTGCCGATCGCAACGGGGCAGCCCGGCGAGATGAATTGCAACAGCGCCAGGGCGGCCAGCCCCTCGGCCAGGCTGAGCGTCACCGCGCCCGACATCGTCACCGGGGCCATGGCACCGGCCAGCGTGAAGGGTGTCACCACCACGCCTTGCCGCGCGCGGGCCAGGATCATCGCGCCCTCCAGCATCGGGAAATCATGCTGCAACGGCGAGACCGAGTTGATGTTGGTATACATGCGCGGGGTGGCCTCGAACTGCTCGCGCGTCAGACCGCCCGCGATGCGCACCATCTCCATCACATCTTCGACCCGTTCGCGGCCCAGGGAATAGGCATGCGCCACCTTGTCGGTCAGCGTCAGCTTTTCATAAAGGCAATCGAGATGGCGCACCGAGGCGTGAATATCGGTCGGTTCCGGCGCGTAGCCGCCCGCGAAATGGATGCAGTTGAAATACTGCGTCAGCTTGAGGAATTCCTTGTAGGTCTCGAAATCGCCGGTGCGCTTGCCGCGATCCAGATCCCAGGCATTGGGCGGCGAGGAGACATTGCCGAACACCATATGCTTGCCGCCGATGGTGATCTGGCGGTCGGGGTTGCGCGGGGTGATGGTAAATTCGCTCGGGGCCTTCGCGATCATCTCCATCACGAAGGACTCGTCCATGCGCACGTTGGTGCCGCTGACCTTGCAACCCGCGCGGGCGAGGTGGTCGCGCGCCTCCTCGTTGAGAAACTCGATCCCGATCTCCGACAGGATGCGCATGGCGCCCTTGTGGATGGCCTCGACGCCCTCGGGGGGCAGCGGTTCGGTGGGGCGGTCGGGGTTGACGGGCACGCGCCAGGGCATCTGGTCGACAACGGCGGTGCCCGCCCGCTCGGCGTTGCCTCTGCGCCCGCCCGCGCGGCGGCGGCGGGGGGCGGCGGCGGCGGTTTCGGCGGCCGCGGCGGCGACCGAGGTGGCATCAGGCATGGCGGGTCTCCCGGTGTGACATGCCCCGACTGTGCCGGTGGAGACGTCCCGGAAGTTTGCCCTTAGCGACGGATTTTCAGCCTGTTTGCGGCGCTTCGCCTTCCATTTCCGTCCTGGAGGGGATCGCGCCCCGCGCCAGCAACCCCGGCAGCACGCCGATATCGGGGATCACCAGGTCGGCATGGGGGGCCAGCACCGCGTCGTCCGCCATGCCGGTCAGAACGGCCACCACGACCATACCCGCCGCGCGGCCCGCGTGCAGGTCATGCAGGCTGTCGCCGATCATCAGGACCTCGCCGGGGACAAGGCCGAAGCGCTCGGCGAAGGCGCGGCACATGCCGGGGCCGGGTTTCGCGCCATGGCCGCTGTCGAAACCCACGACCGAATCGAACAGGTCGAGGATGCCCGTGGCGGTCAGATGCGCGCGCGCGGAGCCTTCGGTGTCGTTGGTGGCGACGCCCAGTTTCAGCCCCATCGCCTGCAACCGGGCCAACAGGGCGCGCAGCGGCACCGCCTCGACCATCGGCGCGGCGGCGGCGGCGCGGGCCAGACGCGGGCGCAGCTCGTGGTCCGTCATGCCGGGAAGGCCGGGCAGCAGCGCGGCGCAGATGTCGTCATCGGTGCCCGCGATGACGCAGCTGTCGGGGGCAAAGCGCGAGTCTTCGGTGTCGAAGCCGATCCGTTGTCCGAGGCTGCGCGCACGGGTCGCGTCGCCCTCGGCCAGATCCAGCAACATCGCGCCCGCGAAACCGGACCAGCTGCGCTCGAAATCGTAAAGCGTGCCGTCCTTGTCGAAAAGGATGCCCGTGATCATCTGCCTCGCCTCCTGTTATTGACCGCAGAGTGGCACGGGTCGGCGGGGGCTGTCATCCCGCGGATCATGTCGCCCGGAATTTCATCAAATGCGGCATAATTCATCAATCATTGTTGATCGGCGAAGAACCGCCAACTGCTCAGGTCCAGCTTGTCTCGGCCCCGCCGGGCAGCGATTGGCGGGCCTCCAGCAAGGTCTCGTAGGGCAGGCCCAAGGCATCGCAGCAGGCCATGACCCAGGCATCGTCCATCATCAGAAAATCCAGCAAAGACAGCTGCATGGCGGTCTCGCCCGCCTGCGCCCGCAGGTCTGCCAGACTGGCCCCGGTGGCGCCCAGGAAGACCGGCAGCAACTCGTCATTGCCAACCAGCCAGGCCATCGCGTTCAGGGCTGTTTCCTCGGCGCGAACCACGTTCATGTGACTGTCCTCATCTCTGCGTTAAAGGCTTTATTAACCTTTCGGGAGCATGGATGAACAAAGCCCAGAGATAAACCAGCGGCGGAGCATTCGATGACAGGGCGCATTCTCGTTGTGGACGACGTTGCCACCAATCGCATCGTCATGAAGGTCAAGCTCGCGGCGGCCTGCTATTCAGTGTTGCAGGCCGATTGCGGGGCGGCGGCGCTGCGCATCGCGAAATCCGAGCAGCCGGACCTGATCTTGCTGGATGTGCTGATGCCCGACATGAGCGGCGTTGCGGTCTGCGAACAACTCAAGGCCGATCCCGCCACCGCCGATATTCCCGTCATCCTGATCACCGCGCTGGCCGACCAGGACAGCAAGATGCAAGGGCTGCAACGCGGCGCGGATGATTACCTGACCAAGCCGGTCGATGAGGTCACGCTGCTGGCGCGGGTGCGGTCGCTCCTGCGCGCGCATGAGATTCAGCGCGAGCTGCGCCTGCGTGAGGAAAGCTGCGCTGGCTTCGGCTTTGCGGAACCTGCCGCCGGGTTCTCGCCCGCGGGCAAGGTCGCGCTGGTCGCCCCCGATGCCGCCACCGGCGTCACCTGGAAACGCGCGCTGGAGGCGCAGGGCACCGCCGCCTTGCAGGTCTTGCCGCGCGAACAGGCGCTGTCGGGCACGGGGATGGAGGCGGTGCCGGATGTCTTCGTGATCTCGGCCGACCTGGGCACGCGCAACGAAGGGTTGCGGCTGCTGTCCGATTTGCGTTCGCGCCCCGCCTCGCGCCATTCGGCGGTGGTGATGATCCTGCCCAAGGGCGATATCGAACGCGGCGCGGTGGCGCTGGACCTGGGCGCGGGCGACATCCTCTACGATCCGTTCGACCCGGCGGAACTGTCGGTGCGCATCAAGACGCAACTTCGGCGCAAGCGGCAATCCGACCGGCTGCGCGCCACGGTCGAGGCCGGGCTGGAACTGGCCGTGACCGACAGCCTGACCGGGCTGCACAACCGGCGCTACGCGCTGAACCAGCTTGGCCGCCTGCTGGCCGCGCCCGGACAGGGCCTGGCGGTGATGATGCTGGACCTGGATCACTTCAAGCTGGTCAATGACCAATTCGGCCATGCCGCCGGCGACCGGGTGCTGGCCACCATCGCCAAGCGCCTGCGCAGCCAATTGCGCGGCCAGGATCTGGTGGCCCGCCTGGGGGGCGAGGAATTCCTCGTCGCCATGCCCGACACCGATCCCGACCACGCCCTGCATTGCGCCGAGCGTTTGCGCCGGGCCATCGGCGGGCAGCCGATCTCGCTGCCCGGCATTGCCCAACCGATCAATGTGACGGTCAGCGTCGGCATCGCGCTTGGCCAGCCCGGACAGGACCAGGCCGACGCGCTGATCGCGCGGGCCGACCGGGCGCTCTACGATTCGAAATCGGAGGGCCGCAACCTGGTGACGGTGTCAGCCTCGGCCTCGGCGGCCTGACCCCGCCACGGCAGACAGGAAAAAAGGGGCGCGAAAGCCGCGCCCCTTCCCAATGTCTTCAACGATCCCGCCGGTCAGCTTGCCGGTGCGATCGACAGGCCCTGCATCATCATGTCGGTGCCTGTCTCGACCGCGGTGATGGTCACCATGTCGCCAACCGCGAAGTTCCGCAGGCGATCATTCATCTCGGTCGGGAAGACGTAGGTGTTGCCATCATCCAGCGTCACCGAGAACTCGCCCTCGTCCATCGCGGCCACCGTGCCGGTCACTTGCGTGGAGACAGCGGATGCAATCGACAGGCCGACCATTCCGTCGCCTTCCATCGCGGCGGTGATTTCGACCGAGTCGCCGACGGTGAAGCCGGAGATGTCGGGTGCCTCGGCACCGTCGCGGTCGGGGAAGCTGAACATCCGGCCATCGGCCAATGTCACGGTCCGGCCCGCGGTGTCGATGTCTGCGATCACACCCATTTCACTGACGGCGGCGCTGCCACCGATGGAGCGTGCAACGCGGCGGTCGCCCTGCATGGTCCAGTTGACCATGACCATGTCACCGACGGAATAGCCCGCCAGCAAGGGGCCGCCATCATTGTCGCTTGCGGAATCGGCAAAGACATACTCGTTGCCGTCATTGAGGGTCACGGCGTTGCCAGCCGGGTCGATGGACACGATGGTACCCAGGGTTTCTTCGGCCAGCGCTGCGCCGCCGAAAATGAGCGAGCTCATCAGTGTGGCGGATAGAAGTTGCTTACGCATGATAGAAATCCTTTCTCTCTCGTTCGCCTTCGTATGGCGGCACAACGACGCCCCATCCGGAGATGTTCCAAGAGAACCGGAAATTTTTGTGCGCGGATAACCCGGCAGGTGCCCGAGCGCCTTGCCATAAAGGCGCTCGGGCCAAGAGATCACGTAAGCGTGAACCTCTTGGCGCGCCCGCCCCGAGCGAGGAGGCGATAGGCGCAGGACATGCCCCGCCCCCGGTTCAGCGCCCCCGGCCCTGACGCGCCAGCATGTGTTGCAGGCTGTCGGCGAATGCCGCGCGGTCCTCGGCGGGCATGGTTTCAAGATAATCCAGCAATGCGCCGTAGCCGCGATCCTGAAGCCCGGAGACGATGGCGCGCTGACGCTCCAGCGCGGCCTCGGCCTCGGCGCGGTCGAACGGATCGGCGCGCACCGCCTCGGCAAAGTCGCGGGCGGCCTCGACAAGACGCTGGCGTTCGGCCCGCATCGCGGCGCGGTCGGCCCCGGCGGCGGAGATCACGGCAGCCCGGTCGCGCCGATCCAGCGCGGTGGCCAGCGGGCCGAGCCCCAGGATGCGCGCGGCCTCGGCCCGGTCGCGCATACCGCCCTCGGGCCGCCCGCCCAGGAACGCGCCGCCCACGGCCCCCGCAATCAGCAGGTTGATCGCGAGGCTCATCGCCAGCACGATCTTGACACCGCGCGGGGTGCGGGGCGGGCGGGGCTGTGTCTCAGGCGTATTCATGTCTCAGCCATCCTCCAGGTCCAGAAGCGCGCCCCATCCGGACACGAGCTCATCGCTTGCGATCACGCCGTAATCGGTCAGGGCTCCGTCCAGAAGCGCATCGACGCTATCAGGCGCATAAACCCCGACCATCAGCCCGGTCGCGGTGGCCGCAACCAGGCCGCCCGCACCGCGCCAGCCGCCGATCCCCGACAGCCACGCGCCCCACCCGCGCCGGGAAGCGGGGGCCGGGGCCTGCAAATCCTCCTGCACGGTGGCGGCATCGGCCAGCACCCGCGCGATCAGCGCATCCGAGGGGGCCTCGGCATCGCGGGCAGAGGCCAGCAGATCGTCAAGATCATCGCGTTTGTCACCCATAACCCAAGGCCTCCTTCTGCCCTGCCAGTGCCGCCGCGAGCGCACGTTTGCCGCGCGCGGTCAGGCTTTCAACGGCCTCGACGCTGATCTCCAGCACCTCGGCAATCTCGGGGTTCGAGACCCCTTCAATATGGCGCAGCACCACGGCCTGTCGCTGCCTCTCGGGCAGGCGGGCCAGTGCTGCATCAAGGGCCGCCATCCGGTCGGCCCGGATCAACCGGTCATCGGCGGCCAGCGCATCCTCATCCGCCGGCTCATCCGTGTCGTCCAGCCCCACGGCGCGGCCCGTGCGGCGCAGCCGGTCAATGGCCAGGTTCGCCGTCACCCGGTAGAGCCAGGTCGAGACCTTGGCCCCGCCCGCCTGCCAGTCGCCCGCCGCGCGCCAGAGCCGCAGCATCGCCTCCTGCGCGACATCCTCGGCATCCGTCCGATTGCCCAGGACCCGCGCCGCATGGTTCAGGACGCGCGGCAGAAGACGGGCGGTCAGGATCCGCGCGGCCCCGGCCTCGCCTTGTGCGAAGAGCAGCATCAGCGCGTCATCCTGCAGCTCGTCCAACTGGGCATCCAAGGGCTCCATTCTCCTGTTCTAAAGCACTTTGCGTTTGATTTGAATCGAAAGACGCTGCCTCTGCCTGCGGTCGAACGCGCCTTTCGATACTGTCTGGAGCAGATAGAACGCAAAGTGCTGTCGCCATCAGCGGCCCGGCTGCACGGGGCGGCGCGCGGGGGCCATGGCGCCGCCCCGTGCAAGGGGGGTTATCCGTTCGACCGGTGCCCCCAACCGCGTTGCTGGCCCTGCCCGTGACGGCGGCCCATGCCTTGCGCGACTTCCTCGAACTCGGCTTCGCTGACCACGCCATCCCCATCGGCGTCGATCCGCGAGAACATGCGTTCGGGATCGCCGCCGCGCGGGCGCATGTCGTCCAGCTCATTGGCGCTAAGCATCCCGTCCTCGTTGTCGTCGAACCGGGCCATCTGGCGGTCGATCATCTGGGCGGCGCGATCCGTGGCGCGGGCGATCAACTCATCCCGGCTGAGCGCGCCGTCGCCATCGGTATCGGCCTCGGCCATCCGCGTCTCATGCGCCGATTGCAGCTCCTCCAGGGTCAGGCTGCCATCGCCGTTCGCATCCAGGTCCGAGAAGGCGGGGCGGCCCTGCCCGCCGGGGCCCATGGCGTTGGCGGGCAGGGTGGCGGCAAATCCGACGGGGATCAGCAGGCCAAGCAACAGGGCGGTTTTCATCGACATTTCAGAACTCCTTATCTTGATTGTCTGAGGGTTCCACGGGCCTCGCAGGACATTCCGTCGCAAATCATGCAAAGTAATTTCGTTCCGGGGCCGCAATGCCCTATATCCCGAGGGGCACCCCGCCCCGACACGCAGGACCGCCGCCCATGCACCCCGCCTCGACCCCGATCGCCGCCGAGCGGCCCTTCTGGCCCGCCGTCCGGCGCGGCTGGCGCAAGCGTTGCCCAAACTGCGGCGAGGGGCGCATCCTGCGCAGCTACCTGAAACTGCACGCCACCTGTCCCCATTGCGGCGAGGATATCAGCCATGCCCGCGTCGATGACGGTCCGGCCTATGTCGCGATCCTTGTCACCGGCCATGTCATGCTGGCCGCGATGCTGCATGTCTATATCGCCTATCGCCCCGGCCCCTGGGTCATGGTGACCGTGTTCTCGCTTGGCTCGGTCCTGCTGGCGCTTTACATGTTGCCCCGGTTGAAAGGCGCGTTCGTGGGGGTGCAATGGGCCAAGAGGATGCACGGATTCTAGACAAGAGCGCCATTCGCAACGCCGCGACGATCATCATGCTGCGCGACGCGGGAACCCGCCCGCGCGTGCTGATGGGGCAGCGCGGCAAGGCGGCGGCCTTCATGCCGTCCAAGTTCGTCTTCCCCGGCGGCGCGGTCGATGCGGTCGATGCCCGGATCCCGCTGGCTTGCGCCCCGACGCCCGACTGCGCCACCCGGCTTGCCAATCAATCCGACCTGCCCGCCGCCGCCCTTCTGGCCGCCGCCACGCGCGAGCTGTGGGAGGAGACCGGGCTGCTTCTGGGCGCGCCTGATCCGCGTGCGGAAACCATCGCGGCCCCGCAGGGCTGGCGCGGGTATCTCGCCACCGGCCACCTGCCCGATGGCGACGCGCTCCGGTTCGTCTTTCGCGCGATCACGCCGCCGGGCCGCCCGCGCCGCTTCGATGCGCGGTTTTTCATGGCCGATGCGGAGCGGCTGGCAAATGACCCGGACGATTTCTCCAGCGCCGAGGATGAGTTGAGCCACCTGCAATGGGTGCCACTGGACGAGGCGCGCGGCTTTGACATGCCCTTCATCACCGAGGTCGTGCTGGCCGAGATCGGCGCGATCCTGAAAGGCGAGGCGCAACCCGGCGTGCCGTTCTTCAACAACACGGGCGAGATCAGCCGGTTCGAGCGGCTCTGAGCGATTTCGAAATCGCTCACGAGGCTTTTCGAAAAGCCTCGGCTTAGCGCAGGAACAGCGCCTCGCCCAACGCGATCCACAGCGGCATGGTCAGGAACGACACCAGCGTCTGCACCGTGATCATCGCCGCCATCAGCGGCGCATCGCCCCCCAGTTGACGCGCCAGCGTATAGGCCGCCACCCCCGTCGGCAGCGCGCCGTAGATCAGCGCCACCTGCGCCTGCATCGGCGTGAGACCCATCGCCAGCGCCAGCCCCGCCACCACCGCCGGGAACAGCAAGAGCTTGCCGATCCCCGAGGCCAGGATCGGACCCGCCTCCGCCGTCAGCCCGCGCAGTTTCAGGTTCGCGCCGACGCAAAGCAGCATGATCGGCAGCGCCGCCGCGCCCAGTATGGTGAGGCTTTCATGCAGCACCGGCAATTCGCCGAAACCCGCGATGTTCCACGCAAGCCCCGCCAGGATCGACAGGATCAGCGGGTTCGTCGCCAGCCCCTTCAGCGCCGAGACCACGGGCCGCGCGCCGTCTTGCGGCACCATGACGGCGAACAGGCTGACCACGCTCAGGTTCACCACCGGAACCAGAAGCGAGGCCGCCAGCACCGCGATCTGCAACCCTTGCGTCCCGTAAAGCGCCTCGGCCACGGCCAGCGCGATGAAGGTGTTGAAGCGGCCCGCCCCCTGCATGACAGAACTGCCCGCAGGGCCATCCATGCGCATCAATCGCCCCGACAGCACCCCGAAGGCCAGCGCCGTGAAGAACCCGGCATAAAGCACCGCCGCCATCCAGCCGAGGCCTCCTCCGCTCAGGTCGGCGGTGGAGACGCGGACGAAGAACAGCGCCGGCATCAGCAGGAAATAGACCAGCCGGTCGTTTAGGTTCCAGAATTCCGTCGACGGAATTCCGCCCCGCCGCAAGGCATAGCCAAGACAGATCAGCACGAAGACCGGCGCGATGGAGATCAGGATATTCACAGCAGCGTCCCCGCGATGATGATCCCCAGGCTGACGAGGATCAGGGCGATGCCCGCGATCTCCTTGCCCGACGATCTTTCCTTGAGCCAGAAGATCGAGAAGAGGAAGGTAAAGACCAGTTCCACCTGCCCCACCGCCTTGACCAGCGCCGCGGTTTGCAGCGTGAAGGCGATGAACCAGCCGAGCGAGCCCGCCATCGAGGTGAGCCCCACCAATGCCGAGACACGCCAGGACGCGACGACCTTGCCGATCTCCTCGCGCTCACGCAGGAACAGCCAGAGCCCGAGGATCAGCGTCTGCACCGCCGTCGCCGCCGACAGCGTGAAGCTTGCCCGCAGCATCACGTCGCCTGCCTCCAGCGCCAGCGATGCGCCGCGATAGCCCACGGCGGAGATACCGAAGAGGACGCCCGAGGCGAGGCCATAGCCCGAGGCCGCGTTGAAGATCCGGGCCCGCCAGCGCAGCGGCACCGCGCCCTTGGGTGGGTCCGACAGCAGCAGCACACCCACGAACCCCACGACGATGGCCACCAGGACGGGGGCTGAGACCGCCTCGCCCAGGATCAGCAGCCCGAACCCGGCGGTCAGGATCACCTCGGTTTTCTTCAGCGTGATGCCGACGGTGAAGTTGCGCCGCGCAAACAGCGCCACGACACAGGCGGTGGCCAGCATCTGTGCCAGCCCGCCGGTCACCACGAAACCCCAGAACCGCGCATTTGTGCCGGGCCAGCCCTGCCCGCTGGCCCCCGCATAGACCAGCACCAGAACCGCCACCAGCGGCGCCGAATAAAGGAACCGCGCCCATGTCGCGCCGCCCGTCGAGAGTGTCGTGACCTTCAGATGCCGCTGCAGCAGAAACCGCAGGTTCTGCATGAAGGCGGCAAAGATTGAGGCGACGATCCAGACGGGCATGGCGCTACATCGCGCCGAATGACGTGGGCGTCAATCCTGCGGGCGCAGCGGATGCGGCACGGTGTCCTTGGCGCGGATCAGATGGCGACGGAAGATCTCGGCGTAGCTGGCATAGCGATAGCCGCCATTGCGGGTCAGGTATTTCTCGCGATTGGCGAAATAGAGCCCCGGCAGGCGATACCACGGCATCTTGGGGTGCATGTGATGGACAATGTGGAAATTGTTGTTGAGGAAGAGGAAGGCCAGCGGCCCGCGATCCTCGACCACCACCGTGCGCCCGCGCACCAGTTCATGCGCCTGATGCTCCAGGAAGGTGCGGATCTTCAGCACGCCAAGCCCCAGATATGCCGCCAGCAGATAGGCCCAGATCGGCATGGGCGAGACCGCGACCAGCCCCAGGATCGCCCCGGTGACGACCCCCTGCCCGAGCCAGGCGCGCAACACCAGCCGGTCGCCGCGCAGGATTGCCCTCAGATCGCCCGCCATGAAGGTGATCTGGCCAAGCGCCGGCCCGATCACGATCCGCCCCAGCAGCGTGTTGTTGATCCGCAGCACCGCTTGCACCACACGCGGCAAGCGCCGCCAGACGCGCGGATCCTGGTAGTTGCTTTCGGGGTCGTCATAGGGATCGGTCAGGTTGCTGTCGAAGTGATGTGCCAGATGCGTGTCGCGAAACCGCGCATAGGGGATGACGAGGTTCAGAGACGGATAGACCAGCGCCTCGCCCAAGGCACGGCGCCCCGGAAAGGGATGGCCATGCAGCACCTCATGTTGCAGCGACGAATGCAGCGTGATCGCCAGGACCGCCCCCGCGATGGCCAGTGGCAGCCAGACGTCCGGCAACCAGAACAGCGCCAGCCCCCAGGCAAGGTATCCACAAGCAATCAATCCCAGAGTCGGCCATTCGACACGCATCGGCACCCGTTCCTTCAACAATTTCAATGATGCAGCGAGGCTGTCCCGGCCCCGTGCTGCCCTCTACCTAACAACCGGAACGGGTATCGGGCAGTCCGAATTTACTCTTCAATTCGCCAACTTTGGTGATAATATCAAACAATGTATGAAATTATCAGCAAATCGGACCGCGCCACCCTCTTCCGCACCCGCCTCGCCAGCGCGTTGCAGATGGCGGGGGTCAGCCGCGCCGGGCTGGCGCGCGCCACCGGGGTCGACCGTTCGACCGTGACGCAATTGCTGACCTCCGAGGATGCGCGGATGCCCGGCGGCCACCTCGTCGCGGGCTGTGCGCAGGCACTGGAGGTCTCGGCGGACTGGCTCCTCGGCCTCTCCGACAGGGCCGAACGCACCGGCAGCCTGCTGGCGACGACAATGGCCGATGCCGAGCGCGCCGGCACCGGCGACGACCGCATCTTCGACTGGCACCGCGAGGCGGCGGGCTACAAGATCCGCCACGTCCCCGCGACCCTGCCCGACATGCTCAAGACGCATGCGGTGATGGAATGGGAATATGGCGATGCGACCGGCAAGTCGGCGGGCCAGGCCATCGCCGCGGCCAGTGCGCGCTATGACTGGATGCGCAGCACCGATTGCGATTACGAAATCGCTTTGCCGCTGCACCGCCTGACCACCTTCGCCAGGGGATCGGGCTATTTCGAAGGGCTCGCGCCTGCCGCCCGCCGCGAACAGATCGACTGGCTGCACCAGGTCTATGACCAGCTCTACCCGACGCTGCGGCTGGTGCTCTATGATGCGCGCCGGATCTACTCCGCGCCGATCACCGTCTTCGGCCCCAAGATGGCGGCGATCTATCTCGGCCGCTACTACGTCGCCTTCCGCGACCGCGACCGGGTGCAGGCCGTGACCCGCAATTTCGACGGTCTGGTGCGCGGGGCCAGCTTGTCGGCCCGCGACATCCCCGATTTCCTGGCAACCTTGCGGGCCGAGATCCCCTGATCCCATCTTCTTGGACCAAATACTCACCGGCACGACACCTGCACCATGTGCACCATCCGATCCGTCTCGCCACCGCCAGCCCCGGGGGCCACGCGGCCCGTCGGCGGGCCGCATCCGCGCTCGGTCGACCGAGCGCTACCGCGCGCCGATCGCCGCGCCCGCGCCCTCGGGCTGACCGAATGCCTCATGCGCCGCGGCAATGCGCGCGATCAGATCGGCCATCTCCGGCGGCGGCGGCGCGGCGCGGCGGGTCTCCAGGCTCACATGCAAGAGCATCTGCTCGCCCGTCGCCACCAGATCGTCGCCGCAATAAAGCGAATGGAACAGGCGCAGCCGCTTGCCCGCCGCGTCCAGCACCTGCGTCACCGCCCGGATACGCGCGCCGATCCGAACCTCGCCCAGATGCCGGATGTGGTTTTCCACCGTGAACCAGCTGCCGCCCGAGGCGATATAGTCCGGCGTCACCCCGACCCATAGCAGGAACCGGTCGCAGGCTTCGGAAATCGCGGTCAGGTAGCGCGCCTCGTTCATGTGGTTGTTGTAATCGACCCAATCGGTCGGCACCAAACGGTCCAGCGTCTGCATCGGCACCATCAGGTCCGGGGCCTCGGGCGTGATCGTCGCCTCATGCGCAGCCAGCACCGCCCCCACGGCGGCGCGGCGTGCCTTGAGGCTGCGCATCATGCCGATCAGGTTGCCATCGCGCAAGGTCTCCAGCTCGGCGATGCTCAGATGCCCCGACTGCGCGTCGGATTGGTCGGCGATCCTGTCGATCAACTCCTCGGTCAGCTCCGGCACATCCATCAGCCTGGTCCAGGGCCATGTCAGCGTCGGGCCGAATTGCTCGATGAAATGCCGCATCCCCGCCGGGCCGCCCGCCACGCGGTAGGTCTCGAAGAGGCCCATCTGCCCCCACCTGAGGCCGAACCCCATGCGGATCGCGTCGTCGATCTCCTCGGTCGTGGCCACGCCATCCTTGACCAGCCACAGCGCCTCGCGCCAGACGGCTTCAAGAAACCGGTCGGCGATATGGGCGGGGATCTCGGCGCGCACGCGCAAGGGGAACATGCCGACGCTGCGCAGCACGTCTTCCGCCTTGTCCAGAAGGACCGGATCGGTCTTCCCAGAGCCGACAAGTTCCACCAGCGGCAACAGGTAGACCGGGTTGAACGGGTGCGTGACGACGATCTGCCCGGGCCGCGTGGCGCAGCCCTGCAATTCGGACGGGGTGAAGCCCGAGGTGGAGGAGCCGATTACCGCGTTCGCGTCGCAGACCGCCTGCACCTGGCTGTAGAGCTTGCGCTTCAACTCCAGCCGTTCCGGCACGCTTTCCTGGATCCATTCCGCCCCCGCCACGGCCTCGCTGATCGTGGGATGGAAGCTCAACCGCCCCTCCCCGGGCAGCGCCACGTCATAGAGCGCGGGCAGCGCCGCGCGGGCGCGCTCCAACATGGCGCTAAGCGACTCTTGCGCCGTGGGCGCCGGGTCAAACACCCGCACATCCCACCCCATGAGAAGGAACCGCGCCGCCCATCCGCCGCCGATGACGCCACCGCCCAAGATTGCCGCAACCCGTGCCATCCTAATCTCCAATCGTTTCCGTATGCCCGTCCACGGCCATCGCCTGGCCTGACACCCTGCGCCCCATGTCGGAGGCCAGGCACAGCGCCATATCGGCGATGTCATCGGCCTCCACCCAGGTCTTCATCGACACGCCCTTGACGTAGAGCTGCCGGATCTCGTCCTCGCCGACACCGCGCGCCCTGGCCTCGTTGGCGACCACCCGGTCCATGCGGGGCCCGCTGACCGCACCGGGGCAGAGCGCATTGACCCTTACGCCGGAGGGGCCCAGTTCCATCGCCAGCGTCTTCATCAGCCCGATGATACCCCATTTCGCCACTGCGTAAGGCGCGCGGTAGGGATAACCGAAGAGACCGGCGGTCGATGAGGTCAGCAGAAGCAGCCCCGCCCCCTGCGCCTTCAGAACCGGGGCCGCGCGGCGGCAGGTCAGGAAGGCCCCGTCGAGATTGACGGCAAGCGTGTCTTTCCACCCGCCAAGCGTCAGATCCTCGATCGCGCCCGCAGGCCCGCCGATCCCGGCATTCGCGGCCACCACGTCGAGCCCGCCAAACGCGGCCAGCACCTCGTCGAAGAACGCATCGACCGCGCCCTCCTCCGTCACATCGGCGACGCGGGCCAGGATGCCGGGGTTGGCGGCCTGCATATCCGCCACGGCGCCCGCGTCCACATCGCAGACCGCGACCCGCGCACCTTCCGCCTGGAACCGCTCGGCCATCACCCGGCCGATCCCCGCCGCGCCCGCCGTGATCAATACACGGGCGCCGGACAGCCCCTTCATCCGACCGGATCCCGCTTCACCAGGCCAAGCCGCTTGCGCACCTGGTCCGGGCCGACGACCCGCGCGCCCATGCGCTCGACGATGCCGCGCGCGCGGTCCACCAGTTGTTCATTCGTCGCCAACACGCCCTTTTCCAGCCACAGGTTATCCTCCAGCCCGACGCGCACATGGCCGCCCGCCAGAACCGAGGCCGCGACCATGTTCATCTGGTTGCGTCCCAGTGCGAAGGCCGAGAAGGTCCAGTCATCCGGCACATTGTTGACCATCGCCATCAGCGTATTGAGGTCATCGGGTGCCCCCCAGGGCACGCCCATGCAAAGCTGCACCAGCGCGGGGGCGTCCAGCACGCCCTCCTCGACCAGTTGCTTGGCGAACCACAGGTGGCCGGTGTCGAAGGCCTCGATCTCGGGGCGCACGCCCGCCTCGGTGATCATCTTGCCCATGGCGCGCAGCATGCCGGGCGTGTTGACCATGACGTAATCGGCCTCGGCGAAATTCATCGTGCCGCAATCGAGCGTGCAGATCTCGGGGCGGCATTCGAGGACATGCGCGAGGCGTTCCGACGCCCCCACCATATCGGTGCCGTCACCCGTGGGCAGCGGCTGCTCCACGCCGCCAAGCACCAGGTCGCCGCCCATGCCCGCCGTCAGGTTCAAGACCATGTCGATATCGGCGGCGCGGATGCGGTCTGTGACCTCGCGGTAGAGCTTCGGGTCGCGGCTCGGCACGCCGGTTTCGGGGTCGCGCACATGGCAATGGACGATGGCGGCCCCGGCGCGCGCGGCGGCGATGGCGCTATTCGCGATCTCCTCGGGGCTGCGCGGCACATGCGGAGACCGGTCCTGGGTGCCGCCCGATCCGGTGATGGCGCAGGTGATGAATACGTCGCGCGTGGGGGTCATGGGCATGGGCGGTCTCCTTCGTGATGAGTCGCGCCCATCAAAGGCCAGATTGCAGCCCTTCGCCTTGCGATATACGAAACGGACATGACCGATTCCGCAAGCCTTGAGAAAAAGCCCTTCCGCATCGGGTTGCTGCTCCTGCCCGACAGCAACCTGATGTCGCTGGCCGCCGCGTTGGACCCGTTCCGGGCCGCGAACCGGCGGGCGGGCAAGGCCCTCTATGACTGGCAGGTGCTCAGCCCGCAAGGGGGGGACGTGACGCTGACCACCGGTATCACGCTGCAATCCGACCCGCTGCCGCTGCATGCCGATATGGACCTGCTGATCCTGGTCGCGGGCTTCCGCCTGGACGCCCATGCCACCCCTGCCCTGCGCGCCTGGCTGCGGCAGTTGCGCGCGCGCGGCATCACCTATTGCGGTGTCGATGGCGGGCCCTGGGTGCTGGCGCGGGCGGGGCTGCTCAATGGCCGCCACGCGACCACGCATTGGGAAGACCTGGAGGCGTTCGCCGCCGCCTTTCCAGACCTCACCCCGAGCCGCGACCGCTTTGTCATCGACGGCCCCGCGCTGACCACGGGCGGGGCCGCGCCCTGCCTCGACCTGATGCTGCACCTGATCCGCAAGCATCACGGGGCGGAGCTTGCCGGTCAGGTCGCCAACGCGCTGCTTTATGACCCCGAGGACCGGCCGAGCCCGCAGCGCCTGGTTTCTCAGGCGCGTCTTGCCAGCCTCGCGCCCCCCGTGGCCCGCGCCATCGCGCTGATGGAGGCCGAGATGGAGGAACCGCCCAGCATCGCCGCCATCGCCCGCGCACAAGGGCTGTCGGCGCGGCGGCTGGAGATGCTGTTCCGCCAGCATCTGGACACCGCCCCCGGCACGTTCTTCCTGCGGCTGCGCCTCAGCGAGGCGCGCAGGCTGGCGCTGGATACCGGGCTATCCGTGCAAGAGATCGCGCTGCGCACGGGGTTTTCCGGCCCCTCGACACTGGCCCGCGCCTTTCGGCGGGCGCATGGGCAGTCGATCTCGGCCCTGCGGGCAGAGCGTCAGTAGGGCATGGGATGGGCGCGGTGCGCGGCGGCGATGTCGTCCAGCACCTCCTGGCTGAGGCTCAGGTCGACCGAGGGCAGGATGCGGTCAAGTTGCGCCTCGGTTGTCGCGCCGAAGATGGTCGAGACCGGGAAAGGCCGGGTCTGGATCCAGGCCAGCGACATGGCCACAGGGTCAAGCCCGTGCGTCTCGGCAATCCCCAGATAGGCGTCGATCGCGGGCCCCACCCGGTCGGACCAGCGCCCGCCAAGCTCCGGCACCAGCGACCGGCGCGAGCCCTCGGGCACGTCGCCGCCCTGGTATTTCCCGGTCAGCATCCCGCAGGCCAGCGGCGAGAAGGCCAGAAGCGTCACGCGCTCGTTCACCGCCATTTCCGCCATGTCGGTGTCATAGGCGCGGCAGAGCAGCGAGTATTCGTTCTGCACAGTTTGCACGCGCGGCAGGTTGCGATCCTCGGAGAGCCGCAGCCATTGCGCGGTGCCCCAGGTGGATTCGTTCGACAGCGCGAAATGGCGCAGCTTGCCCTCTTGCACCAGCTTGCCCGCTTCCTCCAGCACCTCGGCCATGTGATCGAGCGTCTGCGCCTTGTCCTGCGTGGACGGGTCATAGCTCCAGTTCTGACGGAAATGGTATGAGCCGCGGTTGGGCCAGTGCAACTGGTAGATGTCGATGTGATCGGTCTGGCAGCGTTTCAGAGAGCCCTCGAAGGCGGCGCGGAAGGTTCTGGCGCTGATCGGCTCACCGGGGCGCATGAAGCGTTCGTTATAGCCGGATATCTTGGTGGCGAGCTGATAGGCCCCGCGCCGCGAGGGGTTGGCCGCGTTCCATTGGCCGATGATCTCCTCGCTGCGGCCGCAGGTCTCGGGCCTGACCGGGTTGACCGGGTACATCTCGGCGCTGTCGATGATGGTGATCCCGGCCTCAAGGCAGCGGTCGATCTGGCGGAACGCATCCTCTGCCGGGGTCTGGGTGCCCCAGGTCATGGTGCCGAGGCACAGTTCCGAAACGGTTTCATTGGTCGATCCAAGGGCAACGCGGCGCATGTCTTTTCCTTATCCGGGCAGGTGCGCCACACCCTAGGGCGGTTCGCGGCAGGTGCAAGCAGATGGGCCCCGGCACCGATTGCCCCGTGAAAGGGCCCGTCTTCCATTGTGCCCCGACCCGAATCCGACGCAGTATCCGTCGCAATCGCACAAGCCCCGCCCGCCCGGCCCGGTCAGCTTGGTGCGAAAGCCCCCTCTCGCACGGACCCCGATGCGCCTTCTCGTTTCCTTCGCCGCCCTGTTCCTGTCGATCTTCCTTCTCCAGATCTCGACCGGCGGGGTCGGCCCGCTGGATGTTCTCTCCGGCGCGCAGCTTGGGTTTTCCAACAGCCAGATCGGCCTGCTCGGCTCGGCCCATTTCCTCGGCTTCTTCATCGGCTGCTGGTTCGCGCCGCGCCTGATGGGCACGGTCGGCCACAGCCGCGCCTTCGCCGCCTTCACGGCTGCGGGGGCCATTGGCCTCTTGGCGCATATGCTGATCGTGGATGCCACGGCCTGGGCCTTGATGCGGGTCGCCTCGGGGCTGTCGGTGGCGGGCTGCTACACCGTGGCCGAGGCCTGGTTGCAGGCCAAGGTCACGAACGAGACGCGCGGGCGGATGATGGGCAGCTACCGGATGGTGGACATGATCGGATCGCTGGTCGCGCAGCTTTTCATCGGCATCCTGGAGCCCGCCCATTACGTTTCCTACAATCTGCTCGCGATCCTGAGCTGCGCCGCGCTGCTGCCGCTGACGCTGACCAAGACGACCGAGCCCGAGACGCCCTCGGCGCCGCGCCTGCGCCCCGGTCTGGCCTGGAGGCGGTCGCCCTTGGCGGTTGCGGGCGTGATGGTGGCCGCTGTCTCCTCGGCGTCCTTCCGCATGGTCGGGCCGCTCTACGGGGCCGAGGTTGGCCTGCGCCCCGAACAGATCGCGTTCTTCCTGGCCGCCTTCGTCCTTGGCGGCGCGCTGGCGCAGGTCCCGGTGGGCTGGCTGGCGGATCGCTATGACCGCCGATGGATACTGATCTGGCTGTCGCTGGCTGCCCTGCCCGCCTGTATCGTGACCATCACGACATCGGATATGGGCACCACGGCGGTGATGCTGGCGGCCTTCACCTTCGGGCTGGTGACGATGCCGATCTATTCGGTCTCGGCGGCCCATGCGCATGACTGGGCCGAGGATCACGAGCGGGTGGAGCTTTCTGCCGCGCTGATGTTCTTCTTCGCGCTCGGGGCGATTGTCGCGCCGCTTCTGACCTCGAACCTGATCACCCTCTTTGGGCCCGGCGCGCTTTTCGTCTTCATCTCGGTCGCGCATCTTGTGCTGGTTGTGTTCGGGCTGATCCGGATGCGCCGCCGGGGCACCTCGGGAACCCGCACGCGCTATGTCTGGATCCCGCGCACCAGCTTCAGTGTCGGGCGCATTTTCCGCATGAAATGAGGCGGTTTGCCTGTTCCTGTCAGGCGTTACGCAAAGCCGGATTTTGTTCCATCACTTCGGAAAAATATTCTTGCGACCCTGCCGGGAACGCATCGCCCATTCGTTGAGTTGTCCAAGCATCAGCGAGCTTGATGAGTAACGAAAGGACAAGACATGAAACGCTTCTTGCTTACGACCGCGACCGCCCTTGTCATGGGCACCAGCGCCTATGGCGCAGCCCATACCGGCGCGTTCTCGGACCTGACTTTTGATGCCGAACGCAACCTCAACGCCTCCGAACTTATCGGGATGCGCGTCTATGCCACCGAGGAGTCGATTGAAGACGGCATGAGCGTCGCCGAGGGCGGCGAGACCGAATGGGACGATATCGGCGAAATCAACGAGATTGTGCTGACCCGCGACGGCGACGTCGAGGCCGTGATCATCGGCGTCGGCGGTTTCCTGGGCATGGGCGAGCGTGACGCCGCCGTCTCCATGGACCAGATCCGCTTTGTCGCGGAAGACGGCGAAGGCGACGACTTCTTCCTCGTGGTGAACGCCAGCGCCGCGGGTGTCCAGGATTCGCCGGAATACGAATTTGCCGGCGACGCGCTTGATATGGCCGAAGAAGACCAGTCCGACGACACCGACATGGCCGAGTCGGACGAGGAAGCGATGCCCGACGCCACGGAAGAAGAGACCGTGCCGATGACCGAGAACCGTCCGATGCTGACGCGGCCCATGGCCGAGCGCGAGGGCTTTACCGAAGCGCCGCGCGACGAGTTGACGGCGGAAGACTTGACCGGCACCAGCGTCTACGGGTCCGACGACGAAGATGTCGGCGAGATCCATTCGCTGATCGTTTCGGAGGATGGCCAGATCGAACGCGCCGTGCTGGATATCGGCGGCTTCCTGGGCCTGGGCGAGCACCGCATCGCCGTGACCCTGGACGAGTTGCAGATCGTGCGCTCGGACGAGGACGGCACCCTGCGCGTCTATATCGACTCGACGCAGGAGGCGCTTGAACAGCAGCCCGAATACGAAGGCTAAGCTCTTCCCATACTGAAGCACCCGAGGGGGGCCGGTGGCGACACCGGCCCCCTTCTTGCCGCCTGCCCGCGCCCCCTAGTCCTTGCCCTGCCGATCCGCTACGAGGGGGGCGGCGCAACAAGAAGACGGGCACCCGCACAAGATGGCACGTATCCTCATCACCTCGGCGATCCCCTACATCAACGGGATCAAGCATCTGGGCAACCTGGTCGGCAGCCAACTGCCCGCCGACCTTTTCGCACGCTACATGCGCCAGCGCGGCCACGAAGTGCTGTTTCTCTGCGCCACCGATGAACACGGCACCCCCGCCGAACTTGCCGCCGCCAAGGCCGGGAAACCGGTCGCGGAATATTGCGCCGAGATGTGGCAGGTGCAGAAGGATCTGTCCGACGGGTTCCGGCTGAGCTTCGACCATTTCGGCCGCTCCTCCAGCCCGCAGAACCACAAGCTGACGCAGCATTTCGCGGGGCGCCTGGCCGAGGCCGGGCTGATCCGCGAGGTGAGCGAGGAACAGGTCTATTCCCATGCCGACAAACGCTTCCTGCCGGATCGCTATATCGAGGGCACCTGCCCGAATTGCGGCTATGACCGCGCGCGCGGCGATCAATGCGAGAACTGCACCAAGCAGTTGGACCCCACCGACCTGATCGACCCGCGCAGCGCGATCTCGGGCTCCACCGACCTGGAAGTGCGCGAGACCAAGCACCTCTACCTGCGCCAGTCCGAAATGCGCGGGCAATTGAACGACTGGATCGACAGCAAGACCGACTGGCCGATCCTGACCACCTCGATCGCCAGGAAATGGCTCAACGATGGCGACGGGCTGCGCGACCGGGGTATCACCCGCGACCTCGACTGGGGCATTCCCGTCAAGAAGGGCGAGGCGGAGTGGCCGGGGATGGAGGGCAAGGTCTTCTATGTCTGGTTCGACGCCCCCATCGAATATATCGCCTGCGCCGCCGAATGGGTCGATGCGGGCAAAGGCGACGACTGGGAACGCTGGTGGCGCGAGGACAAGGGCGCCGAGGATGTCCGTTACGTCCAGTTCATGGGCAAGGACAACGTGCCCTTCCACACGCTGAGCTTTCCCGCCACGATCATGGGCTCGGGCGAGCCCTGGAAGCTGGTCGATTACATCAAGTCGTTCAATTACCTCAATTATGACGGGGGCCAGTTCTCGACCTCCCAGGGCCGCGGCGTCTTCATGGACCAGGCGCTGGAGATCCTGCCCGCCGATTACTGGCGCTGGTGGCTCTTGTCCCATGCGCCCGAGAGCAGCGACAGCGAGTTCACCTGGGAAAACTTCCAGGCCAGCGTGAACAAGGATCTGGCCGATGTGCTTGGCAATTTCGTCAGCCGCGTGACCAAGTTCTGCCGCTCCAAGTTCGGCGAGGTGGTGCCCGAGGGCGGCGAATACGGCGATGCCGAGGTCGCGCTGGTGGCCGAGTTGCAGGGCCGCGTCGATGCCTACCAGGCCCATATGGAGGCGATGGAGGTCCGCAAATCCGCCGCCGAGCTGCGCGCGATCTGGGTGGCGGGCAACGAATACCTGCAAGCCGCCGCCCCCTGGGCCGCCTACAAGGAGGATCCCGACCGCGCGGCGGCCATCGTGCGGCTGTCGCTGAACCTGATCCGGCTTTATGCGGTGTTGTCCGAGCCTTTCATCCCGGACGCGTCGGCGGCGATGCTGGAGGCGATGGGGGCGGCAGGCGCGGACTGGCCCGACACGGTCGGCGAGGCGCTGGCGGCGCTGCCTGCGGGACACGGCTTCACGGTGCCCGACGTGCTCTTCGCCAAGATCACCGACGAGGCGCGCGAGGGCTGGCAGGAAAAATTCGCGGGCCAGCGCGGCTGACGGGCTTTGCCCTTGTTCAGCGCGGGCTGCGCGGGGTAGCGTCGGGGCGCTTGCGGGCGTGATGGAATGGTAGACATATCAGACTTAAAATCTGAAGGGGGTTGCCCCCGTGCGGGTTCGAGTCCCGCCGCCCGCACCACGTCTTGCCTCACGGCGCGCGGCGCCTCCGAGGGGGCGGCCTGACCGACCGAGGCGCCGTCGCGCCTTTGGCTGCGCCGGAAACGGAGGGGCCTGGCACGGGCGCTCGGTCGACCGAGCGCATCCGCGGCCCGTCGACGGGCCGCCCTCAACCCCGCAATCGTTGCAAGAACACGACAGCATCCCTCACCTTTTCGTGCTGACGCGCCGCCGCCGCTGCTTTGCGATTGCAGCCGCCCCGATCTGGCCTTATGTGCCGTGATCCTCGGGCGTCGGACAGCCCCCGTTGGCCATCGTGGCCAAATGCGGCTAGTCTGCGCCTCGATTTTCTGACCACTCGCGGAGACCTCCCGAAATGACGCCATTCGCAGTTGCCGGTGTGCAGATGTATGTCAATGCATTGCAACCCAATGTCGACGGCATGATCCATCGCCTCGACGTCCTCATGGCGCGCTTTCCCTGGACGCAGATGGTGCTGTTCAGCGAACTGGCCCCGTTCGGCCCCCTGACGCGGACGGCCCTGCCCCTGCACAACGATGCCATCGACCGCTTCCGCGAGGCCGCGATCAAGCACAATATCTGGCTCATCCCCGGCTCGATGTTCGAGCGCACCGACGAAGGGCTTGTCTACAACACCTCGACCGTGCTGAACCCGCAGGGCGAGACCGTCGCCACCTACCGCAAGATGTTTCCTTTCCGCCCCTACGAGGCGGGCGTCGAGGCGGGCACCGGGTTCTGCGTCTTCGATGTTACGGATGTGGGCCGGTTCGGCCTGTCGATCTGCTATGACATCTGGTTCCCCGAAACCACGCGGCAACTGACCAGCCAGGGCGTCGAGGTTCTGCTGCACCCGGTCCTGACCGGCACCACCGACCGCGACGCGGAGCTGGCCATCGCGCGCGCCACGGCGGCGCAGTTCCAGTGCTACGTGGTCGATGTGAACGGGTTGGGCGCGGGCGGCGTCGGGCGCTCCTGCGTCATCGACCCGTCGGCCACGGTGCTGCACCAGTCCGCAGGCCAGGAGGACATGTTCCCGCTGGAGCTGGACCTCAACCAGGTGCGCCGTCAGCGCGAAACCGGCATGAAGGGCCTGGGCCAGGTTCTGAAAAGCTTCCGCGACCGCTCGACCGATTTCCCGGTCTATGACCGCAGCAGCGGAACCGACGCCTACCTGCACCGGTTGGGACCGCTGGAAACCCCCCGCCAGGGCTCGCGCGCGGGCATCTTGCTGGATGAGGGCGGCACCTCGGCCAAGCCGATTGAGCCCTATGCGCGGCGCAGTCATCCCAACGACCATCAGGAACTGTTCGATCCCGTCAAACAGGGCTAGCTGTTGACCTGACGCTGCAAGTTGTCACTATGGGAGCCTCGTCCGTTGCAAAACAGCGAGGCCAAGACATGCAGTCGATGAGTGACTACTATTCCGCCATCCAACTGAGATCGGATCGGTGGAGCGCCCTGCGGGAGGCCTCGGTGGCCCTCACGCGCGCGGGCAAGGCCAAGGGCTCCGAGGCACAGATCAAGAAGATCAACACGCTCTTCGACTCGCTCGCCCCGATCGAGGCCTACTGGGCCTTTCCCGGTGTGCAGGCCTTCGACCACATCCGGCGGCAATTCGAGCATCAGAACTACCAGGACGCCGCCTACGCCATCCAGCGCGTGGCACGCGGGCTGGCCACCGGGGCCTATCGCCGCCGCCATGTGCCGCTGGAACGTGGCACGGAGACCGACGATCACGAGGATGAGGCGATCCAGTCGCTGGAGGCGCGCGCGCTGGCCAAGCCCTATTTCGAGGTGATGATCGTCGATGATGTCAACGAGCATCAGGAACGCTGGCTGAAAAGCAACTTTGCCCGGATGCGCCGCATGGAAGACCCGTTTCACTACGAAACGGTCGTCGTGCCCAGTTTGCAGGACGCCCTGATCGGGGTTCTGTTCAACCACAACATCCAGGCCATCGTGGTCCGCCCCGGTCTGATCATGGAATCCAAGATCGAACTGTCCATCCTGACCCGCTACCTGAACCGGGCGGGCGGGATCAACATGATCGAGGCGCTCAGCCCCGAGGATTACGGGCCCGAGCTGTGCCGCCTCATCGCCAGGGTGCGCCCCGAGCTTGACGCCTACCTGGTCACCGATCGGTCGGTCGAGGATATCGCGGGGCTGGACCTCGGTATCTGCCGGCGGGTGTTCTACAACCAGGAGGATTTCCTGGAACTGCACCTGAACATCCTGCGCGGCGTTCAGGCCCGCAACAAGACGCCGTTCTTCACCGCGCTTGTCGAATATTCCAAGCAGCCGACCGGCGTGTTTCACGCCATGCCGATCAGCCGCGGCAAGTCGATCAGCCGCAGCCACTGGATCCAGGACATGGGCGCCTTCTATGGCCCCAACATCTTCCTGGCGGAGACCTCGGCCACCAGCGGCGGGCTCGACAGCCTGCTGGAGCCGCACGGCCCCATCAAGGAAGCGCAGGAACTGGCCAGCCGGGCATTTGGGTCGAAACAGACCTATTTCGCCACCAACGGCACCTCGACCTGCAACAAGATCGTGGTGCAGGCGCTGGTGCGTCCCGGCGACATCGTGCTGGTCGACCGCGATTGCCACAAGTCGCACCATTACGGCATGGTGCTGGCGGGCGCGCAGGTGGTCTATCTCGACAGCTATCCGCTCAATGAATACTCGATGTATGGCGCGGTGCCGCTGCGCGAGATCAAGCATCAGCTGTTGCAATTGAAGGCGGCGGGCAAGCTGGACCGGGTGCGGATGCTGCTCCTGACCAACTGCACCTTCGACGGCATCGTCTACAATGTCGAACGGATGATGGAGGAATGCCTCGCGATCAAGCCCGACCTCGTCTTTCTCTGGGACGAGGCCTGGTTCGCCTTCGCGCGCTTCGGTCCGACCTACCGGCAGCGCACCGCGATGAACGCGGCCAATACCCTGCGCGAACGGCTGCGCACCGAGGACCACGCCGCCGCCTACGCGGCGCAGCAGGAAGAGTTGAAGGATGCCGACGAGGAGGCGCTGCTTTCGACGCGGCTTCTGCCGCCGCCGGGGGCACGGGTCCGGGTCTATGCGACGCAATCGACCCACAAGACACTGACTTCGCTGCGCCAAGGCTCGATGATCCATGTCAACGACCAGGACTTCAAGGGCGAGGTGGAGGCGAGTTTCCACGAGGCCTACATGACCCATACCTCGACCTCGCCCAATTACCAGATCATCGCCAGTCTCGACGTGGGCCGACGGCAAGTGGAGCTTGAAGGTTTCGAATTCGTCCAGCGCCAGGTCGAGGCCGCGATGGCGATGCGCCGGGCCATCTCGACCCATCCGCTGCTGAAGAAATACTTCAAGGTTCTGGCGGCGGGCGACATGATCCCCGAAGCCTACCGCGAAAGCGGTGTCACCAGCTATTATGACCCCGAACAGGGCTGGACCGATATCTGGGATTGCTGGGAAAAGGACGAGTTTGTCCTCGATGCCACCCGCGTGACGCTGGCCGTCGGCGGGACCGGTTGGGACGGCGATACGTTCAAGACCGATATCCTGATGGATAAATACGGCATCCAGATCAACAAGACCTCGCGCAATACCGTGTTGTTCATGACCAATATCGGCACCACGCGCTCATCGGTGGCCTACCTGATCGAGGTGCTGGTCGAGATCGCCAAGGAACTGGACGAGCTTCTGGACGATGCGTCGATGATGGAGAAACGCGGCTTTGAAAAGCGCGTCTCGAACCTCATGCACGACCTGCCGCCGCTGCCCGATTTCAGCCGCTTCCACGATGCCTTCCGCACCGACCAGGTGACCAGCGAAGGCGACATAAGATCGGCCTTCTTCCTCAGTTATGACGAGAAGAATTGCGATTACCTGGAACTGGACGGCTCGATCAAGGAGGCAATGGAAAGCGGCGATGATGTCGTTTCGGCCTCGTTCATCATCCCCTACCCGCCCGGCTTTCCGATCCTGGTGCCGGGACAGGTGGTCAGCAAGGAAATCCTGTCCTTCATGCGCGCGCTGGATGTCAGCGAGATCCACGGCTACCGCGACGATCTGGGGCTGCGCGTGTTCACCCAGAAGGCCCTGAAACAGCAGGCCAGGACCAATGCGGCGCGTCTGAAGCTGAACGACGCGCGTCACAAATAGGACCAAGAGGGAGAAATATCATGGCCAAAGCCAGCCTGAACAACATGTCAGAGATCCGGCGCCACTTTCACCGCAACGAGGATCCGATCTACTTCATCTCGGCGACCAATTTCAACCTGTTGGGGTTAGATGAGTGGTGCAAGAACTTCAAGTATATCTGCTATATCGACTGCTATGGCGGCAAGCATCCCAACGTGTTCTGCCCCTCGGAACAGCCCCATGCCGAATTCCAGTCGATCGAGGATATCAACAACTACCTGTTGCAGCACAAGGAGGTCATCGACCTGATCAAGCGGCGCGGCGGCAAGCCGAAATTCGTCTTCCTGATGTTCGACGAGGAGACCGAGCGCCTGTCAAAGGAACTGGGCGCGGATGTGTGGTTTCCCAAGGCCAAGCTGCGCCAGTCGATGGACAACAAGATCGAGACCGTGCGCATCGGTAACAAGGCGGGCGTGCCCTCGGTGCCCAACGTGCTGGCCGAGGTCAAGGATTACGAGGACCTCAGGAAGACCTGCGAAAAGGCCGGGATCGGTCATGACCTGGTGCTGCAATCGGCCTTCGGCGACAGCGGCCACACCACCTTCTTCATCAAGTCCGAGGCCGATTTCCGCCGCCACGCGCATGAGATCGTCGGCGAGGGCGAGATCAAGATCATGAAGCGGATCGACTGCCGCGGCTCGGCGATCGAGGCCTGCGCCACCAAGGAAGGCACCATCGTCGGCCCGCTGATGACCGAGCTTGTCGGCTTCAAGGAGCTGACCCCCTATCGCGGCGGCTGGTGCGGCAACGAGATTTTCTCGACCGCCTTCCCGCCCAAGGTCCGTCAGAAGGCGCGCGAGCTGACCTTCAAATTCGGTGAACAACTGCGCAAGGAAGGCTATCGCGGCTATTTCGAGCTGGATTTCCTGATCGACAAGAAGACCAACGACATCTGGCTTGGCGAATTGAACCCGCGCATCACCGGCGCGTCCTCGATGACCAATCACGCGGCCTTCGCCCATGCCGATGCGCCGCTTTTCCTGTTTCACCTGCTGGAGTTCTCGAAGAAGAAATTCAACCTCGACGTGGAGGAATTGAACCAGCGTTGGGCCGATCCGAACATGATCGACAGCTGGAGCCAGATGGTGATCAAGCACACCGACGACACTGTCGACATCGCCACTCAGGTGCCCGAGACCGGAATCTACAAGATGAACGAGGACGGCAGCATCAGTTTCGACCGGTTCGACTACCACCGCCGCGCCGTCGAAAGCGAGAACGAGGCGTTTTTCCTGCGCATCCTGCAACCGGGCGATTACCGCTACGAGGGGGCCGATATCGGCATCGTCGTGACGCGCGGGCGGTCGATGACGCAGGGCTTCAAGCTGACCGAACGGGCCAAGCGCTGGATTCACGGCATCAAGCAGGGTGTCGATGGCCGCCCGCTGCCGGTGGCCGAGGCGGGGCCTGCGCTGGCGGACCCGGCTTTCAAGATCATGTAGTCCCCGGCAAGGCATGCAACTCAACTGGCGCGCCATATCGGAACGCGAACCCGGCCCCATCTGGGCCGGGTTGTTTCACGAATACTGGCCCGACTACCATCGCTGGTGGGTCCGGGAAGGGGCCGAGGCGCGCCCCGGATACTGGGACAGCGTCAAGGCCCTCAAGGCGCATATGCCGGAGATGATGCCGCTTTATGACCGGCTCTGCGAGCTGGCGGGCGGCACCGATCACGCGGCGCGCTTCCTGTCTTTCTACTGCCCGCCACCCTATCTGTCTGGGTGCAGTCAGGCGATCTGGCCCGGCGCCGAACCGATGCTGGTGCGCAATTACGACTATTCCCCCCACGCCTTCGACAGCCTGATCCTGCACACAGCCTGGCAGGGGCGGCGCGTGATGGGGACAAGTGACGGGCTCTGGGGGCTGGTCGATGGCATCAACGATGCGGGGCTTGCCGTGTCGCTGACCTTCGGCGGCCGCCGGGTCGTGGGCGACGGGTTCGGCGTGCCGCTGATCCTGCGCTACGTGTTGCAGACCTGCGAGACCGCGAAGGAGGCGGGCGAGGTCCTGCGCCGCGTGCCCACGCATATGAGCTACAACGTCACCGTGGTCGATGCCCAACGCCGCTACCTGACCGCGCTGATGGCCCCCGACCGCGCCACCCTGATCACCGGCGCGGCGGTCGCGACCAACCACCAGGAACGCGTCGAGTGGGCCAGCCACGCGCGCTTTACCGCCACGGTGGAACGCGAGCGCTTCCTGCTGCAACGCCTGACCCTGCATGTCGAACCGCAGGAGAAATTCATCAAGGCGTTCCTGCGCCCCCCGCTCTATTCCACGGCCTTCACGCAGGGCTTCGGCACGCTCTACACGGCGGTCTACCGGCCCCGGAAACAGACGCTGGAGGTCCATTGGCCAAGGGCGCGGTGGGAGTTGAGCCTGAAGGATTTCCAGGACGGCGCGCGGCAGATCATCACGCCCGAACACGCGGTGTGACGCCCGCATGATCGACCATGGCATATTCGACTACATCATCGTCGGCGCGGGCTCGGCCGGGTGCGTGCTGGCCAACCGCCTGTCGGAGAACCCCGCCACCCGCGTCCTGCTGCTGGAGGCGGGGGGCAAGGACAATTACATCTGGACCAGGATCCCGGTGGGCTACCTCTATTGCATCGGCAACCCGCGCACCGACTGGATGTACCGGACAGAGGCCGAGCCGGGGCTTGGCGGGCGGTCGATCCTCTACCCGCGTGGCCGGGTTCTGGGCGGCTGTTCCTCGATCAACGGCATGATCTACATGCGCGGACAGGCGCGCGACTACGACCTGTGGCGGCAGATGGGCAATGTGGGCTGGGGGTGGGAGGATGTGCTGCCCCTCTTCCGCAAGTCGCAGGACCATTTCCAGGGCGCAAGCGAGATCCACGGCGCGGGTGGGAACTGGCGGGTGGAGGAGCCACGCCTGTCCTGGGAGATCCTCGATGCCTTCGCCGATGCGGCCGAGGCGGCAGGCATTCCGAAGACCTCGGATTTCAACACCGGCGACAATGAGGGCGTCGGCTATTTCCAGGTCAACCAGCGGCGCGGCTGGCGCTGGTCGCTGGCCAGCGCCTTCCTGAAACCCGCGAAGGGGCGGCGCAACCTGAATGTGATCACCGGGGCCGAGGCCGAGCGGCTGATCCTCGACGGCCCGCGCGCCACGGGCGTGCGGTTCCGCAAAAACGGCCAGCCCGCGCAGGCGTCGGCGCGGCGCGAAGTGATCCTGTCGGCGGGCGCGATCAACTCGCCGAAACTGATGATGCTCTCGGGGCTCGGCCCCGGCGCGCATCTGGCGGAGATGGGGATAGAGGTCGCCCGCGATATCCCCGATCTCGGGGCCAACCTGCAAGACCATCTGCAACTGCGCTGCGCCTACCGGGTCGAGGGGGTGGTGACGCTGAACCAGCTCTCCTCCACATGGCGCGGCAAGGCGGGGATCGCGCTGGAATACGCGCTGAGGCGCTCCGGCCCGATGTCGATGGCGCCGTCGCAGCTTGGCGCCTTCGCCCGGTCAGGGCCGGAGGTCGAGACGCCCGACCTGGAATACCATGTCCAGCCGCTCAGCCTCGCGGCTTTCGGCGGCGACCTGGACCCGTTCCCGGCCTTCACGGCGTCGGTCTGCCACCTGCGCCCGACCAGTCGCGGCACCGTGCGGCTGGCCTCGCCAGAGACTTCGGACCACCCCGCGATTGCGCCGAACTACCTCTCGACGGAGGCCGACCGGCAGGTCGCGGCGCGCGCGATCCGGCTGACGCGCGAGATCGTCGGGCAGGAGCCACTGGCGCGCTACCGGCCCGAGGAACTGCGGCCCGGCGCGATGTTTTCCACGGATGCGGAACTGGTCGAGGCGGCGGGCCAAATCGGGACGACCATATTTCACCCGGTCGGGACGGCACGCATGGGCACCGATGACCGCGCGGTTGTGGACCCGGACCTAAGAGTGCGCGGCATGGAAGGGCTGCGGGTGGTCGATGCGTCCATCATGCCGACGATCACCTCGGGCAATACCAACGCGCCTGTGGTAATGATCGCGGAGAAGGCGGCGGAAATGATCAGGTCAGACGACTGATCCCACCCCCACCTTCTTTGTTCTGAAAATATCCCAGGGGGGGTGCGGGGGGGACAGCGTCCCCCCCGCCTCGGTCGCCGCGACAGCGGCGATCCCACTAAAAAAACGCCTGCAACCCCGTCTGCGCCCGACCCAGGATCAGCGCGTGAACGTCATGCGTGCCCTCGTAGGTGTTCACCGTCTCAAGGTTCATCATGTGGCGGATCACCTGGAACTCCTCGGAGATCCCGTTGCCGCCATGCATGTCGCGGGCCATGCGCGCGATCTCCAGTGCCTTGCCGCAATTGTTGCGCTTGATCAGGCTGATCATCTCGGGCGCGGCCCGCGCCTCATCCATGAGGCGCCCGACCCGCAACGCTGCCTGCAACCCCAACGTGATCTCGGTCTGCATGTCGGCCAGCTTCTTCTGGAAAAGCTGCGTCTGTGCCAGCGGTTTCCTGAACTGCTTGCGGTCCAGCCCGTATTGCCGCGCGCCATGCCAGCAGAACTCGGCCGCGCCCATCACGCCCCATGCGATGCCGTAGCGCGCCCGGTTGAGGCAGCCGAACGGGCCTTTCAGCCCCTCCACATTGGGCAGCAGCGCCTCTTCCCCGACCTCAACCCCGTCCATCACGATCTCACCCGTGACGCTCGCGCGCAGGCTCTGCTTCCCACCGATCTTGGGCGCGGAAAGGCCCTTCAGGCCCTTCTCCAGGACGAAGCCCCGGATCTTGCCGTCATGCGCATCCGACTTGGCCCAGACCACGAAGACATCGGCAATCGGCGCGTTGGAGATCCACATCTTGGAGCCCGACAGGCGATAGCCGCCTTCCGTCTTCTCGGCCCGCGTCTTCATGCCGCCGGGGTCCGAGCCTGCATCGGGTTCCGTCAGCCCGAAACAGCCGATCAGCGAGCCGTCACACAGGCCCGGCAGGTATTTCTGGCGCTGCTCCTCGGACCCATAGGCATAGATCGGGTAGATCACGAGGGAAGACTGCACCGACATCATCGAGCGATAGCCGCTGTCCACGCGCTCCACCTCGCGCGCGATCAGCCCGTAGGTGACATATCCCGCGCCAAGCCCGCCATATTCCTCGGGCAGGGTCGCGCCAAGCAGGCCCGCCTGCCCCATCTCGGGGAAGATCTCGGGCGCGACGGTTTCCCTGGCATAGGCGTCGATCACGCGGGGTTGCAGCTTGGATTGCGCGAACTCCGCCGCCGCATCGCGCAGCATCCGTTCTTCCTCGGTCAGTTGCGCCTCCAAGAGGAACGGATCGTCCCAGGTGAAGGATCCCAGATCGGGGGCGTCTTTGGCTTTCAGCGTCATGTCATCGTCTTTCGGTTGGGTCGCGTCCTGGAATGGCACAGGCGGTGGTGTCTTGCAATTTGGACGATCCCGGCAAATTGCCGGATCGGATCAGCCCGCCTCGGGCAGGAACACGCGGCGGATCAGGCGGGCGAGGTCGGCACGGGTGTCGGCACGCGTCATGGTATCTTGCGCGTCCTCCACCTCGGCTGGGTCCAGCACGCTGCCCTTGCGCGCGTCCAGAAGCGCCGAGGCGTAGGGTTTCGAGAACTCGGGATGGCCCTGCACGGTGATGGCGAAGCCGGGATACCAGAGCGCGCCATAGGGGCAGAAGGCGGTCGAGGCGATGGCCTCGGCCCCCGGAGGTGCCACCTCGACTTGGTCCTGGTGGTAGGCTTGCAGCGACAGCTTCGCAGGTTCTTCCCCGAGCGCCTCGGGCCAGTTGAGCGGGCCGTAATCATGGATGCCGAGCCCCCACCCTTTCGAGGATTTGCGCACCACCCCGCCAAGCGCCTGCGCCATGATCTGGTGGCCGAAACAGATGCCCACCATGGGGCGGCCCGCATCGCGCGCGGCGCGGATGAACTCCTCCAGCGGCGGGATCCAGTCGTGGTCCTCGTAAGCGCCGAATTTCGATCCCGTGATCACCCAGAGATCCGCCTCCTCCGGCGCGTCGGGCAACACGCCCTTCAGCACCGCGTAACTGCGATAGGTCACACCGTCACGCCCAAGCCAATCGGCGACCATTCCGGGGTAGTCGCCATAATCGGCCAGTTCCTCGGGCGGGCGACCGGTTTCCAGAACGCCGATGATGGGAGTTTTTGCCATGATCTATCCTCGATCCTGTAGCCCGTATAGCCGGTAGGCGACCGGCAGCACCAGCCGCCGGAAGCGGCCGAGTTCAAAGCGTTTGAGCGGCCTCAGCATCGCCGCCGGTGTCGCAGGGCCGTCGCCGGTGATCTGTGCCGCACGCAGCCGCCCCGCATAGCTGCCCATCGCCACCCCGTTGCCGTGGTAGCACATCCCGGCATAGGCCCCCTCCATCCCCGGAACGGGACCGGCAAAGGGCATGAGGTCGCGCGCGAGGGCAAGCAGGCCGGACCAGAAATGCGGCGTCTCGACGTGACGCCATTCGGGGAACATCCGCTCGAAATCGGCGCGCGCTGTGGCGCGGGTGGCGGCGTGGCTGGCTTGCGTCGTGCGCATCGCCCCGCGCAGGCCGAAGAGCATCCGCTTGTCGGGCATCAGGCGGAAATAATGCAGCAGGTGGCGTGTGTCATAGCACATCTGAGGACTGGTCCAGCCTTGCGCGGACAGCTCCGCATCGCTCAGGGGGCGCGTGACAAGGATATTGGATTGCACCGGCAGGTAGCGGCCCGCGAACCAGCCCGGCAGGTCATCGCGGCTGTAGCCGTTGGTGGCGAAGATCACCTGCCTGGCGCGCAGCTCGCCCCGTTCGGTGCGCAGGACATAGTCGCCGTCATGGGTCAGGGCGATGAGGGCGGAGGCCCCGAAGAGCCGCACGCCCGCGCGCACCGCCGCCCGGGCCAGACCAAGCATATATGACATCGGGTTGAGCGCGAAGCCGATCGGCGTCGTCAGCGCGCCGTGGAACTCGGGGCTGGCAAGGCCATGCTCGGCCAGCGCATCCCTCGGGATGAAACGCGACTCCACCCCCTGCCAATGCCGCATCCGCTCGGCCACCTCGTGCAACCCGGTCACGTCGCGCGCCCGGTGCGCCAGCAAGGTCTCGCCTTGCGAATGGGTGTCTGCCTCGATCCCTTGCGCCTCCAGCAGCCCCGCCACATGATCCACCGCCGCGCGTTCGGCACGGGCGTAGTCGCGCGCGCCATCCTCGCCGGCCAGCGCTCTGATCTTGTCCGGTCCCGCCTTGGCCCCGCCGAGACAGCAGAACCCGCCATTGCGCCCCGACGCCCCCCATCCCGGCTGTTCGGCCTCCAGCACCACCACGTCGCGCCCTGCCTCGGCCAGCGCCAGCGCGGCGTTGAGGCCGGTATAGCCCGCGCCGATCACCGCCACATCGGCGCGCGCGGACCCTTCCAGGGGGCCATGCTGCGGGATGTCCGCGACCGTCTCGCGCCAAAAACATTCTGCAATCGGCGCGGGGCCATAGGCCATGTCTTCGTAAACGCGCATGAGCGGCTACAGGCGGCTGAGATAATACTGGTATTCGACCGGCGTGATCATGCCGGTCAGGGTCTGCACCTCGTCATGCTTGACGGCGGCATAGACATCGCGGAACTCGGTCCCGAACATTTCCGCCGCGCGGTCCGAAGCCGCGAAGCGTTCCACCGCGTCGAACCAGTCATGGCCGAGCCGTTGTGCCGGTTCGGAGGCCGGATCGTCGATCGGCAAGGGCAGGTCGGGCGCGGTCTCCAGCCCGTGCATCATGCCGCCCAGGATCGCGGTCAGCACCAGGTAGGGGTTCACATCGGCCCCGCTGATGCGATGTTCCAGCCGCGCGCCGGGGCCGGTGACCTCGGGCAGGCGCACTCCCGCGGCGCGGTTGTCGAGGCCCCAATCGGGGGTCGATGGCGCAAAGCTCATCGGTTGGAAGCGACGATAGGAATTCATGTGCGGCGCGAAGATGGCCTGCAATTCCTCCATCGTGGCCAGCACGCCCGCCACCGCGTTCTTCAGCGTCGCGGAGGGCGCGGGACCGGCCTGATGGTTGAAGATGTTCTCGCCCGTATCGTCCAGCACCGAGGCATGGACGTGCATCCCGTTGCCCGGCGCGTCCGCATAGGGCTTGGCCATGAAGGTGGCCTCCATCCCGTGCCGCGCCACCACGCCGCGCACCAGGCGGCGGAACAGAAGCGCGGTGTCGGCAGCGGCCAGCACGTCGCCGGTATGGTGGAAATTGACCTCGAACTGGCCGGGCCCGTATTCGGCGATCAGCGTGTCGGTCTCCAAGCCCTGCACGTCGCAGGCGCGCAGGATCTCGGTCAGGATCGCCTCCTGCCGCGCGACAACCTCAAGGTCGTAATTCTGCGCGGCGGGGGTGCGCACGGGCGGTTTCGGCGCGTCATAGGCCTTGCTGCGCGGACGCAGGAGGAAAAACTCAAGCTCGGTCGCCACCACGGGGTGCCAGCCATGCGCGGTGAACCGGTCCACCATGCGTTCAAGGATACCGCGCGGCGAGATCGGGCTGGCCTGCCCTTCCGGCGTCAGCATCTCGACCTGCAACTGCGCGACAGTACCCGGCATCCAGGGCACGGGCCGCAGCGATCCCTTGACCGGCACCAGCGCGCCATCGGGGTCGCCCACGACAATGCCGAGGCCCGTCGCTTCGACCTCATTGCCCATGATCGCGGGCGCATAGGTCGAATAGGGCAGGCGCACCGCGCCCGAGGTCAGTTTGCCAAGCGCGTCTCCGGGCAGCCATTTGCCGCGCAGCACCGCGTTGATGTCGGACAACATCAGTTCGATACGCTCGGGCCGCCCATGCGCGGCGCAATAGGCTTCGTATTCTTCCTTCATGCCGTCTGCTCCGCCATCTGTTCATCGCGCCGCGCCTGCACGATCCTGCGTTTGCTGACCAGCGACGCCGTGACGACGCCGATGGTGACAAGCGAGATCAGGATGGTGGAGAGCGCGTTGATCTCGGGGGAAACGCCGAGGCGCACGGATGAGAAGATCTTGATCGGCAACGTCGTGGCCGAGGGGCCTGCGGTGAAGGAGGCGATGACCAGATCGTCCAGCGACAGGGTAAAGGCCAGGAGCCAGCCCGAGATGACGGCGGGCGCGATGATCGGCAGGGTGACGGATTTGAACGCATCGAAGGGTGTGCAGCCAAGGTCCAGCGCCGCCTCCTCGACCGAACGGTCGAAGCTGACGAGGCGCGAGGAGACCACGACCGAGACATAGCACATCGAAAAGGTCGTATGCGCCAGGATGATGGTGAAGACGCCGCGGTCCAGCCCGATGGAGATGAAGAGAAGGAGCAAGGAGAGACCGGTGATCACCTCGGGCATGACCAGCGGCGCGTAGATCATGCCGGAAAACAGCGTCCGCCCCATGAAGCGCCCGCCGCGCACCAGAACGTATGCCGCCATCGTGCCAAGCACCGTGGCGATGCAGGAGGAGACGAAGGCCACCCGAAGCGTCACCCAGGCCGCGTCCAGAAACGCCTCGTTCTGGATCAGCTCGCCATACCAGCGGGTCGAGAACCCCGCCCAGACCGTGACCAGCCGGGACGAGTTGAAGCTGTAGACGATGAGGATGATCATCGGGATGTAGAGAAAGGCAAAGCCAAGCGACAGCGACGTGGCGTTGAACCAGGTAAAGCGTCTCATGCGTCCACCTCCTGTTCCTTTTCCTGGTTCTTCTGGAACAGGATGATGGGGATCACGAGGATCAGAAGCAGGATGATCGCCACTGCGCTTGCCACCGGCCAGTCGCGGTTGTTGAAGAACTCCTCCCACAAGACCTTGCCGATCATCAGCGTGCCCGAGCCGCCCAGAAGCGAGGGGATCACGAACTCCCCGAGGGCCGGGATGAAGACCAGGAAACAGCCCGCGATGACGCCCGATTTCGACAGCGGCACGGTGATCAGCCAGAAAGCCGAGGACCGGCTGCAGCCAAGGTCTTCCGCCGCCTCCAGCAGGCTTTCATCCATCCGCTCCAGCGTGGCGTAGATCGGCAGGATCATGAAGGGCAGATAGGTGTAGACGATGCCGATATAGACCGCCGTTGGCGTGTTCATGATCTGGAGCGGCTCGCTGATGATGCCGGTCCAGAGCAGGAACTGGTTCAGGAACCCCTCGTTCGAGAGGATGCCGATCCAGGCGTAGACGCGGATCAGGAAGCTGGTCCAGAAGGGCAGAATCACCAGCATCATCAGTGTGGGCCGCCATTCCGAGGCGGCATTGGCCATGCCATAGGCGATGGGAAACCCCACGGCCAGGGCCAGCAGGGTCGAGATGAAGGCGATCTTGAGGCTGGAGAGATAGGCCCGCCAGTAAAGGTCATCCTCGGTCAGGAAGATGTAATTCTCGAAATCGAGCGCGGCGAAGAAGCTGCGGATGCCCTGCCAGCCCTCGGAGAGGTCCAGCGTCGGCGTGTAGGGCGGGATCGCCAGCGCGATGTCGGAGAGCGAGATCTTCAGGATGATCCCGAACGGCACCAGGAACAGCAGCAGGAGCCAGAGATAGGGTATCCCGATCAGGGTGCGGCGGCCAAGGTTCATGTGTATCCCCTACCCTGCCAACACAAGGCCGGCGGTGTCGGTCCAGGACAGGTAGACCTCATCCTCCCAGGTATACATGCGCTGCGACAGGCGGCGGTTGTTCGCGGTCTGCGCCTTGATGATCTGACCGTCCGGCAATTCGACATGATAGGTCGAGATATTGCCCAGATAGGCGATGTCGTGGATCTTGCCCCGCACGACATTGTTGACGCACTCGGGGCGGCTCTCCGAGATGTTCACCTTCTCGGGCCGGATCGCGAACGTGGCAGGCGCGGAGGCGCTGAGCCCCTCGCCCGCCGTGCCGATGATCTCGGGCTGGCCTTCCGCCCAGGTCAGAAGGGCCGCGCCGCCCTGGCCAAGTTGCGCGGTGCCGGTGATCAGGTTCACATCACCGATGAAATCCGCGACATAGACGGAATTGGGGCTTTCATAGATGCGCGGCGGCGTATCGACCTGGATGATCTTGCCATTGTCCATGACGGCGACGCGGCTGGCGACGGTCATCGCCTCTTCCTGGTCATGGGTCACGATGACGAATGTGGTCTCGGTCTTTTCCTGAATATCCATCAGCTCGAATTGGGTATCCTGGCGCAGCTTCTTGTCCAGCGCGCCGAGCGGTTCGTCCAGCAGCAGCAGTTTCGGGGCCTTGGCCAGGCTGCGCGCCAGCGCCACCCGCTGCCGCTGCCCGCCCGAGATCTGGTGCGGCTTGCGCTTGGAGAATCTCTCCAGCCGCGTGAGGCGCAGCATTTCATCGACGCGCGCGGCGATCTGGTCCTTGGCCATGTCGGATCGTTTCAGGCCGAAGGCGATATTGTCCCAGATCGTCAGATGCGGGAACAGCGCGTAGGACTGGAACATCATATTCACTTCGCGCTTGTTGGGCGGGATGCCCGCCATGTCCTTGCCGCCGATGGTGATCTGGCCCTCGGTCGGCGCCTCGAACCCCGCCAGCATCCGCATCAAGGTGGTCTTGCCACAACCCGAGGGGCCGAGCAGCGCGAAGAACTCCTTGCGGTGGATTGCCAGGTCGATGTCGTCGATCGCGGTGAAATTTCCGAAGCGCTTGGTGACGCCGTCGAAGCGGATCAGCGGGGTTTCGTTCGGATCGTTCCAGGGGGCGAATTCGGCGGGCCGCGCTTGCGCTTGCATGGCAGATCCTTCCTAGCGGCGGAATGAAGAAAGCCCTGCCCGGAACTTGTGTCCGGACAGGGCGGGATCGGCAAGGGGTCTCAGGTGCCCGACTTGATCCGGGTCCACAGGCGCGTCACGAAACGCTGCACGCGCGGGTCGTAGGGCGTGGTGGTGTAGAGGTTCTCCAGCGTCGCCTCATCGGGATAGATCGCCGGGTCGCCGATCACATCCTCGACCAGGAATTCCTGGCTCGCGAGGTTGCCGTTGGCGTAGTAGACATAGTTCGACGCCGCCGCCATGTTCTCGGCATCCATGATGAAGTTGAGGAAGGCATGCGCCCCTTCGGGGTTCGGCGCGTCGACCGGGATCGCCATCATGTCGAACCACATCAGCGCGCCCTCATTGGGGGCGTTATAGACGATCTCGACGCCGTTATCGGCCTCGATGGCCCGGTCGCGGGCCTGCAGGATATCGCCCGACCAGCCGAAGGCGACGCAGATGTCGCCATTGGCCAGCGCGTTGATATATTCCGAATTGTGGAAGTTCTGCACATAGGGGCGCACCGCGCTCAGCACCGGTTCGACCTGTTCGATCACGTCGGGGTCGTGGCTGTCGGGGTCAAGGCCCAGATAGGTCAGCGCGGCCGGGATCATCTCGGTCGGGGCATCCAGGAAATGCACGCCGCATTCGGCCAGCTGTTCCATGTTTTCGGGGTTGAAGATCAGGTCGAGCGAGGCGATCGGCGCATCCTCGCCCAGGATCTCGCGCACCCGGCCCACGTTCACGCCAAGCCCGGTGGTGCCCCACATGTAGTTGATCGCAAAGGTGTTGCCGGGGTCGTATTGCGCGGTGCGTTCCTGGATCACGTCCCAGAGGTTCTCCGCATTGGGCAGCAGCGAATAATCCAGCGGCTGGAAGGCACCGGCGCTGATCTGGCGTTGCAGGAAGGTGCCCGACGGCACCACCACGTCATAGCCCGAGCCGCCCGCCAGCATCCGCGTCTCCAGCAGCTCGTTGCTGTCGAACACGTCATAGACCAGGTCATAGCCGGTCTCGGCCTCGAACTGGTCCAGCAGGGCCTCGTCGATATAGTCGGACCAGTTGTAGACCCGCACTTCCTCGGCCGCCGCGGCAAAGGCGATCAGCGAGCCCGTCGCCGCCAGCGTTGCAATCTTGATTGTCATCCCTGATGTCTCCCCATGTGGATGTGCATTTCTTTTTATTTGATCAAAACTTCGATTCGACGCAAGGTTTTTGTCGAAGGTCGTGGTGATTCCCCGACCTGAACAGGTTTTGTCAGGACGAGATTAACAGGGAAGGCCGCTGACGTGAACGCACCCGATCCCAAGCTGCCGGAACACGAAGCGATCTATAAGAAGATCCGCAACATGATCCTGTTCGGCGAGGTTCAGCCGGGCCAGGCGGTGACGATCCTGGGCCTCAAGGACGCGGTCGGCGCGGGCGTGACCCCGGTGCGCGAGGCCATTCGCCGCCTTACCGCCGAGGGCGCGCTGGAGACGCTCGGCAACCGGCGCATCTGCGTGCCCCACGCCTCGCCGGAACGGGTGGACGAAATCTATTTCGCCCGCCTGACGCTGGAGCCGAAGATGACCGAACTGGCCGCATCGCGGGTGTCCGAGGCCGATATTTCGGAGCTTGCGGCGCTGGATGACGCGGTGACGGCGGCGATTGCCAAGGGTGATGTCGAGGGCTACCTGGAGCACAATTACCGCTTCCATTTCCGCCTCTACGACTTTGCCGACACCCCCATCCTGCGCCAGATCGCGCGGTCGCTCTGGCTGCGGGTGGGGCCGTCTCTGCGCGTTGTCTGCGGGCGCTTCGGCACCTCCAACCTGCCCGACAGGCATTCCGAGACGCTGCGCGCCCTGCGCAAGGGTGAACCCGTCGCCGCCGCCCGCGCGATCGAGGAGGACATCCAGCAGGGCCTCGACCTGATGCGCCAGTCGCTCGGGCTGGAGGCATGACCGAGACTCCCCCGATTGACAGCCGCCAGGATTTGATCATATTCTGCGCCCAACCGGCTTGCCGGCTCCACCCACCCCAGACCCATGCAGGTTCACGATGAGAACGCCCCGCAAAGCGAAGTCCGACGCGGATTGGCTCGACACGCTGCCAGAAGCCTTCACCGACTATCTCGACGGGCGCCGCCTGGAGGAGGTCGAGTGCATCATCCCCGACCTCGCGGGCACCTCGCGCGGCAAGGCGATGCCGTCCTACAAGTTCCGCCCCGACGAGACCTTCTACCTGCCGATCTCGCTCTTCTATCAGACCATCTCGGGCGAATATGTCGACATGGAGATCGAGAACCAGTGGCTGGAAAAGGACGTGGTGCTGACGCCGGACATGTCGACCGCCACCGCCGTTCCCTGGGCCGATGACGCCACCGCGCAGATCATCTGCGACCTGGCCAATCGCGACGGCAGCCCGCTGGCCATCGCGCCGCGCAACGTGCTGCGCCGGGTGTTGGACCTCTACAAGGCGGAAGGCTGGCAGCCCGTCATCGCGCCGGAGCTTGAATTCTACCTGACCAAGCCCAACACCGACCCGAACGAACCCATCGAGCCGCCGCTTGGTCGCACCGGGCGGCGCGGTGCCAGCCGACAGGTCTATTCCATGGCCGCCGTCGATGAATACGGGCCGGTGATCGACACGATCTACGACTATGCCGAGGATCAGGGCTTCCGCATCGACACCGTCATCCAGGAGGGCGGCGCGGGCCAGATCGAGATCAACCTGCTGCATGGCGACCCGCTGCGCCTGGCCGATCAGGTGTTCTATTTCAAGCGCACGATCCGCGAGGCGGCGCTGAAGAACGGCATCTTCGCCACCTTCATGGCGAAACCGATCCGCGACGAACCCGGCAGCGCCATGCATGTGCATCAAAGCGTGATCGAGACCGCCACCGGGCGCAACATCTTCTCGAACCGCGACGGCAGCCCGACCAAGGCGTTCCGCTATTTCGTCGGCGGCAGCCAGACCTACCTGATGCAGCTGGTGCCGCTGCTGGCGCCTTACGTGAATTCCTACCGCCGGATCACGGTGGACGGGCAAAGCGCGCCCTCGAACCTGGAATGGGCCCGCGACAACCGCACCACCGGCCTGCGCATTCCGCACTCCAAGCCGGAATCGCGCCGGGTGGAGAACCGGGTGATCGGGATGGATTGCAACCCCTACCTCGCCATCGCCGCCTCGCTTGCGGCGGGATACCTGGGGATGGTCTCCAAGACCCGCCCCCGCGACGCCGTCGAGGTCGAGATCTGGGAGACCGAGGATCCCCTGCCCTCCAGCCTGAGCGAGGCGCTGGACCTGTTCGACGAGGCGCCCGAGATCCGCGCGGTGTTGGGCGAGGAGTTCTGCCAGCTCTACGGCGACATCAAGCGCGCCGAGAACGAGGAATACCAGCGCGAGATCTCGCCCTGGGAACGCCAACACCTGCTTTTGAACGTCTGAGCCGAGAGGACCGCCGCCATGAACATGATCACCAACCACCTGCCGACCGCCGAATTGCAGGCGCTGGACGCCGCCCACCACGTCCACCCCTTCACCCATAACGCGGCCCTCGCCAAGAAGGGCAGCCGTGTCATCACGCGGGCGCGCGGCGTCACCCTGACCGATAGCGACGGCAACGAGATGCTTGACGCCATGGCCGGGCTCTGGTGCGTGAATGTCGGCTATGGCCGCGAGGAACTGGCCGAGGTCGCGGCACGCCAGATGCGCGAGCTGCCCTATTACAACGCCTTCTTCCAGACCACCCATGTGCCCGCCATCGCGCTGGCCCAGAAACTGTCGGAGCTGGCACCGGGCGACCTCAACCACACCTTCTTTGCCGCCGGTGGCTCCGAGGCCAATGACACCAATATCCGCCTCGTGCGGACCTATTGGGACATCAAGGGCAAGCCCGCCAAGAAGGTCATCATCAGCCGCAAGAACGGCTATCACGGCTCCTCGGTCGGCTCGGCCTCGCTTGGCGGCATGCCCGCGATGCACGCGCAGGGCGGCATTCCGATCCCCGATATCCACCATATCGGACAGCCCAACTGGTGGGCCGAGGGCGGCGACATGGACCCGGACGCCTTCGGCCTGAAGCGCGCGCGGGAGTTGGAGGACGCCATCCTGGAGATGGGCGAGGATCGCGTCGCGGCCTTCATCGCCGAACCCATCCAGGGCGCTGGCGGCGTCATTGTCCCGCCCGAGACCTACTGGCCCGAGATCCAGCGCATCTGCGACAAATACGAGATCCTGCTGATTGCCGATGAGGTCATCACCGGTTTTGGCCGCACCGGCAACTGGTTCGGCAGCCAGACATTCGGCATCCGCCCCGACATCATGACCATCGCCAAGGGGCTTTCGTCGGGCTACGCGCCGATCGGCGGCTCGATCCTCAGCGACGAGGTGGCGCAAGTGATTTCCAGCGAGGAATTCAACCACGGCTATACCTATTCCGGCCATCCCGTCGCCGCCGCCGTGGCGCTGGAGAACCTGCGCATCCTGGAGGAGGAGAAGATCCTGGATCACGTCCGCGACGTCGCCGCCCCCTACCTGCGCGAGAAATGGCTGGCGATGGTCGATCATCCGCTTATCGGCGAGGCGAAGATCGTCGGCATGATGGGTTCGATCCAGATGACGCCGGACAAGGACAGCCGCGCAGGGTTCGCCGCCGGGAAAGGCACGGCGGGCCTTATCTGCCGCGACCGCTGTTTCGCCAATGGCCTGGTGATGCGCCATGTCGGCGACCGGATGATCATCTCGCCGCCGCTTATCCTGACACATGGCGATATCGACACGCTGATCGCGCGGGCCACCAGGTCGCTGGACGAAACCCACGCGGCGCTGAAGGCGGATGGCCTGCTGAAGGCCGCCTGAGGCGCGTATGGACCTGCTGACCGTCAATGACAGGATGGGGGAGTACCCCCCTTCCTTCTACGCCCATGCCGCCACCCCCCTGCCCCGGTTCGCCGCGCCAGAGGGCGATCTGACCTGCGATGTCTGCGTCATCGGCGGCGGCTTCACCGGGTTGTCGGCGGCCTGGCACCTGGCGGAACGCGGCTTTGACGTGGTGCTGCTGGAGGCGAGCCGCGTCGGCTTTGGCGCCTCGGGGCGCAACGGCGGCCAGGTCGGACAGGGCCAGCGGCTGGAGCAGGACGCGTTGGAGGCGATGGTGGGCAAGGACCACGCCCGCGCGCTCTGGACGATCGCCACCCGGTCGGTGGAGCTGGTCCGCGAGGTGGCGGCGCGCGACGAGGTGCACGCGACCTTCCATCCCGGCGTGATCCACGCCGCGCATCGGGCCCGTTACGTGCCGGAGTATCGCGATTACGCGAGGAAGCTGCGTGACGAGTATGGCTACGAGGATATCCGGTTCCTTAACCGAGAGGAGTTGCAGGGCCTCGTCGCCTCGCCATGCTATCACGGCGGCACCCTCGACATGGGCGCGGGCCATATCGACCCGCTGGAACTGACACTCGGGCTGGCGCGGCTGGCTAGGGGGGCGGGCGCGCGGATCTTCGAGGGCGCGCGGGTCGTGAAACTTGACAAGGGCAGCCCGGCGGTGGTGCGGACCGACAGCGCACGGGTGCGCGCGAACCATGTCGTGCTGGCCTGCAACGGATACCTGGGCGGGTTGGACCCACAGGTCGCCGCGCGCGTCATGCCGATCAACAATTACGTCGTCGCGACCCAGCCCCTTGGCGCGGACCGGCAAGAGGAGATCATCCGCGGCAACCGCGCCGTTGCCGACAGCAAGTTCGTGGTGAATTACTTCCGCTTCTCCGACGATCACCGGCTTCTGTTCGGGGGCACGGAAAGCTACCGCTACCGGTTCCCGCGTGACATCGCAGGTGCGGTGCGCAGGCCGATGGAGGAGGTGTTCCCGCAGCTTGCGGGCGTGAAGATCAGCCATGCCTGGGGCGGCACGCTGGGGATCACCATGAACCGAATGCCGCATTTCGCGCGGGTCGCGGGCAATATCCTCAGCCTTTCGGGCTATTCCGGCCATGGCGTGGCGATGGCGACGCTGGCGGGCCAGATCGCGGCGGAAACCATCGCGGGACAGGCGGAGCGGTTTGACGTTATGGCCTCGGTCCCAAGCCCGCGCTTTCCGGGCGGGTCGGCCCTGCGCTGGCCGCTCCTGGTGTTGGGGATGGTGTGGTTTTCGCTGAGGGACCGGTTCTGAGATCGGGGTCGAATTGCTGCGCAATCCGACCCGCCGGGGCTCTGCCCCGGACCCCGGGATATTTTCGGAACAAAGAAGGGGCGTGAAAATGACCCCCGGAGAGAGGACAGTCTCTCCGGGGATCGGGCAGGACGGTTGAAGGATGACTGCACGATAGACCGCCCTGCCCATCCGGCAGGTCAGTTTTCGGACAGGCTTTCGGCCAGGCGCATCAGCTGCACCGCCTCGAAACGGTAGCCGAATTCATCCTCGCCCCGGTTGGCCGTGGCCAGCGCGATGGCATCGGCGTAGTCCCAATCGCCCAGGAAGTCCGAGCGGCGCAACAGCTGGCCGAAGCCTGCGATGGCGGCGGCGAAATTGGCCTCGGTGCCAGAGGTGTCGGTGTCCGTGATCGGGAAATCAATCAACTGGCTCTCGTCTTCGCCGGGCTCCTTCCAGCGCAGCCGGATGAAGCCCAACTCCTCCGAGACCTCCGCGGGCACGTCGCCCGCGTCGGAGGCCGCGTAGCGCAGCGGGTCGGTCAGGCGGGCCGGGCTGCCCACGGGCGTGACCTCATAGATCGCGGTGACGGAATGGCCGGCGCCAAGTTCGCCCGCATCCACGGCGTCATTGTTGAAATCCTCGCGCGCCAGCGCCCGCGTTTCATAGCCGATCAGGCGGTATTCCGCGATCACCGCGGGGTTGAACTCCACCTGGATCTTGACGTCATCGGCAATGGGATAGAGCGCGCCCGAGAGCTGATCGACCAGCACCCGCTGCGCCTCGTTCAGCGTGTCGATGAAGGCCGCCGTGCCGTTGCCGTTCTGGGCCAGCGCCTGCATGGTGTCGTCTTGCAGGTTGCCGCGTCCGAAGCCGAGAACAGACAGGTAGATGCCGGTCTCGCGCTGCGCGGCGATATAGTCGGTCAGCGCATCGGGGTCGGAAATACCGACGTTGAAATCGCCATCCGTGGCCAGGATCACGCGGGAAACCTCGCCCTCCTCGGTCATGTCACCGGCCAGCGCGTAGGCCTGTTCCAGCCCGCCCTGCCCGTTGGTCGAGCCACCCGCGCCGAGGCCGTTCAGGGCGCGCGTGATCGCGTCGCGGTCCGAGGCCGGGGTCGGCTCCAGCGCCACACCGGCGGAGCCTGCATATTCCACGATGGCCACCTGGTCGGCCGGGTCGAGACGATCCAGCATCAGGCGGAAACTCTGCACCAGAAGGGGCAGTTTCGACGGGTCGTTCATCGAGCCTGACGTGTCGATCAGGAACACCAGGTTGAGGGCCGGGCGCTCCTCAATGAGGGGCATTTCGCCCTGCAACCCGATATGCAAGAGCCGCGTGTCGGGGTTCCAGGGGGTTTCAAACACGGTCACCGTGGGGCGGAACGGGCTTATGTCGTCCTCGGTGGGGGCGGCGAAATCATAGGGGAAATAGTTGATCATCTCCTCGATGCGCACGGCGTCGGGGTCGGGCATCTGCCCGCGTTGCAGGGAGGAGCGGATGATCGCATAGGAGGCCGTATCGACGTCGATCGAGAAGGTCGAGACCGGATCCTCCGCCGTCACGCGCAGGGGGTTGTCGTCGTCATTGGCAAACTCCTCGCGGTTTGGGTCTGGCGCGATGTAGGGCTCGGAGGGCGCGATGATGGCGGTCGAATTGCCATAGCCCTGCTGGATGATCGCGCCGCTATTGCCGCCGCGCAATTGCGGCGAGGCGCTGAGCAACCCGCCAACGGTGCTGTTGCCAGCCTGGCCCGGCATGGGCAGCGCGGGCGACGGCAAGGCGGGGGGCGGAGCCTCGGTTTCAGCCATGTCGGCGGCAATGCCATCGGCGATCACCGGGGCGGGCTCGGGGGCCACCTCGCCGCGCTCTTCGGCGATTGCGTCGGCGGCGAGCTCGGTTCCGGTCTCGTCGTCGGTGGCCTCTGCGTCGGGGGCCTCGGCGGTATCCAGCGGCCCCTCCGGCACGCGCTCCTCGATCTCTGGCTCGCTGACGCGGCTGTTCATCAAATCCGTGCCAAGCGGGGTAAAACCCAACACCCCCACGGCGACAATTGCCGTGGTGGCGGTCAGGCCCGCAATCAATCGGGTCGTCATCATCTGAAATACTCCATCTGCAAGGCCCCGCTTCGGGGCTTGAATGGAGGTTTGACGCGGCGCGGTCCGCGATCCTTGGGCGGTTTCGAAATTCTCCTGCGCGAGGCGCAAATTCTCAGCGCGGCGCGCGGCGTCGGGGGCCGGGGTGGCGGCCTGCATCGCCTCTTTCAGCGCGTCGAAATCCATGTCGTCGTGACGGGAGGTCATGTCGCCTCCTCCTTCTCTCGTATCTCGCGCAGCCTCTTCTTCGCCTCGGAGACGCGCCAGGCTATGGTGCCCTCGGAGACGCCCATGATCTCGCCCACTTCCGCTTGCGTCAGATCATCCAGCACCAGCGCCAGCGTGTCGCGCAGGGTCTCGGAAAGCTGCCCCATCGCGGTATGGAGCCAGGCGACATTCGCCTGATCCTCGGCCATTGCGGCCTGTCGGCCCGTTTCCCAATCGCCCCACCCGTCCAGCGCGCGGGCATAGCTGGATGCGCGGCGCCGCCGGTCGATGGCCGCGTTATGGGCCACACGGTAGAGCCATGTCGTCACCTTGGCCTGGCCGCGATAGGAGGACAGCCGTGCGGGCAGCACGGCGCAGATGTCCTGGCACAGGTCCTCGGCATCAGTGCGATGGCCGGTGAAGCGGAAACACAGGGCAAAGAGGCGATCGTAGTGACGCGCCAGCAACGCCTCGAAGGCGTGCCCGTCGCCCGAGGCCGCGGCAAGGGCCAGGTCCTGATCGCTCACTGTCATGCGCATCTTGTAGACCAAGACGCATCCCGCGCCGAGTTCCTTGGGGGGATAGGCGAATTATTTTCGAGAGGTCAGATCTTGAAGAGCGGCTGCAACAGGCGCGGCACAAAGCTCTGGAAGCGCAGTGGCGCGTCGGTGGCGGCCAGGCAGATGCAGGGGGCCTCCTCGCCCGCCGTCGGCGTGTGTTCCAGATCGCCATCGGCCACTTCCAGATCACCCACGCCAAACGCGCCGGTTTCATCCGAGAAACTGCCCTGCAGCACAAGCGTCAGTTCCAGCCCGTTATGGCCGTGGTCTGGCACCGCGCGGCCCGGCGGAATGTGCAGAAGGCGCAGGCTGCCATCGTCTCCGGCCTCAAGGATCGCCTGCTTGACGCCGAAGCCGAGGCTTTTCCAGCGCGGCGGGCGCGATTTCAGTGCCGCCATGACCGGGCCGGGATAGATCCCCTCGCGTTTCGGGGCCGGGGCGGCATCGGGTTGGGCGTGGTCCAGCCGGTCCATGACGCCCGCAAGAAGGGTGTCCGACACCGGGGCCTCGGCCAGCCCCTCCAGCACGGTGCCGCCAAGCGCCTCATGCGCGGCCAGCGCGCCGCGGCAGCTGTCGCACATCGAGATATGGGTGGCGACGACCACCTCGAAGACGCGCGGCAGCGAGCTCGCGGCATAGGCGGCCAGGATCGGCTCGGGGATGTGGTGGGCGATATCGCTCATGGCTCTCGCAATTCTTTCAATTCGTGGCGCAGCCGCTCCAACCCCAGGCGGATGCGCGATTTTATGGTCCCAAGCGGCACGCCGGTCTGGGTGTTGATCTCCTGGTGGGTCAACTCGCCCAGATAGGCGCGCTCGATCATCTCTCTCTGGTCCGGCTTGAGGCGGGCCAGCGCGCCCCGAAGCTCCTCGGTTTCCTGTTCCAGCGCCAGCATCTGGCCCGGATCGGGGTCATGCCCCTCGGGCTCGCGCAATTCCTCCGGCATCGGCCGGGCGGTGCGGCGAACCGTGTCGATCTGCCGGTTTCGGGTGATCTGGTAGATCCAGCCCGAGACCTGCGCGCGTTCCGGATCAAACTGATCGGCCTTGCGCCAAAGGGTCAGCATCACCTCCTGCACGACCTCCTCGGCCTGCGCGGCGTCCATGCCGCCGCGCATCACGAACCCCTTGAGGCGCGGCGCGTAGTAATCGAACAGCGCGGCAAAGGCCCGCTTGTCGCGCCGGTCCCGCACTGCCAGCATCTGCTGCGTCTGTTCCGACAACTCGTCTTTCGGTGCCACGGTCGGCCTTTCATCTCGCACCAGTGCCCCCGCCGCAGGCAGGCAGGGCGCGATCTGTGCGGCAGGAGGGTCAATCGTGATCACCATAATCCATCTACGCGCGGGCGCAATTTCCGGATCATTTTTTGATCTGCCTTTTTGTCCGGCACGTATTGGGAACAGTTGATCGTTATGAAAGCCCGCCGCCCATGTCCCTCGACATCCCCCCGCCAAGCGCCCAACGGATCGCCGTTATCGGCGGCGGTATCTCGGGCCTTGCCGCCGCCTACGCCCTGTCGCCGCGCCATTCGGTGACTCTGTTCGAGGCCGCGCCGCGCCTTGGTGGTCACGCCCGCACCGTCATGGCGGGTCTGCGGGGCGATCAGCCCGTCGATACCGGGTTCATCGTCTTCAACTACGCCAACTACCCGCATCTGACGCGGATGTTTCAGGACCTCGACGTGCCGGTTGCGAAAAGCGACATGAGCTTTGGGGCCACTATCGACGATGGCCGCATCGAATACGGGCTGCGGACCGTCGGGGCGATGCTGGCCCAGAAACGCAACCTTGCGCGCCCCGCCTTTCTGCGGATGCTGCGCGACATCCTGCGCTTCAACGCGCGGGCCGGGGAATTTGCCAAGGACGACACCGCCACCATCGGCGACCTTTTGCAGGGGCTCGACCTCGGCGACTGGTTCCGCCGCTATTACCTGACGCCGCTTTGCGGTGCGATCTGGTCCACGCCCACCGATCAGATCCTCTCATTTCCCGCCAGCGCCATGGTGCAGTTCTTCCGCAATCACGCGCTTCTCTCCGCGACCGGGCAGCATCAATGGTGGACGGTTCAGGGCGGCAGCGTCGAATATGTCACCCGGCTGGAGCGCCACCTGAAGGGCCAGGGCGTCGCGATCCGCAAGGGCTGCCCGGTGATGTCGGTCTCGCGCGTGGGCGGCCTCAGTTCCGTCGCCACAGGGCGCGCCGCACCCGAGGTGTTCGACCAGGTCGTCTTCGCCTGCCACGCCGACCAGGCGCTGCGCCTTCTGGACCGGCCGAGCCTCGAGGAAGAGGCCGCGCTGTCCGCGATCCGGTTCCAGGACAACCAGGTCTGGCTGCACCGCGACGCGGACCAGATGCCGAAACGGCGCGCGGTCTGGTCCTCCTGGGTCTACCAGGCCGACACGCGCGCGCCCGAGACGCAGATCGGCGTGACCTACTGGATGAACCGGTTGCAGAACATCCCCGAGGGTGATCCTCTCTTCGTGACGCTGAACCCCGCCCGCGCCATCGACCCGGCCAAGGTCTATGACCAGACCACGTTCCGCCACCCGGTCTTCGACCATGCCGCCATTGCCGCACAGGCCACGCTGCGCAAGATCGCGGGGCAGAACAACACCTGGTTTGCCGGGGCCTATACGCGCCACGGCTTCCATGAGGACGGCTTTGCCAGCGCCATGCGCATCGCCCGCACGCTGGACAGCCGCGAACGGATCGCCGCGTGAGGTTTCAACCGCAGCATATCCGGGCCGAAACGACCCACGCACGCCGAGGCAGCATCCGCCACGCCTTCACCCATGCGGTGGATTACGTGCTGATCGACCCGGAGGCCAGGACCGGCCCGACCCTCTTTCGCCGCAACAGGCCCGGCCTCTCTGCCGTGCATGACCGCCACCATGGCGGCATGCCGAAAAAGGGGCGCGGGCGCGCTTGGGCGGTCGAGGTGTTCGGGGCTGCGGGGCTTGAGGATGCGCAGATCCTGCTGCTCACCCAACCCGCCATCCTTGGCCGCGTCTTCAACCCGGTCAGTTTTTGGCTGGCGATGCGCGGGGGTGATCTGGTCGCGGTGATCGCCGAGGTCACCAACACCTTCGGCGACCGGCACAGCTATCTCTGCCACTTGCCCGGCTTCGCGCCGATCACGCCCGAGGATGAGATCAGCGCAGGGAAACTCCTGCATGTCTCGCCTTTCCAGGATGTCGCGGGCCGCTACAAGTTCCGCTTTCGCGTCGAGCCCGACAGCATCGCCATCCGCATCGCCCATGAGGACGGCGAGGAGGGCGTCGTCGCCACCCTTACCGGCCCGCGCGAGCCCCTGACCAACGCCGCCATCCTGCGCATGTCCATCGCCCGCCCTTTCGGCGCCGCCCGCACATGGATGCTGATCCACTGGCACGCGCTGCGCCTGAAACTCAAAGGGGCCGCCTATCGCCCCCGTCCTGAACCACCCAAGCAAGAGGTGAGCCGATGCTCTTCCTGACGACCCGCATCAAACGCGATTTCCTGGACAGTTGCGCGGCCATCACCAGGGGTCGGCTGCGCCTGATCACGCCCGAAGGCGAGATCCACGATTTCGGCCAAGGCAGCCCGGAGGCCGAGCTGCAGCTGCATGACTGGTCCGTCGTCACCGCCTGCGCCGCCAAGGGCGATATCGGGTTGGGGGAAACCTATGTCGCGGGGCTCTGGGACACGCCCTCCATCGCTGATCTGTGCGAAGTGTCGCTGCTCAACCTGCGGGAATTGGAGCGCTTCGCCTATCTCGGCCTCTGGGCGCGGCTTGGCTACCGGCTGCTCAACTCCCTCTTCCGGGCCAATTCGCGCAAGGGCTCGCCGCGCAACATCCGCGCCCATTACGATGTCGGCAACGAGTTCTATTCCCTCTGGCTCGACCCCGGCATGACCTATTCCTCGGCGCTGTTCGATGCGGGGGCTGACCTTGAGGGCGCGCAGACCCGCAAGAACGCGCGCATCCTGGACAAGCTTGCGCCCGGTGAGAGCATATTGGAGGTCGGCTGCGGATGGGGCGGCTTTGCCGAACAGGCGGCGGAGCGGGGCCAGCATGTCACCGGCCTCACCCTCTCGCCAAGCCAGAAAGGCTATGCCGATGCGCGGCTGGACGGGCGTGCCGAGATCCGGTTGCAAGATTACCGCGAGGCGCGGGGGCGCTTCGACAATATCGTCTCCATCGAGATGATCGAGGCGGTCGGCGAACGCTACTGGCCGACCTATTTCGCCACGCTGAAAGACCGGCTGGCAGAGGGCGGTCGCGCCGTCTTGCAGGTCATCACCGTGCCCGACGACTATTTCCCGGTCTATCGCAGCGGCAGCGACTATATCCGCCAGCACATCTTTCCGGGCGGCATGCTGCTGGCCCCCGGCATCTTCCGGCGCGAGGCCGCGAAGGCGGGGCTGGTGGCGGAAGATCCCTTCTTCTTCGGGCAGGATTATGCCCGCACCTGCCGCATCTGGCACGAACGCATGAACGCGGAGGAGACGCGCATCAAGCGTCTCGGCATGGGCGAGGAGTTTCTGCGCAGTTGGCGGTTCTATCTCGGCTCCTGCGCGGCGGCCTTCACGACCGGGCAGACCGACGTGATGCAGGTGGCGCTGTCCCATGCGGAGGAGGCGTGATGGAGCTTCTGCTGCTTTTCCTGATCCTGCTGATCGTGATCGCGATCATCTATCACGCGCGCGTGGGCTTCCACACGCAGCGGCCCTATCACTACGCCGACACCACACCCGCGATCGACATCCGCCGCCACCTCAGCGGCCCGATGCTTTGTGACGGGGTGATCTACGGGCCGTTCGGTCGCGTCTCCTCGCGCTTCACCGCGCGGATGGAGGGGACATGGGACGGCGCAAGCGGCACGCTGTCCGAGGCGTTCCGCTACTCCAGCGGCAAGACGCAGGACCGCGAATGGCACCTGAAGGCGGGCAACGATGGGGCGTTCACCGCGACCGCCGACGATATCATCGGCACCGCGCAGGGCCAGCAATCGGGCGCGTCCTTGCGCATGACCTACCGGCTGCGCCTGCCGGCGGACGCGGGCGGGCATGTCCTTTCCGTCACCGATTGGATGTATCTGCTGGACAATGGCACGCTGGTGAACCGATCCGTCATGCGCAAGTTCGGCCTGCCCGTCGCACAGCTGATCGCAACCATGAGGCCCGCATAGGATGTTGAGAGACAGGACATACTGGCTGATCGGAGCGAGCGAGGGCCTGGGCCGCGCCTTGGCGAAGGCGTTGGACGCAGAAGGCTGCCGCCTGGTCCTGAGCGCGCGCAGCGAGGACCGGCTGCGCGACTTGGCCGGGGAGGTATCAAATGCCCGCGTGCTGCCGCTCGACGTGACCGATGACGACGCGGTGCGAGAGGCGGTCGAGGCAGCGGGCGATATCGACGGGCTGATCTATTCGGCGGGCGCCTATGAGCCGATGCCCGCGACCGACTGGGACGTGCCCGCGAGCCTCCTGATGACGGATGTGAACTACAAGGGCGCGCAGCGGGTGATCGGCTATGCCCTGCCGGGGATGATCGACCGCAACCGGGGGCATATCGTGGTGATCGGCTCGATCTCGGGCTGGCGGGGCTTGCCTGGCGCGGTCGGATACGGGGCCAGCAAGGCGGCGCTGATGCACCTGGCCGAGAACCTCTACATGGACCTCAAGGGCACGAATATCCGCGTGCAGCAGGCCAATCCGGGCTTCATCCGCACCCGGCTGACCGACAAGAACGAGTTCAACATGCCGATGATCATGGACCCCGACGAGGCCGCGGCGCAGGTCGTGAAGGCGATGACGTCACGCCGCTTCGCCACCTCGTTCCCCGGCCCGATGGCCTGGTTCTTCCGCCTCGGGGCGCGGCTGCCGATCAGCTGGTTCCGCAAGATCATGGACCGGGGCTGAGACGGGCGGCGTGTTGGCAAACGGCCCCGCATCTGCCATCACCGCCGCCATGCCCGGATTTCGCCGCTACGCTGTTTTCTTCGTCCCCACCGGCGCGCTCTATGACCGCGCGGCGGAGTGGCTTGGGTGGGACAGTGTCGCGGGCGTGGCATTGCCGCCCCCTGAGCCGCGGCTTGTGGACCGGCCCAGGAAATACGGCTTTCACGCCACGCTGAAACCGCCCTTCCGGCTGGCCGAGGGAAGCCGAGAGGCCGATCTGCGCGACACCCTCGCCCGCATCGCCGCCGGGACCGCCCCGATAGACCTGCCCGCCCTGACCGTCACCGCCCTTGGCCGGTTCCTTGCCCTGACCCCCTCGGCCCCCTGCCCCGCCATGCAAAGGCTGGCCGCGCAGGTGGTGATGGATCTGGACCAGTTCCGCGCGCCGCCGAGGAGGGATGAGCTCGCCCGCCGCCGAAAATCGCGCCTGTCACCGCGGCAGGAGGACCATCTTGCCCGCTGGGGCTATCCTTTCGTGCTGGACCAGTTCCGGTTTCACATGACCCTGACCGGCCCAGTGCCGCAGGGGCAGGTCGAGACCCTCTGCCAGAACCTCGCCGATCACTTCGCGGATGTGCTGGACCGGCCGGAGCGGATCGCCGATCTGGCGCTGATGGGGGAAGACGCGGAGGGGTTCTTCCACCTCCTGCGCCGCGTTCCCCTGACGGGTCAGCCCCGGTAGAGTCTGAGCAACGCCGCGCCGCCCAATGTCATCATCGTGGCCGCGACCTTGGCCAGGTTGAGCGGTTCGCGGAACACGCCGACCCCGATGAAAAGCGCGAAGATGATGCTGGTCTCGCGCAACGCGGTGACCAGGGCGATGGGGGCCTGGGTGAAGGCATACATGACCAGCGCATAGGCGATGAAGGACGCGCCGCCGCCCAGGAAGATCGAGCGCGGCAGCCGGATCGCGGCGGGCAGAAGCCGGGGCCGCGCCAGACCCATGACGCCCGCGAAAACCGCCGCATTGGCCAGCGAATGCCATGCGTAGAACCCAAGCGCCGTGCCCGCCACCCGCGCGCCCAACCCGTCGACGATCGAATAGGAGGCGATGAAGCCACCCGTGGTCAGCGCCAAGAGCGCCGCCTTGCCCTGGAACACGCCATCGGCCCGGCGCACGAGCGAGATTGACCCGATGCCAAGCGCGATCAGCACGATCCCCGCCAGTTGCTGCGGCGCAAGCTGCACGCCCAGGAACAGGATCGACACGGCGGTCACAATCAGCGGCGAGGAGCCGCGCGCGATCGGGTAGACCTGGCTGAGATCGCCGATCCGGTAGGCCGCGATCAGGAACGCCTGGTAGCCGAAATGCAGGCCCACGCCGCCGATGAGATAGGGCAGAGAGGCCATGTCGGGGACCGGCACGAAGGGCAACAGGACAAGACCCGACAGGCCCTGCCCGATCACCACCGCCGTCATCGCCGCCGCCTTGTCCGCGCCGCCCTTGACCAGCGCGTTCCAGACCGCGTGCAGCACGGCGGCGGCAAGGACCATCAGGAAAACCGCGCCCGTCATGCTGCAATCCCCGCCATGAAAACCCGTCCCGCCCTGAAATCAACCCGTTCACACCTATCCGAGCTTTCGCGCGGGAACCAGCGGCATGACACCCGTCAACATGCAATTTCCTGTGCCGAAGCGGTGGCAAAGCGTTGATCTTGCCCGGTTGAACCCGCAATGTCCCGCCGCATGAGACCAGACGCGCGCAGCCCGACATGACCCTCCTTCTCCTGATCGAACAATGCCTGAACGGGTTGCAGATGGGCGTGGCCCTGTTCCTGATGGCCGCCGGCCTGACGCTGATCTTCGGCGTCATGGGGGTGATCAACCTCGCGCATGGCTCGCTCTTCATGGTGGGGGCCTTCGCGGCGGCGGGCGTGGCGGCGGCGACCGGCTCCTATACGCTGGCGCTGATCGCGGCGCTGGCGGCCTCCGCCGTGGCGGGCGTGCTGATGGAGGTGCTGGTGATCCGCAGGCTCTATGCGCGCGACCATCTCGACCAGGTGCTGGCCACCTTTGCGCTGATCCTGATCTTTTCCGAGGGCACTCGGTTCCTCTTCGGCTCCTTCCCGCTCTATATCGACACGCCCGCGTTGCTGTCGGGCCCGATCACATTGCCCGGCGGCATCGACTACCCGCGCTACCGGCTTTTCATCATCGCCATGGGGCTGGCCATCGCGGGCGGCCTGTTCTGGTTCATCGCGCGCACCCGGATCGGCATCCAGATCCGCGCGGGCGAAGTCGACCGCGAGATGATCGCGGCGCTCGGCGTCGATATTTCCAAGCTCTACACCGCCGTCTTCGCGCTCGGGGCGGCGCTGGCGGGGCTGGCGGGGGCGCTGATCGGAGCCATTCAATCGGTCGAGGTCGGCATGGGCGAGCCGGTGCTGATCCTGGCCTTCGTCGTCATCGTCATCGGCGGTATCGGCTCGATCAAGGGGGCCTTCATCGGGGCGCTGCTGGTGGGGCTGACCGACACGCTTGGCCGCGTGCTGCTGCCGCAGGTCTTCGGCCTCGTGATGGACGCCTCATCGGCCACGACGGTCGGCGCATCGCTGGCCTCGATGGCGATCTATATCCTGATGGCGGGGATCCTGGTCTTCCGCCCCTCCGGCCTTTTCGGCAGGGCCACCTGATGCGGCGCGAGACGCTCCTGAACGCGGCCATCCTGGCCGGTTTTCTCGCCCTGCCGCTATGGGCCTGGATGGCGGATGAGCCCTTCATCATCACGCTGACCACCCGCGCCGCGATCCTGGCGCTGGCCGGTGTCGGCCTCAACCTGGCGCTTGGCCTGGGAGGGCTCGTCAGCCTCGGCCATGCCGCGTTCTTCGGGATCGGGGGCTACGCGATGGGGGTGCTGGCCTTTCACGCGCAGACCTATACCCCGCTGACGGAGGCGCCTTTCCTGATCGAGGGCACAAAGTCGATGCCGGTGATCTGGCTGGTGGCCCTGATCACGTCCGCCCTCGCCGCCCTGGTCATCGGCGCGCTATCCCTCCGCACCTCGGGCGTCTATTTCATCATGATCACGCTGGCCTTCGGGCAGATGTTCTATTTCTTCATGATCTCCTGGCCCGCCTATGGCGGCGAGGACGGCATGTCGATCTACCTGCGCAACGGCTTTCCCGGCCTCAACACGCTGGACCCGATCCAGTTCTACGCGCTCTGCTTCGTGCTGCTGGCCGGTGCCCTCTGGCTGGTCAGCCGCATCCAGCATTCCGCCTTTGGCCTGGCGCTTGCCGCCGCGCGCCAAAGCCCGATGCGCGTGACTTCTGTCGGCATCCGCCCGCGCAGCCTGCACTTGCTGGCCTTCACGCTGTCGGGCGCGATCACCGGGCTTGCGGGCGCGCTTTTTGCCGATCTCAACCGTTTCGTCAGCCCGACGATGTTCAGCTGGCAGACCTCGGGCGAGATCATGGTTTTCGTCATCCTGGGCGGTGTCGGGCGGCTTCTCGGCCCCGTGCTTGGTGCCGCGATCTTCATCGCGATGGAGCATTGGCTGGATGGCGTGTCGGATTACTGGCACATCTATCTTGGCGCGATCCTGCTTGGCATGGTGCTTTTCGCGCGCGGCGGCCTCATCGGGCTGATCGCGGGACGGGAGGTGGCGCATGACTGAGCCTGTCCTGCAGGTCCGGGGCGTCAGCAAATCCTTTGGTGCGCTCACGGCGAACGAGGATGTCAGCCTGGACCTGCGGCCCGGAGAAATCCACGCCCTGATCGGCCCCAACGGTGCGGGAAAATCGACGCTGATCGCGGCCATCTCCGGCGCGCTGACGCCCGATGCGGGCACCGTCCATCTGGCGGGGCGCGACCTGACCGGCCTCGACATGGCGGCGCGCGCACGGGCGGGGCTTGGCCGCACCTTCCAGATCTCGGCCCTGGCGATGGAGATGAGCGTGCTTCAAAACGCCACCCTCGGGGCGCTCGGGGGGCAGGCGTTCCGCCTGTTCCGCCCGGTGATGCGGGACGCTGGCTTGCGGCAGGTGGCGCAATCCGCCCTCGCCCGCGTCGGGCTACAGGGTCACGCCCGCACCCGCACCGCCGACCTCAGCCACGGCCAGCGCCGCCAGTTGGAGGTTGCGATTGCGCTGACGCTCGCCCCGCGCGCCTTCCTGATGGATGAGCCGATGGCCGGGCTCGGGCTTGAGGGGACGGCGCGGATGACCGGGCTTCTGGACGCGCTGCGGGTTGAAGCGCCGATCCTGCTGGTCGAACATGACATGGACGCGGTGTTTCGCCTCGCCGACCGGATCAGCGTGCTGGTCTATGGCCGCATCATCGCCACCGGAACGCCGGCCGAGATCCGCCAGAACCCGGATGTCCGCCGCGCCTATTTGGGCGAGGAGGCCAGCCCGTGAGCCTTCTGGAACTCGATCACGTCGCCGCCTCCTACGGCCCCTCGCAGGCGCTCTTCGATATAAGCCTTGCGCTCGATCCTGGCGAGGTTCTGGCGTTGATGGGGCGCAACGGGATGGGCAAATCGACCACGATCAAGGTGATCTGTCGGCTCTTGCCCTATCACGGGGGCCGGTTACGGCTCGATGGCCGCGACATGGCCAACGTGCCGTCCTACCGTGCCGCGCGGATGGGTCTGGGGCTGGTGCCCGAGGGGCGGCGCTGTTTCGGCCCCCTGACGGTGCGGGAAAACCTGATCGCCGCCGCCCGCCCCGGCACCTGGGATTTCGCCACCGTCACAGCGCTATTCCCGCGCCTCGCCGAGCGCGAGGGGCAGATCGCGGCCTCGCTATCGGGCGGGGAACAGCAGATGCTGGCCATCGGTCGCGCCCTGATGACCAACCCGCGCCTCCTGATCCTCGACGAAGCGACGGAAGGGCTGGCCCCGCTGGTGCGGCAGGAAATCTGGGAGGCCATCGCGCGGCTGAAACGTGACAGCGGGCTGGCGATCCTTGTGGTCGACAAATCCCTGGCCGAGCTTGCCCGCATCGCCGATCGCGGTGTGATCATCGAGAAAGGCGCGACCGTCTGGAGCGACGGTTTCACCGCCCTGACCCCCGAGATCACCGACCGCTACCTGGGGGTCTGACGCACCTATCATTTTTGGTTAGATTTTCTGACCAATATCGGCTAGTCTTTCCGAAACCGACTGACTCGCGGACAAGGAGGAGCCTGCCGCCCATGTCCACCATCGCCATGCCCGCCCCCGACGCGTCGATCCTGTCCCGCAAGGACCAGATCGTGGCCGCCCTGGCCGAGGCCATCGGCGCGGAGGACGTGATCTCGGACCCGGTCGAAACGCGGGCCTATGAATGCGACGCGCTGACCGCCTATCGCTGCCCCCCGCTGGCCGTGACCCTGCCGCGCACGACCGAAGGCGTCGCCGCCGTGATGCGGGTCTGCCACCAGATGGGTGTGCCGGTTGTGCCGCGCGGGGCCGGAACCTCGCTGGCGGGCGGTGCGCTGCCCACGGCCGACAGCGTCATCCTGGGCACCGCGCGGCTGCGCGACGTGCTGGAGGTCGACTATCCCAACCGCTTCATCCGGGTTCAGACGGGGGTGACCAACCTCTCCGTCTCCGCACATGTCGATGCCGACGGGTTCTTCTACGCGCCCGACCCCTCCAGCCAGTTGGCCTGCGCCATCGCGGGCAATATCGCGATGAACTCGGGCGGCGCGCATTGCCTGAAATACGGCGTGACCACTAACAACCTTCTGGGCGTGCGCATGGTGCTGGCGGATGGCGAGATCGTCGAGCTTGGCGGCGCACAGATGGAGGCGGGCGGGCTGGACCTGCTCGGCCTCATTTGCGGCTCAGAGGGGCAGTTGGCGGTCGTGACGGAAGCCACCCTGCGCATCTTGCCCAAGCCCGAGGGCGCGCGGCCCGTCATGATCGGCTATGACAGCGCCGAGGTCGCGGGGCAATGCGTGGCCGACATCATCAAATCGGGCCTCCTGCCCGTGGCCATCGAATACATGGACCGGCCCTGCATCGAGGTGGTCGAGAATTTCGCCCATGCCGGATACCCGATCTGCGAGGCGCTGCTGATCGTCGAGGTCGAAGGTTCCGAGGCCGAGATCGAGGATCAACTGGGCAAGATCACCGCCATCGCGCAGTCGCTGGACCCGGTCGAGATGCGCGTGAGCGAAAGCCTTGAGGAAAGCGCCGCGATCTGGAAGGGCCGCAAATCGGCCTTCGGGGCGATGGGGCAGGTCAACGATTACATGTGCCTGGATGGCACCGTGCCGGTCTCGGCCCTGCCCCGGACCCTCAGGGGCATCGGCGATCTGGCCGCCGAGCACGGGCTGCGCGTGGCCAATGTGTTTCACGCGGGCGACGGCAACATGCACCCACTGATCCTCTACAACGCCAACACGGCGGGCGACCTGGAACGGGCCGAGGCACTCGGGGCCGAGATCCTGCGCCTCTGCGTCGAGATGGGCGGCTGCCTGACCGGCGAACATGGCGTGGGGATCGAGAAACGCGACCTGATGGGGAACCAGTTTTCCGAATCGGACCTGGAAATGCAGATGCAGGTCAAGGATGTGTTCGACCCGAACTGGCGCCTGAACCCCACCAAGGTCTTTCCGCTTCCGGCCAGCGAAACACGGCGGAACCGGGCATGAAATCAAGGGTTTGCACAGGGTGATCCGGACCTATCGGACATGCGGGGCATGAAGGGGCGACAGTTGTTATTGTCATTTGCACACTTATTGGGCTATGGTCATGGCATCCCTCCCGCCTTTTGCTGGGCATTGAATGCCAAAGGACTTTTGCATGACCAAGCTCTTTTCCCATCCGCTGCGTACCGTCATCGCAGCCCTTGCCCTGATCGCAACCACCGTCCCCGCCCTTGCCTCCTGGGGCGTCACCATGCCCATGCCGGTCGCCCCGCAGATCGACCTGACGCCGCATGTGAACGACCTGCCCGCCCCCCTCTCTCTCGACGCCGCGCTGGAGCGGATCGAGGCGGGCACCCCTGTCCTGCCAGCGCCCCCTCCCGCACGGGGCGTTCTGTCGGGCCTTTCCTCCGGCCCCGACGCAGCGCCGCCCTGCCTGCTCTCTACGGGCATCCTGCCCCCCGCGATGGGCTGGCACGAAGGTGCCTGGAACGTCGCCTCCCGGAACTGACCCGACGGGAGGGCCTTGCATGAGCGCCCTCCTCACCCCCGCCAATGAGGCCGAACTGGCCGAAACCGTCGCAGATGCTGCGGCGAGCCATACCCGCCTGCGCATCCGGGGCGGCGGCACCCGCAGCGTCATCGGCCAGGCCATCGAGACCGACACCACCCTCTCAACGGATCGCCTGACCGGCATCACGCTCTATGAGCCCGGCAGCCTCAACATGGTGGTGCGCGCGGGCACGCCGCTGGACGAGGTCACGTCGGCCCTCGCCACTGAGAACCAGCACTTGGCCTTCGAGCCGATGGACCATCGCGGCCTCCTTGGCTCGAACGGAACGCCGACCGTGGGCGGTATGGTCGCCGCCGCCATCTCCGGCCCGCGCCGGTTGGCTGTTGGCGCCTGCCGCGATCATCTTCTGGGCGTGCGCTTCGTCAACGGGCGCGGCGAGGTGCTGAAGAATGGCGGGCGGGTGATGAAGAACGTCACCGGGCTGGACCTCGCGAAACTGATGTGTGGCGCCTATGGCACGCTCGGCATCCTGACCGAAGTGTCGCTGAAGACCCTGCCGCGCCCCGAGACCGCCTGCACCCTCGCCTTTCCCGGTCTGACCGTGGCGCAGGCCACCGACCTCTTCTGCGCCGCCCTCGGCACGCCCTACGAGGTTTCCGGCGCGGCCTGGCAGAACGGCACGGCTTATCTGCGGCTGGAGGGGTTCGATTTGCAGGTCCGGAACCGCGCCACGCAATTGCAGGCCCGGTTCCGCGACCTCGACAGCGACCGGATCGAGGGCGCAGGCCACGCAGCGCTCTGGCGTGATATCCGCGATCTGACGGCGTTCCAGGGCCGCGACGACACGCTCTGGCGACTATCCCTCAAACCCACCGACGCGGCCCCGCTGACCTCGCATTTGCACGACCGTCTTGGGGCGGAGGCCAGCCTGGACTGGGGCGGCGGGTTGATCTGGCTTTCGGTGCCCGCCCACCACGCCGACCCGGCCCCGGTGATCCGCGACGCGCTCGCCCCGTATGGTGGCCACGCCACCTTGATCCGCGCGCCCGAAGACCTGCGCCGCAGCACGCCCGTCTTTCAGCCGCAGGCCCCGGCGCTGGCCAGGATCTCCGAGGGCCTGCGCGCCAGGTTCGACCCCGATCACATCCTCAACCCCGGCCTGATGGGCTGATCCCATGCAAACCAATTTCACCGATGCCCAACTGCAAGACCCCGGCACCGCGCGCGCCAACGAGATCCTGCGCGCCTGCGTGCATTGCGGCTTCTGCACCGCGACCTGCCCCACCTACCAGGTGCTCGGCGATGAGCTCGACAGCCCGCGCGGCCGCATCTACCTGATGAAGGACATGCTGGAGAACAGCCGCGTGCCGGACCCGAAGACGGTCAAGCATATCGACCGCTGCCTGTCCTGCCTTGCCTGCATGACGACCTGCCCCTCGGGCGTGCATTACATGCACCTGGTCGACCACGCCCGCACCTATATCGAGGCGAATTACAAACGCCCCCTGTTGGACCGCCTGCTGCGCTGGACGCTGGCGCGCATCCTGCCCTACCCCTACAGATTCCGCGCGGCCCTGGCCGGGGCCAAACTGGCCAGGCCCTTCGCCCGCCTGATCCCCGACGCCCGCCTGCGCGCGATGCTGGCGATGGCGCCCAAGACCATCCCGCCGGTCAGCCGCAATGACGACGCGCAGGTCTTTCCCGCCGCAGGCCCCCGCAAGGCCCGCGTCGCCCTGATGACGGGCTGCGCGCAGAAGGCGCTCAACACCGATATCAACGACGCCACCATCCGCATCCTGCGCCGCCACGGTTGCGAGGTCGTGGTTGCGCGCGGCGCGGGCTGCTGCGGGGCGCTGACCCATCACATGGGCAAGACCGATGAGGCGCATGCCACGGCGGCCAGGAACATCCTTGCCTGGGTGGCCGAGATCGACGGCGAAGGGCTCGACGCCATCGTCATCAACACCTCGGGCTGCGGCACCACGGTGAAGGATTACGGCCACATGTTCCGCACCACCGATCTGGCCGATGATGCCGCCCGCGTCTCGGCCATCGCGCAGGACATCACCGAGCTTCTGGCCGGTCTCGACCTCCAGCCCCGGGCGCCGACCCTGCGCGTCGCCTATCACGCCGCCTGTTCCCTGCAACACGGGCAGAAGATCACCACCCACCCCAAGGCGCTGCTCAAAAAGGCGGGCTTCACCGTGGTCGAGCCGCGCGACGCGCACTTATGCTGCGGCTCGGCGGGCACCTACAACCTGCTGCAACCCGAGATCTCGGGCCAGCTCAAGACCCGCAAGGTGGAGACGCTCCAGGCCACCGACCCGCAGATCATCGCCGCCGGCAATATCGGCTGCATGATGCAGATCGGTTCGGCCACCGAGATTCCCATCGTCCACACGGTCGAGCTTCTGGATTGGGCCACCGGCGGCCCCAGACCACCCGCGCTGGCCGATCTTGCCACCTGATGCTTCTTTGTTCCGGAAATATCCCCGCCGGAGGCACCAAAAAAATGGAGCAAACCCGCCAGGGTTTTCAATCTGGTCAGGTGCGCGCCTTCTCGAACGCCGCCCAGGCGGCCTCGAACGCGGCGAAGTCGAACCCGTCCGCCCGCGCCGGGTCCAGCACGATCTTCTCGGTCGCCAGAAGGCTTTCGATCCCCGCCCGCAAGCCCCCGACGACACCCTCCGGAATGACCAACGCGCCGTGGCGGTCGGCATGGATCAACTCGCCGGGGCGCACGGAGAGGCCGAAAATCCGCACCTCGCAATCCAGATCGCGCACATGCACGAACCCGTGGCTCGGGCCGATTGATCCCGCCACCACGGGAAACCCCTCGGGCAGGTCGCCCAAGTCCCGCATGACGCCGTTGGTCAGCGCACCCGACAGGCCGAACCCCTTGTGGATCGTCGTGTTGATCTCGCCCCAATAGGCCCCGATCGCGGCGGCCCCGTCCAGATCCTCGACCACCGCCACGCCGGGGCGCGGGCCCTCCGACATGTAGCGGTAATAGGCCATCCGACGGGTGCGGATCACGTCCGGGGCCTCTGTCGGCGGGGCCAGTGCCGCGATCCGCGCGGTGCGGGCATAGCCCACCATCGCCTCGCCCGGCGCCGAGCACACCATCGTGCCACGGGTGAACCGGTCGAACCCGCGCTTGCCCTGCACCACCTCGATGGCATTGCAGACGGTGGGGGTATCGACCTTGCGCAAAAGGTCCAGAAGTGTCGTGTCCATCAGGCCTCCATCCAGCGGCGGATGGCCGCTATTGTCAGTTCGGGTTGTTCCAGGGTGGGCAGGTGCCCGGCGTTCTCGATGATCTGCAACTGGCTGCCCGACAGCAGCCCGTGCATGTAGTCGTGCCGCTCGATCGGGCAGAGCGTATCCTCGCGCCCGCACAGCACCAGCGCCCGACCCTTGTAGGCGCGCAGCACCTCGGACTGGTCGACCCGGTCGCGCAGCGCGCGGGACTGGTGGATGAAGACATCCGGGCCCAGATCCAGCGCCATCGCCATGCAGAGGTCGAGGATCGCGCCCCGGCGGGGGCCATCGGCCAGGTAATTGGGCTTCATCTCGTCGCGCATGATCCGGGCCAGACCGCCTCGCGCCGCCGCCTCCATCTGCGGCGTGCGGCCCGCCCGCTTCTCCTCGGTCTCGGCACGCGGATTGGTGTCCAGAAGCGCCAGCCGATCCACTCGCGCGGGCGCCTGGCGCAAGATCTCCATCGCCACGATCCCGCCCATGGACAACCCCAGGAGTGCAAAGCGCGGTGGCGCGACGGCCAGCACCTCGCGCGCCAGTTCGACCATCGTATCCTTGCCGCCGATGGGCAGGGTCATCAGCGGGTAGGTGCCGGACAATGCCTCGATCTGCGGGCCGAAGAGGCGCGCGTCGCACATCATCCCCGGTAGCATCACAAGCGGTGTCACAGCCGTGCATCCGCCCGCGCCGCACCCTCCGACAGGGCCGCCAGCTTGGCATAGGCGATGGCGGGATCGACCGCCCCGAAGCCCGCGAAGGTGCCGAAGCCGCAATCGCTGCCTGCGATCACCCGCTCCTTGCCGACGATCCCCGCAAATCGTTCGATGCGTTGCGCCACGACCTCCGGATGTTCGATGAAATTCGTCGTCGTATCCACGACCCCCGGCACCAGGATCTTGTCATCGGGGATCTCGGCGCGGCGGTCGCGGAACACGGTCCATTCATGCGCATGGCGCGGGTTCGAGGTTTCGAAGAGCAGGTATTGCGCCTTGGCCGACATCAGCGTCGAGAACACCTTGTCCATCGGGATATCGCAGCAATGCGGCCCCTCGTAATTGCCCCAGCAGATATGGATGCGCACCTTCTCCTGCGGCACGTCGGCAAGCGCGTGATTCAGCGCCGCGACATGATCATTCGCGACATGGACAAACTCGGCATCGCTGAGATCATTGAACAGCATGTGCCGCGACAGCGCCAGGTCGGGGCAGTCCAGTTGCAGGTCCAGCCCCGCCGCCACGATGGTCTCGTATTCCGCCTTCATCGCATCGGCGAGTGCCGCCAGATAAGCCCCGCGCGTCTTGTAATGGTCGTTTTGCAGGAAGAGCGAGATCACCCCCGGCGAGGCCGCGTTCATGAAACCGCGTGTCGCGCCATGGTCAGTCATAGCCGCCTTGAGGTTGTCGATGTCCTTCTGCAATTCCCCCTGCCCCTTCGATCGCACCTCGCCGGTGCACATCGGACGGGCATATTGTGGCGTGCCACCATCGTCGGCCAGCCGTTGCAGGAAGCTCGGGAACATCTTGAGATCGGCGGGCGCGTTGCGGGGGCTGTCGCCCGAGAAGCCGGTATAGCGATCCTTTACGTAGGTGGCGTAGGAGATCTTCGAGGTCTCGCCATCGCTGACGATGTCGATCCCCGCCTCGACCTGTTTGCGCACGGTCTCGGAGACCGCCGCCGTCATGCAGGCGTCGAAAGCGGCGGGGTCGTATTCGGTGCCGTTCTCGCGGGCGAAGATGAAATCGACCACCTCTTGGCTGCGCGGCAGCGATCCGACATGGGTTGCGAGGAGTTTCGTCATTTCATCTGTCCTTTCGTCTCGGTGGCTTTCAGAACCGGCCAGCTCTTCCAGGTCGTGCCATAGTCGATGCGGACCTTTTCGGGCAAGCCGCCCGGGGCAAGCCAGACCCACCCTCGATGCGCGATGTCATAGGCATCCATATCCTCACGCACCGGCAGCCGGTCCAGCGCCACATCCCACGCGTTCCCTTGAGGGGTGGCAACGCGGGCGTAGGTGCCCGGCCCCGAAACGCCGGGGCCGGGCTGCATCGCGAATGTCACCTGGGCGAAGCTGCCCATCTTTCGCGTGACCTCCGGGTTGCGCAAGCTGCGCCAGAAAAGCGCCCCCGCAACGCCTGCCACCGCCAGCCCGCCCCAGAGCGATGCAGACGCACCCGAGGTGACCCCGGCGACCAGCATGCTGAGGCCGACAAGCGCGGCAAAGCCTGTGAGGATGCGCATCACCGCTCACCCCTTCCAGGTCGGTCCCGCCGCATCGTCCGTGGCGATGACGTGGAAAAGCGCGGCCTCGCCGGTCATCGAGGGCACGACGGAATGTGCCAGGCCCTCGGGCACCGACATCGTGTCGCCGGGGGCGAGCGTGGCGCTGCCGCCGTCCCAGTCCACGCGCCAATGGCCTTTCACCGGCATCAGGACCGAGGGCTTGTCATGCTCATGCTTCTCCTGCGTCGCGCTGGCGCGGGTCAGAAAATCGACCTCGAAGCCCGGCTTGTCGCGAATGAGGCCCTCCGCGCCGATCACCTTGACGGGCTTTTCCTCCGCCAGCGCCACCATGTCGAGATAGCGGCGCACATAGCCGCCGATCACGTCCATGGCGCTCGGGCAATCGACCTTGGCCAGTTCCTCCTTCGACAGGAGCGGCATCGGCTTCACGCCCTCGGGCAGGCGCTCGCCCTTCTTGCTGTCGTAGAGCTTGCCATTCTCGCCAAGGATCAGGCCATGGGCCTTGGCATCCTCGATCACATGCGGTGCCCAGATAACACCGCCGCCGGCATCGTCGCCGCCGAGAATGGCCATGATCATCCCGTAATCGGTGCCGATATTCTCGAAGCCGCGGAAGATGTTGGTGGGGATGTTGAAGATGTCGCCCTCTTCCAGGATGACCTCGCCCGCGTCGCCCTTCTCGCCCCAGAAGAAGCGCCAGCGGCCCTTGAGGACAAAGAACACCTCCGCCGTGCGGTGGTTGTGCATCGAGTTGCGGCATTTCGGCGGCTGGCCCGCCGCGCCGATGTTGAAGCCGTGCGGGATGGTGATGTGGACATGCTGGTCGGGGCTCTCGGAGACGCCGCCGCCGATGATGGTGAAGTTCTCCTTCTGGTCGCTGCCCGGTGTGTGGGCGTCGATGAAGGCGGTCTTGCAGGGGTGAAGCTCGCCGTAGCGAACGATGCGGGATTCCATTTCGGAAGGGGTCATGGGATTGGTCCTTTATTGGGTCGGGAGGGGTGCGATCCTTCGAAGGATCGCCTGACTTTCTTGCAAGAAAGTCAGCCCCCCGGCGGATGCGGATTGAGCCGCTCGGCCCGCCGCGCCTGAAGCGCCACGTGCAGGCGTCTGACAGGTTCGCGTTGCTGATGGATCACTGCGCGGCCCCTTGCAGCAGCATCTGTTTCCAGACCGAGGTTTCGTCGAACAGCGTGAATTCCCGGCGCAAGCTCACCTGGCCGCCGATCACCTCGCCGAACTCGGCATGGCTGATGCCCAGGATATAGACCTCGGCGCCGGTCGGCACGCCAAACGCGCCCCAGCCGGTGTGCTTGCCATGCAGCGACCAGCGGATCGCGGCGCGCGGGCACATGTTGGGGTCGTCCCGGCCGATCTGGTGTTCGATCCTGAACGCCGCCCCCGGAAAGGCCGCGCGCAGGCCCATCCAGAACTGATCGACCGCGCCCCACCCATGGCCAGTGACGCCGCCCGGGTATTCCGTCTGCACGGCGCGGTCATAGTCGCGTTCGATCGTGGCCATGTCCGCGCCCATGATCCGGGTCAGGATACCGGCATAGCGCGCGCCCCATTCATTGTCGTTGCCCCGGCCCTTGTAGGGGCCCGCGACATCATTGGCGGGCGTCAGCGGTTGGACGCATTTCTCCGGCCCCCCTTCGCGCGCGATGAGGTCGGCGGCATAGGCCCTCGGCTCCCACCCCATCTGGCGCACGATGGCGCCCTGGTCGCGGATCAGCCATTCATCGTTGATCTGGTTGTTGATCGCATGGCAATCGGCCAGGATGCGGTATTGCAGCTTCCTGCCCGTCGCCGTGCCATACATGCCGTCGCGCGCGTGCGTCGCGGTCGAGATGATGCGGTGCGAGGACAGCATCCCCTCCTCGGGCGTGCCCGACCAGATCACATCCTCGCCCAACAATTCCCGGTCCGGGAACTCGGCCAGCGTCGCCATGGTGGCCCCGATGACATTCTGGTTGCCGATCACCACCGAGGCCGGGCTGCGCACCACGATCTCATCGCCGTAATACTGGTGCAGCGTGGCGATGCCGCGATCCTCCCAGATCTCCTTGGTGATGCCGATGATGTAGTCGGGGAAATCGCTGAACTTGGGGTCGAAACCTTGCATTTCTTCTATCCTTTGTCGATCGGGCTGCGGGCCGAGCCGCGCAGGATGAGGGGGCCGTCGATCGCCACCCGGCGCGGGCGGGCGGTCTGGGGCGTGTCGATATGGTCCATCAGCGCCGCGACGGTTTCACCCACCATCAGGTTGGCGCGCTGGCGCACGGTGGTCAGGTTGTAGGCGGGCCAGGCGGCGGGCGGCACGTCGTCATAGCCGACCACCGAGACCTCACCCGGCACCGCGATGCCAAGCTCGAACCGCAGCACATCCATCACCGCGAAGGCCATGTGGTCATTGGCGACGAAAACCGCATCGGGGCGTCGATCCGCGGGCTTGTCGAACATGGCGCGGGCGGCCTCACGGGCGCGGGCGGTGTCGAAATCCCCGACCTCGCGGGAAAACACCTGCTGTCCGGAGTCGTGCAACGCGGCGGTGAACCCCGCCTCGCGGTCGCGTTGGGTCGAGGCGCCCTCCCACCCGGCGATATAGCCGATGCGCCGATGCCCGCCCGCCATCAGGAACTCGGCCACCTTGCGCCCGCCGGCAACATTGTCCGAGGAAATCGACGTGATCCCCTCGATATCCTGGCTGCGGTTGAACAGCACCACGGGCACGCCCGCCGACTGGCAGCGCTCGGCCACGTCCGAGGACAGCGAGACCGAGGCGATGACGATGCCGTCGACCTGGTAATCCAGGATCTCGGACATCACATCGTCCAGATTGCCCGCGTTCTGCGAGGCCATGAAGATCAGCACGTGATAGCCGCGCGCCTGCAACGCGTTGGACAGCTTCTCCAGCGCCTCGGGGTAGAAGTAGTTTTCCAGGTAGGCCACCACCAACCCGATGATCCGGCTTTTGCCCGACACCATGGCGCGGGCCAGGACATTGGGCCGGTAGCCCAGTTCCTCGGCCGCCTTGCGCACCTTCTCGGCGGTCTTCTGGGACACCGAGGCACCGGGCGTGAAGACCCGGCTGACCGCGCTCTGGCTGACGCCTGCGCGGGCGGCCACCTGCAGGGATGTGACCTTGCCCGCCATCACTCGGCCGTCCATCCGCCGTCGATCAGGAGCGCCGTGCCCGTGACCATGGCCGAGGCATCGCTGGCCAGGTAGGCCACCGCGCCCATGATATCCTCGACCTCGCCGACGCGACCCAGTTTGATCTTGTCGGTGATCCACTTGGCGCGCTCGGGGTTGTCCAGCGTGACCTGCGCCAGCGGCGTTCGGATGAAGGTGGGGCAGATCGTGTTGACGCGGATGCCCATCGGCCCCCATTCCACCGCCATCGCCTTGATCATCCCCTCCAGCCCGTGTTTCGCCGCGCAATAGACCGCGCGGTCAATGCCGCCGACATGGCCCATCTGGCTGGAGATATGGATGATCGAGCCGCGCAGCCCCGCCGCCTGCATCCCCTTCGCGGCACCGGCGGACAGGAAATAGGCCGCGCGCAGGTCCAGATCCATCACCGCGTCGTAATCCTCGGGCGTGGTCTCCAGCGCGGGCCCGTGCCGCGCCATTCCGGCAGAGTTCACCACCACGTCGAACGGGGCCTGGCCCGTCATCGCATCGCTGAGCGCGTCCAGATCGGCCATATCCAGCGCCAGCGCCTCGGCCGACCAGCCCTCTGCCGCCATCGCGTCAACCGTGGCTTGCAGCTTCTCGACCCCGCGCGCGGCGCAGACCACATGCGCCCCCGCCTCGGCCAGCGCCACGGCACAGCCCTGGCCGATGCCGGAGGATGCGCCGGTCACCAGCGCGCGCTTGCCGTCGAGGCGGAACGAGGGGGTGCGGGGAAGTCTGGTCAAAACGAAAGCCGTCCTTTCAATTCGGAATAGTCGATCATGACATGATCACAATAGACCCGTCGCTGTTGCAGCGCGTCGTAATACGCCCTCAGCCCATCCGGCGGCTGGCGTGGCAGATCGAGCGTGAAATAACGATACAGCACGTGCCCGACCCAGATATCCGCAAGCGAGAACCGGTTGCCCATCAGCCATGCGTCGGCGCCGCGCTGCGCCATGGCCAAAGCCGCAAGCGCCTCGAACCGGCGCAGCGCCGCGATGACCGCCGCCATGTCGCGATCCGCCTCGGGGGTGCGGTAGAAGCCCCAGAAAACCTGCAATGTGAAGGTGCGGCACATCGTGTGCTTGGCCCATTCCGCCCAACTGTCGCCACGCGGATCGTCGGTCGACAACCGCCCCTGACCATAGCGCCGATCCAGGTAACGCAGGATCGCCGCGCTTTCGAACAACGCGACCTCTCCATCCTGCAAGACCGGGATCAGGCCCATGGGATTCATCTTGCGATATTCTGGTGTTTCATTGCCCCCGAACCGCCCCCCGACATCGCGCCGCTCGACATCCAGGCCGAGTTCGGCAAGCCCCCACATGACGGCTTGCACGTTCGATGACGTTGCTCTGCCATGCAGGACAAGGCTCATGCCGCGCGCCCCGTTTCATCGTCAAAGCCCATGCGCGCCTTGTTGAATTCACGCATCCGGGCGAAGGGATCGACGCCGATCTGGTCATACATGTGCAGAAGGTCCACCAGCACCCAGTTCTCGCGGATCAAACCGCCTTCGATGCGCCAGAAATCGAGGCTGCGCATCGAGACCTTCTGCCCCGAGGGTGCAATCCCCAACCAGCCCGGCGCGGTGATGGTCTGCATCATGTTGGGCCAGCCTGTGACGGCGGCATAGTTGCGGTCGCCGAAGAAATGATAGGTGATCTCGTCCAGGTATTGCCCCCGGTCGGGCATTCCGGCCAGAAAGGGGATCTGGTGCCAGTCGCGGAAGCCCTTGATGCCCCGGCCCGATCCGATCCCCGCAGGCCCGTACCAGTTCATTTTCGGATGCCAGAATTTCGGCATCTCCATGACCTCCGGCCCGCCCTGGCTCGGGTGGCGCTTGAGATGCTCCAGCATGTCGATGATCAACGCGCAGGAGGCCGCGCCCTCGGCCTCGTCATAAGGCCCCGGCACGATCCCGTCGGGCGTTGCCGGTCCCGGCACCAGGACCTCACGCCCGAGCGAAGGGGCGAGCGGCCAGGCACCTGCCTGCATCATCACCTCGGGGATGTCCCAGATGGCCTGGACCTCGACAACCTTGCCGTCTTCGAGGCGGTAAAACTCCGCAAAGCGCATGGTGACGATATGGCCCGTGGGCGGAATATCCATCCAGGGGCGCTTGAACGTGCCGGTATAGAACCCGCCACAGCCGACCCAATCGGCGCCGTGTTCATCCGGCCCCGCCATGACGATGTAATCGCGCCGCTCGAGATCGGGCCAGGCGCGGGCCAGGGGCGCAAAGGCCGCGTCAAAGAAGCCATCCGCCCCCTGAATGTCGCCGAACGGGTGGCAATGACGGAAAAGCGCATCGGGCGCGACCGCCTGCAAGGCCCGGCGCGCGCTGGCCTCGTCGAAGTCGTAAAGTGCCGCGCGCAGCGGCTCCAGCAGCGCCTTGTGATGCGTGTGGCGGTCGGTCATTCCCCGGCCTCCCACACGGCCCTTGCCTTGAACAGACGGCCTGCCAACGGCCCTTGCCCTCGCCACCACATGACCTCCGACTCCTCGGTTTTGAATACGTTTGCGAGGATGGTAAGCGGGGCGTCGAGGGAATGGCAAGCAGAAATTGCATACGTTTGCAAATCACGGCGATCCGGTGCTTAATCCGGCCATGCCCGCACCGTCCGGGCGATTCGCTCCACGTGAGGCACCATGCAAGACATCCAAGCCGCAAAGGACCTGGTTCTGGCCTGCCAGGAGGCGCTGGAGGCCGCCCCGGCGGACGCCGCCGCCGACACCCTCGCCCGTTTTACCGCGCCCGATTACCTGTGGCGCGGCATGCACCCGTTCGACCGGATCACCGGGGCCGAGGCCGTGGGAAGCCGGTTCTGGGACGGGTTGCGCGGGTCGCTCACCCATATCCAGCGCCGCATGGACGTGTTCTTTGCCGGGGCCAACAGCCTCGATGGCGGCGCGTCGGTCTGGGTCGTGTCCATGGGCCATCTGATGGGCCTCTTCGATGCGCCCTGGCTCGGCATCCGGCCCTCGGGGCGGCTGACCATGCTGCGCTATTGCGATTTCCACCGGGTCGAGGGGGGCAAGATCAAGGAGACCGCCGCGTTTTTCGACATCCCCCACCTGATGATGCAGGCGGGGCAGAACCCGTTCCCGCCGCAAACCGCCGCGCATCTGGTCCAGCCGGGGCCGCGCCCCCATGACGGGCTGCTGACCGGACCGCAGGATCCGGGCGCGGGCGACAAGACGCTGGCCGTGATCAACGCGATGATCAATGACCTCGGCACCTGGAAATCCGGGCTGCCGCTTGAGGAGGAACTGGCGCAGACCTGGCATGACGACATGCTCTGGTGGGGGCCTGCGGGCATCGGCGCAAGCTACACCATCGCGCGCTACGCCCGCCAGCATTCCGGGCCATTCCGGGCGGGCTTCACCGAACGCTCCAGGACCCGCCACCTCGCCCGACTGGCCGAAGGGCATTACGGCGGCTTCTTCGGCTGGCCCAATTTCACCGCGATCCCCACGGGCGGCTTCATGGGCCTGCCTGCCAGCACCACGGCGGGCGAGTTTCGCGTCATCGACATCTACCGGCGGCGCGGCGACAAGCTGGCGGAAAACTGGGTCTTCATCGACCTGCTGCATTACCTCAAGACACAAGGGCTGGACGTGCTGGCGCGGAACGGGACCGTCTAGGCAACGGCCGGTTTCTGTGCTTTCCTGATCCCGAATGGACGGGAAATGAACCACACGCGACCGGACAAGACCCTGCACCTGCTGATCCTCGTGACCCCCTATTTCAACCTAGGGGCCACGGCGGGCTTCATCGACCCGTTCCGCGCCGCGAATTATCTTGAGGGGCGCGGCCTTTACGACTGGACGCTTGTTTCGGCGTCCGGTGGCGCCTGCACCGCCAGCAATGGGATGCAGGTCGAGACGGTGGCGCTGAACGACCTGCCGGAGCACCGCTTCGATATCGTTATCGTCTCCTCCAGCTGGACGCCCGAACAGCACCGCTCCTCGCGCCTGCACGCGCAGCTCTGGCAATGGGCGCATTCCGGCAGCACGCTTGGCGCGCTGGATACCGGGGCCTTCATCCTGGCGCGTGCCGGCCTGCTCAAGGACCGCCGCGCCACGGTGCATTACGAACATATCGACGCGTTTGGCGAAACCTTCCCCGAGGTCGAGGTCAGCGAGGATCTGTTCGTCTTCGACGGCAACCGGATCACCTGCGCGGGCGGCAGCGCCTCGGTGGATTTCGCCCTCAACATCCTGCGCGGCACGCATGGCGATGCGACCGCCAATGCCGCCGCGCGCTACCTGTTTCACCAATCCCTGCGCCCGCCCGGCAGCACCCAGAACGCGGGCGCGTCCGAGCCCGCGGGCAGCGTCACCCCCACCGCGCTGCGCCGTGCCATCGCCGCGATGGAGGCCAATCTTGAAACCCCGATCCCCATCGCCGAGATCGCCCGCGCGGCCCGCGTCTCGCACAGGCAGCTCAACCGCCTGTTCGAGGGGCATGTCGGCAAGACCCCGTCGATCTACTACCGCGATATAAGGCTGGACCGGGCGCGCGGGCTGGTCACGCAGACCGACATGGCGCTGGCACAGGTGGCGCTGGCCTCGGGCTTTGCCAGCCCGGTGCATTTTTCCCGCGCCTACAAGGAGCGTTTCGGCCTGCCGCCGCGCCAGGACCGGGTCGAGGGCCGCGTGCCGTTCGAGTTCCGCGCCTGGCCGATGCATCGCAAGGGCGGTTGAGATGTCCAACCGGGTTGCGTTCCTGTCGAACCGAGGGTTGGTCCGACGACCGATCTGCGACGATCCTCACGCCAGAGATGAGTTTGAGGCCACGCCATGACCGACCTGCCCTCCCCCCGCCAATTCGCGCAAATCCGCCACGGCTATGACCCCGACCCGCGCCGGTCGCTGTCATTGAAGGCCGATGCCTATACCGATAATGCCTGGTTCGAGGCCGACCGGCAGGCCATTCTTGCAAAGCACTGGCAATGGGTCTGTCACGTCGAGAAACTGCGCACTCCCGGCGATTACGTCACCGCCGGTATCGCGGGCCAGCCCATCGTGATCACCCGTGCCGGGGACGGCCTGCTGCGCGCCTTCTACAATGTCTGCAAGCACCGCGCGCATATGCTGCTGACGGGCGCGGGCAATACCAGCCGCATCATGTGCCCCTATCACGCCTGGGTCTATCGCCTCTCGGGCGAGTTGGTCCGCGCCCCGGAAACGGACGCGCTGGAGGATTTCGACACCAATGACATCTGCCTCGATCAGGTCAAGGTCACCGAATTCGCGGGTTTCGTCTTCGTCAATCTCGACCCCGACGCGGCCCCCTTGCAGGAGGTCGCGGGCAATCTGGAGACCGAGATCCGCCATTGGGCGCCTGACATAGAGAACCTGACCTTCGCCCGCCGCCTGACCTATGACATCAAGTCGAACTGGAAGAACGTCGTCGACAACTTCCTCGAATGTTACCACTGCCCGACCGCGCATAAGGATTTCTGCGACCTCGTCGACATGGACACCTACAAGGTCACCACATACGGCATCTATTCCAGCCACATGGCCGAGGCCGGGACCGGCGCGAATTCCGCCTATGACGTGTCGAATGCCACCGTGCGCACCCATGCGGTCTGGTGGCTCTGGCCGACGACCTGCCTGATGCGCTATCCGGGCCGCTCCTCGATGATCGTGCTGAACGTGGTGCCCGTCGGGCCGGACAGGACGTTGGAAACCTACGACTTCTACCTGGAAACGCCCGATCCCGACCCGATGGAGGTCGACGCGATGCGCTATATCGACGAGGTGCTGCAGCCCGAGGATATCGGCCTTGTCGAAAGCGTGCAGCGCGGCATGTCCACGCCCGCGTTCCAGCAGGGCCGCATCGTGCATGACCCCGAGGGATCGGGCAAATCCGAACACGCGGTGCACCATTTCCACGGTCTTGTTCTTGACGCCTACGGCACGGCGGCGCCATGAGGCTCAAGGGCAAGACGGCCTTCGTCACGGGCGGGCGCGGCGGTATCGGACGCGCGATCTGTGCCCGCTTCGAGGCGGAAGGCGCGCAGGTCTTCGCGGGCGATCTGAGCGACACGGGCTCATTGGACCGCGCCGCCGCCCATGGCCAATACGTCGCGCTGGACGTGGCCGATGAGGCAGCGGTAAAGGCCGCGATGGCGCATATTGAGGCGCAGGTGGGCAAGCTCGACATCCTCGTCAACGCCGCGGGGATCGAGATCGAGAAGACCATCGAGGACACCAGCCTGGACGAATGGAACCGCAGCTTCGCGGTCAATGTCACCGGCACCTTCCTGACCTCGAAACACGCCCTGCCCCTGCTGCGCAAGGCAGCAAGGGACGGCGCCACTGCCAGCCTGATCAATTTCGGCTCCTATGACGGCTTCATCGCCGATCCGGGCCTTGCCGCCTATTGCGCCACCAAGGGCGCGGTCCATGCCCTGACCCGTGCGATGGCCTGCGATCACGGCCCCGAAGGCATCCGCGTCAACGCGATCTGCCCCGGCTATATCGACACGCCGATGTTGCAGAGCTTTTTCGAGGGCGACGGATCAGGCGCGGCCGGCAAGACCATCGACCAGTTGCAACAGGCCGTGCGTGACGTGCATCCGATGCGGAGCTACGGCACGCCCGAGGATATCGCCAACCTCGTGACCTGGCTGGCCTCGGACGAGGCGCGCTATGCGTCCGGCCAGCTCTGGGTGCTTGATGGCGGGCTTTCCGCGCAGGTCCAGCAGATGCGATTGTGAACGGTGGGCAAACTGCCCACGCCTTGCGAAATTGGAGGGATCCATGCCCAAATCCGTCATCATCACCTGCGCGCCCACGGGCGGCATCCACACGCCCACCATGTCGCCGCACCTGCCGATCACACCGGCCCAGATCGCCACTGCCAGCATCGAGGCGGCGGAAGCGGGCGCGTCGATCATCCACCTGCACGCCCGCGACCCCGAAACCGGCAAGCCCGACCCGCGCACCGAGACGTTCCAGAAATTCCTGCCGGTCATCAAGCAATCCACCGACGCGGTGATCAACGTGAGCACGGGCGCGGGGCTTGGCATGAGCATGGAGGAGCGCCTGCGCGCGGCCACCGATGCCTCGCCGGAAATGGCCTCGCTCAACATGGGGTCGATGAATTTCGGCCTCTTCCCGCTATTGGAGAAATACAAGGATTGGCAACATGACTGGGAGCCCGAATTCCTCGGCATGACGCGCGATTTCATCTTCCCCAACACCTTCGCCACCATCGAATATGCGCTGAAGACCCTGGGCGAAGCGCATGGCACGAAGTTCGAGTTCGAATGCTACGATCTCAGCCATCTCTACAACGTGAAATTCTTTGTCGATCAGGGTCTTATCAGGCCGCCCTTCTTCATCCAGATGGTCTTCGGCATCCTCGGCGGGGTCGGCGCGGACCTGGAGAACCTGATGCACATGCATAAGATCGCCGATCGCCTCTTCGGGCCGGAAAACTACGAATGGTCGGTGCTGGCGGCGGGGCGGCACCAGATGCCCTTTGCCACGCAAAGCGCAATGTTGGGCGGCAATCTGCGGGTCGGGCTGGAGGACAGCCTCTATATCGGCAAGGGCGAACTGGCGGTCTCGAACGCGCAGCAGGTGACGCGGATCCGGTCGATCATCGAGAACCTCGGGCTGCGCGTGGCAACCCCCGCCGAGGCCCGCGAAAGGCTGGCGCTGAAAGGTGCCGACCGGGTGGCGTTTTGACCCGGCTCGCGGGCAAGCGGGCGTTCGTGACCGGCGGACGGCAGGGCATCGGGCGCGGCATCGTCGAAGCCTTCCTGGCGGAAGGCGCCGAGGTCATCACCTGCGGGCGCGGACCGGCCCCCGACGGGCTGCCCTGTGCTTGGCAGAGCCTTGATGTGGCGGATCCGGATCAAGTGAACGACGTAGCACAAACCATTGGCAAGATTGATATTCTGGTCAATAATGCAGGCGTTCAGGTGGAAAGGACCGTCACCGACAGCACGGATGCCGATTGGGACGCGGTCATGGGCGTAAACGCGCGCGGGGTGTTCAACACCTGCCGCGCCTTCATCCCGCTGATGGGGTCTGGCGCGATCGTCAATATCGGCTCGATCTCGGGGCGTCACGCCGATCCGTCGATGGCGCTTTATAACGCGTCAAAGGCCTTCGTGCATGGGCTGACACGCTCCATCGCCGTCGATCATGGGCCGGACATCCGCTGCAACGCGATCTGTCCCGGCTGGATCGAGACGGGGATGCTGGAGGCGGGGTTTGCGCTGGCCCGCGAGCCGGAAAAGGCGCGGGCCGATGCGTTGGCCCGCCATCCCGTGCGGCGGTTCGGGCGACCGGAAGATATTGCCGCGATGGCGGTGTGGCTGGCCTCGGACGAGGCGGCGTTCGCAACGGGCCAGATGTTCACCGTGGATGGCGGCATGACGGCGGCCTCCCCCATCCAGCCGGGATTGCTCTAGATGACTGATTTCAAACATGTTTGCAGCCTCGGCGCGGGTGTGATCGGGGCCAGTTGGACGGCGCTTTTCCTGGCCTCGGGCCGGACGGTCGCAGTCTACGATCCGGCGCCGGGGGCGGAAAAGGCGTTGCGGGAGTATGTCGCGCGGGCGTGGCCGACATTGGTTGAGTTGGGGTTGGCGGAACATGGGAATCCGGATGCGATCCGCTTTCACCGTGATGCGAAAACTGCTGTACAAGATGCTGATTTCATTCAGGAAAGCGTGCCGGAACGGGTGGAGCTGAAGCATGCGCTCTTCGCAGAAATCCAAGCGGATCTGAAACCGGGGGCGATCCTGGCCTCCTCCGCCTCCGGTCTGACACTTTCCGAAATGCAGGTGGGCTGGCGTGACCCTGCCCGCTTCGTTCTGGGGCACCCGTTCAACCCGCCGCACCTGATCCCGCTGGTCGAGGTGATGGGCAATGACCGCACCGATCCGGCGGCGATCTCGGGCGCGGAGGACTTCTACCAAACCATTGGAAAGATTACCATTCGTGTCAATCGAGAGGTGCCGGGCCATGTTGCCAACCGGCTTCAGGCCGCGGTCTGGCGCGAGGCGATTCACCTGGTGCGCGAGGGGGTTGCCAGCGTCGAGGATGTGGACAAGGCGATGTGGGCGGGCCCCGGCCTCAGATGGGCCGCGATGGGGCCGACGACGCTGTTTCACCTCGGCGCGGGCGCGGGCGGGCTGGAGGAGTTTTGCACCCGCTACGCCGACAGCTTTAACCGTTGGTGGGATGATCTGGGCACGCCGCACCTGGATGCGGAGACGGCGCGCATGTTGGTCAACGGCATGAAAGGACAGGATAATCCAGCGGAGATGTCGGCGCGGCGTGATGCCTTGATCACGGCGATGCAGAAGGCGACGAGGGGCTTGCGTTAACCCTCGGGCCGCTCGACGGGGCCGCCCTGCGCCTCCCAATCCTGGAACCCGTCGCGCAGATGGGCGCAGGCAAAGCCCATGTCATTGAGCGTCGCGGTGGCCAGCGCCGAGCGCCAGCCCGCCGCGCAATGCAGGATATAGGTCTTGTCCTGGCCGAACACCTCGCGGAAATAGGGGCTTTCGGGGTCGATCCAGAATTCCAGCATGCCGCGCGGGGCATGAACCGATCCGGGGATAAGCCCTTGTTTCCGCTCTCGAATATCGCGGATATCGACGATAACCAGGTCGGGATCATCCGCCCGCGCGATCAGGTCGGCGGTGTCGATCTCCTCGATCCGGGCGCGGGCCTCAGCCACCATCCGGGCGGCGGTCGTCTTCAATTCTGTCATGTCATGCCTCCGCTTCGACCGACAGCTTGCCCGCCATTTCGGGCGCGATCAACCGGGTTCGGATTGACCCTGAAAAGGCAGAGACATAGGATTGATTTCATGAAGATATTTGCCCTTTGGTGCCATCCCCGCTCGGTCTCGACCGCGTTCGAGAGGGTGATGCGGGAGCGCGGCGACCTCGACGTGCTGCATGAACCGTTCATGTATGATTACTACCTCAACCGCGCGCCGCGCCGCTTTCCCGATTTCCGCCCTGACCCCGACCATCCGGCGGATTATGTCGGCACACGCCAGATGATCCTGCGGCGGGCCGAGGGCGGGCCGGTCTTCTTCAAGGACATGGCCTATTACGTGCTGGACACGCTGCCGGATGACGCAGAGTTCCGCGATGCGATCACCCATGCGTTTCTGGTGCGCCATCCCGCCGAAAGCATCCTGTCCTATGCCAGGAAAGACCCCGGTTTTGCCAGCGTGGAACTGGGGATCGAGGCGGAATGGGTTCTATATCAAACCCTTAGAGAGGCCGGACATACGCCGCTGGTGATCCTGTCCGACGATCTGCGCCGCGATCCTGAGGCCGTCATGCGGGCCTATGGGGCGCATGTCGGGTTGCGGAACCGGCCCGAAGCGCTGTCCTGGGACAGGCAGGTGCCGTCAGACTGGGAGGCGGTGCAGCAGTGGCATGGCGAGGTTCTGGCCTCAGGGCAAATCCGCCCGCCCGAGCGGGAGGGCGACCCGGTGGCGGAGGCCGCGGCACTTGGCGCGCCTTACACGGACTACCTGGATCATCACTTGACGTTTTACGAAATTCTGCGTGACGTGGCGGAGGCGCAGAGGCGCGATTTCTGACAGGGTTGTCAGCTTTCCGCGTCCGCCCATGGCCCGTGCTGGCCGGTGCTGCCATCGTCCAGCCGCGCGAAGCCGTGCAAGCCGAAGAAATCGCGCTGGCCCTGGATCATGTTGGCGGTGCCGCGTGCGGTGCGCATGGCGTCGAAATAGGCCAGCGCCGAGGCGAGCGCGGGCACCGCGATGCCATGCGTGGCGGCGGTGGCCACGAGGGTGCGCAGCGCGGCGTGGCCGGCCCGCAGGTGGTCCGCAAAAACCGGGGCCATCATCAGGGTGCGGCCCGCGTCTTCCGTCAGCGCGTCGGCCATGTCGTCGAGCATCGCCGAGCGGATGATGCAGCCTGCGCGCCAGACCCGCGCGACCTCTGGCAGAGGCATGGTCCATCCGAAGCTCCGCGCGGCGGCGGCCAGCATTCCGAACCCCTGGGAATAGCACAGCACCTTGCCCGCGATGAGGGCCTTTTCCATCACGCTGTCCTGCAATATGCCCGCGTCGATGGGCTTTGGCGCGGGGCCGAAGAGGGCCTCTGCCGCCTGCCTTTCCTCGCGCCGGGCCGAGATGTTGCGGGCGGTGATGGCGGCCTCGATCGCGGGGATCGGCGCACCCAGATGCTGCGCCTCGATCGCGGTCCAGCGCCCGGTGCCCTTCTGCCCCGCCGCATCAACGATCACATCGAGAAGCGGGCCGTTCGTGGCCGCGTCATGGGCGGCGGCGACCTGGCCGGAGATTTCGACAAGGTAGCTTTGCAGCGCACCACTGTTCCAGCGGGTGAAGACATCGCCGATCTGGTTCGCGCTGCGGCCAAGCCCGTCGCGCATCAGCCCGTAGATCTCGGCGATCATCTGCATGTCGGCATATTCGATGCCGTTATGGACGGCCTTGACGAAATGGCCCGCGCCTTCCGGCCCGAGCCAGGCGGCGCACGGCATGCCATGATAGTCGGCGGCGATGGCCGTCAGGATCGGCGCGACGCGGTCCCAATGCGCGCGGTCGCCGCCGCCCATGATCGAGGGGCCGTGGCGCGCGCCCGCCTCGCCGCCCGAGACACCGATGCCGAGAAACGCGCCGGGATCGGCCATGCGGCGGTTCGTGTCGCGGAAATTGGCGTTGCCCGCGTCGATGATCAGGTCGTCAGTGCCGAGAAGCGGGCGCAGGGCCGCGATCTGCTGATCGACCGGGTCGCCCGCGGGCACCATCAGGATGATCGCGCGGGGGGGCTTGAGGGCGGCGACCAGATCCGCCAGCTCTTGCGCCGGAGTGATCCTCGCGGCAAGCGCCCCGGCCCCTTCCATGAAGGCTTCGGTTTTCGCGCCGGTGCGGTTCCAGACCGCGATGTTGAAACCCTTTTCCGCGATGTTGAGCGCCAGCGCCGCCCCCATCGTGCCCAGGCCCACCAGTCCGATATCGCAATTGCCCATGCCGTCCCCCTTGGTTGACCCCAGATATAGCGCGGTCGGGCGGGCCTGGCGATATGCCGGATGGACGGGGGCGGATATGTCAGCCAGATTGGAGTGACAGGGTTGGATTTCAGGGATTTTGAAGCCGATGACGATCAAGATCGAGATGCTGCGCGCCTTCGCCATTGTCGCCGAAAGCGGCACCTTGGCGGAGGCGGCGACCCGGCTGGGGCGCACCCCCTCGGCGATTTCGATGACGCTGAAGGGGTTGGAGGAGCATCTGGGCCAGCGCCTATTTGCAACCGATCGCAAGAACCGGCTGACGCCCCTGGGCGAATATGTGCTGGATCAGGCGCGGCGCGAATTGCAGCAGTTCGACGCCACGATCCGCGCCATCGAGGGGTTTGCCACCGCGCCGCAGGGGTTGATCCAGGTGGCGGCGGTGCCGTCGGTGGCGGGGATGATCTTTCCGCAGGTCGTGGGGGCGTTCCTGGCCCGCCATCCCGGCGTCTCGGTGGAAATCCGCGACATGGATTCGGTTAGTATCCTGGAGGCGCTGACGCGGGGACGGATCGACATCGGCGTTGCCGCGCCTGCGGGGCCGGTGCGGGGGGTGCGGTCGGTGCCGCTCTTCTCGGACGCGTTCGGGTTGATCATGGCGCGGGATCATCCGCTGGCCACACGCAGCGCCCCCTTGCGGCTGGCCGATCTGGGCGCTCAGCAGGTCTTGCGCAACGAGCTGTCGGACCGGATCGAGGCTGTGCGTGAGGCGACGGGCACCGCGCGGATGTCGGCGCTGAACACGCTGACGCTGACCGCGATGGTTCGGGGCGGGCAGTGGGTCACCGTGCTGCCGAGCACGGTCATTGAGATCGACCCCGAGAGGTTGGCCTTTCGTGCCTTCGAGGATCTTGGCGAACACCGGCAGGTCGACCTCCTGATGCGCGAGGATCGGGTGGAGCGCGAGGAGGTCTCGGACTTCGCCGCGATGGTGCGGGCGGTCGACTGGGATCAGCGGGCAAGGCGGCCAGGGGCGTAGGGTGACATATCCAGGTTCGGCCCCTGCCCCGTCATCGTCTGGGCAATCAGCCGCCCGGTCTTGGGCCCGCCGGTCAACCCGATATGGTGATGGCCGAAGCCGACGAAGACGCCGGTTTGCCCGACCTCGCCGATCATCGGCAGGCTGTCGGTGAGCGCCGGTCGGTGGCCTTGCCATTCCTCCTCGCGGGCGGCGACGAGGCCGGGGAAGGTCGCGGCGACCTGGCGGCGCAGAAGCGCGAAGGGCGCGCGCGAGGGGCCCGCATCGAGCCCGCCGAACTCCACCACGCCGGCACATCGCAAACCGGCGGCCATCGGCGTGGCGACGAACTTGCCCGAGGCGACCATGACCGGGGCGGACGGGCCGCCTTCCGCGCCTTCAAAGACGATGTGATAGCCGCGCTCGGATTCCAGCGGCACCTTCAGGCCCAGTTTGCGCATCAGCGGTTTCGACCAGACGCCGGTGGCCAGCACGACACCCGAACAGGGCATCGCGCCGGAGGAGGTGATCACCTCGCAGACCTTGCCATCCGACAGGGTAAAGTCATGAACCTCGGCCTGCCGGACGTCACCGCCAAGCCTGACGAATTCCTCGGCCAGCGCCGCGACATAGCCGCCGGGATCGCGGATATAGGCGTGATCGGCATAGGTGGCGAGGCAGGTGATCTGCGCGCCCAGGGCCGGTTCGACCTCCTGCACCGCAGTGCCTTCGATAATGTCGGGCACAAAGCCTGCCTCGCGGCGCAGGGCGTTGGTATAGGCGTCGGCCTCATAGCCTGCGCGGGTCTTGTAGGCGAAATGGTAGGGGCTGTCCGTGATCCAATGCGCAGCGCCGGTGCCCGCCGTCAGGGCCTTGTGCTGCTCGACCGTGTCGGCGGTGATGGGCGTCAGGCCCTGCGCGATACGGCGCGTGTCGGGGTCGTTGGCATGGGCGAGGTATTTCACCAGCCAGGGGGCAAGGCGCGGCAGGTAGGACCAGCGCAGGAAGAGCGGTTCATTGCGGCTGAGCAGGTAGTGCGGGGCCTTGGGCAGCAGGCCGGGCGTGGTGACCGGGACCATGGCACAAGCCGCGAGCAATCCGGCATTGCCGTAGGAGGTGCCCATCCCCGGCGCGCCCCGGTCGATCAGCGTGACCTTGCGGCCCGCGCGTGCCAGCCAGATCGCGGCGGAAACGCCGACGATGCCCGCACCGATGACGATGATTGGATGATCGCTGTCCTGCGCCATGTTTGGTCCTTGTTGTGCGTGCGCTGGATCGACCATGTCCGGGATTATGGGTGGAGGTAAAGCCCCGGAGTTGTCCGGGCGGAGCGCTCGGCCGACCGCGCGCATCTGCGGGCCACAGGCGGGCCGCAACCCGGCGTCACGCTGTCTGGAAACGCACGATGACACTGGCGGTCCGGGCGGGATCGCCGAGGATAACAGCGCCGCCTTCGTGGCGCGCCGCCATCCCGCTGGCCGCGACGTGATCTGCCAGCACCGTCATGTCCCGCACCTTGATGTCCATGCCGATGATGGCGGGCTGAGGGTCTGCCCGCACGGCGTCGGGCAGAGGCCCGAGGAGGTCTTCGCAAGCCGCCTCCGTCAGCACCCGCATCACGCCATTGGCGGTCTGCGTCTCGAAGCCGCCTTGCACGTCACGCACGGGGCCGTAGAGACGTTCAAGCCGGGGGCGCAGCGTGCCCTGGTCGCGGGCCTCGGCCCGGATCGTCACGCCCGCGATGCCGCAGGCGGTGTTGGGATGCTCCAGCCAGCGCGGCACGTAGATCAACTCGGGCCGGTGCTGCTGGCAGAGGAAGAATGAGAGGCGCGGGAACTGGGTGTCGGGCAGGACCGCCAGCGTGGTTTTCGTGCGGTCCTGTCGCCCATCGGGCAGGGTCACGTCGCGGCCGAATTTCAGATGACCCGCGACGGTGAAGCCCGCCGCTTCTGCCCGATCCGCATCGGCGCGGCTGTCCTCGCTGTGAAGCGCGGTCAGCGCCACGCCCTCGCGGGCCTGCAAATGGCTGTGGACATGGCGGCCAAAGCGGAAATCGTCCGCCGGATGCGTGTCCAGCAGGGCCTCGTCATAGACCCCCATGATCTCGATCAGGCAGCCCCGGAACATGGCGAGGCTGGTCGAGGTGCCCCAGGGATGCCGCCCGATCGGCGTCATGGTGAAACCGAGCGAGATCAGCCGGTTCCGCAGCCCCGCGACATCCCGCGTGGCGATCAGCGGATGGTCGATGCCGAAGCTGGCGCTCATGATCGCTCCGGCGCGAAGCGGACCCTTGCGGGGCCACGGATCTCGCCGCGCGGGCCAGCGACGGTCATGGCGTCGGGCACGTCTTGCAGCACGACCGCCCCCGCGCCCACATTGGCCCCGGCCCCCACACGGATATTGCCCAAGATCACCGCCCCCGCCCCGATCACCGCGCCGTCGCCGACCTTCGGGTGCCGCTCAGGGCCGCTATCGGTCAGCGTGCTGCCAAGCGTCACGTTATGCCAGATCGAGACATCGCGCCCGATCACCGCCGTCTCGCCGATGACGCAGCCGAGCCCGTGATCCAGCCACAGCCCCGGCCCGATCCGGGCAGCAGGGTGAATATCGGTGGAGAGCGCGCGGCCAAGCACGGATTTCAGGGCCATGGCGCCGGTCTGGTCGCCCTTGCCCCAGAGGTGATGCGCCACGCGATGCGCCATCACCGCCTGCACCCCCCGCGAGAAGAGCAGCGCACCCGCGCGCCCGCCGGGTTCGAAATTTCGCCGGGCGGTTTCGCTGATGTCATGGCTGGAGGTCTCGACCAGCGCGGGCGCCTCGGCATAGGCGGCGTGGACGGTCGCCCGCACCCCGTCATTCCCGGCGATCCCGCCAAGGAGCGCCCCGGCCAGCCTGGGGAAGTCGGCGCAATCCGCCGCCGTGATGCCGATCATCGCCGCCGCGTCGGGGCTGGCTTGCAAGAGGTCTCGGGTCTCGTCATGGATCATCGCGCGCGCTTTCAGGATGTGTAGCCGAACGCTATGCGCGGGACTGGGGCCGCGTCCAGCCAGACCGCCTTGGGCGCGGTGTATTCCATCAGCGCGTCGAGGCCGGAGGACCGGCCATAGCCCGATTGGCCGGAGCCGCCGAAGGGCACCGAGACATGGATCGCCTTGTAGCTGTTGACCCAGAAGGTGCCGGCCCGGACCGAGGCCGCCATCCGGTGCGCGCGGCCCACATCTTGCGTCCAGACCGCCCCGGCAAGGCCGAAAACCGTGTCATTGGCCAGGCTTACGGCCTCTTCTTCATCTGCGAAGGGGATGGTGGTGACGACCGGGCCGAAGATCTCGGTCATGGCGGGCAGGCTGCGATTGCCGAGCCCTGCCAGCACCGTGGGCGCGACGAAGTAACCGCGATCCGGCACGCTGTCGCGGGTCATCAGGTCGGCGCCGTCATGCTGCGCGCCATCCAGCACGCGGTGGATATGGGCCAGTTGAGCGGCGTTGCCGACCGGGCCGATCTCGGTATCCTCGTCCAGCGGATCGCCAAGCCGGATCGCGTTCATGCCGGTGGCCAGCATCTCGGTCAGGTCGGACCGGATACCCTCTTGCACCAGCAGGCGCGACCCCGCCACGCAGCTTTGCCCCGCGCCCGAGAAGATGGCGGCCTGCGCGCCGAGGCAGGCGGCTTTCAGGTCGGCGTCCTCAAAGACGATATTGGCAGATTTCCCGCCCAGTTCCAGGACGCAGGGCATCAGCGCCTCGGCCGCCGCGACGGCGACGCGCCGCCCGGTGCCGGGGGAGCCGACGAAAACCACCTTCTGCGTCGCGGGATGGGCGATGGCGGCCTGCCCTGCCGTGGTCCCAAGCCCCGCCAGCACGTTCACCAGACCCGGCGGCAACCCCGCGCCCTCGGCCAGCTTCACCAGCGCCACGGTGGTCGCGGGCGTCAGTTCAGAGGGTTTGATCACCACGCCGTTGCCTGCCGCGATGGCGGGCGCGATCTGCCAACCGCCGGTGAAGGCGGGCGCGTTCCAGGGGGTGATCTGAAACACCACGCCAAGCGGTTCACGGATCGTATAGGTCAGGTGGCCCGAGGGGACGGGAATGACCTCGCCATGCAGCTTGTCGGCCCACCCGGCGTAATAGGCGAACATCTCGGCGACCTTGGCGATTTCCACCCGGCAATCGCGGATCGGCTTGCCCGCGATGAGCGCGTCGAGCCTTGCCAGCGACTCGGCATGGGCGGTGATGGCGCGGGCGGCCTCCTGCATGACCTGACCGCGCCCGGCGGCGGTGAAATCCCCCATCCAGACGCGTTGCGCACGCGCGGCGGCGTCACAGGCGCGGGCGGCGAGCGCCGCGCCGGCATCGGCGTAGCGGGTCAGTTCCTCTTCCGTGTAGGGGTCGATCAGGGGGATATCCTCGCCCTGCCCGTCCATGAGGACGCCGCCGATGAGGCTCTGGATGCGGGCGTTCAGGCCAAGTTCGGCCATGGTGTCGGTGAAGATCCGGGTCCGCGTCATTGGTCCTGCTCCGTCTGAAACTGCACGATCCGGTTGAAGTCGTCCCCGTCGGGCAGGGTCGCGGCGCTGTCGGCCCAGATCTGCGCGATGCGGGTGAAGGCGGGGATCGGCACGCCCGCACCCTCTGCCAGTGTTTGCGCCAGCCGCACATCCTTGCGCATCAGGCCCATGGTGAAGCCGCTGTCGAAGGCATCCGGCAGCACCCATTTCGGGAAATTCACCTCGCTGACGGCGGAGCGGCCCGAGCCTGCATTGACGCCCTCCAGCAGGGCGGCGGGGGCGACGCCCGCGGCCTGCCCCAGCCGCACCGCCTCGGAGACCAGCACAAGGTTGGCCGCGCAGAGCATGTTGTTGACGATCTTGGCGGCATGGCCCGAGCCGGGGTCGCCGATATGCACGGTCCTGGCGGTGAGCGCGTCCAGAAGCGGGCGGATGTTGGCGATGGCCTGCGCCTCGCCGCCCAGAACCATCGTCATGTTGCCCGCCCGCGCCGCAGACGGCCCGCCGCTGACAGGGCCGTCGATGAACTGGACGCCCCTGGCCGCGCACGCCGCATGGAGCGCCTGCGAGGTGGCGGGGTCGGAGGTGGAGGTATCCAGGATCGTGGCGCCTTGGGTCAGGGCATCAGCGATCTCGGCCATGACCGCGCGCACCATGGCGGCGGTGGGTAGCGAGAGCACGATCACGTCGCAGGCGGCGGCGAGGGCACGGGCGTGGGGGAAAGCGTCCACCCCCGCCAACGCGGCCAACCGGTCCGCATCGGGATCATGCGCCGCCACCTGCCAGCCGCTGTCAGCGAGATGCCGCGCCATGCCGCCGCCCATGTTGCCGCATCCGATGATGCCGAGTTTCATTCTCCTGCCCTCCGCCGGTTTCCCCGCCAGAGTGGCAGGGATCGGCGCGGCAGGAAAGGCAAGGATCGGAGTTTATCGTTGCGCGCCACGCAACCTATTGCCCGCCGAAAGCCGCCATGCGCCGGGCCAGATTCGCCGCCATGGACTGCGCGGCGCGCGGGAGTTCCCGGCCATTGCGGGCGATCAGCGCGGCTTCGCCGGTCTGAAACTCGGGCTCGGCGATCTCGCGCGCGACCAGCCCGCCCGCCGCGATATCGGCCATGGCGGCGAAGCGCGGCAGGACGGTGACGCCCATGCCGGAGCGCGCGAAGGCCAAGAGGACGGCGATGGATCCGGTCTCGACCACCGCGTGCAGCCGGTGACCCGCCCGCGCCTCGGCCCGTGCCAGAACCGACCCGACACCGTAGCCGCCCGTCAGCACCGCCGCCGGAAGATTGGCCAGCGCCGCCATGGAAAGCGGCGCGGAGAGATCGGCAAAGCGCGAGCCCGGACGCGCCAGCATCATCAGGGGTTGCGGATGGCGCGCCAGAAGCTTGAGCGCGCGGTCGGGGGCGACGTCATAGGCCAGCCCCAGATGGGCCTGATCGGTCATCACGCTGTGGCGAACGGCATCGGTGGAGCCCTGCTCCAGCGCGTAGGTCAGGCCGGGATGGGTGGCCGCGAAACCGGGCAGCGCGCCGCCGACCAGATCGCCGACAAAGCCTTCACCCACCGCCACCCGCACGGTGCCGCGTGCCATGCCCTTGAGCGCATCGAAGCGCGATTGCAGCGCCTCCATCTCAGAGGCTTCCCGGCGCAGGTGGTCGCGCAGAAGCGCCCCCGCCTCGGTCAGTTGCACGCCCCGGCGGCCCCGTTCGATGAGGCGGGTGGCCAGTGTCGTCTCAAGCCCGGTGATGGCGCGGCTGATGGTGGAGGGCTCGACGCCAAGGGCTTCCGCCGCGCCGCGCACGGTGCCCGCCGTGGTCGCGGCCAGAAAGGCGCGGGTCTGTTTCGGGTCGAGGCTCTGCATCTCCGCCCCCATACGCAACGAATACCGGTGCAGCATAACACAAAATGCAACGTCCCTCAGTAGTCGCGTTCGAAAAAGACGCCGATCCCGCTCTGCCCGTCCGAGGAGAAGCTGCCGCGCGCGGTGATATTGGGGGTGAGATCGAGGTTGATCGAGGCCTCGGCCTCTCCGTCCGAGCCGATCTGCACATCCGTATAGGCGTTCTCACCGATATAGCGACCAAGGCGCACCTGCGCGTTGCCCTCGGCATCCGTGGTCAGGTCGAGGTCATCGACACCGAGGCTGTCGCGGATGCCGCCGATGACGCTGCCCGAGCCCGCCAGCCGCGAGAGGCCATCGACCAGTTGCAGCGCCTGAACCGCCGAGAGGCTGGAGGCCTCGCGCCCGAACAGAAGCCGCGACAGGATCTCGTCCTCGGGCAGGCTTGGCGTCGAGGTGAGCGTGAGTTCCGGGTTCGAGATCGGCCCCTCCACGATGATGCGCGCCAGCACGTCACCCGCCTCGGTCTGTGCCACGACACGCAGGTAGGGGTCGAAACTGCCCTGTAGCGTCACCGAGCCTTCGATCAGGTCGAAGCGCTGCCCGACCACGGATAGGCGGCCCCGGATCAGCTCGAACTGGCCCGAGGGGATGACATTGGCCGTGGTGCCGCCGATGCGGATCGCGCCGCCCATTTCGGCATCGAGCCCCGAGCCACGCACGAAGATGCGGTTGGGCGCGGAGATGGTCAGATCGAGCGGCAGGGGAGGCCCGGAGGCACCGCCGCCGCCTTGCCCGATCAGCCCCGCATTGGCCCGCGCGATGCGCGAGTCGCGGTCCTCGTTCACGTGGCGGATGTCGGGGATCGGTTCGGCCGCGCCGGTGGTGGAATTGGTCAGGACGATATCGGTCTGGCCCAGGTCGATCTGGCCGCTGATCGTCGGCCCCTGCGTGAGCCGCCCCGAAATCGAGATGTCGCCGCGCGTCACCACGGTTTGCAGGAAATCGCCCTGCACGATGCGGGCCTGGGTCAGGGTCACGTCGATATTTCCCGGCAGCCCCGGCCCGGTCAGATCGACCGAGCCATCGAGGTTGACATTGCCCCCCGTCGACAGCGCGCCCTGGCCGCTGACGCTCGCGCGCCCGCCCGACAGTTGCACATTGGCCGAAAGGTTCTCCAGCGCCAGACCCAGGTTGGGGGCCGCGACGCGCAACCCGTTGGCCGAAATCGTGCCGGAAACGGCGGGCAGACCAGGCTGGCCCTGTATCCGCAGGTCCAGATTGGCCATGCCCTGCACCGAGCGCGGCGCGATGAACGGGTTGACCAGCGCCAGCGCAGCGTTGCCCGTCACCCGCAGATCGACCGCGCCATCCGGCAGGCCGACCTGGCCCCTGGCGTTCACGGCGATGTTTTGCAGCCGCGCCTCGGCCTCCAGGTTCCAGGGCGTATCGGACGCGCCGCGTTCCAGTGTTGCCGCGACCGTCAGCGGCCCGGAGATGGAGGAACTGATCAGGCCGGCATTGCGCAGCCGCGCGTCCAATTGCACCCGGCTGGCCTCGGGCGCGATGGAAGCGCTGCCGCTGGCGGTGATCTGCTGGCCCTCGACCTGCAAATCTTCGATGCGCAGGCCGTCCGCATCCTGCACGGCCCGCGCACTGAGGACGGTTTCGCCCGCCAGAAGGCCCTCGGGCTCGCCCAGGCCAAGCTCAAGATCCTGCGCGACGCCGTCGAGGCGCAGGTCGAACCCGCCATCCGGCCGGCCGACCTGACCGGCGAGGCTCACGGCGATGTTGGGCAGCTGCGCCTCGGCCTCCACGTCCCAAGGCGTATCAGAGGCCCCGCGCTCCAGCGCCGCCGCGAGTGTCAGCGGCCCGGAGAGGGCAGGATTGATCAGACCGGCCTCGCGCAGGGCCGCGTCGAATTGCACCCGGCTGGCGTCGCTCGCCAGGGCCACGCTGCCGCTGGCGGTGATCTCCTGCCCCTCGAGCTGCAAATTGTCGATGCGCAACCCGTCTTCGTCGCGAATGGCCAGCGCGCTGATCACGGTCTCGCCCGCCAGGATCCCCTCTGGCTCGCCGACACCAAGCGCGATTTCCTGCCCGGTGCCGTCGACGCGCAGGTCGAAGGCGCCCGACAGAAGCTCCACCGCGCCGCGCAATTCGACCGCGACGGCACCCTCAAGATCGCTGCCCGCCAGCGCCGAGAAGGCGGAAAGGTCGGGCAGCATCCCCTCAAGTTGCAGCGCCAGCATCAACTGTTCTTCCGGCGTGGTGAAATCGGCACTGCCGCTGAGTTGCGCGTTGCGGGTGGAGAGGGTCAGATCGGTGATCTCGACCGGGTCGCCATCGGACCAGACCAGGTCGAACCCGGCCTGTCCGGCGGGGCCGACCGCCTGTTGCAGCGCGTCATCTTCCAGCGTCAGCCCCTCGAAACTGGCGGCAACTTCGGCAGTGACGCCTTCAAGCGTGTTATCCGGCGTCAGAATCGTGCCGGACATGTCAAGCTGCGCCTCGTCCAGCTGCATCGTGTCGAGCCGCAGGTCGATCAGCGAGGCCTGCCCCTGCCAGCTTTCCCCCGCCGTGCGGTCATAGCTGAGCGAGATGTCGGCGCTGGCGGCCTCGACCCGCTGGCCGGGGATCGGCAGGCGCACGAGGTCGCCCTCGGCGGGGCGCATCAGCATGGTCAGCGAAAACCGCTCCGGCGTGCCGGACGGGTCCAGCGCGCCCGAGCCCGAGACGGAGAGCGAGGCGGTGGTGATCTCGAACCGGTCCAGCACCATCGCCCCATCCGGCGCGGTGATCGCAAGCGCCTGAAGGCTGACCGCATTGCCGAAGAAGGGCTGGTAATCCGGGGCCAGCAGCCGCGCCACATCGCCCGAAAGGTCGACCGCCAATTGCCGCGCGCCCGCGTCGGACTGGCTGAGCGTGACGTCGCCCGACAGGCGCGGTTCGCCATCGGTGGCAAGCGTGATGTCGGCGGCGAAGTCATTGAGCGGGCCGGACCCTTCGACCGCCAGTTCGACCGAGGGGGTTTCGGGGATGTCGAGCAGCGTTGCCGCGATGCCGCCCGCATCCTCAGTCAGTTCAAGGTTGAGGTCCAACACGCCGGTTTCATTGGAATAACTGGCGGCAAGCGCGAAGACGCCTTCGGGACCGTCCAGCCGCGTCAGGTCCAGCGCCGCCGTGCCCTCGCCGCCTGCCAGAGACACCGATCCGCTGGCGCTGGCCAGCACCTCGAACCCCAGAAGCGGCGCGCCAAGCTCGATCCGGTCGATCTGCAACTCACCGATCTGGATCGACACGGGCAAGTCGGGCAGGGAAAACGGGACCGCCTCGGGCGGGGGCATGTCGCCGCCTTCGGAGACGGGCAGTCGCTCCAGCGCGATGCGCTCGGCGGCCAGCCGGGTGATGTCGACCTGGCCCGCGAACAACGCGGAGCGGTTCCAGTTCAGTTCCGCATTCTCGATGGTCAGCCAGACGCCATCGGCGTCCGCGACGGTCAGCCGCTCCAGCGTCGCGGTGGAGCTGAGCGCGCCGGAGAACCCGTCGATCCGCACCGAACGCGCCGCCCCGTCCGACAGCGCATCCTCGATGAAGCCGACAATGAGCGAGCGGTCACGCTCCTGCTCGTCCTGCGCCAGGGCAGGGCCGGTCAGGAAGATCAGGAAGAGGGCAATCAGGAAACGGGTCAAAAGTTCTGTCCAATACCGAGGTAGAGATGCACATCCTCGCCGGTGCCATCCCCCGACACGGGCGTGGCGATATCCAGGCGGATGGGGCCGATGGGCGTGTCATAGCGCAGGCCGAGCCCCGCGCCCGAATGCCAGTCGCTGGCCCCTTCTCCATAGGCGCCCTCCGACACATAGCCCACATCGTAGAAGGCCACCGCGCCGAAATTGCCAAAGAGGTCCTGGCGGATCTCGAAGGACGCCCCGGCAAAGCTGCGCCCGCCTGTCTGCACCCCGTTCTGCATCGCGCCGAGCGACTGGTGGTCCTGCCCGCGCACCGTCCCTGAGCCGCCGGAGTAGAACAGCCAATCGGGCGGCAGCGCGGCAATATCGCCGCCATCGACGGTGCCCAGTTGCAACCGGCCCGCCAGGCGGGTGCTGTCCTCTTCGCCGAAGCCGTAATAGGCGCGCAGATCGGCGGTGGCGCGGACACCGCCGCCATCCTCGAACGCGGTGAAGGGGGTCAGCGTGGCATCGGCATACCAGCCGCTGGCCGCGTCAAAGGCGTTGTCGCGCGAATCCCAGGTCAGCCCGAGCGGCAGGCCCACCATCCAGACCGAACGCTCCGAGAAGTTGTCCGACACATCCGAATAGCGTGCGAAGACGCCCGCCGTGGCGGTCAGCTCGTCCGAGAATTGATGCTCCAGCCCGATATTGATGCTGGCGGTGTCCTCCACGAATGTCGGCTCATCCAGATGCTCGATGCGAAAGCCCAGTTCCAGCGTGGTGTCGGGTGTCAGGTCGGCGGGGCGCGAGAAAAGGCCCGAAACGAACCCGTCAATGCCGCTGTTCTGCGCGCCGATATCCGAGATTTCCGCGTCGAAGCGCAGCCGTTCCGCCCCGCCAAAGAGGTTGCGATGCAGCCAGTAACCGCTGACCGTCAGCCCGTCCTGCGACTGGATCTCGGCGCCGAACCCGACGCGGCGCAGGGGGGCCTCGACCAGTTCGGCCTGCACATCCAGGGTGCCGTCGGGGTTGGGAATCTCGGTGAAGCCGACCGAGGTGAAGACGCCGGTGTCGCGCAGCCGGTCGGCGGCGCGGTCAACCTCATCGGGGTCATAGACCTCGCCCGTGGGCAGGCCCGCGATGCGCAACACGCGGCGGGTGCGCATCCGTTCCTCGCCTCGCGGGATCAGGGTGCCGAAGCGGTAGACCGGGCCGGGGGCCAACGTGATCTCGGCGTCCAGTTCGGCCTCGTTGTGGCGCGCGGTGATCTGCTGGTTGCCCACATCCGCCGTGGCGTGACCCTGGGTGCGCCAGCCCATGATGCCCGCCTCGGTCGTCTCGCGCAGGATCACGGTGCCCGCCGGTGCGCCGCTGCGAAACCCCTCGGGCAGGTCGGTGCCGGGGGCGAGCGGCGCGATGACGGCGCGGCCAAGGCGGAAGGCGCGGCCCGGTTCCACCGTGATCGCGGCGCTCCGGACCTGCGTGATCCGGTCGAAGGGCGACATCCCGGCGACTTCCCGCCCATTCAGCGTGATGGAAATATCAGGGCCGAAATAGCCCTGCTCATAGAGCACCGCCAGAAGGCGCGCATAGTCGGACCGGGCGGCGGCCACGATGTCCTGACTCGCGCTGTCCTCCTCGTCCGTGACGGCCTGCAGGCGCGAGGCCGCGATCAGCGCATCGCGCAGCGCCTCGTCGCCGCCAAGGACTTGAAATCGAACGTCATTCTGCGCCTGCGCCGGTGGGGCCAAAAGCAGGGAAACAAGGGCAATCGTGAAGAGGTGGCGCATGATGTGGTCCCGGTCCGCAGTCATACCAAAACTAGGGCACCCCCCAGTTGGTTTCCACCGGATTCCGAAAAAGTGACGACAATGTCAGGCGAAGCGCAGGTCGACCGATCCGAAGCCGCCGAAATCGGCATGGATGCGGCTGCCGGACGGGCATTCGACGGGCCGGATGAACGAACCCGAGAGGATCACCTGGCCCGCCTCGATGCGTTGGCCGTATTGCTCCATCCGCCGCGCAAGCCAGACGATGCCCTCCACCGGATCGTTCAGCACGCCCGCGCCAAGCCCGGTTTCCTCGACCTCATCGTTGCGGCTGACAACAGCCCCGACCCATCTGAGATCGACCGCCTCCGGGTCATGCCGTGCATCGCCCAAAACGATCCCGGCATTGGCCGCATTGTCCGAGATCGTGTCGGTGATCACCCGCGTCTGCCCGGTCGCGGGGTCGGCGCGCAGGATGCGGGTGTCGAGGATCTCCAGCGCGGGGGCAACGGAACCGGTCGCGGCCAGCACAGCGGCGCGCGTCACGTCGGCACCCCCAAGCGGGGCCTTCATGACAAAGGCGATCTCGGCCTCGATGCGCGGCTGGATGAAGCGGCCTGCGGGGATTGTCACGCCGTCATCGAAGGCCATGTCATCGAAGAGCACGCCGGAATCGGGGGTGTCGATCTTCAGCGCATCCTGCATCGCCTTCGAGGTCAGGCCGATCTTCCAGCCGATGACGCGCCGCCCCTCGGCCAGTTTCGCCGCTATCAGCGCCGATTGCACGGCATAGGCATCGTCCATCGTCATGCCGGGATAACGCCGCGACAACAGGCCGGTCTGGGTTCCCCTGCGTTCCGCCTCCAGCAGGTCGCGGGCGGCGCGGGCGTGGTCTTCGGGGCTCATGCCTCATCCTCGACCCTGTTGCGCAGGGTGCCGAGGCCGGTGGCCGTGACCTCCACCACGTCGCCGGGCACAAGATAGCGCGGCGGATCGAACCGCGCGCCCGCGCCCGTCGGGGTTCCGGTGACGATGATATCGCCGGGATGCAGCGTCATGAAGGTCGAGATATATTCGACCTGGCGGCGGATCGGAAAGATCATGCGGGCAAGCGCGTCCTGCTGCCGCAAGTCCCCGTTTACCCGCGTCTCGATGCGCGCCTCGTCGATTTGCGCCGGATCGGTGAACGGCACCAGCCACGGCCCCATCGCGCCGGAACGGTCCCAGTTCTTGCCTTGGGTGACGTTGAACTTGGCATGGCGCACCCAATCGCGGATCGTGCCCTCGTTGCACAGCGTCAGCGCGGCGATATGGTCATAGGCGTCGGCCTGCGCGATCCGCCGTCCGGTCTTGCCGATGACCACCGCGACCTCGCCCTCGTAATCCAGCGTGTGGTTTTCGGGCGGACGGATCAGCGGCTGGCCATGCCCTGTGAAGGAGGAGGCAAAGCGCGGGAAGAGCGACATGTTGGGCGGCAGATCGGTGCCGTCCTTGTATTCGGCATTGCGGTCGGGGAAGTTGACGCCGACGCAGATGATCGCGCGGGCATCGGGCACGGGCAGGTCATAGGTGACGGTCTCATGCGTCACGCCGCGCCCCTCGGCGGCCTCGGCCAGCTGCGCCAGCCCGCCCGCCGCGATCACCTCGCGCAGGCTGGCCCATTCCGCAAAATCGGGTGACAGCGCCACGAACCCGCCCTCGACAATCGCGCCGTAAAGCCGCTCACGGCCCGCGCGCACCGTTGCAAATCGCATCACCCTGCCCCCATCTTCTTGGTCCAAATACTCAAATCCCGACGCTCACCCCGCGCCGAGCCGCATGATCTTATGCGCCCCGGTGGCAAAGCCGATATGTTTCTGCTCCATGTAGAACTCGAAGGACCAGTCGCCGCCATCGCGCCCCATGCCGCTGGCCTTGACGCCGCCGAAGGGGGTGGGCAGGTGGCGCACGTTCTCGGAGTTTACCCAGATCATCCCGGCCTCCAGCCTGTCGGTGACGCGCAGGGCCCGCGTCAGGTCGTTGGTCCAGACATAGCCGGTGAGGCCGTAAGCTGTGTCATTGGCGATCCGCAGCGCCTCCTCTTCCGTTCCGAACGGGATCGAGGTGAGGACGGGGCCGAAAATCTCCTCGCGCGCGCAGCGCATATCGTTGGTGGCATCGGTGAAGAGCGTGGGTTTGACGTAGAACCCCTCCTCGCCCATCCGGCCCCCGCCCGCCGCGATGGTGGCGCCGTCAGCGCGCGCGATGTCGAAATAGCCGGTGACCTTGTCGAAATGCTCGCGCGTGACCAGCGGGCCCACTTCCGTGGCGGGGTCCAGCGGATGGCCGACCTTGATGTTGTTGACGCGGGCGACCAGCCTGGCCTCGAATTCTTCCTTGATCGTGTCCTGCACCAACAGGCGGCTGGACGAGGTGCAGCGTTCCCCGTTGATCGAGTAGATCATGAAGATGACAGCATCCAATGCGCGCTCAAGATCGGCGTCGTCGAAGACGATGACCGGGTTCTTGCCGCCAAGCTCCAGATGCACACGTTTCAGCGTATCGGCCCCTTGCTTGGTGATCAGCGACCCGGTGCGGCTTTCGCCGACAAAGGCGATGGCCTTGATAAGGGCATGTTCGGTCAGGGCGCGCCCCGCATCCTCGCCATAACCGTTCACCACGTTCAACACGCCGGGCGGCAGGCCCGCCTCTTCCGCGATCTCGACCAACAGGCGCGCGGTCAGGGGCGATGCCTCGGCAGGCTTGTGGACCACGGTGCAGCCCGCGGCAAGCGCCGGCGCGATCTTCCAGGTCGACAGCATGAAGGGCGTGTTCCAGGGCGTGATCACGCCCACGGGGCCGATAGGGGTGCGGGTGGTGATGTTGACCAGCGTGGGTGAGGGCAGGTTCTGGCCGTCGCGGGCCGATGTCACCTGCCCCGCGAAATAGCGGAAGTTCTCGGCCCCGCGCAGCGCCGCCTTGGACATGAAGCGCAGGGTCTGGCCGGTGTCCCAGCATTCGCAGAGCGCGATTTCCTCGGCCCGCGCCTCGATGGCTTCGGCGACGTCGATCAGGATGCGGCGACGCTCGGTCGCGGGCATGTCGCGCCAGGCCGGGAAGGCGTCCGCCGCCGCGCGCGCGGCGGCATCCACATCGCCCGCATCGCTGCGCGCGACATCGCAGATCAGGCTTTCATCGACCGGTGATGTGGTCTGGAACACGCCCCCCCCGCCGTCACGATCCGCCCCCGCGATGCGGTTGCGAATGCCGGTATCGCGGAAGCGGGCGAGGTAGCCGTCGAGTGTCTCAAGATTGCGGGCGAGGTCGGGTTCGGACATTGGGGCGCTGCTCCTTCAATTCAGTTACGATGTTAAGCATATTACTTAACATGTCAACCAAATTCTCGACCGGGAAGATGCCGCCGCACCGTGCCCGTCTTGGGCGACAGGCTGGCGTCGATGTCGCGCATCTCCAAGGACAGCGCGAGGGAATGATCGTCCATGTACGGGGCCAGAAAGGCGCGGGCGGCCTCGAAAATCCCTTCGCAGGCGGCCTCCTTCACCTCTTGCGGACGCCCCTCGCGCAGGCGGATGGAGATGTCGACAAACCCGTGTTGCGGGTCGCCATCGGCGATCGCAACATGATCGGCGCGAAAGGCGCGCACGCGGATGCCGGGGGTGGGGAAGCAGTCCATACCGGCGGCGGTGGCGCGCACCGCCTCGCACAGGGCGGCAATATCGACGGCGGGCTCCAGGTTGGCGGAGTATTCGATGATGAAATGCGGCATCGCGGGGCCTGTGCAGGGGCAATAAGTTAGTATATTAAGTAATTCCCGAGACATGCAACCGTGGTGAGCCCCGACAGATGAGCCCGCAAGACCTGCCCCCTGCCCGCCGGTCCCTGCCCTTCGCCCTTGTCCGCGCGCGGGAAAAGGTCATGGCCCCCATCCGCGAGATGCTGGCGGCCTCGGGCATTACCGAACAGCAATGGCGCGTGTTGCGGGTGCTGTCCGAGCACGGGGCCATGGATGCCAGCAAACTGGCCGAGCAGACCAGCCTGCTCTTGCCGAGCCTGACGCGGATCGCGCAGAACATGGTGGCCAATGGCCTCATCACACGGGCCACCGACGCGAAGGACCGCCGCCGCCTGACCCTGGCCATCACGCCCGAGGGCCAGGCCATCATCGACGCCAACCGCGACCAGGCCGCCCGCATCGCGCAGAGCTTCGAGGATGTCTTGGGCCGCGAGAGGCTCGACGCGCTGCTGGACGCCTTGGCGGCGCTGGACGATCTCTGATCTCAATTTTTGTTGACATGTTAAATATATTGCTTAACATGTTCACCATAACAACCAGTCGGAGTTCGCCATGCCCGTCCCGCCCCCTGTGCTCTATCCGCCTTTCAACATCGTGCGGCTCAGCCATGTCGAATACCGGGTCAAAGACCTCGCGCGGTCGCGGGCATTCTATGTCGATACGCTCGGGCTTCAGGTCAGCCATGAGGATGCCAGCAGCCTCTACCTGCGCGCGATGGAAGAACGCGGGCATCACTCGATCAAGCTTGTGAAATCCGGCACATCCGAGGTCGGCGTGTTGGGCTTCAAGCTCTATGATGAGCCGGACCTTGAGAAGGCGGAGGCGTTCTTTGCGGGCAAGGGCCTGCCAACCGAGTGGGTCGAGAACCCCTATATGGGCAAGACATTGCGCACCCGCGACCCCTGGGGCGTGCCGCTGGAATTCTACGTGCAGATGGACCGGCTGGCGCCCATTCACCAGCAATACAAGCTTTATAACGGCGTCCGCCCCCTGCGCATCGACCATTTCAACATGTTCTCGGCGGATGTGGATGCCAGCGTCGCCTTCTATAACGAAATTGGGTTCCGCACGACCGAATACACCGAGGATGAGGAGAGCGGAAAGATCTGGGCCGCCTGGATGCACCGCAAGGGCGGCGTGCATGACGTGGCCTTCACCAATGGCACCGGCCCGCGCCTGCATCACACCGCGTTCTGGGTGCCCTCGGCGCTGTCCATCATCGACCTCCTGGACCTGATGGCGACCACGGGTTGGGTGGACAGTATCGAGCGCGGGCCGGGGCGGCACGGCATTTCCAACGCCTTCTTCCTTTACGTGCGCGACCCCGACGGCAACCGGATCGAGATCTATGTCTCGGATTACCAGACCGTCGATCCCGACCTGGAGCCGATCAAATGGGATCTGAAAGACCCGCAGCGCCAGACGCTCTGGGGTGCGCCCGCGCCGCGCAGCTGGTTCGAGGAAGGATCGGAATTCGTCGGGGCGGACCTGTCGGAACCCGAACTGAAGGCGCAGCCGATCATCGCGCCCTGAGGCGGGATTTGAGCCGTGTCAGCGCCCGACTGGACCAGGGCAGGAAGATATAGCTGATCAGCAGGACATTCACGGAGATCAGCAAGACCTCGCGCCAGAAGCCGGTGAAACGGTCGGGCAGGACGTAGCCCGCCAGAAGGGTCAGCACCTCGGCGATCACTACGATCCAGAAGATCAGGACCGCGACGACCTCGATCTTGCGCAATTGCGCCTTCGGGCCCGGCAACAGCGACAGGTCGTCGAACCGGGCCTGAACCGGGGCGGCCTCGCTGATCGCGTCCAGCCTCGCCACGTAATCGGCCCGCGCCTCCGAGGCGTTCCAGCGCGCCAGATCGGCGTCGGAGGCGAAGGTGAAGACGGTGACAAGCTCGCAGATGCCGCCCTGTTCGGAGCGGCTGCTGCGCAGATCGACGAAACCGCGGCACCGCTGCACCGCGTCGCGGATGCCCGCCTCAAGCGCTTCGATCTCCTGCGCCACCTCGGGCCGGTAGCGGCGCAAGATCACGGACAGGACGGGATGCGGATCAGGTCTCTTTCTTGTCATCGACAATGCCCATGCTGGCCACCGCGCCCTGGCCGAGCGGAACGCTGGCGAAGGGACCGCCATGGCACATATGGCCGGGATCCTGCGGGTCGAGCGGGCCGGAATTGGCCAGCACCTCCGCCGCGTAGTCCTCGGCATTGTCCTTGGGCCGGTAGCCCAGGAAGGCGGCGCTGGAATTGTCCACCGGCGCGCGGTCGTTGTTCGAGACGCCGTAGACGATCGAGAACCCCGTCACCGGCGTGTCGATGGCGCGTGTCACAAGCTGGATCAGGTCGTCATAGCTGAGCCATGAGCCAAGCGCGCGCGGATTGTTGACCTGCGCGGCGGAGAGGATGCGCAGGCACACGCTCTCCAATCCGCGCTTGTCCCAATACATGCTGCCCAGATCCTCGGCAAAGCACTTGGCGAGGCCGTAGAACGTGTCGGGCCGGTGCGGCACGTCGGTGCCGATATGCTGGTTCTTGGGATACATGCCGACCGCGTGGATCGAGCTGGCATAGACCACGCGCCGCAGCCCGTTGCGATGCGCCGCCTCCCAGATGTTGTAGGCGCCGATGAAGTTGGGGCCCAGGAGTTCCTCGAACGGGCCCTCATCGACGATGGCCCCGAAATGGATCACCATATCGGCCCCTTCGGTGATCGACACCATCGCGTCCAGATCGGCGATGTCGGCCTGCACATAGCTCTCGCCCTCGTAAAGCGTGCCGATATCATCCTTGATATCGGTCGATACCAGGCTGTCGCACATCGCGGCCAGAGGTTCGCGCAGGTAGGAGCCGAGCCGCCCGGCGGCACCGGTCAGAACCAGTTTCTTCATCATCGGGAATGTCCTTTCGTCACATCACGTTACATATGGGCCTTCACATCGGCCAGGAGCTTGTCCGAGGCCCGCGCCAGCAGGCCGGTATCCAGCCCGCAGGCCACGAAGGTAAAGCCCTCATCCATCAGTTCCGCCGCGAAACCGGGATCCGTGACCAGCGTGCCGACCGGCATGCCCCTGGCCATCAGCGCCTTTGCGACGGGGCGGATGCGGGCCCAGATATCGGGGTGCATCGGGTTGCCCAACAGGCCCATATCGGCGCCGATATCGGCAGGTCCGAAGAAGATGCCGTCAACACCATCGACCGCGGCGATATCTTCCGCCGCGTCCAGCGCGGCCTGGGTCTCGACCTGCAACAGGATCGCCGTCTCCTCCTCGACCCGTGCCAGGTAATCCTTGACCCTACCATAGCGCGTGGCCCGCGTGGTGCCGGACACGCCGCGCGCGCCCTTTGGCGGATAGCGCGTGGCGGCAACGGCGCGCCGGGCCTCCTCGACGCTCTGGATCATCGGAAAGAGCAAGCCCTGCGCGCCGATATCGAGCAGTTTCTTGACCGCGACGGTATCATTCCATTCCACCCGCACCAGCGCCGTGGTCTGACTGCCTGCAAAGACCTGCAACTGCCCCAGGACGGACCGGTAATCATTCGGCGAATGCTCCATGTCAATCAGCGCCCAATCGAACCCGGCATGGGCCGTCACCTCGGCGGCGATGTTGCTGGCCAGGCTGATCCAGAGGCCGATCTGCTTGTCCCTGGACTTGAGCGCGCGGGCAAAGGGGTTGGCGGGCAGGTTCATATCACGGCCTTCTCGACAAGGGGGGTGTGGGTGGCGATCCGCTCAAATCCGAACGGGCTCAAATCGAGGCTACGATATTCGCCGGTGGTCAGCAATTCCGCCATTCCGCGCCCCATGGCGGGCGATTGCTGCAAGCCGTGACCGGAAAATCCGTTCTGGAAATGGAAGTTCGTGATTTCGGGATGCGGCCCCAGAATGGCGTTCTGGTCCAGCGTGTTATAGGCGTAATGGCCGACCCATTCATTCATCACCTTGATCGCCTCGAAAGCCGGGATGCGACCCGCCAGCGCGGGCCAGACGTGATCCTGCCAGAGGCTGTGATCCATCCCGAAATCATCCGGCTCCACCGCGGGATCCTGCTCGGCATGACCGCCCGCCATGTAATATTGCGTGCCCTCCTGACGCACATGCACGCCCGAGGGGTCGATGGTCAGCGGCAGGGGCCGGTCCAGCGGGGTTTCGGCCTGGAACACCCAAGTGTAGCGCTTGCGCGGTTCCACGGGCAACTCGATGCCCGCCATCGCCGCGATGCGCGCGGCGCGGGGACCGGCGGCGTTGACGACCTGCCCGCAGGCGATGCGGCGGCCCGATTTCAGCGTTACGCTGTCGATGCGGGGGCCGGTGCGGCTAAGGCCGACGACCTCAGCCGCCACATACTCCACCCCGCGCTTGCGGGCGGTGCGGCGGAACCAGTCGAAGACACTTGCGCCGTCGAAATAGCCTTCATCGACCGTGTTGTGGGAGCCGAGGATGATGTCGTCGAGGTTGTAGAAAGGATAGGCTTCGGCGATCTGGTCGGGGGTCAGCAACCGGGTGCCCGCGCCGCAGGCCGCCTGAACGGCATGACTGGCGCGCAGGGTCTCGGCGAAGGCGTCGTTATCGGCCAGGTAGAGATAGCCGAAATTCTGGATCGCCAGGTGCGGCGCCTCCGGATCCTTCATCCGGCGCGGCAGGTCGGTGATGAACGCCGCCCCGAACCGGCTGATGCGCACGTTGAGGGCCGAGGAGAACTGCTGCCGGATGCAGCTGTTGGTATGCGCGGTGGAGCATTGGGAATAGCTCGGGTCCATCTCGACGACCAGCACGCGCCCGTCGAAATCCATGTCGGTCAGGAAAAACGCCGTCGCCGACCCCATGATCGCGCCGCCGATGATGACCACGTCATAGCTGTCATGCGCTGGCCCTTCGTTCATTGCGCCTCCTCGCCCCTCTCCACGGCCTCTTGCACCCTGGCGATTTCGGTCTCGCTGAGCCCGTAGTCGCGCGCCGCACATTCCGCCGAGATATAGCCGCGCGCAAGGTCGCGCCGCACCTTGGCCCTGTCGCGCTGGCCGACATCGCCATAGCCCGCGCCGCCCGGCAGCGCCAGCATCACCCTTGCGCCTTCCGGCACGAATTGCTTGCCCTTGCCGCGCATTTCGGTGCCGTCATCGCGCGCGATGGTGGTGGCCCCGCCGGAACCTCCGCCGCGCCGTCCGCGCGCAGGATGCTTCACGCGGTCGAACATGGCGGAGAAATCGAACTCGTGGCCTTCCCGCGCGCCGACCTCCATGTATTGACCGAGCCCGCCGCGCTGCGCCCCCGAGCCGCCAGAATCGGGCCGCAACTCCTTGCGCCAGATGATCACCGGACCGGCATGTTCGGTGGCCTCGACCGGCATCGTCATCACGCCCGAGGGGAAGGCGGTGGAACTGAGCCCGTCATGCGCGGGGCGCGCGCCGGAGCCGCCGGAGTTGAACGACAGCACTTCGGCCCGCACGGCACCCGTCGCCCCCTCGGCGGGGCGCAGGGACAGCTGGAAATTGCACAGGCACCCAGCCCCTTCGGCGGGCACCACGCCGGGGATGATCTTGTCCAGCGCGTCATAGACCGCGTCGGGGACGAAATGGCCGACGATATGGCGCAAGGCCACGGGGGCGGGATGCGCCGCGTTGACGATGGTGTTTTCGGGGGCCGTGACCTCGAACGGAGCCAGCGACGCCGCATTGTTCGGGATCTCGGGCGCGATGGCGCATTTCAGTGCGTAGCAGGCATAGGCCTTGGCATAGACCAGCGGGCAGTTGATGCCCTTCTTGTCAACGGGCGAGGAGCCCGCGAAATCGGTGATGATGCGGTCCTCCTCGATGGTCAGCCTGACCTTGAGCGTGATGGGACGGTCGAACCCGTCCACGGTCATCGCGCCTTCCGCCACCTCTCGCGGCAGGGCTTTGATCCGCTCCAGCGTGGCGCGGCGGGAGTTCTCCATAATGAAGCCGCCGATGCCCGAGAGGTCGTCCAGCGCAAATTCCTGCATCATGTCGACAAGCCGCCGATGCCCGATCTCGTTGCAGGTTGCCAGCGCGTAGAGGTCGCCGATCACCTGCCCCGGCTCGCGCACATTGCCCCGGATGAGGTGCAGCAGGGTCTCGTCCACCTCGCCCTCGCGGGCGAAGTGCATGATGGGGACGTGCAGCCCCTCCTCGTAGACGCTGTTGGCATCCGCGCCGAACCCGCGCCCGCCGACATCGACGACATGCGCGGTGCAGGCGAAGAACCCGGCGAGCCGACCCTTGTGGAAGGACGGCGAGACCACGGTGAAATCATGCAGGTGGCCGGTGCCCTCCCACGGGTTGTTGGTCAGGTAGACATCGCCCGCGCGGATGTTCTCGCGGCCGATGCGGCGGATGAAATGCGCCACCGCATCGGCCATCGCGTTGACATGGCCCGGTGTGCCGGTGACGGCCTGCGCCAGCATGTTTCCATCCACGTCATAGACCCCGGCCGAGAGGTCACCCGCTTCGCGCACGGACGTGGAAAAGGCGGTGCGCACAAGGGCCTGCGCCTGTTCCTCCACCACCGAGATGAGGCGGTTCCACATGACCTGATAGGCGACGGTCGAGGGGTTCATGGCGTGTCCTTTGTACGGGTGATGTCGATGCAGCCATCGGCCTGGCGAATGGCGCCCCGGCTGGCGGGCAGGATGATCGTGGTCTCATCCTCGGTGATCGCGGCGGGGCCCTTTACGGTCTCGCCAAGGCCAATGTCTGCACGCCGGACAACGTCCGCTGTCGTCATTTTCGCCAAGGCCGGATCGAAAAGCGGTCGCTGTCCAGTCGGCGTCGCCGGTCCGGCGGCCTGCGCGGCATCGACGCGGGCGACATGTTCGGGCGGGGTGGTGGCGTTGACCGACCAGACGGTGATCTCCACATCCATGCCCTTGACGCTGCGCCCGAAGAGCTTGGCATAGTCCGCCTCGAAAAGCGCCAGGAAGGTTTTCGCATCCGGGGCGGTGGCCTGCGCCGCGTCCAGCACGATGGGGATCTCCCACCCCTGCCCCGCATAGCGCATGTAGACCTTGTATTCGGTCAGGATCTCAGCGTTCTCGTCGCAATTCCGCACGAACCCGGTGGCCTCGGTCCGCAGCTCCTCCAACAGGCCGGTGATCGTGGCGGGGTCAAACTCCGACAGGCGCATGTAGACCGAGCGGTTGGCCTCGAAACTGAACGGCGCGCGCAGGAAGCCGATGGCGCTGCCCACGCCCGCGCCGGGCGGGACCAGCAAGCGGTCGACGCCCAGTTTCTCACACAGCCGCCCGGCATGAAGGGGCGCCGCGCCGCCAAAGGCGATCATCGTGTAGTCGGACAGGTCTTCGCCGTTCTCCACCGCATGAACCCGCGCGGCATTGGCCATGTTCTCGTCGACAACCTCGGCGAGGCCAAAGGCCGCCTCGCCCGCGTCCATCTCCAGCACCTCGCCCAAGACATGCGTCAACGCTTGTTCGGAGCGGTCAGGATGCAGCGCGATGGAGCCGCCGGCGAAATTCTCCGGGTCCAGCTTGCCCAGGACAAGGTCGGCATCGGTCACGGCAGGCTTGTCGCCGCCGCGCCCGTAACAGGCCGGGCCGGGTTCCGAGCCCGCGCTTTCCGGGCCCACCCGGATCTGGCGCATCGCATCGACATGGGCCAGGCTGCCGCCGCCCGCCCCGATCTCGACCATGTCGATGACGGGAATGGAAATCGGCATGCCGGAGCCCTTCTTGAAGCGGTAACTCCGCGCAACCTCGAACACGCGCGAGGTCTTGGGCGTCTGGTGCTTGATCAGGCAGATCTTGGCGGTGGTGCCGCCCATGTCGAAACTCAACACCTTGTCGAGCCCGTAGCGCGCGGCAATATGCGCGGCGAAGACCGCCCCCCCGGCGGGGCCGGATTCGACCAGCCGCACGGGAAAACCGGCCGCGTTCTCAAGGCTGATGATGCCGCCGCCCGAGTGCATCAGGAAGATGTTGCAGGTGACACCCTCACCGCGCAGCCGCCCCTCCAGCCGCGACAGGTAGCTTTTCATCAAGGGCTTGATATAGGCATTGGCGACGACGGTGTTGAAGCGTTCATATTCGCGCATCTGCGGGCTGACCTCGGAGGAGATCGAGACCATCGCATCCTGCATCCGGTCGCGCAGCACATCGCGGATCATCCGCTCGTGGACGTCGTTGGCGTAGGAGTGCAAGAGCCCCACGGCGATGCTGTCATACCCGGCCTCGGCCAGCCGGTCGACCAGCCGCTCGACCTCCGCCAGGTCCAGCGGGATCAGGATATTGCCGGACGCATCGACGCGCTCGGCCACCGTGTAGCGGCGTTGGCGGGGCAAGAGAGGCTCCGGCAATTCCAGGTTCAGGTCATATTGCTCGAACCGGGATTCTGTCCGCATTTCAATGGTATCGCGGAACCCTTGCGTGGTGATCAGCGCGGTCTTGGCCCCGCGCCGTTCAATAAGGGCATTGGTGGCCAGCGTGGTGCCGTGGATGATCTGGCCGATCTGCGACGCCGCGATCCCCGCCTTGGCACAGACCTGGCCCATGCCGTCGATAATGGCCTCCTCGGGCGCGGCATAGGTGGTCAGCACCTTGGTGGAAAACTGGCCCCTGTCGGTTTCCAGAACCACATCGGTGAAGGTGCCGCCAATATCGACGCCGAGCCGGTTGGTAGTTGTTGCCATTCGCGGTCCCCTGAAGCTGATCCGGCGCGACGATACGCGGCGCGTTGTATCAGATCAAATTATTCGATTTGATCAATGTGATCCGCTCAATTGATCCTCTGCCGCCACCCGTGCCGCCAGGTCCGCCGCTTTCCTGACCACCCCCGCCGCGCGGTCGGCGTGAAAACGGGCTGCGAAATCAAGCGGTTCGGGTTGCCAGCCAAGGTCCACCTCTGCAAGCGTCCCGCCCGCCAGGTGCCCCGCCACCATCGCGCGCGGCACCATTGCCACGCCCATGCCGTTCACCGCCATCAGGATCGCCGAATTGAGGCTGCTGGATGGCACCAGCCGGGGCGCGGGACCGGGGGCCAGGTGGGCCTGCAATTCCTGGAAGGCCTGAGTGTGGCGGGCATGGGTCAGGATCGGCGCGGTCAGCCCCGCCACGCCCGTGGATGGGTCGATACCGGACATGAGATCAGGCGCAGCGACCCAGGCGTAACCGTATGATCCCAAGGTGATTTCCCCCGTGGCCGCGTGCGAAAACGGCGCGTTCTGCAAGGCGAGATCCAGCGCATTGGCGGCAAGCTCCGCATCCAGGGTGCGCGACAGATCGACGGTCAGCTCGACCGTGACGCGCGGATAGTCCTGCCTGAGCGCGCGCAGGAAATCATGCAGCCATGTCGTCGCGATCAGCTCGGTGACACCAAGGCGCAGCCGATCCTCGGCCAGGTCGGGCCGGGCGGCCACGTCCAGCACGCCCTCGACCGCGCGCAGGGATTTTCGCGCCTGTTCAAGGACATCCAGCCCGCGCGGTGTCATCTCGACCGATCCGGCATCGCGCGCCATCAGGCTGAAGCCGAGCGTGGTTTCCAGCGCCGCGATCCGGGCCGAGATATTGGGCTGCGTCGTGCCGAGATGCGCCGCCGCCTTGCGGAAACTGCCGAGATCAGCGACCCAGACGAGCGCCTCGAGCTGTTTGAGGGTGAGTGTGTTGGAGATCACCGCATCGCCTCAGATCACCCCGTCGGCACGCAGATCGGCGATGTCACCGGCCTCGTATCCCAGATCGGTCAGGATCGCGTCGGTGTCCTGGCCCAGGGCGGGCGGCGCGCGGTCCACATCCGGGGCGGCCCCGTCCATCTGGTATCCGGCGCGTGCGTTGGTGACGGTTTTGTCCACGCCGGGCGTCTCGGGAAAGGCGCGCAGGAAATCGCGGCCCCGCACCTGCTCCAGCGCCAGCGCCTCGGGGACGGTCAGGATCGGTCCGGCAGGAACGCCTGCCGCGTTCAACCGCGTCACCAGCGTTTCGACATCGAACGCCGCGAACCCGGCCTCGACTTCCTCGGTCAGCGCGGCGCGATTCTCCAGCCGGTCCTGCCGCCTGGCAAATCGCGGATTGCGCACCAGATCAGGCCGGTCGATCACGTCGCACAACGCCTCGAACTGTTCCTGCTTGTTGGCGGCGAGGTTGATCGGCGCGGTGGCGGTGCGGAACGCGCCCGAGGGGGCTGCGGTGAAATTGGCGTTGCCCATCGGCACCGGCACCTGCCCCGCGATGAGGTAATTCGACACCACCCACCCCATTGTCGCCAGCACCGAGTCGAGCATCGAGACGTCGATGAAGCTGCCCGCCTCGCCCCGCCCCGCCAGCGCCGCGTTGATCGCCATCGCCGCCGTCAGCCCGCCGATCGTGTCGGCCATGGGAAAACCCGCGCGCATCGGCGCGCTGTCGCCGTCGCCGGTGATCGACATCGCGCCGGACAGCCCTTGAATGATCTGGTCATAGGCGGGCAGATCGCGCATCGGGCCGGTCTGGCCAAAGCCCGATATGGCGCAGTAGATCAGCCGGGGGTTTTCCGCGCGCAGGGTCTCATAGCCCACGCCCAACCGGTCCATCACGCCGGGGCGGAAGTTTTCCACCAGCACATCGGCCCCGGCCACAAGGCGCTTCAGGATCGCCTTGCCACGCGCGTGCTTGAGGTTCAGCGTCAGCGACCGCTTGCCCGCGTTCTGCGCCAGGAATGACACGCCCATGAGACCCGCATTCAACGCCGGGTCGGCCCCAAGCTGGCGCGCCAGATCTCCCCGGCCCGGCACCTCGACCTTGATCACCTCGGCCCCCAGATAGGCCAGTTGCGCGCAGCAGAACGGCCCCGAAAGCACGTTGGTCAGGTCCAGCACGCGGATGCCTTTGAGGGGGGATTGCATGGGCACTCTCTCTCTCCTTCTCAGCCGCCGAAGACCGACCAGCCGGTGAAGCGCGCCAGCCGCTCCGCCGCGCGGGTGCCGACCTGGGAATTGCCATAGCGGTTCAGCCCGGGCGACCAGACCGCGATCGAGGCGCGGCCGGGGGCCACCATCAAGATGCCGCCACCCACGCCGCTCTTGCCGGGCAGGCCGACGCCGAAGGCGAATTCGCCCGAGCCGTCGTAATGCCCGCAGGTCATCATCAGCGCGTTGATCCGGCGCGCCCGTTCGGTCGAGATCATGCGCGGCGCGTCGGGTAGCCCTGCAAAGACGCGGCCCGCCCGCGCCAGTTGATCCGTGGTCATCGCAATGGCGCATTGGTGGTAATAGGTGCCAAGCGTCAGTTCCGGCGGGTTGAACAGGTTCTTGTGCGAGGCCAGGTAGTTGGCCAGCGCCACGTTGCGATAGCCGGTGCGCTCCTCCGACGCGGCGACGGCGGCGTCGATATGGATATCGGCATCCTCCGACGCTGCGCGCAGGAAGCCGATGATCTCGGACAGCGCCAGGTTCGGCATCCGCCCGTCCAGCAGCGCATCGGTGGTCACGATGGCGCCCGCGTTGATGAAGGGGTTGCGCGGGCGGCCCTGCTCGCGTTCCAGCAGCACGATGGAATCGAAGGAGGTGCCCGAAGGTTCCCGCCCCACCCGCCGCCAGAGCTGATCGCCGATCCGGCCCAACACGCAGGCCAGCGTGAAAACCTTGGAGACCGACTGGATCGAAAACCGCGTGTCATGCGCGCCTGCCGAGATCACCCGCCCGCCCGCAAGCGCCACCGAGATCCCGAACTGATCGGGTGCGACATCGGCAAGCTCGGGGATGTAGCCCGCCGGCGTGCCCCAATCGGCCTCGGCGCGCAGCTCGGCGTCGAGATCGGTCAGGAAATCCTGCAAGTCGTCATGGCTCGGGCCGTCCGTCATGGGCCGCACAATCGGGCGCTGGACGGCGAAACGCAAGCCATCCGTCAGGGGGCGTGACGTGGGGTCCAACTTGGGCTAGAGGCGGAATGGGGCAGCGAAAAGGGCGCGCGCGATGGGCTATTCTCTGGGGGTCGACACGGGCGGCACCTATACCGATGCGGTGGTGATCGACGCCGAAGCGCGGGCCGTATTAGGCTCGGCCAAGGCGCTGACCACGCGCGACGACCTGGCCATCGGCATCGGCGGCGCGGTCGATGCGGCGCTGGCGGCGGCGGGTGTGGGGCCGCAGGATATCGCGCTGGTCTCGCTCTCGACCACGCTGGCGACGAATGCGCTGGTCGAGGGCCAGGGCGGGCGCGTGGCGCTGGTGGCGATCGGCTTCACGGGCGCGGACCTTGCCCGCGCGGGCCTGGCAGAGGCCATGGGCGGCGATCCGGTCATCGTGATTGCGGGCGGGCACGGGGCTTCCGGCGGGGAAGCCGCGCCGCTGGACGAGGCGTTGCTTGCCTCGGAACTGCAGCGCCTCGGCAGCAGCATCGCGGGCTTTGCCGTCACCGCCCGCTTCGCCACCCGCAACCCGGCCCACGAGATGCGCGCGCGCGACATCATCGCCGCCGCGACCGGCCTGCCCGTGACCTGCGGCCATGAGTTATCGGCCAGGCTGAACGGCCCCAAACGGGCGCTGACGGCGGTGCTGAACGCGCGGCTCATCGGCAAGATCGCCACGCTGGTCGCGGCCTGCGAACGCCACCTGGCGGCGCGCGGCATCGCGGTGCCGCTGATGGTGGTGCGCGGCGACGGGGCGTTGATCTCGGCCCAGATGGTGCGCGAGCGGCCCATCGAGACCATCCTCTCCGGCCCCGCCGCCTCGCTGGTCGGCGCGCATTGGCTGACCGGCGAGCAGACCGCGCTGGTTTCCGATATCGGCGGCACTACGACCGATGTGGCGCTGCTGAAACACGGGCTGCCCGAAATCGACGCAGAGGGCGCGCTGGTCGGCGGCCACCGCACCATGGTCGAGGCGGTGGCGATGCGCACCACCGGGCTCGGCGGCGATAGCGAGGTGCATCTGCAGGATGAGGGGCTGGCTGGCGGGATGCGGCTGGGGCCGCGCCGGGTGCTGCCGCTGTGCCTCATTGCGATTGATCACCCCGACATGGTGCATGACGCGCTGGACCGGGCGCTGGCGCGCGACCAGCCTGGCGATCACGATGGGCGCTTCGTGATCCGGATGGCGGGGGCGGGTGACGGCCTGCCGCCCCGCGATGCGGCCTTGCTGGAGCGGATCACGGGCGCCCTGCCCTTGTCGGGCCTCCTGAAATCACGGCTGGAGATGCCCGCGCTCGACCGGCTGGTGGCCCGCGGCCTGGTGATGCTGGCGGGCGTGACGCCGACCGATGCGGCGCATGTCCTGGGGCTCTCTGGCGCCTGGGATGCCAGCGCCGCGCGCAAGGGCATCGCCCTGATGAACCGCAAGCGCGCCGGAAACGGCCTGCACCGCGCCCCGGACGCGGAAGGTTTCGCCCGGCTCGTCATCGACCAGGTGACCGCGCAGACCCGGGACACGCTGCTTGAGGCCGCCTTCGCCGAGGATCCCGGCTTCAGGGGCTCCGATCCGCGTAGCCTCGCCCATCATCCGCTGACCCGCGCGGGCCTTGCCCATCACGGCGGCATCATCGAGATGACAGCCCGGATAGGCGTGCCGGTGATCGGGCTCGGTGCCTCCGCGCCTACCTATTACCCGGCGGTGGGTGCGGCACTTGGCGCCCGCATGATCCTGCCCGCCCATGCCGGTGTCGCCAACGCGATCGGCGCGGTGGTCGGCCAGATCAGCCAGCGCGCCACCGGCACCGTCACCAGCGACGGCGCGGGCCGCTACACCGCGCATCTGGCAAGCGGCCCGGCCCTCTACCCGAGCGCCGAGGCCGCGCTGGCCGCCCTTGAAACCGCCCTGCGCCTGGACGCCCACGACGCCGCCATCCGGGCCGGGGCCGCGCATGTCACGCTGGCCACGACGCAGGAGATCAAGGGCGCAGAAGTCGAGGGCCGCGAGGTGTTCGTCGAGGCCACGCTGACCGTCACCGCCTCGGGCCGCCCGCGCATGGCGCACTGACCCCACCCCATCTTCTTGGTCCAAATACTCACCGGCGCACCGGCGGCCCCGACCACCCCGCCAACCATGGCGCGTCGCCCAAAAAAGAATCCGGCAAATCCGCCAGGATTTTCAATCTGGTAACGGGCGCGACAGTTACCCCTTGCGCCGGGGTCCGCCCATTCGCGCGCCGGGGTTGGCGGCCCCGGTCCGTGCCTTGTTCTTCTTCGAGGACGGCTTGCCCTTGGGCGGCGGCGGGCCTTTTGGCTTGGCCGCAGGCTTGGCCCCGCGCGGCTTGTGCTTGGTCACCACGCCTTCGGGCCGCGCCTCGGCGCGCGCCTTGTCCTTGTTTCGCGGCTTGCGCGGTTTCTCGGCCCCCGGCTTGGGCTTTTTCGGTTTCGATGCGGGCGCGTCGTTCCAGTCGACCGGCGTGGTGGTGCCATCGGGTTTCGCGGGGGCCGGATTGCGGGCGGGACGCTCGGGCTTGGGTCCGCGACCCATCTCGGGCGCGCCGTCCCGGCGGCTCAGTTTGGCGCCCTCCACGGTCATCTCCGGCCCGATCTCGGCCTCGAAGCCCGCCACGGCGCTTTGCCGGATCTCGATGAAACTTGTCTCGTGATGAATACGGATCGCGCCGATATCCTCTTTCGAGAGCCCCCCGGCCTTGCACAGCATCGGCAGCAGCCGGCGCGGCTCGGCCCCCACGGCCTGCCCGCCCTCCAGCGCATACCAGGCCGAGGGGCCGAAGGCCGCACGCGGGGCGGGTTTGGCATCGACCTCGCTCAGATCCTCGGGCGCGGAATGGCGGGCGTGGTAGAGGCGGAGGTAGGCGGCGGCAATCTGCTCGGGCGTGAAGGCTTCCATCAGCTTGGCGACCGGCGCGGCCTCGCTTTCGGTCACGCCTTGGATCCAGCTTTCATCGGCCAGCATCCGCGCCTCGTCGCGTTCCATCACCGCCTCGGCACCGGGGGCCTCGGCCCATTCGGCCATGAGCTTGGCGAATTTCAGGATGCGCTCGGCCTTCTTGCGCACCGCAGGCGGCACAATGAGGGCACTGACCCCCTTGCGTCCGGCCCGCCCCGTCCGGCCCGAACGATGCAAGAGCGTCTCGTGGTTCGAGGGCAGTTCGGCATGGACCACCAGGTCGAGATTGGGCAGGTCGATCCCCCGCGCGGCTACATCCGTCGCCACGCAGACGCGCGCGCGCCCGTCGCGCATCGCTTGCAGGGCGTGGGTGCGTTCCGATTGGCTGAGTTCCCCCGACAGCGCCACCACCGGAAAGCCCCGGTTCGATAGCCGCGTCGTCAGCCGGTTCACCATCGCGCGGGTATTGGCGAAGACGATGGCATTCGGCGCCTCGTAGTAGCGCAGCACGTTGATGATGGCGTTTTCCGCGTCACGGGCCGAGACAGAGAGCGCGCGGTATTCGATATCGGCATGCTGCTGTTTTTCGCCAGCGGTGGAGACGCGTTCCGCATCGCGCTGGTAGCTTTGCGCCAGCCGCGCGATGGCGGCGGGGACGGTGGCGGAAAACAGCAGCGTCTGGCGCGTCTCTGGGGCCTCGCCAAGGATGAATTCGAGGTCTTCGCGAAAGCCGAGGTCCAGCATCTCGTCGGCCTCGTCCAGCACCACGGCACGGATCGCAGAAAGGTCGATGGAGCCGCGCGTGATGTGGTCGCGCAAGCGGCCCGGTGTCGCCACCACGATATGCGCGCCGCGCGCCAGCGCCCGGCGTTCGTCGCGCATGTCCATGCCGCCGACGCAGGAGGCCAATTGCGCGTTCGCGCCCGCATAGAGCCAGGACAGTTCGCGCTTGACCTGCAAGGCCAGTTCCCGCGTCGGTGCGATGATCAGGGCCAGGGGTGCCGCGGCAGGGCCGAACGCCTCCTCCTCGCCCAGGACAGTGGGCGCGATGGCGAGGCCGAAGCCAAGCGTCTTGCCCGATCCGGTCTGCGCCGAGACCAGCATGTCGCGGCCCGTCAGGTCAGGCGCGGTCACCGCTTCCTGCACCGGGGTCAGGGTTTCGTAGCCGCGCGCGGCGATGGCGTCGTATAGGGCTTGTTTCACGGAAGGACTTCGTTTCAGGTCAGGGAGGGGCCAAGGGGCCGCTCCTATCCTGTCCGAGGGCCTTTGTATAGGGGCCTCGCGCGGGGGGTCAGGCCGCGCGCAGCCGTGCCCCCTCGGCGTCGAAATGATAGGCCTGCGCATCGTCGAAATCGAGGGTGATGGCGCTCTCGGGTTCGATCCGGTGCTGCCCGAAGAGGCGCACGGTGATCAGCGTCTCATCGGGCAGATGGGCCAGCACATTGGTGTCGCCGCCCAGGTTCTCGACATGGGTGACGGTGGCCCCGATACGGCCCCCATCGGCGATTTGCAGATGTTCGGGCCGGATGCCCAGGGTCTGCCCCGCCGGTCCGCCGACCAGCGGCGCGGCGAGGAAATTCATCGAGGGCGCGCCGAGAAATCCTGCGACGAACTGGTTGGCGGGGTTGTTGTAAAGCTCCATCGGGCTGCCCACCTGTTCCACCCGGCCATCGCGCAGCACGACGATCTTGTCGGCCAGCGTCATCGCCTCGGTCTGGTCATGGGTGACGTAGATCATCGAGGCTTCCAGCGTGCGGTGCAGGCGCGCGATCTCGACCCGCGTGTTCATGCGCAGAGCGGCATCGAGATTCGACAGCGGCTCATCGAAGAGGAAGAGCTTGGGCTTGCGCACCACGGCGCGGCCGATGGCGACGCGCTGGCGCTGGCCGCCGGACAGCTCGGATGGGCGGCGGTCGAGATAGTCGCCAAGCGACAGCATCCGGGCAGCCTCGGCCACCCGCGCGGCGATCTCGTCCTTGGGCTGGCGTTCCTGTTTCAGGCCGAGCGACATGTTGTCCCTGACCGAAAGATGCGGGTAGAGCGCGTAGCTTTGAAACACCATCGCGATGCCGCGCTTGGCGGGCGGCACGCTGTTGACCACGTCGCCCGCGATCTCGACGGTGCCGGAGGTTGCATCCTCCAGCCCCGCGATGACGCGCAGAAGCGTGGACTTGCCGCAGCCCGAGGGGCCGACGAAAACGACGAACTCGCCCTCCTCGACCTCCAGGCTGATATCCTTGAGGACATGCACCTCGCCAAAGCTCTTGTTCACGTTCTTCAGGGAAAGGGCTGTCATTGGGGCTGTTCCTCGAGGTCAATGGGCCGCCCTGTGCGGATGCTTTCATCGGCGGCAAGGCAGATGGCGAGCGATTGCACCGCGTCCTGCATATGGCGGGAAAGGTCGATATCCTCGGCAATGGCGCGCAGCATATAGGCCTGTTCGGCGGCGCAGAGCGCGTCATGGCCGGGCTCGTCCTCGGCCTCGATCAGGCGGTCGCCCGAGGGGCGGTGGACGAGGATGTTGCCCACCCTGGTGTGGCCGTCGACATCCGCCGAGGCGCCCGTGTTGCCCTCGACGATGGAGACCGCGCCATTGGGGCTGACGATATCCTTCACAAAGAAGGCGGTTTCCGACATCATCGGGCCCCATCCGGCCTCGTACCAGCCGATGCTGCCATCATTGAAGACAACCTGGAACTGGCCGTAATTATACATGTCGGCAGGGATCTCGTCGGTCAGGCGCAGGCCCATCCCGTTGACACGCACCGGAAGCGCATCGGTGATCTGGCACATGACATCGACGTAATGCACGCCGCAATCGACGATGGGCGAGGTTGTCTGCATGAGCGCCTTATGCGTCTCCCACTCAGCGCCCGTGGATTGCTGGTTGAGGTTGAGGCGGAAGACGAAGGGCCCGCCAAGGGCGCGCGCCTCGGCGATGAGGCGCTGCCAGCTTGGATGGTGGCGCAGGATGTAGCCGACGACCAGCTTCCTGCCGGTCTCCTTCGCCTTGTCGGTGACGCGCCTTGCGTCGGCAACCGTCATCGCCAGTGGCTTCTCGACAAAGACATGCGCGCCTGCCTCCATTGCCGCGATGGCGTAATCGACATGGGTGTCAGTATAGGTGGCGATGACGGCAAGGTCGGGTTTGGTCTCGGACAGCGCGGCGTGGAAATCGGTGAAGACCTTGTAGCCTTGCAGATCAGGGTGGCTGACCTTGCCGGAGCGGTTAACCAACCCGACGATCTGCGCCTCGGCGTGGGCGTGATGGGCCAGCGCGTGGCTGAGGCCCATATTGCCAAGACCTGCGATGAGAACCTTGGTCATTTGACTGCCCCCGAGGTGATGCCGCGGATCAGTTGCCGCGAGAAGATCACGTAGAGCACCATCACCGGCAGGATCGCCATGCTGAGCGCCGATAGCACCGCGTTCCAATCCGTCACGAACTGCCCGATGAAGACCTGGCTGCCCAGGGTCAGCGTCTTGGTCGCCTCGGCGGGGGCCAGGATGAGCGGAAACCACAGGTCGTTCCAGATCGGGATCATGTTGAACACCGCGACCGTCGCCATTGCGGGGCGCACCAGCGGCAGCACGAGGCGGAAGAAGATGGTGTATTCCGACAGCCCGTCGATGCGCCCCGCGTTCTTCAGGTCATCGCTGACCGTGCGCATGAATTCCGACAGGATGAAGACGGCCAGCGGCAACCCTTGCGCGGTATAGACCAGGATCAGCGCCCAGAGCGTGTTCACGAGGCCGGTCGCGACCATCATCTCCAATATCGCCACAGTGCCGATGCGAATGGGGATCATGATGCCGAGCGCAAGATACAGCCCCATCAGCGTGTTGCCCTTGAACCGGTATTCGGCCAGCGCGAAGGCCGCCATCGCGCCGAAGAGAAGCACGAAGAACAGCGAGGCCACCGTCACGATCATCGAGTTCTGGAAATAGAGGAAGAAGTCGCCCTGGTTGAAAACAGTCTGGTAACCGATGGTCGAAAAGCTCTCGGCATCCGGCACCGCCAGTGGCTCGCGGAATATCGCGCGGCGGGTCTTGAAGCTGTTGATCAGGATCACGACGACCGGGAAGAGCGCGATGATCGTGTAGGCGATCAGGATGCCATGCGCGGCGATCATGTTGACCGGGTTTCTGCGGGCCTTGTTCATGTCCCTGCCCTCCTCAGAACTGGTAGCGCCGCATCCGGGTCTGGATACCGAAGAGGTAAATGCAGACCCCGATGAGGATGATGGCGAACATGGCGCTGGCGATGGCCGAACCCATATGCGGATCGCCCAGTTGCAGCTGGAAGCCGAAGAAGGTGCGATACATGAAGGTGCCGAGGATGTCGGTCGAGAAATTCGGCCCCGCCAAGGCTCCTTGCGCGGCGTAGATCAGGTCAAACGCGTTGAAATTGCCCACGAAGGTCAGGATCGAGATGATCCCGATCGAGGGCAGGATCAGCGGCAGCTTGATTTTCCAGAACGCCGCCAGCCCGGTGACGCCGTCGCATTCGCCAGCCTCAAGTATCTCGTCGGGGATGGTCAGCAGCGCGGCATAGATCAGCATCATCGGGATGCCGACGAATTGCCAGACGGAGATCAGCGCCAGCGTGGTCAGCGAGGTTTCCTCCAGCCCCAGCCACGGCTGGTAGAAATCGCCCAGGCCGACCGCGTCCATCATCTCGGGCGCGATGCCCCAGATGGGCGACAGGATCAGTTTCCAGGCAAAGCCGACGATGACGAAGCTGAGGATGGTCGGCACGAAAATCGCGGTGCGGTAGAGCGTGGCGAAGCGCAGGGACGGATGGCTGAGGATCGCGGCCAGCAGGATGCCGATGGGGTTCTGCACCAGCATATGGATGATGAAGAACCAGAAATTGTTGGCCAGCGCGTTCCAGAAACTGGCCGACCAGCGCGGATCGCCAAAGAGGGTGCGGAAGTTCTCCAGCCCCGCAAAGACCCGCTCCTGGCCCACTTCCGTGTAGAGAGACAGGCGCAGCGTGTTGAACAGCGGGATGATCATGATCGCGGTGTAGACCAGCACGGCGGGGGCCAGGAACACCAGGATATGCCAACGGATGCGGGCGTTTTTCATCGGACCCTCCGGGGGTTTTGGTGTCCGGGCGCGAGAGACGCGCGCGCCCGGACGGTGAGCAACAGGGGGGAGGTGTTACTGCTGCGGCTCGTACCAGCTGGCCAGGCCCTCTTGCAGGCGGGCGGCGGCCTCTTCCGGGGTTTCGGTGCCACGGATCACCTGTGCCGATGCGTTCCAGGTGTCGTTTTCCAGGTTCGGCGTGCCGCGCGACAGGATCTGGTAGGTGGACCGGATCGTCGAGTCACATTGGTCCCGCCAGGAGACGAATTCCTGTGCCAGCGGATCCTCCTGCGCGATGTCGAAATCCGAAAGCGAGAAGAAGCCCGGCAACGCGTTGGAATAGATCGTCGCGAATTCCTCGGAGCCGACCCATTCCAGGAAAATCCGTGTTTCTTCGGGATGTTCCGTGTTGGCGTTCATGCCGATGGCGATGTCGGTGTGATCCGAGATATAGCATTCATCGCCCGCGTTCGGGACCGGCGGCGGGAAGGCGCCCATCTCGAAATCGGCCAGGTTGTTGAAGCCCGAGATCTCCCACGAGCCCGCCGGGTAGATCGCCGCGCGACCGAGGGTAAAGAGGTTCTGGCTATCGGGGTAGGTCTGTGCCTGATGGCCCCGGCCAAGGTAATCGCCCCAACGCGCCAACTGGCGGTAGGGTTCGACCCAGGGCTCATCGGTCAGCGATTGCTCGCCCGCGATCAGGGCCAGGCGACCTTCCTCGCCGCCCCAGTAGTTGGGGCCGATATTCTGGTAGCCCATGGTCGCGGCTTCCCATTGGTCGTTGGTGCCCATCGCCATCGGGATATAGCTGCCATCCTCCTGGAAGGCGTCCAGCACGGCAAAGAATTCGTCGACCGTTTCGGGCAGGTCGACGCCGACTTCCTCGAAGGCGTCGGCATTGTAGATGAAGCCGTGGATAACGCTTGCCATCGGCACGCAGAAGGTGGCCGAGCCATCGTCGGTCTGCCACGCCGATTGCGCCACGTCCGAGAAATTCTCCATCGCGTCCAGATCGGAGAGGTCTTGCAGGTGACCGGCCTCGTAAAGCGCCAGCGAGGCATCGAAGGGACGGCAGGTGATCAGGTCACCGGCCGAGCCTGCGTCAAGCTTGGAGTTCAGGACCGCGTTGTATTCCGCCGGGGCCGAGGGGGAAAACTCGATGCTGATGCCGGGATTCTCGGCCTCGAAGGCGGGGATGATCACGTCCTGCCAGAGCACGAGGTCGTCATTGCGCCAGCTTTCGATGGTCAGGGTCACATCCTGCGCCGACGCCGCCGTCGTCAGGATCGTGGTCGCCAGCAGGCTGGCAGTGAGTTTCTTCATGGACATGTGGTTCCTCCCTTTTTGTCCTGGTCTTGTCCCCGCCGCTTTGGTCAGGCGGGGATGTTCATGGCAATAAGCGCGGCGCGGATATGGCCGCGCGTCCGGTGCAAAAGCTCCTCGGCCCGCGCCGGGGTCGCGCCCGCCGCTTGCAGGATCGCGGGTTTGACCGCGCCGCCCGTGGCCGCCAGATGTTTCCGCGCCTCGGCCTCGGAGACCTTGGCGATACGGGCCACCATGCCGGCCGCGCGGCCCATCAGCTTGGCATTGTCGGCGCGGACATTCACCATCATCCCGTCATGCACATGGCCAAGCGCCACCCCCATGATCGTGGACATCATGTTGAGCGCCACCTTCTGCGCCGTGCCCGCCCCCATCCGGGTGGAGCCCGCGATCAGTTCGGGCGGGGTCGGCAGGCAGATGGCCACGCCGGCATGGGCGAAGAGCGGCACATCCGCGTTGTTGGCGATAGCGATGACACTCGCCCCGCGCGCCCTGGCGATTTCGGCAATGCGCAGCGCGTAAGGCGTGGTGCCGGAGGCGGAGAGGACGATGACGGCGTCCCTGGCGGTGATGATCCCGGCGGCGCGTGTGGCTTCGTCCTCATCATCCTCGGTCCCGCCGGGCATGGCCGCGTCCTGCGGCAGACCGCCCGCCATCAGGATCGAGACGGCATCCGGGTCGGTCCCATAGGTTCCGGCAAGCTCACAGGCATCGGCCATCGCCATCAGGCCGGAGGATCCGGCGGCGGCATAGATCAGCCGCCCGCCGCCCGCCAGCGTGTCGGCCATGACCTGACCGGCCTGCGCAATCTGTGTGGTGGCATGGGAGACGGCGGCCAGCGCCTCGGCCTGCGCCGAAAGCAGGTGACCGGCGATCACGTCACACGGCAACGCATCCAGCCCCTTGGCCTGATCGTGCAGATGCTCGGTCACTGGTGCCGTCATGGTGATTCCCCCTCCACATCAAAAACAATACCTTTCTAATACCTATCTGCCAAGAGGTTTTCTTTCTTCGCTGAAAAATCGCCCGTTCTCACCAGTATTCGCTGGATTTCCTCCTATAGGTATCGTATTGGTATTTTCATGACGACACATGACCCGGATATACTGATCGGTATCGACGGCGGCGGCACACAATGCCGCTTTGCGCTGCTGCACGATGGCGAGCGGATCGAGCATCGCGGCGGATCGGCCAATGTTCACAGCGATTTCGACCGGGCCGTGATCACCCTGAAAGACGGGCTGGCCGCATTGGCCGACAAGGCGGGGCTGGCCGATCTTCGCTCTGCACGGGCCTATCTGGGACTGGCCGGTGTCACCGGCCCCGAAGCTGCCTCCCGCGTCGCGGAGGCGCTGCCGATCCATCGCATCGCGGTCTCGGATGACCGGATCACGGCGGTCGTGGGCGCCTTGGGCGCGCGCGACGGCGCGGTGATGGGGATCGGCACCGGATCGTTCCTGGCCCGCCGCGCCGAGGGGCGGGTTCGGCTGATCGGGGGATGGGGGTTGGTCCTGGGCGATGAGGCGTCGGGCGCCTACCTGGGCCGCCGCGCCCTGCAACGCGCGCTGCATGTGCTGGACGGGCTGGCCGAGGCGACGCCCTTCACCGACGCGATCCATGCCCGATACGATTCGTCCCCCGTGGGGCTGTTGCGCTTCGCGCGCGATGCCAGTGCCGCCGAGTTCGCCACCCTCGCGCCGATGATCCTGGACGCCGCCCGCGCGGGCGACATCATCGCCTGGGAGATCCTGCGCGAAGGGGCGGACTATATCCTGCACGGGCTGAACCGTCTGGGCTGGACCCCAGGCGAGGTGCTCTGCCCTATCGGCGGTCTGGCCCCGCATTATGCCGGGTTCCTTCCCGCCGATGTTGCCGCCAGCTTTGCCGAGCCCGCAGGCAGCGCCCTGGACGGGGCCTTGACCCTGGCGGCGGGGGTGGAGACATGAGCATCGCCGACCACCTGCGCGCCATGCCGCGAAACGAGGCCGCCGCCGGACCGCGCTACGTGCAGTTGCGCGGGCGCATTGCCGAGGCCATCGAGACCGGCCTTTTGCCCCCCGGTGCCGCCCTGCCCCCCGAACGCGACATCGCCGCGCTGACCGACCTCAGCCGTGTCACCGTGCGCAAGGCAATTCAGGCGCTGGTCGAGGAAGGCCATGTCGTACAGCGGCAGGGCTCGGGCTCGTTCGTGACCGACCGCGGCGAAAGGGTGCAGCAATCGCTGTCGCACCTGACCTCGTTCTCCGAGGACATGACCCGGCGCGGCATGACGCCCACGGTGGTCTGGCTGGAACGCTCGGTCTGCCTGCCCTCGCCCGAGGAAACCATCGCGCTGGCCCTGCCCGCCAATGCCTCGGTCGCGCGCATTGCGCGGCTCAGGCTGGCCGATGACAGGCCCATGGCGATTGAAAAGGCGTCCCTGCCCGTCGATATCCTGCCCAACCCGGTGGCGGTCACCACGTCGCTTTACGAGGTGCTGGAACACGATGGCAACCGACCGGTGCGCGCGATCCAGAAGATCTCGGCCATCAACCTGGGCGAGGAGGATGCAGGGCTGCTCGGCGTCGAGCCTGGCGCGGCGGGGCTCAGGATCGAGCGGGTCTCCTACCTGCCCTCGGGCCGGGTGGTCGAGTTCACCAAATCCATCTATCGCGGCGATGCCTACGATTTCGTGGCCGAGCTGCGGCTTTGACAAACAGGAAAGATCAGACATGACCAGCCAGATGCGGCGCGAAATCCTCGAAATTCCGGAAGCGGTGGAACGGCTGCTGTCCCAGGGCGCGGACCCCATCGCGCGGATCGCGGCCGCCGCGCGCGAGGCCGACCCGGCCTATGCCGTGACCGTGGCGCGTGGCTCGTCCGACCATGCCTGCACCTTCCTGAAATACGCCTTCGAGCTGGAGCTTGGCCTGCCCGTCGCCTCCATTGGGCCCTCGGTGGCCTCGATCTACGGCGCGAAGCTGAACCTTGGCCGCTCGATCTGCCTTGCCGTCAGCCAGTCGGGCAAGAGCCCCGACATTGTCGCGATGACGAAATCGGCAGGCGAAAGCGGCGCGATGGCGGTGGCGGTGACGAATGATGCCACCTCGCTGCTGGCCGAGGTGGCAGCGCATTGCATCGACATCCAGGCCGGTCCCGAACGCAGCGTCGCGGCGACCAAGACCTTCATCACCTCGGCGATGGCCGGGCTGATGCTGCTGGCGGATTGGAAGGACGACGAGGCGCTGCGGCAGGGGTTGCGATCTGCCCCCGAAGCGTTCGCCAAGGCGGCGGAAGGCACCTGGCCCGAGCTGCGCGCGGCGATTGCCGAGAAACATTCCCTCTTCACCTTGGGGCGCGGGCCGTCCTGGGCGATCTCCAACGAGGCCGCGCTGAAATTCAAGGAAACCTGCCAGATCCATGCCGAAAGCTATTCGGCGGCCGAGGTGCTGCACGGGCCGGTCTCGATCGTCGATGACGGCTTTCCGGTGCTGCTTTTCGCCACCAATGACGCGGCCAAGCGCGCGGTTCTGGACGTGGCCGACCAACTGGTCGCCAAGGGCGCGCGGGCCTTCATCACCTCGGACCAGCCCTGCAAGGCGGAAAGCCTGAGTTTCGTGCGCACCGATCACGCGCTGACCGATGCGGTGTCGCTGATGGTGTCGTTCTATTCCATGGTCAACGAGGTCGCCGCCGACCGGGGCATCAACCCCGACGCGCCGCGCCACCTCAAGAAAGTGACGGAGACGGTATGACGTTGCGCGCTTATCTCGGGGCCGAGATTTTCGACGGCGGGGCCCGGGTCTCTGGCCAGGCGCTGCTGGTCGAGGGGGGGCGCATCGTCGGCATCGTGCCGGATGTGCCGGAAGGCGCCGAGGTCACGCGGCTGGAGGGCGGCGTGATCGCGCCGGGTCTGGTCGATCTTCAGGTCAATGGCGGCGGCGGGGTGATGTTCAACGATGACCCCTCGGTCGACACGCTGCGGGTCATGGCGCGCGCCCATATCGGGCTTGGCGCGACCGCGATCCTGCCGACGCTGATCACCGACACCCCCCCCCATAGCCGCGCCGCCATCGACGCGGTGGAGGCCGCGATTGCTCAGGGCGTGGCGGGGATTGCCGGTCTGCATCTGGAAGGGCCGCACCTGTCGGTTGCCCGCAAGGGCGCGCATGATCCAAGCCTCATCCGGGCGATGGGGGACGGCGATCTGGAGATGCTCTGTGCGGCGGCGGCGCGCCTGCCCGTGCTGAAGATGACGCTGGCCCCCGAAGCCGTGACGTCCGAGCAGATCCGGGCGCTGACCGGGGCGGGGGTGCTGGTCTCGCTTGGCCATAGCGATGCAGGGTTTGACGCCTGCGTCGCGGCGGTGGAGGCGGGCGCGGCTTGCGCCACGCATCTCTTCAACGCGATGAGCCAGCTTGGCAACCGTGAACCCGGCCTTGTCGGCGCGGTGCTGGCCGAGGGGCGCCTGTCGGCGGGGCTGATCGCCGATGGCGTGCATGTCCACCCTGCCACGATCCGCGCCGCGATGGCGGCGAAGACCGGGCCGGGGCGGATCTTTCTTGTCAGCGACGCGATGTCGGTGGCGGGGTCCGAGCAGCAGGCGTTCACGCTGAACGGGCGCGAGATCCGGCGCGCGGGCGGTCGGCTGACGCTGGAAAACGGCACGCTGGCGGGGGCCGATCTGGACCTGCCGACGGCCATTCACAACCTCTCCGCCTGGGGTATCTGCGACAGGGATCACGCGCTGGCCATGGCGACCTCGATCCCGGCGGAGCTGATCGGGGCGGGCGATTTCGGCCACCTGCGCCCCGGCGCGCGGGCCGATTTCATCCATCTTGCGACGGACGGTCTGCGGGCGGTATGGAAAGATGGCACCCGCATCGGACCAGGCTGACCGCCCGACCAAGCCATGAGGGCCTGCCACCCATGACCCCCTACCTCCTGATCGCCGCTTTCCTGGTCCTCTTCTCGACAGTGGCCAAGCGGCTGTCCTCGACGATCCTGACCGCGCCGATGGTGTTCCTGGGTCTCGGCGTGGCGCTGAACCTCGGTGGGCTGGTCCCCGAGGCCGCCACCGAACGCGCGCTGCATCTGATGGCCGAGATCACGCTGATCGTGCTGCTTTTCCTCGATGCGGCGCGGGTCGATCATGACGGGTTGAAGCATCACAGCGCCTGGCCGGTGCGGATGCTGGTGATCGGGATTCCGCTGTGCTTTGCCTTCGGCTGGGTCGCGGGCTGGCTGCTGTTGCCGGGTTGGCCCCTTGCCATGGTGGCGCTGATCGCCGCCATTCTGGTGCCGACCGATGCAGCACTTGGCGATGCGGTGATCAGCAACAGGGACGTGCCCGAACGCCACCGCCGCGCGCTGACGGTGGAAAGCGGGCTGAATGACGGGCTGGCCTTGCCGCTGGTCCTGATGATGGCCACCCTCGCCGCGCCTGCCGGGGCCGCGCCCGAGGGCGGATGGACGATATTCGCGGCAAGACAGGTGCTGCTCGGCCCGCTGGTGGGCGTCGGCATTGGCGCGATTGGCGGCTTGCTGCTGCTGAAAGCGCAGGCCGCGCGGGCCACCGACGATGTCCATGAGGGCATCGGCACGCTGGCGCTGGCGGCATGTTGCTATCTTGCGGCGGGGGCGGTCGGCGGCAACGGCTTCGTCGCGGCCTTCACCGGCGGCTTCGCCTTCGGCGCGGTGGTGCGCGGGGCCTGCGCCTTCGTCTACGAGTTCACCGAGAGCGAGGGCAAGCTGCTATCCTGGGGCGCGTTCCTTCTGTTGGGGGCCGTGCTGGTGCCTCAGGCGGCGGCCTCGCTGACCTTGCCGCATCTTGCGCTGATCCTCGTCAGCCTCTTCATCCTGCGGCCTGTCGCGATCTGGCTGTCGCTGACCGGCACCGACGCCGATCCCCTGACACGCGGCTTTTTCGGCTGGTTCGGGCCGAGGGGGCTGGCCACCGCGCTTTTCGCGCTGCTGGTTGTCGATGATTTGCAGGCAGACTGGGCCGAGGCGGTGCTGAACCTGGCGATCAACGCGGTCTGGATCAGCGCGCTGTTGCACGGGATGACGGCGGCCCCGCTGGCGCGCTGGTTCGGGCGGCGGACGGGTTAGGCCACGTCCTGCGCCACCAGCGCCAGCAACTCGCCGCGCGTGACATGGCCCCGGCAGGTATGGGCGAGGATGAAGCCATCCTGCGCGACCCGGACGGGGAGAGAGGGGCGCTCGGGCTCCATCACGAAATGGAACTGTCCGGCGATGTCGCCCTTGCGCACATCCTGCCCCGCGCTGACGGCCCGGTCGAAGATGCCCGCGCCCGGCGCGTAGAGCGACTGATGCGGCGAGGCGATCTCGACCCGGCGCGCATCTCTCAAAGGGGCCTCGCCCGCCAACAGGCCCAGATGGGTCAGCGCGCCGATCAGCCCCGCCTCGGTCGCGTCGGTGATGGCAGGGTCGACCCCGCCGCCGCCGCCAAGCTCGGTCGCGATCATCGGGATACCAGCGGCATCGGCAGCACCGTTGAGCGAACGGGCATCGTTATGACCCCCAAGCTCCCAGATCAGCGGCAGGCCGAAGGCGCGGGCGAGGTTCAGGTTGGCGGCGCGCAAGGCGGGATCGGCGGATTGGGTGGCCAGCGCGCAGGGCGCGAAGAACGACGCCTTGCCGCCCGAATGAAGGTCGATCGCCCCGTCGCAGCGGGTCAGGAGGTCGGCGATATGGGCCGCGATGATGGCGGTCGGCCCGCCCAGGGGATCGCCCGGAAAGGCGCGGTTGAGGTTGGCCCCGTCCAGCGGCGAGACGCGGGAAGACGCTTGCAGGGCGGGCGCGTTCAGCGCGGGCATCAAGATGACCTGACCGGAAAGGCTCTCGGGCGCGAGACGCGCGGCCAGTCGCATGATCGCCGAGGGCCCCTCGAACTCATCGCCATGGGTGCCGCCGGTGATCAGCACCACGGGGCCATCGCCGCCTTTCAGCGAAATGACCGGGATCGGGTGATACCCCAGCGGGTTGGAATTGTCGGAGTGCTTCAGCATCAGGTCGCCCACGTGGCGGCCCGTGGCGTCCAGATCGACGCTGGCGTGCAGGATACCGGGCTCAGCCAATCGGGGCCTCCCTGGGGGGGACGGGACGGAAGAGCCCGCCGATCTCGGCCTGGGCCACCCGTTCGGCGATAAAAACCGCGATCAGCGCGCCCGTCGAGACCGCCGCCGCAACGCCGAACCAGACGCCGATCTCGGAGAACCCCAGGACGCCCACGAAGACCCAGATGAAGAAGGCGACGCCAAAGCCCTGCCGGTAGAGGCTGATCCAGACGGTCCAGATCGGGCGTTTCATGGCCTGCAGGAACGAGGTGATGGCGAAGAGCAGCATGTAGATGGGCAAGATCACCCCATCGACGCGCAGATAGGCCACGCCCACCCGGATCACGTCCGGGTCATCGGTGAAGAAGCCCAGGATGAAGCGGCCGAAAATCCAAAGGACAGGTGCCGCGATCAGCGTCATGATGAGCCCGACCTTGAGGCAGAAGAACACGGCATCGCGCACGCCCTGCGCGTTTCCCGCGCCGAAATGCTGCGAGGCGATGGGCAGAAGCGCGCCGGTCACGCCGAGGACGGGCAGCAGAAGGATCTGCTCCAGCCGGATCGCCACACCGTAACCCGCGATGGCGTGTTCGCCGAAATCCTTGAGCGCGAATTGCACCACGAAGGCCGAGAGGATCATGATCATGAAGGACACCGCCGAGGGCAGCGCCTGCATCGCGATATCCTTGACCCGGCGCAGGCGCGGGCGGAAGTTGCGGGCGCGCAGGTTGGTTGTGGTGTCCAGCCGCAACACCTGCCGGATCATGTAGGCCATCACGCCGGTCTGGCTGACCACGGTCGAGACCGCCAGCCCGTCGAACCCCATGCCGCCCCAGACCCCCGGAATGCCATAGATGAACAGCGGGTTCAGCCCGATATTGGCGAAGAACGCCCACATCAGGGCCCGCCGCATCGACTGCCCGTCGCCATGCGCCTGCAAGATGCCGTTGCAGGCAAAGGCCAGCAGGAAGCCCGGCAGGGCCAGCGACAGCCACAGGAAATAGCGGATGCCCGCGTCGCGATATTCGCCGGGTTCCGAGACCAGCCGGATGATCGCGGGGCCATAGACGCTGCCTGCGAGCGCCAGGATCACCGAGGCCATCAGCCCGAAGCTGATGCCCTGCGCGATCAGCCTGCGGGCGCGGCGGCGATCCTTGGCCCCCAGCGCGTTGCCCACCAGCGCGCCCATCGCAGCCGACATGCCGATCCCCACCGACATCGAGATGAAGAAAGCCTGAAACCCCAGCGCGATACCAGCCTGCGCGGCGGTGGACAGAAGCCCCGCGAAATACATGTCGACGATGTTGTAGAGCGTGTTGAACAGCATCCCGATCGCGGCGGGAACGGCCAGCGCGCGGAAATGGCCCGACACCGGTCCGCTGGTCAGGTCACTGTTCAGGGGCGTTGCCATGGCGGGGCCTTTCAGGGGCGTTCGGCCTGCACGGTCAGGAATTCGAACTCGGGTGTGATCACCTCGACGAAGCCGTGGTTCAGCTCCGCATCGACGCTGAGGCTGTCGCCCGCGCGCAAGGTGAAGTGCTGCTTGCCATAGAGGTAGACCGCCTCGCCTGCCAGCGCCTGCACGAAAACGACACCGTGGCCGACATAGTTGGGCGGCGGGCCGCTGTCACGCAACAGAGTCACCCGGCGCGCCTGGAACCGCAGATCCTTGCGCGAATGCAGGGCCAGGTTGACATATTCATGGCGATGATTGTCGGTGATCCGGGTCGATTTCAGCCCCTCGCCACAACGCACCAGCGTGTAGTCGCTGTGTTGCGGGCGCGCCTCGCGGAAGAGCGTGGCAATCGGCACCTCCAGCGTGCGGGCCAGCGCCTCAAGCGTCGTGATCGAGGGCGAGACCAGCCCGTTCTCGATCCGGCTGACCATCGCCGCGGATATTCCCGCCCGTTCCGCCACCCAGCGCGCCGATTGGCCCCGGCTTTGCCGCAGGTCGCGCAGCGCGGCACCGATGCCGTCCTCGATGCGGGGGGGATGGGGCGCGGGCGCGGCCATCTCAGGGCTGGCCGCTGGCATAGTAGCCGACGACATCGCCATCGGTCCGGACGCCCAGCCCGTTCAGGAGCCGGTTGGCGTAGCAGAAATACCCGACGATCTGGTTGATCTCGAGGATCTCGCCATCGGTCCATCCGGCCTCGCGCAGGGCGGTGACATCGGTTTCGACCATCGTGCCGGGGTAGAGCGTCAGCTTTTCGGCATAGCGCAGCGCCGCCAGTTCCGCGCCCCTGAAGGCGTCATCGGGCTTATGCGCCTTGAGGGCGGATTCGATCCGGTCGGCGCGGACATCGTCGCCGATCAGGTGGCGCGCATTGGCCCAGTGATTGGCATAGGAATAGGCGCAGTCGTTCAGCGTCGAGACATAGGAGGCGATGACCTCCTGGAACCACATCGCCACGGTGTTGGTGTCGTCATGCAGGCAGGCGCGGTAGAGCGTGACATGCCCGTGCATGGTGGCAGGGCGCAGCGAATGGACGCGCATCACGTTATCGACCGTGCCATGCGGCGTGCGGGCGCGATCCAGCGCGGCCTCCAGCGCCGGGTCCGCGTCTTCATCGGGGATCATCTTAATCCAGGCTGACATCAACTCCTCCTTGATTCACCGCGCAAATGAGCCAAGTGGCCCCTTACCTACAGATTATTCTTGACGATTGTTGCGCGATACGCAAGTTTATTCAATGAGACGCAACACCCTTTAAGGGGGACAGGGCCTTGCACGACCCGCTGCCACGAGGAACCCGGACCCGGCCGCCCCTGGCGCAAAGGCCCCGCAGCCGCGCGTCACGGACCGGAAAAGCCTTTGCCGAATCCCCGATCTACTGCGCTAAATGGTGTCTCTCCACCCTCTTACGCCGCGAGATGGACCTTTCATGACCGACCGGACGCCGATCATCGAGGCCACCAATATGGACAAGTTCTACGGGGACTTCCATGCCCTCAAGGACGTCAATATCACGGTCCACAAGGGCGAGAAGATGGTCGTCTGCGGGCCGTCTGGCTCCGGCAAGTCGACGCTGATCCGCTGTTTCAACGGGCTGGAGTTTCACAATTCCGGCACGCTGGTGGTGGACGGGATCGAGGTTTACGAAGGTGCCAAGCAGATCCGTGCCTTGCGGCAGGAAGTTGGGATGGTGTTCCAGCAGTTCAACCTGTTCCCGCATCTCACGGTGCTGGAAAACCTGATGATCGGCCCGATGAAGGTGCGCGGGCTTGGCCGGACCAAGGCCGAGGAAACGGCGCGCAAATATCTTGACCGGGTGCATATCCCGGAACAGGCCGACAAGTATCCCTCCGCCCTGTCGGGCGGCCAGCAGCAGCGCGTGGCCATCGCCCGGTCGCTCTGCATGGAAACGCGGATCATGCTGTTCGACGAGCCCACATCGGCGCTGGACCCCGAGATGATCAACGAGGTTCTGGATGTGATGGTCGAGCTGGTCGATACCGGCATGACCATGGTCGTCGTCACGCATGAGATGGGCTTTGCCCGCAAGGTCGCCGACACGATGGTCTTCATGGAGGCGGGCCGGATCGTCGAAAGCTCGCCGCCCGAACAATTCTTCACCAACCCCTCCAGCGAACGGTGCCGCCTGTTCCTGGACCAGATCCTGGAGCATTGAGCGTGAGCGCCGCGCCGGACACCCATCAACCCAGGGGCGCGGCCCTGCGCCAGCCGCCCGCGATCCAGCGCTTCTTTGGCTCGACCATCGTTTCGGTGCTGATCTATGCCGCCGTGATGGCCGCGATCATCTATGGCTCGTTCACCGGCGCGCAGAACATGGGCTATAACTGGCAATGGCACCGGGTGCCGCAATTCCTGTGGACCTTCACCGATGACGGCATCGAGATGGGCGAGATGTTCTATGGGCTCGGCGTCACGATCCAGCTGTCGCTGACCGCCTTCGCGCTGGCCACGGCCATCGGCCTGCTGATCGCGCTTCTGCGCCTGTCCGGGCTAGTCGTGGGCTCGGCTGTCGCCATCGCCTTTCTGGAATTCATCCGCAACATCCCGCTTCTGGTGCTGCTCTACCTCTTCTACTACGTGCTCGGGCCGATCTTCGGGCTTGACCGCTACACCGCGTCGGTGCTGACGCTGGCGGTGTTCCATTCCGCGCTGATCTCGGAGATCCTGCGCGCGGGCATCAACGCGGTCGCCGTGGGCCAGTGGGAAGCCGCGAAATCCATCGGCATGACCACCGGGCAGACCTATCGCTATATCATCTTGCCGCAATCGGTGCGCTTCATGCTGCCGCCGATGACCGGCGAGGTCGTCCACCTGATCAAATCCTCGGCCATCGTCAGCGTCATCGCGGTGGCCGAGCTGACCACCATCGGGCGCAACATCATTTCCGACACGTTCATGAGCTTCGAGATCTGGTTCACCGTGGCGCTGGTCTACATGGCCGTGACCCTGATCCTGTCGGTGGGCGTGTCCTTCCTGGAGAAAAGATACGCGGTCGACCAGTAACCAGAAACCAGACCAAGAAACCTGCCAACAAGGAGAGAGACGACATGACATTGACACGCAGAGTATTCGGGGCCGCCCTGGGCGCGGTCGCCGCCATGGGCCTCGCCCTGCCCGCCAGCGCGCAAAGCGCGACGCAGGCCCTGTCCAGCGAAAGCGTCATCGAAAGCATCCAGGAGGAGGGCGTGATCCGCATCGGCCTGTCGCTCTTCGTGCCGTGGTCGATGCGCGACGTGAACGGCGAGCTGATCGGCTTCGAGCTGGATGTGGGCCGTCAACTGGCCGCGGATATGGGCGTCGAGGTCGAGTTCGTGCCGACCTCCTGGGACGGCATCATCCCCGCGCTTCTGGGCGGCAATTTCGACGTCATCATTTCCGGCATGTCGGTCACGCCGGCCCGGAACCTGACGGTGAACTTCACCGACCCCTACGCCTTCTCGGGCCTGGCGATCCTGGCCAATACGGAAATGACCGAGGGCATGAGCCTGGAGGATTACAACTCGCCCGACGTGATCTTTGCCGCCCGTCGCGGGGCCACGCCCGCCACGGTCATCGCGCGGCAATTCCCCGAGGCGCAGCTGCTGCTGTTCGACGAGGACGGCGCATCGGCGCAGGAAGTGCTGAACGGCAACGCCCACGCCACGATGGCCTCGCAGCCGACCCCGAACCGGGAGGCGAACCGCTACCCGGACGTCCTGACGGTGCCCTTCGATGAGCTCTACGATCCGCGCGGCGAGGCGTTTGCCTTGCGCAAGGGCGACCCCGATGCGCTGAACTTCTTCAACAACTGGATCGCGCAGCAATGGCGCTCGGGCTGGTTGCAGGAGCGCCATGATTACTGGTTCGCCGGTGACGAATGGGCAGACCAGGTCGCGCAGTAATCACCAAGACGGGGGGCGGGCCGCCGCCCCCTGATCAACCCGAAAGGCCAGCCCGCCCGTGACCAGCTTCCTCCGCAAACTGAAATGGCCCGACTACCTGATCCTGGCCGTGCTGATCGGGTTTTTCGGCTATATCTGGTTCACTATCGAGGGCACGCTGAACTATGCGTGGCGCTGGCACCTGATCCCCTCCTATATCGTCGGCTGGCATACGGGGCGCGAGGAATGGTTCGCCAATATCCTGCTGCGCGGCCTTGTCGCCACCATCCGCATCTCGATCTATGCCAGCGTGCTGGCGCTGATCCTGGGCACCATCCTGGGCATCGCGCGCTGTTCGACCAACCTGACCGTGCGGATGCTGGCGCGCACCTACCTGGAGCTTCTGCGCAACATCCCGCCCGTCGTGGTGGTCTTCATCTTCTTCTTCTTCCTCAGCCAGCAACTGATCGACGTCCTGAACCTCGAACGGTGGGCGCGCGGCATCGCGCGGCAGGAAAACAACGGCGTGTGGGAGTTCTTCTTCGGCGAGATGCGCCGCTTTCCCTCGCTCGTCTCGGGCGTCATCGTGCTGGCCTTGTTCGAGAGCGCCTTTGTCGGCGAGATCGTGCGCGCCGGCATCCAGTCGATCCCGCGCGGCCAGCGCGAGGCGGCGAAATCCATCGGCATGAGCCGGATGCAGGAGATGCGCTATATCGTGCTGCCGCAGGCGATGAAGCGGGTGATCCCGCCGCTCGCCAACCAGTTCATCACGCTGATCAAGGACAGCTCGATCATCTCGCTGATCTCGGTCTACGAGCTGACCTTCGCCACGGTGCAGCTTGTCGCCTCGTCGCGGCTGATCTTCGAAGCCTGGATCACCACGGCGGGCTTCTACTTCATCGTCTGTTTCGGCCTCAGCCGGTTGTTCGCCCGGCTGGAGCGCGGCAAGAAACGCGCCAGCTAGGCGGGCCTTGACGACACGGTGACGAAACGCACCCGGTCGCTGAGGATCTCCGCGAAGCCATGCGCCAGCTTGGCATCGAAGCTGAGCGTATCGCCCGGTCCCAGATCGAATATATCCCCGCCGCAGCGATAGCGCGCCTGCCCCTCCAGAAGGTGAATGAAGACGTGGCCCTCATGCTGATAGGTCGGCAGCCGCCCCGCCTGATCCCGCGCGATGGTGATCTCGGCCGCCTCGAACCGGCCGCCCGGTGATCCGTGCTTGCCGAGCAGCAGGTAATCATGCGCGTGGCCCTCGGTGATCCGGCGCGAGGGCAAGCCCCCGCCCGCCTTGACATGATGCACATCGGCGGGGGTGTCGCTGGCCGCCAGCAGCGCCATCACCGGCACCTGCAAGGCGCCCGCCAGCGCGGCAAGCGTCGAGAGCGACGGGGAGACCTGCCCCTTCTCGATCCGGCTGATCATAGGCGGCGAGACCCCGGCGCCCTCGGCCAGCGCGGTCACGGTCAAGCCCCGTTCACCGCGCAGCCGGTTCAGGGCGCGGCCCACGGCGATGTCGATCTCGGATTTCTCGGCCATGGCCTGCCTCACAGGGAATCACTTGACGCGTCTTTACTGAAAGTAAAACATATAACCATCATGCAAGACTACTCCCTTCTCTCCCTGCTCCGCCACGGGCTGAACAAACACCAGGGCTGGACCCGCGCCTGGCGCGCGCCGCCCTTGAAGCCTCGCTATGAGGTGGTGATCATCGGCGCGGGCGGGCATGGGCTGGCCACTGCCTATTACCTGGCCAAGGAGCACGGGATCACAGACGTCGCGGTGCTGGAACGCGGCTGGCTTGGCGGTGGCAATATCGCGCGCAATACCGTCACCATCCGGTCGAACTACATGCGCGATGCCTCGATCCCGTTCTACGTGAAATCGGTGGAACTCTATGAGGGTCTGACCAAGGCGCTGAACTTCAACATGATGCACTCCAAGCGCAGCATGGTCGATGTCGTCCAGACCTGGGGCAAGATGCGGGAGCTGCGCCGCCGTCAACTGGTGATGGATATCTACGGCTCCACCTATCAGCCGATCTCGACCGAGGAGGTCCGCCGCCGCATCCCCGCCCTGACGGGGGGCGGGCCCGATGCGCGCCTGCCGATCCTGGGCGGCATGGTCCATACCGACGCCGCCGTGAACCGCCATGACGCGGTCGCCTGGGGCTATGCCCGCGCCGCCGACGCGATGGGGGTCGAGATCCAGCAACAGACGCCGGTGCTATCGCTGATCCGGGGGCCGGATGGCAAGATCGAGGGGGTCGAGACCAATCGCGGCACCGTGCGCGCGGGCAAGGTCGTGGTCGCCGTCTCGGGCCATACCACGACGATCACCGAAACCGCCGGGCTGCGCCTGCCCCTGCGCACGATGAACCTGACGGCCTTCGTCTCGGAGCCGGTCAAGCCGCTGGTCGACGTGATCGTGAACTGCCCCGATAGCGGCTTCTACTTCAGCCAGTCCGACAAGGGCGAGATGGTCATCGGCGGCGCACCCGATCCCGGCCAGAGCTTTCGCCGCGACATCAAGCAAAACGTGTTCGAGGATACCGTGACCGCGATGCTGTCGCTTTTCCCGTCCTTCAAGCGGCTGAAACTGATGCGGCAATGGGGCGGGCACCTGGACATCGCGCAGGATGCCTCGCCGATCATGGATGAGACCGACATTCCCGGCCTTTTCGTCACCGCCGGTTGGTGGGGCGGCTACAAGGCCATTCCTGCGGGCGGCCTCACGCTGGCGCATCTGGTCGCCACCGGACGCCCGCATCCCCTGATGGCCGATTTCACGCTGAAACGCTTCCGTCACCTCGACTATGTGATGGAAACCGGCACCACAACGGCGAGGTAACGCAGTCCATGATGCTGATCCCCTGCCCCTTCTGCGGGCCGCGCAACGAGAGCGAATTCGCCTATGGCGGCCCGGTCAAACCCGACCGCCCCGACCCAAATGCCGTGACGGATGCACAATGGGTCGATTACCTGATGCAGGTGCCCAACCCGCTCGGGCCGGTCCATGAACGCTGGCACCACGCGCGCGGTTGTGGGGTTTGGCTGACGATCTGGCGCGACACGCGCACGCATGACATCACAGAGGCGCCGGATGCGTAACCGATTGCCCGATGGCGGCCGCATCGACCGCACGCGCCGCATCTCCTTCACCTTCAACGGACGCAGCCTGTCGGGGTTTCATGGCGACACGCTGGCCTCGGCGCTATTGGCCAACGGCATCCGCCTGACCGCGCGCAGTTTCAAATACCACCGCCCGCGCGGCATCGTCGGATCGGGCGTCGAGGAGCCCGGCACGCTGGTGGAACTGGAAGGCCGCGACGCCTCGGCCAACCGCCCCGCCACCACGGTGCCCTTGCGCGACGGGCTCAAGGCGCGCTCGGTCAATTGCTGGCCCTCGCCCGCGTTCGACCTTGGCGCGATGACGCAGATCGCCGCGCGCTTCCTGCCCGCGGGCTTCTATTACAAGACGTTCAAATGGCCGAACTGGCATCTATATGAGCCGTCGATCCGCCGTGCCGCGGGGTTGGCGGGCGCACCCGCCGCGCCGCCCGAAGGCCGGTTCGAGGCGCGCTTTGCCCATGCCGACCTGCTGGTCGTCGGGGCCGGGCCCGCAGGCCTGCGCGCCGCACTGGAGGCGGGCCGCGACGGTGCGCGGGTGATGCTGGTCGATGAGGGGATCGAGCCGGGCGGCAGCCTGCTCAACCGGCGGCTGGAGGTGGACGGAAAACCGGCGCTGGACTGGGTGGCGGAGACCGTCTCGGAGCTTGCCGCCCTGCCCAATGTCACCCATCTGCAAGACGCGACCGCCTGGGCCTATCGCGAGCACAATTACCTGATGGTGAACGAAAGCAGCCCCGGCCATGGCCTTCTGGAACGCAGCTGGCGCATCCGCGCGGCTCGCGTGATCCTTGCCACCGGCGCGATCGAGCGCACACTTGTCTTCGGCAATAACGACCGCCCCGGCGTGATGCTGGCCTCGGCCGCGCAGGCCTATGTGAACCGCTATGCCGTGACGCCGGGGCGCCGCGCGGTGATCTTCACCAATAACAGCAGCGCCTATGCCGTCGCCGCCGATCTGGCCGCAGCGGGCATCACGGTCGCCGCCATCATCGACAGCCGCGCCGAGGTGCCGCAGGAGACCCGCGAGTTTGTCCCCGGTATCGAGATCCTGCCCGCCCATGTTGTCACGCGGGCGCGCGGTCATCGTCGCTTGCGCGTCGTCGAGGTCGCACCTATCCAGGGCGGCCCCACCCGGCGCATCCAATGCGACCTTCTGGCCCAATCCGGCGGCTGGAACCCGGCGGTGCATCTCTGGTCGCAATCGCGCGGCACCCTGCGCTATGACGAGAAAATCGCCAGCTTCCTCCCCGACGCGCCTGTGCAATCCGTCCGTGCCATCGGTGCTGCGGCGGGCGACCTGACCCTGCCGGGCGAGGCCCCCTACAAGGTCCAGCCCCTGTGGCGTGTCGAAGCCGCCAAGGGCAAGGCGTTTCTCGATATCCAGAATGACGTGACCGTCGATGACGTGCACCTGGCCCTGCGCGAGGGCTATGGCAATGTGGAACATGTCAAGCGCTATACCACGGGCGGCATGGGCATCGACCAGGGCAAGACCGGCAATATCAACATCATCGGCACCGTGGCCCTGCAACAGGGCGCGCGGATGGAGGAGGTTGGCACCACCACGTTTCGCTCGCCCTATACGCCGGTCTCCTTCGGGGCCATCGCGGGGCAACGCGACGGCCCGGTCACCCTGCCCTATCGCCACACGCCCCTGACCGATTGGAACAAGGCCCGGGGCGCGGTGATGTATGAGGCCGGCGCGCGCTGGCAGCGGCCTGGCTATTTCCCGCGTCCCGACGAGAGCTTTCAGGACAGCGTCAACCGCGAGGCCCGCGTGGTGCGTGAAGGCGTCGGAATCTATGACGGATCGCCGCTTGGCACGTTCGAGATCAAAGGCCGCGATGTGGGCCGCTTCCTCGACCATCTCTACACCAACATCATGTCGGGGCTGCAACCGGGGCGCGGGCGCTACGGGCTGATGCTGACCGATGACGGGCTGATCTTCGACGATGGCGTCGTGTTGCGCCTGTCGGAGCATCGCTGGATCGTCTCGGCCTCCACCGGCCACGCGGCGGCGGTTCAGTCCCATATGGAGGAACTGGCGCAGACCCAATTCCCCGACTGGCAGATCTTCCTCACCGATGTGACCAGCCAATGGGCCAATGCCACGGTTTGCGGCCCGAAGGCGCGCGAGGTGATGATGGCGCTCGGCGGCGATATCGACCTCACGCGCAAGGCGCTGCCCTTCATGGGGTTCGCAGACGGCACCGTCGCGGGCCTGCCCGCCCGTGTCGTGCGCGTCAGCTTCACCGGCGAACTCTCGTTCGAGATCAACGTCGCCCCGCGCCACCTGCCCGAATTGTGGGAAAAGATCATGGCGGCAGGCGCATCCCACGGCATCCAGCCCGTCGGCTCCGAGGCCAACCACGTCTTGCGCGTCGAAAAGGCGTTCCTGTCGCTGGCGCATGAGGTCGACGGCACGGTCGATCCGCATGACCTGGGCCTGGGATGGGCGATGTCGAAGAAGAAGGCCGACTATATCGGCAAACGCTCGATCGCGCTGCGACGCGCGGGCGGGGCAGTGCGCCGCGAACTGGTGGGGTTCCTGCCCGAACCCGACCGCCAGGTGCCCGAGGGCGCGCCGCTGACACCGGGGGGCAAGACCCGCGCGACCGAGGGGCTGGTCACCGCCTGCGTCTGGAGCGTCGTGCAGGACCGCTGGATCGGCCTCGCGCTTTTGGAGAACGGCGCGTCACAGCATGGGGAAATGGCACATGTGCGGGTCAAGGACGAGGTTCTGCCGGTGCGCATCACCGCCCCCATCCATTACGATCCCGAGGGCGAAAGGCTGCGCGCATGAGCTATGATGTGGCGATCACGGACGGTCCAGTGCGCGCGATCTTCGACCTCAAGGGGCCGCAAGCCGCGCTGGCGGATTGGGCGGGCGACACCCTGCCCGGCTTTCCCGATGCTCCGAACCGACGGGTGCGGGAAGACGGCAAGACCCTCGCCCATATCGGCCCCGATCACTGGCTGCTGATCGCCGACCTGACCCGCGAGGAGGCCCTGACCGATGCCCTCAAACCCGCCGACGCGCCGCCCGAGATCAGCATCGTGCGGGTCTCGGATGTCTATGCCTGGGTCCGCATCACCGGCCCCGATGCCGCGCATGTCACCGCCACCGGCTGCCCGCTGGACCTTGAAACCTTCCCCGATGACGGGGCCGACTTCACCGAATTCTTCACCCAGAAGGCCCTGATCACGCGCGGCGGGCACGGCTTCGAGGTCGCCATCGACCGCAGCTATGCCCCCTGGATTACCGAGATGCTGGCCCGGATCACGCCCTGACCTGCACCATGCCGTCCCGCACGCGGGCCTCGAAGACCTTCATCGGGCGTGTCGCAGGCGCGGATACCGCCCGCCCGTCGCGCACATCGAACGCGCCCTGATGCAGCGGGCATTCGATGACATGGCCGTCGAAATACCCGTCACACAGGTCCGCACCGCCGTGATTGCACAAAGCCAGCGATACATGCACCCCCGAAGGCGTGTCGTAGACGGCCAGCTTGCGGGGCCCCAGATCCACCCGCGTGACCCAGTTCTCCTCAAGCTCCGTGACCGCGATCAGGTCGCGCCAGTCCCGGCTCATGCCTGCCTCGCGAAGATCTGGCGCAGGATGTCGCGATGCGCGCCGAGATAGCCGCCCTTCTCGACGAAGATGTGATCGCGCAGCTTCTCATGCAGCACGGGCAGGCGGTGGAACGGCACCGAGGCGACATAGTGATGCTCGGCGTGATAGTTCATGTTCCAGCACAGGAACCGCAATGGCAGCGACACCAGGCTGGTGCGCGTGTTCTCGTGCATCTGCGGCACCGTGGGGCGGCCCACATGTTCCGTCATGCGGATGAAGCGCATCACCGGTTCACCAAGCAGAAGCGGAATGAACCAGAGCCAGATCAGCCCCCACCAGCCCGTCAGCGCCATGCCCAGGATCACAGCCGCATAGAAGCCCAACATCATCCGCGCGTCGCGGTAGACGGCGGCGTGCTCGACCTTGGGGATGAAGCCCTTTTCCGTCTCGGAAAGCCGCCCCATCGCGTGGCGGAACACCTCGGTGAACTTGGTTTTCCAATATGGCAGCGCCGAGAGATACAGCAGATATTGCCAGATCGTTTCCGGCATCGGCACCTGTTCGGGATCCTGCCCCGTCACCTGCGTATAGGTGTGGTGATCGCAATGCTCGTAGCGAAAGAACCGGTGCGGAAGCAGGATGATATAGCCACAGACCTGCCCCACCAGGTCGTTCAGCCAGCGGGTGCGAAAGACCGTGTAATGCACGCATTCATGTTGCAGCGAGAAATGATGCACCAGCACCACGCCCTGCACGAACATCGCGGGCCAGATCAGCCAGCTGTTCCAGGCCAGCACCACCAGCGTCGTGGTCGTGGCCAGCAGCAGAAGCCAGAGCGCCAGATGCACCAGCCCCGGTCCGTTCGACCGCTGCATGAGCTCTTTCAACTCGGCGCGGGTCAGTTTCCCCTCGGCCAAAGCCTGCGTCAGAGGCGTGACAATCGCGTTTGTCATGTGAAGTCTCGTGAATTTGTGCTGGCGGGGGCGATCAGCCCTTCCAGGACCAGCGACCGGAGACGGGAGTGCTCCGCACCATGAGGGCACGCTCATCTGCGCCCTCATTGAGGTCTGATTAGCAAGTATCAGGCGATTCGATCAAGCCGTGGCCAACATCTGCGGCGCGGGATCGGGGCGAAAGCCGATATCGCGGGCGGGATGGGCAAAGAGGGCGGCGGCACAGGGGTATTGCGCCAGGATCGCCGCGCCACCCGGCAGGCGTTCGGCATGAAACACGCCGCGATCCCAGAAGGTCACGCCGTCGATCACGATGGTCGGATCGACGATGTTCCAGCTGATCTCGCCCGGCGCATAGGCCCCGCAGGTGTGAAAATGCAGGATGCGCGGATTGCCGAAAGCCGCGCCGCCCCATTTCTCGTAATTCTCGCGCATGTCCCAGGGAAAGCCGCAGCCGGGGTGGATGCCCGCGTGCCAGGAATGGATGAAGTTGCGGTCGATCCCGAATTTTTCCGACACCCGGTCGTAATGCGCATTGGCGCGGGCGACGTCGCTGGCCCCGCCCTCGAACCCGGTCAGGCGGCCTTGTTCAAACCGGGCGAAGACCTGCGCGTCGAACTCGACATTATAGTCGTCGTAATAGCGTGACCCGGTGCCGGTCAGGAACCCCGCCAGCGCGGCGCGGCCCGAGAACGTGTAGGCCGGGACCGGCGTGAAGACCGACATCGGAAAGCGCAGGATCGAGGTGTCGCCATCGGCCTCGAGGTTCATCTCGGGCCGACCGGTGATGTCGGTGCCTGCGGGGCAGGTCAGCCGGACATGGGTGGCGCGGTCCAGCACGCCGTTCACCGCGTCCTTGATCTCCAGGAACGCGTCGTGATGCCCATTGGCGAAGCCCGAGCCGAAAAGCTCGCGGTTCAGCGCGAAGCTGACGATGATCTTCTTGCCCTGCGGCATCTCGGAAAAGCGCAGCTGATCGCCGAGACGCGCCAGGAACAGCACGATATCGGCGGCCTCGAAGCGGTGCAGCAGATGCGCGGGCAAATGCGGGTTGTCGGGGTTGAAACCGACATCGACCGTATCGACATGCAGGCCAAGCCCCTCAGCCGCCGCTGCCACGCATGGCACGGCGTCTGCGTCGAAATAGCCGTAGCCGGGCGGCTCATAGGCAATCAGCAGCCGCTCACCGGGCTTGGCCTCGGCACAGTTGAGCAGCAGGTTGCGCGCGCCGCGTTCGGGCGTCATGTCGGTCATGGTCGTTCCTATCCTTGCGCCCGCCAGACTACCGCGCCGGTTGCATCACGACTATTTGAAACCTGTAATGGTTGGCATTAGACTGGCTAATATGATCCTCAACCTCCCCTTCTCCGCCCTGCGCGCCTTCGAGGCCGTCGTCCGCCAGGGCGGGTTTTCCGCCGCCGCCGATGAACTGGGCGTCAGCCAGAGCGCCATCAGCCAGCATGTGAAGGCGCTTGAGGAATGGCTGGGGCAAGACCTGCTGGTGCGCGGCGCGCGCGGCTCCTCGCCGACGCGCGAGGGCGAGGAACTGGCCCAGGCCATCGCCGCCGGTCTTGGCCGCATCTCGGATGTCTGCGCCCGGCTGCGCGACCGCACCCGCGCCGACAAGACCATTGTGATCAGTTGCTTGCCGGGCTTTGCCTTCACCTGGCTGTTCCCGCGCCTGTTGCGCTTCGACCTGGCCCATCCCGACCTCTCGATCTCCGTTGCGACCGATACCGGGCAGGTGCCGTTCTCTGCCGTCGATGCCGATATCGGGATTCGCTACGGCCTTGGCCAGCACCCCGATGCGGAGGTCGATCTGCTGCTGAACGAGCGGCTCTTTCCCGTTTGCGCCCCCGCCCTTCTCAGCCGCCCGCATCCGCTGCGCCGCATCGAGGATCTGGCCCATCACACGCTGCTGGAGAATGAAACCCTGACCTTCGGCGACAAGAACCCGACCTGGAGCTACTGGGCTGCCAGGGTCGGCGTGAGCCTGCCTGTGGGCGCGCGCTCGCGCCGGTTCGGGCAGGCCAACATGGTCACGCAAGCCGCGATCGAGGGCGTCGGCGTGGCACTTGGGCGCGAACCGTTGGTCATCGACGCGCTCTGTGATGGACGCCTCGTGCGGCCCTTCCCGCAGATCACGGATTCGCCCTTGTCCTACTGGCTTGTCCGCCGCAAGGGCGGCGATGACAGCCCCAAGATCCGCGAGTTCCTGGCCTGGATCAAATCCGAGGCCGAGACGCAGCCCGAGATCCCCGGCCCCGTTTCCTGATTAGCCAGCCTAATGCCACGCATAACCGATCCGGCATGGCGTTGGGCGGCGCATCGGCGCATACTCGGCGCAACCGGAACAAGAGGGGCGAGGCTTGCGGATGTTTCTGAGGAATTGCTGGTATGTCGCGGCGTGGAGCAAGGATGTGGGCCGCGAATTGCAGGCCGAGACCTTCCTGGGCGAGAATATCGTGTTCTACCGGCAGGAGGATGGCACGCCCGTCGCGCTGGAAAACGCCTGCCCGCATCGCAAGCTGCCGCTCTCGGATGGCAACCTGATCGGCGACACGGTCGAATGCGGCTATCACGGGCTCAAGTTCGACTGCACCGGCATCTGTATCGACAGCCCCACGCAGCGCGGCATGACCCCGCGCCGCGCGGTGGTGAAATCCTACCCCGTCGTGGACCGCTACCGCCTGCTCTGGATCTGGATGGGCGACCCCGCGCTGGCCGATCCCGACACGATCTTCGAGGTCGAGAATTACGACGATCCCACCTGGGGCCTCACCGATGGCGGGGTGATGGATGTCGATTGCAACTACCTCTGGGTCTGCGACAACCTGCTCGATCCCAGCCATGTCGCCTGGGTCCATGTCACCAGCTTCGCCGGCGCGGGCACGGATGAGGAACCGCTGGATGTGAACAAGACCGACCGTGGCGTGATCGTCTCGCGGTGGATCTTCGGGCAACCGCCCTCGCCCTATTACGCCAGGCTGGTGCGCTTCGAGGGCATGTGCGACCGGCTGCAACATTACGAGATGTGCCGCCCCGCCATCGGCCTCAACAAATCGGTCTACACGCCGGTCGGAACCGGTGGCTATGACAGCGCGCCGGTCGATGAGACCTTCACCAACATCTCCTACAATTTCATGACGCCGATCACCGAGGACAAGACGCGCTATTTCTGGTTCCAGCACCGCAGCGACCATGCCGGGGACGAGGACATCTCGCGCTACATGAATGACGGCGCGCGGATGGCGTTTCTGGAAGACAAGGCGATCCTGGAAAAGGTCCATGTGGGCATGAAACACGCGGTCACGCCGCATATCGACCTTGGCCTCGACAAGGGGGCCAAGCTGTTCCGGCAGGGACTCGACCGCGCCATCCAGGCGGAGGCGACCGAGACCGTGGTGTGAAGATGGGCCGGAGGTCCGCCGCCGGCCCGCCCCTGTCATGCCCCGTGGATCACCGGAAACCGCCCGCCGCGAAACGGCGCGCCGGGGGCGAGGCTGTCATCATGCAGCCATTCAGTGACGGAATCGCGCGGCTCATAGGTGGCCCCCTCCACCGCGAACCGGATCGCATAGCCGCGCCTGCGCCGGGTCGTGGTCCGGTTGCCCATCGCCGAATGCACCGTCATGCCGTCGAAGGCCAGCGCATCGCCGGGGTTCATATGCGCGAAATGCAGCATGTCATACCGGTCCCGGTCGGCCTCGAAATCGGGCATGTCGATATAGTCGGGGTTGCCCTCTTCCATGTAATGCAGGAACGCGCCCTTCTGATCGGTCTTGAAGGGCCGGTATTTCGCCCCCCAGGCGTGGCTGCCGCGCACGAATTCCAGCGCGCCGTTGTCGGGGTCCACCTCGTCCAGCGCGATCCACATCGTCATGATCGGCCCCGCGACCGGCCAATAAGGCTGATCCGTGTGCCAGCCGGTCTGGGTCTTGGTGTCCGGCTCCTTCACGAAAAGCTGGTCATAGATCAGCGAGGTCCAGGGCGAGCCCGCAACCTCCGCGACCCGCGCGCCGATATCCGAGGTCAGGCAGTAATCCTGGAAGGTTCCGGGCCTCTCGCGCATGTTCTTGTAGGCGAAATACCTCTCGCCGCGCTTGATTTCCTCGTCCACCGCCGCGCGCAGCTTTTCCAGCCAGTCGGGCGTCAGGACGTTTTGCAAGAGGACGACGCCATCGCGCGCGTATGCCTCCTGCACCGGGGTCGGTGTCGTTCGGTCTTTCATGGTCATTCTCCTGTTGTCTGATCGGGTGAAGGATCAGAAGCCGGGAGAGCTGCGGCAATTGACGATGAAACAGGGCCAGGACGACCGGGCCGACCACGATCCGGTCAGGCGTCTGTGGAATTGCTGGACACGGGTCGGCATGGCTGCCCCTTCCTGACAGGATGACTTTGCCAGCGCACCGCGATTATGTCTATTCTTTTACGGACAGCAGGAGGGCCGTTCATGCAGACCATCGAAGACTTGCCCGAACTGGATTTTGACAGCGCTGACTACCAGCGCGCGCCGTTCGAAACACTGGCCGGGTGGGCCCGGAACTGGCAGGTGGCGCGCAGCGCGCGGGGGGTGGAAATCCTCGATTACGACCTCTGCCGCCAGGCCATCCTCGACCGCCAGCTTGGCACCGGGCATCCCAAGCTGATGAACGTGCTTGGCCTGCCCGAGGGCCGCCCGCTGGACTACAAGCGCAACTCGATCTCGTTTCACAATCGCGGGCCAAGACGGCGCGACCTGCGCCTGCCCGTCACCCGCCTGATGGGGCCGGAGGGGACCGAGCGGTTTCGCGGCGACATCGAAAAGGTGGTCGACCGGGTGATCGACGCCATCCCGCGCGACCAATCGGTCGACCTGATCGGCGCGCTCTGCGACCCCACCCCGTCTGCCGTCTATTGCTACTGGATCGGCGCACCCTTCGAGGAGGCCGCCTTCGTCGCCCGCACCTCGCATTCGGTGCAGAAGGTCCATACCCGAAACCCCGCGCACCGGCAGGAGATTCTCGACGCCTTCGAGGCGCTGATAGATTTCGTCGATGCCCGCATCGCGGACCGCCGCGCCAGCCCCGCCGATGATCTTCTGTCAGACCTGATCGCCGCCGAGAAGGCCGGACATCTGGACGCCGACGACCTGCGCAACTGGGTCATCAAGCTGGCCGAGGCCAATACCGACAATTCCTCGCACCAGATCGGCATCGCGGTGATCGAGCTTGCCACCCGGCCCGGGATCTGGGCGCGCCTGCACCGTGATCCAGCGCTGGTCCCCGCCGCCGTGCGTGAGGTCATGCGCTACCGCCCGCGCAGCATTTCCACGTCGCGCGAGGCGATGGAGGATATGCAGATCGCGGATGTCGCCATCCCACGCGGCACGCCGGTCTTCGCCAATATCGGGGCCACGCATTGGGACGGGCGCTACTACGCCAACCCGGAGCGGTTCGATATCGACCGGACCGAGGAACCGCCGCACCTGAATTTCGGCGGCGGCATCTTTTCGTGCATCGGGCGCTACGCGGTGACGATGGAGGTGGAGCAGGTCATCACCCGCCTTGCCCGCGACTTTCCCGACCTGACGGTCGAGGATTACGGCTACACCCATTCGCCGATGTTCACGCTGGTCTCACACCTGACGGCGCGCCTGACCTGAGATCCCCGTCTCGGGCAGGCGCAAATCCGGCAGCGCGCCCGCCCCGCCGATCCGGCCCACGGCGATGGACCCGCAGCGATTGGCCTGGGCCAGCGCCTCGGCCATCTCCGCCCCGTCGAGCCAGGCGGCCAGAAAGCCCGCGTTGAACGCATCGCCCGCGCCGGTGGTATCCACTGGCGTCGTGGGGATCGCCGCCGCCTCGATCCGCGCGCCCTCCGCGCCGATCAGCGTCGCGCCCTCCGCCCCGCGCTTGATGACGCTCATCAGGCGCGGCGCGACCGCGATGCCGCTTGCCGCCAGCGCCTCCATTTCCGCCGCGTTCGGCAGGAAGATGTCGACCGAGGCGATCACCTCCGCCGTCCCGGGATCCGCCAGCGCGCGAGCGTCCCAACTGCAATCGAGCGAGACCGACATGGCCCGCGCCCGCGCCCTGGCAATCAATTCGGGATGCTCCAGCGCCGTGGTCAGTTCGCCGATATGCAGGTGCCTTGCGGGTGGCAGGTCAGCCCCCGCAAGCGCCGCGCCGACGCGCCGGGTGATGAAGCTCCGGTCGCCGCCCCGGGCCAGCGCCACCGTGATCTGCGGATCGCCCGCACCGGCCGCGCTGCAATGCGAGCGCACCCGGTTCTGCGCCATCTCGCGCGTCACGCAATCGGCGAACGGGGGCGCGGGCAACACCCCCATCAGCCCCGCCTGCCCCCCGAGCGCCGACAGATAGGCCGCCGTGATATAGGCCCCGCCGCCAGCCCGCAGCGCCAGCGCTTCCGCGAAGACCTCGCGCCCCGGTTCGGGCGGACCGTCGAGGCCGGAAAACACCAGGTCGCAATAGATGCGGCCCGCACAGATGACGGTCTGCCCGCTCACGCGATCACCGCGCCCGTCTCGGCATCGAAGACGTGCATCTGCGCGGGATCGGCGCTCAGGCGCACATGATCCCCGGCCTTGGGCGGGTTGCGTCCCGGCCCCGTGGCGATGATCTCGCGCCCCGCCAATGTCACGTAGAGCAGCGTCTCCGCGCCCAGCGGCTCGGCCACCGATACCTCGCCCTCAAAGAGCGTATCGCCCTCCGTTGCCAGGTGCAGATCCTCGGGCCGCACGCCCAACTTGACCGCGCGCCCCTCGGCCACCTTGACCTGCGTCAGAGGCACCGACCCGCCGCCCGTCAGCGAAACAGCGCCGTCTTCGACCGTCCCCTCCAGGAGGTTCATCGACGGCGCGCCGATGAATTGCGCAACGAAGGTGTTGGCGGGCTTGTGATAGACTTCGTCGGGCGTGCCGACCTGCTGGATATGGCCGTCCTTCATGATCACGATCCGGTCGGCCATGGTCATGGCTTCGACCTGGTCATGGGTGACAAAAATGATCGTGTTGCCGACGCGGCGGTGCAGTTTCTTGATCTCCAGCCGCATCTGGGTGCGCAATTGCGCGTCAAGGTTGCTGAGCGGCTCATCAAAGAGGAACACCGCCGGATCGCGCACCATGGCACGCCCGATGGCGACCCTCTGGCGCTGCCCGCCACTGAGCTGCGCGGGCTTGCGCGCCAGCAGATCGGTCATGCCCAGGATACCCGCCACCTCGTCGATGCGGGCCTCCTTCTCGGGTTTCGACAGCTTCGACGACCGCAGCCCAAAGCCGATATTCTTGCGCACCGTCATATGCGGATAGATCGCGTAATTCTGGAACACCATGGCGATGTCGCGTTCCTTGGGCTCCAGGTTGTTGACCACCCGGCCCCCGATCTCGATCTCGCCCGAGGTCACCTCCTCCAGCCCCGCGATCATCCTGAGCGTGGTGGACTTGCCGCAGCCGGACGGGCCGACAAAGACGACAAACTCCCCATCGGCCACATCGAGGTTGATCGAGTGCAGCACTTGCGTCTTGTCATAGCTCTTGACCAGGTTGCGCAGGGCGAGGTCGGACATCAGGCGGGCTCCGTCAATTGGGTAAAGGCTGTGGTCAGCGCGGTTTCGGCATCTCGGCGGCGGGTCTGGATGGCGGCCAGATCGGCGCGCAACCCGTCCAGCCCGGCGGCATATCCCTCAAGTGCGGCATTCATCGGCGCGGGCGCGGGCCCGCCGAACCGGTCGCGCCGGGCGATGAAGCCGTCAAGCGAGGTGGCCTGCGCGAATTCCTCCTCGGAGAGGCCCGGATCGCGCCCCGTCTCGGCCCGGAAGGCGGCGGCGAAATCGCCGTATCCCGCCCCCAGGGTGCAGCCCTCGGCGATGACAGCCCGCGCCGTTTTCGCCGCGACCTCATGCGCCTGCCGGAAAGACAGCCCCTCAACCCGGACCAGCGTATCGGCCAGTTCCGTGACGGTGACGCAGGCCGCATCGGCATTGGCGCGCACCCGGCCCTCGTCGATCCTGCACGCGGGCAGGAACGCGGTCAGCAGCGCGATGACCCGCCCGCCCGAGGCAAAGGCGTCATAGCCCGCCGCCTGCACCTCGCCCTCGCTATCGTTCATGTCGGTGAAGGGCGTGTTGTGCATCGTGCCCAGCATCGTCTCGCACCGCCCCACGGTGACGCTGGCCAGGTGGCGCATATGCTCGATCGGCACCGGGTTGCGCTTTTGCGGCATGATCGAGCTGATCTGGACCAGCGAATTGGGCACATGCAGCTGGCCAACCTCGAAGGCGGACCAGAAGGCCATGTCCTGGATCACCCGGCCCAGATGCAGGAAGGGCAGTTTCAGGGCCGAATAAAGCCCGGTGATGTAATCGACCGAGGCGATGCAGCCATAGGAGTTCTGTTTCGGCGCGGCAAAGCCCAAAAGCTCCGCGACCCGCGCCCGGTCGATGGGAAAGCCCGAGGTGGTGATCGCGGCGGCCCCCATCGGGCAGAGATCCAGCGCGCCCGCCTCCCGCGCCAACCGCGCGATGTCAGAGAGCAGCACCTCGATTGCGGCGGCAAGGTAATGGCCGAAGGTCGACGGTTGCGCCGGCTGGCCATGGGTATAGGCGACGATGGCGGTATCGCGGTCTTCCCGCGCCTTCGCGATCAGCGCCTCGGCCAGGCCCGTCATCCCCTCCAGCATCGCCGCGACGCGGGTCTGCAAGGTCAGCTTGAACACGGTATGATCCATGTCGTTGCGCGAGCGCGCGGTGTGCAGCATGCCGCCCAGATCCGGCCCCAGGCGCCGCTTCAACTCGGCCTCGACATAGAAGAAATAATCCTCGTGCTCGCCGGTATAGCTGAGCGTCTCGAGATCGGTCTCCGCCTCGATGTCGCGCAGCGCGCCCGCGATCCGGCCGCTTTCCGTCGCGCCCAGAATGCCGGTCTCGGTCAGCATCACCAGATGTGCCCGGTTGATCGCCGCCATGTGCCCTGCGAAATGGGTCTTCACCCCCTCGAAGAGCGGCGCCAGAACCGTGTCGCGATAGGTCGGGTCGGGGAAGGTGGAACTGTCGGTCATTCTCTTGCACCGATAGCGCCCGCGGCAGGGGTCGGATTCGAGTATTTGGACCAAGAAGATGAGGCAATTTTAGTCGAATTTTCCGCATCTTCTTGGCAAAAATACTCACGGCGGAACGGTGGATCCTGGCGCACAATCATCCCTTGAGACCTGCCATCGCCACGCCCTGGATGATGAAACGCTGGAAGATCAGGAACACGATCAGTGTCGGCAGGGTCGAGATCGCCGCCCCCGTCATGATCAGCTCCCATTGCACATCGGCCTCGTCCCCGAACGAGGACAGCCCCACCGGCAGCGTGTAGAGCGCGGCGTCGGTGGTCACAATGAGCGGCCACAGGAACGCCGTCCAGTTGCCCAGGAAGACGAAGATCGCCAAGGCCGCCAGCGCCGGCTTGACCATCGGCAGCGCGACCGACCAGTAGATCTGGAACTCGTTCAGCCCGTCGATGCGCGCGGCCTCGATGAAATCGTCCGGCACGGTCTGGAAGAATTGCCGCATCAGGAAGACGCCGAAGGCGGTCATCAGGCCGGGGAACATGATGCCCCAATAGCTGTCCAGCCAGCCGAAGCTCTGGCTCATGATATACCACGGGATCACCAGCATCTCGGTCGGGATCATCAGCGTCGACAGGATCGCGATGAAGACGATCTGGCGCCCGCGAAACGTGAATTTGCACAGCGTGTAGCCGACGAGGCTGTCGAAGAAGAGGTTCGAGACCGTGGTCAGCACCGCGATGATCAGCGAGTTGATGAACCAGCCGAAGAAACGGCCATCTTCGAGCACATAGGCGTAGTTCTCCAGATGCGGCTCCTCGGGGATGAGGCCCACATTATAGACCTCATACGGCCATTTCAGCGAGGTGGACAGCATGTAGGCGATCGGCATGATCATCGCGATGCCGCCCGCGAAGAGCAAGAGCCAGCGGATCGTCTGGCCGAGGCTTCGGCGCTGCTTGGCGCGGGTGCCCTCCAGCAGGGCGGCGGAGGTGGCGCGGATCTGGGTGTCGGTGGCGGTCATCTCAGCTGTCCCTCAGGATGCGCAGCTGGATCAGGCTCACGACCAGCAGGATCAGGAACAGAACCACCGTCTGCGCCGCGGCATAGCCCATGTCGAAGCTGCGGAACGCGGTCTCGTAGATCATCAGGACCAGCGGTTTGGTCGAGTTGAGCGGCCCGCCGGGATTGTTCGTGGTCATGTTGAAGACATGGTCGAAGATGCGCAAGAACCCGATCGAGGAGAAGACGACGATGAAGACGATGGTGGGCCGCAGAAGCGGGATCGTGATCTCCCACAGCACCGTCCATTTCGACACGCCGTCGATCTCGGCGGCCTCGTAATAGCTGCGCGGGATGGCGCGCAAACCGGCCATGAAGATGATCACCTGGAACCCCAGTCCGGCCCAGACGGCGGGCGCCAGGATCGACGGCAGCGCGTTGGTGGTGGAATTCAGGAACTCCACCTGCCCAATGCCGACCGAGGCCAGCATGTTGTTGAACAGGCCGATGGGCACGCCCTGGTAGAACCAGCGCCAGACCCAGGCCATGGCCACGGCGGAGGTCATGAAAGGCAGGAAATAGAGCGCCCGCAGGAAGCCATGCGCAAAGCGGACCTTGTCGAGGTGATAGGCGATGAAAAAGCTGATCACCAGGCTGATGGGCGTGCCGATCAGCAGGTATTTGAACGTGTTCCAGAACACCTGCCAGAACACCGGATCGCTGAACAGCACCCGGTAATTGGCCAGCCCCGCCCATTCGCGGTCACCCAGCAGGTTCCAGCTCTGGAAACTCAGCACCATCGCGTTGCCGGTTGGGTAGAACCGGATCACCACGTAGAAGATGATGGGCACGGCCAGGAAACCCCAGGCCCAGAGGGTGCGTTTTTGGCGAATGGAGAGGGCGCGGTAGAAGGACATCGGGTCTGGCCTGACGAGGTCTGCGGGGAATGTGTCCGGCCCGCCGGGGACGTGGCGGGCCGGGGAAGTTGTCTGCCGTTACTCGCCGTAATAGGCGTCGAGCAAGTCCTGCTCGGCCGCGGCGGCCTGGGCCAGGCTTTCCGCCGGATCCTGGCCTTGCAGGTTGATGCGCTCCAGCATCTCGACCAGGATCTGCCGCTGCGCGGATTCATCGGCGAAGATGGTGGTGTTGGCGTATTCCAGGCCACGGATGAAGGGGCCGTAGACGGGATGCTCGGCGTTCTCGTCGATCATGCCGACCGATTCGCGCGCGGGCAGTTCGCCGACCGTGTCCAGCCAGATCTGCATCGCCTCGGGCGAGGTGATGTAATCCATGAACAGGACCGCCGCGTCATATTCTTCGCCCTCGGCGCGGCTGGTGATCGCGTTCACCCAGTAGGAGGAATAGTTCGACCGCGTGCCATCGGGCCCTGCCGGCAGTTCCGTCACGCCCCAATCCAGGCCGCGCGTGCCTTCCAGCGCGCCGATGCGGAACGAGCCGTCGATATGCATGCCCGCGCGTCCGGCGCGGAAGGCGGCCTGCGGCTCGTCCATGAAGCCCGCATCCGTCACGCCATGCTCGGCCGAGAGGCCATGGTAGAAGTTGAGCGCCGCAAGCCCGGCCTCGGAATCGTAAGCCACGTTGCGGTAGCCGTCGGTGTAGGGTTCCCCGCCGAACTGGCGCACCAGAACCTCGCGCCACCAATGGTGGTCCTGCGCGGTCATGCCCGAGGTCAGGCCCACCTGGGTGATGTTGCCCGCGCCATCGCGTTCGGTCAGGGCGGCCGCGATCTCGACCATTTCATCCAGCGTCTCGGGCGGACCGTCGATGTCGGCGGCCTCGAAGAGGCGGTTGTTGTAGAAGAGCGCCAGGCTGCGCACCGCGGTCGGCAGCGCGTAATACTGGCCGTCACGTTCCATGGCCTGCACCATCGGGAAGAATTCCGCGTTGATCTCGTCGGGCGGGAAGGCCTCGACCGGCAGCGGCTGGATCAGCTCGGCCTCGATATAGTCATTCAGCCAGCCATAGAAGAGCTGCACCACATCCGGGCCTTCGCCCGCCGGGATCGCAACGGCGGTCCGGGTGCGGTAATCGGCATAGGGGAAGGTCGTCATGTTGACGGTGATGTCGGGGTTCGCGGCCTCGAAGTTTTCGATCAGCTGCTCCATCGCGGTGACGCGGGCTTCGAAGAAATACTGCCAGTATTCAATGGTCACTTGGGCCTGCGCGGGGGCGGCGGCGATCATCGCGGCGGTGCTGAGTGTGGCCCCAAGGGCGGCGTGGCGGAGGTTCCGTATCATGGTGGTCTAGGCTCCCTGTCTGGTGGTGGCCGGTGATGGCCCACTCGCCCTCTCGTGTCTCCTCGGGGCGCGAATCCAAAATTAACTCAATCAAGTTGAATTAACAAGCGCCCTGCGGTAGCTCTGATTTCACCATGAGTCTGATCCCCCCGCCCCCTGCCGGGTCGAACGCCCTGCGCAGCCGCGCCTATAACCGGTCGCTGGTGCTGCGCCATGTCCGCGCCACCGGGGCCAGCGGGCGGGCGCAGATCGCGCGCGAAAGCGGGCTGTCGACGCAGGCCGTCAGCAATATCATCGCAGACCTGGTCGCCGAGGGCTGGCTGGTCGAGGCCGGGAAACTCAGCCAGGGCCGGGGCCTGCCCGCGATGCAATACGCGCTGGATGCGCGCGCGGGGCTGGCGCTCGGCGTCGAGGTGCGGCCCGAGGCGCTACTGGTCGCGATCAGCGATCTGGACGGGCGGATCCTCTTCTCGCACCGCGACCGGCTGACCGATGCCGCCCCTGCGACGGTTTGCGAAAAACTGCGTCAGATCAAGGAGATGGCGGTGGCCGAAACCGGGGCCGATAGGCTCATCGGTGCGGGTGTCGTGATGCCGGGGCCGTTCGGGGTGACGGGCCTCTCGGGGGCCGCCTCCGACCTGCCGGGTTGGGCCGAGGAGGACGCGTTGGCGCGTCTGGCCCAGGCGCTCGACCTGCCCGTCATCATCGAGAACGACGCCAGCGCGGCGGCCATGGCCGAGATGGTCTCGGGCCACGGCCAGGGGCTTGGCAGTTTCGCCTGCCTCTATTTCGGCACCGGCATCGGGCTTGGCGTGATCGCCGAGCGCAGCCTGTTGCGCGGCGCGCGCGGCAATGCCGGTGAGATCGGCCAGATCGCGGTTCCCCATCGCGGGCAATTCGTGGCGCTGGAACAGATCGCCAGCCGCTTCGCCCTGCGCGACCGGCTGGCCGCGACCGGCGAAGAGGCCGAAACCTCCGCCGCGTTGGAGGCGCTGTTTCTTGCGCGGAACCCGGTGCTGATGGACTGGCTGGAGGATGCAGGCCAGGCCCTCTCGCACGCCGTCCTGACCGTCGAAAACCTCTACGATCCCGACACTGTCATCGCGGGCGGCGCCCTGCCCGAGCCGCTTCTCAAGGCGCTTCTGGCCCGCGTGGCCCTGTCCGACCGGTCCGTCGCCAACCGCCCCGGTCGCGCCCATCCGCGCCTCATTTGCGGCACCTGCGGGCCCCTCACCGCCACGCAAGGCGCCGCCGCGCTCATTATCAACCACGCCTTCACCCCGCGCATGGCCGCGGAGATCTGACCCCCCAAGACCCCGAGGCCCCCATGCCGCTGACCCAACCCGACCGCATCGCCCGTGACCTGGCCCAGCCCCTGATGCTGACCCTCTGGCGCGCGCTGCAACCGCTGAGATCCGTCACCACCTTCATGAATACCGGCGCGCATCCGGATGACGAGACCTCGACCATGCTGGCCGCGCTCACCTTCCGCGACGGGGTGAACCTGTCCTATATCTGCGCCAATCGCGGCGAGGGCGGGCAGAACGATATCGGCAGCGAGGTGACCGAGGATCTGGGCACCCTGCGCACCGCCGAGATGGAGCGCGCCGCGGATGTGCTGGATATGCGTCTCTACTGGCTTTCGGAGAGCCCCGGGGACAGCATCTTCGATTTCGGCTTCTCCAAATCGGGCGTCGAGACCATGGGCAAATGGGGCCGCGCGCGCACCCTCGCCCGTTTCGTCGATCTCGTGCGGACGGACAGACCGGACATCATCTGCCCCACCTTCCTCGACATTCCCGGCCAGCACGGCCACCACCGCGCCATGACCGAGGCCGCGCATCTGGTGATGGACCTCGCCGCCGATCCCGGCTTTGACGGCTCCGATCTGCCGCCCTGGCAGGTCGCCAAGCTCTACCTGCCCGCCTGGTCCGGCGCCGGCGGCTCCTATGATGACGAGCTGCCGCCGCCCAAGGAAACCCTGCGCATCGGCGGCGAGGGGCACGAACCTGTTTCCGGCTGGCCCTGGCCCCGCATCGGCCAGCACTCGCGCTGGTTCCACAAGACGCAAGGCATGGGCCATTGGACCGGGGCTGCCCCGCATCCCGGCTGGCCGCTGCACCTGGTGCGCTCCGAGGTCGGTGCGGATCGCAGTGCAGTCACCGATGGCCTGCCGATGCGCCTGGACGATCTTGGCGACGGCCCCGACCTGAAAGCCGCGAGCCGGGCCATCGACGCCGCGCTCTCTGCTTTCCCTGACCGTGCCGCCGTGCAATCCAACGCGCTCGACGCTCACGCCGCGATCACTGCCGCGCTGGACACCATCATCCCGGAGCATCACCACCGCCTGACCCGCAAACAGGCGCAACTCGCCCGCGTCATCCGTATCGCGGCCAACACGGACGCCCGCGGCTGGCTGGCCGACGACGTGCTGATTCCCGGCCAAACCACAGCCTTGCATCTCGAATACAACCCACAAGCCGGGGCCACCCTCAGCCCCGACCTGCCCGAGGGCTGGAGCGGCGATGCCAGCCACATCACCGCAGGCCCAGACGCGCCCCCCTCGGACCCCTATCCCGACCGGCACGACCCGCTGCACCCGGCCCGCCCGCGCCTTGCCGTCACCGTCGCGGGAACCCGGTCCTACCTGCCGCTGGAGGTGCCGCCGCTGGTCCTGCCCACCGCCCGCGCGACCCTCTCGCGCGATGCCGTGGTGCTGAACCTCGCCGCGCCGGATCGCGGCGTCACGCTGGACCTGACCGCCCGCACCGAAGGCACCCCCGGTTTCGACCTGCCGCCCGGCTGGGGCCAGACCTGGGACGGCAACCGGGTGCGGATCACCGCGCCCGACGACCTCGCCCCCGGCCTCTACGATCTGCCCCTCACCCTCGACGGCAGGCCCGCGCAGACCACGCATCTCTTCCGTTACGACCATATCGCCCCGCGCCTGCGCAGCTTTCCGACCCGCCTGCGCATCCGCGCCCTGACGGTCACGCTTCCCGAGGCCCGCATCGCCTATATCGGCGGCGGCAATGACCGTGTGGGCGACTGGCTGGCCGCCCTTGGCTGCGATGTCACCGCCCTGACGCCCGCGCACCTCGCCGCCTCCGCCCCCTTCGCGGGGTTCGACACGGTGCTGGTCGGCGTCTTCGCCTTCCGCTTCCGCCCCGACCTGCTGGACACCCTGCCCGCGCTGCACGAATGGACCCGCGCGGGCGGCAACCTGGTCACGCTCTACCATCGCCCCGGCGACAACTGGGATCCCGACGCCACGCCCCCCGAACGCCTGCAAATCGGCTCGCCTTCGCTGCGCTGGCGCGTCACCGACGAGGCCGCCGAGGTCACGCATCTCACCCCCGACCACCCCCTCCTGACCACGCCCAACCGCATCGGCGCGCAGGATTGGAACGGGTGGCACAAGGAACGCGGGCTCTATTTCGCGAAGTCCTGGGATGAGGTCTATACCCCCCTCCTCTCCATGGCCGACCCCGACGAGGCCCCGCACAAGGGCGCGCTGCTGTCCGCGCGGATCGGCCAGGGCCGCCACACCCATTGCGCCCTCATCGTGCATCACCAGATGGAGAAACTGACGCCGGGGGCCTTCCGCCTGATGGCGAACCTCTTGCACTCGACCGATTGAGATTTGGCAAAACGCGCCCCGGTGCTACCCTTGCGCAGAAACCGGGAGGGAGCACATGAGCGAAGAAACCACATCCGCCGTCGATCTCGACGCCGCCGAGGCCGAGGTCGACCTGCCCGAGATCGGCGACCGCACCCGCTATGACGCGCTGATGCAGGTCATTCGCAACCGCGTCACGGTGCGCAAGTTCGACGCGGGCTACGTCGTGCCCGAGGCGCATTACGACCTGATCCTGGAGGCCGCCCGCCACGGACCATCAGGCGCCAACGCGCAGCCCTGGCAATATATCGTGGTGCGCGACGCGGGCGTGAAACAACAGATCACCGATTATTTCGTCGCCGAACAGCGGTTCCGCGCCAAGGCCAGGATGAAGTTCCCGACGCCGGATTATCGTGGCCTCGCCACCGCGCCGGGGTTCATCGTGGTCTGTTCCGACATGCGCTGGATCAACGCCTTCCCGGTGCTGAATGACGGCTCCGACCTCGACCGGATGTACAAGGAAAACGCCGAGCGCATCTTGCTGCAATCCGTCGCCGCCTCGACCATGTCGGCGCATCTGGCCGCCGCGGCGCTTGGCTACAACGTCTGGTGGGTCACCGCCATCGGCCAGGAGGAGGCGCAGGAGGCGATGCGGCCCCTGCTGGGCATCCCCGAGGAAATCTCGGTCCTCGACATCTTCCTCTTCGGCCCGCCCGCCGCCGCGCCCTACAAGCGCTGGCGCCGCCCGATGGAGGAAATCCGGCACTGGGACCGCTACGACCGCGACCAGTTCATCAGCGATGCGGAACTGGAGGAGTGGATCAAGACGCGGCGGCACCGGGTGATGTACAAGGATGCGTCGAAGATTGATTGAGGTGGTTGCCCGCACCTCCCGGCCAGCGACGGGCCGCGGATCGGCGATCCAACATCTGTTCCGAGTGATTTATGCCTGCCAAATTACTCCACCACTCAATCGTTGCACCAAGATCAGCCAAATCGCCGGTCCGGGGGGCGGCCCGTCGATGGTCGGGCGGCTGTGCCGCTATTCCGACTTGGCGCGCAAGACACACCTCACGTATTCACCGACCCGCCATCCACCGCCACCGTCTGCCCGGTCATGAAATCGCTCTCGTCCGAGCACAGGAAGACCAGCGCGCCCACCAGGTCCTCGGGCAGCCCGTCCCTCGGGATCGCGCGGCTGGCCAGAACCTTGGCCCGCGTCGCCTCGACATGGTCCGGGTTCGCCAGGATGCTGTCCGACAGCGTCAGACCGGGGGCAAGGTTGTTCACGCAGACGCCCGATGGCCCCAATTCCCGCGACAGGGCCCGCGTCATCGCCTGCACCGCGCCCTTGGAGGAGACGTAATGCAGCATCCCCCCCATCCCTTTCTTGACTGTTCCGGACGTGATGTTGACGATCTTGCCCGCCCCCGCCGCCTCCATCACCGGGGCGGTGGCGCGGATCATCTTGTAGGTGCCGGTCACGTTCACCGCCATCACGCGGTCCCAGGTCTCAAGGTCGATTGCGTCATAGCGCGCCACGGGCAGGCTGGCATAGAGCGCGGCGTTGTTGACCAGGATGTCGATGCGCCCGAACGCCTCCTGGCAGGCGCGGGCCACCTCGTCCGCCGCTTGCGTGATGTCGGCCCGCATCGCCCGCGCGCCCGCCGCCTCTGCCGCGCCGATATCGGCGATATCCACCGCCAGCACCCGCGCGCCTTCCGCCAGCAGCGCGCGCACGAAAACCAGCCCCAGCCCCCTGGCCCCGCCGGTCACGATCGCCGCCTTGCCGCTCAGCCGCCCGGTCATTCCGCCCGCCCCAGATCGCGCGAGAACAGCTCGCCGTAATTCATCGTCGCGTGGCTGTGCTCGCGCATCATCGCCTCGGCGCGGCCCGCATCGCGTTTGCGCAGGGCGTCCAGGATGATGACATGCTGCGAATGGCCCACTGTCAGGCGCATCCGCTCGCGCCTTGGGTCCGTCGCCTCGAAAGACAGCGCGCCGAGGGCGGCGAAGGGCAGCATCGCGATGCGCTCGAAGGCATGCGCGATCAGGTCGTTGCCGCAGGCCCGCATGATGGTCTCGTGAAACAGCACATTGGCCTCGTGATAGGTCTCGAAATGCTCGGTCACCGGCGCGTCGCCCTCTAGCATCGCCTGCGTCACGGCGATGGAACGGCAGAGCGCGGCGTCTGTCTCGGCATTGAGCCCCCGCTCGGCCAGCGTCTTGGCGGCCAGCGATTCCAGCGCCGCCTTGACCGCGATGGCATTGGCCACGTCGGATTGCGAGATCGAGCGCACGGTGTAGCCGCGCCCCTTGCGCTTTTCGATCAGCCCCTCGGCCTCAAGCGCTGCCAAAGCCGTGCGCGCGGGCGTGCGCGACACCGCAAGCTCGCCGGCCACCGCAACCTCGCTGATCTTCTCACCGGGGGCGCGCGCGCCGCTGAGGATCTGACGCCGGACGACGGCAAGGACATGTTGACCGCTGGAGGACATGAACCCGATATTTGTATTCGAAATCGTGCTTGTCGAGCGGTTTCTTGGACTATCCCCAAGTTTAGGGTTTATTTTGTATCCATAATTGGGTCTCCTATCCGTTAACGACTCATGCCCCCCTGGGGCGCGGGTCCAGGCTTTGGGAGGAGCCATCCAATGACCCTGACCATGGGCGACAGCCCGGTCGAGACCCATCTTTTCGTGAATGGCGAGGCGCGGCCCGCAACCGGGAACCGCCGCTACGCGCTGCACAACCCGGCCCGCCCCGAGGAGCTGGTCGGCCATGCCGCCGCCGGATCGCCCGAGGATGTGGACGCGGCGGTGCGGGCCGCCCATGCCGCCTACCCGTCTTGGGCCGCGCTCAGCTATGCCGAGCGGGCCGACCATCTGACCCGGATCGCCGACGCGCTGACGGCGGATGCGGAGGATCTCGCCGCCCGCGCCCGCCTCTTCTGCCGCGAACATGGCAAGATCCTCAAGGAATGCCAGCTGGAGATGGCCCGCCTCGGCGACCGCTTCCGCCTCACCGCCTCCTATGCGGACCGTCTTGCGACGGATGAACACCTCACCGGCCCGCCTTTCGACACCATCATCACCCGCCAGCCGCGCGGGGTGGCCGCCCTGATCGTGCCGTGGAACTGGCCGCTCTCCATCCTCGGCGCAAAGCTGCCGCAGGCGCTGATGGCGGGCAACACGGTGGTGGTGAAGCCAAGCAGCAACTCGGCCCTCGCGCCCACCCTGACCCTGCATCTGATGGCCAAACTCCTGCCTCCCGGCGTGATCAATGTCGTCACCGGGGCCGCGTCCGAGATCGGCGATGCGCTGGTCACGCACCCTCTGGTGCGTTTCGTGAATTTCACCGGCTCCGACACCGTGGGCCGTCACATCATGGCGCAGGCGGCCCGGAACCTCACGCCGGTCACGCTGGAACTGGGCGGCAATGACGCCGCGATCATCTGCGCTGACGCCATGCTGGATGCCGACGCCTTCCAGCGCATGTATCTGGGGGCCTTCATGTCGACGGGCCAGATCTGCATGGCGCTGAAGCGGCTCTACGTGCATCGGTCCCGCTATGACGAGGTGGTCGAGGGGCTCAGCGCCGCCTGTGACCGCATAGTGGTCGGCGACGGGCTTCTGGACGAGACCCGTATGGGCCCGCTCAACAACGCCAAACAGCTAAAAACCGTCACCGGCCTGATCGAGGAGGCGCGCAGCAAAGGGGCCGACCTGCGCGAGTTGGGCCAGGTGCCCGACCCCGACCTCTACGCCAGGGGGTATTTCCAGAAACCCGTGCTGGCGCTGGACCCCGACCCGGCCCTCAAACTTGTCACCGAGGAGCAATTCGGCCCCGCCCTGCCGATCCTGCCCTTCGAGACTGAGGACGAGGCCATCGCGAAGGCCAATGACAGCCGCTTCGGCCTCTGCTCCTCCGTCTGGACCGAGGATCGCGACCGCGCCACCGCTTTGGCCCGGCGGCTGGACGCGGGATACACCTATCTCAACGCCCACGGCCCCACCGCGCAGGACAGCCGCGGGCCGTTCGGCGGCGTCAAGCAGTCGGGGCTCGGGCGCAACCTCGGATACGAGGGCATCATCCAGTTTCAATCCAGCCATTCCATCAGCGGGCCGGCCAGTTGGCTGTTCCCGAATTAGCAACCAAATGGGGAGACCAGGACAATGAATTACAAGGGTTTACTTGCCGCCGCGGCCGTCGCCGCATCGACGCTTCCGGTGCAGGGGGAGGAGCTGAGCCTGGCCTATTTCATGGGGCCGCGCCACCCGATGAATGCCGCCGTCTTCACGCCCTTCGCCGAACGCCTGGCCGAGTTGTCGGGCGGCGAACTGACCGTCGAGATGTTCCCCGGCGGCGCGCTCAACTCGGTGCCGCCGCAGCAATACTCCATCCTTCTGGACGGTGTCGCCGATATCGTCTTCGCGCTGCCGGGCTATACCGGCGACGTGTTTCCGATGACCAATGTGGTGACCCTGCCCGATGTCTGCGACAGCGCGCTGGACTGCACCGAGGCGCTGTTGCGCGCCCGTGACCTGATCGAGCAGGAATACCAGGCCCGCGTGCTGGCGGTCTGGGCCAACAGCCCGCCGATCCTGATCACCCGCGACACGCCCGTGCGCACGATGGAGGATATCGAGGGGCTCCTGGTGCGCGTCACCGCCGTGCAGGACGCGCCCTTTGCCGAGGCCGTGGGCGCCTCTGCCGTGGCCCAACCGGTCAGCGTGATCAACCAGAACCTCACCAATGGCGTGATCGACGGCATTTCCATCGGAGCCTCGGCCATCGGCTCGTTCAACCTGCATGAACCGGGCAATTACCTGACCACCTATTTCCCCGGCTCAGGGTCCGCCTTCGTGCTGCTGATGAACCAGGAGGTCTATGACGGCCTCTCGGACGAGGAACGCGCCTGGGTCGACGAGGCCGCCAATGACGAGCTGTCGCTTTCGGGCGGGCGCGCCTTCGACGCCGCCGCCGCGCGCGGCATCGAGATCGCGCGCGAGGCCGGGGTCGAGATCATCGACCTGACCGATGAGGAACGCGCCCGCTGGCAAGACGCCTATGCCACCGCACTCGAGGAGGCCCGCGCCGAGGTCGTCGGCGGCACCACCGTCGGCGCGGTCATGGACCGGATGATGGGCCAGTAAGCGTGACGCGAGCGACGCCCAAACCCCTTCTCTGGGCGGATCGGCAGCTCGGCCGCCTGGCCGGGCTGCTGGCCGTGGCGGGCGGGCTGGCCATCGTCGCCCTGATGGTCATCACGCTGGCCGCCGTGATCTCGCGCTACATCTTCCGCGACCCGATTTTCGGGACCGAGGATCTCTCGCAGATGGTCCTGGTCCTCGTCGCGGGCGCCGCCGTCGCCTATGGCGCCCGCCACCAGTCCCATGTCAGCGTCAACCTGCTCGGCACGCTCGGCGGGCGGCGCCTGACCCGGATCACCGACCTGATCATGCGCGCGCTGACGCTGTTCATCCTTGTGCTGGCTGTCTACGCCCTGACCAAGAAGGCCTGCGGGTCCGAGCGCGCCTGCATCACGGCGAATTTCTCGATCGAACATCGCCCCTTCTACTACTACCTCGCCGTCGCCATGGCGCTCTATGCCGCCACCACGGCGCTGCACCTTGTCATCGGGCTCTTTCATTTCACCGGCGACGACCCCAACGAAATGGCGGACTGACCCGATGGAAGACAGCCTGATCGCGCTCCTGGGGTTTCTCAGCCTCTTCATCCTCCTCGCCATCCGCATGCCGGTGGGCATCGCCCTGATGCTGGTGGGCACCGCGGGCATCTGGTTCATCCGCGAACGCGCCGCGATCCCGAAACTGGGCGGCGAGATCTTCAACGAGGCGTCGAACTACCCGCTGACCATCATCCCGCTCTTCGTGCTGATGGGAAACCTCGCCGGGGCCTCGGGGATGAGCCGCGACCTCTATGCCGCGGCACATTCCTGGGTCGGGCACATGAAGGGCGGGCTGGCCTCGGCCTCTGTCGTGGGCTGCGCGGGGTTCTCGGCGCTCTCGGGCTCGTCGCTGGCCGCCGCCCTCACCATGGGCCGCGTCGCCCTGCCGGAAATGGAGCGCTACAAATACGAGGGCGGGCTGGCCGCAGGCTCCATCGCGGCGGGCGGCACGCTCGGTATCCTCATTCCGCCCTCCGCCGGGTTCGTGATCTACGCCATCCTGACCGAGGAGAGCATCGGCCGCCTCTTCATGGCCGGTGTCCTGCCCGGGCTGATGCTGACCGCGCTTTTCATCCTGGCGATCTGGATCACCGTCCTGCGCCACCCTGACCGCGCGCCGGGAGGCACCGACAAGGCCCCGCTGGCCACACGGCTTCGGATGCTGGCCCGCGCGGGCTGGATCATCGGCATCATCCTTTTGACCATCGGTGGCATCTATTCCGGCGTCTTTTCCGCCATCGAGGCGGCGGGCATCGGCGCTACCCTCGCCTTTGTCGTCACCATCATTCGCGGCAAGCTGACCCGTGCCAACCTTGTCGAGGTCTTCGCCAGCACGCTCAAATCCTCCGGCACCGTCTTCCTGATCCTCTTCGGGGCCTTCGTCTTCAAGAGCTTCATCGGCTTTTCCGGCGTCACCAACGACCTTGCCGACTGGGTGCAGGCGCAGGGCTATACCGGCATGCAGGTCGTCATCGCCTTCATCGCAATCTTCGTCATTCTCGGCATGTTCATGGACGGCTTCGCCATCCTCGTGCTCACCGTGCCGCTGGTCCAGCCGATCATCGAGCCCCTGGGCATCGACATGGTCTGGTTCGGCGTCCTCATGGTCATCGCGCTTGAGATGGGCCTGATCTCGCCCCCCGTCGGCGTCAATGTCTTCGTGGTCAAGGGCATCGCGCCCAATGTGCCGCTCAACACCATCTTCCGCGGCATCTGGCCGTTCTGGTTCGCCATGCTGGCCGCGGTCATCCTCATCCTCATCTTTCCGCAAATAGCCTTGCTGCTGCCCGACACGATGTTCGGCTAGCGCCCCCAGACAAGGAGGTCTTCGTCATGCAACTTGGTGACAACATCATCGCCGCCAGCGGCCAGCCACCGTTCTTCAAGGTCTCCAACGCGGGTGCCGTGGGCCTTCCCGCGCCCGAAATCCGCAGGGGCGATGCGGTGCGGGCCATGGTCCGCTCGCTCTCGGGCTTCCAGAAGGAGGCGCTGGTGCTCTCGGCGCGCACCGGCACGATGTGGCGGCTGGTCTCGGATGAGGGCGCCTACCTCAACGGCCACGACGCCGCGCCCTGCCCGCTGGCCTTCCTGACCGTCGGCATGATCTCCAGCTACATGAACGAGATCACAGCGCTGGCGGATCGTGAGGGGGTGCGCTTGCGCAACCTGCGCCTGATCCAGAACAATTTCTACACGATGCAAGGCTCGATGCGGCAGCGCACGATGACCGGCGGCGCGCTGCCCGTGGAGCTGGAGGTGCAGGTCGAGACCGACGCCGATGACGCCAAGCTCTCCGGGCTTCTGTCGAACGCCATCCATGCCTCGCCCCTGAACGGGCTGATGCGGGGCAAACTGCCGAGCCTCTTTACGCTTTCCAAGAATGGCCAGCAGATCCACACCGGCGAGGCGCAGGCGCTTGATGCGCCCGTCGTCGGCCTGCCAGACGGCGCGGAGCCGGAGGCCGAGAACACCGACCTGACCCTGGTCGCCCGCGAGGGCATGTCGCCCGGGAAATCCGTTGCCAAGGGCACGGCGGGCGCGGCCAGCAGCCTCACCGATCACCAGGACCGCACCCTGAATCCGGCGGCGATCTGCACCCTGCGTGAAGACGGGTTGAAGGAGATCGAACAACATCTCTACAGCCCGCACGGCTCCATCTTCCGGTTCCTGTCGGATGAGGGCAAGGACGCCCGCGCCCCCGATGCGGTCAGCTACATCTCCGCCGGGATCGCGTTTTGCTTCATGACCCAATTCGGCCGCATGGCCTCGATGGAGAAGCTGGACCTGCCGAAATACGCCATCGTGCAGGACACCCATTTCTCGCTCGGCGGGGCCTCGGGCGGCACCGGAAAGGCAGGCGAGGCCAACCCGGTCGAAACCCATGTCCACCTGACCACAGATGAGTCCGACGACATCGCCCGCGACATGCTGGACGTGTCGGAAAAGACCTGCTTCCTGCACGCCTTCTGCCGCACCGACCTGAAGACGAAACTGAAGGTGACGCGGATATAGGGCGCCCATCCCTTCGAAGGGATGGTCAAGTGCCTTCGAAGGCACTTTGCGCCGCGCCTGATATGGTCCGAAAAGTTGACAAACCTGTCAGGAAAAACTGACAAAGCTGTCAGGAATTCCCCGCCCCGACCGCCCGCATGAGGATCTCGGCCGCCTCTCCCGCCTCCCCCGCCCAGGCCACATAGCCATCCGGGCGCACGAGGATCGCGCGCGCGCCGTAATCGCAGCGCTCCCCCTCGTACCTGTCCCTGATCACGGCCAGGGGAACCCCCGCCGCCTCGGCGGCACCGGCAAAGTCCTCCCCCATCAAGCCATTGAAATCAAAGAGAGTAAATGCCGCCCCGTCCAACGCCTGATAGGTCGTCCGCCCGTCCGACAGCGCGCGTGGGGCCAGATGATGCCCGGCGCGCGCGGTAAACTGATGATCCCCCTTCGCCGCCGGTCGCCCCGGTCCGCCAACCAGCGGCGAGCCCTCGTAATGCGGCTCATAGGTGAAAACCTCGGTCGATCCGACATTGCGCGCGGCCCATTCACGGGCGAAGGCTTCCGCATCATCCTCAGGGTCGTAAGTCCTTAAAAACGCGCGGTCTTCTTCGATGAACCGCTCGATGAAATCATCCCTGAGCGAGGCGAAGACCGGCCTGCGTTCGGCGTCATAACTGTCCAGCAACCCGTCGCCGCCCCACCCCTCCAGCACCGCGCCCAGTTTCCAGCCGAGATTCCGCGCATCCTCGAACCCGGTATTGATCCCGTAGCCACCATAGGGCGGGTGGCTGTGGCAGGCATCGCCTGCGATCAGAACCCGGCCCGCGCGGTAGCTTTCGGCCAGCACAAAGCGCAGATCCCAGAAACCTACATAATTGATATCAAGCGCAAATTCCTGGCCCGCCGCCTCATGCAGCATGGCCGCGAAATCGGTGTTTTCCGCCGTTGCCTCCACCGCGACGGGGGCATGATAGAACCATGTCCTATCGCCATCGACGCGGCCCAGAAACTTCCAGTAGCCCTCCAATTCGGGGCTGAGCGCGTAGTAGAAGGATTTCTCCTCATAGCGCTCCCCAAGCAGGCGGTGCAGTTCCGGCGATTGGAACACCAGCAGCACCATCTTGCGGTCATGGTCCTTGACCTCCTGCCCGATCCCCGCCGCCTCGCGCGTGGCCGAGTGGCTGCCATCGCTCCCGACCGCATAGCGGCCCCGGAGACTGCGCCTCACCTCGCCTTTATATTCAACGATATCAACGACCACGCCCTCGGCATCCTGCGCCAAGGCATCAAAGCGCCAGCCATAGAACAGCTCGACCGAGGGCAGGTCAGCTACCCTCTCGCGCAGCACGCGCTCGGTGCAATATTGCGGCATCCGGTCGACGCTCTGGCCGTAATAGGTCCCGACGGATTCACGCGGCAGCCAGTTATAGGCGTGTTCGCCCAGCAGCGTCCCGTAGGTCACCAATCCGCCATTCGCGACACCCCTCGGCACGATGCGCGCGGCGCGCAATTCCCGCTCGCACCCCCAATGGTCGATGATTTCCAGCGTCCGCTGCGTCAGGTTCTGCCCCTTGGGCACAGGATGCAAGGCGCGGTAGCGCTCCACCACCGCCACCGAATGCCCGCGCTGGCCCAGGTCGATGGCCAGCCCAAGACCCACCGGCCCGCCGCCGATGATCACCACGTCATGCGTCATCTCCATGGCTCAGATCATCCCCGGTTCCAGATAAATATGTTTGGTTTCAAGGAAATCGGCCAATCCCTCCAGCCCGTGCAACCGCCCGAGGCCGGATTTTCCAAAGCCTCCGGTTTCCCCTTCCGCGAACAAACGCAGATGCGAGTTGACCCAGACCGTGCCCGCCCGGATCGCCCGGCTGACCCGCATCGCGCGCCCCACATCGCGGGTGAAGACCGAGGCCGCCAACCCGTAGAGCGTGGCGTTCGCGCGGGCCACCGCCTCTGCCTCATCGGCGAAGCGTTCGACGCAGACGATGGGGCCGAACAGTTCCTCCTGCACCAGCGCGGATTGCAGATTGTCGATGCGGAAGAGCGTCGGGGTCAGGAACGCGCCCTGGTCCAGCCTGCCGCCCTTCAAGAGCATCTCGCCTTCATCGCCGGCCTGCTCGATCAGCCCCGCGATCCGCGCCTGCGCGTCGGCGTCGATCAGGCTTCCCATCTGGCTGTCGGGGTCGCTGCCCGGCCCGGTTCGTATTGATTTGAAAGCGGAAATCGCCTTGGCCTCGAAGTCCTCCGCGACACTCTCATGCACCAGGAACCGCGCGGCGGCGACGCAAATCTGCCCGGCCATGTTCAGCGCGCCATGGGTCAGTTCCTTGACCGCCAAATCCAGGTCGGCATCCTCGAAGATCACCGCGGGCGCCTTGCCGCCAAGCTCAAGCCCGACCCGCTTCAGTGTCGGGGCCGCGCCCGCCATGATGGCGCTGCCGGTGCGCGACGACCCGGTGAAGGAGATCACGTCGACATTTTCCGAGGCGACCAGCGCCTGCCCCACCTCGATCCCGTTCTCATTGACCGAGTTGATCACGCCCGCAGGCAAGGACGGCGCGCCCACAAGCGCCTCGATGATGCGGGCATGGGTCAGCGGCACCTGGCCCGCAGGCTTGATGACCGCGGTGCAACCCGCCGCCAACGCCGGGGCCAGCGAACGCATCAGCAGCGTCACTGGCGCGTTCCACGGCACGATCACGGCGGCCACGCCCACGGCCTCGCGGTGAAAGAGCGACATCTGCCCCGGCATCACCTCCTGCATCGTGCCGCGAATGCCGCGCGCCAGCCCCGCGTAATAGCGCGTCTCGGAAATCGCGCCCATGGTCTCGCCCATGGCTTCCGCGCGCAGCTTGCCGTTTTCCGCCACGCAGAGCGCCACGATCTCGTCCTTGGCCGCCTCCAGCCGGTCGGCCATCTCGAACATCGCCTTGGACCGCAGCCGGGGGTTATGCGCCCAATCCGTGGTAAAGAAGGTGTCGCGGGCCACCGCGCAGGCCTCATCCGTCAGGGCCGCCGAACCGGGGTGAAACTGCCCCACCGCGCTGAAATCGGCGGGGTTCGTGCTGGTCCCCAGATCGCCCGCCCCCTCGCGCCAGGTGCCGCCGATATAGTGCCGTGCCGGGTCGATCTGCATGTATCTCACTCCCTCTTTCCCCGGTGGTCAGCCGGTCCGATCCAAGTTCAGCCCGTCCGAAAGCCGCGCCATGATCCGCGCCGCCGCCGCGATGATCGCCTCTGCCAGGTCAGCAGGGACAATCCGCGCGTAATCCTCCGCCTCCATCGAGACGCAGAGCGAGGCGAGCGGGCGGGCGCCTTCGTCCAGAACCGGCGCGGCGGTGCCGACGATACCGCGTGTCACCTCGCCATGCGCCACGGCCACGCCATCGCGGCGCACCTGCCGCAGGTCGGCCTCGTGATCCAGGAACCGCTGTTGCTGCCGTTTCGGCAGATGCGCGATGATCGCGCGCGATGCCGCCCCGCGCGCCAACGGCATGGGCCGCCCGCGCGGGTAGCTGGTGCGCGCGGCAATGTCGCGGCTGGACGATGCGACGCAGAGCAGCCGCTCACCATACCACTCCGCCAGAAAGGCGGTGCCGGGAAAGCGTGCGGCAAGGTCGTGCAACTCCGCCTCCGCCCCCGCAATCAGCCGGTCGGATTTGCGCATCAGGAAATCCAGCTCCACCACGCGCGGGCCGATGGCAAAGCCGCCGCCCGGCACCGCGGCCAGGAACCCCGCCGCGCGCAAGGTCTTGAGATAGCGGTAGAGCGTCGGTCGGGTATAGCCGGTTGCGGCCATCATCGCCTGCGGCGTCCAGACCAACCGATCCTCGGAAAAGAGGTCGAGGATCGCCAATACCCGGTCTCCGCTTGCCTGTGACATCCGACCCAAAAATCTCAAATAACAAGATTCCGTCCAATATTGATTGCCCTTTCCCTTTTGACAAGCCAATTTGTCGGCAGGAGCGGAACAGGATAGCAGATGAACACCGACCCCATAGCCATCACGCTGGCCGTTCTGGGTATTCTCATCGGCGGCGTGCTGAAGGGGGCGACCGGGGCAGGCGCGCCGATTGTGGCGGTGCCGATGCTGGCCGTTGTCTTCGACGTGCCGACCGCGGTGACGATCTTTACCGTGCCGAACCTCCTGTCCAATATCTGGCAGGCCTGGGCCTATCGCGGCGCGCGGCTGCCCTGGGGCTTTACCGCCCGCTTCGCGATTGCCGGGCTGGTCGGCGCCGGACTTGGCACCGTGATCCTCGCCCGCCTTCTGCCCGATACGCTGCTGCTTCTGGTGGCGGTGGTGGTGTTCCTCTATGTCGGGTTCCGCCTGGTCAAACCCGATTGGGCGCTGGCCTATGCGCGCGCCTTGCCACTTGCCGCCCCCATCGGATTCCTGGGCGGCATCCTGCAAGGCGCGGTCGGTGTGTCGGCGCCGATCTCGGTCACGTTCCTGAATGCGCTCAAGCTGGAGCGGGCGGTCTTCATCTCGACCATCGCGGTCTTCTTCACCGCCATGTCGCTGTCGCAACTGCCGTTGCAGATCCAGTACGGGCTAATGACCTGGAACCGCTTCGCGCTTGGCCTCGGCACGCTGGCCCTCATCGTGGCGGCGATGCCGCTCGGGGCGTATCTTGCGCGGCGGATCAGCCGCGATGTGTTCGACAAATGTATCCTCGGGCTCCTCCTGATCATCGCCGTCCGGCTGGTGATCTCGGCGCTGTAGCTAAAGCAGCCATTCCACCGGCAGCCAGCCGATCACCCTGAGCACCACACGCCTGGCAAAGGTCGTGCCGGGCTCATCCCGCGTCACCTCGCCGCTTTCAGGGTCGATCCAGACCGTCTTGAGCCCGTCCATCTCGACCCGCCAGGCCAGCCCGTCCAATTCCCGGTCGAAGGCGTCATGCAGGTTTCCTGCAAACGCCGCGCTTTCGATCAGCAGGCCCATCTCGGTGTTCAGCATGGTCGAGCGCGGGTCGAAATTGAACGAGCCGACGAAGATGCGCTTGCCATCGACGGCGAAGGTCTTGGCATGCAGGCTGGCCCCCGACGAGCCGAACCGCCCGAGCGTATCCGCGGGCGTCCTGGACGCGGATTTGCGGCGCAATTCGTAGAGTTTCACGCCCCGGCGCAGCAGCGTGCCGCGCTTCGACGTGTATCCGGCATGGACCGGCAGCACATCCGTCGCCTCCAGCGAATTGGTCAGCATCCGCACTGATACGCCACGCTTGCGCAGCGCCTTGAAGGCCCGCGCGCCCGCACGTCCCGGCACGAAATAGGGCGAGATGCCGTCGAACCGGCTTTCGATCCGGGCCACGGCTTTCAGCAGCCGCGCCGACAGCAGGTCCTCGCGCCGTGCCGCGCCTTCGCCCTTGGCCGGTGAATCGCTGATCAGCGCGGCCTCGGTCCATTCCAGGTCCAGGTCGCCCGCCGACAGACGGGTGACGATCTCGGAGCCTTCGAGGATCTCCAGGTATTCTTCAAGCTGCGGGTCGTCGGCATAGTGCGCCAGCCCGTCCTCGATGGCCCCGTCGCGCCGCGCCTGTCCCAGGATCGGCCCGACCGGATGAACGCAAGGCGCGGCCCAATAGCGGTCGAAATCCGCCGAGACCTCGGGCACGACCCGGCCAACCGCCAGCGCATCCAGATCGACATAGAGCGCGGCGGGGCCGGTGCCGAAATATCCGTCGCCGATATTGCGCCCGCCTAGGATGGTGACGCGCCCGTCGATGGTGAAGGACTTGTTGTGCATCCGGCGGTTGAGGCGGAAGAAATCGAAGGCATAGGAGGCCAGCTTGAAGCGGCGCAGGTTGAACGGGTTGTAGAGCCGGACCTCGGCATTGGGATGCGCGTCCAACTCGGCCAGTTCCGCGTCCAGCCGCGATGTGCCGTTATCGTCCAGCAAAAGCCGCACCCGAACGCCGCGTTCGGCGGCACGCGCCAAGGCGTCCAGCAGCAGGTAGCCGGTCAGGTCGTCATGCCAGATATAGTATTGCGCGTCGATCGAGGCGGTCGCGGCATCGGCCAGCATGATCCGCGCGGCGAAGGCATCGGCCCCGTCGCGCAGCATGGCGATCCCGGTCTTGCCCTCCTGCCCCCTGGCGCGCACGCGCAAGGTCGCGGCCAGCGGGCCGACATCCGCCGGGTCCAGCGCGGTGCTGTCTATCCGGTCCTGCACCCTGGGCAGGGCAAAGACGATCCGCGCCGCGACGATGGCCAGTCCCACCCACAGCAGCAGCCCGATCAGCAGCTTGATCAGCGTCGCGATCATGGGTCGGGCCTGTAGGCGCCCATCACCCGGTCGGCCATCAGGATCGCGATGGGACGTGTGGCATCAAAGGCAGATAGGACAATGGCCAGCATCGAGGTCAGCGGCACAGCCAGCAGCGCCCCCGCCACCCCCCAGAGCGAGGACCACACCGCCAGGGCCACCAGCACCACGAAGGGGCTGAGGTTGACGCGCCGCCCGATCAGGCGCGGCTCGATCACGTTGCCGACGCTGACCTGCGCGATGGTCAGCAGGACGGCCAGGATGATGGTGCGGCTGAGCTCGCCGAATTGCACCACCGAGAGCAGCACCGGCAGCGCCACACCGACCAGCGAGCCGACGTATGGAATATAGTTGAGCAGCCCGATCAGCAGCGCCCAGAAGAGCGGGAAATCGACATCCATCGCCCAGAGGATCACAAACGAGATCGACCCGAGCAGGACATTGATCAGCGTCTTGACGGCCAGGTAATCGCCGATCCGTTCGTTGACATCGCGGATGATGGCGGCGGTGCGCTCGGCGTCGCGCGGATCGGGCAACGCGGTGAAGAGCTTGTTGGCGAAGCCCGCCCGTTCAGCCATCAGGAAGGCCGAATAGATGATGATCAGGAACACGGCCGAGCCGATCCCGGTGACGTTCAGGAAGGCCGTGTTGATGACCCCCTGCACCGAGAACCGGCCAAAGGTCGCATCGCGGATCGCGGGCCAGTCGGGGCGGTCGTCGACGCCGATGAACTCGGCCATCTGCGCCACCAGCCGCTCGATATTGGCCTGGTAGCGCGGGGCCTGGGCCAGGATCTCGCTGATCGTGCCGACCACCACGCCGGTCAGCGCGAAAAGGGCCGCGGTGAAGGCCAGCAACACCAGAAACCGCCGCAGCGCGGCGGGCAGGCGGCCGATCACCGGCAGACGGCCAAGCGCCTCGGACAGGTTGACCAGGACATAGACCACGATCACGGCGGCCAGGATCGGCAGCAGCACCGGCTGGCCGACCTTCAGCAGATAACCCGCCAGCACCACCATGAGCATGGCGTTGACCAGGGTAGAAAGCGTGTTGGGCCCCGTCATGCGACCGCCCCGCGCGGCAAGGCGGATGACGGGCTTTGGCACGGGCTGTCGATCCGGGTCATCGCAGGGTCCTCTGTCTGTCGGCGGGCCGGGGGTCGTCGCGCCACTTTAGGACGAATCCCGCAACCTGGAACAGGGCCTTGTGACGCGCGGGTCAAGCCAGACCCGGTCGCGGCGCCTATCCCGGCCTCACCTGTCCTTTTCGACATGTCCGAGATCAAACGTCCGGAAAACCGTGCGCGGAACCCTCCTTGCAAGGGCCATCTTCAAACAATCGCGCGCAGTCCTGCACAGTTTTGCCCCATTCCATGCGTAAAAATTCGAAGGCGAAGAACAGGACAGTTGGAGAGACGCGATGAACAAACTCTGGTATACGGCAGCCGCGGTGGTCCTTACGGTCGCGGCGATCAAGACCGTCCTCGTTTCGCAGCTTTTCCTGACGCCCGAGCAGCGCGATCTTGTCACCCTCTCGGGCCTCTTCGCCGGGTTCGCGGTTCTGACCGCCTGCGTGGCCCATATCACCTTCATCCGGATCAAGGCGCATTTCGACGGCCAGCGCAGATCGCGCGCCACCCTCGGCGCGGATGACCCGGCCTCGAAGGAGGTCATCCTTCAGCATTACGCCGCCGAATGGGGCCTGTCACAGGCCGAGGCGGAGGTGGCGCTCTTCGTGGTCAAGGGCTTCTCGAACGGCGAAATCGCGGAAATGCGTGGCTGTGCCGTTGCAACGGTGAAGTCGCAGCTTGGCAAGATCTACCAGAAATCGGGGCTTGAGACACGGTATCAGCTGATCGGCTATGTCACGGACGAGGTTTGCGCGGTGGCGCAGGAGGCCGGACAGGCCGCACCGCAGCCCTCGGCCCGTCCCCTGTTCAAACTGGGCGAGATGAAAGCGCTGGCGGGCAAATCCGGCAGTGCGGCGGCGGCCAATCTCATGCCCGAACAGCGGGCCACCGCAGGCGGGCGTTGATCGCGCGCCACTCTCCTTCCGTTACCTGAACCGACAGGGTCCGCGTCCATGACACGGGCCCTTTTCGCTGGCCGCGCTCATTGCACCAACTGCACCACCTCGCAGTGATGGCCGGTCAGCGTCAGCTCCCCTGCCCCAAGCTCCAGCCCCGCCGCTTGAAGCGCGCCGTCCAGCACGCCATCGACCGGTGCCGCCAGGGTCGACAGCAGCCGGTCGGGCAGGAGCGCCAGCACGCCGTCCACCACCGGTCCGACAACTGCACCGAGCAGTCCGGCATGGCCCGGCTTCACGCGGATCTCGGTATTTGCGGGCGAGAGCAGCCCGTTGATCCCGGTCTGCAAGAGGTCGCCCGAGCCGAACCCGCGCGTCAGGTCGCCGGTCTCCAGGTCGCGGCGGGTAAAGAGGATCTCCTCGGTCCGCGACTGCCCCACCCGCGCCACGCTGCGCGCCTGCAAGGTCAGGAGGCCGACCTCTATATCCGGCAGCAGCGGCAGGTCGATGGAGATCGAGAGGTCCAGGATGTCGGCAAAGCCAAGATCGGCGGGGTCGAGCGGGGCGGAGGAGCCGAATTCCAACGCATCGAATTCGCCCAGGTAGAGCGCCGCGACCGAGCTGCCCGCCAGCGGCGACAGGGGCGTTTGCGCGGTGTCGAAAGCGGCGACGATGTCATCGGGACTGACCCCGCCACAAGCCAGGTCGGTCAGCGTCGCGGTCGCCCCGGCCAGCTCGACATAGATCGGCAGCGTGAGGCGCGTGGCGCTGACACCGGCGCCGAGCGTGCCCAGAAGGTCGGGCGCAAGGTCCAGGTCGGCACGCGCGCGCATGGCGGAGCTGTGCAGGGTCGTGCCGGTCTCGCCCATCTCGATCCAGCCCGATTGCGCCGGGGGTTCTTGCATCATCACCTCGAGGTCGAGCGCGACAAGACCGACCACGGCGATATCGGTCTCGACGCTCAGCGGCACGTCGCGGGTGACGCTGTCGGCCATGGCCAGCACCACGTCGAGCGCCGAGACCGGCAGCGCCTCCATGAACCCGGTCAGGGTCAGGCCAAGATCGGGGTCGGCGGCCGAGAGAAGGTCGCCCACCTCCAGCGCCAGTCCGGGCGGCAGGGCGGCCAGGTCGCCCAGATGGCTGGCAATACCGGGCGGCAGGACGTCGGAAAGCGCGGCGATGACACTGTTCGCGGGGACCGTTTCGTCCAGGATTGTGACCGGGTTAAGCGTCTCGAACCCGATCCGGGCGGCCAGCGCGGCGCGCAAGTCGCCAAAGGACAGCTCCGCATCCGCCAGAACCTGGTATTGATAGGCCGAAAGCTCCAGATCGACGCCGAAAGCCTGTGAAAGCTGCCCGTTCAGCGCCCCCGGCGCCACACGTAGCAACCGCCCGCCAAGCGAGAAACTGGCCGCACCCGTCCGGGTCGCGGTGGCATGTCCCTCTACGGTGACGGAATTCTCCTCGGTCAGCACACTGGCGAAGTAGATGGGCGCGTCGGCCCCGAGGCTGAGCGAGACGGCATTCACGCCGGGCGCGTTCTGGTCGAGCGGGATGAAGCGCTCCTCGCGCGGGATCGCGGGATTGCGCAGGAAACGGCCATATTGCACCTCGCGCAGGGCATCCGCACCCAACCCGTTGCCCGCCAGCATCGCCCCCATCCGCGCATCGCCATCGCGCAGATCGGCGGCGGTGCCCAGGGCCACAAGGTCGCTTTGGGTCTGCAACCGCGCCCGGTCGCGGTAGAGCGAGGCGATATCGACGCCGATGGCCACGAAGGCGAAGAGCACCGTCAGGCACAGCGCCACGATGATCACGACGCCGCCGCATTCGTCACGGCGGAACCGGGTGAGGGCATCAATAGGCAAGATAGGCCTCCGATCTCAGCACGGACATGTCCAGCCCCAGAAACCCGTTCGCCAGCGACAGCATGGAGCCGTCGAGGTCATAGGCAATCGCCACGGTGATATTCGCATCGCCCGTCTGCGACAGGGTCAGGGTCGGGCGGATCGCGTCTTGCACCAGCAGCGGGTAATGCGTGGCGGCCTCGTCCAGATAGGCCTGCGCCAGGTCGCGGCGTTCGCCTTGCGTCAGCCCGGCGACACTGGCGCGCGCGGTGCTGCCCGCAAGCTGGTTCACCGAATGGCTGAGCGCCATGGCATAGCCCACCACGACGATCCCGAAAAGCATCGCGAAGAGAAGCGGCGCGATGATGGCAAACTCGACCGCGACGGCGCCGGACTCGTTGCTCCGCCAGTGGCGGAGGGAACGGCGGAGAACCCTGCGCATCGTTCACCCCCCCGCGATGATGTTGTCGAGGATGGACAGGACGGCGGGGCCGACCAGCACGATGAAGACGGCGGGCATGATGCAGAAAATGAGCGGCACGGTCATGATCACCGGCAGGCGCGCGGCCTTCTCCTCGACCCTGAGCAGGCGATCGCTGCGCAGCTCCACCATCAGGGTGCGCATGGCGCGCGAAAACGGCGTGCCATAGGTGTCGGACTGGTCCAGCGTCTGCGTGAAGACACCGATTTCGGGCAGCGGCACGCGGGCGGCCAGCGCCTGATAGGCGGCGCGGCGGTCGTTGGTCATGCGCATCTCGGCCACCATCTGCAACGCCTCGCGCGCAAGCTCGGGATGGGCGGCCTCAAGCTCTCCCGCCACGCGGTGCAGGGCGGGTTGCGGCCCCAGGCCGGCCTCGCTGGTGATGACCAGCAGTTCCAGCAGGTCAGCGACACCCAAGCGGATCCGCGCCAGCCGCTTCTTGCGGATCACGTCGACCGCGATATCCACGCCCTTGGAGATCGCCAGCGCGATGGCCAGCACGGTCGCCAGCGGCACAAGCAGGCCCAATCCGGCCCGCCCGGTGGTCAGCACCCAGGCCGCGCCGACCAGCACCGTGCCAAGCGGCAGGAGGGTCTTCAGGAACGCATAGATCAGCACCGCGTCGCGGCCCCGGAACCCCGCCGCCTGCAAGTCCTCGGCGGTGGCCCTGGCCTCGCCGCCCAGAATGGCCGAGACCCTCTCGCCGCTCTGCGCCGCCATCCTGAGCAGGGCGCGTCCGATCCTCTCATGCAGCGGGCCGCCGCGCCGGGCCTCGGGTGCGGGGGCGGTGCCGCAGGCGCGCGCGATCCGGGCCGCGCGCTGCGATTTCACCCGCGCATCGGCCATCAGTCCGGCGGCGGCCAGGAAGCTGACGGACAGGCCGATGAAGGCCATCCAGAACATGTAGATTTCGGGGTCGGTCATCATGCGTCCTCCGGTGCCGAGAAAATCAAACATCGAGCTTGCCCATCCGCACCATCATGAAAATGCCAAGTGCGATGCTGCAAATGCCGGTGATCAGCATCGCCCGCCCGCGCGGATCGCTGAAGAGCGGATCCAGATAGGCCGCGTTCAGTAGAAAGATCACCAGCCCGACGGCAAAGGGCAGCGAGGCCAGGATGATGGCGCTGGCCCGTGCCTCGGAGGACAGCGCGCGCGCCTTCTGCTTCAGCTTGCGGCGTTCGCGCAACTGCGCCGAAAGGTTCTCGATCGTCTCGATCAGGTTGCCGCCGGTTTCCGATTGCAGCGCGGTGGCGACGCCGAAGAAATGCGCCTCGGCCGTCGGCATCCGCGCGGCGAGATCGGCGAAGGCATCGGCCAGCGTGGTGCCCATCTTGATCTGATCGCGGCAGCGCGCCAGTTCACCGCGCACCGGGTCGGGGGCGTTTTCCACCACGATGGAGAGGCTGTCGGCGACCGGTCGCCCCGCCTTGAGCCCCCGCGCGAAGACGTCCAGCGCATCGGGCAGACCGGCGGTGAAGGCGGCTATCCGCCTGGCCCGCTTGAAGCGCAGCACCAGCAACAACAGAGCCGCAGGGCCCGCCACGGCCATCGCGACGGCCTGCACAAGGGGCAGCTGCAAGAGCAGCACGAAGATCGCGTAAAGCGCCAGCACCGCAATGCCGATCTGGGTCAGAACCTCACCGGCGGAAACCGTCATGCCCGCGCGGGCCAGCGCCTCGTCGAGGCGGGCCAGGTTGCGCCCCACTGGGTCACCGGGCCGGGCCGCGCGGCTACGCCGTTGACGGGGCTTGGTGGCGGTTGGAATGGTGTCAGGCCGGTGGCCGGAAAGTGCCCGCGCGACACGGGCGCGATGCGCGCGGCGGCGGCGGTCGCTGAGGACGAGGCCCGCCAGCACCAGCAGGGCAAGCGTGGCAGACCCCGCGATCAGAACAAGCAATTCCTGCGACATGGCCTCAGCCCTCCAATATCCGGTCAAGCTCATCCGCCAGACCGTATTCTGCGGCGCGACTGGCGAAGTCGGGGCGGTAGCCCGAGAACTCGAACCCGCCGCGCACCTCCGCCCGCGTGCTGTCGGGATCGGTGCGGAAGCGGAAGATTTCCTGTAGCATGATGGCGTCACCGGCTATCCCCGCGATCTCCGAGATCGAGGTGATGCGGCGGCGTCCGTCGCGCATCCGGCTGACCTGAACCACCAGGTGAACGGCATCGGTCAACTGGCGCCGGATCACCGCCGTTCCCGCCGAAAAGCCCGCCAGCGCCGCCATGCTTTCCACCCGTGTCAGCGCCTCGCGCGGGGAATTGGCGTGCAGCGTCGACATCGAGCCGTCATGGCCGGTGTTCATCGCCTGCATCAGGTCCAGCACCTCGTCGCCGCGTATCTCGCCAATGATGATCCGGTCGGGCCGCATCCTGAGCGCATTGCGCACCAGTGTGCGCATGGTGACCTCGCCGGTGCCCTCCACGTTGGGGGGGCGGGTCTCAAAGCGCACGACATGGGGCTGTTGCAGGCGCAGTTCGGCGGCATCCTCGATGGTGACGACACGCTCGCCCGCCGGGATGAATTGCGAGAGCGCATTCAACAGCGTCGTCTTGCCCGACCCGGTGCCGCCCGAGATCAGCACATTGAGGCGCAGGACCGAGGCCAGACCCAGGAACGCCGCCATCTGCGCCGAGAGGCTGCCGCCCTGCACCAGCGCGTCCAGGCGAACCGGGTTCTTGGGAAATTTGCGGATGGTGATGGTCGGCCCGTCAATCGCCAGCGGCGGCACCGCGACATTGACCCGGCTGCCATCCTTCAGGCGTGCATCGACCATCGGCTGCGCCTCGTCGATGCGGCGGCCTACTTCGGCCACGATGCGGGACGCGACGCTGAAGACATGCGCGTTGTCGCGAAAACGCACGGGCGTCAGTTCCAGCTTGCCGCCGCGCTCCACATAGACCTGGGCGGGGCCGTTGACCATGATATCGGTGATGTCCTCGTCGGCCAGCAGGCGTTCAAGCGGGCCGAGGCCGAGCATGTCGGCCAGCACGGAGGCGACAAGATCGGCAATCTCGCGCCCGTTGAGTTGCAGCTTGCGCGCCTCGGTCAGGGCGGTGATGGCCTCGCGGATCGAGGCCTCCTGCTCTTCCCGCGACTGTCGGGCCAGGTCGGTAAAATCCATCTGCTTCGACAGCGCCTGCGTGACCTCCGAGGCCAGGTGCAACATCGGCGCGGGGTCCATCGCCTCGGGGGCGGGCTCCGGGGCGGCGGGCTGCGCGACAAGATGCAGACGGCGGGCGGGCCGGTCAGGGGTGGGTGCCTTGGCCGCGGGGGCCGCGGCCCGCGTTTCGGGCGGCGCCGCGCCCTCATCCTCTAGCGCCGCCGTGGCGCGGGTCAGGATCTCGCGTTGCAGGGCCAACGGCCAGAGACCGCCGGATTGCTCCACGACATAGGTGATCGCGGCATTGGCGCGGTCCTGGGGCCCGAGCGTCTCGGCGTCGATCTGGCGGGCCAGCAGCAAGACCTGTTCCAGCGCGCGGGCGAGCGAGGGTTGTTCCATATGCAGGGTCATGCACGCGCCCTGCGCAGGAGGCCCCGACGCTGTTTCGCGGCCGCCGGGGTCGAAGGCGAGGACAGCGCGGACCAAAGCCCGGACACCGCCCGCACATAGCCCGACCGGGGCGCGTGCTGTGCCAGCGGTCTGCCCGCCCGATGGGCGCGCAGCATGGCCTTGTCGTCGCGCGGCAGGATATGGGCGATCTCGGTCCCGAAGGCCTGTGCCAGATCCTTGCTGGGCAGCCCGGCATCCCGGCGCAGCTCGGACAGGACCGGAATGACCCGAAGATCCGGCGCATCCTCGCGCAGGCGGGCCATCAGGCGGCTTGCGGCGTGAATGCCGCCATATCCGCCGGGGACGACCAGCACCAATGCGTGCAACTGGCGCACCATGTCGGGGCGGCGCAGGATCAGCGCGCGCGGCGCATCCAGCACGGTGGTTGGGAAACTGGCCGAGAGGCGCGGCAGAAGCCGGGTCAGCCCGCCCTCCAGCGCGTCGGCATCCGGCACTGCGCGGCCATGGCCGGAATAGAGCGAGAAATTGGGGGTGATGCGGTCCATGGTGGCCTTGAGGAAGGTCTCATCGACGCGGTCGGGGGCGGCAAGCGCCTCGCGGAAGCCCGGTGTGGTGTCACGGTTGAGGTCACAGGCGACCGACCCGAAGGCCAGATCGCCATCGACCAGCGCGGTGGCCCGTTCACCCCCCCGCGCGGTTGCCGAGATCCAGGCCAGGTTCTGTGCCAGAAGGCTGGCCCCGACGCCGCCATTGCTGCCGGTGACGGCGATGCGCAGGGCGGGATCGCTGACAGGTTCGGGATCGTTCGCGGTTTCCTCGGACAACACGCGGATGATGTCGGCCACGTCAACGGGATAGGCGAAATATTCCAGCGCGCCGGCTTGCCTTATGGCGCGATAGGTGCCGATATCGTCCTGCATTCCGAAGACGATGACGCGCGCGCCGCTGCGGTGGATCTCGGTCACGCTTTCACAGGCCATCGGCAGGGGCAGGTTGCCGATCTCGGTCAGCACGGTGCCGCCGCGCTGGTCCGCGCCGCAAAGCCGCGCGGCCCCGCTGACGCCACCGCCATGCAAGACAGGTTCCGCGCCGCCCGAATTGGCGGCGAAGGCGCGCACCACGTCCGCGCCCTGCTCGGTGCAGACATAGGCGGTGACGGGGTCGGTTGGGGAAGGGGTGGCCTGTGCCATGGGTCGTCTCCGCGATAGGGTCTGGGGTGAGGTGGGGTGGATCGGACAGGCGCGCGGGGCGGGGGTGGCCAGAGAACCCGGCCCCTGCCCCCGCGCGCCGCCCGCAGGACCGGCGATTACTGTGCCGGGGGTTCCTCGCCGCCCTCTGCCGGGGCCTCGATGCCCGAATCCGACAGGGCCGTGCTGACCGTGGTGAAGCCCGAATTGGTCTGCCCGCCGAGCGTGGCAACCGTGCCGACGATGGCAGCGGCGATGAGGGCCGCGAAGAGGCCGTATTCGATGGCGGTAGCGCCGGAGTCGTCCTTGGTGAAGCGCGCGGTGAGGGTCTTGAGGTTGAAAGTCGTCATGTCATGTCTCCTGCGAAGGGTGTTGGTGGACGACCGATGTAGCCGTCCGATGACCTGACATTGCCCCGAGTGGGGGCCGGAAAAAATCGGCCGAGGGTCTGAATCCGGTGCCCCCCGACCGAGGTCTGAACGGTATCAGACCGGGGTATGATGCAGGTCTAAGGTATTGAAAATAGATGAATTTATCATACGGGAATTCCGGGGCGCGGAGATTGCGGCACAACTGTGTTTCCGCAATGTTCCGGCCATGGCGCCGGGTTGTCAGCCATGGTGCATGGAGCGAGGGCCGTCAGAGTGCCGCGACTCGGCCATCAGGCAGGTGAAACGCCGCGCGGGACCACGCCGCGCACGCGCACGCCACATTTTTATCGGATGGAATCGTCGCGGAAGTGTCCGCTCAGGTCACCACATCGGGCTCCGTCCGACCGATGATCGCGCTCATGTCGCTGATCTCCTGCGCCGCCTCGCGCACCGGGGCCAGCGCCTCTTGCGGGTCCAGGTCGGTGCGGCCATCGGTGCCGGAATATTGCTCCAGGTAGAGGCGCAGGGTCGCCCCTTGCGTGCCAGTGCCCGACAGCCGGAACACGGCGCGCCCGCCGCCTTCAAAGGCGATGCGCAGGCCCTGCCCCTCGCTGAAAGACCCATCGACCGGATCGAGATAGGAGAACTCATCCGCCCCCGCGACCGTCAGGTCGGCAAAGCGCCTCGCCGCCAGCCCGTCCAGCCGGTCGCGCAGCCCGTCCATCAGGCGGGTGGCCTGATCGGTCGCGACATCCTCGTAATCGTAGCGCGAATAGTAGTCGCGCCCGAATTCCTGCCAGTGCCGCGTCACGATCTCGGCGACCGATTGCTTGCGCGCGGCCAGGATGTTCAGCCACAGCAGCACCGCCCACAGCCCGTCCTTCTCGCGCACATGGTCCGAGCCGGTGCCGGCGCTTTCCTCGCCGCAGATCGTGACCTTGCCCGCATCCAGCAGGTTGCCGAAGAACTTCCATCCCGTGGGCGTCTCATAGGCCGCAATGCCCAGTTTCGCGGCCACCCGGTCGGCGGCGGCACTGGTCGGCATGGAGCGCGCGATCCCCGCAAGGCCACCCGCATAGGCCGGGGCGAGATGCGCGTTGGCCGCCAGGATCGCCAGGCTGTCCGATGGCGTCACATAGGCCCCGCGCCCGACGATCATGTTGCGGTCGCCGTCCCCGTCCGAGGCCGCGCCCAGATCGGGGGCATCCGCGCCCATCATCAGGTCCATCAGCGGCTTGGCCCAGATCGGGTTGGGGTCGGGGTGGCCCTTGCCGAAATCCTCCAGCGGCGTCCCGTTCACGACGGTGCCAGTGGGCGCACCCAACGCGCCTTCCAGGATCGCCGTGGCATAGGGCCCGGTCACCGCGTGCATGGCGTCGAAACACATGGTGAAGCCGCCCGCGAACAGCGACCGGATGGCGTCGAAATCAAAGAGCCGCTGCATCAGCGCCTGGTAGCTTTCGACCGGATCGACAACGCGGATGCGCATGTCGTCCAGCGTGGTCTCGCCGATCCGGCCCAGGTCGATATCCCCGGCCTCGGCGATCCGGTATTCGGTGATGGTCGTCGTCGCCTCATACATGCGCGCGGTCAGCTTTTCGGGCGCGGGCCCGCCATTGGCGGCGTTGAACTTGACGCCGAAATCCTCGTCGATGCCGCCGGGATTATGGCTGGCCGACAGGATGAAGCCGCCATCGGTCTTGTTCTCGCGGATGAGGTTGGACGCGGCGGGGGTCGAGAGGATCCCGCCCTGCCCCACGATCACCTCGGCCACGCCATTGCCCGCCGCCATCTTGAGGATGGTCTGGATCGCGGCGCGGTTGAAGTAGCGCCCGTCGCCGCCCACCACCAGCCGCTTGCCCGCACCGCCGCCAATGGCGTCGATCGTCGCTTGGATGAAATTCTCCAGGTAGGGCGTCTGCATGAACACCTGCGTCTTCTTGCGCAGGCCGGATGTGCCGGGCTTCTGCCCGTCGATCGGGGTCGTGGGAATGGTCTTGATCGTCATCGGCTGGTCCCTCCTTGAGGTTGCGCGCGCCCGGCCCCGCGCATGATCGACGCGATGTCTCGCAATCGCGGGTCGCGGGCCAGGTCGTCCAGGTCCACATCGTATTTTCGACGCCAGTTCGGGTGCGCGTCAATCGTGCCGGGCAGGTTCTGCGCCTCGACCGCCTCCAGCACATCGTCAAGCTGCACCGCGACCAGGGCGGCGGGGGCGTGGGCCAGAAGCGCGTGGATGCTGGTGGCGAGGTCGCCCGCGTGCGGCATCCGGTCCAATTCGGCCTGCCTCTGGCGATTGATCTCGTCCGCCCGGTCCGCGTCGATCCATCCCAGGTCACGCCACCAGTCCACATCGCGCCCGCCTGCGTAGCCGCGCAGGGTCGGCGTGTCATGGGTGGCGAAACAGGCCAGCACTTCCGCCGCGCCATCGCCGGGGGTGCGGAAATTGCCCTCGTGGTCCTTCTCGTATTGCAGCACCGAATAGCCGTAGAACCCGTGCCCCCGCATGGTCTCGCGAAAGCCCTCGGGCACCAGCCCCAGATCCTCGCCGATGACGGCGCAGGCAAGGCGCGCGGCCTCGATCTTGATCACCGCCAGAAGCGCCTCGAAAGGTTGGCGGATATAGCCGCCGGGGCTGCCATCGTCGGGGATCCAGAAACTGCGGTTGAGGCCAAGGACATGGTCGATGCGGATCACCCCCGCATGGCGCATGGTCGCGGCCAGGATGCGGCGCAGGGGGGCATAGCGCCGCGCGCGCAATTTGCGGGGCGCGAAGGCCGCGAGGGACCAGTTCTGCCCCTCGGGGCTGAGGTGATCGGGCGGCGCACCGATCGAGACGCCCTGTGCGATGGCGTCACGCTCGCACCAGGCCTCGGCCCCGTCACGGCGCGGGCCCACGGCGAGGTCGAGGTAGAGGCCAAGGGGCATCCCGGCCGCTTTCGCGCGGGCCTGTGCCTCGGCCAACTGGCCGTCGGCGCGCCATTGCAGCCAGGCATGGAAGGTCTCGCGCGCAGGCTCCGGCGGGCCGGGATCATCCGGCCAGCGCGTCCAGTCGGGGCCATGGACCTCGCTCAGCGCCTCGAACCGGACAAAGCGGGCAAGATCCGCCCCGCCTGCCTGCCGGAAAGCGTCGAACCCGGAATCGCCCTGAAACACCGCGAACATGGCTTCCAGCGCGGCGGAATGGGCGGGCTTGTGGGCGGCGTAATCGACATGCTCGGCCGCGCGGATGGCCTGAAACCCATCCGCGCCGTTCAGCGCGATATGGCTGGTGTTGAGGTAACCCCGATGCGACGGCGAATAGGGGCTGATCGCGGTCCGGTCGGCGAACCCCATGCTGTGGATCGGGTTGATGCCGAGGAACCCGGCCCCCTGCCCGCCTGCGATCTCGGCCATGCGCGCGAGGTCGTCGAAATCGCCAAGCCCCGCATTTCTGTCCGACCGCAGCCCGTAGAGCGCGCAGTTGAGGCCCCAGAGGCGGGTTTGTCCGGTCAGGTCTTCTATCGACGGCAGGCGCGACGGCGCGGCCAGCACCGTCACCTCCTCGATCCGGCCTGAGGCCTCGGCGCGCAGGACGTATATATCGGGGGCCAACGACGGCAGGGTGATGTGATCGGCGGGCAGCCCCTCGGCCACCACCTCGTCATCCCCCGCGCGCAACGCCCATGTCGCGCCGAGGCCAAAGCCAAGATGTGCCTCCGCCCCCGCCTCGATGATCACCTCCTCGGGGAACCAGCGATCCTGGCCCGCTTGGCGCAGCGCTGCCAGGCTGTCGCGGATCGCGGCGGGCGAGGACACATCCACCCCATCCGCCGCCAAGAGCGCGCGTTGGGTCTCGGGCGAGGTGATCCGCTGCCCCCCGTGCAGGTCGTGATAGGCGGGCAGGATCCCGCACAGATCGGCCAGCGCGGCGAGGTCGGGGTCGGTGCTCATGGTGCTTTCGCCAGGATGAAGGCCACGACGCTGTCGCCCGCGACTTGCGCCGTATCGCGCGCGATCCGGGCGTCCTGCTCCAGCCGGTCGGTGTCCACCGCGCGGTGCCATGCGGACCCCTCGGGCGCGTCCGGCAGCATAACCTCGCCCGCTGCATCACCCCGGTTAAAGACCAGGAACGCGGCGCCCGCCTCCCCCTCGGGCGCATCCGCCGCGCCGCGCAGGATCAGGCACAGGTTGTCCAGCCCCGGATCGCGCCAGGGCAGCGGCCCGCCGTCGAAATCGCGCCATTCGACATCCGCCAGCCCATCTGCCCTGGTGTCGCCATGCAGGAACCGGGTCTGCCGAAGCACCGGGTTGGCGCGACGGAATGCGGACAGATGCGCGACGAAGCCCTGCAAGCCCCGGTCGGCGCGGTCCCAATCCAGCCAGCCGGTCTCGTTATCCTGGCAATAGGCGTTGTTGTTGCCGCCCTGGCTATTGCCGATTTCGTCGCCCGCCAGCAGCATCGGCGTGCCTTGCGACAGGAACAGCGTCGCCAGCAGATTGCGCTGACGCCGGGCGCGGCGGGCGATGATCTGCGGGTCACCGGTCTCACCCTCGACCCCGCAATTGTCGCTGTAATTGCTGTTATGCCCGTCGCGGTTCTTCTCGGTATTGGCCTCGTTATGGCGGCGGGAATAGCGCGTCAGGTCGGCCAACGTGAACCCGTCATGGGCCGAGACGAAATTCACCGAAGACGTTGCGCGCCGTCCGTCCCGGTCGAAGCGATCCGCCGATCCCAGAAGCCGCGCGGCGAGCTCCTGCGCGCTGTGCGGATCATTGCGCCAATAGCGCCGGACCGTATCGCGGTAGCTGTCGTTCCATTCCGCGAACTCATGCGGGAACTGGCCAAGCTGGTAGCCCCCCGGCCCGATATCCCAGGGCTCGGCGATCATCCGCACCTCGGCCAGCACCGGATCCTGGCGCAGCGCATCGAAGAACCCGCCGCGCGGGTCGAAGCCGTGATCCTCGCGCCCCATCGTGGTGGCAAGGTCGAAGCGGAAGCCATCGACGCCCATGCATTCCACCCAGAAGCGCAGGCTGTCCAGCACCATGCGAAGCACATAGGGGTGCGCGACATTCAGCGTGTTGCCGCAGCCGGTATCGTTGACGTAATGGCGCGGCTGCCCCGCCATGAGGCGATAGTAGGAGGCATTGTCGAGGCCCCGGTAACACAGCGTCGGCCCGAACTCGTCCCCTTCTGCGGTGTGGTTATAGACCACGTCGAGGATCACCTCGATGCCGGCTGCGTGAAACCGGTCGACCATACGGCGGAATCCGATCAGCCCCTCGGGTCCGAAATAGCGCGGCTCGGGCGCGAAGAAGCCGAGCGAGTTGTAGCCCCAGTAATTGCGCAGCCCCCGCTCGGTCAGGAAGCGGTCGTCGAGGAAAGAGTGAACCGGCAGAAGCTCCACCGCCCGCACGCCGAGCGCGCTCAGATGCTCCAGCATCTCCGCGCTGGCCAGCCCCTCATAGGTGCCGCGCAGGTCGCCCGCCACGCCCGGGTGCGTCTGCGTCAGACCCTTGGGATGCGCTTCATAGATCAGGTCGCGGTCGGAAGGTGTATGCCGCCCTGCCGCCAGCCCCTGGAAAAGCGCCGGGTCGGAGACGACGGATTTCGCGACGAAGGGCGCGGAGTTGCGCGGGTCGAAGGACAGATCGCCTTCGCCCTCGACAAATCCCGATGTCGCCGGGTCATTCGTCCAGGTGCCGCGCAATTCCCGCGTGTAGGGGTCCATCAGCAGCTTGTTGGCGTTGAACCTGTGGCCCCGCTCGGGCGCGTATGCCCCATGCGCGCGGTAGCCATAGACGGTGCCCACGGGCAGGCCCGCAAGATACCCGTGCCAGACCGGGCCGGTGCGTTCGGGCAGGACGATCCGCGCGCGTTCCTCCTTGCCGTCCTCGGAGAACAGGCACAGCTCCATCTTGTCGGCATGGGCCGAGAACACGGCGAAATTCACGCCTGCCCCATCGTGATGCGCGCCGAGCCGAGTCGGGCGTCCGCCTGTCAGTTGATAGCTCATGCCCCGGCCTCTACCCCATCGCCGCGCGGTAGACATCCAGATACTCCGCCGCCGAACGGTCCCACCCGACCGGGTGGCGCATCGCGCGGCGCATCATGCCCTGCCAAACCTTCCGCTCCCGATAGAGGGCACAGGTCCGGCCGATCGCATGGCCAAGCATCGTGGCGCTTCCCGGCGGGAACTGGACCCCGGTGGCGCAGCCCGCCTGCAATCCGGCGTCATTGGCGTCGATCACCGTGTCGGCCAGCCCGCCCGTCCGCGCCACCACCGGCAGGGTACCGTAGCGCAGCCCGTAAAGCTGGGTCAGGCCGCAAGGCTCGAACCGCGAGGGGATCAAGATCGCGTCGCTGCCGCCCTGCATGAGGTGCGAGAGCGCCTCGTCATAGCCGATGATCGTCCCGACCGAGCCCTTGAACCGGCTGGCCGCGCCGACAAATCCGCGCTCCAGCCCCGGCTCACCACTGCCCAGAAGCGCCAGCTTCGCGCCCTGCCCGACCAGCCCCGGAAGACAGTCCAGCAACAGGTCCAGCCCCTTTTGTGCCGTCAACCGGCTGATGACGCAGAAAAGCGGGCCGCGGCCTTCGGTCAGGTCAAAGCGCCGCATCACCTCGGCCCGGTTCCGCGCCTTGCCCTTGAGGCTGCGGGTGGAATAGGGCGCGATCAGGTCGGGGTCGGTGTCGGGGCTCCAGGCGTCGAGGTCGATGCCGTTGAGGATGCCCGTGAGATCGCCCGCCCGCGCGCGCAGGATGCCATCCATGCCCATGCCGAACTCGGGCGTCATCAGCTCGGCGGCATAGGTCGGGCTGACCGTCGTGATCCGATCCGACAATTGCAGCGCCGCTTTCAGAAAGCTGATCTGCCCGTAATATTCGATGCCCTCTTGCGTGAAGAGCGCCGATTTCAGCCGCAGCGCATCCAGCCGGTCGGCCCCGAACACGCCCTGAAAGGCGATGTTGTGGATCGTCGTGACCACCGGCGTCCTGTCGCCCGCCTGCCGCAGATAGGCCGGGACCAGCCCCGCCTGCCAATCGTGGGCGTGGATCAGATCGGGCTGCCAGCCATCCAAGCCTTGCTGCGCGACCTGCGCGCCCGCAAAAGAGAGCGCGCCAAAGCGCAGGTCATTGTCGGGCCAGTCCTTGCCATCGGGGCCCAGGTAGATATTGCCGGGCCGGTCAAAGAGGTGCGGCGCGTCCAGAAGCAGCAGGTCCAGCCCCTCGGCCTTTACCGCCACGATGCGCCCCGCGCCGCCGAAGAAATCGTCGAAGCGCATCACCGGTGTGCCCTTCGCCACCAGCCGCGCCAGCGCCGGGTAGGCCGGGATCAGCACCCGCACCTCCGCGCCCACGCCCGCCAGCGCCTTGGGCACCGCGCCGATCACATCGGCCAGCCCGCCGGTCTTGACGAAAGGCGCGCATTCGGACGCGACGAAGAGGAGCCGCATCTCAGCCCTCCAGCCGGTCGATCATCGGTTGCGTGATCAGGCAGATGCCGTTTCCGGTGCGGCGGAAGCGGCGCGCATCCTCCTCGGCATCCTGGCCCACGACGAGGCCCTCGGGGATGACGACGCCCCGGTCGATCACGACGTTTTTCAGATGCGCGTTGCGCTTGATCTCGGCATAGGGCATGGCGACCACCGCCTCCAGTTCCGAATAGGAATGGGTGCGCACGCCGGTAAACAGCAGGCAGCGATCCAGCCGTGAGCCGGAAATGATGCAGCCCCCCGACACCATCGAGGAGACCGCGTGGCCGCGCCGCCCCTCCTCGTCATGGATGAATTTCGCGGGCGCGGTCAGTTCCGAATAGGTCCAGATCGGCCATTCATTGTCGTATAGGTCCAGTTCCGGCCTGAAATCGGTCAGATCGACATTGGCCTGCCAAAAGGCGTCGATGGTGCCGACATCGCGCCAGTAGGGTTTTTCCTCCAACCCGCTGCGCACGCAGGAGCGGCTGAACGGATGCGCGATGGCCTTGCCCGACTTGACGATCCCCGGAATGATGTCGCCGCCGAAATCGTGGTTCGACCCCGGATCCTGCGCGTCCCTTTCCAGCAGGTCGCAGAGGTATTCGGTCTCGAACACGTAGATCCCCATGCTGGCCAGCGCCATATCCGGGTGCCCCGGCATCGCGGGCGGGTCGGCGGGCTTTTCCACGAAGGCATGGATGCGGTCGCTGTCATCCACATCCATCACGCCGAACCCCGTCGCCTCCATGCGCGGCACCTCGATGCAGCCCACGGTCACATCCGCGCCGCTGTCGACGTGATGCTTCAGCATCTTGGCGTAGTCCTGCTTGTAGATGTGATCGCCCGCCAGGATGATGATGTATTTCGGCCCGTAGCCGCGGATGATCTCGATATTCTGGGTCACGGCATCGGCGGTGCCCTTGTACCAGTTCTCGTTGTTCATCTGCTGCGAGGCGGGCAGGATATCCAGCGATTCATTGCGCTCGGCCCGGAAGAAACTCCAGCCGCGTTGCAGGTGGCGAATGAGGGAATGAGCCTTGTATTGCGTCGCCACCCCGATGCGGCGGATGCCCGAATTGACGGCGTTCGAGAGGGCAAAGTCGATGATCCGGCTCTTGCCGCCGAAATACATCGCCGGTTTGGCGCGCCTGTCGGTCAACTCGTAAAGCCTGCTGCCGCGCCCGCCTGCCAGAACGAAGGCCATGCTCTGCTGCGCCAGCCTGTGCGGTTCCGTATCCATTGCCGTCTCCCTCCCCTGTTGATTGTCTGTCAGCCCTGATCCAGTTCGAAAAAGAGCGTCGAAAGCGGCGGAATCGTCAGCGCGATGGATTGCGCCCGCCCCGAGGCCGCGATGGGTTCGCTCTCGACCCCGCCCAGATTGCCACGATCGCCGCCACCATAGCACGCGGCGTCTGTGTTCAGCCGCTCGATCCAGCGGCCCGCCTGCGGCACGCCGATGCGACGGGCCGAGCGTTCCACCGGCGTGAAGTTGCACACCACCAGAACCGGGGCCGCGCCGTCCTGCCCCTTGCGCAGCCAGGCATAGAGCGATTCCTCCGCCGCGCCCTCCTCGATCCATTCGAAGCCCTCGGGCTTGCAATCGAGCTGATGGAGCGCGGGCGTATCCCGGTAGAGCCTGTTCAGATCACGCACCAGCCGCTGTACGCCCTCATGCCGCGGCTGGTCCAGCAAATGCCAATCGAGGCTGGAATCATGGTTCCACTCACGCGCTTGCGCAAACTCGCAGCCCATGAAAAGCAGCTTCTTGCCCGGATGGCCCCACATGAAACCGTAATAGGCGCGCAGGTTGCCGAAGGCGTCCGACCCGCCCATCTTGGCCAGCATCGCGCCCTTGCCATGGACCACTTCGTCATGGCTGATCGGCAGCACGAAGTTTTCCGAGAACGCGTAATGCAGGCCGAAAGTCATCTTGTGGTGGTGGTATTTGCGGTGAACCGGATCCTCTTGCATGTAGGAGAGCGTGTCGTTCATCCAGCCCATGTTCCACTTGAACCCGAACCCCAAGCCGCCTGTGTCCGCCGGGCCGCTGACCTGCGGGAAGGCGGTGGATTCCTCGGCCACCGTCATGATGCCCGGAGATTCGCCATAGGCCACCGTGTTGGTGCGCTGCAGGAAGCTGATGGCCTCAAGGTTCTCGCGCCCGCCATGGATGTTGGGCACCCATTCGCCCGATTTGCGCGAATAATCGCGGTAGAGCATCGAGGCGACCGCATCGACGCGCAGCCCGTCGATGTGATGTTCCTTCAGCCAGTAAAGCGCATTGGCCAGCAGGAAGTTGGACACCTCGGCCCGCCCGTAATTATAGACCAGCGTGTTCCAGTCCGGGTGAAACCCCTCGCGCCGGTCGGCATGTTCGTATAGCGCGGTGCCGTCGAAGCGGCCGAGCCCATGCGCGTCGTCGGGGAAATGCCCCGGCACCCAATCCAGGATCAGGCCCAGACCGGCCCCGTGGCAGGCATCGACGAAGGCGCGAAACTCCTGCAAGGTGCCATGCCGGATGGTCGGCGCGTAGAGGCCCACGGGCTGATAGCCCCACGAGCCGTCAAAGGGAAACTCGGACACCGGCATCAGCTCGATATGGGTGAAGCCCATATCCTTGGCATAGCCCACCAGTTGCCGCGCGTGTTCGTGATAGGAGAGCGGCCTGTTGCCCTCTTCGGTCACGCGCCGCCACGATCCCAGATGCACCTCGTAGATGGAGATCGGGCGGTCGATGCGCTGCGCCCCGGCGCGCGTGGTCATCCAGTCGGCGTCCGACCAGTCATACCCCTCAAGCCGCCGCACGACCGAGGCCGTGGCGGGTGGATGCTCGGCCCCGAAGCCGAACGGGTCGGCCTTTTGCGGCAGCAATCGCCCGACCGCGTCCAGAAGCTCATACTTGTAAGGCTCGCCTTCGCCCAAACCGGGAATGAAAATCTCCCACACGCCGGTCTGGCCGCGCCTGCGCATCAGGGTACGCCGACCGTCCCAGGCGTTGAAATCGCCCACCAGCGAGACCCGCCGCGCATTGGGCGCCCAGACCGCGAAATGGGTGCCCTCCACGCCCTCATGCGTGATCACATGCGCCCCGAGCATCCGCCACAGGTTCAGATGCGCGCCTTCGGAGAACAGGTGCTCATCCAGCGGGCCCAGGACGGGGCCAAAGCGATAGGGGTCATCGACCTCCCAGGTATCGGCGCCCCTGCTGATCCGCAGCCGGTAGGCAAAGGCCCGCTTGCGCCGCGTGGCGATGCCCGCGAACAGGCCCCGCGCATCGGCCACGGGGGCAAGCGACAGAACCTTGCGGCCCGATTTCGCGTCCAGGACGTCAATCGCGTCAGCCTCGGGGTGGAAGGCGCGGATCGAGGGATGGCCGTCCAGCATATGCTGGCCGAGCACGGCGAAGGGATCGGCATGGGTTGCCGCAACGATCTGCCCGGCATCCTCTGCGCTGATCACGTCTGCCATCGCGTCCCCTTTCCTAATGCGCCACGGATGTCGCGCCCCAGATGTCGCGCGCATAGCCCCGGATCGTGCGGTCGGACGAGAACCAGCCCATCCCGGCGGTGTTCGCCGCCGCCATCCTGGTCCAGCGGGCGCGGTCCCTGTAGACCGTATCGACCTCACGCTGTGTGTCAAAATAGGCGTCGAAATCGCAACTCACGAGGAAATAATCATGTTCCCAGAGATTGTGCAGGATATCCCCGTAGCGATGCGTGTCCCCGCCCGAGAACACGCCCTCCGCGATCTGGCCCAACACGCGCATCAGGCGCGGGCTGGCCTCGATGGCCTCGCGGGCATAGCCGGGCTGCGCGCGGCGCGCGCGCACGTCTTCCGCCGTCAGACCGAAGAGGAAGAAGTTTTCCGGCCCGACATGGTCGCGAATCTCCACATTGGCCCCGTCGAGCGTGCCGATGGTCGGGCTGCCGTTGAGCGAAAGCTTCATGTTGCCGGTGCCCGACGCTTCCTTGCCTGCCGTCGAAATCTGCTCTGACAGGTCCGATGCCGGGATCAGGATCTCGGCCATCGAGACGTTGTAGTTCTCGGGGAAGACCACCTGCAACAACTCGCGCGTCACCGGGTCAGTGTTGATCGTCGCGGCCACGTCATTGATCAGCCGGATGATGGATTTCGCCAGCGCGTAGCCCGGTGCCGCCTTGCCGCCGAAGATCTTGACGCGCGGGGTCCAGTCCCCGTTCGGATTGTCGCGGATCTCGTTCCAGAGCGCGATGGTCTCCAGGATATTCATGTGCTGGCGCTTGTATTCATGGATGCGCTTGATCTGGATGTCGAACATCGCGGCGGGGTCCAGAACGGTGCCGTGCCGGTCCTTGAGCCACGCCGCCAGCCGCGCCTTGTTCGCGGCCTTGGCGGCATCGAACCGGTCGAGGAACCCGGTATCGTCCAGATGCGGCTTCAGCTCCTGCAAGCGCTCCAGATCGTCCTGCCAGCCGCTGCCGATGGTGTCGGTGATCAACGCCCGCAGGGCCGGGTTGCACGACTGCAGCCAGCGGCGCGGCGTGATGCCGTTGGTCTGGTTGATGATCCGGCCCGGATAGGCGGCGTCGAGATCGGCGAACACCGTCTGCTTCACCAGGTCGGAATGCAGCGCCGAGACGCCGTTGACCTTATGCGCCATGATGAAGGCCAGTTCGCCCATGTTAACATTGCCATGGTCGAGGATGCGAATGTCACTGCCGGTTTCCGCCAGATGCCGGTTCTGGATCTCGATGATGATCTGGTGATGACGCGGCAGGATGCGCTGAAAGAGGCCCTCGGGCCAGCGCTCCAGCGCTTCGGGCAACAGCGTGTGATTGGTGTAACCCAGGCAGGCGCGCGCCGTATCAATCGCCGCGCCCATCTCGACCCCGTGATGATCGACCAGCAGCCGCACAAGCTCCGGCCCGGCAATCGCGGGATGCGTGTCATTCAATTGGATCGCCACCAGCGACGCCAGGTCGTCCAGCCTGTGCCCTTCGGACAGGAAGCGGCGGATGAGGTCCTTGATCGAGGCGGCGGTAAAGAAATACTCCTGCTTCAGGCGCAGTTCCTTGCCTTCCTCGGTGGTGTCGTCGGGGTAGAGGACGCGGGAGATCGTCCGCGCCAGCCGCTCGGGCGCGTTGGCCGCGACGTAGTCGCCCCGGTTGAAACTCTCCAGATCAAACAGCTTGATGGGCTTCGCCGCCCACAGCCTGAGCGTATTGGCCCACCGCCCCTGCCAGCCTACCACCGGCGTGTCATAGGCCGAGGCCAGCACGGTCTCCGCCGGGTGCCAGACCGCGCGCCCGTCTTCATCGGCCACATGGCCGCCGAAATGGATCTTGTAGGCCACCTCGGGCCGCTCGAACTCCCAGGCGTGGCGCTGCGCCAGCCAGCCCTCGGCGGTCTCGACCTGCTGGCCGTTCTCGAAATGCTGCTCGAAAAGGCCGTGTTCATAGCGGATACCATAGCCATAGGCCGGAATCGCCAGCGTCGACAGGCTGTCCATGAAACAGGCCGCCAGGCGCCCCAGCCCGCCATTGCCAAGGGCGGCGTCGGGTTCATCGGCCATGACGCTTGCGTAATCCTGCCCCAGATCGGCCAGCGCCTCGCGCACCACGCCCTCAAGGTCCAGGTTGATCGTCACATCCTCGATCAGCCGCCCGATCAGGAACTCCATCGACAGGTAATAGACCCGCTTGTGCTGCCCCTCATAGGTGGCGCGGGTCGAGGCGAACCATGGGGCCACCACCCGGTCGCGCAGGGCCAGCGACAGCGACATGCGCCAGTCATAGAGGCTGGCATGGGCCGCGTCCTTGCCAAGCGACAGGTTCAGGTGGCGGGAAATCTCACCTGCCAGTTGCGTGGCGGTGATATGGGTGTCGTTCGGTTTCAGCATCGCGCGGTCTCGTAGCATGTTGGGCAGGGCAACCGGTGCGGTCACCTCGCGGGTCAGGGCACCCGTTCCGACCTTGATACAGAACTCGGACAAGAAATGTTAGCGCTAAACTAACATATTCCGCAGGGCGCGCGTCGAAAGACCCTACAGCACGTTGCGGCCAGGTTGAATGGGATTATCTCGGAACGGGCCTAGCCCTCGCGCGTCGCGGCCCAGACCATGCCACGGCGCAGGATCTCGGTGACCTGGCTGGTCTTGAGGTCGTCCAGCTCATGTCCGATGGAGCAATAGAAAACCCGGCCCTTGTCCCATCGGCGCTTCCAGACGACGGGGATGACGGTACCCTCGATCCACCACAGGTGATCGCCCGAGAAGGTGGTCGTCGCCAGCACCTCGTTCGAGGGGTCGACCAGCATGTAATATTGCTCGGATCGCAGGCGGAAACTGCCGATGCCTTGCATGATCGGATCGGCGGGGCGGGTGACGGTCACGTCATAGTCGATGTAATCCTCGCGCGGTTGCAGATTGTCGGGCCAGCCGGGGGGATGCGCCACGAACTGCCCGCCGATGAGGAAGTGATAGGTCGGCCGGTCGCGGAAGGCGTCACCCATATGGCCGTGCCAGCCGGCAATCCCGCGCCCCTCGCCGATCAGTTGCAGCAGGCCGTCCTCCTGCGGCTTGGTCATGTTGCCGAACTCTTCCTGGTGGCCCGACCGCGCCGAGGACCAGATCGGCACGATCAGGTCGACATCTTGCAGTTTCCCGGGCGTGGCCAGCGGCTCCAGCGTGTCGTGGATATCGACCTCGAAGCCGTTGTCGCGTAGCAGAGCGGCGCACCAATCGCTGAACTCGGTGGGCGTGTGCCCCTCCCAACCGCCGACGAAAAGGGCTGCTTTCATTGTCTTTGCTCCCGCATGTAGCTGAGGATCGCGGCCATGTCGCGGGCGGCGAAACCCTGCTCGATGGCCTGTTCCAGGATGGCTTGCGTGACCTGCGATTGCGGCAGGGCCACGCCAAGCCCGCGTGCCAGGTCGCCCGCGACGCGCAGGTCTTTCTCCGCCAATGCGACGGTGAAGGTCACGTCATGGCCCGCCTCGTCCAGGTAGAGCGGCCTGCGATATGTCAGCATCGGCGCGGCGGCGGCGCTGGCCTCGATCACGTCGAAGGCGGCGTCAGGCGCGATGCCTGCCGCCTCGGCCAATGTCATCGCCTCGGCCAGGGTCTGGTTCAAACCGTGGATCAGCATGTTGACCGCCAGTTTCATCACCGCGCCCGCACCGGGTTTGCCCAGGCAGATGGTCTTCTTGCCCATCGCGTCGAAAAGCGGCTGCAGTTCGGCCAGCGTGGCGGCGTCACAGCCCGCCATGATCAGCAATTGCGCCTCAGTGGCGGCCTGTGTCGCGCCCGAGACCGGCGCATCAATCACGCGTTTATCCGTCGCCGCTGCCAATGCCCGCAGATGATCGGGTCCAAGCGTCCCCATCTCGACGAAGACCTGCGCGCGCCGGCCCGCGAACAGGCCCTCCGGCCCCAGATGCACCACCTGCGATGACGCATCGTCGGCCAACATTGTCACCACGACATCCACCGCATCGGCCAGCGTCTTGGGGGTCCGCGCCATATCGGTCCGATGCGCGGCGGCGAAGCCTTCCGCCTTTTCCGCGCTGCGGTTCCACACCGTAACATCGTGGCCCGCCGCGACGAGGTTTTCCGCCATGCGCACGCCCATGCGCCCCAGCCCTGCAAAGCCCACGCGCATGTCAGGCCACCTTGCCGTTTTCGATCCCCGATATGGCCTGGATCAGGCTGTCCTCGGTCACCTCCTCGGCGTCGAAAATGCGCATGACGCGGCCCTGGTACATGGCGACGATGCGGTCCGACACATGCAGCACCTCGGGCATTTCCGACGAGATCACGATCACCGCAAAGCCCCGCGCCGCCAGATCGCGCAAGAGGTTGTGGATCTCGGATTTTGAGCCCACGTCGATACCGCGCGTCGGTTCATCCACGATCAGTACCTCGGGCCGCATCGCCAGCCATTTGCCGATCACGATCTTCTGCTGGTTGCCGCCCGACAGGTTGCCGACCGCGCTGCGCCAGCTTGGCGTCTTGATCTCCAGCCGGTCGCGATACTGGTCGAAAATCGCCACCTCGGCCCCGTCCGAGACGAAGGGCCCCGCCACAAGGTCGCTGACCTGCGGCAAGGTGATGTTGTCGCGGCAGTTCATGCCAAGCACCAACCCCTGTTCCTTGCGGCTTTCGGGCACCAGCGAGATGCCGTGCCGGATCGCCTCGATGGGCGAATGGATGCGCAACTCCTCATCCTTGAGGAAGATCTTGCCGGCCGAGGGCGTGCGCAGGCCGAACAGAGTCTCGGCGATCTCGGTCCGGCCCGCGCCGACAAGGCCGTAGAACCCCACCACCTCGCCCTGGCGCACGTCAAAGCTGATATCCTGGAACAGGCTGCCGCAGGACAGCCCCTCGACCCGAAGCGCGGTCTTGCCGACCTCGCCGCGCGCGGTGCGGCGGCTGAGGTCCAGGCTGCGCCCGATCATCATCTGGGTGATCTCGTCCTCGTTCGTCTCGGACGTGACCAGCGTGCCGCGATATTCCCCGTCGCGCAGGACCGAGATGCGGTCGGTGATCTTGAATATCTCCTCCATCCGGTGCGAGATGTAGACGATGCCGACGCCTTCCGCCTGAAGCCCCGCGATGACCTCGAAGAGCACGACTTTTTCCGCATCGGTCAAGGATGCGGTGGGTTCGTCGAAGATCACCACCTTGGCGTCAACGGTCAGCGCGCGGGCGATCTCGACCATCTGCTGATTGGCAATCGACAGGTCGCCGACGCGGGTGCGGGCGGTGAAACCGACCTTGAGACGCTTGAGGATCTCGTCGGTATTCGCATAGAGCGTCGCCCAATCGACGCGGCCAAGGCTCTTGCGCGGCAACTCGCCCAGGTAGACGTTTTCGGCCACCGACAGTTCTTCGGCCAGGCTCAGTTCCTGGTGGATGAACATGACCCCGCGCGCCTTGGCATGGAGCGGCGTTGTCATGACGGCTTCGGCCTCCTCGACGAAAATGCGGCCCTCGTCGGGTTGGTGGATGCCGCCCAGAACCTTCATCAGGGTGGATTTCCCGGCGCCGTTCTCGCCCATCAGGGCGTGGACCTCACCGGGGAAGACCTCGAAGCTGACATCGTCCAGCGCCCGGACGCCGGGGAAGGTCTTGACGATGTTTTCCAGCCGCAGGGCGGGTTTTCGATCCGTGTTCATACCTTCAACTCCTCCTGGCCCTTGCGATTGAGCTGGCGATCAAGGAACAGCACCGCGATCAGGATGGACCCGATCACAAGGTTGACGGTCTCGGTATCGGCCCCGATATGGCCCAGGCCCTTGCGCAGAAGCTGGATCGCGATGACGCCGCCGAAGGTGCCGATGATCGAGCCCGAGCCCCCCGTCAGCTTGGTGCCGCCAAGCACCACGGCGGTGATGGCCCACAGCTCGAACAGCATCCCGTCATTGGGGTTCACCGAGCCGCTGGCCGAATAGAAGGCCACGGCGGACAGGGCTGCCAGCGTGCCGATGATGACGAAATTGATCAGCATATGCGGCCCGACGCGCAGGCCCGCATTGACCGCCGCCTCGCGGTTGTTGCCGATGGCATAGGCATTGCGGCCATGCACCGTGCGCGTCATGATCAGCCAGGCGACGACCACGACCGCGATCAGGACCAGCGCCGGTGTCTCGACTCCGAGCGCGTCCCATTCCGCGATATCGACCATGGTCCAGTTCAGGTGAAAGGTCGGGTTCTCGCCGTTATACATGAAGACCAGCCCGCGAAACCCGAGCATCGAACCAAGCGTGACGATGAAGGCATCGACCCCGGTTTTCCACACGATGATCCCGTTGATGAAGCCAAGCACCGCACCGGTCAGCAGCGCCAGCAGCCAGGCCACCGGAATGGCCCAATCCCCCAGCCCCGCCATGATCGGCCAGTTCATCGAATCCAGCATCACCACGGCGGACAGCGCGAAGGTCGCGCCGACGCTGAGGTCGATATTGCCGTTGATCATGATAATCGTCATGCCGACCGCGATGATCCCGATGGGGGCCGATTGCTTGAGAAGCAGCAGCATGTTGTCGAAATCCATGAAGGCGCTTTCCGACAGCGACCAGAAGGATCCCGCGACCGAGAAGAAGACCAGCTCCAGCACGATGAAGCCCCAGATCGCGCCGCCCTTGATCAGGTCCGTTGTGTTCATGCGTTGCATCGGTGTTCCCCTTCAGGCGATCGGCGACCAGAGACGGCCGCGCTTGGCCGCGATATCCAGCCAGACCGCCAGGATGATGATGATCCAGGTCACGACGAACTGGACGTAGAACTCCAGCCCGGCCAGCAGCAGGCCGTTCTGGATGAAGCCGAGGATCAGCACGCCGATCACGGTCTTGAAGACGGTTCCCGAACCGCCAAGCAGCGAGGCACCGCCCAGGATGACGGCGGCCAGCACCTCAAGCTCCAGCCCCTGCCCCACGGTGTTCTGCGCGCCCATGGTGCGGCTGGCCTGGATCAGACCCGCCGTGGCGACGCAGAAGGAGGAGATCAGGTAGGTGAAGAACACGACCCGCGCGCGCGGAATGCCGGAGAAGGTCGCCGCGACCTCGTTGCCACCGACGGCATAGACCTTGCGCCCGAATGGCGTCTTGGCCAAGAGGATCGCCAGAACGGCGGCAAGCCCCGCAAAGATCAAGACCGGGATCGGAATGCCAAGCGCGGTGCCGCGCCCGAAGATGCCGAACCAGGTCGCTTCCTGGTTGGCAATATCCATGTTCTGCCCGCCCGAATAGGTCAGCGTCAGCCCGTGAATGGCCGACAGCATCCCGAGTGTCACGATCAGTGAATTCAGCCTGAGATAGCCGACAAGGAAGCCGTTGAGCGCCCCGATCGCCATGGTCATCGCGAACATCGCGGGGATCGCCAGCGCCGGTCCGAAGGCGGGGTTCTCATGCAGGTCCAGCACCACGATGGCCGAGAACGACATAAGCGAGCCGACCGAGAGGTCAAGATTGCCGCCGATCACAACGAAGGTCACGCCAAGCGCCATGACCCCCAGGATGGCCGAGGAGCGCACGACGCCAAAGACGTTCTCGACACTGATGAAACGGGCGTTCCAGAGGGAAAATCCGATCATGAAGAGGATGAAGGCGACAAGGATACCCTGCCGCGCCAGCACCCCCGCGAATTTCCCAAGCCGGTCGTTCTTCATGTTGTCCCCTCCCTCACCGCGATCGCGCGGCCCGTCAATTCTGCGCCTCAGACCAGCGTCATGCCACCGTCGATCATCACGATCTGGCCGGTCATGTAGTCGCTTTCCGGCGAGGCGAGGAATGTCGTCGTGCCGGTGATATCGGCGGGCGTCGCGACGCGGCCCTTGAGGATATCGGCGGCAAATTCCTCCATCGCCTGGCCGGGGCGTTCGGCGGCCCCGATCTGCATCAGGTCGCGGTCGACCTCCTCCCACATCTCGGTCGCGACCACGCCGGGGGCAAATCCCGTTACCGTTATGTCATGGCGCGCCAGGTCGCGGGCCGCCGATTGCGTCAGCGACACCACCGCCCATTTCGAGGCACAATAGGGCGCGACATTGTCAAAGCCCTGTCGGCTGGCGATCGAGGCGGTGTTGACGATCTTGCCGCCACGCCCCTGGGCGATCATCTGGCGGGCGGCCTCCTGCATTCCGATCAGGCAGCCGAGCCCGTTGATCCCCATTATGAAATTCCAGTTCTCCTCGGTCACGTCGAGGAAATTCATCGGCTTGTTGACGCCGGCATTGTTGAACATGACGTCCAGCCTGCCGAAGGCATCCACCGTCTTGTCGATCATCGCGCGGACCTGGCTGCGGTCGCTGACATCCACCGTGGCGGTGATGGCGCGGTCCCGATCCGCGATTGCATCCAGCTTTTCCGCGTTGCGATCCGCAAAGCAAACTTCCGCTCCTTCGTCCAGCAGGGCCAGTCCGATGGCCTTGCCGATGCCTTGCGCGGCACCGGTGACGATACATGCACGCCCCGAGACACGGCCCATGACGCCCTCCTGACTTGTAACGAAAAACAACTGTTGGATGGCGCGAGGCCCGGTCGCCCGGACCCCGCCCAGGGAGAAAGAGATCAGAAGACCGGACGGTCGAATTCTTCCATGTTCTCCTGCGTGATCTTCGGCGTATCGAAGTAGTTCAGGAACGGCACCTCTTCGCCGTTCAGGATCGCCAGCGCCGTGGCCAGCGCGGCCTCGGCATCGTCGACCGGCGACTGGTAGATCGAGCCCCAGTATTCGCCACGCCCCATCGCGTCATAGCCGACCGCGAAGTTGGTCGCGCCCACGAAGGTGATGCCGTCACGGCCCGCCGCAATCGCGGCATTCATCGCGCCGACACCCATGTTGTCATCGCCGGAATAGACCCCGTCGATGTCGTCATACTGGACCAGGAACGCCTCCATCACGCGCTGCGAATCCTCGCGGTTCCAGTTGCCGGGCTGCGTTTCCAGCAGGGTCACGTTCGGGCAGACTTCGGGCAGGCGATCCTCGAAGCCCTGCGCCCGCTCGATGGCGGTGGTGTAGCCAGGCTGGCCCGAGATCTGCACGATCTGCGCCTCGTCCTCGATGCCGAGCTCGGTGAAGCGGTCGCACATGATTTCCGCCGCGCGCGAGCCCTGGGTGATGTTGTCGGGCCCCGAGAAGGAGGCGACGAAGGGAAAGCCCGGCTCGGCGATGTTGGAATTGGTCACGATGACCGGAATGTCGGCCTCAGACGCCTCGCGCACGGCGGGGATCACGGCCTGGCCATTGGTCGGCCAGATGATGATGGCATCGACCTCCTGCTGGATCAGATCCTGCATCTGGGCGATCTGGCGGGCCACGTCACCGCCTGCGTCCAGGACCACGACCTCCACATTCGGGTTGGCCTCCGCGGCGGCGATGAACGCCTCTTCATAGGTGGTCTGGTAGCTGTCGACACCCACGTTGTTCTGCGTGATGCCGATGCGGAATGTCTCCTGCGCCGACACGGTGCCCGCAAGGGCGAGCCCGGCCAGTGCCGTGGTACCTGCAAGCAGGGCTTTGTTCAATCTGGTCATCCTGAATCCTCCGTTGGACAAGACCTTACATTGCGGCTGCCACAGTCCAAATCGGGAATCGTCCCCTCCCCGGCAGCCGAATGAGGGACAGTGTTTCCCTTTGCCCGGATCGCATCGCCCATAAAGATGTTCATTTTGATTATCCTAATGGTCATAATGGACATCTGTGCTGTTCAATCCGACCATCCGATCCCGCACAACAGAAGGAACGCCGCATGAGCGACGCGAAGCGAGGGCCGCGCGGGCCCGCTGATCCACGAGGGACGCCCGGCAAGGCAATGGGAAATATTCAAAGTGAATATATGGCGGGAAGCAAGATGGTAGCGACTACTGCGCCCTCTCGTGAACCGCTCGAGATCGGTCAGGCGCTTGAATTCGTTGAGGAATTCATGGCCGAAGTCGATTCGGCCCTGGATATCGGCGCGCCCAACCCGCATCTCAACATGGCCATCCACCTGGTGCGCAACCACCTGGAGGGGCGCATTTCGACCGCCTCCTCGGCCATCGCCGCCTCGGGCACGCCCTATGCCACCGCGCGCCGCAAACTGGCCGAGATGCAGGAGGCGGGCCTGGTCGAACAGCGTCCCCGGACCCGCACCGGCAAGAGCTTCTCGCTGCATCCCAGTGCCAAGCTGATGCAGGACTGGTCGCAGCTTTCCGACCGCATCCTGCGCATGGCGCGGCAGCGGATCGGTGTCGGCCCGAACGCCGCCAAGGGGGCGGAATACTATTTCGGCGGTTCCTACCAGGAGGGTCGCTCGATCCAGCCGCCGCAGGTTCTGCCCGAACCGCTGGCCCTGCCGGGGGGCCTGCGCATCCTGGTGCATGGCGATCCGACCTTCATGGTGATGGAGAGCCTCAAGCGCCAGTTCGAGCAGGTCGTCGGCACCAAGATCAGCCAGCGCGCCTTTTCCATCGACCGGCTGCACGAGGAATCCCTGCGCAACGGCGACCGAGCCGTCAGCCGCTATGACATCATCGCCGTCGATCTGCCCTGGGTGGGCGAGTTCGTGACGCGCGGGATCCTGTCGCCGTTGGACGAGGTGCTTGATATCGACGCGCTCGATCCCGGCGACTTTCACACCGCCGGCTGGCGCGCGGCGCATTGGGCGGGGCGGCCCTATGGCGTTCCCAGCCAAACGACACCGGAATTGCTGTTCTACCGCACCGACCTCTTTGCCGAGGCGGGGCTGTCGCCGCCCGCCACCACGGATGCGGTGCTGAAGGCCGCGAAGACCTTCCACAACCCGCAGAGGGGCCGCTACGGCATTGCCTGGAACGCGGCGCGCGGCACGGCGCTTGGCCATACCTTCATGATGACCTGCGCCGATTTCGGTCAGCCGATCTTCAACCTGCCCCCGATCGCGGGCGGGATCGATGCCGATCATCTGGATCGCGACGACCTGGTGCCGACGCTGGACACGCCGCGCGCGCTGGAGGCCGCCGAATACCTGATGGCGCTGCTGGAGTTCTCGCCGCCCGACATCCTGTCGATGTCCTGGTATGAACGCGTCCGCCCCTACGCGGCGGGCAAGATCGCGATGGCCTATGGCTACACGCTTCTGGCCCCCTATTTCGAGCTGGACGAGACCTCGCCCGCGCATGGGCGCACCGGCTACCTGCCGCACCCGGCAGGGCCGTCGGGCCGCCCGATCGCGCCGGTGGGCGGCTATGTCCTGTGCATTCCCGCGAATCTCAGCGAGGAGCGCAAGCGCGAGGCGGGCAAGGCGCTGATCGCCTTCACTTCGCCCGAGGCGCAAAAGCTCTACGTCCAGAACGGCAGCCGCACCGCGCCGCGCTATTCGGTGGGCGCCGACCCCGATGTGCGCCGCCTCTCGCCCATATTCGAGGCCGTCGATGCCATGTCCTGGCGCGATGAGCTGCAATTCTGGCCGCGCCCGCCGGTGCCCCGGATCAACGAGCTGATCGCGCTGTGCGGTCACGAGCTTCACGACATGCTGCGCGGCGTCACCAAGCCCCGCGACACTCTGGCCCGCCTGCAACGCGGGGCCGAGAAAATCATGCAAGACCAGAAAGCCTAGTAGGAGAGAGAGCCATGGACCCCAATCGCCTGAAGGGCAAGAACATCCTGATCACCGGGGCCGCGCGCGGCATGGGGCAGGCGAATGCCGAGTGCTTTGCGGCGCAGGGGGCCAATATCTGCATCGGCGATCTGGACCATGAGGCCGCACAGGCCGTCGCGGACCACATCAACAGCGCAGGCAACGGGCGTGCCATCGCGGTCAAGATGGACGTGACCAAGCGCGCGGACAATGCCGCCGCCGTCGCCGCCTGCGTCGATGCTTTCGGCTCGATCAATGTGGGCCTCTTCAATGCCGGCCTCAACAAGCCCCGGTTCTTCATGGATATCGACGAAGACAACTGGGACATGATCATGAACGTCAACACAAAGGCGATGTGGCTGGGAATGCAGGAGACCGCCCGCCAGATGATCAAGCAGGGCCCGATGGAGGATCACCCCTACAAGATCATCAACGTCGGCTCCATCGCGTCGCGCAAGCCGCTGGTCGATGTGACGGTTTACTGCACGTCGAAATACGGCTGCCTCGCGCTTACGCATTGCGGCGCGCTGGCGCTGTCGGAACACAACATCACCGTCAACGGCTATGCGCCCGGCGTGGTGGTGACGCCGCTTTGGGAACAGCTCGACAAGGACCTGGTCGATATCGGCTTCAAGGAGAAGGAAGGCCAGGCCTACGAGGATATCGTGCGCGATGCGCTGCAGATCAAGCGCGTCTCCTACCCCGACGACATCACCGGCACCGCGTCGTTCCTGGCCAGCCACGACAGCGACTACATGACCGGCCAGATGATCCACATAGATGGCGGCTGGTGCATCCAGTAACCGCCGCCTGCCCCCCAATCACGCCGATGCGCCCCCCGCGCAACCGAAGGAGTTTGCCTCATGTCCCGTGCTCTCATGCCCAACCTGCTGACCCCGCAGGATCTCGAACCCAACTGGCGGTGGGAGGGGCGCATCCCCGCCTGGGGCCACACATCCGTCGATTTTGAACGCCGGATCGACCATGACCGTCTGCGCCGCTACCGTCTGGCGCGCACGCGGCAGGCGTTGCAGGCGTCGAACGCGGGCACATTGCTGCTCTTCGATGTCAACAACATCCGCTATGTCAGCGCGACCAAGATCGGCGAATGGGAACGCGACAAGATGTGCCGCTTCTGCCTGCTGACCGGCGACGACGCGCCTTACGTATGGGATTTCGGCTCGGCCGCAATGCATCACAAGAAGTTCTCGGACTGGCTGGTGCCCGATCATTGCCGCGCCGGGGTGGTGGGGATGCGCGGGACCATCCCGCCCGAATTTGGCCTGATGCGCAAATATGCCAAGGAGATCGCGGGGCTGATCAAGGATGCGGGCATGGCCGACATGCCGGTGGGCGTCGACTATGCCGAAACCGCGATGTTCGAGGCGCTGAAGGCCGAGGGGATCAACGTCATCGACGGCCAGCAGATCATGCTGGCGGCGCGCGAGATCAAGAACTGGGACGAGATCCAGCTGCTGACCCAGGCGGCCTCCATGGTCGATGGCGTCTACCACATGATCTATGAGGAGCTGAAACCCGGCATCCGCGAAAACGACATCGTCGCGCTCAGCAACAAGATGCTCTACGAGATGGGCAGCGATGACGTCGAGGCGATCAACGCCATTTCCGGCGAGCGCTGCAACCCGCATCCGCACAATTTCACCGACCGCTATTTCCGCCCCGGCGACCAGGCGTTCTTCGATATTCTCCAGTCCTACCAGGGCTATCGCACCTGCTATTACCGGACCTTCAATATCGGCCGGGCCACGCCGGCGCAGAACGACGCCTATGTGAAGGCGCGCGAATGGATCGACGCCTCGATCTCGATGATCAAGCCGGGCGTCTCGACCGACAAGGTGGCAGAGGTCTGGCCCAAGGCCGAGGAATTCGGCTTTCCCGACGAGGCCTCGGCCTTCGGGTTGCAGTTCGGCCACGGGCTTGGGCTGGCGCTGCATGAACGCCCCATCATCAGCCGCGCGGTCAGCCTGGACCACCCGATGGAGATCCAGACCGGCATGGTCTTCGCGCTGGAGACCTATTGCCCGGCGGCGGACGGCTATTCGGCGGCGCGCATCGAGGAAGAGGTCGTCGTGACGGAAACCGGCTGCGAGGTGATCAGCCTTTTCCCCGCCGAGGACCTGCCGATCGCCAATCGGTACTGATCCCTGACGGGATCCGCGGGGGGCTGTCTGCCCCCCGCACCCCCCGAAGGTATTTTTGGCAAAATGAAAGGGGCACTTGCCCGAAGAGGATGCGTCAGATGGCCGACACCAAACACAACAGCGAAGACTACCTGCGCATGTATTCCCAGATGGTGCGCATCCGGGCCTTCGAGGACAATGCCAACCAGCTCTACCTCTCGGCCAAGATGCCGGGATTGACGCATATGTATTCCGGCGAGGAAGCCGTCGCCGTGGGCATCTGCGAGGCGCTGACCGACAATGACCGCATCACCTCGACCCATCGCGGCCACGGCCATTGCGTCGCCAAGGGGGCGGATTTCAAGGCGATGTTCTGCGAGCTTCTGGGCAAGGAAGAGGGTTATTGCCGGGGCAAGGGCGGCTCGATGCATATCGCCGACCAGAGCCACGGCAACCTTGGTGCCAATGCCATCGTGGGCGGGTCCATGGGGATCGCCACCGGCTCGGCCCTGCGCGCCAAGATGCAAGGCTCGGACGATGTGACCGTCTGCTTCTTCGGCGATGGCGCAACGGCGCAGGGGTTGCTTTACGAGGTCATGAACATGGCGGCGCTCTGGTCGCTGCCGGTCATCTATGCCTGCGAGAACAACGGCTATTCGGAATACACCAAGACCGAGGAGATTGCCGCAGGCTCCATCACCGCGCGGGCCGAGGCCTTCGGGATCGAGGCACACAGCATCGACGGGCAGGACGTGCTGGCAGTCAACGACCTGACGCAAAAGCTGGTCGCGCGGGCGCGCAAGGGTGAAGGGCCGTTCTTCATCGAACTCAAGACCTACCGCTATCACGGCCACCATGTCGGCGACATCAACCGCGCCTATTACCGCGACAAGGAGGAGGAGGCGATCTGGAAGGAAGGCCGCGACCCGATCATCAATTTCGGCAAATGGCTGGAGGGTGAGGGCGTCGCGTCGCCGGAGGAGTTGAAAGCCATCGAGGACGAGATCCGCGCCGAAGCCAAGGCGGCCGTCGAGTACGCGCTGGAGGCCGCCTATCCCGATGCGTCCGAGGTCGACATGCACGTCTATGCCGCCACCGATCCCGCCACCCTGCGTCCCGATGCCTGAGGAGAGCCCGATGCGAGAGATTACCCTGTCCAAGGCCGTGAACGAGGCGCTTGCCGAGGAAATGCGCCGCGACGAGACCGTGTTCATCATCGGTGAGGACGTGGCCGAGGCCGGAACCCCCTTCAAGGTGCTGTCCGGTCTTGTCGAGGAGTTTGGCACGGCCCGCGTGATCGACACGCCGATCGCCGAACCCGGATTCATGGGCCTGGCCGTCGGCGCCGCCATGACGGGCGCGCGGCCCGTCGTGGACCTGATGTTCGGCGATTTCATCTTCCTGATCATGGACCAGCTCTGCAACCAGGCCGCCAAGACGCATTACATGTCGGGCGGCAAGCTGAACGTGCCGCTGGTCCTGCGCACCAATCTTGGGGCCACCCGGCGCTCGGCGGCGCAGCACAGCCAGAGCTTGCACGCGCTGGTCGCCCATATTCCGGGGCTGAAGGTCGCCCTGCCCTCCTCGGCTTACGAGGCCAAGGGGCTGATGAAGACCGCGATCCGCGACAACAACCCGGTCGTCATCTTCGAAGACAAGCTGATGTATAACGACAAGGCCCCGGTGCCGGAGGAGGAATACCTGATCCCCTTCGGCGAGGCCAATATCCTGCGCGAGGGCAAGGATATCACGCTCATCGGCACCTCCTCGATGGTGCAGGTCTGCGAGAGGGCGGCGGAACTGCTGGAGGCCGAGGGGATCAGCGCCGAGGTGATCGACCCGCGCACCATCGTGCCGCTGGACGAGGAGACGCTCCTGGCTTCTGCCCGCAAGACGGCCCGCGTGATCGTGGTCGATGAGGGGCATCAGAGCTTTGGCGTGACCAGTGAAATCGCCTCGCGGATCAACGAAAAGGCGTTCTATCATCTCGACGCGCCCGTGATGCGGATGGGGGCGATGGACGTCCCCGTGCCGTTCAGCCCGGCGCTGGAGGATCTGACCGTGCCGACCCCCGAAGGCGTCGCCGACATGGCCCGCAAGCTGGTGGCGGGGGAGATGATCCATGCCGCATGAGGTGATCATGCCCGCGCTCGGCATGGCGCAGGAAACCGGCCTGCTGGTGCGCTGGCTCAAGTCACCGGGCGATGCGGTGGCAGTGGGCGATCTGCTCTTCGAGGTCGAGACCGACAAATCCACCATGGAGGTGGAGGCCCCCGGCGACGGCTTCCTGACCGACCTGCGCGCCGAGGCCGGGGCGGAGGTGCCGGTGGGCGACGTGATCGCGCTGATCTCGGAGACGGCGGAGGGCACTGGCGCGGCACCAGAGGCGAAGGCCGGTGCCGCCGCGACCGATGAAGTGCCTGAGCCCGCTCCCGCCGCGAACGACACCGACCTTCCAGATGGGGCCGAGGTCATCATGCCCGCGCTTGGCATGGCGCAGGATGCGGGGTTGATCGTGGCCTGGCACAAGGGGCTTGGCGAGGCCGTGGCCTCGGGCGATGTGCTCTTCGAGGTGGAGACCGACAAGGCGACCATGGAGGTCGAGGCGGGCCATGACGGCTATGTCGCGGCGCTGCTGGCGGAAGCAGGCGAAGAGGCCCCGGTGGGCGACGTGATCGCCATCATCTCGGCATCCGCCCCCGACGCGCCCGTGCAGCGCAGCCTGGCTGGCAAGACGCAAGAGGCGAGGACGCCCGAGAGGGCGGAGGAGCCGGCCCCGACACCTGATCCCGAGCCGAAGACAGGCAAAACGCCCGTGCCGAAACCCGCAATGAACGGGCGCATCCTCGCCTCGCCCAAGGCCAGACGGCTGGCGCGGGAACAGGGTCTGGACCTGGAGCGCTTGGTGCAGGCAGGCTATGAGCAGCCCTTCCATGCCGCCGATATCGAGACGCTCAAGACCCTGCCCGCCGCTGGCCAATCGGGCCTGCGCATCACCGCCCAGATCCCGGCCCGTGGTTTCACCGCCCTCCTGACCTGGATCGAGGCCGAGACCGGCACCGCGCCGGACCCTGCCGCCATCCTCGCCGCCATGGCCGGGGCGGCGCTGCGGCGCGCCATGGCAGCCGACGGCCTGACCATTGCCACCGAGACAGACGGCCAGACCCGCAGCTTCCCCGATCCAGACCGCGCCGGTCTGGGCGCGGCACAGGAAGGCGACGCCCCGCCCACGCTCCTCATCCGCGACCTGACCGGAACCCGGCTCACCTCGATCAGCAACACCACCGCGACCCCACAGCTCTGCATCGGCGGCGCACAAACCCTGACCCTCACCCTTGACTGCGCGCCCGATCACCTGTCGGCTGAGGCAGCGCAGGATTTCATGACCGATCTTGCCGGGCGGCTGGCCGAGCCGCTTCGCCATTTACTCTGACGGAAAGGACGATCCCATGACCAAGGGGAACATCAATTTCGACGCATTGCACAGTGACCTCTACATCAACGGCCAGTGGCGGGACGGCGCCGAAAAGGCCCGGTTCGACGTCATCAATCCCGCCAATGAGGAGGTCATCGCCTCGGTCGCCTCGGCCGAGATCGCGGATGCCGATGCAGCCCTCGATGCCGCCGAGGCCGCGATGGCCGATTGGGCCGCGCGCACCCCGCGCGAACGCTCGGAAGTGTTGCGCAAGGCGTGGGAGCTGATGAGTGCGCGGCTGGAGGATTTCGCGCGGCTGATCACGCTGGAGAACGGCAAGGCCCGGACCGATGCGATGGGCGAGGCGGGCTATGCCGCCGAATTCTTCCGCTGGTTCGCCGAGGAAGCCGTGCGCGCCGATGGCCTGATCACGCATGCGCCAGCCTCGGGCGCGCGCATCATGGTGCAGCACAAGCCCGCAGGGTTGGCCGTGCTGGTCACGCCCTGGAACTACCCCGCCGCGATGGGCACCCGCAAGATCGCGCCTGCCCTGGCGGCGGGCTGCGGCGTGATCATCAAACCGGCCTCGGAAACGCCGCTGACCATGCTGGCGCTGATGCCTCTGCTGGAGGAGGCGGGCGTGCCTGCGGGCCTGGTGAATGTGTTGCCCTCGCGGCGCACCGGCGCGCTTGTCGATCACATGCTGCATGATCCGCGCGTCCGCGTTGTCAGCTTCACAGGCTCCACCGGGGTGGGCCGCAAGCTGCTGAAATCCGCCGCCGACCAGGTGCTGAAACCGGCGATGGAGCTTGGCGGCAACGCGCCCTGCATCATCTTCGACGACGCCGATATGGACGTCGCGCTTGAGGGCACGATGCTGGCCAAGATGCGCAACCTGGGCGAGGCCTGCACCGCCGCCAACCGCATCTATGTGCATGAGGATGTGGCCGAGGAGTTCACCCGCCGCCTGGTCGAGCGGATGCAGGCGCTCAAGGTGGGCGATGGCTTGGACGAGGGCGTCGATGTGGGCCCGCTGGTCAATGCCGACACCCGCGACAAGGTGGCCGCGTTCGTGGCCGATGCCGTCGCCAAGGGCGCGAAGATCGAATGTGGCGGCGAAGCGATTGACGGCAAGGGCTATTTCTACCCGCCGACGGTGCTGTCGAACGTGCCGGAAAACGCCGATTGCGTGCAGGACGAGATCTTCGGCCCCGTGGCCGCGATCCAGAGTTTCCGTGACCAGGATGACGTCATCAAACGCGCCAATGACACCGAATACGGCCTTGTCGCCTATGTGTTCTCGGGCGATTTCAAGCGCGCGTTGCAGGTCTGCGAGCGGCTCGATTACGGCATGGTCGGTCTCAATCGCGGGCTGGTCAGCGACCCGGCAGCCCCGTTTGGCGGCACCAAGCAATCGGGCCTGGGCCGTGAAGGCGGCCATGAAGGGATGTTGGAATTCATGGAAACCCAGTATATCTCGGCCAGTTGGTGAGGGCGCGGTGATGGAGATCAAGGCAAGCCCGAGCACGCGCAAACACGCCGCCGACAAGGGCGTCGACCTGGAGAAGCTGGCCCGCGACACGGGCCGGACCACCCTGGGGCGCGAGGATGTGGACGGCATGAAGGGCAGCGCCCCCGCCCCCGATGCGCAGCGCTATTGGGATGTGGATCACGCCGCATACGGCCCGATCAGCGAAGAGCCCCTGCCCCGCATGGCCCGCATCGCCGCCGCCAATCTGGGGGCTGCGAACGCGATGATCCCGCAGGTCACGCATCACGACCGCGCCGATATGCGCGCAGTCAATGCCTTTCGCGCCAGCGTCCGCGATGAAGCCCGCGCGCGCGGCACCAAGCTGACCGCGCTGGCCTTTCATGTCATGGCGCTGGCCCGCTGCCTGCGCGCCTATCCCCGGTTCAATGCGTCTCTGTCGCCGGACGGGCAGACCCTTATCCTCAAGGATTACGCCCATATCGGCATTGCCGTGGACACGCCCCACGGGCTGATGGTGCCGGTGATCCGCGATGCCGACCGCAAGGGGCTGTGGCAGATCGCCGAGGACATCACCGATCTGGCCGCCAAGGCGCAGGCGCGCAAGCTTGGTGGCGGCGAGATGGGCGGCGCCTCGATGACGATCTCGAATCTCGGCGGCATCGGCGGTATCGGCTTTACCCCCATCGTGAACCCGCCCGAACTGGCGATCCTGGGCCTGACCCGCTCTGATACCGTGCCGGTCTGGGACGGCGAGGCGTGGCAGCCGGTGCCGATGGTGCCGCTCGACCTCAGCTATGATCACCGGGTGATCAACGGGGCAGACGCGGCGCGGTTCCTGGCGCGCTACGCCGCGCTGATCGCCGACCCCTGGCGGATGCTGCTGCCCGTTGGGGTGTGACATTTCCGGGCGGTCGGGTCATGCTGCGCGCAAGCAGCCGAAGGACCGCCCGATATGAGTGACGCCGACACGATCCGCCAATGGTGGCGGACCTCGATCATCGACATGGAACCGGGCCGCATCGCCTTTCGCGGGCATGCGGTCGAAGACCTGATCGGCAATGTCTCGTTTCCACAGATGATCTGGCTGATGACGCGCGGCGGCCTGCCGAGCGCGCAGGAAGCCGCCCTTCTTGAGGCCGCGCTGGTCGCGGGCGTGGACCACGGACCACAGGCGCCCTCCATCGCCGCCGCGCGGATGGCCGCGACCTGTGGCGTCGGGCTGAACAACGTGATGGCCACGGCGGTCAACATGCTTGGCGATGTGCATGGCGGCGCAGGCGAACAATGCGCCGAGCTTTACTACGACATTGCTGCGCGCGATGCGCCCCTCGATCAGGCCGTGCAGGAGGGGCTGGCGGCATGGCGGAGCAAATACGGCAAGATCGTCTCGGGCTTCGGCCACCGCTTTCACAAGCCCGTCGATCCGCGCGCGCCGCGCCTCATGGCCCTGGTGCGGGGGGCGGCGTCGGCGGGCACTGTCTCGGGCCGGTTTGCCGAGATCGGCGAGGCCGTGCAGCAAGAGATCGGCCAGCAGCGCGGCACGCCGATCGCGATGAATATCGACGGGGCGACCGCCGTGATCTTCTGCGAGCTTGGCTTTCCCCCGCCGTTGGCGCGCGGCCTCTTCTGCCTGTCGCGATCCGTGGGCGCGCTGGCGCATGGGTGGGAGCAGATGCAGCAGGGCGGGCGCAACAAGGGGCCGATGCCGCCGGCGTTCCTGCCGCACTACGAGGGAGACCCGGAGTGACCCCGCCCGAGCGTGGCTTTCCACCCGCCGAGTTCGCCGCCCGCACCGACCGCGCGCAGGCCCTGATGGCGCGCGAGGGTCTGGCCGGGCTGCTTCTGACCACCGAGGCCGATCTGCGCTATTTCAGCGGTTTTCACACGCTGTTCTGGCAATCGCCCACCCGGCCCTGGTTCCTCTTCGTCCCCGCCGCAGGCAAACCCGTCGCCATCATCCCCGAGATCGGGGCCGACCTGATGCACCGCACATGGCTGGACGATATCCGCACCTGGAGCGCGCCTGCCCCGGATGATGACGGGATCAGCCTGCTGACGGAGCTACTGGCCCCGCTGGCCGGGAAAGCCGCCCGGATCGGCGTGATGATGGGCCATGAGACGCATCTGCGGATGCCGCTTGCCGATTGGGAGCGGCTGATCGCGGGCCTGCCGGGGCTGCGGATCGCGGATGCGACCGGATTGGTGCAGGGGCTGCGCATGGTCAAATCGCCCGTCGAGATCGACAAGATCGCCCATATCTGCGCCATCGGCTCGGCCAGTTTCGCGCGGGTGCCCGACCTGGTCGCCGAGGGGATGCCGTTGGAGGAGGTCTTCCGCGCCTTCCGCCGCGAGGCGCTGGCGCAGGGGGCCGATGACGCGCCCTATCTGGTCGGCGGAGCGGACCGGGGCGGCTACCGCGACGTGATCTCGCCGCCGACGCGCAAGCCTCTACAGAGGGGCGATATCCTGATGCTGGATACCGGCCTGACCTGGGATGGGTATTTCTGCGATTTCGACCGCAACTGGGCAGTGGGCCACGCAGATGACACCGCACGGCGCGCCTATGACGTGCTGTGGCGCGCGACCGAGGCCGGGATCGCCGCCGCCCGCTCCGGCGCCACCTGCCGCGACCTCTTTCACGCCATGTCGGCGGTGATCGCCGAGATGGACGCCAGCGGCGGCGATATCGGGCGGCTTGGCCACGGCCTGGGGATGCAACTGACCGAGCAACCCTCGCATGCGGCCTTCGACACGACCGAGTTGCGCGAAAACATGGTGCTGACGCTGGAGCCGTCGCTGTCCTATGGCGACGGCCTGATGATGGTGCATGAGGAGGATATCGTCGTCACGCCCGAGGGGGGCCGCTTGCTGACCGCCCGTGCCGCGCCCGACCTGCCGGTGATCTGATCCGAACCGACCGGCGCTATCCGCCCGGCCCGCAATCTATGCTGCGCGCGGGCGGCGGCGGGGCGAACCCGAGCGCGGTGTTGAGGTTCCTCAGCGCGGTGCGCACACCTTCCTCGATCACCGGATGATAGAAGGGGCGGTCAAGGATCTCCTCGACCGTCAGATGATCCGCGATGACCCAGGACAGGAGGTGCCCGATATGCTCGGCCGCGGGGCCAAACATCTCGGCACCAAGCAAGAGGCCCGTCTTCTCACAGCCATAGACGCGCAACAGGCCCTGATTGACCCGCATCACGCGGGCGCGGCCCTGGTCCTCGAACGAGACCGACCCGATCCGGAACGCCGCATCCCGCGCGGTCAGGTCGGCATGGCTTTCGCCCGCGACGGCAATCTGCGGGTCCGAGAAGACGATGCTCAACGGCACCCGCCGCGTCTTGCGGTAGCTTTCGGGGAAATGCGCCGCGTTCTCGCCCGCAATCCGGCCCTCGTCCGCGGCCTCGTGCAACAGCGGCAGATCCGCCGCCGCATCGCCAGCGATATAGATCGGGCAGTCGCCCGCGCGCATGGATTGGCGGTCATAGTGGGGAATGCCGTGGTCGTTCACCTCCACCGTCGTGTTCTCCAGCCCGAGCCTATCGAGATTGGGGCGCCTGCCCGTCGCGGCAAGAATGTAGTCAAATCGCTCCTCGCCGCGCTTGCCGCCCGCTGTCCATGTCACGACGATCTCGTCGCCGTCGCGGTCGATCTCGGTCTCGGCGTTCCAGAGCGCCGGGAACCCGGCCCCGAGCACCTCTTGCGCGCAGGCCCGCATGTCGGGGTCGGTGATCGCGCCGACATTGTCGCCAAGCTCGAACAGGCGCACCCGCACCCCGAGCCGGTGCAGCGCCTGGCCCAGTTCCAGCCCGATCACGCCCGCACCGAACACGGCGACGGAGGCGGGCAGATCCTCCCGGTCGAACAGGTCGTCATTGGTGATCAGCCGGTCGCCCGCGACCTCGAACGGCTCGGGGATATGGGGCCGCGAGCCGGTGGCAATCACCGTGGCGCGGGCGGTCAGCTTGGAGCCATCCTCCAGCACCAGGGTATTGTTGTCGGCAAAGCGCGCGTTCTGGCGGATGATGTTGGACTGATCGAACCCCTCCAGCGCATCGCGGACGAAGCCGACGAAGCGGTCGCGTTCCTCGCGCACCCGTTTCATCACCGCGCGGCCATCGACGCCGACATCGCCCACCTCAAGACCGAAAGGACCAGCCTGCTGCGCCGCGTGGCGGGCATTGGCGGCAGCGATCAGCAGTTTCGACGGCATGCAGCCCACCCGCGCGCAGGTGGTGCCAAGCGTGCCGCCGTCGATCAGCGCGACCCGGCCCGTGTATTTCCGCGCCTGCCGGTAGGCCGTCATGCCCGCGGTGCCAGCCCCCAGGATCGCCACGTCAAGATCATGCTCGCTCATCGCGTCCCCTCCTCCTCTTTCACAAACCCCGCGTATTCGGCGCGCAGCCGCGCCAGCTTGGGGTCGATATAGCGGGTGCAGAACGCGTTGCCCGCGTTGCGCGCGGCGTAGGCGTGATAGCGCGGATCGGACGCGTCGAAGCCCCTGAAAGGAAGAACGCGGGTGACGTAAGCTTGTTCCTCCCGCGTGCTGATACGGGCGAGGATACCCCGCACGGCGCGGGCCTGATCGGCGGAGAAGGTGTAGACCGCGCTGCGGTATTTGCCGCGCATCTTGTGGTTGGAGGCGCTGGAATGGGTGCGCAGATGGATCTCGACCAGCACGTCGAGCGGGATCGCGTCGGGGTCGTAGCGCATCAAGACCGCCTCGGACGGCGCATCGTCGGGCGGGTCGGATCGGATGAAGCCCTGCCGCAGTTCGGTGACACCGCGAAGCGCTGCAAAGACCGCCTCGGTGCACCAATGACAGCCGCCGCCGAACCCGATGGCCGGCGGCGGGGTTTCTGTATCCATCAAGGGCAACGCCTGCCCCGCTACTCCGCCGCGTCGCGCCGGGGCAGCACCCAGTCGGGGCGCGGATAGTGGCAGGTATAGCCGTTCGGCACCCGTTCCAGGTAATCCTGGTGCATCGGCTCGGCCTCCCAGAAATCGCCGACGGGCTCGACTTCGGTCACCACCTTGCCGGGCCAGTGCCCCGAGGCCTCGACATCGGCGATGGTGTCCAGCGCGACCTGTTTCTGCTCCTCGTCGGTATAATAGATCGCCGAGCGGTAGCTGCGCCCGCGATCATTGCCCTGGCGGTCACGCGTGGTCGGGTCATGGATCTGGAAGAAGAATTCCAGGATCTGGCGATAGCTGATGCGCGCGGGGTCGTAGATGATCTCGATCCCCTCGGCATGGTCGCCGTGGTTGCCATAGGTCGCATTGGGCACGTCGCCGCCGGTATAGCCGACACGCGTCGCCTCGACCCCGTCGAGCTTGCGGATCAGGTCCTGCATGCCCCAGAAACAGCCCCCGGCCAGAACAGCGCGGTCACTCATGATATGTCCTCCACTTGGGTCAGGTAATCGCCATAGCCTTCGGCCGCCATCTCGTCTCGATGGATGAAGCGCAGGCTGGCGGAATTGATGCAATAGCGCAGCCCGCCGGTCTCGCGCGGGCCGTCGGGAAAGACATGGCCCAGATGGCTGTCGCCATGGGCGCTGCGCACTTCGGTGCGGGTCATGCCGTGGCTGTCGTCGCGCAATTCGTTGACATGGGCGGGCTCGATCGGCTTCGTGAAGGACGGCCAGCCGCAGCCGGAGTCGAACTTGGCCGAGGACGCGAACAGAGGCTCGCCCGAGACGATGTCGACATAGATCCCCGGCGCGTGATTATCGAGGTATTCCCCGGTGCCGGGCCGCTCGGTCCCGTTTTGTTGCGTGACGCGGTATTGCTCGGGCGTCAGCGACGCGATGGCCTTTTCGGTTTTCTGATACGTCATGGCATGTCCCCTTCGATATCTTGCACTTGCGTTACCGGTTAGATGGGGCCAAACCATGCGGCTTGCCAATAGCCGATCACGCCCATGTCAACTGGCCGACCAGTCTTCAAGCGCCGCGACCGCCTGCTTGCCGATGCCGCGCGGGGTTGTGCCCTCCAACGGGCAGGCCCGCGTGAGGCGGTCGGCAATGTCACCGATATGGAAGCCGTCGGGCCGGTCCAGCGCGTCCAGTTCCTCCCATCTCAGCGGCACCGCGATGGCGGCACCGGGGCGGGCGCGCAGCGAATAGGGCGCGATGGCCGTTGCCCCGCGTTCATTGCGCAGCCAGTCGATGAAGACGCGCCCCTCGCGTTTCGATTTCGACATCGTCGCGGTGTATCTGTCGGGCGCGCGGTCGGCGAGGATCCGGGCCAGCGTGCGGGCGAAATACTTGACCGTGTCCCAACCCGAGATGCGCCGCAGCGGCACGATGACATGCACGCCCTTGCCGCCAGTCACCATCGGCACGCAGTTCAGTCCGCAGGCCACAAGCCCCTCGCGCACCTCCTGCGCGGCGGATTTCACATCGGCAAAATCCAACCCCTCATCGGGATCGAGATCGAAGACCATGCGGTCGGGCCGCTCTATCCTGTCGCGCGCGGCCCCCCAGATGTGAAACTCCAGTGTGCCCATTTGCGCCGCGCCGATCAGCCCCTCCTTCGTCGAGACATAGATGTAATCCTCGGTCTCGCCGTCCTTTTCCTCGATCGGCATGGATTTGACTCCGTCCGGGAAGCCCTTGCCGGCATGTTTCTGGAAAAAGCACTCGCCCGAGATGCCGTCAGGGCAGCGCAGCAGCGACAAGGGCCGGTCGCCCGCATGGACCAGCATCCGGTCGGCCAGTTTCGCATAGTAGTCTGCCACGTCGCCCTTTGTCAGGCCCGCCTCCGGGTAGACCTCGCGGCCCGTGCTGGAGACGCGGACGCCGCCGATCTCGCGCGCGCCGCCATCTTCCTCGCGCGTCTCTGTCTCGGCTTCCGCCTTTGCACTCACCTCTTCGGCCTCCTTGTCCTCGCGCAGGCCCTGGTAGACGCCGTGGCGGATCCGGCCTTCGCTGGTAAATTCGGTATATTCGGCCTCGACGACCAGCTTGGGCGTCACCCATTTTGCACCCTTTGCCTCGGCAGGCAACTCGCCGTCAAAGGGCGCGGTCTTGCGCGCCAGCGGCTTCAGCGCGGCGTGCAGGCTCTCCAGATCCTCCTCGTCGAATCCGGCGCCGACCCGACCGCGATAGATCAGGTCGCCGCCCTCATAACTGCCCAGAATCAAGGAGGAAAACGGACGGCCCGCCTTGTCCGAGGGCGACCAGCCCGCGACCACGAACTCGGCCCGGCGGACGCATTTCGACTTGATCCAGGCGCGCCCCCGCCCGCCGCGATAGGGCGCGTCGAGACGCTTCGAGACGATCCCCTCGCCGCCCGCCTCGCACATCGCCTTGAGCGCGGCGCGGCCCTCGCCCTCGATCACCGGGCTGAGGCGCAGGGGGCCGCGTGGGGCCAAGCCCTCGAACAGGTCTTCCAGCGCCGCACGCCGGTCTGAAAGCGGCTTTCCGGTCAGGTCGTCGCCGTCCCGCACAAGGCAGTCGAAGGCGTAGAAGGTCAGCGGATCGCCCGATTTCAGCGCCTTTTGCAGGGTCGAGAAATCGCCGCCCCCGCCGCCCGCGATCACCTCGCCGTCGATCAGCGCCGATCCGCAGTCCAGCGCCGCCACCGCGTCGCAGAGCGCGCCGAAGCGGTCCGACCAGTCCTTGCCGTTGCGCGAATAGAGCCGCACACCGCCCTTGCCGACCGCGATGACACAGCGGTAGCCGTCGAATTTGGCCTCATGCTGCCAGTCCGCGCCCTCGGGCGGGGCATCCTTGAGCGTGGCAAGCTGGACCTTGCGAAACCTCGGGCGTTTCTTGTCGTGATCGGCGGGGTTGTGGATCGCGTGATCGTGGGCGATCGCCCGCATCCCGCGCCCGGTGGTGACGCTGGTGCGGTGCTTGTTGGTCAGCGCATCGGCGCTGCGCCCCGCGAAGTCGTCGCGTTCCTTGATCAAGAGCCAGTTCTCGCGCTTGTCGCCGTCGGTCTTCATCCGCACCAGCGCCCAACCGCCCTTCATCCGCGCGCCGTGCAGGCGGAAATGCAGCTTGCCTTTCTTGAGCCCCTCCCCGGGATCGTGCAGAGGCTCCCACCAGCCGCTATCCCACAGCATCACGGTGCCGCCGCCATATTCCTCCTCCGGGATGGTGCCCTCGAACCCGCCATAGGAAACGGGGTGATCCTCGGTGCGGACCGAGAGGCGCTTTTCGGACGGGTCGTCGGAGGGGCCCTTGGTCACCGCCCAGGACAGCAGCACGCCGTTCCATTCCAGCCGGAAATCGTAGTGCAGGCGGCTGGCGTCGTGTTTCTGAACTACGAAGGACAGCCGGTCGCCGCCCGCCTCGACCAGCTCCGCGCGCGGCTCGGGCGTCACGTCGAAATCGCGCTTCTTCTCATATGCGTCCAGCGATCTCATGAGGCTTTCTTCTACCTGCCCTTGCTCTGCTTGGGGCTTTTCTTCGGCGCATCCATCAGGTCGATGACATTCTCGCCCTCTGGGCGGTCTTCCTCGTCGGTCCCCGGCAGGATGTATTCGGCGTCGTCGGAGTCATCGCCTTTCGTGATATCGTCGCGTCCAACCGGGATCGAGACCAGCGACAGCCTGAACTGCCCTTTCCAGATCGCCCTCAATGCCATGGCTCATGATCCTTCCGCCGTCCCGGTCCACTGACTGAACGTCAAACGCCCGCGGCGGGTTCCGGGCCAGCAGGTGGCGTAAGGGCGGTCAGACGTGCAAGTCGCCCTCCAGAACGACCGGGTCATCGTCCAGATAGAGGGACGCCCCGCGCGGGCAGAGGCCCAGATGGGCGCGGCTGCGGTTACTGCCTCCGAAGGCGACATCGTCATTGCTGCCAAGCTGCACCTGGACCGTGCCACGAAAGCTCTCGATATCTGCCCCGCCGCCTCCGGTATCGGGGGTCTGCGCGATGGGTTGCGTCCAGAGCGCGCGGGGGTCCACGCCCGACGCGGCCCGCAAGGGCTTCGAGGCCGCCGCCCCGGTCAAACGCCAGGGCGTGCCCGAGGATGCCGCCAACCTGGTCCTGTTCCTGGCCTGTGACGATTCCGCCTTCATCACCGGGGCCAATATCGACATCAATGGCGGAATGCTGTTTTCGTGAAACCCGGACCCTGAAACTAACGGAAGGCATGTCGAGATGCGCGTTCTGGCGATTGGCGAATGCATGGCCGAGCTTGCCCCGGCAGAGGCTCCGGGCAATTACCGCCTGGGCTTTGCGGGCGATACGTTCAACACCGCCTGGTATCTGGCCCGGCTACGCGCGGATATGGCGGTCTCGTTCCAGACCGCGATCGGGACGGATGCCATTTCGCGGCAACTGCGCGAGGCCGTCGCGGGCTGCGGGATCGGCACCGATCATATCCGCACTGTCCCTGACCGAACCGTCGGCCTCTACCTGATCACGCTGACCGATGGCGAGCGAAGTTTCTCCTATTGGCGCGACCACTCCGCCGCGCGGCTGCTGGCCGATGACGCGGCGGCGCTGGCCCGTGCGATGGAGGAGGCCGATCTGGTCTATTTTTCGGGCATTACCCTTGCCATCCTCGCCCCCGAGGCGCGCAAGACCCTGCTCGATGCCCTGCGGACCGCGCGCGCGGCGGGCAAGCGCATCGCGTTTGATCCCAACCTCCGCCCCCGGCTCTGGTCCGACATGGGAGAGATGACCGAGACGATCATGCAAGGGGCCGCCGTCTGCGACATCGCCCTGCCCTCCTTCGAGGACGAGGCCCGCTGGTTCGACGATGCCGACCCTGAGGCCACGACCGACCGCTACACCGCTGCAGGGGCCGAAACCGTGGTGGTCAAGAACGGGTCCGATCCGGTGCATTACAGACAAGGCGACGCGCAGGGCACGTATCCGGTGCCGCCGCTCTCCTCCGTCATCGACACCACGGCGGCAGGCGACAGTTTCAATGCCGCGATCCTGGCCGGGATCGCCGATGACAGCCCGATGGAGGCCAGCATCGCCCGCGCCTGCCGCCTTGCCGGACAGGTCGTGCAGGGACGCGGCGCCCTGGTGCCAGTCGATCCGGCGCGGGTGGATGGTTGAGGTGGTATAGGGCCTGAAGGCCAAGAACCATGGCCCGGCGTCGTCGGTCACGGTCCCAGCGCAGCCTTCCGCGCCGCCGGGCTCGAGGTCGTCGGCATGGTCGGCAGAACCGGCCATGAAACCGACGGGGTCGCCGCCGAGCTTGCCAATCACCCAGGCGCTCGATCATGCGTAAGTGACACATCCGCGCTGTTCGCTATCGCCTTCGGAAACTACAAGAAAATCCGGTCGCAGCCGGATGGGGAGAACGCTTTCGCGGGGGCAAGAGGCGGTGCTGCTAGACGAATTCGAACCAGTCTCAGCTAGGACAGTGACGCTGCCGCTTTTGCAGCGCAAAGGCCGCGCCACTCGACGAGAGCGGCGGCTCGGTTCAGCTTGAAGTGGGGCCGGCTGGAGAGACTGCGTTCCTGGTTGAAGTGGTTGGTAACCGAGGCGTGCACGGAGGCGAATTTCTGCAAACTTCGCATGCGCCGGAACAGGGATCATGTAGAAAGACCACGGATCAGCCGGGCCAACGCCTCGGGATCATAACCGAGTTGATCGGCGACATTGTCATTCCGCTTGAACAGGAAATCAGCAAAGCCGCCGTCAAGCATTTCCCACGCTTCCAACACGATTACGGCTCGTTGGGAGAGAAGCTCGGCGGTTTGGGGCTTGCTGGCGGCGACCGTGTCCGAGTGATGAACCAGGAGCTCGCGGACGTCATGTTCACCGACGCGTCAGACGCGCCACAACGCCTCGGCGCGGAGACATCTGCTCTCTCCGACAATCTCAAATGGGCACTCGAGGTAAAGCGTGCGTTGGACAATGGCCTTGATGGAACCCTGCGCGAACTTCAGTCGCACCGCCAAGATATCGAAGCGCTCCCGGATACAGGCGTGCCGGGTGAACTGCGAAACGAGCTAAGCGAAGACCTGTCGGCACTCTCCGAGCGCCTCAAGACCGAGGATTTCTTCAAGCATAGCGCGGACTTCAGCTCCTTGCTCACGCACGTCAAAGGCCGCGTCCGTGAGGCGGTGATCTCGCTTTCAGACCAGCAAAAACTACGCATCAAGGAAGGTGCGGAAGAGCTTCAACGCGTGCCTGAATGGGGAGAGTTGACCCAGGAAGAGCGCGGCAGCGCCATCGGCCAGCTGGACGGTCTTGAACTGACGGCGTCCCACGACCTTGCGGGCCTGCGCAAGCTGCTTGCCCGTGACTATGACATCAGCAGCACGATTGACGAGCTCCGGCGCTCGATTCAACGACAAGGCCAGGAACGCATCCGCCAGCGGATCGAGGACGAGCGCGCTGAAAAGGGCAAGAAGGGCCCGGCCAAGTTCGAGCAGGCGATTTCTGTGCCCACAAAAATGACAACGGCTGCCGACCTGGATGCCCTCATCCTCAAACTCAACGAGATCAAAGCCCAGCTCGCGCTTTACGACGAGATCGAAGTCTCATTCAGCTTCGGCAGTGAGGAGTAAGGATGGCGTTTGATCAGTCCACCCGCAACCGCCTCCAGCGCTTCGTCACCGATGCCCGCCGCACGCTGGAAGAGGAATTCACCCGTCAACTCCAGAACGATTACGGGCTGGATCCGATTTCCGGCACGGCCTCCTGGACCTGTCACGATAGTGTCCCGGGAAATGGTGTAACTTTGCTCTTCGGCCTTGGCTCGGCCGCAGTTACAGGGCGGCGATTGTCGC
>NZ_JABJVX010000019.1 GCF_013155465.1 Alterinioella nitratireducens | reverse complement strand
CAGCAAGGCGCGTATATCGAGACGCGCAACGGCTTCGACGTCGACGGGGTCGAGATCAAGTGCCGCCTCGACTTCGGTGCCAAGGCCATCGACTGGCGCGGCCTCTACAAGAACCCGGGCGCATAAACCGCGCCAACCCTGACATCACACCTCTGACGGGCGGTCCGAACGGGCCGCCCGTTCCCGTTTGCAAAGGAACGTGCACATGAAGAACTACGTCCAGCCCGGCAATACTCTCACCCTGACTGCGCCCTATGCAGTGATATCCGGCGATGGCTTGCTCGTTGGCTCCATCTTCGGCGTCGCCTCCGGGGACGCTGCCCTAAACGATCCCGTTGAGACCGCCCTGACCGGCGTGTTCGACCTCACCAAGGTAGGCTCGCAGGCCTGGACAGTCGGGGCGAAGGTCTATTGGGACGACACCAACAAGCGCACCACGAGCGTGGCCACATCGAACACGTTGATCGGCGTTGCCACTGAACCTGTTGCTGGTGGAGCCGGTGACACCATCGGCCGGGTGCGCCTGAACGCGAGCTTCTGATGACGGCGTTTGCCGCCATCGTTGATGCACTGTTCTCAGATCCCAACATCGGTCGGGAAGCGGTCTACACCTCCGATGGCGGCGCGCCTGTGCTGGTGCGCGTTGTGGCCCGTCAGGCGGATGCAATCACCGACTTTGGCGACGCGCGGCTCTGGTCTGAAACAACCCGGATCGACCTTCGTTTGGCCGATGTCGCGAACCCGCGCCCCGGCGACCGCTTGGAAATCGACGGGGACGCGTTCCTAATCCAGGGGGAGCCCGTCCGCGACCGTGAGCGGCTCGTCTGGACTGTGGATCTGCGCCCGGCATGAATCTGAAGCTCGACATCACGCCCGATCTCGTCGCCGCCATGGCCGCCGAGGTGAAGGCGGGTGAGAAGGCAGTCACCGCCGCCATGCGCGAGGCCGGGACCGGGTTGAAGTCTTCGTGGCGCAGGCAGGTCACTGGCGCAGGTCTCGGGCGACGGCTCGCCAACTCAATCCGCAACCAGACCTTCCCGCGCGCAGGCGAAAGCCTTGATGCAGCGGCGCTGGTCTGGTCCAAAGCCCCGGTCATCGTCGGTGCGCATGACACTGGTCCGCTGATCCGCTCGAAAGATGGGTTCTACCTCGCGATCCCGACCGGAGCTGCGGGCCGAGGCCTGCGCGGCCGTCGGATCACCCCGGGCGAATGGGAGCGGCGCCGGGGGTTGCGGCTCCGCTTCGTCTACCGCCGCCGAGGTCCGAGCCTGCTGGTCGCGGACAGTGCGCGGATCAACAAACGCGGTCAGGCCGTAGCGTCGCGCTCAAAGACCGGCCGCAACCAGGTCACCGCGCCGATCTTCCTGCTGGTCCCGCAGGTCAAGCTGCCGAAGCGGCTGGACCTGGCGCGGGACGCGGACCGGGCGTTGGACAGCGTGCCGGGGCTTATCGTGGCAAATTGGGTGGAGGCGCGTTGAAGCTAGTCCGGCGCACGAGCGTCAATCCCGCTGACATCATGTAAGCAGTAGATTGGTTTGCCCCGGAACGTCACCAAGGTGCCTCCGCAGAAGCGGCTGCAATGCGGCGCGGGACGGAATAAATGACTCGTTGTAGTCAAAGTCGTGCCAATCAATGTCAGCCCGTGCGCCAAGCCGATCTTGGTGCATCTTGTCCCTTACCTCTTTGACCCGGCGGACATTTGCATCAAGTTGCGCTGCACCGGTTGGGTCGAACTCGCGGCAAAGTGCTGCAATCCAGTCGTTCGTGTTGACGCGAGCGCCTGTGGTGCCGTCGTCCCCAATTCCGGCCAGGTGATGGACCGAACCAAGGCCTTCACAGACCGAAAACACCCCAACGCTGAACTCGAAGTTCATGATTTGGAAGTAGGGCTCGAAAAGCACTGATCTGCCAGATACCCGCTCCCCATGCGGAACGATAAGGCCAGCTTTCATCTCAAGGCCGACCATGATGTGCTTCAGGTTAGACTTCAGCCTTCTCCTGACATCTAAGTGAATGCCGGCCGGGACTGCCCTGATCAACCAAGGAAGCCAATCCGCGGATGTCGAAAGTGCATGAAAGCCAGGCGGATTGGCTGGATAAAGATCAAGGTAAAACACTTTGACGCCCCTCACTGATTGATTGAATTACAATTCCGACGAGTACACGACGATTGCTGATGCTCACCAGCCCCCGGCAGAGTAGAGAATGCCCACACCTCGCGAAACAATCCTCGCCGCACTGCACGCGCGGCTCTCGGCGCTGGCCGCCAGCGCCCTGCGCGGCGAGGTGCAGCCCGAGCGCGTCCCATCCGAGGGCCTGTTGATCCTTCGGGATGGGGAGCCAGGCGATCCCGATGTCACTCTGTCGCCGCTTGCCTACCACTACCAGCACCGCGCGGAGATCGAGGCGGTCGTCCAGGGTGATGACCGCGATGAACTGTTCGATAATCTCTGTGCTAGCGTTGGCGCGGCGCTCGCCGCTGACCGGACGCTGGGCGGCCTCTGCGACTGGGTCGAGGCCGAAGCACCACGCCCAGTCGATCTGCCGGTCGAGGGCGCCGCGAGCCTGAAGGCTGCCGTGATCAGGGTTTCGCTGTTCTACGCGACAAGCGATCCGCTTGGATAAACTCCAGCACGCTGTGCGAAGGTTAACCTCGTTGCGCGTTCGGATTGTCTCCAAGGAGTAGCAGCAAAAGACAGGCAAGGATTGGCGAAAAAATCAGGCTCAAAACCACCCAGCCAAAGGCACTGCGTCCACGTTTCGTGGCCATCCCTGCGGGCAACAGGATGTAAATCCAAAGAACGACATAGAGAGCTGCCAGCCCGATGATGATGGTAAAAACCGTTTCCAACATGGCGGCTCCTCAAAATGCGCTAGTGGACTGAAACCCAGAGAAATTCCGGGTTTTGTAACGTCACCTGATGCTCGAAAACACTCTATTCGTTACAGGAGAAACTTCCAATGGCACGAGCCCAAGGGGCGCGGGCGCAAATGGCGCTTGCGTTCGAGACGACCTATGGAACGCCCCCCGTGGGCGGCTTCACGAAGATGCCCTTTGCGAGTACCTCGCTGGGGGCGGAACAGCCGCTGCTCAATTCGGAACTGCTTGGTTATGGCCGCGATCCGCTGGCGCCGATCAAGGACGCGGTTACCGCCGATGGCGACGTCGTGGTGCCGCTTGATGCCGAGGCCTTTGGGTTCTGGCTGAAGGCGGCCTTTGGTGATCCGACCACTACGGGTACCGGCCCCTGGACTCATGAGTTCCAGTCTGGCGCATGGACGCTGCCAAGCCTGTCCATCGAGACCGGCATGCCGGAGGTGCCGCGCTATGCGATGTATTCCGGCTGCGTGCTCGACCAGATCAACTGGCAAATGCAGCGCTCGGGGTTGCTGACCGCAACGGCCCGCCTGGTGGCGCAGGGCGAGACCGTGGGCACGACGACGAGTGCTGGAACGCCAGCCGCTCTCGAATTGCAACGATTTGGCCATTTCAATGGCGCGATCACCCGCAACGGCACCCCGCTCGGGAACGTGGTCTCGGCCGACATCACCTATGCCAACAACCTCGACCGCATCGAAACAATCCGCTCGGATGGTCGGATCGACGGCGCGGACCCCTCTATCGCCGCGCTGACCGGCTCAATCGAAGTGCGCTTCGCCGACCAGACGCTGGTGACACAGGCGATCAACGGCGATCCCTGCGAGTTGGAGTTCGCCTATGTGCTGCCCTCTGGCGAGAGCTTCACCTTCACCGTGCACGCTGTCTACCTGCCGCGCCCGCGCATCGAGATTTCCGGTCCTCAGGGCGTGCAGGCGACATTTGATTGGCAGGCCGCGCGCGACAGTCTGGTCGGCCGGATGTGCACCGCGACCCTGATCAACGACATCGAGGTGTACTGACGATGCTGACGCTCGACCTGACAAATGAACCGCGCTGGCATGATCTCGCGCCCGGCGTCCGGGTGCAGCTGCGCCCGCTGACCACCGCCCTGATGGTGGCGACGCGCAGCGATCCCGCCGTCGAGGCAGTTCCGGAGGAGGCTTCCGACGAGGAACGTGCGGTTGCATTCGCCAAGGCGCTGGCGCGTCGGGCGGTGCTCGCCTGGGAGGGTGTAGGAGACACAGACGGCAACCCCATAGACTCGAGCCCCGAGGCCATCGATGCGCTCCTAGACGTCTGGCCAATCTTCGAGGCGTTTCAGCTGACCTATGTGTCCAAGGGCCTGCTGCTGGAACAGGAAAAAAACGCCTTGGCGCCCTTGCCGAATGGTCCTTCGGCGGGGGCGAGCGCTACTGCGAAGCCTGTGCGAAAGCATGCGAAAACTGCCCGGCGCGACTGAACCGGCCGCTCACCCATGAGGGCTGGCTGGTCTGGGATCTCGTCGGCAGCCTCGGCGGGCAGCTGCGCGTGCTGCCCGGCGCCGTCGTCGGATGGGACATGTCGGCTGCTCTGGCACTGGGTGATGCCCTCGGCATCCCGCCGCCGGTCATGGCCGAGCTGTTGCCCGTCATCGAGGCGGTGATGGTCACCAAACTCAACGAACAGATGGATCAAGCCAATGGCTGAGAAGCGCGTTTCTGTCCGCCTTGCCGCGGTTGGCGGGCGGCAGGTGCGCGCCGAGCTGGAAGGTGTCGGCGAAGCCGGGGCGCGTGGCTTCGGGCGGCTCAGCCGGGAGATGGACGCGGCGAACACCCGTCTTGCGGCTTTCTCGCGGCGCGTTCGGATCGCTGCGGCTGCTGCGGTCGCTGCCGCTGCGGCTGCTGGCGTGGCCATGGTGCGCTCCGGGCTGCAGACGGTCGACGCGCAGGCCAAGCTCGCCCAGTCCCTCGGCACCACGGTCGCTTCGATCCAGACGCTCGAGCGTGCGGGTGAATTGGCCGGTGTGTCGATGTCCGGCATCGAGCAGGCAACGAAGGACCTGACGCGTCGTCTCAGCCAGGCGGCGGCCGGGAGTGGCCCCGCTGCTGACGCACTGGAGCGGCTGAGACTATCGGCAACCGACCTTATTGCCTTGCCTTTGGATCAGCGCGTCGGCGCCATCAACGCCGCCATCGAAGAGTTTGTACCGGTTGCCGAACGTGCGGCCGTCGCCGGTCAGCTCTTCGGCGAAGAAGGCTCCATCGCGATGTCGCGGATCGACACGGCGACCTTGCGCCAAGCGACCGAAGACGTCCTTGCGTTCGGTGTCGTCGTCTCGGAACAGGATGCCGACCAGATCGAACGCACCAATGACGCGATCTCTCGGCTTGGCCTCGTCTGGCGCGGGCTATCGAACCAGTTGGCAGTTGCCGCAGCCCCCGCGCTCGAAGCTGTCGCGAATGCCATGGCGGCCGTCGCCAGTCGAACCGGGCCGCTGGGCATGGCCATCAGAGGGCTCTTCGACAACATCGGCCGTTTGACCACCTACGCCGGTACGTTCGCGGCCCTCCTGGCGGGGCGCTGGGTGGCCGGAATGGCAGCTGCGGCGATTTCCGTCCGCGGGCTTGCAACCGCGCTTGTCGTGATGCGTGGCGCATTGATCCGCACCGGGATCGGGGCGCTGATCGTTGGCGCAGGTGAACTGATCTACCAATTCGGCCAGCTTGTCGCCGGAGCCGGTGGCTTCGGCAACGCTATGGCGCTGCTCGGCAACCTCGTGAGCGAGGTCTGGGAGCGGATCAAAATGGGGGCTGGCAGCTTTGCCGCCTCTGCGATGGCGGCTTTCGCCGACGTTCAAGCAGCTTCGGCGACCGCGATGCAGGGCGCGCTCGAGGGCGTTGTCGGTTTTGCCAATGCCGCCGTGAACAGTTTTGAGGGGGCATTCGAGGCGATCAAGGCTGTCTGGGGGCTTTTGCCTGCCGCCATTGGCGATCTTGCGTTTCAGGCGGCGAATAGCCTGATCGAGGGCGTCGAGGCGATGCTGAACGGCGTCGTCTCGCGGATAAATGGCTTCATCGGGGGCGTGAATGCCGGGCTTGAAGCGCTTGGCGTGGAGCGGCGGATCGGCCTGATCGCCGATCTCGATCTGGGACAGCTTGAGAACCGCTTTGCGGGTGCCGCAACCCAGGCGGCCAATGCCGCGCAAGATGCCTTTGCCGGTGCGTTCACCGACAACCTGCTGGCCGTACCGGATCTGGGACTTGCCGGCGCAGCTACCGATGCTGCCGCCTCAGCCGAGGCCTGGAGGCAAACCGCGGCCACTCTCGCTGACGGGGCCCTGCAGCCGCTTGAAGCTCTCGAGGCCTTGCGCACGGCGATGCGAGCGGCGGGCACCGAGGCAGAGACCTCCCTGGACGGAGCCACGGTAGCTGCGGATCGCTTCGATGCAGCCTTGGCCGAAGATGAAACCGGTGGTCCGGCAGCTGCGCTTGATGAAACAGCGGCTGCGGCCGGTCGTGCCGGTGGGGCGCTCCAGAGCGCCGCCGATGTTGCGCGTCAATCCTGGGATGCGGCGCGGGCTGCCGTGGAGCGCACACAGGAAATCGCGCGAGGGCTTGCCGACGATATCACTGGGCCGATCAAGGAGGCTCTGAAGTCGGGTGAACTGAGCTGGCAAACCTTCGCGAGCGCAATATCGGGGATCGCGCAGAACCTGGCCAACCGTTTGATTGATAACGCCTTCAAACCGATCGAGGACGCGCTGTTTCGTGCCTTTTCGGGCGCGGGAAGCGGCGGGGGTGACGGCCTTTTTGGCTGGCTGACCAGAGCCCTCGGCGGTCTGTTCGGGATTGGCGGCACTTTCGCACGCGGCGGTGCCTTTGGGCAGGCGGGCGAGATCACAGCCTTTGCCAGCGGTGGTGTGGTCTCACGCCCGACGGTGTTTCCCTTTGCGCGCGGGATCGGGCTAATGGGCGAAGCGGGCCCGGAGGCTATCCTGCCGCTGCGACGAGGCCGAGGCGGTCGACTTGGCGTCGAGGCGAGTGGGGAGGCTCAAGGCGCTCAGTCCGCAACCCGCATTGTCAACGTTCTGGACCCTTCGATTGTCGGCGATTATCTGGCGACGCCTGCGGGCGAACGACTGATCGTCAATGTGATCCGGCGCAATCGAGGAGGCCTCGATGCCTGACCTCTGGCCTTTCCCTGTACGCCAACCGGTCTCTGAAGTGCTGGAGTGGAATACCGACACACTGATCACGGAAGCAGCCGAGCAAAGGATCGCGCTGCGGACGGACCCGCGGTCGATCCTGACCTATACGCATTTACTTGATGGGACCGGTCTCGCGCGTGCCGCCGAGCTCGCCCGGGCGTGGGCGCTCGACGAGTGGATCCTGCCGCTCTGGCATTTGGCGCGTCCAGCGACGGCACCGATCGATGTCGCCGACCTGACTGTGTTCGTAGATACCAGCGAGGGAACCTTTGAGGCACCTGGACAGGCGGTCATCGCCGCTGATGGAGGGGAGGCAAATTATGTCGAGTTCAGTGCGGTCCTGCCGGACCGGCTGGAGTTGGGCGAGCCTGCAGGTGTCAGCCTCGCTCATCCGATTGTGGCCCCGGTTGGCATCGGGATCCTGACGCGGCCCGTCGAGATTGACCGGCGGCGTCAGGGACTCGGAACCGTTACGGCGCGTTTCACGCTGCAGGACGCACTGGCAATACCGGTCAGCAGTTATCCAACCCATCTCGGACTCCACGTGCTGACCGATCCGGCCGTGCTCCGCCAGCCATTGGCCGAAAGCATCGCGCAATCTGTCGAGTACATCGACAACGGCTTCGGTCCCATCGTGATCGAACCGGTGCTGACTCATGTCCAGCGTCGATCGACGATCACCCTTGTTGACCGAGGCACGGCCCGCTGGGCGCGCCGCCGCTGGCTGCATGCCTTGCGCGGCCGCCAACGCGCATTCTGGCTTCCGACCTGGGGCCGGGAACTGGTCCTACAGGCGCCGGTCACGTCCTCGGCCACCTCCCTGGTCATCGCGGGCACCGCCGATCCCGGTGTCTGGATCGGACGGCACGTGATGTTCGAGATCGCCTCTGGCCCGGTGTTCCGCGAGATCACCGACGCCGCCTACGACGCGCTCGGGATCCGGCTCGCCATTGCCGCGCCGGGCAAGAGCATTCCGGCCACCACGCCCGTTCATCTGCTCACCAAGGTGCGGCTCGATACCGACCGGATCGAACTGGAGCATTTTGGCAACCGCTCCGAGTTTGCGGCCAGCCTGATCGAGATACCCGGATGACCTATGATCTTGCTGAAACCTCCACCGCCGAAGGGCGGCCATATTTCCTGTATCTCTTTTCCGAAAGCGATCAGATCTGGCGGTTCACCAGCCGAGCTACGGCCTGGACCTCGCCCGCGGGGGCGATTGCTGATGAGACTGAGGATCTGATCTGGAACCCTTCGCCCGTCAGCCATGGGTCTGTCGTTCAGAGCAGCGACCCTCGACGGGTCGATCTCAGCGTCACGTTCCCGCTCTCCGATCCCTTCGCCCGACGTTATCTCGGACCCCGCGGTCGGGCGATCACGACACTCACCATCTTTCGTGGGCACGAACAGGTGCCGACGGAGGTGGTTGCGCATTGGAAGGGTCGAGTGGTCTCGGCCCGGGTCGAAGGTCGGCGCATCACTCTACGCTGTGAAGCCCTCTTCACATCCATGCGTCGCGAAGGCGTACGCGCGAAATACCAGCGCCTTTGCCGCCACGCGCTCTATTCCCGGGGATGCCGGCTCGACATCGAAACGTTTTTCGTCGGCGGCACGGCCAGTGCGCATCAAGGCCTGACGATCACCGTCTCCGAGGCCGCATTGCTGCCAAACGGCTGGTTCCGGGGTGGTGTGCTGCGCCATGCGGGCATTTTGGGGTTCATCTCCGGGCATGTCGGGGACGCACTGACGCTCTCTGGCCGTATGCCCGATCTGGAGGCGGCCATCGACGATCCTGAAGCCCTGGCGCTCGTCGAGATCGCGCCCGGCTGTGATCTGCGGCGTGACACCTGCAAGGCCAAGTTCGGCAATCTTCTGAACTTCGGTGGCTTTCCAGACATTCCGGGCCGCAATCCGTTCGGCGGCACCAGCATCGTCTGACCTACATCTGAGAACCCATCATGGTCTGGAACTTCGTCGTCCAGATCGTCGCCAGCCTGGTGCTGACGGCGATCTCTTACGCGCTGTCACCCAAGCCAAAACTCGAAGCCCCGAAGGCGGCAGGGCTCGATGATTTCGACCTTCCCACGGCCGAGGAAGGCCGTCCAATCCCCGTAGTTTTCGGCACCATGCTGCTGCGCGGCCCGAATGTCGTCTGGGCCGGGGACCTCAAGGTCGATCCGATCCGCAAGAAGGGCGGCAAGAAATGAACGAAGACTTGATCGTCACGGTGCAGGACTTGCGCGCGTCCCGACTGTGCTTTCAGGGGGCGCGGCCGTGGTTCCGCCGTCATGGCCTCGACTGGCAGGCTTTCCTGGCAGACGGACTTCCGGCCGACGTGCTCGCTGCGACCGGTGATGCCCTGGCATTTCGCGTGATCGCGGAGGCTGAGAAACGCGCTGCGCATTCCGCGAGCGAGACCTGAGCCATGGGTGGCCGTTCGAAATCACAGACCGTCGGGTATCGCTATTCGTTGGGGGCGCATCTTGCGCTCTGTCACGGGCCGGTCGATGCCATCCGTGAAATTCGGGTCGATGACCGTACGGCCTGGTCGATCGGCACCGGCCAGAGCAGTTCCGCCGGGACCGGCGTCGGCGCGCTGGCGAGCTACGGCACGGTGACCGGTATGTCCGCCACCGCGGCGGCAGAAGGTGACAGCGTTGCCGAGCTCCGTTTCCCGGGTACGCTCAGTGGCATCCGGCTCGGCCAGAGTTATGACCTTCAGCTTCTGGCGGACAACACGACCCGGACGGTGACGGTTCAGGCCGTGAGCTATGATGCGGGTGGTGGCATCACCACGTGGCTCGTCGAGCCCGCGGCCACGGCCTTCACGGCCCAATCGGCAGCGGTGTCGGATGCGGCCAGTGTGCCGAGCCTTAACGGTGGGGCTGCCGGCGGGCGCATCCGGATCAACAAGCCCAATCTCTTCGGGGGAGAGAAGCGCGAAGGCGGCATCGTCGGCGACATCGACGTATTGATGGGAGCGCCGACCCAGGCGCAAAATGACTACCTCGCGTCACGAGCCGGCGCGGATGTGCCAGGCTATCGCGGGATCTGCAGCCTCGTGCTGCGGCAGGTGTTTCTCGGCCTCAATCCCTATCTCAAGCCCTGGTCGGTGCGCCTGACGCGGATTCTGAAGGCCGAGGATGGCGGCCCGCAATGGTATCCGGAGAAAGCACAGATCGTACCGGAAGTCCGGATCGGCGATGCCGCAATCTACATCGCTATGGACGCCTCGGGCTCGATGTCGGGATCGCGCATGGCGGCGCAGATTGCTGCCGTCTCTCGGCTGGTCGAAGAGATCGGTGAGAACGCTCTCGAACCCAACGACATCCAGATCGTGACCTGGAACTCCTCCGTGTCCGGCACGATCCTGCGGCGCAACGCCGATGCCACGGCCTACGGGGAGCTGAAGGACTGGGTCGACGCGCTCTCAAGCTCCGTGAGCGGCGGAACGGATTTCGGAGTGGCCGTCAGCCAGGCGGGAACGTTCTTCAATGGTTCAGACGGCAAACGCCGGATCCTGATCTTTGTCACCGATGGGGAACCAAGCCCGGCCTCGACCCTGCAGTCGGCGATTGCCACGCTGTCCGGCATCTCGGAGGTCGATGTCTTCGCCTTCAACATCGCGCTCTCGGACACCAGCGCCACCGCCCAAATCGACAACACGCCCGTCGATGGCGTGCCGGTTGTGCCGCCGGGCGATCCGGATGCGCTGGTGGCCTCGCTGCGTGCGGCCTTCGGGCAAGGCCCCGACATGAACCCCGCGCACATCATCCGGGAATGCCTGACCAATGGGGATTGGGGGCTCGGGCATACGTTCTCTGACATCGGCCCCAGCTTCGCCGTCGCCGCAGATGCGCTCTTCTCCGAGGGTTTTGGGCTCTCGCTCCTCTGGCAGCGGGAATCGACCATCGAGGATTTCATTGCCGACGTGCTGAAGCACATCGACGCCTATCTCTATGTCGATCGCCGCTCCGGTCGCTGGGAGTTGCGCCTGATCCGCGCTGATTATGATCCCGAGACGCTACCGGTCTTCGATGAGACCAATGTCGTCGATTGGGGCGAGCTTGGCCGTCGCGAAGCCGCTGATCTCGTGAACTCGGTGACGGCGAAGTTTTCTGACGCCCGCACGGATCAGACCGGATCGGTCAGCGTGACCGACACAGCCCTTGTCCAGGATCTGGGTCAGGTGGTGAGCGCCACGGTCGATTACCCGGGCATTCGCTTCGAGTCCCTTGCAGTCCGGGTCGCTGAGCGCGACCTGCGGGCGCTCTCCGCGCCGATCCTGTCGGGCGAGATCACGGTCAGCCGTGCTGGAGCCAATCTCGATCCGGGCGACGTGATCGTTTTGTCAAACCCAAGGCGTGGGCTTGAGGGCGTCGTGGTCCGCATCGTTGAGATCGACCATGGTGACGGGCGCGCCAATGGCGTCCGCCTCAAGATCGCGGAGGATGTCTTCGGCCTTGGCGAGACCGCCCTTGTGGGCGGCGAAAGCGGCGATCCGGGGAGCCTTATCCTGCCGCCCAAGCCGCTGACGCGCCGCTGGGTGGCGGAAGCGCCATACTGGTTGCTGGTTCAGGAACTAGGGCACGCACAGGCGGACGCGCTTCTGGATGAGGACCCCGGTGTGGGTGCGATCGTCGCGGCCGGGGAACGTCCCTCGGCGGATGCGCTCTCGGCGCAGGTCTGGAGCGACAGCGGGGCGGGGTATACACTCGAAGAGGCGGTCGAGTTCGTGCCGACGGCATTACTGGTCTCAGACGTCAGCGACGATCCGGCCGAAAGCGTGCTGACCGTCGGGAACTGGACCGGACTTGAAGACGTGGCCATCGGCACGCTGGCCGCGATCGGCGACGAGTTGGTTCGGATCGACGGGGTCAGTGCCACGGCGCTGACGGTTGGGCGCGGCTGTCTCGACACGGTGCCGCTAGCCCATCCCGCGGGCACGCCGATCATCTGCTGGCAGCAGTTGGCAAATGCGTCAGAGGCGGGGTTCGCTGCCGGAGAGACGGTGACAATCAAGATGCTGCCCGAGACCGGCTTTGGGACGCTTCCACTCGCACAGGCTCCTGAAGACGCCGTGATGCTGGCTAGCCGCGCGATCCGTCCGCTGCCCCCCGGTGATCTGCGCGGCAATGGTGTGTCGGTCGTAAACCCGAACGTGTTGAACCTCGGGCCGGTCCTTCTGACCTGGTCCCATCGTGACAGGCTCACCCAGACCAGCAGCGTATTCGACGCCTATGACGCGGCGGACATCGGGCCTGAACCAGGTATCACTTACGCGGTCGAGATCCGCTGGGTTGACCCCGATACCGATGCAACGCTGGAACCACCAGCTGCCGTGATTGATGTGGGCGCCGCTAACAGCCTGACGCTGACCAAGGAGGATGTGCCGATCCTTGCAGCGCCCACTGGTACGAAGCATTTCGAGGTCCGTGTGCAAGCGCGCCGAACGACCGGGACAATCAGCTACGAGGCGTGGCAAGCCCGCTCGATCCGGCTCTTCATGCCCGATGGCATCAAAGTGGCCGAGGTCTCAACCTGGACCGAGATCGGGGCTGACGCGCGTCTGACGGTCGCCGAGACAGCGATCTTCCTCGATCGCGGCGGGGCACTACAGCTGACAATCGCAGAGGCGCAACTCTGGCTCGGTTTTGGCAGCGATACGCGCCTCACCATACCGGACATCGACATTTTCAACGAATGGGGCGGCCAGTCGCGTCTCACTGCCGCCGAAGCCACACTCTATATCGAGGTAATTCCATGAGCCACATCCTCCATCTCGGACACCAGGTCACCGACCTTGCAGGCGTCGAGGGTCGCATCAGCACCGACGCCGCCGGTTTTGACGCCGACCTCGACGTCAACTGCGTTCGGATCAACACGGGCGAGACGAGCGCGGTCCCTTTTTCGGCCTCGTGGTCTGTGCCGGCCGGTGATGTCTGGCTGGGATTTCGATACAAGGCTCCGTCGGTCAACGCCCACATTATCGGTACAGACGGCACCTTTTTGGAGTTCTACGACGATACGAATGCGCTGATCGCGCGTGTCCGAACCGAGCGCGACGATGAGAAGTATCACGCCATGGCAATGGGTGACACCAATGTCGATGGAGCCTCGTCCTTCACTGCTGCCACGAACCAGGTCTATTGGATCGATGTGAAAATTGCGGTCGGCGCTGACATCACCATTGAGTTTTACACCGACGGGGTCCTGCAGAGCAGCGCAACAGCAGCGAACACCGGAGGCAAGGGCCGACCCGTTCGTTGTGTCTGGAAGAACCACGGGCTCTTTGATTTCTACAACCCGGCCACCTGCTATTACGCCCATATCGCAGTGCTCGACGGCGTCTCAACCATTGGGCGGCGGTTTGCTCGGCGCACGCCCGATCTGGTTGCGACCTATGATGCCTTCTCAGGCGGCGTCGATGCCGTGAAGGACGGCGACATCACCACCCGCGCGGCGAGCGATATTGCCGGTCAACGCATGTCGTTTTCGCTGTCGGGGCCAACTGGACCCGCCGGGGCATCGACCATCGCAGGTGTGCATGTGAAACAGCTGGCCCAGCTTGGCACGGCCGGGCCGACCGGCATTGCGGGGTTCCTTAGAATCGGGGGCGTGGACTATGACGCATCTCCCGGTACGCCGTCCGCCGATATGCCGTCGCCGGTTTATTCGACATGGGATGTAAACCCGGCCGACAGCACGCCCTGGACCACGGCCGCGCTGCCGACAGAGGTTGGAATTATCTCGTCATGACGCCACCTCGAGCCGATCAGGGCGACATGCGTATGTCCGAAATCGAATTCCAGGCCATGCTGACGCGCGCGGCTGAAGCAGGTGCCAAACGGGCGCTTGCCGATGCTGGGATCGATGGCAAGGACGCCGCCCTCGACATCCGCGATCTCCGTTCACTTCTCGACTGCATTCGCTTCGTTCGGCGCACGGCCGTCCAGACCGCTGTCCATCTCATCACCACGGGGATGATGCTGGCGCTCCTCGCCGGGATTGCACTGAAGCTCAAGATCTTCGGTGGATCGCCGTAGACCAACTCCAACATTCACCCGCTCACCACACCCGCCCTCCGAGGCGGGTTTTTCGATTCTGGAGGACCCGATGACCACGACCTTTTTTGACCATTGGCGCGACGTGCCGGACGGCGCCTGGCGCTGGACCAACTTCTCGCCGGCCGAAATTGCCTGCCGCGGTACCGGAAAACTGCTGATCAACGAGCCCGCTCTCGACAAGCTGCAGGCGCTGCGCGACCGGCTAGGCAAGCCGCTGATCGTTCGCTCGGCCTACCGCAGCCCAGAGCACAACCGCGCAGTGGGCGGCGCAACCCGCTCGAAGCATTTGGATGGTGCGGCTTTCGACATCGCCATGTCGAACCACGATCCGGCGGCTTTCGAGGTGGCGGCACGGGAGGTCGGGTTCCTGGGTTTCGGCTTCTACCCGCGCTCCGGCTTCATGCATGTCGACCTCGGCCCCTCGCGCCAGTGGGGCGAGCGGTTCCCGGTCCGGGCGACGGCATTTGCAGCCGAAACCCCGCCGGCGCGCGAGGTTCTGGCGCAAAGCCGTACCATGAAAGGCGGTGGGGCCGCGGGTGTGGCAACGCTGGGCGCAGCTGGCGTGGAGGTGGCTCAGCAGGTGCTTGCTGAGACGCAGACCGCGATCCTGCCGCTGGTTCCGTATCTCGACACGCTTCGCTGGGTATTCATCGCGGTGGCCCTCGGTGGCATCGCGGTCACGATCTACGCCCGCCTCGACGACTGGGGCCGGGGACAGCGATGATCGCCTACATTCTCGGCGGGATCGCCGCTGCTCCATGGGCGAGAGTCGCGCTGCGTCATGGTGTGATCGTCTTCGCGATCCTTCTGTTCCTGCTTGCCCTGCGCCGCTCCGGCGAGCGCGCCGGTCGCCTGGCGGAACGCTTAGACACCAGGGAGAAAGCCAATGAAGCTCAGAGAAGGATGCTGGAGGCGGCGGCTCGCCGTCCTCGTAATCGCGACGAGCTTGTTGACCGGTTGCGCGACGGCGGGTTTTGACCCCGGCGGCGTGGCAGTGTGTCCGCCGGTTGTGGAATACAGCAGGGAGTTTCAGGCGCGGGCGGCCGAGGAATTGACGGCGCTTCCGGACGGATCGGCCGTCGTCGAGATGATGGGGGACTATGGGGTGATGCGGGAGCAAGTGAGGGCGTGCTGAACGAAACGACTGAAATCCAAGGATCCTACGGCGAAATCACTGGCGAGTATGTCTTGGAGGTGACGGCTCTCTGGCTGTGGGTGATGGTGACGCTGACGGCGGTCGATAAGTTCCAACTGCAAGGCAACTTCCGCACCGCCGACAGGACGGCTTTGTGGGGCTGCAAGTTTAGGTGAGTGCATAGATTTTTTGAGCTTCGAGTAGCCGGCAAGCTTCGTGGTTGCTTGTTACAGCGCAGGGCAGGCGATACACACAATCAATCGTACCTTGGAAGCACCATGCACTACTATCAAAGCAATGCCGTCTACCAGAAACTGGATAACACTAAAGACCACTTTTTTATGTGGGTGACCGGAAACGCATGGACATTGATTTACGGTGATCGAGATTCCAGTCCCATAGTGGTCGCCTTGGTGGCCGGCCGTTCGTGGACTCCACAGTTGGAAATAAAAGGTCTTGTGAAAAGGATTTCCGTTGTAGCAGGGCTGCCCTGGGTTGAGATTTATTTTGATGATACAGTAAAAGAAATCGATTTTGTTGATTTTGCGGTTGGTGGAGCTCCTCTGAAGCGAATTTCGTTGCCTGATCTGAAAGCTGCCTTGCGTGATCTTGGCCTTCCCACAAGCTCTGGGGCCACGTTGAAGGCACTGAACGATGCCTCAAGCAGCGCCTATCACAACTGGCAACGCGCCAACTTAGGGGCGATTACAGTATCGGATATTGATTTGTTCAGAAGAAAGACTGAACTCGTCCCGGCAGAGTTCGTGGAGCTAAAGCGGTCGTATATCTCACTAGATAAATGGACTCCATACCGTCAAGACTTTCCAAACTTTCAGTTGATTCATAGCGTTTCCAGGTCATGCGGCATACCAATGACAATTGCCTATAATGTAAGGCAAAAGAGCCCATTTCGTGATGATGCTGACACTCTTTCGTTGTTTTCATTTAATGGTACCGATGCTCCGAAACATATCGGAAAATTTGCCTTCTCGGAGTTTGTGTCAGGCGCACACCTGAAATAATCAATCTTGGATTCCAAATTATTTTTTGAATCCCGCGATATCCATGAGCTGATTATAATTCGTGATCACCTCATATTTTACGTGGGCCTTAGCTACCTGCAGATTTAGTTCGCCGAAGAACTTGCGGGCGCACTCGATCTTGGTCTTCTCGATCTCGCGCAATTTCATGCTGGACATTGTGCCCTTGGTTTCAGCAACGAAGTAGATGTGCCGCACGCTGCCAGTTTTGAAGGAGATCGCCCAATCAGGGTTGTAGTCCCCGACCGGGGTCGGGATTAGGAACCCACGTGGGAGTTTGGCGTACACCACGACCTCGCTACTTGTGTCCAACTCCTTCACGAAATCTCTCTCGACTTCGGAATCAGTGATCGCATAGTCGTAAACGTGGTTCTTGAGTTTCGCAGTGGCTCGGGAGAAATCTTGGCCAGTCTGGTTCGCAGTGAAGATGTCGACATCGTATCGCTCGTCGACTTCGTCATAAGCCAGACGCTCGATCACCATGGCAGCCTTCTGCTCGGCGATGATTCGCGACGCCTCGGCGATAAAGTGCTCCGGGTTCTTTGTGAATTGCTCGAAAACCGCCGATGTGATCTGGCCGAGAATCTTCGCAGCTGAGTCTCGCGTCAACTGTGCGTTCTCAGCTACCTTCCCTACGAGGTCGTACTTCACGAGCGAATGGATTGAGTCCCCGCGCTCGGTCGTCGTGTTCGTGACAGAGAAGCCGTCGCCGCTGCGAAGCTGGCCGTCGGTCAAACCGTCGTTTTGTACGCCGACCTGAACGGTGTACTGCAAGGGGGTGACCCGCAGCTGGCTGTCCAGCGCGCTGATGCACTTGCGGGTAAGCTCCTCTGAATCGAACTCCACCCGATAGACCGCCTTTCGGTTGATCCGCGCCCATAGCTCTTGGAACTCCTTTTTCTCGAAATTGGCATTGAGGGGGTTGGTCTTGGGCTTGCGACCATCATCGACCTTGGGCAGTTGCGCGTCGCTGAAGACGCTCTCGATGAGCTGGAATACCTGCTCCGCGTGCGGCTTCAAGTCGTCGGGCAGGTCGGCCAGTTTCCCCTCGGCCTTGGCCTCGTGATAGGCGTCCGCAATCTGATCCGCATCGTCCGTGTAGTCATTCTTAACCAAGTAGCGGTATATTTGCTTTGCCATGGCGGCAGTCACCTCAACCGTGCCATCCTCGGTCGCGAGTGTCTTGCCGGTGAAGTACTCCTCGGTTGCCTGCCGCGGACGCGACGATAGGGTTTCCGCGATCTCCTTCTGGAGCCCGGCCACGAAGTCCTTGTAGCTCTCGCTCGCCACGACGTTCAGCACGTTGATGTCATGCACCACTGCCGGGTGGTCCATCCTGTCCCCGTGCTGATCGACGCTTAGCCGCAGGCCACGCCCCACTTCCTGGCGCCGGGAGATGGTGTTGTCGCTGTGCTTCAGCATGCACATGACGAAAACGTTCGGGTTGTCCCAGCCTTCGCGCAGCGCCGAGTGTGAGAAGATGAACCGCGTAGGTTCCTCGAAGGAGAGCAGCCGCTCCTTTTTCTTCAAGATAAGATCATAAGCGTCCACATCCTGAGATACGCCAACTTTACGACCAGTTTCGGCGTCTTTCTCCTGCTTGATGGACCCATCGATGTCTCGGCCAGTTTTCTTGTCGATGGAGAAATAGCCATTGTGGGTCTCGGTGGAGTCGATGCTGGCGAGATATTTCCGGTACGCTTCATTGTCGATTGCGAGCTCGAACAGGTATTCAGCTTTCAGCAACTCGTATTCTTGCTCGAAGATCCGGGCATATTCCCCCTTCGTGTCGGCTTGGTCGTAGTCCCGATACTTAACCACCTCGTCGATGAAGAACAGCGACAGGACCTTGATGCCCTGCGCGAACAGCTGCTTTTCCTTGTCTAGGTGAGCCTTGATCGTCTCGCGGATCTGGATACGGCGGATGTCGCGCTCGGAGACATCGCCGTTGGCCTCACCAGCCCTCAGCACTTCCCCGTTGGTGAATTCTACCGTGTCGTTGACGGCGTCAATCTGGCTGATTGTGAAGCCGCGATACTGGTCCAGCTCGCCCGACTCCACGAACAGATCGTCGCGGAACTCCAGCCGCCGAAGCTGGCGCTTGATCTCGCCCGACTTCAACTTCACCTCCATCTCGATCCGCGCCACGGGGGCCTTCTTCGAGATGTCGATGCCTTCCAGGTACAGGTAGGCGTTGGTGCCGGCTAGCCCGCGGGTCTGGATGCCGCGCACCGCGATCTTCTTCACTAGCTTCTGGTTGTAGGCGTCCAAAGCGTCCAGACGGTGAACGCGGTTGTGCTGGGTCCGGTGGGTTGCCGAATAGCGCATGATGAACAGCGGCTTGAATTTCGGCAGCGCCTCCATCGTCGCCGCGCCTTCCATCTTCTGCGGCTCGTCCAGGATCAGGATCGGTCGGTTCGAGGCGATCACGTCGATGGGCTTGCGCGACTGGAAGTCGTCCAGCTCCTCGTAGATGCGCCGGTTGTCGGCTCCTCGCGCATTGAACGCCTGGATGTTGATCACCATCACGTTGATGCCGGCGTCGGACGAAAAGCTCTCCAGCTCGTGCAGGCGCTTGGAATTGTAGATGAAGAACCGCGCCTTCTTGCCGTAGCTCTCGGTGAAGTGGTCGGCGGTGATCTGCAGCGACTTGTAGACCCCTTCGCGAATGGCGATCGACGGCACCATGATGATGAATTTCGACCATCCGTAGCGCTTGTTCATCTCGAAGATGGTCTTGATGTAGCAGTAGGTCTTGCCCGTGCCGGTCTCCATCTCGACGTCGAGGTGAACTCGGGTCGCGGCCAGCGCGTCGCGCTTGTAGGCCGCCTTGACGGGAACGCGGGAGCCTTTGCCGTCGAAGGTCGTGAAGTCCGTCAACGACTGCGAGGCGGGCAGGTTCTGGCGCCGCTGGACCTTCTGGATGTTCTCCAGGATCTGCACGTCGGTCAGCGCTAGGTCGGCGTTCTTGAAGCCTTCCCCGAAGGCGCTGGACTGCGCCTTGCGGCCGGGGTCGATGCGGTAGGTCAGGCCAGTGGTCATCGGCTGACCGGCGAAACAGTCGACCACATCGTTGACGGCATTGGTCTGATAGGGCTGGACCTTGAACTTGAGCTTCATGGCGCGCCCTCAGATCGACTTGACGTCGGTGGTGGGCGAGAGCTGGCGGAAGATCTGTTCGACGTTGATCTTCACCGCGTCCGAGACGAAGCCGTTGTCGCGGAAGACGACGCGCAGGGGTTCGTGGCCCGCCAGCTCTTTCACCAGATCCTCGGTGATGCCGCGGTCGAAGCAGGCGACAAGGGCGTTGTCGTCGACGAAGAACACGGTCTTGCCCTGCACCGTCTCGCGGCGGATGGGCAGCGTCAGGTCCACGCCCCAATCGACCAACACCTGGAACAGCAAGTCCTCGGCCGTGCGGCCCTCCTTCACGTTGTCGACCATGTCGAGCAGGTCCGACTGCTTCAGCTCGTCCGGGCGGTAGTAGACGTCCTTCATGTTGGAGGTGTCCACCTTTAGGACCCGGAACCCGATATCGCGGTTCCATTTTGGATGGCTGTCCCCATCAGCAACTTTCTTTGCAGCCCGACGGATGCGTTCCTTGCAAAGATCTGAAATTGTCCGACAGCCCGTTTTTGTTACGACACTACTGTCGGAAATAGGCTCTGCTAGCTGCGCCATAATGAATCTGAGATTAGTGCCGTTAGAAGCGTTGAGCTGCATAACCGCGTGCGCGCAAGTTCCGGATCCGGCAAAGAAATCAAGTACAGTATCGTTCCCAGATGTTATTGATTGAATGATCCGCCGCGCCACTTGAACGGGTTTCGGATTGTCAAATACGAGATCAATTTCCGAAAATAACGCATCATCGCTCCCGCCAAAGTACATAAGACTAGAAATATTTTCTTTTGTATTCTCCTTTAGGAGGTACTTTCTGGTGGGCTGAGTGCTTTCATCGGGACCGAAGACGATCTGGCCTGCATCGAGAAGAGATTTCATAGTCTTAGGTGGGTTTCTCCACCCTCTTTCCGGGACAGGGCATTCCTTACCGGTAACTGGATGAACCAAGGGAATGAAGTACTCATCAGGCGCTTTCTTTTTGTTCGGCCACGCCATTGAAACAGTACGGTAGACATCCCCTTTCTCATCTATCAATGAATATGCCTTCTCTCCGCCGGAGAAATCTTGAGCAGAAAGCCATTTTTTGAAGGCACCGCGGCTGGCAGAATTTATCCCGCCGTGTTGCTTAATCATGGTAGAAGCTTTATCCAACATGATTTGAGCATTTTGCTTAGGGCGCCGAAAATCAACTTTTTGCTTAAAGCACTCATAATCCTTAGCGTATATAGAAATGTATTCATGCTGCTGGGCGACACGCGTGGAGTCTCCTTTTGGATTGCGCTTGTCCCAGACTATGGTCCCAAGATTGTTCTTTTCCCCAAACACCTCAGTGAGCATCTTCTCAAGATTCGAATATTCGTTCTCATCCATATGGACTGCAATGACGCCATCCTCGGACAGTAGATTACGCGCCACGCGAACCCGAGCATACATCATAGACAGCCAGTCCGAATGAAAACGCCCGTTTGCTTCAGAATTTGACACGAGCTTATTTCCTGAGGGATCAACCTGCTCGCTCCGGACTAGATAAGATGAATAATCCTCACAAAAATCATCCTCATATATGAAATCGCTACCCGTGTTGTATGGGGGGTCTAAATATATTAACTTGACCTTTCCAAGGTGACTTCCTTGAAGGAGTTTAATAGTTTCTAGATTGTCGCCTTCGATAAAGAGGTTATGGGTGCCGTCGAAATCTACGCTCTCCTCCCGGCAGGGGCGCAGCGTTTTGGCAATCGGCGCATTCGCGAGCGCTAGCGCCTCGCGTTTCCCCGGCCAGTCCAGTCGATAACGCTCCTGCGGCCCCTCCACTATGTGGTCGCTCAGCTCCTGACGCAGCTGATCGAAGTCTACCGCCAGACGCACCGCCCCCGACGTCTCGTCCCGCGCCTCGGTCACGCAGCCAGGGAACAGCTCGCGGATCTTCGCGATGTTGTCCTGGCTCAGGTCGGGGCTGTGCATCTTCAGCTTGTCCATACTCATCCTCTTAATCGTCGGCTTTCGCGGCGGCAGGATTGCCCATCTTCAGCCGCTCCAGCTCTTGTTTTGCTCTGCGCAGCTCTGCATTGATCGCCACACGCTTGTTGAATTGCTTTTCTCGTGCCAGCCGCACCTTTATCCGGTCGACCTCGCGCGCCTGCATCTTAATTGCCTCCGCCTGGGCGATCCGCTCCTCTAGTGAGACAGTGCTCTCGGGCGCTGCGGTGGAGGGGGGGGCTTGTGACGCTTCTCCAGTACTGGGGACCAGCCGCGCCGTCTGCGCCTCCACCAACGGCTCCAGCAGCTGTTCGTAGAGCGTCCCCATATTTAGCGCCACGGGAAGCGGCGACCGCGACGTCTCCTCAGGCTGCCAATCTCCTTCGAAATAGTCACCGACGACCCAACGGGCGCTATCTGCTTCGCTTGGCCGTTTGTAGGCCGCTGTCATTTTGACCCGGCTGGCATGGACCAGTTCAAAAATCAACGGGAAGGGAATGGCCTTGTCGATGGCCCGCAACACGTGGTGGTCCAGCGTTGCGGTCCGCACGATGATGCGGAACACTTGGATCTCCGGGACTTTCTTGCTGGGCTCTAGCCTCAACGTCTCCGGTGATAGTTTGTGGGACCAGATAATCCGATCGACGTCGCGCACGAAGAGGTCCTTGAGCGCAGTATTCGCACTGGAATGTTCGTAAATCTTATTCTTGGGGATCACGCGCCCGAAAGCGGCGGCGCGGGGCCAGTCGTAGAGTGTCACCCGCTGCCCCCCTCAATCACCAGGAAGCCTATCAGCTCGAAGTCGTCCAGCCCCTTGATGGTATGGGTCAGCGCCGTGGTCTGACCGCCGCTGAACAGGCTTTCGATATCCTTTTCTTCCTTCACCTCGATCATCGAGCGGATGGCCTGGCTGAGCAGGTCGGAGTAGCGCTCCATGTCGCGCCCATCGTTCGTGCGGTCATTGAAGATGCGGCAGACTTCAGGGACCGGCTCGCTTCGCCCTTTGCAACTGGTGCGTATCAGATCGAGCAAGCGCTTCACTTCGGTATGGTCAGCGACGATCTCACCATCGTCGCCGATGTAGACAAGGTAGTAGGGATGCAACCTGTTCTGTTGGTTGAGATTGACGCTGTCGTGGATGTTCTTCAGCGCGAAAATCACGCCCGGTTGCAGGCCGAGGTCCGATTGCGCCGGCACGACGGCGTGCAAGCCGAAGGGAACATTGTCGAGCTCGCCGCGCTCCTTGACGTAGTTGAGCAAGTCCATCCGAAATTCGTTCAGGCCAAGATCGGTGATCGAGATGCCGGTCTTCACGTCCTCAAGCTCGATCACCTCTTCCTGTAGCCGCTGCAACTGCTTCTTGCGGTAGGCAATATCGCTGGATTTGGCAGATAATACGTTGTCTTCGCCGGTGGCGGTGATGTCGGTGATTACCATCCGGTTTTCGACGCGCTCCTTGAGGTTGATGTACGCGTCCAGCGAGATGTCTGGCCAGTAGTTGGCCAGCTGGATCTGAGTGTTTGGCGAGCCGATACGATCGATCCGGCCGAACCGCTGGATGATACGGACCGGGTTCCAGTGGATGTCGTAGTTAACAAGAAAGTCGCAGTCCTGAAGGTTTTGGCCTTCCGAGATGCAGTCGGTGCCGATAAGGATATCCAACTCGCCCGGCTCGTTCGGTAAAACGATGTCCTTTTCCTTCGACCGTGGTGAGAACAGCGTCAGGACACTCTGGAAATCAAAGTTTCTCTTAAGCGTGGTCTTTGGCGCGTCCGACCCTGTGACCTTGCCGACATGCAGCCCGAGTTGCTGTGCAAAGGGCGCCAGGTTGTCGTAGAGGTAATTGGCGGTGTCCGCGAAAGCTGTGAAGACCAGAACCTTATTGTTTCCGGGGTTCAGCGGCTCATCGATTTTCTGCCTGATAACGGCGAGCAAGTGCTGAAGCTTGGCGTCGTCAGAAGGCTTGACCTTTTCCATCGATGCGATCAGGTCCTCGATGAGAACAAGGTCGGCTGCGAGATCGTGTTTCCAGGACGGCAGGTCCATGTCAGCGAGACTGATCTGAACCTTCTTACCGACAGTGAATTCGTCGAGGCCGGAGAGGTCATCGTCTTCCGGGTCGAAGTCGCTCATTTCCGCGAGGTGATCACTGACGCTATCACTGCGGCCTGTCTTCTCGAACTCATCGATGGCATCGAGCGTGCGCGAGATGTTGCTGCCGAGTGATCGAAGCGTGAGGCGGAATGCAGCCACCGAGCTTTCCAACCGCTTCAGCAGGTTGGTCGTCATTAGCGCCTGCAGGCTGCGCTCCCGATCAGCCTGCCTGAGTTTGCCGCGTCCACCCTCGACCTGCGTATCGTAGATCTCCTCATACTTCCTCAGACGGCTGGGCAGGATGTAGCTGATCGGGGCGTAGACCGCGAGCTTCAGCACCGAAAGCTGGGTGAAGATGTCGTTGAATCCCATCACATCGGTCCGCTCGGTAATCGGGCGGTGGAACGAAAGCGGCTTGCGCCGCTCGGGAAACTCCCCGATGTCCTTCGTGTCGTAGAACGTTTCAATATGCTTTCGTGACCGAGCTATGGTGACGGCGTCGAGGAGTTCAAAGAAATCGAAGTCGAGCGCCTTCAGGATCGACGCGGCAGTTCTTTCCTCGGGCGGAAGGGAAGACCATTCATTGAAGGCCTTCTGGGCTCGTCGGAAGATCTCTTCAACGCTGGCCTGAGTTTTCAGGTTCTTGCTTAGCGCCTCGGACTGCCCTTCGTACGCAAGAGCAAGCTGGTTGCGAAGGTCCGTGAACCGGTTGTTCACTGGGGTTGCGGAAAGCATAAGGACCTTGGTCTTCACGCCAGCGCGGATGACCTTGTTCATCAGCTTCTGGTAACGAGTCTCGCGGTCTTTGTAGACATCGTTGTTGCGGAAGTTGTGGGACTCGTCGATCACGACAAGATCATAATTGCCCCAGTTCACGCGATTGAGGGGGATGCCGAAGGACTCGCCTGATGTGCGGGACAGATCAGTATGGCAGAGAACATCGTAGTTGAATCTGTCCTTCGCGAAAATGTTTGTTGTGAGGTTAGTGTTGTAGTTCCGCCAGTTGTCCGCGAGCTTTTTGGGGCAGAGAACGAGTACTGAACGGTTCCGCAGTTCATAGTATTTGACGACGGCCAATGCGGTGAAGGTTTTTCCGAGACCAACAGAGTCCGCGAGAATGCACCCGTTGTAGGTCTCGAGCTTGTTGATGATCCCTGTCGCAGCGTCCTTCTGGTAGTTGAAGAGCTTGTTCCAGACCAGGCTATCTTGATAGCCCGTGAGATCATTCGGCAGGACATCTTCATCGACCTCATCGAGGAAGTCGTGGAAGATGTTGTAGAGCATCATGAAGTAGATGCGCTCAGGCGAGTTCTCCTGATAGACGGACTCAATGTGCTCGCAGATTGCTGAGGTTACATCCTTCACTTTGTCCGGGTCCGACCAGATCTGATCGAAAAGGTGAAGGTACGTCTTCGCATGCGCTGGATCATCGAAGCGGGTAACGAAGTTGGATACAGCATCGCCCTTCTGGTACCCGAGATCCACGGCTGTGAAGCCGCTGATGGGCATGTAGGCCACATCGCCTTCAGGCCCGGAAACATGCATCAACTGCTGCATCGGTGCCTTCGTCGTGTTGGAGCGGAAACTGGCTTTCTTGCGGATCCAATCTGCGCATTCACGAGCCACTGCGCGTTGCGTGAGTTTATTGCGCAGTTGGATCTCGAACTCCGTGCCATAAAGCCCGCTTTCTCGTTGTGCCTTGGGAATGAAGAATTCCCGGCGTTCCTTTCGCAGGCGGTCCGTCACCTCTGTCGGTACGAATGTTGGTGCTGTGAAGACAAACTGTAGGCCGTCGACTTTTGCGAGTTCGGACTTCAGAGCCTCGAAGGCGTAGATCGAGAAGCAGGAGGCAGCGATCCGCAACCGGGCCCCTTTGCCAAGAGAACCCTTTAGGTCATCGCCGAGAAGGTGGGAGGTGTTATCGATGATCTGCATTAATGGCCTCCCGGTTGAGAAGCACGATCTGTTGGTCTTGCGGCCTACGTGCCGAGGGCACTGTATCGAGTCCGAGACGTTTCAGAGCATAGTAGAGGAGAGCGCGTCGAACTTTGATTTTCGCCCTGCCACCGCGCATTCCATAGTCGAGCGCGATCACATTCTTCTGGTTTTCAGAGAGTTCGGGGTGGGGAGCAATCTCAAGCGTGACGTGCTCTTGCCAATCGGCATCGGCCGCATCCGTAATTCCGCTGGCCTGCACACCGCGTGTCTGGAGGATGCGCGAAAGCAGGAAGTCCTTGAAAACTTCGTCGGTTTTACAGAACGCCCGGGTGTGCCACCGAAAGCCATCGAACCCAATGGCGTGAGGCGCGATCCACCGCCAGCTCGGCTCCGGGCGCGAGAGGGACTGATACTTCACCTCGATCGCTTCAGAGCCACGGATGGCACTGACAACGGATCGCAGGATGACAGGGTTAACACCACGGGCCGGTGTTGGTGCGGCGTCATAGGCTGGTAGTTGAGCAATCCATGCGTCGTCGCTGTCCAGGAGACCGTCAGCCAAAGATCGAAGCTGTGCGAGGTAGCGGCTGGCATCTGGTTGCAGGAACTGTGCAGCATAATCGGGACCTCGGACATACGTCCGCGCACTCTTGTCGTAGACCATGTTGTCCGGAGCCAGACTGATGTAGCGGTTCAGGTCGGCGGACGCTTGGTTCACCGATAGTCCAAACTGCTCCATCAAATCGCTGCGGTTCACATGCCCCTCCCAAAACAATCGGAACTCGATGAACTCTAGGCGCTGTGCGACCCCCCAACGAAGCTCCGACTTGCTGTTATTCACTGCGCACTCCCGACTCGGCGCGCATGATTTATGTACGCGCCCATTTTTTGTGCTGACTGCACGCTAGCGGGGAGTCGTTTCGGGTTCAATCGAAATCCTGCGATGTTTCGGGTGTTTGCTCGAATGAATAGAACCGGACCGCTGGTGGTGAAGCAGGCGTGCCGACTCGCGCACTTCCTCAGCACGCCTGCGAATATCGCCGCCGCTGTGCGGCCGCGCGGCCGGCGAAAACTCAAGCCAGCCTGGTGGGCTCCGAGCGGGTTCGCCGCCATCCCCACCGCCGCGCTCGATCCGGCCCACAGTCCGGCGTCTCCTGCGGTCCCCGCGCTTATCGGGTCCGGGTCCCCATTGGATCGGCCGGCTGGTTATTCCACCTCGGCAGGCACCACCGACTCCATCTCGGCAATGGTTTGAAACTCGGACAGGAACTCAGGGCGCGTCTGCATTAGATAACGAACCACGCGCGCGTTCCCGAGGAGCTTGCCGACGTAGCCACGGAGCACGGTCAGCTGGAGGTGGTCCTGGCCATAGGTGTCTTGGATCTGGGTGATCCCTTCCTGAAGCCGGGCAAGCTCCTTTTCCATCCGAGCGACGGCCTGCGGTGTAACGCCGTTGATTCGTTTTGGCTTGTTCGCCTCGACCAGCTGGGCCTGCGGTGTTCCGGCGAGGATCGCCGAGATGTAGGCGACGGAGTAGTTGTTGGCGTTCACCATGAGCTCTGCGGCTTCGATCTGGCGCAAGGGGATCATCTTGCGCAGCGTGGTGAACACTGCCGCAGTACAGGCCTTGTCCTTTAGGATCGCCACGGCTTCCGGGCAAATGCCGTCGAGCAGCTTGACCTTGCGCTGGATGCTGCGCGGATTGAGGTCCAGCGCCGCCGCGATCTTTTCCTCCGAGACACCGCGCTCTATTGCTTTCAGGATCATCCGGTGCTCCTGAATGGGCGCGATGCGGCTGATCCGCTTGTTGTAGGTGAAGGCCTCATCGTCGGTGGACACGAGGCATTCGACCTGTTCCTGGCCCAGATCTTTGAGGACTTCGATCCGGACATGTCCATCGAGCAGCAGCCAGCTGCGGCTGGCATCCCCGTTCCTAGCAACAACCGGCGGCTCGACCAAACCGATCTCTCGGATCGACGCAGTGATCTGGGTGTATTTCCGGCTGGACTTGATCGATTTGCTCAGCACCCTGACCGGCAGGATGTCCGCCACCGGGATCGTGACGCAGTCGTTCTCGAAGCCGAGCTGAACCTTCTTGGTCATGGCGCTGCCCCCTCGGCGAGGGTGTCCTGCAGGTAGCTGGGCATGGTTTCCAGACCTTCCGCGCGCAGCAGCGTCACGAAATGATCGTCCTCGAGGAGTGTCCGGAATGCCTGGCAGATGAATAGCAGCCGCCCCTGCGTCAGTTCCGCTTTCTTGATCAGAAGCTTCTGGCGGTCCGCTTCCTTCTGGTAGGCGCGCACCAACGCTTCGCTCGTCAGCGGTCGCCGGTTTCGGCTGTCCCGCCCGTATTGCTTGGGGTGGATCTTCTTTCCACGCGCCTCGCGCTGTTCGATCAGACGCCGGGCCGCCGCGAGTTTCTTTCCGCGCAGTTTCTTCTGCGTGTAGGCATCCATCAGCGCGCGCTGCGCGCCTTCGGCATCGGTCTTCGATATGTCGATGGCGAGGTTGAGCGGCAGCAAACCCGTCTCGACGGCGGTGACGAGCCGCTCTTCGCCGCGCTCCAAAAGGCCCGCGATCATCCCGACGTAGTCCGGCGAAACGCCGATCTTGTCGCTGATCTGGCGATCATTGTAGCCGCGTTCGCGAAGGGTGCCGATCTCCCGCATCAGATCGATTGGGCGATGCTGGCGGCGAGCGCAGTTCTCGACGAGGCTCATGACGAGGCAGTCGGACTCATCGGCATCGATGACAATGGCCGGGATGGCTTTCTGCTTCAGCTGAATGAAGGCCTCGAGCCGCCCTTGGCCGCAGACGAGATCATACTCCTGCGGATCTGTGTCGGTGCGGCGGGTCACGGTGATCGGGCGCTTCAAGCCGATCTTGGCGATGTTCTCCACCATGTCCGCGAACGTTCTGGGGTTACGGACCCGTGGATTGAGCACCCGAATGCGGTCGGTCGGGACCAGGGTGACTTCCGTCGGGTGATGTTCTTCCGGGCTCTTTGCCATCATGCCGCCTCCGTCACCTTCGCTCGCCCGGCGAGGGCATAGAAATCGTCAAGTGTTTCCGTTCGATAGGCATCGAGCCAAAGGCCGTTCTGTTCGGCCATCTTCAGGCGCGCGTCGGTCATGTCGATGCTGGGCAGCAGGTAGAAGTCGCGCGGCGCGTCGTTGGTCTCGTTCATCCGCACAGCAATCGTGATGTCCGGAACGAGGCCGGTGTCGAGCCGGATGTGCCAGCGCAAGGTGCCAGCTGCCGTCGCCTGGCAGCGGGCCAGAACGACCGACACCGTGAATTCGTCATTCACGCGCAAGAGCTGCGTGTCGGGGTCCTGCAAAACGCAACCACCTTGGGCGACTACGCCCTCCGTGATTTCCTCAACGACCTGGGGGTGGGCGGCGCGCAGCGCCTTGTTAATCTCGATGTAGCGGTAGTCCCGCTCCGGCTCATAGCCGATGAGGCGATAGGCGTGCAGCAGGCTTCCAAACCGACTGCGATAGGCGCTGGACGAGGGCAGATCGTTCTCTTCGTCGATGATCAGGCCGGACAGCGTGCCCTGTCGTTTCAGGATCGCCCGCAGGGCATTGAGCAGCTCCTCGTCCGTGAAATGGCGACTGCGTGCATCCACGATCTCCCGGGCGCGCAGGAACAGGGCTTTGTCCACGATGGCCGGATAGGCGCCTTCGGCCCGGATCCACATATCCCGCGGGTTCACGACACGGCGCTGCTTCAGCTTGAACGACACCTTGTTGAAGACGTTGTTTCCGATGTATTTTTCGTTAGTCAGCACCTGGTGGACGGTCGCCCGGGTCCACGGCCGGTCGAGATCGGTGCGGTGACCTTCGGCGTTCAGGACCTCCGCGATATCGCGCTCAGGCCGCCCCTCGTTGACGAACATCTCGTACATGCGCTGGACGACCCGCTGTTCCTCCTCGGGGCCGGGGACCAGGATCACACGGTCGGTCTGCAGGCTCTTCTGCTCGCCGCGGGACAGTTCGCCCTTGGGGTTTCCGTGCTCATCGATCAACACGCGCCGCAGCCCGTATCCGGCCGCGCCGCCCTGGCGATAACCAAGCTCCACGAGGCGGCATTGCCCGGCAAAGACCTTCACCGACAGCTCGCGGCTGTATTCGCCGGCCATGACGCGTTTGACGGTCTTCAGGAGGTTGGAGCCGATGCTGCCGTCGTTCTCGAACTGCTCGCCGCAATAGTGGACCCGGATCCCCGCACGGGAGCAGACATGTTCGTGATATGCGCCTTCGTCCGCATCCTGAAACCGGCCCCAGCGGCTGACGTCATAGACAAGGATCGCCTTGAAATCGGCGTGACCGGATTGGACTTCGGCCATCAGGTTTTGCAGTGCCTCGCGGCCGTCGAGCCGTAGTCCCGACCGGCCGGAGTCCTCAAACGTGCGCAGAATCGTCAGGCCACGAGCCTCGGCATAGCTGCGAATGACATCGAGTTGGTTCTCGGTGGAGTACTTCTGGTGATCGGTCGACATTCGCACGTAGGCGACGGCCGGCACATCCTTCTCAGGCGGCGCGTCGCTCGTGTCCGAAGGGGTCGTCCAACGACCGCTCACATCCGTATCTCCTCATTATTCCAGGCAAATCCATCGCTCCCGTCGGAATCAACGGCTGAATTCTTCGCGTCCATGTAAAGCGAAGGAGGGTGGAATGTCGTTTCCGAAAAAGGGCAAGTTCTTTCCAAGGGAAAACGGATATAATGGAAAAGCTGAGCAGCCCACGAATGGCGGCTTCGTTGAAGAAATCGCGGCTGCTTTGAAACGGTCGCTTGGAGATAGTCGGGCGGGCGTAAAGACCGTGGCGGCCTGGACGGGGGCCAACGAGAAAACAGTGAAGAACTGGTTCTCGGGCACTTACGGTCCGAGCGGTGCGCACCTGATCGCGCTGGCGCGCCACTCCGACGAGGTGCTCTCCACGTTCTTGGCCATGGCGGGGCGCCAGGATCTGATGGTTGCCATCAAGCTTGCCGCTGCCGAGGAAGCGGTCGAGGAACTTCTCGAAGCGGTACGGCAGCTGAGCCGCGAGGAACCTGGCGATACCGTCATTTGATCAGTCGTCAGGCGGTCGAGGGTTTTGTCCCTCAACAGCGCGCAGGATTTCGAAGCGATCCCGCACGGTGGAAACTTGCACGGGAGAGAGTTGGTCGCCGGGTTCGTTTCCACCGCCAACTTACCAGAATCATGAATTTCACCGGGTCGCCATGGGTGATCTTTTTCGCTGTTTTGCTGATGTTTACTGCCTTGTTGCTTCTCTCTCGATTTCTTTCGATTTGTCTGGTATGCGTTCCTTGAGTGGTATGGAACGTGGTATGAACTATGGCGACGCTTGCCGGGAAGCTGACGAGGAGGCTGGTCGAGAACCTTGGGCCGGGGCGGCATGGCGATGGCAACGGGTTGTATCTGGTTGTTGATCCCTCCGGGGCGCGGCGCTGGATCGTCCGTGTTGTCGTCAAAGGCCAGCGCAACAAGAAGGGCGGACCACTGCGGACTGACTTTGGGTTGGGCGGCGCGGATGTGGTGACGCTGAACCAGGCGCGCGACCGTGCGTTGGAATATCGGCGCATGGCAAAGCAGGGCCTCAACCCGCGTTACAATGCCCGCCAGGAAATCCCGACATTTGAGGAAGTCGCGCAACAAGTCCATATCGAGCGCATGCCGACATGGAAGAACGCCAAACATGGTCAGCAATGGATCAACACGCTGCGCGACTACGCATTCCCCAAGATTGGTCGCATGCCCGTCGATAGCATTGGCCAGCCCGAGGCACTGATGTGTCTGTCACCGATCTGGACGGAAAAGCACGAAACTGCGCGCCGCTTGGCGCAGCGGATCAAGATTGTCCTGGATGTGGCAAAGTCGAAGGGCTTTCGAGAGGGTGAAAACCCGATCACGGCGATCAAGGACGTAGGCGTTCTGCCGAAAGTGAAAGCCAAGCCAAAGCATCACAAGGCAATGGCGTGGCAGGATGTCCCCCCGTTCTATGCCGATCTGAAAACCCGCAATGCGATGGCGGCAAAGGCGTTGATGTTCACCTGCCTGACGGGCTCCAGAACCAGCGAAGTCTTGCAGATGCGCTGGGACGAGATTGATTGTGGCACCCGCCTTTGGACCTGCCCGCCGGAGCGAATGAAAGGTGGCGAGATGCACCGGGTTCCATTGACGGATGAAATGGTGGCGATCCTGCAGCCGCTGCAAGCCATGCAGTCGGACTACGTCTTCGAAGGTCAGAAACGCCACAAGCCGCTATCGAACATGGCGATGCTGATGCTCCTACGCCGCATGAATGTCGAAGGCGTTACCGTACACGGATTCCGCTCCACCTTCCGCGTCTGGGCGGCAGAGGTTGCCAATGTGCCGCGCGAAGTGGCGGAAATGAGCCTCGCACACCGAGTCGGATCAGAGGTCGAACTGGCCTACCAGCGCTCAGATTTGCTTGAAAAACGGCGCGGATTGATGGCGCGATGGTCCCAGTATGTGGCCAGCGCATGCACCTCAGGGGGCCTGGAAAGTTGAAGATATCGGTCAATGAACCCGAACTCCTGGCTATCGAACTCTTTCGTGTCGCATTGAGCGAGGAAACCCCCGAGCTCAGAGAAAGAGCAATCAAGAACGTGAAGCTCTACGCTGCGACAGTAAAATCCGACGTGTTGTTTGAACGGGAAGGCGAACCGTGGACCTCAATTCAGAAGAATGACGATCTCCTCTCGGAGACTGGCAGACCCGTGAAAGCTCCGTCGAGCAGGTTTCTGTGTCAGTCAGTTTGTCATGGTTTCACCTGAATATGCCATGTACGATTGCGGTCGTGTCGCGAAGGTGGTGGAAATTTGAAGGCGGCGTAATCTCCGGGTGAAAGAAACCCACCCAAACCGGCGGCTGCAACCGCCATGGAGATCACGCCATGAACAAGAATACCGAGACTTCCGCATTTTCGCTACTGGCCAATGAGGCTGGGTATGATCCGATCGAGGATCGGCTGCGAGAGAACATCCGCGCCACGATCGAGGCGGTGTTTGAAGAGGAACTGGCGCAGTTTCTCGGTCGCTGCCGCTATGACCGGGTCGCCGACAAGCCTGCGGGCTATCGCCACGGGCACCGTGAACGCCAGCTAATCGGCACTTTCGGAACGGAAACGGTGAGCGTGCCGCGTGCCCGCGTCGCCGCCGAAAACGGCAAGACCAAGGAGTGGCGGTCAAAGGCTCTGCCACGTTATCAGCGGCTGACGAAGAAGGCCGAAGCCCTGATCGCCTCGGTGTACCTTGCAGGCACCAATACGCGCCGTGTAAAACGGGCGCTCTATGGGCTGTTCCAGGGCGCGGTGGGCAAGGACGTGGTCAGCCGTGCCTGGCGCAAGGTGAAGGTGGACTGGGACGCTTGGGTAGCGCGCAGCCTCATGGGCGAGGACATTGTTCGGCTGATACTCGATGGCACCGTCATCAAGACCCGGCTGGACAAGAAGGCCACGAACATCTCGGTTCTGGCGGCTATCGGCGTGCGTCGCGATGGTCAGAAAGTCTTGCTTTCCATCAGAAATATGGGCGGTGAGAGCAAAGCCGCATGGCGCCAGTTCATCGACGACCTCGATGCACGCGGGCTGAAAAAGCCGGAGTTCGTCATCGTGGACGGCGCCCCCGGCCTTGAGGCAGCCCTCGTCGCACTCTGGGGCGCGGAGTTGCCGATCCAGCGCTGCACGGTTCACAAGCACCGCAATCTTCTGGGCCATGCGCCCAAGCACATGCATGACGAGCTGACCGAGGACTACCGCGACATGATCTATGCAGAAACCGCCGCCGAAGTTGAAACACGCCGCAAGGCGTTTCTGCGCAAATGGCGGCTGAAGTGCAAAGCGGTCGCCGACAGCCTGGAGGAGGCAGGGGACCGGCTGTTCAGCTTCACCCGCCTCGATCCGTCGCAGTGGAAGTCGGCCCGGACCACAAACGCCATCGAACGGCTTAACGAGGAATTCCGCCGCCGGATCAAGACCCAGACCGTGCTGCCCTGCCCGGAAACCGTGCCGATGCTGCTTTGGGCGCTCCTCGCCTCCGGCCAGATCCAGATGCGCAAGATCGACGGATGGGAAACCCTCGATCAGCCCATCGGAGCCATCGCCCTTGACCTCGCCGCCTGGCGCGGCCAACAATCACATGCTCGGAGACGTCGCCAGAGAATTTCTACCAGTTTCGAGACACCACCACGATTGCAGCCAATCATTGAATGGTAAAATGTGGCCGTCGCGTAAGCTGACAAAGCGGAGAACCGGCCAATCGACTCTGGCTGCGAGTTAAGGCTAAAGATGAACGGAGTTCTTGTGAGCGCATCCCTAACGGAATCAGAAAACTCGGATCTTCCAACGGCACTTGCCGAGCTGCGTGCATTGATACAGAGCCGCAAGCTCACAAAGGAGCAGTTCGACACAACGGAGTTCCAAGCACTTTGGAAAAGCGTCAAATCATACCTCCACGACGAGGATCCTTCATTAGTATGGATCGCGTTCTCAACGCTCGGACGCATGGCTGAAGATACAAAGCCCGCCAAACGACTTGTAGAACCGGTGCTCAGCGAACGGCTTGAGACAGACTTGCCCACCTTTGTGCGCCTGCCCGATGGTAAGGACCGTTACTATCTTGCACGAAGTTTGGAGGGGGGGCAGCGGAGCGAAATTGTTGACATCGCCTATAAGGAACTCGCTAGAGAAGAAGTGGCTGAGACTGCGCGCCGAGTTTGGGCGACTATCGCCGTCTCTGAAAGCGTTTCGTTGACTGAATTTCTTCAGCGGTTGAACAGCGAGATTGAAACGGTCTCTCGAGAGACTGATCTACGACCAGACGCTCTATGCCGGCGAATTCGGCGCATTATTGCGGCGATCGAAGACATCGTTGCGACGACTGACATTGGTCCCGGGGACCAACTCGGCCAGCAGCTTCGGGTGCTACTCGCTGGCCATTTACCTCATTCAGGTCCCAATGAACGAACTCTTCGGGAAGAGGCGTGCCAAGAGTTCCTTGCGGCGCTCCAGAAGATCATAAGGCTTAATTTCACAGCGCGCACAGACCCAGAGTGCTACAAGATCATTGAGCTTATGCAAGGATGGTGGCGCCCAGCATCACCATCGCAAGATTTTGACAGCGCGGCGCGTAGCATTGCGCGTCTTGGGGTCGAGATGCTCTTATTGTTTGCGAAACAGGGTGTGATGAACAAGCCTCTCAGAGATGCATTGGTGGCTGCTGTAGGCATGCGAGTGATAAACAAAATGACTAGCGACCTGGTCGCAAGCACGACCAGTCTTGAGGAGTCCATCGCATATTGGTTCGTGAATGGTAAAGAACCAAAGGAAGAACGTTCGGTTCGAGCCGTTGAAGCGCTTTCTGATGCGAAGTTAGACGAGTACGTAGGTAGGCTTCTGATCGCGCTGGATTCTTCTGAACTTCAGGTGACCACAGTTGAGAGAGCTCTGAATGATGTGAAAGACATCATGGCGGCAGAAGGCGAACTTTTGGAGAGCGCTCTAAAGCGGGTCGCGCCGGTTACACAATGGGCGCGCGCGATCGCACGTACACGTCGTATCGCCCTCAGCCCTCAGCGCTCAGATTTAGTGCGATATGACCCGGTCGCGCATGTGGGTGAGGATAACCTCAAAATAGGGAGTGAGGTTCGCGTCATGACGCCGGGTGTCGTTAAGGAAAGTCGGGGCGGACTCAGTGTGATACTAGTTAAAGCGGAGGTTGAGCTTGGAAATGGATAAAGAAACTGCAGTAACTGTACTGAAGAGCCTTCTCGAACGGTTCGACAAGTCCTCCGACGTCTTCCTAACATCTATCGAGGCAAAGTCCTTGCGCGTGGTCCTTGATCTCGACTCTGAGGGTGTAGTCGACGCCCCGGTCACACCGTCAGGCGATCTAAGCCTCAAGACCCCACCGATCACATGTCCAACACCTGATGACATCGATGGGGATCATCTAATGTGTTTGGACTTTGGAACTTCTTTTTCTAAAGCCTTCGCTTCCTCGGTCGACGATACTGAAGGCGTGCCTGAGCTGTTTCCGCTTGCTTTTGGTACGAATGCCCTTGGCGATCCTGAGCTTTTGCTCCCATCGGAGCTTTTCATCGATAACGGAGAACTTTATTTAGGTGCAGCTGCACGGGCGCATTTCGACGCCACCGAGGCGGTGCAAGATCGGCTTATCGACAGTCCAAAGCAGTTCATTACCCTCACCAAGGATGTAACGGATCTGCACCGGCGCAAGCTCGGAAACCAACAAGATCCGTCGGGCACCCTGACACAGAGGGACGCACTAGTCTTGTATTTGGCGCACTTGAATCTTCGCGCCGAGCAGGCGCTGCATGAACACGGCCTCAGTCCAGATCTGAAGCGCAGATATGCTCATCCGGCGTGGACGCCGGAACACTTTCAGGTCAATAGTGATGCCATGCGTCGGATCATCGCCGAGGCAATAGCGCTCTCACGATGCTTTGGCGAGGATCTTGCTAGCATCCTTCCACTGGAGAGGGCGTGTGAAATTAATGAAATGGCTCGTATGGCCAAGGACATTGAGCTGCCGTTCGGTTTGATTGACGACCCTGTGTTGGAGGCTACGGCCGCTGGCGCTGGAGCCTTGTTAGGCACCCCGACGACACGTAGGGTACCCTATGTAATTCTTGATATCGGCGCAGGTACCACGGATGTCGCCGGGTGCATTTGTGTGAATAACCCTAGCAGGGAGCGAATTACGGTCGCCGAGGTCACGCCCGCTGCGCGGGCAATAAATCAAGCCGGCAACATCATAGATAACGCACTCCTAAAGATGATCATGGAGAAGAGCGGCCTCGCTGACGGCACAGCCGAGTTCAGACAGGTTCATGCGGCTCTGAAGCGTACGATCCGCGGAGACAAAGAAGTCCTTTTCACCGACGAAGCTCTCAGTGTTGGATTGGTAACAGGGGACGTTGTCGAAATCGAACTTGACGAGTTTGTTGATAGTTCGATCGTCAAAGCACTCTTTAAGAAGATTACGGACCTTGCCGTCGATGCGGCGTTTTGTGTAGTTGGCGACGAAAGCGTTGTGTACGTAACCGCAACAGGTGGAGGTGCTGGTTTACCTGTCGTTAAAATGCTGGATAAACGCCAGATTAAGCGCGACGGAAAAAATATTCAGCTGTCCTTAGTCGCACCCATGCCTAATGAATTAGGAGAAACCTACCCGCAACTGGTCAACTCGTACCCGCAGGTTGCGGTTGCCGTTGGCGGTGCGTTGTCGAACTTGCCTGCACAAGTGAAAAGCATTCAGGAAGGTATCTCAGACCCGGGAAGAAAGTACCTCGCGCCTATGTACAAGTCTTGACCGCCGCGTCGCATAGAGCACATGGAGCTGCTCTGGTCCCGACTGGATGAAAGTTCAGTGGTAGGTCACACCGTCTAATCGGTCGGCATCCCGCCGGGGAAACGAAGCGAAACAGCACCGTTTGCGAACACTCAAAAGTTTTGTAGTAAGTCAAGGATGGCGCATGACTTCGTACAAATCGCTTCTGCTGAGTCACGAAGCGCACGGAGGGATTGATTTTGGAGTTGCCCAAGCTCGGTGACTATCCTGAGAAATATTTGAAACTGGCTGCTTTGTTGACGCGCATGGTCGGCTCAGAACCGCCTGATCCAAATGAGCCGTGGGCACCCCCGTTCTTGTTGGATCGACCGACGATGCACGCGAGCAGATCTGATTTTGAGGCTGAGCTGGCTGTCGCGTCAGAGCTCTCCAAAGGTATCAGTTCGATACTGAAGCTGTATGAAGATGACGCAAGGCTAGATGCCCTGGGTTCCCTTCGCGAACTTCTAGATGAAGCTGCGAGGCAGGATTATGGGCCTACACCCCATTCCAGTCCGAATGAGATTGTAGAAATTGTCATGAGGCATGCTGGCGTGATGTCTACAACTCTGATCGGCCTGACAATAACCGCATTGGAGTTAAGAAAGGAGCTATGCCTGAATCTGGGTGACGCGGCCTGATCAGGCGGCGCTGATTTCTGTGGCGTCTGTCACCTCGACGCCGT
>NZ_JABJVX010000018.1 GCF_013155465.1 Alterinioella nitratireducens | reverse complement strand
ATGCCGGATACGTTTGTGCAGACTGATTACGCCGTCACCCAATCGTCGCTTGCAACCGGGGCGGGCCATACGTTTTCTGCCTGATTACGCGCGATTGCCGGATGCGTCACGCCCATTCGACACCGGACGCCGCGGGGTCAGCCCGCACCATGTGGCAAGTTCTTGCCAGTTTGCCGGAGAGACCCGACAGAATACCTGACCTTTTGGACAGGTCCTGTTGCATCCCCCCCCGATTTGGCGGAGCATGACCCATCCCGCCAATTGGGACAGCAGCTACGGTGTTTTCCCTTTGGCGTCGAAACCAACATTGGGAGAGTAAAAAATGTCAAAGTTCACGTTGCTGATGACAACCGCGCTGGCGGTTGGCCTGTCCGGGGCGGCGTTCGCCCAGGAGACGCATCCCGAAACCGGCGAGACGCTGGCCGAGGATCAGAGCTTCTCCTACCGCCTGCTGGACCAGTTCCCCACCATCGACCCGCAACTGATCGAGGAAACCGCCGGTGGCCACGTCGCGCGCCAGATCTTCGAGGGGCTGCTGACCCAGGATGACCAGGGCGAGCTGCGCCCCGGTGTCGCGACCGAATGGACGTCGGAGGACAACCAGACCTGGACCTTTACCCTGCGCCAGGATGCGATGTGGTCGAATGGCGACCCCGTGACGGCGCAGGATTTCGTCTATGCCTGGCGCCGCGCCGCCGACCCCGCCACCGCGTCGGAATATGCCTGGTATGTCGAGTTGAGCCAGATCGAAGGCGCCTCCGCCGTCATCGCCGGAGAGATTCCGCCCGAGGAGCTGGCCGTCGAGGCGCTGGACGATTACACGCTCCAGGTGACCTTGCAGGCCCCGCTGCCCTATTTCCCGCAGATGGTGGTGCATTACACCTTCATGCCGACCCATCAGGCCACCATCGAGGAATATGGCGCCGATTGGACCAGCCCGGAGAATATCGTGTCCAACGGCGCATATATTCTGGATGAAATCGCGGTGAACGAATTCTTCCGCCTGGTCCCGAACCCGAATTACTGGAACGCCGACAGCGTCATCATGGACGAGATCACCGGCCTGGTGATCAACGATGCCAACCAGGCGCTGACCCGGTTCCGCGCCGGTGAGTTCGACATGATGGACGACCTGCCCGCGGGCTCCTACCCGCAGCTTGAGGAAGAGATGCCCGAGACCGCCCATTCGGTGCCGCGGCTCTGCTCCTATTACTACACCGTCAACCAGAGCGAGAGCGGCCATGAGGCGCTGCAAGACCCCCGCGTGCGTCAGGCGCTGTCCTACATGATCAACCGCAACGTGATCACCGACCAGGTGCTACAGGCGGGTCAGGCCCCGGCCTACAACTTCACCCACTGGGCGACGGCAGGCTTCGAGATGCCCGAGATCGACTATGCCAGCTGGTCGCAGGAAGAGCGTCAGCAGCGCGCGATGGAGCTGATGGAAGAGGCCGGATACGGCCCGTCGAACCCGATCGAGATCGACCTGATCTACAACACCTCCGAGAACCACCGCCAGATCGCCACCGTGGTCAGCCAGATGTGGCGTCCGCTTGGCGTGACGGTGAACCTCAGCAACTTCGAATGGCAGAGCTACCTGGACATTCGCGGCAACCAGAATTTCGACGTGGCCCGTTCGGCCTGGTGCGGGGATTACAACGAGGCATCGACCTTCCTCGACCTGCTGACCTCGCGCAATGCCAATAATGACGGCAAGTTCCAGAGCGAGGAGGTGGACCGCCTGATGGCCGAGAGCGCCACCATGGCCGATCCGCAGCCGAACTATACCCGCGTCGAGGAGATCCTGGCCGAGGAAATGGCGATCATCCCGATCTACCATTACACCCAGAACTTCGTGCTTGACCCGGCCATCCGGAACTGGCCGATGGAGAACGTCGAAAACAACTGGTACGTGCGCGACATCTACCGCGTCGCCGAGTGACCCATCTGGCGGGGCGGCCCCTTGCGGCGCGCCCCGCCTTCCCTTAGGGGGCCGCCATGCTCAGCTATATTCTCAAACGCCTGCTGATCGCGATTCCGGTCATGCTGATCCTGATCGTGGGCACCTTCATCTTGATGTATACCGCGCCGGGCAGCCCCTTTGCCTCGGAACGCGGCGTGCCGCCCGCCGTGCTGGCCAACCTGGAGCGGCAATACGGGCTGGATCAGCCCTTTATCGTGCAGATCGGCTCCTACATCTGGAACCTGGTCACGCAGTTCGATTTCGGCCCCTCCTTCATCTACCGCGACCAGGACGTAAACGACCTGATCGCGCAGGGTTTTCCCGTGACGCTCACCTACGGGTTCTGGAGCTTCGTGGTCGCCGTGTTGGTTGGTGGCACGCTTGGCATCGTCGCCGCCGTGCGCCACAACACCTGGCTGGATTACCTTGCCGTCGGCATCTCGGTCGGCGCGCAGGTGCTGCCCAACTTCGTCCTCGCGCCGATCCTGGTGCTGGTCTTCACGCTGTGGCTCGGCTGGTTGCCGGGCGGCGGCTGGCAGGGCGGGCAACTGGAATACATCATCCTGCCGGTGATCGCGCTCTCGACCTCGTTCATGGCCTCGATCGCGCGGATCGCGCGGGCCTCGATGCTGGAGGTGCTGACCTCGAACTACATCCGCACGGCGCGCGCCAAGGGCCTGCCGATGCGCCGCGTGGTCATGCGCCATGCGCTGAAACCCGCGCTGCTGCCCGTGATCTCCTACCTTGGACCGGCCTTCGTGGGCATGATCACCGGCTCCGTGGTGATCGACGTCTATTTCTCGACGGGCGGCATCGGGCAGTTCTTCGTCGCCTCGGCGCTCAACCGTGACTATGGCGTGATGATGGGCATCACCGTCCTGCTTGGCGCGCTGACCATCTTCTTCAACCTCGTGGTCGACCTGCTTTACGCCTGGATCGACCCCAAGATCCGGTATTGATGTCATGCTAGCCACCAAGACCGCCGCCGATAACCTTGCGCAGGCCGCGCCCGTCAAGGGCCGGTCCCTCTGGGCCGATGCGCGGGCGCGTTTCTTTCGCAACCGCGCCGCTGTCTCGGGTCTGGTCGTGCTGATCGCCGTGGGGCTCTTCGCCGCCATCGGGCCGTTCATCGCGCCGTGGAATTACGAGGATATCGACTGGGCCGTGTTGGGCAATGTCCGCGATGCGGGGCGCCCATCGCTGGAAACCGGCCACTGGTTCGGCACCGACGCGCTTGGCCGCGACCTCTTTGCCCGCACCGTGCAAGGCACGCAGATCAGCCTGATGGTGGGTATTGTCGGCGCGCTGATCGCGGTCGGGGTCGGCACGCTTTACGGTGCGGTCGCGGGCTTTTTCGGGGGCCGCCTCGACAACCTGATGATGCGCATTGTCGATGTGCTGATGTCGATCCCCTACATGTTCGTGCTGATCTTGCTTCTGGTCGTCTTCGGACGCTCGATGCTGATGCTCTTCATCGGCATCGGGTTGGTGTCCTGGCTGGACATGGCCCGGATCGCGCGGGGGCAAACCCTGACACTGCGCGGCAAGGAGTTCGTGGAGGCGGCCCAGGCCACCGGCGTGCGCCCCTTCACCATCATCATGCGCCATATCGTGCCCAACCTCCTGGGCGTGGTGATCGTCTATTCCACCCTGCTGGTGCCCTCGATGATCATCTACGAAAGCTTCATCTCCTTCCTCGGCCTCGGCGTGCAGGAGCCTCTGACCTCCTGGGGCGCGCTGATCAATGATGGCGCGGCCGAGATGAATAACGGCCTTCTGTGGATCCTGGGCTTCCCCCTCTTCTTCTTCGTGATCACCCTCTTCGCCTTCTTCTTCGTGGGCGACGGGTTGCGTGACGCGCTCGACCCGAAAGACCGCTGATGACGACGCCCCTTCTGAAGATCGACGACCTGTCGGTGAAATTCTCGACGCCGGATGGCACCGTCAGCGCCGTCAATGGCCTGTCATTCGACCTCGACGCAGGCGAGACGCTGGCCATTGTCGGCGAAAGCGGCTCAGGCAAGACGCAGCTGGCCTTTGCGACGCTCGGGCTGCTGGCCCGGAACGGGCGCGCCGAGGGCTCGGTCAGGTTCGAGGGGCGCGAGATCCTGAACCTGCCCGAGGAAAAGCTGAACGCGATCCGGGCCGAGAAGATCTCGATGATCTTCCAGGACCCGATGACGTCGCTGAACCCGTTCATGCGCGTGGGCGACCAGATGGCCGAGGTGCTGCAACTGCACAAGGGCCTGTCGAAGCGCCGCGCGCTGGATGAAAGCGCCAAGATGCTGGATGCGGTGCGGATCCCGGACGCGAAATCGCGGCTGCGCATGTATCCGCATGAGTTTTCGGGCGGCATGCGGCAGCGGATCATGATCGCCATGTCCTTGCTTTGTAAGCCGAAACTTCTGATCGCGGATGAACCGACCACGGCGCTGGATGTGACCGTGCAGGCGCAGATCATGGCGTTGATGGCCGATATCCAGCGCGATTTCGGGGCCGCAATCATCCTCATCACGCATGACCTCGGCATTGTCGCAGGGGCCTGTGAACGCACGCTGGTGATGTATGGCGGCCGGGTGATGGAGACGGGCAGCACCGACGAGGTGTTCGAGAACCCGACCCATCCCTACACGCTCGGTCTGCTCAAGGCGGTGCCGCGCCTTGACGTGCCGCAGCGCGATCTGCAGATCATTCCGGGCGACCCGCCCGACCTGACCGCCCTGCCGCCGGGCTGCCCCTTCACCGCGCGCTGCCCGCTCGCGCATGAGCCCTGCCCCAAGATCATGCCGAAACTGGAGACCGTGACCGGAACCCACCTGCGCGCCTGCCACGCCGACATGGAGGACGTGACATGACCGCACCTGTCCTTGAGATCGACGACCTCTCGGTCACCTTCCCCGTCCCCAAGCGCGGCGGCTGGCCCTGGACCAAGCCCGACCTGCTGCACGCGGTGTCGAACGCGACGCTGTCCATCGCGCCGGGGGAAACGCTCGGGCTGGTGGGCGAAAGCGGCTCGGGCAAGTCGACACTGGCGCGCGCCATCGTGCGCACGGTTCCCGCATCGGGCGGAACCGTCACGTGGAAGGGTCAGGACCTGTCGAAAATGCCCCCCGACAAGGCCCGCGCGCATGGCCGCCATGTGCAGATGATCTTTCAGGATCCGCTGGCCGCGCTGAACCCGCGCATGACGGTGGGTCAGGCGGTGGCGGAACCCTACATCACGCACTACCCCGACACGCCCAAGGCGGAGGTGCGGCGCCGGGTGCAGGAGATGATGGAGAAGGTGGGGCTACTGCCGACGCTGCTCAACCGCTACCCGCACGAGTTTTCCGGCGGCCAGTGCCAGCGCATCGGCATTGCCCGCGCGTTGATCACGGAACCCGAGCTTGTGGTCTGCGATGAGCCTGTTTCGGCACTGGATGTGTCCGTGCAGGCGCAGGTGGTGAACCTGCTCAGCCGGTTGCAGCGCGAGATGGGCCTCTCGATCCTCTTCATCGCGCATGATCTTTCCGTCGTGCGCCATATCTCGACCCGCATCGCGGTGATGTATCTGGGCCGGGTGGTCGAACTGGCCGATGCCGAGACGCTGATCAGCGCGCCGCGCCATCACTATACCAAGGCGCTGATCTCCTCGATCCCGATCCCCTCGCCCAAGGCGGAACGGGCGCGGCCAAGGCCGATCCTGGAGGGCGAGTTGCCCTCGCCCCTCTCGCCGCCCTCGGGCTGCGTCTTCCGCACCCGCTGTCCGGCGGCACAGCCCGATTGCGCCACGCGCAAGCTGCACCTGGAGGAGATCGGACCGGGCCACACGGTCGCCTGCCACTACCCGTTGGGCAGCGAGGCCCTGACACGGGTCAAGCCCGAGCTATGAGCGGCGCTGCCCCCTTCGCCCCCGGCGTCCATATCCTGCTGGACCTGCACGGGGCGGTGATGCTGCGGGACGCGAGGCGGATGGAGGCGGCGCTGCGCGGGGCGGCGAAGGCCGCCGGTGCCACGGTGCTGTCGTGCCATTTGCACGGGTTCGGAGAGGGCAGCGGGATCACCGGCGTGGCCCTGCTGGCGGAATCGCATATCTCGATCCACACCTGGCCCGAACGCGATTATGCCGCCGTGGACATCTTCATGTGCGGCAAGGCCGATGCGCGGACGGCGGCGGAGTACCTGGAGAAGGTGCTGGAGCCACAGCGGGTTGAGCGCACCGAGGTGCTGCGCGGTCAGGAAGTCGCCGGCGCGGTGTAGCCCGATTCCGCGCCGGGTATCACGGAAACCAGGTCGCCCAACCGTCAAGGTAGTAATCCAGCAGCGGATGCGATTGCAGCGAGTTGGGCTCGGCCTCCACCCGTGCGGTATCGGCCCCGAAGATCCGCGCCCCTTGCCAGACTTCCGGCGTCAGGAAGCGCAGCCCCTCGGGCAGGTCGGGCATGCGTGGGGCCAATTCGTGCTGGCTGGCGATCACGAAGCCCCAATCGCCGAAGCTGGGGACATAGCCGTGATAGGGCAAGGCGCTGAGACCGTCTCCGGGGTCTTGCGGGTTGCGGGTGGCCTCGAAGGTTTCGACAATCGACCAGAAGGCCGCCCGCGCGAAGAGCGGCGATCCCGATTGCGTCACGATAAGTCCCTGCCCGGTCAGCCGCTCGGCCAGCAGGCCGTAGAACTGCGTCGTGTAGAGCCGCGACAGCGCCAGGGTGCGTGGGTCCGGCAGGTCGATGATCACCACGTCATAAAGCGCCTCGTCATGTTCGATGAATTCCCAGGCGTCCTGATTGACGATCGTGACGCGCGGATCGCTGAGCGCGTGATCATTGAGCGGCGCAAGTTGCGCGTGATCGCGGAAAAGCTCCGTCACGCGCGGGTCGAGATCGACCAGAGTAATCGTCTCCACCCCGTCATGGCGCAGCACCTCGCGCGCGGCCATGCCATCGCCGCCGCCCAGGATCAGCACGTTTTCAACGCGCGGGGCCAGCCCCATGGCGGGATGCACCAGAAGCTCGTGATAGCGGTATTCGTCGACGGTATCGAACTGGATTGCCTGGTCGAGGAAGAACCGCACCCGGTCGCGAAAGCGGGTGACGGTGATCTGCTGGTAGGGCGTCGCCTCGGACAGGATCACGTCATCCTCGTAAAGCCCCACCTCGGTCAGCGCCACCAGCCGTTCGGATTGCACGAGGCCCACGAGGCAGGCGGCGAAGGCCAGCGCCCAGATGCCCGCCTGCGCGCGTGTGGCCCGGTCGCGGAAGATCCACAGCGACAGGCCCGCCACGGCAAGGTTGAGCGCGCCGAAGGCCAGGCTTGCCGACATCAGGCCAAGCTGCGGGATGATGATCAGGGGGAACGCCAAAGAGGCCGCCAGCGCGCCGACATAATCCACCGTCAACACGTTCTCGAACCGGAACGCGCCCGCGCCCTCCTCCTTCAGCACCCGCGCGATGAGGGGGATCTCCATCCCCGACAACACGCCAACGGCGATGAGCATCGCGTAAAGCGGCGCCGACACGTCGCCCATCCAGGCATAGGTCAGGAACAGCACGGGCGCCATGAAGCCGCCCACCAGCCCCAGCAGGATCTGCGCCCAGACAAAGCCCGCGAAGGCCCGGCCCACATAGCGCGAGAGCCACGAGCCCAACCCCATAGAGGACAGGAAAATTCCGATCACCAGCGAGAACTGGCGCACCGAATCGCCCAACAGGTAGCTGGAGAGTGTGGCCGCGATCAGCTCGTAGATCAGCCCCGCGACGGCGACCAGGAATGTCGCGGCCAGCAGCCAGACCGCGCGCAGCCGCGCGCCTTGGGCTGGTGTCATGAAACCCGACCTTGCCTGTCCTTCATGACACGATGACAGCCGCGATGATGATGGCCATGGAGACAAAGAGCATCCCGATCAGCACCGCCAGCGCGATGTTCTGATCCTCCTCGATCTCCTTGACGATGGAAAAGGGCGATATCCAGACGATGATGCGCCAGGTGATCGCCATAAGGACCATGCCCAGGAAGGTGTAGAAGATGGTGCCGACAAGCTCGGCCAGTTCGATATTCCAGAAAGCGTCCATGAAAACCCTCGCTTATTTGACCCGTGAATTGCCGATCCCGCCGATGCCACCGCTGCCCAGGCGGATCGAGGCATCCAGATCGGTGCTGGCCCGTCCCCACCCGTGATAGGAGACATAGCCGGTTCCGGCAATGGCACCGATGGATATGACCAGAAAGGCTATGCGAAACAGGCTCATCTCAATCCTCATCCGTCCAGTCCGAGCCGCGCCAGCGGCGGGTGTGGTGCCAGAACCGGCGCGCAAGGAAGCTGCCACCGCCAAGCGCAAAGATGCCGGCAAGCAGGTAAAGCCAGAACCCGCTGGACCGCCCGCCCGCCACGCTGACGGTGACCTGGCTGAGCGCCGCGCCCCCGGCGCTGGTATTGGGCCAATGGCCCTGTTCCTCTAGCCCCAGATTCATCGTGTAGGTGCCGGTTGTCTCGGGGCGGAAGCGCAGGGTGGACCACCTGCGCCCCTCGCTCCAGTTGCCGTCGCTGTCGCGGCCGAAATAATATTCGACGGTGCGTCCGGCCTCGAAGAGGGGCTCGCCCTCGGGGTCTTCCAGCTCCACCGTCAGATAGGCCCAGGAATTGCGCACGTCGCCTTGCAGGCGAATATCGGTGAGGCCGGTGGCATCGGTGACGTCGAATGTGACGGTCTGCGGCAGGGCGTTCGCCGCGAAGCGCTGTTCGGGCAGGAATGTCGTGCCGTCGCGGCCGCCCATGAACAGGCCGATGAGGGCCGTCACAAGCGCCAGCGCCAGGCAGGTGTTGCGCAGGAAGCGGTCATGCCGCCCTGCCTTGTAGCTTTGCAGCGGGTGGATGCCCTGGGGGCGCAACCCGGTGTCGATGCCGAACCCCGCCTCGGCCTCGGCGCGCGGCAGGTAGGTGGAGCGGTAGACCTCGCGTTCGGTCCCGGTCTCGGAAAAGCCAAGCATGGCGTCGGTGCCAAGCGCGCTGACCGTCGTGGTGCGGTCGCCGATGCGCGGGGCCCAGGTGAACTCCCCCTCGGCGAAGGTGATCTCACTGGTCGATGTCTCGTAGTAATTGTAGCGCTGCCCGCGCGACGAGACCGACGGGCGATGCTCGGAGGTTTCGACCCTGGCCACCGACATCCAGACCGGGCGGCGGTAGCGGCGGGTAAAGACCAGGTGGCCCTCCTCGACCGTGATCCAGGCATAGCCGTGGGTCGGCGAGAAAAGCTGGTGGTCGATCCAGGTCCAGACCTGCGCGCCCCATCTCTCGCGATGCTCCAGCGTGCCGATCACGGTGTACTGGACGCCGAAAAGCGTGCCGGTCATGCCGATCCTGAAGGGGGAATCGGGCCGTTCCAGCCCGTCGAACCTGGCCAGAACCTGGTAATCATGCTGCGCGTCCAGCTCGGCCCCGCAATAGCCGCAGATATGGGCCACGACGCGGCCGCCGCCAAGCACGTCCAGCCCCGCCCCGCAGGAGGTGCAGTTGATCGTGGTCAGTTCGGGCGCGCGGCTCATACCGGGGCCTTCCGCACGGTGATCTCGAACGGGTCAAACCAGTCGCCCAGGAACCAGCTTTCGCCGCCCTGCCAGATCTCGCCGGACAGGAGCCTGCCGCGCGGCGATTGAGCGTTCACGAAGCGGTAGGTCTCGCCCACCATAAGCGCCTCGTCGAAGGAGCCCGCGACGGCGACGCATTCGGCGCTGTCCAGTTCGAGGATGTCGAACTCGTCACCGGCCGCGATCAGGTGCCCATCGGTACGGAAATGCCCGTTATGGCGCGGCCAATCCTCCGGTTCCAGCGGGCGCTGATAGACCACGTCGCCCTCATCGACCGAGACCCACCGCGACGCGCCCGAACCGGTCACGCCCCAGAACTCGTCCCAGAACCCGCGCCCGTAGGAGAATCGCGCATGGCCGTGGATCTCGACGGTGCTGCGCCCGAGCGTCACGCTGTCGCCCAGGCCGATCAGCGTCGGCACAGCGTGCATGACGCCTTCGCGCCCCGCCAGGCGCACGGCCTCATCCTCCAACAGCAGCGTGGTGCCGCATGACGGACAGGTCATCATCTTCACCCGCGCGAGGGCAGGGGCGACGGTGTCACCGCAATTGGGGCAGTTGAAGGGCCTCATGCGCCCAGATTGCCCGGACCGACGGAATTTTCAACCGCAAGCTGGCCGACGGGGCGGCGCGGCACGATTCGGGTGAAGGTGGAAGCGGGGGAATCAGTCGGGGGATTCCAGGGGTCGGACGCGTAGGACGAGTCGTCTTAGTGTGTTTTTTACACGTTATTGAATTGTTATCGGCGTGCGCACGGTTTGGCCCGTGTTATCGGTTTCGAGAATAATTTTGGGCATTTTTACACGAACATGCTTGAGCGGATCGGGAAGACATTCGGAGCGACCCATTATCATACTGATATAACTGCATTTATATACTCCTGTTATCCAATAACATTCCCGTCTGAGTTCGTGTTATCCAATGACTAACTCGCTGTTATCAGCTTTCTCCGCGCCGATATTGTCTGACCCCGGCGGATCGGGCCAAGTGTTGGTCATCGGCTGACGCCACGATGCAGACGCCGCCCAAACCCGAAACGACATGCGACCCCCGCAACATCAAGACGAACGCATCAACCCATTCACACCGACCCCCGAAGAGGACTTTTCACAATGACTTTCTCCAAGACCCTCAAGACCGCCGCCCTGACCCTGATGATCGCCCTGCCCGTCGCAGGTGCAGCTTCGGCCAACGGCTCCTATGTCAACGTCCAGCAGTATGGCTACGGCAACGGCGCCGCCGGCGCACAGACCGGGTTCCTCAACGACATGGGCATCTACCAGAACGGTGCCTACAACACGACCATCGCCAGCCAGGACGGCAACTTCAACACCACTGTTGTTGGCCAGACCGGGTACGGCAACGGCGCATCGGCCACGACCATCGGCTCGGGCAACATCGTCGGCATCGCCCAGCAGGGCAATGGCAACACCGCCGATATTGGCCAGCTCGGCAATGGCAACGCCATCGGCGTGATCCAGATGGGCAACGGCAACAACGCCTCGGCCACTCAGGTCGGCTCCGGCAACGTCTCGGTCATCGTCCAGCACTAAGCCCGATGACCCTGAAGCGCGGGGGGCAGAGTGCCCTCCCTGCCCCCCGCGCGCCTTCCTTCACGACCCCAAGCACGACGCCAAGATTTTTCCGCAGCACCGCGCCCTAAGGATCAGAGTCATGACCCCCTTCACCGCCCCGAAAATTCGTCGACTGGCCAAGGCCTCCGTTTTTCTCGCCGGGCTCGGTCTGACCGCCGCGTGCACCGCGACCGCAACCACCCCGCGCCCCTCCTCCGCCGGACCGCTTTCCTGCGACATCGCCGTCACCCAGAGCGGCGCCACGGTCACCTACCAGGGCCGCGTCCACGCCAATGAGGCGGTTTCCGGAACCTACAGCCTGCGCCTGACCGGGCCCGGCACCAATATCGCCCAGGGCGGGCCGTTCTCCGCCCGCGCCGGCGAAACCGTCACGATCGGCCAGGCCAACCTGTCCGGCACTCCCGCCCGCACCGGCGCGGCCCTGACCCTTTCCGTGAACGGCAGCACCTACAATTGTGCCGCCACCCAGTAAAAAGTTCTTGACTTAGTGTGCAAAGCACACTAAATTAGTTTCATCGCAACCAAGACCATTCAACCCACCAACCCAAAGGATCTTTTCAAAATGACTTTCTCCAAGCTCTTCAAGACCGCCGCCCTGTCCCTGATGATCGCCCTGCCCGTCGCAGGTGCCGCCTCTGCCAACGGCTCCTATGTCAACGTCCAGCAGTGGGGCGTGGGTAACGCCGCCGCCGGTGCACAGACCGGGTGGTTCAACGACATGGGCATCTACCAGAACGGCAACTACAACAGCGCCGCCGCCACCCAGAACGGCAACTGGAACACCACCGTGATCGGCCAGACCGGCTATGGCAACGCGGCCTCCGCGGCGACCTACGGCTCGGGCAACGTGTCCGGCATCGCCCAGAACGGCGCCTACAACTCCGCCTCGACCGGCCAGCTCGGCTATGGCAACGGCGTCGCCATCATCCAGAACGGCTATGGCAACTCGGCCTCCTCCAGCCAGGTCGGCACCGGCAACACCGCCGTGATCGTCCAGAACTAAGCCGATCGGCATCGACAATCCCCCGGGGGGCGGAGCGGTGATCCCGCCCCCGCCCCCCGGATCTTGTGCCCCATCCTTTTCCGATTTCCCCCGGTTTGCAGCCGTCTCACACCCCCTCCCCGCGTCAAGGCCCCCGCCTGACCACCAACAAAAGGATACTTCTTCAATGACTTACGCAAATATCCTCAACCTGCGCACCGCCCTTCCCGCCGCCGTGATCCTGGCCGGCCTGGGGATCGCTGCCGTCAGCAACGCGACCACGACCACCGCCGCCGCCACGGCCCCGCTGGCCTGCGACATCGCCGTCGAGCAGACCGGCGCCATGGTGCATTTCCAGGGCCGGGTTCAGGCCCATGAGGCCATGACCGGCACCTATGCCCTGACGCTGTCGGGCGGTGGCACCAATATCCGCCAGGGCGGCGCGTTCTCGGCCCGCGAAGGCGAGATCGTGACCCTGGGCCAGGCCAACCTGTCGGGCGATCCGTCGCGCTACGACGCCAGCATGGTCCTGTCGGTGAACGGCGCGACCTATAATTGTGCCACCAACCTGTAATTCGGTGTTGACTTAGTGTCTTTCAGACACTAAAGTAGAATCATCAACACAGAGACACCAGCCAACAGCAAATTTATTCAAAGGAACCAGACCCATGATCCGCAAGACCTTCATCGCCGCCACCCTCGCCCTGACCACGCTCGCCGCCCCCGCCGCAATGGCCGGTGGCACCCTCAGCTTCGAGGTGAACCCCACCAATGCCGAAGAGGCCAACATGATCCGCCTGGGTCTTGGCATTTTCCAGATCGCCAATGGCGGCGATCCGGCGCAGGTTTTGCAGAACGGCAACGGCAATGGTGCCGGCCTCGGCCAGTCCGGCGGTGGCAACCAGGGCGTTATCTATCAGGAAGGCAACGGCAATAGCGGCACGCTGAGCCAGAACGGCTGCGACAGCTACGGCATCTTCCAGTTCGGCAACGGTGCAAACGCCAATGTCGCCCAGGGCGACGGCTGCCAGACCGGCCTGCTGTTTCAGGTTGGCCTCGACTGATCGGGAAGATCCTGGACCCCACCCCCAGTCGAAACGCCAATAGCGCGCCTCCTGAGATTTCAGGGGGCGCGTTTTTCGTGGGGGATGAGGCTCTCATCGCCCATGCAAGGCGCGGAGTGGCCGTCGCGGTCTCTTGCGGGATTTCTGATGTTGGCTCTCGTCGCTCTTGCAGAGCGACTGCCGCCTTGGTCGTTCTTGCCAGAACGACCGATGGTACCCGAGGTCGGACTCGAACCGACAAGCCTTGCGGCGGGGGATTTTGAATCCCCTGCGTCTACCAATTCCGCCACTCGGGCAACGCGAAGGTGGGTCTAGTCGCCCGCCCCCGCATCGTCAATATCCCATCGTCAGAACATCACGCCCACCAGCCACAGCGTGATACCGGGGAAGGCCACCAGCACCACGACGCGGATGAGGTCCGAGGCCACGAAGGGCGCGACGCCCGCATAGGTCCGGGCAATCGGAATGTCGCGCGCCATCGAGTTGATGATGAAGAGGTTGATGCCCACCGGCGGCGTGATCAGCCCGACCTCGACCACGATCAGCGCCAGGATACCGAACCAGATCGCCGATTGCTCCTGGTTCATCGCATAGCCCAGGATCTCCCAGTCCAGCGCCTGCACGATGGGAAAGAAGATCGGGATGGTCAGCAGGATCATGCTGAGCGAATCCATCACGCAGCCGAACACGAGGTAGGTCGCCAGCATGATCGTCAGCACCAGAAGCGGCGCGAAACCCTGGCCGCTGATCCAGTCGGCCAGTTGCTGCGGCGCGTTGGTGAAGGCGAGGAACGAGTTGAACATATGCGCGCCCAACACGATGAAGAAGATCATCGCGGTGGAGCTGGCCGCCGACAACACCGAATCGAGGAAGCCGCGCCAGGTCAGACCGCCTGAAAACACGCCGTAAATCCCGGTCGCCACGGCGCCCACGGCGGCGCCTTCGGTGGGGGTGAAGAGGGCCTGAACCCCCTCCTGCGTCCAGTTCCAGTCCGCCGCGATCCCGCCCATGACGAGGCCGAAGATCACCACCACGGGCCAGATCTGGCCCAGGTCGCGGATGCGCCGGCCCATCGGCACGCGGTCCAGCGCGGGGCCGGCATCGGGCTTGAACCAGCAGTAGATTGCCACTGTCAGCATATAGCCAAGTGCCGCCAGGATGCCCGGCACCAGCGCCGCGATAAACATCTTGACGATATTCTGCTCGGCCAGGATGGCGTAGATCACCAGGATGATCGAGGGCGGGATCAAGATGCCAAGTGTGCCGCCCGCGGCCAGAACCCCGGTCGAAAGGCTGTCGGCATAGCCGCGCTTGCGCATCTCGGGCAGTGCCACCTGGCCCATGGTCGAGGCGGTGGCCAGCGACGAGCCACAGACCGCGCCGAACCCCGCGCAGGCCCCCACGGCGGCCATGGCGACACCGCCCCGCCGGTGCCCGAGCCAGTCGGACGCCGCCTTGAACAATGCCGCCGACATGCCTGATTTCGTTGCGAATTGTCCCATCAGAAGGAAGAGCGGAACGATCGACAGAGAGTAGCTGGAGAAGGTCTCGTAGGTCAGCGATTTCATCAGGGAAAGCGGCGCGTTCGGGTTGCCGAGGTAATACCAGGTGCCAACGAAGCCGGTGATCCCCATGGCCACGCCGATGGGCGCCCGAAAGAAGATCGCCACCAGCATGAGGGCAAAGGCCGCGATGGCAAGTTCAAGACCGGTCATGCCAGTTGCTCCCGGCCCTGAAGGGTCCAGTTGAGCGCGCGCCACACGGTGTAGAGCGCGGTAAGGAAGAAGAGGGCCGAAAAGAGGAAGGCCAGGCCGAAGGGAATCCACATCGGGATCGACAGCTCATAGGTGGTTTCGGGGAAGAACGGGCGATGGCCCATGCTCAATGCCTCGCGCAGGCCGTCGCTGCCATAGGGGAATTTCTCGCCGAAGCCCGCCCATATCCGCCAGGCGATGACAAAGGCGGCCAGCGTGATCAGGATGTCGCCGATGAGGCCGAAAAACGCCTGACTGCGCATCGGAAACTGCGTCACCAGGATATCGACGCTGACATGGCCGCGATTGAACTGGCACCAGGGCAGGAAGGCGAAGACCGCGAGGCCACAGCCCGTCTGCACAAGCTCGTAATCGCCGCGCACCGGGGAAAGGCCGAAGCCATCCAGCGCCCGACCGATGACCGAAGCCACGACCATCAGCGCGACCGCCGCCAGCACGATGCCACCGCCATAGGCAAGGTAGCGGGCGAACCGCTCGATCCCCCGGCCGATGGACCGTTCCAATTCAGGTGCCAACCCCATAGTCTCGTTCCCTTTCCTAGCCTTCGATCAGCGGGCCGCGCGCGTTCAACTTGTCCACGTCGAACCCGGCAACGGCCTTGTAGCTGCGGGCGATATTGTCCAGTTCCTCGGCGCTCATCACATCCGAGATGTCGTCGAACCCGTCCGGCGCGCGGGCCGCGACCTCGTCCAGCACCTTGTCGGGCCCATCGCCCCGGTTGAGCTCCACCAGCTTGTTGACCGCCTCGCGCCGCGCCGCGTCATAGGCGGCCAGCGCCTGCGGCCCGCCCGCCCGGTTCAACTCGCGCGCCAGCACGCGGGCGTCGATGATCGCCTGTGTCGCGCCGTTGGAACCGATGGGATACATCGCATGCGCCGCATCGCCCAGCAGCGTGACGCGCCCATGGCTCCAGCGCGGCAGCGGGTCGCGGTCGACCATCGGGTATTCCCAGACGCCTTCCGCCGCCTCGATCAGGGCGGGGATGTCCAGCCAGTCAAAGCGCCAATCGGCGAATGCGGGCGCGAAATCGGACAGGTGCCCCTCGCGGTTCCAGTCCTGCCGGTTCCAGGGATAATCCGCCGGGCGCGACAGGTCGGCAATCCAGTTGATGCGCTGTTCGCCATCGGGGTGATCCTGGATCGGGTAGCAGACGAATTTGCGATCCGCCGTGCCCGCCATCGCCATGGTGCGCCCGGTGAAAAAGCGTTTTCCCCTCGTCACGCCGCGCCACATCATCGTGCCGCGCCATTTCGCGGCCCCTTCCCCCGGGTAGAGCGTGGCGCGCACGGTCGAGTTGATGCCGTCCGCGCCAATGAGGACCGCGCCGCGCATATCCCCCAGCGCCTCGCCGGTGCGCCGGTTCTCAAGCGCGACGGTCACGCCATTCGCATCCTCGCGCCAGCCCTTCAGCGCCGCGCCGGTGGTGATGACCTCCGGGCCGCAGCGGCGCAGAAGCTCGCGGTAGAGCAGGAACTGCAACTCGCCGCGATGGATCGAGTATTGCGGCCAGCGATAGCCCGCCTCCATCCCGCGCGGCTCGGACCAGATGAGCTGGCCTTGGGCCGAGAAATAGGCGACCTCCTCGGTGCGCAGCCCGATCTTGTCCAACTCCGATTCCAGGCCAAGCTCGAACAGCTCGCGCACCGAATGCGGTTGCAGGTTGATGCCGACGCCCAGCGGCTTCACATGCGCCACCGCCTCGACGACGTGGAAGGGAATACCCAGTTGATGCAGGGACAGCCCGAGGCTGAGCCCGCCAATACCGCCGCCTGCGATGATCACCGTCATGGTCGCGCCCTCAGCATATCACCCGCCCCTCCTCCAGATAGGACAGCGCTATCAGCAGGTAGGCGCTGCCCCAGATCAGTTCCGACCGGTTGGCAAATTCCTTCGGCTGGTTGAAACAGCCATTGACCAGCCGCCCGGTGGGCTGGATATGGGCAATCAGCGCCTCCAGCATCGGATCCATCGCGTCGAGAAATTCCAGCGCCTCCGAGTTGTCGCAATCGACCGCCATGCGGGCCAGTTGCTCCACCACGATGGCGCTGGCCGAGGTGTCGAGCGGCCCGTCCGGATCGGCGAAATCCCAGGGCGGCACGGCATGGCCGCTCTTGCCCTGCCAATAGCCGAGAACGGCGCGGCCCGCATCGCGGTATCGGGTCTCGCCGAACTCCTGCCAGGCGCGCAGGAAGCCCGCGATGGCCCAGGCCTGGCCGCGGCTCCAGCAACTGTCGTCATCCACGCCCAGAAGGGTGAAATGGCGCAGTATCCGGTCCTCGGTCTGGTGATATTCGATGAATTCGATTGAGGAGCCATCAGGGCGCAGGAAATCGCGGATGGTCACATCGAGATGCCGCATCGCGCCTTCGCGGAAAACCGGATCGCCGGTTTCGGCGGCGGCCCAGAAATCAAGCCGCAGGTTGGGATGGACATTGTCGATGGCCACGATCCGGCGGCTGGCCAGCGTGGTGGACTTGACCTGCACCTCATGGCCGATCGGCATGGCCCCGTTTTGCGGGATCGCCATGGCGCGCATGGAATAGGCGGCGGCCAACGCCAGCGTGCGCAGGTTGGGATCGCCGGTTTCGGCATGAAGCCGCGCGGCGGAATAGTAGAATCTGTGGCCGCGAAACTGGTCGTCCTTCTCCAGCTTGGGGCGTAGGGCTTCCGTGCGGGCGCGCGCCTCCTCGATCAATTCGGGCTTGCCCAGCAGCCGGCCCGCGATGCGCAGGCACTCGACCCAATGCCCGCCGCACCAGTCGCCGTCATCGACGGTGTCCCAGACGCCGGTTTCGGGGTCGGCATGATAGGGCCAGGCATCGCCGATCTGGTCGCGCGTCTCCTCAACGCGGGCCAGCAACGCCGCCAGTGCCGATGAATACTCCATGTCCCTGCCCCCGGAGGTGGATGGGCGCGCCAGGTGTTCCCGGCGCGCCCGATCCCGTCTTACATGTCTTCCGCGATCTGGCCTTCATACTCGGCAATATATCCGCGGGCATCCTCGACGATCTGCGCGCCGTCCAGTCCGAGGCCGTTCATCTCCTCGATCCAGTTGGCGATCACTGCGTCGCCGATGGCCCGCATCTCGGCCACGACATCGTCCGACAGCGTCACGATGGTATTGCCCGTGGCCGCGGTCGTTTCCTCGCCGGCGGTGTCGCCGATATCCATCGCGCGGCCCGCATCGGCCGAGGTCTCGATCCCGGAATTGGCGTCGATCACGGCGCGCAGGTCGTCGGGCAGGCCCTCATACACATCCCGGTTCATCGCCCAGATGAAATAGGTGTTGTAGAGCGCCCGGTCACCGCCGATCTGGGTGTGGCTATTGGCCAGTTCATGCACGCGCAGCGGCGGCACGACCTCCCACGGGATGACGCCGCCATCGACCACACCGCGGCTCAGCGCCTCGGGGAAGGCCGGGACCGGCATGCCGACGGGCGTGGCGCCCAGACGTTCCAGCAGCGCGTTGGCCTGACGCGACGGGCCGCGCAGTTGCAGCCCATCGAAATCGGCGACCTCCTCGATCGGGTCACCGGCCAGGTGGATGACACCGGGGCCATGCACGTGAACAGCCATCAGTTGCACATCGCCGAACCGCTGTTCGGCCAGGTATTCCTGCGTGAACGCCCAGGCGGCGCGGCTGCTGTCCTCGGCGTTCATGGTGGTCATGAAGGGCAGTTCCATGGCCTCTGCCTCGGGGAAGCGGCCCGGCGTGTAGGACGGGATCGCCCAACCGCAATCAATCACCCCATCGCGGATCTGGTCGTACAGCGCGGGCGGGGCGCCGCCAAGCTGCATCGCGGGATAGATTTCCACGTCGATCCGGCCATCCGACTGCTCCTCGATCGCTTCGGCCCAGGGCTCGATGAAATAGCGCGGGATCGAGCCCAGCGGCGACAGGAAATGCTGGCAGCGCAGCGTCACTTCCGCATCCTGCGCCGAGACGGGTGCGGCCGCCATGGTCAGGGCCAGCGCGCTGAGTGCCGCTGTGGTTAAGGTCTTTGTCATGCCTATCCTCCCAAAATTGGTGACATCGTATCGTAGACGCAAATCGGGTGCGGTCTGCAAAGGCTTTTCTTCGGTCTTCGCCAGCCTCTGCCCCGCCTCCCGTTACGGTGGTTTGCAATAGACGGGGATTTTGTAACCATCCAATGCAATCTTGTCGCGATTCCCGCTCCCGGTAATTCTTTAACCGAACGGTCGGTCATTGTCACCTGTCTTGTTGGCCCGCGCGCCGCGCTTGACCCCTGCCCGCTTTTGCGGCATCGCCTGCGGAGTTTTTTGCCCGGAGCGCCCCCGCATGATCCGCCGCCTCTACGACTGGACCCTCGGCCTGGCCGAGCATCGCTACGCGCTGGTCGCCCTGGCGATCGTGGCTTTCCTGGAAAGTTCTGTCTTCCCGATCCCGCCCGACCTTCTGTTGATCCCGATGATCATCGCCGCCCCGCGCCGCGCCTTCGTGATCGCGGGTATCTGCATGGTCGCCTCGGTCGCGGGCGGCTTGCTTGGCTACTGGATCGGCTATTCCGTGTTCGAAACCGTAGGCCGCCCGGTGCTGGAGTTCTACGGCAAGGACGCCTATTTTGACGAATTCGCCACCCGCTACAACGAATACGGCGCGTGGATGGTGCTGATCGCGGGGGTCACGCCCTTCCCCTACAAGGTGATCACCATCCTGTCGGGCTCCACCGGCCTCAGCCTGCCGGTCTTCATCGTCGCGTCGGTGATCGCGCGCGGGCTGCGGTTCTTTATCGTCGCGGCGCTCTTGTGGAAATTCGGCGCGCCGATCCGCGATTTCATCGAACGCCGCCTCGGCTTGATGTTCATCCTTTTCGTGATATTGCTCCTGGGAGGCTTTTACGTGGTGAAATTTCTATGACCCTGACATTCCGCACGCTTGCTCTGCTTGCAGGTCTCGGCTCTGCCGCGCTGCTGATCGGGGCCTTCGGGTTCCAGCATCTGGGCGGGTTCGAACCGTGCGCGATGTGTTTCTGGCAGCGCTGGCCGCATGGCCTGGCGATCGTGCTGGCCCTGCTGGCGCTGGCCCTGCCCCTTGCCCTTGTCGCGTTGGCGGGCGCGCTGACGATGCTGGTTTCGACCGGTCTTGCCCTCTTTCACACCGGGGTCGAGCGGCATTGGTGGAGCGGCCCGACCTCCTGCACCGCGCGCGGGGGGGGCCTCGATACCTCCGAATGTGGGCTGCTGGACCTCGATTGCGGCACGCCGGTCGTGCTCTGCGATCAGATCTCCTGGCAGTTCATCGGTCTTTCCATGGCCAATTACAACGCGATTGCCTCGCTGGTGCTGGTGGCGATCTGGCTGATGGCGGCGCGGCGCGCCTGAAGCGCAATCCGAATAGTGGGCACCGATTTTCGGATCAAATTGCGCGTCAACCCTAGAGTCTCGAGTAACGGCTGGTCGACAGAAGCAGGCTGGTCTCCGAGGTCGCCACCCCGTCCAGCCGCCGGATCCGGCGCAGCGCATCGTCCAGCGCCTCCAGCGTCGGGGTGCCAAGCTGCGCGATCAGGTCCCATTTGCCATTGGTGGCGTGAACCGCCTCGACCTCGGCCATGCCGGAAAGCTGCCGCCGGATGCGGTCCATCCCCGGCCCCTCGATCCCCAGCATGGTGAGCGCGCGCACCGGGCTTTGCGCAAGATCGGCGCGGGTCAGCACGGTGAACCCCTGGATCTCGCCCGCCTGCGTCAACTTTTCGATCCGCGCCCGCACCGTGGCCCGCGTGATCCCCAGCGTGGTGGCCAGATCGGACAGCGCCGCCCGCCCGTCGCGGCGCAGGGCGGCGATCAGTTGCGTGTCGATATCGTCCATTTCAAGCACCTGAATTGCGCGTTTCGATCATTCTAACACCAGATAGCACAATTTGAAGCCTTCTGCTTGACCCGGTTTGTTCACTATCTCTGCCGCAACCCGAACCAGACGAGGCCACCCCATGACCGATACACCCTGTCTCCTGATCGGCGCACCGATGGATTGCGGCAAGCGCCGCCGCGGATGCCTGATGGGCCCCGACGCCTATCGCACCGCCGGTCTGGCCGAGACCCTGACCGAGCTTGGCCGCGCCCCCCGCGACCTCGGCAATGTCACGCCCGCGCCCTTGCGCGACGTGTCCGGCGCGCACCACATCCACAAGCTGGCCGAGAACATCGCCTGGACCGAGGCGCTGTCTGATGCTGCCGAGACTGCCATGGCGCAGGGCTTTCCCATCTTCCTGGGCGGCGATCACGCGCTGGCGCTTGGCACCGTCTCGGGCGTCGCCAACCACGCCGCCACCCAAGGCCGCCCACAATTCGTCCTCTGGCTGGATGCGCATTCCGATTTCCACACGCCGCAGACCACCGATTCCGGCAATCTGCACGGCACGCCCGTGGGCTATGTGACGGGACAGGAAGGCTTTGACGGCTTCCCCAAGGTGCAAAACCCCGTGCCTCTGGAGAATATCTGCATGATCGGGTTACGCTCGGTCGATCGTGAGGAGCGCGCCGCGTTGCAGGATACTGACATGATCCTGCATGACATGCGCGCCATCGACGAACACGGCATCGCCGCCCCCCTGCGCGATTTCCTGGCGCGGGTCGAGGCCGAGAACGGGTTGCTGCATGTCTCGCTGGACGTCGATTTCATCGACCCCGAGATCGCGCCCGCCGTCGGCACAACGGTTCCGGGCGGCGCCAGTTTCCGCGAGGCGCATCTGGTGATGGAGATCCTGCATGATAGCGGGTTGGTCTCCTCGCTCGACCTTGTCGAACTGAACCCCTTCCTCGATGATCGCGGCCGCACCGCGTCGCTGATGGTGGATCTCACCGCATCGCTCATGGGCCGCCGCGTCTTCGACCGCCCGACCCGCAGTTTCGCCTGAAGGAGGCCCCAGATGTCCCTGCCCAAACCCTCCGAGCGCGCCTTCGTGCCCTTCGTCTCGGTCGACAACATGATGCGGCTGGTGCATTCCATCGGCGTCGAGCGGATGCTGGTGGAGCTTGCCGCCTATATCGAGGAGGATTTCCGCCACTGGCCGCTTTTCGACAAGACGCCCCGCATCGCGGCCCATTCCAAGGAGGGCGTGATCGAGCTGATGCCGACCTCGGACGGCATTCAATACGGGTTCAAATACGTCAACGGCCACCCCAAGAACACGCGCGAAGGCTTGCAGACCGTCACCGCTTTCGGCCTCCTGGCCGATGTGGCGACCGGTTACCCGACGCTGCTGACAGAAATGACGATGTTGACCGCCCTGCGCACGGCGGCGACCTCGGCGATGGTGGCGAGATACCTCGCCCCCAAGGGCGCCACCACGATGGCGATGATCGGCAATGGCGCGCAGTCCGAGTTCCAGAGCCTCGCCATGAAGGCGATTTGCGGCATCACCACGGTGCGCCTCTATGACACCGACCCCGCCGCCACCGACAAGGCCGCCCGCAATCTTGAGGGCCAGGGCCTGACGGTGGTGAAATGCAGCAGTGCCGAGGACAGCATGGAGGGCGCGCAGATCATCACCACCTGCACCGCCGACAAGCAGAACGCCACGATCCTGACCGACAACATGGTCGGCACGGGCGTCCATATCAACGCGATCGGCGGCGACTGTCCGGGCAAGACGGAACTGGCGCCTGCGATCCTGCACCGCGCCGACATCTTCGTCGAATACCCGCCCCAGACGCGTGTGGAGGGCGAGATCCAGAACGTGGCAGAGGACCACCCGGTAACCGAGCTCTGGCAGGTGATCGAGGGGCAGGCGGCGGGCCGGAGCTCGACCAGCCAGATCACGCTCTTTGATTCCGTGGGCTTCGCGATTGAGGATTTCTCGGCCCTGCGCTATATCCGCGACCGTCTGGACGGGACCGACCTGTTCGACCAACTCGACATGCTGGCCGACCCCGACGATCCGCGCGACCTCTTCGGGATGTTGCAGCGCGCCAAGGCGTGACCTGCGCCAGGCAGACCGGGTGGAGGGGGCCTTGCCCCCGCCGCTTTTGAGCGGCCCCCCGGGATATTTTCAGAACAAAGAAGCCGAAAATTTTAGTCGAATTGCTTTCATTTTGCTGGAAATACCTGCCGCCGGCAGGCCGCGCTCTGACGAGCCCTCCGGAACGGGGGGTGAGGAGGGGCGCACGCCCTTGAGGGTCAGGGGATCGTGAACTCCCCCACCACGTTGCGCCATTTCCCATCGCCTATCATCTTGCGATGCGTGAAACGCACCGAATGCAGCGCGCCCTCGATCTTCTCCTGCCAGAACTCGATGAAGGAAAACAGGCGCGGGTGATCCGGCGCAAGGTCATAATCCTGCCAGGTGAAACTGTTCAGGACATGCGGGTAATCCGGCATGTGATAGAACATCTCGGCCGTGGTCAGGCCGTAGCCTTTCAGCATCAACTCGATCTCTCGATTTGCCATTTTCTGCCTCTTTGGTTTGCCCTCCCCGATCCGATCATGCGCCGGTTTCGTTAAAAATCAAATAAAACAACTTGTTACCCACCGTGAGAGAGGAGTGCCAAACCCTGTGAAACCGGGCCATTGCACCCCAAAACCTGCGTCTCTATAGTGCGCGACAACTAGATATAGACGCTTGGACAGGACGCGAGCCCGCCTTTGACCGATACGCCAGAACCCCCTGAGAACATGGACGAAACCGACGGGCCCGCGCCCGTTCCCCATGGCCCCCAGATCTCCATCGCCGAGGAGATGAAGACCAGCTTCATCGACTACGCGATGAGCGTCATCATTTCCCGCGCCATCCCCGACCTGCGCGACGGGCTGAAGCCGGTGCATCGGCGCATCCTCTATGCGATGCACGAAAGCGGCAACACGCATGACAAGAGCTATCGCAAATCGGCCCGCCCCGTCGGCGACACGATGGGCAAGTATCACCCGCATGGCGACAGCGCGATCTATGACGCGCTGGTGCGCATGGCGCAGCCGTTTTCCATGTCTCTGCCCCTCTTGGACGGGCAGGGCAATTTCGGCTCGATGGATGGCGATAACGCGGCGGCCATGCGCTATACCGAGGTGCGGATGGACAAGCCCGCCGCGTCCCTTCTGGCCGATATCGACAAGGACACGGTCGATTTCCAGGACAATTACGACGGCAAGGACCGCGAGCCGACCGTCCTGCCCTCGCGCTTTCCCAACATGCTGGTCAATGGCGCGGGCGGCATTGCCGTGGGCATGGCCACCAACATCCCGCCGCATAACCTGGGCGAGGTGATCGACGCCTGCCAGGCGCTGATCGAGGATGCCGACCTGACCTCCGAACAGCTCATGGAGTTCATCCCGGCCCCTGACTTCCCCACCGGCGGCATCATCCTGGGGCGCAGCGGCGCGCGCAAAGCCTATCTTGAGGGGCGCGGCAGCGTCATCATCCGAGCAAAAACCCGCGTCGAGGAGATCCGCAAGGACCGCTACGCCATCATCCTGGACGAGATTCCCTACCAGGTGAACAAGGCCTCGATGATCGAGAAGATCGCCGAACTGGTGCGCGACAAGAAGCTGGAAGGCATCAGCCACGTCCAGGACGAGAGCGACCGGATCGGTGTGCGCGTGGTGATCGAGCTGAAACGCGACGCCACCGCCGAGGTGGTGCTGAACCAGCTCTTCCGCTTTACCCAGATGCAGACCAGTTTCGGCTGCAACATGCTGGCCCTGAACGGTGGCCGTCCCGAGCAGTTGACGCTGCGCCGGTTCCTGACCGCCTTCCTCGATTTCCGAGAAGAGGTCGTGGCGCGCCGCACCGCCTATGAGCTGCGCAAGGCGCGCGAACGCAGCCATATCCTCTGCGGCCTGGCCGTCGCGGTCTCGAATGTCGATGAGGTCGTGGCCACGATCCGCGCCTCCGCCGATGCCGCCGAAGCGCGTGAAAAGCTGATGACGCGGCGCTGGCCCGCGGGCGAGATCCTGGAATATATCGCGCTGATCGACGATCCCACCCATCGCGCCAACGAGGATGGAACCTATAACCTGTCCGAGACCCAGGCCCGCGCCATCCTGGAGCTGCGCCTGCAACGCCTGACCCAGATCGGCGTCAAGGAAGTGACGGACGAGTTGCAGGAGCTTGCCGCCAAGATCCGCGACTACCTTGATATCCTGTCCAGCCGCGACCGCATCCTCTCGATCATCTCGACCGAGCTGGCCGAGGTGAAGGACCAGTTCGCCGTCCCCCGCCGCACCGAGATCGTCGACTGGTCCGGCGACATGGAGGATGAAGACCTGATCGAGCGCGAAGATATGGTCGTGACGGTCACCTCGGGCGGCTATATCAAGCGCACGCCGCTCATCGACTTCCGCGCGCAACGGCGCGGCGGCAAGGGCCTCAGCGGCATGGCGACCAAGGAAGACGACGTCGTCACCACGCTTTTCGTGGCCAACACGCATACGCCGCTTCTGTTCTTCACCTCTGACGGCATGGTCTACAAGATGAAGACCTGGCGCCTGCCGCAGGGCGGGCGCACCTCGCGCGGCAAGGCGATCGTGAACCTGCTTCCGATCCCGCAGGGCGTGTCCATTGCCGCCGTCATGCCCGTCGATCGGGATGAGGAAGACTGGGGCGATCTGCAGATCGTCTTTGCCACCACGGCGGGCGATGTGCGGCGCAACATGTTGTCGGATTTCACCAATGTCATGCGCAACGGCAAGATCGCGATGAAGCTGCCCGAGGGCGTCGAACTGGTCAACGCGCGCATCTGCACCGAGGATGACGATGTCATGCTGGTCACCGATGCGGGCCGCGCCATCCGCTTCCGCACCACCGATGTGCGCGTCTTCAAGGGCCGCGATTCGACCGGGGTGCGCGGCATCCGCCTCTCCAATGGCGACAAGGTCGTGTCGATGGCCGTGATCCGCCATTTCGAGGCCAGCGCCGAGGAACGCGCGGCCTATCTCAAGCAGCGCCGCCTGATGGCTGGTGTGACCGAGGAGGGCGAGGAAGACGAAGTCGCGCCGGGGGAACTGTCGCCCGAGCGCTACGCGGAAATGTCGGCCGCCGAAGACCTGATCCTGACCATCACCGAAGGCGGCCAGGGCAAGCTCAGCTCCAGCCACGATTACCCGGTCCGGGGCCGGGGCGGGCAAGGTGTCGCCGCGATGGACAAGGCGATGCGCGGCGGAGAGATCGTCGCCGCCTTCCCGGTCCTGCTCGAAGACCAGATCATGCTGGCCACCTCCAAGGGCCAGTCGATCCGCTGCCCGGTCGAGGGCATCTCGTTCCGCTCCCGCTCGGCGGGCGGGGTCAAGGTGTTCAACACCGGCAAGGGCGAAGAGGTCGTCTCGGTCGCCTGGATCGCCGATCAGGGGGACGAGGGCGACGAGGCCGAGGCATGAGCGATGCGGCGGCGCTGGCGGGGCGGCTCCTGCTGGCGCTTCTCTTCATCCTGGGCGCGCTGCAAAAGCTGAACGACCCGGAACCCGCGATGACGCTTCTGACGGATCGCGGGTTGCCGCCGCTTCTGGCCTGGCCCGCGCTTCTGTTCAACGGCATCGCCGGGCTGGCGCTGGTCGCGGGCTGGCTGACGCGGCCCTTCGCGCTGGCGTCAGCCGCCTATTGCGCCGTCACCAGCTATTTTCATTTCCTGCCCGATGATCCCTGGCAGATGACCATCTTTGTCAAGAACTGGTCCATTGCGGGCGGGTTCCTGGTGCTGGCCGCGCATGGGCCGGGGCGATATGCACTGGACCGGACGTGAAACAGACCCTCTTCGCCACCGCCTATCTGACGGATGATTATGACGCGGCCATTGCCTGGTTCCGAGCGGCGCTTGGATGGGTGCTGCTGGAAGATACCGATATGGGCGGGGGCAAGCGTTGGGTCCGGGTCGCCCCGCATGAGGGGGCCGAGACCTCATTCCTGATCGCCCGCGCCGTGGGGGACCAGGCACCGGCGATTGGCCAGCACGCGGGCGGACGGGTGGGCTATTTCCTGCATACCGACGATTTCGCCGCGCAATACGCAAGGATGCGGGCCGCAGGTGTCCAGTTCGAGGAAGCCCCCCGGCATGAGCCCTACGGCACCGTCGCCGTCTTCCGCGATCTCCACGGCAACCGGTGGGATCTGATCGAGCCGAATTAGGCGTCGCAAAGCCGAACAGAACCTCCGCACCCATGCACACAAGTCGAGATTGATCTGCGGCTTCGTTCCACACTACACAGATCTCCGACCCCAGACATCCTGGGACCACTTGTCGGAGGCTTCAATGTCCAACCCCCTTTCCTACGGCCTTCTGGCCGCCCGCGTCCTGATGGCGCTGATCTTCATCGTGGCCGGTTTCGGCAAATTGGGCGATGTCCAGGGTTTCGCCGGTTATCTCGCATCCGGCGGCCTGCCCGCGGTCCTGGCCTGGCCCGCGATCCTCTTCGAGATCCTGGCCGGTCTCGCCCTCCTGATCGGGTTCCAGACCCGCCTGAGCGCGCTGGCCCTGGCCGCGTTCAGCGTCGTGACCGCCGCGCTCTACCATTTCGACCCCGCCAACAGCGCACAGATGACCATGTTCCTGAAGAACGTGGCGATGGCAGGCGGATACATCGCGCTGGCCGTCGCGGGCGCGGGCGCCCTGGCGCTGGATGGCCGCCTGAGACCCGCCACCGCGGCCTGACCTTCCTGCCGAACCGGGCCGAGGCTTTCCAATCGCGTCGGCCCGTTCTATATCCCGCCCATGAGTACACCCATTCATATCATCGGCGGCGGCATGGCCGGGTCCGAGGCCGCCTGGCAGGCCGTTAACCTTGGCGTTCCGGTCGTTATCCACGAAATGCGGCCCAGGGTCGGCACCTTCGCGCATCAGACCGGGCACCTGGCGGAAATGGTCTGCTCCAATTCCTTCCGCTCGGATGATGACGAACAGAACGCCGTGGGCCTGCTGCATTGGGAGATGCGCCAGGCCGGCGGGCTGATCATGTCCATGGCCGACCGCCACCGGCTGCCCGCGGGCGGTGCCCTGGCCGTGGATCGCGAGCCCTTCGCGGCCGACGTCACCGCCCATCTGCGCGCGCATCCGCTGGTCACGGTCAGCGAAGAGGAGGTTACCGCCCTCCCCGAAACCGGCCCCGCCATCATCGCCACCGGCCCGCTGACCTCCGGCCCTCTGGCACAGGCCATCGCCGATGAGGCGGGCCAGGACAGCCTCGCCTTCTTCGACGCCATCGCGCCCATCATCCATGCCGACAGCATCGACATGTCCAAGGCCTGGATGCAGTCGCGCTATGACAAGGGCGAGACCGAGGAGGAGCGCACCGCCTATCTCAACTGCCCGATGGACAAGGCGACCTACGAGGCCTTCATCGACGCGCTGCTGGCCGCCGAGAAAACCGCCTTCAAGGAAGGTGAGACCGCAGGCTATTTCGACGGCTGCCTGCCCATCGAGGTGATGGCGGAACGGGGCCGCGAGACCCTGCGTTTCGGCCCGATGAAGCCCGTGGGCCTCACCAACCCGCATGCGCCGCAAGTGAAACCCTACGCGGTGGTGCAGCTGCGCCGCGACAACAAACTTGGCACGCTGTTCAACATCGTGGGCTTCCAGACCAAGATGAAGTACGGCGCGCAAACCTCTGTTTTCAGGATGATTCCGGGTCTGAAAAATGCCCGCTTTGCCCGCCTCGGCGGCATCCATCGCAACACCTTCATCAACTCTCCGACGCTGCTCGATGACCAGATGCGCCTTCGCTCGCGCCCCCATATCCGCTTCGCGGGCCAGATCACCGGGGTCGAGGGCTATGTCGAATCCGCCGCGATGGGGCTTCTTGCGGGGCGCCTCGCCGCTGCCGAGATCCTCGGCCAGACGCTGCCGCCCGTGCCGCAGGACACCGCCATGGGCGCGCTGATCCATCACATCACCGGCGGGGCCGAGGCCAGGACGTTCCAGCCGATGAACGTGAATTTCGGCCTCTTTCCCCCCATCGACCTCAAGGGCGGGCGCAAGAACCGCAAGGCGCGCTACAAGGGCTATACCGACCGCGCCAAGGCGGCCTGGACCGGCTGGCTGACAGGGGAACCGGCGCTGGCGCTTTGAACTGGACGCCAGCCCGCGCAGGCTGGTAGCGTCCCGCCATGACAGAGAAATTCCTGACGAAATCCTACGGAAAGCGCGGTGAAACGGAAGTGCGGGCGCATTACGACGCCTGGGCCGCCAGCTATGATGCCGAGATCGCCGCGAACGGCTATGCCACGCCCGGACGCTGCGCCGCCGCGCTGGCCCAGACCGGCCTGAAGACAAACGCACCGATCCTCGATCTGGGCTGCGGCACGGGCCTCTCGGGGCTAGCGCTGATGCTCAAGGGCTTCTCGATCATCGACGGCACCGACCTGTCGCCCGGCATGCTGGAGCAGGCCCGCGCCCGTGGCCTCTACCGCCAGCTTTACGAAGGTGAACCCGATGGCGGCCTGCCCCCCGGCCCCTATCAGGCGATCTGCGCCGTCGGCGTGATCAGCCCCGGCGCGGCCCCCGTCTCGATGCTAAAGGCCGCGCTGGCGGCCCTGCCCAGGGGCGGCTACCTGGTGTTTTCCTATAACGACCACGCGCTGGCCGATGACAGCTACACGCAGGGCTTGGCAGAGGTGGTGAATGACGGCACCGCGCGGATGATCTTCGAGGAACACGGCCCCCACCTGCCCGGGATCGACTTGAACGCCACCGTCTACGTCCTTGAAAAAACGTGACATTCACAACACGCTTTGCGCCATCCCCCACCGGCCCCCTGCATCTGGGCCACGCCTATTCCGCGATGCTCGCCCATGACATGGCACGCGGCCAAGGGGGCCGCTTCCTGATGCGCATCGACGATCTGGACCAGTCCCGTGCGCGGGCCGAATGGGAGGATCTGATCCTCGATGACCTGCGCTGGCTCGGCTTGACCTGGGACGGCCCCGTGCGCCGCCAATCCGATCATTTCGACGCCTATCAACGCGCCATCGACAGCCTCGCGCAGGCCACGGGCGCGGTCTATCCCTGCTGCTGCAAGCGCCGCGACATCGAGGCCGCCGCCTCGGCCCCGCAAGAGGGCGTGCCGCGTTTCGGCCCTGATGGCCTGATCTATCCCGGCACCTGCCGCGCCCGCCCCTATGCCGATCGGACGCCGACCGACGCGCTGCGCTACAACCTCGCCGCCACCGTCGGGCCGCCGTCCCGAATGCCCGCCTTCACCGAGACCGGCCCGGCCCATGCCGGGGACCATGAGGTCACGGCCGAGCACCTTCTCACACAGGTCGGCGACCCCATCCTGGCCCGCGCCAACATGGCCGCCTCCTACAATTTCGCCGTGGTCATCGACGACGCCGAGACCGCGATCACCCATGTCATACGCGGCGAGGACCTTTATGAGGCGACCTATCTGCAACGGTTCTTGCAATGGGAACTGGGGCTATCCCCGCCCGTCTACCACCACCACCGCCTGATCCGGGACGCGGCCGGAAAGCGTCTGGCCAAGCGCGACGATGCCCGCGCCATCCGAACCTACCGCGCCGAGGGGGCCACACCCGACGACATCCGCCGCATGGTCGGCCTGCCACCTCAAGGTTAACCCGCCCGCGATTAACCTTAACGCGCGCGCCCCTGCCCCATCTTCTTGGTCCAAATACTCCCGCCGGAGGCTCCCATGCTCACGCCTCGGGCGCCATGATCTCCACCTCATCGCCGTCCCGTACGGCAGTATAGAAACACGACCGCCGCCCGGTATGGCAGGCCGGTCCCGCTTGCCGGACCAGCGCCAGCAGGCAATCGCGGTCGCAATCGACCCGCAGCTCCACCAATTCCTGCACATGGCCCGAGGTCTCGCCCTTGACCCAGAACGCCTGACGAGACCGCGACCAATAGGTCACGCGGCCCGTCTCCAGCGTGCGCGCCACCGCCGCCGCATTCATCCAGGCCAGCATCAACACCTCGCCGGTCTCCGCCTCCTGCGCGATGCAGGGCAGCAATCCGGCCTCGTCATATGTCAAACTTGTGGGGTCGAAACTCATGCCGCGCCTCTCTTTGCATTTCGCCTGCACGTCGCTACCTATAGGCAGTGACCCGAGGGGAAAAGCCATGACGACCGAAACCGACCTGATCAAGCTCTATTCGCAGCGCATCCTGGCGTTGGCCGCCGACATTCCCCTGACCGACCGGCTGGAGGCCCCGCAGGCCAGTATCCGCAAACGCGCGCCGCTTTGTGGCTCGACCGTCACCGTCGATCTGGATCTGGAAGATGGCGTCGTGGCGCGGTTCGGGCAGGATGTGAAAGCCTGCGCGCTTGGCCAGGCCTCCGCCGCGCTGATGGCGCGCAACATCATCGGGCGGACCCGCGCCGAGGTCGAGACCGGGCGCGACCAGTTGCGCGCCATGCTCAAGGAAGGCGCACCGCCCCCCGACGGCCCCTTCGACGGCTACGATGTGCTGGAGCCCGCCCGCGATTACCGCAATCGCCACGCCTCGATCATGCTGGCCTTCGACGCCACCGCCGAGGCCATGGCCGAGGCCGAACAGGCCGCCTGCGCCTGACACCTCCGGACAAAAAAAACCGCCGCACTCCGGGGGGGATCCCGAAGGCGGCGGCAAGGTGTGCGTGTCGGCGTGATCCAAAACCGGGGGCCGATCTGGTCAGGCAATAACCAGGGGCCATCAGGCAGAGGCTCGGGCAAGGGGAAGGTTGGGGACAGACCCTTGCGCGGGTCAAAAGGTTTCGGGCGTGCGACCGCAGGCAGAAATCGAAAGGGTCAGATCAGACCCGGCAGATGCAGCAATCCGACGGTTATGACACCCAGTGCCAACACCCCCGCGAAATCGTAGAGAAGCGTATCGCGGGAGGTCGAAAGGATCTGTTTGATCTGGCTCAGCATGGTGTCCAACTCCTCAACCGTCATCGGCGTGTTAACGCTTTGTTCTCATTTTCGACCGCGTTAATCAAGAACTTTTTGAGAACATTTGAGAACAAAACGCAACCGAACAGTTAACGGCTGATCTAACCTACTGAAATCAAACGGATCGCCTTCTCCTGCTCCATCAGCCAGAGCAGAACGCGCACCGACTGCCCGCGCGCCCCCATCAGATCGGGGTCATGGGCCAGCAGCGCCCGCGCGTCGCGTTGCGCGATCTCCATCAGCCCGGTCTGGCTTTCGAGGTCCGCGACCCGGAACCTTGGCAGCCCCGATTGCGCCGTGCCGATGAGGTCGCCCGCGCCGCGAATGGCCAGGTCTTCCTCGGCGATGCGGAACCCGTCCTCGGTCTCGCGCAGCACCTGCAGGCGCCGCGCCGCCGTCTCGCCCAGGGGCGCGCGATACATGAGAAGACAGGTCGAGGCCGCCTGCCCCCGCCCGACCCGGCCACGCAGCTGGTGCAACTGCGCCAGCCCGAAATTCTCGGCCTGTTCGATCACCATGATCGAGGCATTGGGCACATCGACGCCGACCTCGATCACCGTGGTCGCGACCAGAACCCGCGTGCGTCCGGCGATGAAATCGGCCATCGCCGCGTCCTTCTCGACGGGCGGCATCTGGCCATGAACGAGGCCCACGACCCCTTCACCCAGGCTCGCGCGCAGCGCCTTGAACCGGTCCTCGGCGGCGGTCATGTCGACGGCTTCGCTTTCCTCGACCAGCGGGCAGACCCAATAGGCCTGCCGCCCCTCGGCCACGGCATCCGCCAGATGCTGCACGACCTCGCCCATGCGACCCGAGCTGACCAGCGCGGTCGCAATGGGTTTGCGCCCTGGCGGTTTCTCATCCAGCACCGAGATATCCATGTCGCCATAGGTGGCCAGGCTCAGCGTGCGCGGGATCGGCGTCGCCGTCATCACCAGAACATCCGCGCCCTGCCCTTTCGAGCCGAGCCGCACCCGTTCGCGCACCCCGAACCGGTGCTGTTCATCGACGACCGCAAGGCGCAGATCGGCGAACGCCACGTCATCCTGAAACACCGCATGCGTGCCGACCAGGATCGAGATGTCGCCCGCTTTCAGCGCCTTGAGCTTGGCGCGCCGTTCGCCCCCCTTGTCGCGCCCCGTCAGCATCTCGATCACCACGCCCGCCGCATCAGTCAGCGGTTTCAGGCCGGCGAAATGCTGCGCCGCCAGGATCGAGGTCGGCGCCATCATCACCGCCTGCCCGCCCGCCTCGACCGCGTTCAGCATTGCCATCAGCGCCACCAGCGTCTTGCCCGCGCCGACATCGCCCTGAAGCAGCCGGTTCATCCGCGTTTCCGCCCCCATATCCGCCGTGATCTCGGCAATCGCGCGGGTCTGCGCGCCCGTCGGGCGGTAAGGCAGGCTCTCCAGCACCTTCGCGGCCAGCGCCCCGTCGCCTTTCGAGACGAACCCCTTGGCCCGCCGCACCTTGGCCCGCGCCAGGCCAAGCGTGACCTGATGGGCAAGCAATTCATCATAGGCCAGGCGTTCGCGCGCGGGGTGGGCGCGGGAAAAATCCCGTTCGCTTTCAGGGTGATGCGCGGCCTCCAGCGCCTCAGGCCAGGCCGGCCATTTCTTCGATTTCAGCAGCGGCAGGTCAATCCATTCGCCCAGGTAAGGCGCGCGCGGCAGGGCCGAGGCGACGGCCTTGACGATCCCCTTCTGCGTCACGCCCGATGTCAGCGGATAGACCGGCTCGAATGCCGGGATGCTCTCGGCCTCGACGGGGGGCACGACGTGATCGGGGTGGACCATCTGCGCGATGCCGTCGAAAAGCTCCACCTTGCCCGAGATCACCCGCCGCGCGCCGGTGGGCAGGAGCCGGTCCAGGTAATCGCCGCGCGCGTGAAAGAAGACGAGGTCGAAACTGGTCTCGGCATCGGTGACATGTACGCGATAGGGCCGCCCCTTGAGGGCGGGTTTGCGATGCGGGCCGACGACAACCTCGACCGTCAATGTGGCGGGCAGATCGGCCCCGTTGATCGTCGCGCGCCGGGTCCGGTTGATGCCCCCCACCGGCAGGGTCAGCAGCAGGTCTTTCGGGGTTTCGATTCCCAACCCCTTGTAATTCTTTGACGTTTTCGGGCCGATTCCGTCCAGCCCCTCAAGCTCGGCAAAGAGGGGGAAGAGGATCTCGGGCCGCCCCCGCGCCTCAGCCATCGGAGGGCGCCGCCGCCGGGGCGTCGTTGATCAGCGCCAGCCAGGCGTCCTCGTCAATCGTCTCGACCCCCAATTCTGCCGCCTTTGTCGCCTTCGAGCCCGCCCCCGGCCCCGCGATCAGGATGTCGGTCTTGGCGCTGACCGAGCCCGAGACCTTGGCGCCAAGCGCCTCGGCCCGCGCCTTGGCCTCCTGACGCGTCATCTTTTCCAACGTTCCGGTAAAGACCACGGTCTTGCCCGCGACGGGGCTGTCACTGGCGCGCGCCTCGGGCGGCAACACGGTCAACATGCCCGCAAGCCGGTCGATCGAGGCGCGCTCGGTTTTCTGCTGAAAGCTGGTCACGAGAGCCACCGCAACCGTGGCACCGATGCCGTCGATGCCGGTCAGATCCTCCCAGGCGGCGCGGGCGTCGGCATCCAGCCCCTCCCAGGCCGCGTTGCGCGTGCCGGAAATATCGGCGCGACGCCCCTCGTTGGCCGCTCTTTTTCGTTCCTCCACAATGGCCTCCTCGGCCTTGCGGTGGCACTCGGCGGCGGGGGCTGCACGGTCGATGGCCGCGACCATCGCATCCCAATCGCCGTAATGGCGCGCCAGATCGGTCGAGGCGACCTCGCCCACATGACGCAATCCGAGGGCAAATATCAGCCGGTGCAGCGGGATTTGGCGCTTGTCCTCGATGGCGGCAAAGAGGTTCTCGGCCGATTTCTCGCCCCACCCCTCGCGGTTCTTCAACTGCTGCATCCCGCTGCCATAGCGGTCCTTCAGCGTGAAGATGTCGCCGGGCTCCCTGATCCAGCCATCGAGATAGAACTGTTCCACCTGTTTCGCGCCGAGCCCCTCGATGTCGAAGGCGGCACGCGAGACGAAATGTTTCAGCTTCTCAACGGCTTGCGCGGGACAGATCAACCCGCCCGAGCAGCGGCGCACGGCGTCCCCTTCCTCGCGCACGGCATCGGATCCGCATTCCGGGCAGGTCTCGGGGAAGGCGAAGGGCGCGGCCCCCTCGGGCCGTTTCGAGATATCCACATCCGCGATCTTCGGGATCACGTCGCCGGCGCGGTAGACCTGCACCCAGTCGCCCTCGCGAATATCCTTGCCGTCCCGAATCTGTGCGCCCGCGCTATCGCGGCCCGCGATGTAATCCTCGTTATGCAGGGTCGCGTTGGACACGACGACGCCACCCACGGTCACAGGCGTCAGCCGCGCAACAGGGCTCAGCGCGCCGGTGCGCCCGACCTGAATGTCGATCGCCTCCAGCCGGGTCCAGGCCAGCTCGGCGGGGAACTTATGCGCAATCGCCCATCGCGGCGTGGTCGATCGCAACCCGAGCCGCCCTTGCAGGGCCAGATCGTCGACCTTGTAGACCACCCCGTCGATATCGTAACCCAGACCGGCGCGTTTCTGTTCGATATCCGTGTAATGCGCCAACATCTCATCGGTCGAATTGCAGAGCTTTGTCAGAGGGTTGACCTGAAAGCCAAGCGCGCCCAACCGTTCGATCGCGCGCATCTGCGTGTCGGCCAGAGGGGCGGAGACCTGCCCCCAGGCATAGGCGAAAAAGCGCAAGGGCCGCGCGCGGGTGATCTCGGCATCGAGCTGCCGCAAGGAGCCGGCGGCGGCGTTGCGCGGGTTGGCGAATGTCTTGCCGCCCGCCTCGGCCTGGCGCGCGTTCAGCGCCGCGAAATCGGCATGGCTCATATAGACCTCGCCGCGCACTTCCAGGATGTCGGGCGCGCCGGTCAGGGTTTCGGGAATATCGTCGATGGTGCGGGCATTGGCGGTGACATTCTCGCCCACCGTCCCGTCGCCCCGCGTCGCGGCCTGCACCAGCTTGCCGCCCTCATAGCGCAGCGACAGCGACAGCCCGTCGATCTTGGGTTCCGCCGTGAAGGCCAGCGGGGCGTCGGTGAGGCCAAGGAACTTGCGTACGGAGCGGGTGAACTCCGCCACGTCCGCATCCGTGAAGGCATTGCCGAGCGACAGCATCCGTTCGGCATGGGAGATCTTGGAAAACGCCCCCGAGGGGGCCGCGCCCACCTGGTCCGAGGGGCTGTCGGCGCGCTTGAGATGCGGAAACGCGGCCTCGATCTCGGCGTTTTCGCGTTTGAGCGCATCATACTCGGCATCCGTGATCTCGGGCGCATCGTCGCGGTGATAGGCTGCATTGGCGGCCGCCAGCATCTCGGCCAGCTCCGCCAGCCGCGCGCGTGCCGCCTCCTCGCTCATCCCTGCCCGATCCTCTGCCATGCGCGCCCTTTCCCCGACATGATTTGCGGTCCCCCATCAGTGATAGGAGGCCACGGGAAAGAGGTCCAGCCGACGATTGCGTCAGGCGCTGGCGGCGAGATCCGCAGTGCCCAGTTCGGGCGAGGGATCGCGCAGCACGTAACCGCGGCCCCAGATGGTCTCGATATGATTGTCGCCGCCGGTCGCCTCAGAGAGCTTCTTGCGCAGCTTGCAGATGAAGACGTCGATGATCTTCAATTCCGGCTCATCCATGCCGCCATAAAGGTGATTGAGGAACATTTCCTTGGTGAGCGTCGTGCCCTTGCGCAGCGAGAGCAGTTCCAGCATCTGGTATTCCTTGCCGGTCAGATGCACCGGGCTGCCTTCGACATCGACGGTCTTGGCGTCCAGGTTGACGTTGATCCGGCCGGTGCGGATGATGGATTGCGAATGGCCCTTGGACCGGCGAATGATGGCGTGGATGCGCGCCACCAATTCATCGCGGTGGAAGGGTTTGGTCAGGTAATCATCGGCCCCGAAGCCGAAGCCCTTGATCTTGTTTTCCGTGTCGTCGGCCCCCGACAGGATCAGGATCGGCGTGTCGATGCGCGCAAGCCGCAATTGGCGCAGCACGTCATGGCCGTTCATGTCGGGCAGGTTGAGATCGAGAAGGATGAGGTCATAATCATAGAGCTTGGCAAGGTCGATGCCCTCTTCGCCCAGATCTGTCGAATAGACATTCAGATTGGCATGGCTCAGCATCATTTCGATACTTTTCGACGTGGTCGGGTCGTCTTCTACAAGCAAGACACGCATCTGATTCTCTCCGATTCTTTCCCAGCTAACTCGACCTTCGCCCGAAATCGTCAATGGCAAGTTATCTTTTTAGACAGTCTGGCGACAAATTCACGGCGATCAACACTAAAATTCGATTCAATCCCGGAACTGTTGCACGGCGGTGGCCTTGAGCGCCCCTTCGCCATGCTGGCTGACGGCCCGTGACCAGGCGTCCAATTCCTCCGCCGAGAGGCCGTAGGTCGCGCACGCCTCCTCATGGTCGATCAGCCCGAATTCGACCGCGCGCACGATGGCGGCCTTGCGGCTGGCGACCCATCGGTTCGTTGTCGGGCTCGGCAGATCGGCGCGGGTCATTTCACTGCCATCGGGAAGGGTCACCGAATAGGGGCCCTTGACACGTCTGATATACATCGCACCTCGCTTCTCACCGTTTTGCGAGGCCACCATTGACCGGAACTGTTTAACAGCCGGTAACCACCACCCTTGTCGATGCGGGGCATTTTCCTATATTGCGCCGCAAACACCCCCGGAAAGTTGCTCATGCCCCTCGACGCCCCCCTCAATTCGCTTGGATTCGCCAAGGCCCCCGCCGACACACGCGTGGTGGTGGCGATGTCGGGCGGCGTCGACAGCTCGGTCGTGGCCGCGCAACTGGCCGAGGAGGGCTATGACGTCGTCGGCGTGACGTTGCAACTTTACGACCACGGCGCGGCCCTGGCCAAGAAGGGCGCCTGCTGCGCCGGGCTGGATATTCATGATGCCCGCCGGGTGGCCGAAGAGATGGGGTTTCCCCATTATGTCCTTGATTACGAAAACATCTTCAAGGATGCGGTGATCGACGAATTTGCCGATAGCTATCTGGCGGGCGCGACGCCCGTGCCCTGCATTCGCTGCAATGAGCGGGTCAAATTCAAGGATCTTCTGGAAACCGCGAAAGACCTCGACGCCGATTGCATGGCGACGGGGCATTACATCCAGCGCAAGATGGGGCCGCAGAAGGCCGAGCTTCATTCCGCCACCGACGCCACCCGCGATCAGAGCTATTTCCTCTTCTCCACCACGCAGGAGCAGCTGGATTTCCTGCGCTTTCCCCTGGGCCATCTGGCCTCGAAATCCGAGACCCGCGCGCTGGCGGCGAAATACGGGCTTCCCGTCGCGGACAAGCCCGACAGCCAGGATATCTGTTTCGTGCCGGACGGGAACTATGCCAGCGTGATCGAGAAACTGCGCCCCGGTGCCGCCGATCCCGGCGAGATCGTGGATATGGAAGGCAACATCCTCGGCACCCATCGCGGGGTGATTCACTATACGATCGGCCAGCGCCGCGGCCTCGGCATCGGCGGTCGCGCCGACCCGCTTTATGTCGTCAAGCTGGAGCCCGATACACGGCGCGTCGTGGTCGGCCCGAAAGAGGCGCTCTCGACCGCGATTGTCCCGATTCGCGAGATCAACTGGCTCGGGGATGAGGACATGACATCGCGCGCGGACTGGCATCTGAAGGTCAAGATCCGCTCCACCCGCCCGCCGCGCGACGCGATTTTGCGCCCTCTCTCCGCGACAGAGGCGCAGGTCGAGCTCCTCACCCCCGAGGAAGGCGTCAGCCCCGGCCAGGCCTGCGTGTTCTACGCCCCCGAAGGCAGTCGCGTGCTTGGCGGTGGCTGGATCTGGCGGGGCTACTAACTGCCGCCCCCCATCAGGAAGCTGCGAAAGCGCAGCTGCTGATGGGTCGCCAGTTGATCGACCCAGATCGCGTCCAGCCGCATATTGGCCGTCACCGGCCCGCCCCGCGCCTCGATCCGGTAGCCGCCGGGGCCGAAGACGCGCACCCGGGCGCCCGCGTTCGGGTCGGGCTGCACCTCCACCGCCCCGAACCCCTCCAAGGCGGCCAGCACCTCGGCCCGCGTCAGCGGCGCGACCCGTCGCGCATCATCCCAGGTCAGCGCGCAGGCAAGCCGGGCGACGGCCCCCACCGGCCAGTTCTCGTCTTCGCCCGGTTCGATCTGAAGGAGGTTTCGACCAGTTACACGATTGGCACCAAGGCCGGATCGAGGGGGCAGCGGGGGGAGCTGCTGGTGGGGGATCTTCTCACTTCCGGCTAACAACAAGCTACCTTCTCCGCTGCAACTCGGGCAATTTGCTTCCTGGAACATCGGCACTTATGAGTTCCACAGTACGATTCGATCCGTGAGTTGATCATCAATGCGCTACTTGACCCGCGAAGAACTCCTGAAGCGAGATGGACCTGTCACGCTTTCGTGCCGCCCCAGGTGCTCGTTTAAGCCACTTTCCGTTCGAAGGCGACCG
>NZ_JABJVX010000017.1 GCF_013155465.1 Alterinioella nitratireducens | reverse complement strand
GCCTCGCTTCGCTATGCGAAGGCTCCGCTCAGCCCGCGCTACCGGCGGGAGTTACACCAACTGTTGGGACACTGCTCTTTGGTAGACGCATTGCGCCTGAGAAAAGCGTTAGCTTTTAACTGGTTAGTGCTGAAAGGACGAAGTTCTTTCGGCATTTGTTGAGGTCGCTGTGGGGTAACTCCCGTGGAAGTTCGAGTCTTCTCGACCGCACCAATTCATCTCATGTCAATCGTTGCAGATGACGGGGCGGCCTGGCGCGGGGGCGCTCGGTCGACCGAGCGCATGTGCGGCCCGTTGACGGGCCGCGTCCGCCGCGACGGGCCCTTTATCCGGTCGCGGCGTCCCGCGCGCTGTGGCTGTCGAACCAGGTGGCGATGGCCTCGATGCAGGCGTTGCGCAACGCGTCGACCTCCATCAGCAATTCATGGCGCGCGCCCTCGATCACCTCGAGCCGCCCGCCCGGCCAGTTCTCCATCCTTGCGTGAACCGCCGAGGGTTCCACGATGCTCTCCTCCGACCCGATCATGGTCAGGGCGGGCATATCCAGCGGGTCCAGCGCGACCAAGGTGGCGCATTCCTCGACCGCGGCATGCACCCAGGTGATGGAGGGGCCGCCGAGTGCCAGTTCGGGATGTCGGGCGGTCTGGCCCTCCATATAGGCGAACTGGTCCCGGTCATGGGTAAGCGGGTTGTCCTCGAACGCCATCGGCGCGGCGGGGCCGGTGGTGGGCGCGAAGGTCTTGTCCAGGCCGAGCGGCTTGGACAGCCCCATGACGATGCCAGAGATGGCCTTGAGGAACCCGGTCATGCGGATGCCCCACATCGGCGCGGAAAACACCGTCGCGGCAACGGGCAGCCCGTCATAGAGCGCGCGCAAGCCGATCGCCCCGCCCATCGAGTGGCCAAGCAGGAAATGCGGGCCCCGCAGGTTCAGCACGCGCAGCGCCTCGCGCAGGGCCGCCACATCCTCGCGGTATTCGTCGAAGCTCATGACATGGCCCATGTCGCGGCGATGCGCGGGGCGGTCGGCCAGGCCCTGGCCGCGCCAGTCCACGGCGATCATGCCATATCCGCGCGCCGCGAATTCCGCCGCGACGCGGCCGTATTTCTCGATATATTCGGTCCGGCCCGGAAACATCAGGACGGTGCCCTTGTCCCCCTGCGGCCAGACGCCCAGGCGGATGCGGGTGCCGTCGGCGGCGCGCAGCCAATAGGCCTGCGCCCCCGAAGGGCCCTCCGCGATATCCGCAAGATAGGGGGCCGGTTCCAGCATCGCTCAGGACAGGTGGCCGGCCAGGCGCATGGCGGTGCCCATATCTCCGTCGAGCTTGAGGCGCCCGCCCATGAAGGCGGAGGTCGGGTTCAGCTCGCCCGAGAGGATCTCACGGAACGTGTCGGCATCGGCGGTCAGCGTCACCTCGGTTTCATCGCCGTCGCTGCCTTCGCGCACGCCCGCGCCGTCGACCACGACCGAGCCTTCGCCCTCGATCTCGAATTTTGCCGAGCCGTCGAATTCGCCGTCGATCTTTTCGCGCAGGGCGGCAACGGCCTCGGTGATGATATCGCTCATATTTTCGTTCCTTTTGGTCACGGGCACCGGAAAACGCTGGAATGATCGGTGCCGAATGTTAAATTCAGGTAAGAACATGATGACTATGACCTCAATATACAACGCTATCGTGGCGGCAGCCATTGCGATCTGGCTGGGGCTTTCCCCGGCGCAGGCGCAGGGCAATGACCTGGATCGCCTGTTCGACAGCCTGCGCGATCCCGGCACCACGGATTGGCAGCGCATCGAGGAAGAGATCGAGCGTCGGCTGTCCAATTCCGGCTCGCCCTCCGCCGACCTGCTGCTCAGGCGCGGGATGCAGGCGCTGGAGGCCGAGGATTACGGGGCCGCCATCGACCACCTGACCGCGCTGACGGATCACGCGCCGGAGTTTTCCGAGGGCTGGAACGCGCGTGCCTCGGCCTATTTCATGGCCGGTCTCTATGGCCCCGCGATGCAGGATCTGGCCCGTGTGCTGACGCTTGAGCCGCGCCATTTCGGCGCGCTTAGCGGGCTTGGCATCATGCTGGAGGAGATGGACGAGCCCGAGCGCGCGCTGGCCGCCTACCGCGCCGCCGCCCGCATCCACCCGCGTCAGCCCGAGATCGCCGCCGCCATCGAGCGGCTGAACCGCGCGACCGAGGGCACGGCGCTCTGACGCGCCACCAAATCCACGAAGGACGAGCGACATGCAGCGCGACGGGCGCATCACGGCTGTCTTGGGGCCGACCAATACGGGCAAGACGCATTACGCGATCGAACGGATGCTGTCCCATCGCACCGGTATCATCGGGCTGCCGCTGCGCCTGCTGGCGCGCGAGGTCTATGACAGGATCGTCGCCCTGCGCGGCCCGCGCGTCGTGGCGCTGGTCACCGGCGAGGAGCGCATCGTGCCCGACAGCGCCCAATACTGGGTCTGCACCGTCGAGGCGATGCCGCCCGGCATGGGCTGCGATTTCCTGGCCATCGACGAGATCCAGCTTTGTGCGGACCCTGAGCGCGGCCATGTCTTCACCGACCGCCTGCTGCGCGCGCGCGGGCTGCACGAAACGCTGTTCCTGGGCTCCGACACCATGCGCGGGGCCATCGCGGCGCAGGTTCCCGGCGTCCAGTTCACCCGGCGCGAGCGGTTTTCCGATCTGACCTATACCGGGTCGAAGAAGATCAGCCGCATGGTGCCGCGATCCGCCATTGTCGGCTTCTCAGTCGAGAACGTCTATGCCATCGCCGAGCTTCTGCGCCGTCAGCGGGGCGGGGCGGCGGTGGTCATGGGCGCGCTGTCCCCCCGCACCCGCAACGCGCAGGTGGAGCTTTACCAGAACGGCGATGTCGATTTCCTGGTGGCGACGGATGCCATCGGCATGGGGCTGAACCTCGATATCCGGCATGTCGCCTTTTCCGGCCTGCGCAAATTCGACGGGCGGCGGATGCGGGCGCTGGCGCCCAATGAACTGGCCCAGATCGCGGGCCGGGCCGGACGCTATACCGAGCCGGGCAGTTTCGGCGTGACAGGCGAGGCCCCGCCGCTGGACGAGGCGACGGTGACGGCGATCACCGAGCACAGTTTTCGCCCCGTCCAGAAACTGCATTGGCGCAACGCGCGGCTGGAGTTTGGCTCGGCTCAGCGGCTTATCGCCAGTCTGGAGGCCCCGACAGGCGACGATTGGCTGACCCGCGCGCGCGAGGCCGACGACCTGATGGCGCTGAAGACCATCGCGGCGATGCCGGAAATGGCCCCGCGCCTGACCGATGCGCATGGGGTCAAGCTGCTCTGGGATATCTGCTGCATCCCCGATTTCCGCGGCATCAGCCATGCGGAACATGCGCAGCTTCTCGCGCGTATATTCGAGTATCTGCAGGATCTGCACCGCGTGCCCGACGACTGGCTGGCGCGGCAGGTCAAGCGTTTGGACCGTACGGATGGCGACATTGACACATTATCGAAACGGTTGGCCTATATTCGCACATGGACCTATGTTGCGCAGCGGAAGAACTGGGTCGATGACGAAACCCATTGGCGCGAGGCGACGCGTGCCGTAGAAGACCGCCTGTCGGACGCCCTGCACGGGGCGCTGACCCAGAGATTTGTTGACCGGCGCACATCCGTGCTCTTGCGCCGGTTGAAGCAGAAGGAGGGCCTCGTGGCCGACGTGAATGACAAGGGTGAAGTGACGGTCGAGGGCGAATATGTCGGCCGTCTGGAAGGGTTCCGGTTCCGGCAGGATGCCAGCGCCGGGGCCGAGGAGGCCAAGACATTGCGTCAGGCGGCGGTCGCGTCCCTCGCGCCCGAGTTCCATCTGCGTGCCGACCGCTTCTACAACGCGCCCGATACCGAGTTCGATTTCACCGAGCAGGGCGGGCTGATGTGGGGCGACATGGCCATCGGCAAGCTGGTCAAGGGGCCGGAGCCTCTGAAACCCATCGCCGAAGCCTTTGTCGACGAGGAGGCGGGACCGGAGGTGGTGCAGAAGGTGCAGCGCCGCTTGCAGCATTTCATCGACCGCAAGATCGCCACGCTGTTCGAGCCGCTTCTGGCGATGAGCCGGGATGAGGCGATCACCGGCCTTGCGCGCGGGTTCGCCTTCCGCATGGTCGAGGCGCTCGGCGTCTTGCCGCGCGGCCCCGTCGCCGATGAGGTCAAGGCGCTGGACCAGGACGCGCGCGGGCTGTTGCGCAAGCATGGCGTGCGGTTCGGCCAGTTCACGATCTTCCAGCAGGCCCTGCTGAAGCCCGCGCCGACACGGCTGCGCCTGGTGCTCTGGGGTCTGGCCAATGACCATGCGGAATTCGCCGAAAGCCCGCCGCCGGGCCTGGTGACGATCCCCGCCGTCGAGGGGGCGGACCCCGCGTTTTACCCCAATGCGGGCTACCGTCTGGCAGGCGCGCGCGCGATCCGCATCGACATGCTGGAACGCCTCGCCGACATGCTGCGCCAGCAGGACACGCGGGGCGGCTTCGAGGCGACGGCCGATATGCTCTCGATCACCGGCATGACGCTGGAACAGTTCGCGGACCTGATGGAAGGTCTGGGCTACAAGGCCGAGAAGGGCGAGCGCGTGAAGGTGAAAGCGCCCGTGGAAGAGGCGAAAGCCGCGCCCGAGGCCAGCGATACCCCCGATCCGCCCACGGAAGTGCCGGACGAGCAGCCCGATGAGGGCCCGAGCGAGCCGCCGCAGGAAACCCCCGTCGAAGACCCCGACACCGGCCCGGCGGAACCGCCGACCGAATTGCCGCCCGCCGAGCCGCCCACCGAAATCCCCGAGGCGCAGGCCACGGAAGAGCCCCCCGAGACGGAGGTGTTCTACACCTTCGCCTGGGCGCCCCGCCGCCGTCCGAACCCGCAGGGCCAGCGCCGCGACGCCAAACCCGGCGGCAAACCGCGCGGCAAGGGTAAGCCCAAGGGTGGCCCGAAAGGCGCGCGCGGCGACAAGCCCAAGAGCTTCAGCGCACAGCCCAAGCGGCACGAGAAGAAGATCGACCCCGACAACCCGTTCGCGCAGGCGCTGGCGGGGTTGAAGACCGACAGCTGAGCGGCGCGGCCCCCTCCCGGCTGCGGCTCGACAAATGGCTGTGGCAGGCGCGGTTCTACAAGACCCGCAGTCTGGCCGCGCGCATGATCGCGGGCGGGCATGTGCGGGTGAACGCGGTCAAGACCCACAAGCCCGCCGCCACCGTCACCCCGGGCGATGTGCTGACCTTCCTGCAGGGGCGCGACATCAGGGTGGTGCGGGTTGTGGCGCTTGGTGAGCGGCGCGGACCGGCGCCCGAGGCGCAGGCGCTCTATGACGATCTGACGCCCGCCAAGGACGATGTTCCGCGAAATCCGGGCTATGAAGGAAAGGGCCGCCCAACGGGCAAGGATCGCCGGGCGCTTGGTTCTTTACGTCGCAGCCCGCTTGAATGATCGGGTGCTGGGGATTACACCCCATGACGACACCTGAAATGGATGCGCCATGACCTACGCCGTTCTCGAAAACTGCATCAATTGCAAATATACCGACTGTGTCGAGGTCTGCCCGGTGGATTGCTTCTACGAGGGGGAGAATTTCCTGGTCATCCACCCCGACGAGTGCATTGACTGCGGCGTGTGTGAGCCCGAATGCCCCGCCGACGCGATCCGGCCCGACACGGAACCGGATATGGAAAAATGGGTAGAGCTGAACCGCAAATACTCGGAATTGTGGCCTGTCATCGTCTCCAAGAAGGAACCGTTGCCAACGGCGGAGGAGTTCGACGGCAAGCCGGACAAGCTGCCGCTTCTGTCCGAAAACCCCGGTGAGGGCGGCTGAAGCGATTCGGGAGACCGGCAGGCCGGTTCTGCGCCTGCCAAATGCGATGTTGCCCCTGCGGCAAGACGCTGTAAAACCAGCGATTTCGCGCGTGCGCCCCACGCCGCGCTTTGATTCGGCCCTTTTTTGTGCTATGTTAAGGGCTGAAACCAGTCTGTGAGAGAATTCCGCGCGTGCTGCCAGACGCGCATCACACCATCCGTAATGCACCTCGTGTTGGAAGGCTCCGCTTTCCTCGCGGTGTTTTTGTCGCCTGATACCCGGGCTTGAGAGGAAGAACCAGATGAGCAAATCGCGTAAACAGGATTTCAGCCCGAACGAATATGTCGTCTATCCGGCGCATGGCGTGGGCCAGATCGTGTCCATCGAGGAACAGGAGATAGCCGGGCTGACGCTCGAGCTATTCGTGATCTCCTTCGAGAAGGACAAGATGACCCTGCGCGTGCCGACAGCCAAGGCCACCGAGGTGGGGATGCGCTCGCTCTCCAGCCCCGATGTGGTCAAGAAAGCGCTTGAGACCCTCAAGGGCAAGGCCCGCGTGAAGCGCGCGATGTGGTCGCGCCGGGCGCAGGAATATGAGCAGAAGATCAATTCCGGCGATCTTATCGCCATTGCCGAGGTCGTGCGCGACCTGCACCGCGCCGATGACCAGCGTGAGCAGAGCTATTCCGAGCGTCAGCTCTATGAGGCGGCGCTTGAGCGTCTGACCCGGGAACTGGCCGCCGTGAACGGCATGGACGAGGCGGGCGCGCAGAAGCGTGTCGATGATGTGCTGACCGCCCGCGCCGCCGCCTGAGAGCCGGATGAAGACTGAAACGGCCCCGTCGCAGGGAACTGCGGCGGGGTTTTCTTATGTGACGGCGGCAGTGAGGACCGCGAGCGCGGCAATCTCGGCCAGTTGCTGCGACGCGCCCAGGATGTCGCCGGTCTGCCCGCCGATCTTTGCCTGCGCGATGGCGGCGATGCCAAGCGTGAGCAGCGCGATCCCGATCACCGCCCATACCGCCGCGCCCCCGCAAAGCAGCAGCGCCGGGATCAGCGCCAGCGCCAGCGCGCCCCATGCGGCCCCAAGGGGCGGCTGCCCCACCGCGCGCGACAATCCGCCGGGGCGGGCCGGGTCCAGCATCGCCATCACGAACACCATCGGCACCCGCGACAGAAGTGCGGCCGCGACAAGCACGGGCCAGAACGCCCCGGCCCCGATCAGCGCCACCAGCAAAGACCAGCGCGCCAGCAGCGACAGGATCAGCGCGATCACGCCATAGGTGCCGATGCGGCTGTCCTTCATGATCTCCAGCCGCCGCGCGCGGTCCCATCCGCCCCAGAGCCCGTCCGCCGTGTCGGCCAGCCCGTCCTCATGCATGGCGCCCGTCACCAGGATCATCACGGCGAGGCCCGCGGCGGCGGAAAGACCCGCGGGCAGGGCCGAGGTCAGCCAGATGCCGATGCCCCCCGCCAGCGCCACGGCCAATCCCGCCACCGGCCAGGCCCAGGAGGCGGCGGCCCCGCGCGTGAGGTCGACCTCACCGGGCAGCGGCAGCCGCGTCAGCAGCCCGAGCGCCAGGCGCAGATCGCCGAAAACTCGGTGCGTTATGTCGGTCCCGGCCATGCCGCATCCCTCTTTTCCGTCGCATTCCCTCTGGCAATCGGCCATACCGGCCCGGCCCCGGCCTTGCAATGAAAGAGACGCACCGACCATGACCGCCACCTTCGCCTCCCTCGCCGAGTTCCGCGACCGTCTTGCCGCAGCCCCCGGCCCCGACCACGCCGCGACCGAAGGGGCCGAGGCCCGCAACGGGCAGTTGACGAAGCCCCCCGGCGCGCTTGGGCGGCTGGAGGATCTGGCGATCTGGTATGCCGGGTGGCGCGGCGATGCGCGGCCTGCGATCAACGCGCCGCAAGTGCTGGTATTCGCCGGCAATCACGGCGTCACCGAACGCGGCGTCAGCGCCTTTCCGGCGGAGGTGACGGTGCAGATGGTGGCGAATTTCCGGGCCGGGGGGGCGGCGATCAACCAGCTGTCGAAGGCGGCGGGGGCAAGGATGGATGTCCATGCGCTGGAGCTTGACCGGCCCACGGGCGATTTCACCCAAGGCCCCGCGATGCAGGAGGGGGAGTCTCTCGCCGCGCTGGCCACGGGCTGGAACGCGGTTTCGGAGGATGCCGACCTGTTGGTCACGGGCGAGATGGGGATCGGCAACACCACGTCCGCGGCGGCCATTGCCCATGCGCTTTTTGGCGGCGAGCCCGCCGACTGGACCGGGCGCGGCACCGGTGTGGACGATGCGGGGCTGGCGCTGAAGACGCGTGTGGTGGCCGAGGGGCTGGCCGCCAACCCCGGCGCGTCGGGTGACGGGCTGGAGGCGCTGCGCTGCCTTGGCGGGCGCGAACTGGCGGCGATGGCGGGCGCGATCGCGCGGGCGCGGGTCGAACGCATCCCGGTGATCCTGGACGGGTTCATCTGCACCGCCGCCGCCGCCTGCCTGGAAAAGGCGGTGCCGGGGGCGCTGGATCATGCCGTTGCCGGGCACCTTTCGGCCGAGGGCGCGCATCGGGCGCTCCTGACGCGGCTCGGCAAGGCGCCGCTTTTGTCACTGGGCATGCGGCTTGGCGAAGGCTCGGGCGCGGCGCTGGCGGTCCAGATCCTGAAGGGCGCCGTCGCCTGTCATTCGGGCATGGCGACCTTCGAGGAGGCGGGCGTGGCGGCGGGCGAGGCATGATCTTCCTCATCCTCCTCCTCGTCGTCCCGTAGCGGCGCTTCGGCGGCGTCAAGCTGCGTCGCCAGCGCCGTTTCCAGCGTGTTGTTCAACTCGCGCGCGCGTTCGACATAGGCGTTGTTCTCGGCCAGCGGGGTGCCGGGTTTCCACAGCTCGGCCAGTTCGCGCAGCACCTGCCGGTCATGGCGGTAGAAGGCCATCTCCATCTCATGCGCCTCGTATTCCGTGAGGCCGACATTCTCCAGCACGTAGCGCCCGGCGCGCAGCGAGCTGTCGAACATCTCGCGCACGATGTCATTGGCCCCGGCCTGGTAGAGTTGGTAGACATGCACCCGGTCATAGGCGCGCGCGACGATATGCAGATCGGGGCGGCGCTGGCGGGCATAGGCGACCAGTTGCACGGCGTCTTCCTTGTCATCCATCGCCACCACCAGCACCGTGGCATGATCCAGCCCCGCGGCGTGCAGCAACTCGGGCCGGGTCGGATCGCCGAAGAAGCCGTGATAGCCAAAGCGGCGCATCAGCTGGATCGTGGCAAGATCGTTGTCCAGAACAACCGTGCGCTTGCCCGCCGCCTGCACCATGCGGTTGACGACCTGTCCGAAACGGCCCGTGCCTGCGATGATGATCTCCTCCGGCGCGTCGATCTCGTCGGCCTCGCGCTCGGTCTCGCCGGACTCGGAGATATAGGAGGACAGCACGTCGTAGATGATGAAAACCAGCGGCGTCAGCAGCATCGACAGGGCGACGACCAGCAGCAGGATCTCGACCAGCGATTGCGACAGCACATGCTGCGTGACCGCGAAGGAAATGAGGACGAAGCCGAACTCCCCCGCCTGTGCCAGGCCGAGGGTAAAGAGCCACTGATCGCGTCCCTTGAGCCCGTAGACCCACCCGATCACGAAGAGGATCAGCCCCTTGATGATCATCACCGCGAGCGTCAGCCCGATGATGATGGCGAAGTTGGAGAACAGCACGCCGAACCTGATGCTGGCGCCCACGGTGATGAAGAACAGGCCGAGCAGCAAGCCCTTGAAGGGCTCGATATTGGCCTCGAGCTCGTGTTTGAACTCGGAATTGGCCAGCACCACGCCCGCGACAAAGGCGCCAAGCGCGGGCGAGAGGCCGACGAGGACCATGAGCAGCGCGATGCCGACCACGATGACCAGCGCCACGGCCGTGTACATCTCGCGCATCCGGGCCATGTGGATGAACTGGAACAGCGGCCGGGTCAGGTATTTTCCGCCGATGATGACGGCGGCGACGGCGGCGATTGTGATGAGGGTCACGCCCCAGGCGGGCAGACCATCGACCAGCGACATGCCCGCCTCCTGCGCCTCGGCGGCGGCGGCGGTGACCGAGGGACGTTGGATGGCCCCGTCCGGGCTGAACACCGCGGGGGAGGGGATCGCCAGCAGCGGCAGGATTGCCAGCATCGGGATGACCGCGATATCCTGCGTCAGCAGGACCGAGAACGAGGAGCGCCCGCCGGTCGTGCGCAAGAGCCCCTTTTCGGTCAGCGTCTGCAAGACGATGGCGGTCGAGGACAGCGCGAAGATCAGCCCGACCGCCAGTGCCGGTTGCCAGCTGAGGCCGAGCCAGTAGGCCAGCGCCCCGATGGCCACCGTCGAGACCAGAACCTGCGCGGTGCCGAGGCGCAGCAGCTTGTCGCGCATGTCCCACAGCCCCTTGGGGTCCAGCTCCAGCCCGATCAGGAACAGCATCATGACGACGCCGAATTCGGCGAAATGCTGCAATTCGACAGGATCGACGCCCGCCCGGTTCAGGATCGGACTGATCACGATCCCGGCGATCAGGTAGCCCAGGACCGAGCCGAGCCCCAGGCGGACCGACAGCGGCACCGCGATGACCATGGCGGCAAGGAAGATCGTGGACTGGAAGAGGATGTTGTCCATAAGGGGCGTGACGTCTCCGTTTTCTGGTCAGACCGGCAGCGGCGCGTCGGTCTTGGGTTGGTCCATGACGATCTGCGACTGCACGCGCGCCACATTGGGATGGGGCAGCAGGCGGCCATGGATCAGCCGGTGCAGCGCCTGCAAATCCTCGCACCAGACCCGCAGCAGGTAATCCGCTTCGCCGGTCAGGGTAAAGGCGGCCGTGACCTCGGGCGTCTCGCGCAGCAAGGTGACGAAACTGGTGTCGATCTCGGCGCTGTGGGTCTTCATCTGCACCTGCACGAAGGCCTGCACATGCAGCCCCAGGCCCTGCGGGGCGACCACCGCGCGCGCACCGGTCACGATCCCCGCCGCCTCCAACCTCTGGCGGCGGCGTCCGGCCTGGCTGGGGCTGAGGTTGAGCATCTCGCCCAGATCCTGCGCCGTCAATTGGGCATTGTCCTGTATCGCCCTCAGAAGACGGCGATCGGTGGCATCCAGCATCTGCGATTTTTCCGCGCGTTTCCTGCTCCGCACGCATTCTTTACGCGCTTGTCGAATGGTAGCACATCGCTTTCGCGCGGGCAACGCGCGCCCATTGCGTGGCCCCGGCCCGCAGGCGACCGGGACGACAGGTCATGCGCCGCCTTCCCTTTCATTTTGCCGACAATACCTGCGGGGGGTCCGGGGGGCGGCAGCCCCCCGCGGATCGGCGCGCGAAGCGCGGCGAAATCCTTCGCTTACCGCCCGCGGATCCTCGGATCCAGCGCATCGCGCAGACCGTCGCCGATATAGTTGACCGACAGCACCGTCAGCGAGATCGCCAGACCCGGCCAGATCACCCGCTCGGGGTTCCTTTGCAGCCATTCGGTGCCATCGAACAACAGCCGCCCCCAGGTCGGGTAGTCGGACGGAAAGCCGAGCCCCAGGAAGGACAGCGCGCTTTCGGTGATGATCGCGTTGGCGATGCCGAGCGTGGCCGAGACCATGATCGGCGACATCACGTTGGGCAGCACGTGACGGGTGATCATCCGGTGCGAGGGCGTGCCGATGGATTTCGCCGCCAGCACGAACTCGCGCTCCTTCAGCGCCAGCACGTCGCCACGCACGATCCGGGCGGCCTGCATCCAGCTGGTGATGCCGATGACGAAGACGATGAGGATGAAGATGCCGTTTTCCGGCCCGAACGTGCTGCGCAGCGTGTCGCGGAACAGCATGATGATGACCAGCAGAAGCGGCAGCAGCGGCAGCGCCAGGAAGAGGTCGGTCAGCCGCATCAGCGGCCCGTCGAGCTTCTTGAAATAGCCCGCGATGACGCCCACGAACGTGCCGAGCAACAGGCTCAGCGCCATTGCGGTCAGGCCCACGGCGATCGAGGTGCGCCCGCCCGCCATCATCCGCGCCAGCGTGTCGCGGCCCAGTTGGTCGGCGCCCATCGGATGCGCCCAGGAGGCGCCCTGGTTGCGGGCGCGGATGTCGATATAGGTGGCGTCGATCGGCCACAGATAGGGGCCGACATAGACGAAGAGCAGCATGAAGACGAAGAAGCCGAGCCCGAACAGCGCCCCCTTGTGGGTCTTGAACTGGTCCCAGACATCCCACCACTGGTTGCGCGGCGCACGGTAGCCCTGTTGCTCGTTCACATTGGCCAGATCAGTCATAGCGGATCCTCGGGTCAAGGACGCCATAGAGGACGTCGGCAATCAGGTTGAAGAGCACGATGAGCACCGCGAAGATGAAGGTCAGCGTCTGCACGGTGGGGATGTCGCCGCTCTGGATGGCGACGATCAGCAACTGGCCGAGGCCGTTCACCTTGAACACCTGCTCGGTGATGATCGCGCCGCCGAAGACCTGCGGCACGCCAAGCGCGATGACGGTGACGACCGGGATCATCGAGTTGCGCAGCACGTGGATCAGGACCACGACCCGCTCGGTCATGCCCTTGGCGCGGGCGGTGCGCACGTAATCCTGGTTCAGGTTGTCCAGCATCGAGGCGCGCATGAAGCGGCTGATCTGGCTGGCATTGTAGAGGCCCAGGACCATCACCGGCATGATGATCTGCTTGAGCTGCACCACGAAGCTCGCCCAATCCGTCACTACATGGGTGGTGTCGTAGACCGAGGGGAACCAGCCAAGCTGGACCGAGAAGATGACGATGAAGAGGACGCCGGTGAAGAAGGTCGGGACAGAGAAGCCGAGCATCGAGACGAAAGTGCCGATCTGGTCGAACCAGCTGTATTGCCGGTAGGCCGAGATCACCCCGATGGGCACCGCGATCAGGATCCCGACGACATAGGAGGTGCCGACCACCCACAGGGTCTGCGGCATGCGCTGCGCGATGATATCGACGACCGGGCTGCGGGTCTGCCACGAGATCACGCGGGTGCGGTCGCCATCGCCGAAGCTCAGGCCGGTCCATTGCTCCAGCAGGTTCAGCGGCTCGTTGATGAAGAATTGCTGCAACCAGAGCGCAAAGCGCACCACCATCGGCTCATCGAGGCCGAGCGAGGCGCGGATCTCGGCGCGCACTTCGGGCGGGATCGTCAGGGGCAGGCTGGCCGTCGGGTCGGACGGGGCCAGGTCGAGGATCAGGAAAATGATCAGACTGATGAACAGAAGCGTCGGGATTGCCAGGAGCAAGCGACGGAGCGTGAAGGTCAGCATGGGCGCCTCGGTTCAGAAGTCTGGCAGCGTGCCATGGGCGGGGAAGGGGTGGCCCCCCCGGCGACCCGCGAATGCGCGGGCCGGAGGGGCCGGTGATATCAGGTCAGACCGGGGTTACTCGGCCCGCGACCATTCGGCGATGTTCCACAGCTCGGAATCCCAGTCGGACATCCGGACACCTTCCAGGGTCACGGCATGGGCCGAGACGCCGCCACGGTGGATCAGCGGGATGATCGAGTAGCTTTGCACCAGCATGTCGTTCATCTCCTGCGCCAGGCGGCCGCGCTCTTCCAGGGCTGCGGTCTGGGCCATCTCGTCGACCAGGGCGTCATAGGCCGGGTCGCAGAAACGCTGGATGTTCGAGCCCTGCCACTGGGTGTCGGGGCCAGGGATCTCGTTGCAGCGCCAGTTGGCCATGTAGGCCTCGGGATCGACGCCCGCGAAGTTGTTCGTATACATCTCGATATCTGCATAGAACTTCTGGAACGTGTCCGGGCTGGAGGGGTCGCCGCCGAAGAAGACCGACGCGTCGATGTTGCGCAGCTCGACCTCGATGCCGATTTCTTCCCACCACTGCTTGACCAGCGCCTGGGTGTCCTGACGGACGGCGTTGGTCGAGGTCTGGTAGAGAACGCTCAGGCGGATACCGTCGCGCTCGCGCACGCCGTCGCCGTCTTCATCGACCCAACCGGCATCTTCCAGCACCTGCGCGGCACCTTCGAGATCCTGCGTCAGGCAGTCGTCATTGGCGGTCGAGGCATAGAGCTCGGGCGCCGGCAGCACGTTGCAGGTGGCCTGACCACCGGCCCCATAGCCGATTTCCACCAAAAGCGCGCGGTCGATGGCCATGGACATGGCCTGACCCACGGCCGGGTCGGTCAGGAACGGATGTTCGCCGCCTTCCAGGGTGGAGCGCATGTCGCCAAGCGCGGGGTCGGGATTGGTCTGGTTCAGGTGCAGACGCTCGACGCTCGTGCCGAAGGCGGTCACGACCTCGCCGATGCCGTTGGCTTCCATTTCGGCCAGGATGGTCGGGTCGATCTGGAGGTTCCAGGCATAGTCGAATTCACCGGTTTCCAGAACCGCACGGGCCGCGGAGGCCGCGTCGCCGCCGCCTTTGAAGACCACGGTGGCAAAGGCCGGCTGATCCGGCACGCGGTAGTTCTCGTTCGCCGCGTAGGTGATCACGTCATTGGGACGGAACTCGGTGACGACGAAGGGGCCGGTGCCGATCGGGCCAAAGTTGGCCTCGGTGCATTCGGGGGCCGCCGCGCCCAGGCAATCCGCGAATTGTGCGGCCTGGATCAGCGGGCTTTCAGCCCCCACCAGCGCGGTATAGGGGAACGGCTTGGGCGCGGTGAAGTTGATGCGGATGGTCCGGTCATCGACCGCTTCCACGCTTTCCACCCCGTCGAAATAGGACGCCTGCGCGCAGCCGCCTTCGGGATCGGTGCAGTATTGCCAGGTGAACACGGCGTCATTGGCCGTGACCGGGCTGCCATCGGACCAGGTGATGCCCTCGGACAGGACCCAGGTGATGGAGGTCAGGTCTTCGGAGACGCCGCCGTTTTCCACGGTGGGGATCTCGTCCACCAGACGCGGAACCAGTTCGCCGTTGTTGTCGAAGCCGGCCAGCGGCTCCAGCACCAGCGAGGCCGCCTCGACCTCCTTGGTGCCGCCCGACAGATACGGGTTCAGCGTCGAGGGTGCCTGCCAGTAGATGATGTTGAGCTGGCCGTCCGAGCCCCTTTCAGCCAGCGCTGCCGCGGGGGACAGCGCAAACGCCGCTGCGGCCCCGAGCATGAGATGTCTTAGTTTCATGTGTCTCTCCTTGTTGGTTTGCTCTTATTGCCTCGGACGCCGCCGGTTCAGCCGGCGGTCTGGGTATCGTTGAACAGGTGGCAGGCGACGAAGCGGCCCGCCGAAACTTCGCGAAACTCGGGGTCGATCTGGTGGCATATATCCATCACGCTGGGACAGCGGGTGCAGAAATTGCAGCCCTTGGGCGGGTTGGAGGGGCTTGGCACATCGCCTTGCAGGATCACCCGGTTGGCCTCGTCATGGGAAACCGGGTCGGGTTCGGGCACGGCCGAGAGCAGTGCCTTGGTATAGGGGTGGTGCGGATCCTCGTAGAGGCCGTCGCGCGGGGCCAGTTCGACGATCTTGCCCAGATACATGACCGCCACGCGGTCGGCGATATGGCGCACCATGGACAGGTCGTGACTGATGAAAAGGTAGGTCAGGCCAAGCTCGGTCTGGAGGTCTTCCAGCAGGTTCACCACCTGCGCCTGGATCGACACGTCGAGCGCCGCGATGGGCTCGTCACAGACGATGAATTTGGGGTTCAGCGCCAGGGCGCGGGCGATGCCGATACGCTGCCGCTGGCCGCCGGAAAACTCATGCGGGTAGCGGTTGGCGAAATCGCGGTTGAGGCCGACCTCGTCCATCAGCTCGTAGATGCGGTTCAGCCGTTCCTTGCCGGTCTTGTTGGAATGCTCGCTGAGCGGCTCACCGATGATGTCGGCCACGGTCATGCGCGGATTGAGGCTGGCCTGCGGATCCTGGAACACCATCTGCATGGTGGGCCGGATGCGGCGCAGGGCGCGGTCATCTGGGGCAAACTCATCGACCGAGACACCTTCCGAGGCGCCGCGCAGCCGGTAGATCACGGAACGCGACAGGCGCGAAACCAGATAGGTCGCGACCAGTACGGCCAGCACGGCGATCACGATCGGCCAGGCCCCGGTCAGCATCTCGGTCGCGCCGAGCCAGATCACCAGCGCCGCACCCAGCAAGAAGGCCGCCCAGGTCGCCCATCGACCGATCCTGTCGGCCTGGTCACTGATCCGGCGCGCCTCGATATTGTCCCAGGCCAGTTCCTTGCCGTCGATGATGATCGAGCCTTCGGTCGGTTCGTAAAGCCGCAGCACGGCGCGCCCGCAGGTCGACTTGCCGCAACCGGATTCGCCCACAAGACCAAGGGTTTCGCCCTCGTAGATGTCAAAGCTGACACCATCCACCGCCTTCACGTCGCCGGTATGGCGGCGCAACAGGCCGGTGTAGATCGGGAAATACATCTTGAGCCCGCGCACCGAGACGAGCTTGCGCTGCTGGCTGGCGTCAAACATCGCGCGCCTCCCCGGTATCGGGATCCCAGAAACAGGCGACATCGTGGCTGTGGCCGACGCTGATCCGCCAGGGGTTTTCCTGCGCGCAGCGCGGCATCGCCTCGGGGCAGCGGTCACGGAAGGGGCAGGCGGTGGGTTGGCCCGACAGCATCGGCGGCTGGCCCTGGATCACCTTCAGCCGCTCGGCCCGCGCGCCGCGCACATGCGGCACGGTTTCCAGAAGCGCGCGGGTATAGGGATGCTTGGGGTTGGCGAAAAGCTCCCGCACCGGGCCCTGTTCGACGACCTGGCCGCCATACATCACCAGCACGCGGTCGGCGATGCCCGCAATGACGCCAAGGTCATGCGTGATCCAGACGATCGCCATGCCCAGTTTCTTGCGCAGCTCGGCGACCAGTTCCAGGATCTGCGCCTGGATGGTGACGTCCAGCGCCGTGGTCGGCTCATCCGCGATCAGCACCTCGGGGTCGCAGGCCAGCGCGATGGCGATCATCACGCGCTGGCGCATGCCGCCGGAAAACTGGTGCGGAAAATCCTTGAGGCGGCGCTGTGCGTCGGGAATGCCGACCAGTTCCAGCAGTTCCACCGCGCGCTTGCGGGCCTTGGATTTGCTCAGCCCCATATGCTTGCGCAGGGGTTCCATCAGCTGAAAGCCGACATTGAAGACCGGGTTGAGCGAGGTCATCGGGTCCTGGAAGACAAAGCCGATCCGCGCGCCCCTGATGGCGCGCAACTGGTCCTCATCGGCGCGCAGCAGGTCCATTCCGCCGAAATTGACCTGGCCATTGCGCACCTCGGCGGGCGGCGATGGCAGAAGGCCGATAAGCGACATCATGGTCACGGATTTTCCGGAACCGCTTTCGCCGACAACGCCAAGCAATTCACCCGCTTCCAGGTGAAAACTGACATTGTTGACCGCGTGAACCTCCCCACGTCGGGTTTTGAAAACGGTTTTGAGGTCCTTGACATCAAGGACGGAGGGCTTTGCCCCATCTAGCATCTCAAGACGCCTCACCGGTTGGACATGCCCCGCCTCTGACGGGCGGGTGCTGATTTGCCGGTAACGGTAACAGGATTCGCTTTTCCCGCAAGCGGTTTGAAGCTCCACCATGCCCGCGACGGGATTTTCCGGCAGAATGAAAGGGTTGCGGGGCGTGGCCTTGACCTCCCCCGGCGGCGGGATCAGGCTGGCGGCAAGCAACCAGGAGCGCCCCGCCAATGACCACCGCCATGACTTCGCGTCAAATTCTGGAAAAGCTGGTGTCTTTTCCGACCGTTAGCAGCGAAAGCAATCTCGACCTCGTGGATTGGGTCGAGGGCTATCTGAACGATCTGGGCGTCACCTGCCATCGCGATTATACCGAGGATGGGCGCAAGGCCTCACTCTTTGCCCATATCGGGCCGGAAGTGGAGGGCGGCGTCATTCTGTCGGGCCATACCGACGTTGTGCCGGTCGAGGGGCAGGCCTGGTCCACCGATCCCTTCACCGTGGTGGAAAGGGACGGAAAGCTCTTCGGGCGCGGCACCTGCGACATGAAAGGGTTCGACGCGCTAGCCCTTGGTCTCGCGGCGCGCGCGGCCGAGGCGCCCCTGACCCGACCGCTGCAAATCTGCCTCAGCCGCGACGAGGAGATCGGCTGTATCGGTGCGCCACCGATGATCCGGGCGATGCAGGGCGTGGTGCCGAAAGCCGCGCTTGCCATCATCGGAGAGCCTTCGATGATGCAGGCGGTCACGGGCCACAAGGGCGGCATCGGCTTCGTCACCCATGTGCGCGGCTTCGAGGTGCATTCCTCGCTGATTGACCGGGGCGTGTCGGCGATCATGGAAGCGGCCAAGCTGATTGACTGGGGCAACAGGATGAATGCCGAGAACCGCGCGCGGGGCGCGACCGGGGCCGATGCCCTCTTCGATCCGCCCTACACGACCCTGCATGTCGGTGTGATCGAGGGCGGCACGGCGCATAACATCACCGCCAAGGATTGCCATTTCCTGATGTCCTTCCGCTGCGTGCCGGGTGAGGATGCGGATGAATGGGGCCAGCGCTACGTCGATGAGGTGCGCAAGCTGGAGGCGCAGATGCAGGCGGTGCGGCCGTCGAGCTATATCGAGCTGTCCTCCAGCTGGAACGTGCCCGGCCTGCGCCCCGAGGAGAACGGCGAGGCCGAGGCGCTGGTGCGCCGCCTGACCGGCGACAACGCCACCCATGTCGTCAGCTACGGCACCGAGGCGGGCCAGTTCCAGACCGAGGGGTATTCGGCGGTCGTCTGCGGACCCGGCGATATCGCGCAGGCGCACCAGCCCGACGAATTCATCTCGGTCGCGCAGTTCGAGGCCGGAGAGGCGTTCATGGACCGGCTGCTCAAGACGCTCTGCGAATGACGCAATTTCCGATCGGCCTGCACCGGCCCGTCGAACACCCCGGCCCGTTGCCCGAGGCTGCCGATGCGGTGATCATCGGCGCGGGCGTGATCGGCGTGATGACGGCCTATCACCTTGCCGCGAAGGGCCTGCGCGCGGTGGTCGTCGAAAAGGGCCGCGTCGCGGGCGAACAAAGCAGCCGCAACTGGGGATGGGTCCGCCAGATGGGCCGCGACCCTGCCGAGCTACCGATCATGATGGAGGCGAGCCGACTGTGGCATCAATTGCAGGCCGAGACCAATGAGGGCCTTGGGCTGGTGCAATCGGGGCTGACGTATCTCGCCAAGGATCAGGCCGCTTTGGAGCGGCATCGGGCCTGGCTGGCCTCGGTCGAGGGATCGGGCGTCGATTCGGTCATGCTGACGGCGGAGGAGGTCCGCGCCAAGCTGCCGGGCTGCACCCTGCCGGTGGTGGGCGGGCTGCACACGGCCAGCGATATGCGGGCCGAGCCGTGGCAGGCGGTGCCCGCCCTGGCCCGCGCGGCGGTGCGCAAGGGCGCGGTGATCGTCGAGGATTGCGCGGCGCGGGTGCTGGATGTGCAGGGGGGCCGTGTCGCGGGGCTCTGGACCGAGCAGGGGTTGATCCGCGCGCCCGAGGTTCTGGTCGCGGGCGGGGCGTGGTCGTCGCTCTTCCTGCGCCGCCACGGGATCGACATTCCGCAACTCTCGGTGCGCGCCTCGGTCATGGCGACCGGCCCGATGGAGGCGGTGCATGAGGGCGGCGCGCTCTTTGACGACCTGGCCTTTCGCAGGCGGGTCGATGGCGGCTACACGCTGGCCCTGTCGGACGCGCATGATTTCTGGATCGGCCCCGATGCGTTCCGGCATTTCCGTGCCTTCTGGCCGCAACTTCGTAGTGACCCGTTCGGCCGGCGCTACCGGGCGATGGCCCCCAAGGGCTACCCCGATGCCTGGGGCACGGCGCGCAGATGGGAGAAAGATGACGAGACCCCGTTCGAGCGGATGCGGGTGCTGGACCCGGCCCCGAACCGGCGCTTGCTGACCGAGGCGCGGCGGCGGTTCCAGGCGGCCTGGCCCGCATTGGCGCAGGTATCGGTGCGGACCGAATGGGCGGGCATGATCGACGTGCTGCCCGACGAATTGCCGGTGATGGAACGCCACGCGGCGCTGCCCGGCCTCAGCATCGCCACCGGGACAAGCGGGCATGGCTTCGGGATCGGACCGGGCTACGGGCGGGTGATGGCGGACCTGATTGCGGGCAATGATCCGGGCCATGACCTGACCCCGTTCCGGCTGGCGCGGTTCCGCACATGACCCCCTTGCCGCCGCCGCGCGGATCGGTCACCTTCTGCCGCAAACACCCCTCAATCCCGGAAAGGTCAGGCCGATGCCCGTCAAGAACCGTTTTGCCGAATTGCTGCCCGAGATCACCGAATGGCGCCGCGATATTCACGAGAACCCCGAGATCCTCTATGACACGCACCGCACCTCGGCGCTGGTGGCCGAAAAGCTCAAGGCGTTCGGCTGCGACGAGATCGTGACCGGCATCGGGCGCACCGGCGTTGTCGGCGTGATCAAGGGCAAGTCGGACGGCTCGGGCAAGGTGATCGGGCTGCGCGCCGACATGGATGCGCTGCCCATCCTCGAGGCGACGGGGCTGCCCTATGCCTCGAAGACACGCGGCGCGATGCATGCCTGCGGCCATGACGGGCATACCGCGATGTTGCTTGGCGCGGCGAAATACCTGTCCGAGACGCGCAATTTCGACGGCACCGTCGTGGTGATCTTCCAGCCCGCCGAGGAAGGCGGCGGCGGCGGCAAGGAGATGTGCGACGATGGCATGATGGAGCGCTTCGGCATCCAGGAGGTCTACGGCATGCACAACTGGCCGGGCCGCCCGGTGGGCAGCTTCGCGATCCGTCCGGGCTCGTTCTTTGCCGCCGCCGACCAGTTCGACATTCATGTCACCGGCAAGGGCGGCCATGCCGCCAAACCGCATGAGACGCTGGACACGACCGTCATCGCCAGCCAGATCGTCATCGCCCTGCAAACCATCGCCAGCCGCAATGTCGATCCGGTGAAACAGGTCGTGGTCTCGGTCACCAGCTTCGAGACCGGGTCGAAGGCGCATAACGTGATCCCGGAAACGGTGCATCTGAAAGGCACCGTGCGCACGCTGGATGGCGAGGTGCAGGACCTGACCGAGGCGCGCATGAGGGAGATCGTCGACCTGACCGCGCGCGCCTATGGCGGCCGCGCCGAGATCGACTATCGCCGCGGCTATCCCGTCATGGTCAATTCCGAGGAACAGACGGCGTTTGCCGCCGAGGTGGCCAGCGCCGTTTCCGGCGACTGTGCCGATGCGCCCCTTGTCATGGGCGGCGAGGATTTCGCCTTCATGCTGGAGGAACGCCCCGGCGCCTATATCCTGGTGGGCAATGGCGACACGGCGATGGTCCACCACCCGGAATACAACTTCAACGACGAGGCGATCCCGGCGGGCTGTTCGTGGTGGGCCGAGATCGTGGAACGGCGGATGCCTGCGGCCTGAGCAAGGTTTCGCGGCCCCCAGGCGCATCGTCCGCCGACAGCAGGTATTTCCGCGAAGAAGATGAGGATAGGGTCGACATGACCCATCTTCATCTTGGTGCAAATACTTCGGGGGGTGTTTGGGGGGCAGCGCCCCCCAACGGATCGTCGCCAAAGGCGGCGAAACCGCCCCCGGTCTACCCGCCCGTATGGCTCATGTGGCGGCTCATCTGGCCATCCACGGCCTGCCGGGAATAGTCGAAATCATGGCCCTTGGGTTTCAGCGAAATCGCCTTGCGGATCGCGTCCTCAAGCAGGTCGTCCTTGGCAGACGCCCTCAGCGGCGCGCGCAGGTCGGCCATGTCTTCCTGGCCCAGGCACATGTAAAGCTCACCCGTGCAGGTCAGACGCACCCGGTTGCAGCTTTCGCAGAAATTATGTGTGAGCGGGGTGATGAAGCCGATCTTCTGCCCGGTTTCCTCCAGCCGCACGTAGCGCGCGGGGCCGCCGCTGCTTTCGGCTAGGTCGGTCAGGGTGAATCGTTCGCCCAGACGCGCGCGCAGATCCTTGAGATCCCAATACTGGTCCAGCCGGTCTTCGTTGCCCAGGTCGCCCATCGGCATGACCTCGATGAAGGTCAGGTCCATGTCACGCGCGGCGCACCATTCCTGCAAGGTGAACAGCTCATCCTCGTTGAAGCCCTTCAGCGCCACCGCGTTGATCTTGATGCGCAACCCGGCCTCGCGCGCCGCGTCGATGCCCGCCAGCACCTGTTTCAGGCGGCCCCACCTTGTGATGTCGGCAAACTTCTGCTCGTCCAGCGTGTCGAGCGAGACATTGACCCGGCGCACCCCCGCCGCGACCAGGTCATCGGCGAAACGCGCCAGCTGGCTGCCATTGGTGGTCAGGGTCAATTCGTCCAGATCGCCGCTGTCCAGATGCCGCTTCATGCCCTGGAAAAAGGTCATGATCCCCTTGCGCACCAGCGGCTCGCCGCCCGTGATGCGCAGCTTGCGCACGCCCAACCGGATGAAGGTGGAGCACATGCGGTCCAGTTCCTCCAGCGTCAGAAGCTCCTTCTTCGGCAGGAAGGTCATGTTCTCGGACATGCAGTAGACGCAGCGGAAATCGCAGCGATCTGTGACCGAGACGCGCAGATAGGTGATGGCGCGGGCGAACGGGTCGATGAGGGGGGCGGTTTGGGACATGGGGCCTATCTATGCCCCGCGTGGCCCTCTCGCAAGCATTGAAGCATGCGCGAATTGCGCCTAGGCTTTCGCCCATGACAGATATTGCACGCATGTTGGTGATGGTCGGAACGGTGGCGCTGCTGGCGGGCTGTTCCAATCTCATTCCCGGTTCCCTGGGTGGCGGCTTTCCGGGCGGCGGGCGCGGGAGCGATCAGGTCGAGGACATGGCCGCGCTGCCGGATGAAAGCGCTGCGGCGGAGGAGGCCGAAGAGGCCGAGGACGCGGGCGCACAGGAGGCCCCGGTCGAACCCGGCACGCTTGGTCAAACCGTCGCGTCGCTCGGCAATCCGGCGGAGCCCGGCCTGTGGCTGGAGACGCCGCTTGTGACCTCGGAAACACCGGGGCGGATCACCACCGAAGGCGGGGCCTCGGCCGATGTCACGCTGCGCCCCTCGGGCGGCGCGGCCGGATCGGGCAGCCGCATCTCGCTGGCCGCGATGCAGGCGCTTGGCGTCAGCCTGACCGACCTGGTGACGCTGACGGTCACGGCAGGTCAATAGGGACATGGAGCGTCGCCTCTTTCGCGAGGCCCGCGATTGGCAGGCGCTGCGGGACGGGTTTTCCTGGGATATTCCTTCCGACATGAACATCGCGGCGCTGTGCTGCGATGATTGGGCGCGTGCCGACCCCGACCGCGTGGCGGTGATCCATCGCGGCGGGGATGGCGCGCGGCAGGTCTGGACCTATGGCCAGATGAAACGCGCGTCCGACGGGCTGGCCGTCGCGCTGGCGGCGAAGGGCGTGGGGGCGGGCGACCGGGTCGCGATCCTGCTGGCGCAGCACCCTCATGCGCTGATCACCCATTTCGCGGCGATGAAGCTGGGGGCCGTGTCCCTGCCTCTCTTCACGCTGTTCGGCGAGGATGCTTTGCGCTACCGGCTTGCCGATAGCAGCGCGCGGGCCTTGGTGACGGATCCGGCCAATCTCGACCGGGTGCTGGCGCTCTGCCCCGACCTGCCGGGGCTGGAGGTGGTGATTTCGACCGGAGCGGCCAAGCCCCCCGTGCTGTCGTTGCCCGACCTGATCGGGACACCGGCGCGGGGGTTTCAGCCGGTCGCCACCGGGGCCGATGATCCGGCGATGATGATCTACACCTCGGGGACCACCGGCGATCCCAAGGGGGTGCTGCACGCGCATCGCTTCCTTATCGGGCATCTGCCCTGCACGGAACTGACGCAGAGCCTGTTTCCCCGCCCCGGCGATATCGGCTGGACACCCGCCGATTGGGCCTGGATCGGCGGGCTGATGGATATGGCGATGCCCTGCCTCTATTACGGCGTGCCGCTGGTCAGTCACCGGTTTGCGAAATTCGACCCCGACGCCGCCTTTGCCCTGATGGTCGAGGAGGGCGTCAGCAATGCCTTCATCCCGCCCACGGGCCTGCGGCTGATGCGGGGGGCGCGGCTGCCCCAGGGGTTGCGCCTGCGCGCGGTCAGCTCGGGCGGCGAGCCCCTGGGCGGCGATTTGCTGGACTGGGGGCGCGAGACCCTGCGCGCCGACCTGGGCGAGCTTTACGGCCAGACCGAGGCCAACCTGCTGGTCGCCTCCAGCGTCATCGGGATGCAGCGGCACCCCGGCGCGATGGGGCTGCCGGTGCCGGGGCATGACGTGACGGTGCTGGATGCGGAGGGAAATGAGGCCGGAACGGGTGAGGTGGGCGAGGTCTGCCTCAGGATGCCCGACCCGGTGGCGTTCCTGCGCTACTGGAACAAGCCCGAGGCGACGGCGGAAAAGGTCCGCGATGGCTGGTTGCGCACCGGCGATCTGGCGACGCGGCGCAGCGATGGGCACCTGGTGTTCCATGCCCGCGACGATGACGTGATCACCTCGGCGGGCTACCGGATCGGCCCGTCCGAGATCGAGGCGGCGCTCTTGCGTCACCCGGATGTGGTGATGGCCGCCGTGGTGGGCGAACCCGACCCGATCCGCACCGAGATCGTGGTCGCCCATGTCGTGCTGCGCGACGGTGCGGATGGCGCGGGGATCGAGGCGGCGCTCAAGGACCTGGTGCGCACCCGCGTCTCGGCCCATCTGGTGCCGCGCAAGGTGGTGCTGGCCGACAGCCTGCCGATGACGGCAACCGGCAAGATCATGCGGCGGGCCCTGCGCAAGTGATGGCCCGCCGTTTTCGCGTCACGATTGCGCCGGCTGCGCGTCGTCCTCGGCTGCGGGGTTGGAGCTCAACCGCAGCACGGTGAACCCGATCAGCCCCGAGACCAGCGAGCCGGACAGCACGCCCAACCGCACCGCATCCATCAGCGCCGCGTCGCCGAAGCTGAGCGAGCCGATGAAAAGCGACATGGTAAAGCCGATCCCGGCAAGACAGGCGAGCCCGTAGATATGCACCCAGGTCACGCCATGCGGCAGCTGCGCGAGGCCGGACTTGACGGTCAGCCAGGTCAGGCCGAAGACGCCGATCTGCTTGCCCAGGACCAGCCCGAGCGCGATGCCGAGCGGCAGGGGCGCCATCAGGTCGGCAAGGGACAGCCCCTCCAGCGATACGCCAGCATTGGCGAAGGCGAAGATCGGCACAATCAGGAACAGCACGTAAGGGGCCAGCCCGTGCTCAAGCGAATGCAGCGGCGACTTGCCCCATTTGTCGGTCAGCGGAATGAAGAAGGCGGTGACAACGCCCGCAAGCGTCGCGTGGACGCCCGATTTCAGCACCAGCACCCAGAGGATCAGGCCCAGGATCAGCGACGGCGCGACCCGGTGGGCGCCCTTGATGTTGAACCAGAACAGGCCCGCCAGCGGCACCAGCCCCATCAAGAGGTAATTGACCTTCAATTCGGCGGTGTAAAACAGCGCGATGATGACGATCGCCCCGAGGTCGTCGAGAATGGCCAGCGTCAGCAGGAACACCTTGAGCGCCGAGGGCACGCGGCTGCCGACCAGCGCCAGCACGCCAAGCGCGAAGGCGATATCAGTCGCCGCCGGAATGGCCCATCCCCCGATGGTCTCGGGATTGCCCCAGTTCAGCGCGACGAAGATCAGCGCCGGCATCGCCATGCCCCCCACGGCCGCCATGCCCGGCAGGATCACGTCGCGCGGGTTCTTCAGCTTGCCTTCCAGGATCTCACGCTTCAGCTCCAGCCCGATCAGGAAGAAGAAGATCGCCATGAGGCCGTCATTGATCCACAGGATCAGCGGCTTCTCCAGCCCGCCGCCATCCAGCGTCACCGCGAAAGGCAGGCTCAGCAGCCAGTCATAGGTCGGTTGCAGGGCCGAATTGGCCACCAGGAGGGCGGCGATGGCCGACAGGCCCAACAAGATCCCGCCCGAGGCGTCATGAGAGAAAAATCGGTCAATGGCGCGCAGCAGCATCGGCTTCCCTGAGAAAAAGAGATATGATTGTTTGCAAATGGGGCTGTCGGGGCCGATTTCAACGGAAATCGTCGGGATTTCCGGCCTGTTCCGGCCAGAAATCCGCCGCTTGCACCTTGAAAACCCTCCGATAGGGGGGCAGCTTGGCGGCAACGCGAAGGTGGTCGGACCTTCCCCCGAGAGGTATTGCCATGGCCCTTCCCGCGAAACAGCAGCTGATTTTCTGGGCCGTGTTCACCGCCGTTTTCCTGGCGCTCTTCTGGGCCCTGGGCAACGTGCTGCTGCCCTTCATCGTGGGCGCGGCGATCGCCTATATCCTGGACCCGCTGGCAGACCGGCTTGAAACCTGGGGCCTCACGCGGACCTGGGCTACGGTGGTGATCTTCGCGCTGGCGGTGCTGGTCGGGCTGCTGACATTGCTGCTGGTCGTGCCGCTTCTGGTCACCCAGGTGATCGACCTGATCGACGCCGCCCCGCGCCTGTACGAGACCGCGCGCGAACAGGTCATCGAATATTTCCCCTCGATCGTGAACGAGAACAGCGCCATGCGGCAGGCCTTTGCCGACCTGATGGAATCCGCCCGCAGCCAGGCGGGGTCGCTGGCCTCCTCGGTGCTGGCCTCGGCGGGCAGTGCGCTGAGCGGGATCATCGTGCTGGTGGTCTCGCCGGTGGTGGCCTTCTACCTGCTCCTGGACTGGGACCGGATGATCGCGCGCATCGACGAGCTTTTGCCGCGCGACCATGCGCCGGTGCTGCGCGACCTGGCCCGCGATATCGACGCCACGCTGGCCAGCTTCATCCGGGGGCAGGGCACGGTCTGCCTGATCCTGGGCACGTTCTATGCCGTCGCGTTGATGCTGGTGGGGCTGCAATTCGGGCTGGTGGTGGGCCTCTTCGCGGGACTGATCTCGTTCATTCCCTATATCGGGGCGCTCTTCGGCGGCGTGCTGGCCGTGGGGCTGGCGTTGTTCCAGTTCTGGGGCGAGTGGTACTGGATCGCCGCCGTGGCGGGCATCTTCATGATCGGCCAGGCGGTCGAGGGCAATATCCTGACCCCCAAGCTGGTCGGCGATTCTGTCGGGCTGCATCCGGTCTGGCTGCTGCTGGCGCTGTCGGCCTTCGGGGCGCTTTTCGGCTTCGCGGGCATGCTGATCGCGGTGCCGGTCGCTGCCGTCATCGGCGTCGTCATGCGCTACCTGGGCGAGCGCTATCGCGACGGGTTGCTCTATCGCGGGCAGACGGGCCGGGCGCGGGAAGAAGACGGCTGAGCCATGGCGGAACAACTGACTTTCGACCTGGCCGCCCGACCCGCGCTTGGCCGTGACGATTACTTCGTCTCGCCCGCCAACGCGACCGCCGTGGCGGGCATCGACGCCTGGCGCGACTGGCCGCGTGGCAAGATGGTGCTGACGGGCCCGCAAGGCGCGGGCAAGACCCACCTGGCGCATGTCTGGGCCGAGGCGGCAGGCGCGCAGGTCGTCGGCGCGGCCGAGCTTGAGGGGCTGGACCCCGCCACGCTGGGCCCCGCGCTGGCGGTCGAGGATGTGGACCGGGGCCTGACGGAGGCGGCGGAGACCGCGCTGTTCCATATTCACAACGTGCTTGCGGGGCAGGGGGGCGCGCTGTTGTTGACCGCCCGGACCGCGCCCGCGCGCTGGCCCCTGCGCCTGGCCGATCTGAAAAGCCGGGTGCAGCAGGCGGGTGTCCTGCAACTCGACGCGCCCGATGACGCGCTTCTGGCGGCGCTGATGGTCAAGCTCGCCACCGACCGGCAATTGCGCCTGGCCCCGCGCCTGATCCCCTATGCGCTGCTTCGCATGGAGCGGTCCTTTGCCGCAGCGCAGAGGCTGATCGCGCGGATCGACGCGCAATCGCTGCGCGACAAGAAGAAACCCGGCGAGGCGATGATCCGGGCGATACTTGCGGAAGACGGGGAATGAGTGTCAGGCTGCGCCCGGACGCACATGCAAGGGAGCAGATGAATGGTCGGTGCTGATTTCCTCTCCGCCCCCCTGGCCGAGCCCGTGGACCTGCCCGAGGCGCAGACCGAAGGTCCGGCGCGCTTCTTCAACCGCGAACTCAGCTGGCTGGCCTTCAACTGGCGCGTGCTGGAAGAGGCCGAGAACACCCGCGTGCCGCTGCTGGAACGGTTGCGCTTCATCTCGATCTCGGCGGCGAACCTCGATGAGTTCTACACCGTGCGCGTCGCGGGCCTGCGCGAATTGGCGCAGGAGGGCAACACCACGCCCTCCGACGATGGCCGCACCCCGGTCGAGCAGCTGCGCCTGATCAATGCCGATGCGCGCAGCCTGATGCGGGCGCAGCAGGCGGCCTGGGTCACGGTCAGCGCCGCGCTGGAGGAGGCGGGAATCACCGTCGTCGCGCGCGATGCGCTGACCAAGGAGGACAAAGCGGCGCTGGATGCGGTCTTCCTGGCCAATGTCTTTCCCGTGCTGTCGCCGCTGGCCATCGACCCGGCGCATCCCTTTCCCTTCATCCCGAACGAGGGCATCGTGCTGGCGCTACAGATGAAGAGCGCGAAGGATGGCCGCCCGTTGCAGGCGCTGCTGCCGATCCCGGCGCAGGTCGATCGCTTCATCCCGCTGCCCGCGCCCGAGGGGCAGACCCGCGTGCTGCTGCTGGAGGAGCTTTTGCTGCTCAACCTGGGCGCGCTCTTTCCCGGCTACAAGCTGACCGGGTCGTGCATCTTCCGCGTGCTGCGCGACAGCGACCTGGAGGTCGAGGAAGAGGCCGAAGACCTGGTGCGCGAGTTCGAGACCGCGCTGAAGCGCCGCCGCCGGGGCCATGTCGTGCGGTTGCAGATCTCGTCTGGCGCGCCCGAGGCATTGCAGCGCCAGATCACCGAGCATCTGCATGTGATCGGCGACGAGGTGGTGGAGGTCACCGGCATGATTGGCTTGGCGCGCCTCAAGGAACTGGTGCTGGAGGGCCGCCCGGACCTGATGTGGCCCAACTTCACCCCGCGCGTGCCGGAACGGGTGCAGGACCATGACGGCAACATGTTCAGCGCGATCCGGCAAAAGGACATGCTGCTGCATCACCCCTACGAGACTTTCGACATGGTGGTGCGGTTCCTGGCGCAGGCCGCGCGCGACCCCAACGTGGTGGCCATCCGGCAGACGCTCTACCGCACCTCGAACGAGAGCCCCATCGTCGATGCGCTTTGCGAGGCCGCCGAGAACGGCAAATCCGTCACCGCGCTGGTGGAGTTGAAGGCGCGCTTCGACGAGGCCGCCAATATCCGGCAGTCGCGCAAGCTGGAACGCTCGGGCGCGCATGTCGTCTATGGCTTCATCAACTACAAGACCCACGCCAAGATCAGCGCCGTGGTCCGGCGCGAGGGCGACCGGCTGGTCACCTATACCCATTTCGGCACCGGCAATTACCATCCGATCACGGCACGCTTCTATACCGATCTCAGCCTTTTCACCTGCGACGATGCGCTTGGGCGCGATGCCACCAAGGTGTTCAACTATATCGGCGGCTACGCGGAACCCGAGGGGCTGGAGAACCTCTCGATCTCGCCGCTGTCGCTGAAATCCACCATCATCGACAGCCTGCGCGCCGAGGCCGCGCATGCCCGCGAGGGGCGCAAGGCGGCGGTCTGGGCCAAGATGAACAGCCTGATCGAACCCGATGTCATCGACGCGCTCTACGAGGCCAGCCAGGCGGGCGTGAAGATCGACCTGGTGATCCGGGGCATCTGCGGCTTGAGGCCGGGGGTGAAAGGGCTGTCCGAGAATATCCGCATCAAATCCGTCGTGGGCCGCTTCCTGGAACACAGCCGCATCGTCTGTTTCGGCAACGGCGCAGGGTTGCCGTCGAAAAAGGCGCGGGTCTATATCAGCTCGGCCGACTGGATGGGGCGCAACCTCAACCGGCGGGTGGAAACGCTGGTCGAATGCACCAACCCCACGGTCAAGGCGCAGATCGTCAGCCAGATCATGGCGGCGAACCTCGCCGATGTGGCGCAATCGTGGGTGTTGCAGCCCGATGGCACCTTTTTGCGGCCCGATCTGGATGCGATCGACCGGCCCTTTTCCTGTCACCGTTTCTTCATGCAGAACCCGTCTTTGTCGGGGCGCGGATCGGCGGGGGCCAAGGATGTGCCGGAATTGACCCATTCACATGATTGACCTTCGCGTAAACTGACGGCATTTGAGGACAGGACGAGATGGACCGAAGCGACGCGATGCCGACCCAGACCCGTGACACACTGCCCCCGGGCCAGGGCCTGTTTTCCCGCCCGCTGTTCCAGGATCCGACCGCGCGGGCGCTGGCGCGGGTGGGCGTGATCGACATCGGCTCGAACTCGGTCCGGCTGGTGGTGTTCGACGGCGCGGCGCGCTCGCCTGCCTATTTCTACAACGAAAAGGTGCTCTGCGGCCTTGGCGCGGGTTTCGCCGAGACGGGGCGCTTGTCCGCCGAGGGGCGCCCGCGGGCGATGGCGGCGCTGAAACGGTTCGCGGCGCTGGCCTCGGGCATGAAGGTCTCGGCCCTGATCGCGGTTGCCACGGCGGCGGTGCGCGAGGCCGAGGACGGGCCCGAGTTCCGCGCCGAGGCCGAGGCCGAGACCGGGCTGACCATCCATGTCGTCGATGGCGAGGAGGAGGCCCGCCTGTCGGCGCAGGGCGTTCTGCTCGGCTGGCCGGGGGCCGAGGGCATGATCTGCGATATCGGTGGCTCCTCGATGGAGCTGGCCGAGTTGAAGGGCAATGGCGATATCGGCACCTGCCGCAGCTCGGACCTGGGGCCGCTGAAACTGCAGGGGATCAAGGGCGGCAAGAAGGCGGTCAAGGCGCATATCAAGGACACGATCGCGGCGTTGCAGAAGGAGTTTCCAGAGAGGCCCGAGCGCCTGTTCCTGGTCGGCGGCTCGTGGCGGGCGATTGCGCGGATCGACATGGAACGGCGGGGCTATCCCCTGAAGGTGCTGCATGAATACCGCATGTCCCGCAAGGATATCCGCGACACGATCAAGTATATCGACGCCGCCGACCTCGACGAATTGCGCGGCCGCACCGGGACCAGCGCCGAACGAATGCGGCTGGTGCCGCTGGCGGCGCTTGTGCTCAAGGAGCTGGTGAACCGCGTCAAGCCCGATGAGGTGGCGGTGTCCTCCTACGGGATCCGCGAAGGGATGCTCTATGAACAGATGTCGGACGAGCAGCGCAACCGCGACCCGCTGATCGAGGCGGCCTACATGATGGAAAGCCTCAACGCGCGGATGCCGGGGTTTGGCCGGGCGCTGTTCAAGTTCATCGAGCCGCTTTTCGGCTCGGTCCGGCCCGCCCGCAAGCGGGTGATGCGGGCGGCCTGCCTCTTGCACGATGTCAGCTGGCGCGCGCATCCCGATTACCGCGCCGAGGTCTGTTTCGACAATGCCACGCGGGCCAATCTGGGGGCGCTGAAACATGGCGAGCGGGTCTATCTGGGGCTGGCCCTGCTGCACCGCTACAAATCCTCGCGCAAGGGCACCAATTTCGAACCGCTGATGACGCTCTTGCCCGAGAAGGACCAGCGCGAGGCCGAGATCCTTGGCCGCGCGATGCGCTTTGGCGCAATGTTCACGCTGGAGCGGCCGCAAGATCATGGGGCGCTCAAGCTCTATCCCAAGAAGGGCATCTTGCAACTGACCCTGCGCTCCAAGATGGGGCGGGACCTGTTCAGCGAGGTCGCGCAGGCCCGGTTCGAGGCGCTGGCACAGGCGATCGGGGCCGATCCGGTGGTCAAGCACAAGCAGCGCTGAGGGAGCGGAGGGCGCGGGGTCGACCCCGCGCGGCATCTCTGCGTCGACGCAGAGAGACCGCCGCATTGCCTTTCCCCCCGGTGATCGCATAAGCAGCGGGGACGAGACTTTGCCAAGGAACCCCCGCAAGATGCGCCTCACCCGCTATTTCCTTCCCGTCCTGAAAGAAACCCCTGCCGAGGCGCAGATCGTCAGCCACCGCCTGATGCTGCGCGCGGGCATGATCAAGCAGGCCGCAGCGGGGATCTATTCCTGGCTGCCATTGGGCTACAAGGTGCTGCGCCGGATCGAACAGATCGTGCATGAGGAACAGGCCCTCGCTGGACACCTCGCCATGCTGATGCCGACGATCCAGTCCGCCGACCTGTGGCGCGAGAGCGGGCGCTACGACGCCTATGGCGAGGAGATGCTGCGCATCAAGGACCGCAGCGGGCGCGACATGCTGTTCACGCCCACGGCGGAGGAGCTGATCACCGACATCTTCCGCGCCAATGTGTCCAGCTACAAGGACTTGCCGCTGACGATGTATCAGATCCAGTGGAAGTTTCGCGACGAGATCCGCCCGCGTTTCGGCGTCATGCGGGGGCGCGAATTCCTGATGAAGGACGGCTACAATTTCGACCTGACCAGGGAAGACGCGCTGCACGCCTATAACCGCCACCTGGTCAGCTACCTGCGCACCTATGAACGGATGGGGCTGCAGGCCATCCCGATGCGTGCCGATAGCGGGCCCATCGGCGGCGACGACACGCATGAGTTTCTGGTGCTGGCGGAAACCGGCGAGTCGGAGGTGTTCTACGATTCCCAGATCACCGACCTGAAATTCGGCGACCGCGAGGTCGATTACGACAGCGTCGAGCAGTGCCAGGCCGTGCTGGAAGAGTTCACCAGCCGCTATGCCCGCACCGACGAGACCCATGACGAGGCGAAATTCGCCGACGTCCCCGAGGAGCGCCGCCGCGTCGCGCGCGGCATCGAGGTGGGCCAGATCTTCTATTTCGGCACCAAGTATTCCGACGCCCTGGGCGCGACTGTGCAGACGAAGGATGGCGAGAAGGTTCCGGTCCATATGGGCAGCCACGGCATCGGCGTCTCCCGCCTTCTGGGCGCGATCATCGAGGCCAGCCATGACGACAAGGGCATCATCTGGCCCGAGGGGGTGACACCCTTCCATTGCGGCATCGTCAACCTCAAGCAGGGCGACGAGGAAGCCGACGCGGCCTGCGAGGCGCTCTACAAGGCGCTGACGGCGGCGGGGCTCGATCCGCTCTATGATGACCGCAATGAACGCGCGGGCGGCAAGTTCGCCACCATGGACCTGATCGGCCTGCCCTGGCGCATCACCGTCGGGCCGCGTGGCCTCAAGAACGGGGTGGTGGAGCTGACCTCGCGCCGCACGGGCGAAAGCGAGGAAATGCCGCCCGAGGCAGCGGTGGCGAGGATCGTCGAGATCTACGCCGCGCATCGGGGCTGATCTCGCTTCAAGAGGAAAAGCGCCGCGTCCCGGACATCCCCGAGGCGCGGCGTTTTCTTGTCAGACTGTCAGTTCAGGTAGACATTGACCGTCGAATTGTTCCGGCAGGTGAAGGTGTTTCCCTGCACGGTATAGCCGCCGCTCCACCGGCCCCCCTGGGTGACGCGGTAGCGGAACCGCAGGAGCGTCTGCGCGTTCTCAACGTCTTCGAGGTTCTGGGTGAAGGTGAAGTAATAGCCGTCCTGGATAATGTGATCCGGCACCGGTTCCGAGCGCCAGAGGCTCTGGCCGTAATCGTAGTAGTCCAGATCATAGACCTGGACCGCCTGGCCCGAATTGTTGTGCAGGCGCATGGTCACGTCCTCGCAGATGTCGAAGCCGAAGGCACTGGCCGAGGTGCCGGTCGCGGCAAGGACGGTGGCGGCAATGGCGGTTTTCGCAATGGTCTTGATGGTCAATCTTTCGTCTCCTTTAAGGCTGTCTGCGCGTCATGATGCTCCGCATGAAATGAACGGATGACGCGGGATCGCGGCACGGGGCCGCGGCGCAACCTTGTCGTCCTCTGGACACGATGTCACGGCGCGGGGCCTGTCATCACGGTTTTGTGAAGGGGCGGGCAGGACCCGATGCGCGGGATATACCGAGAGAACCGGCCCGGCTTGGGGGCCGGATCTAACCCCTCCCCCTGCCTGTCCTTTTGTGCTAGTCTGGCGCTAACAATAAGAAGACAGGGCAGAGCGGACCATGAAAATTCTGGCTCTTGTAGCGGGGATCACCGGCGCGGCGGCGCTGGCGCAATTCCCCGAGGCCTCCACCCAATATGTGCAACGCCTCGCGGGCGCGGTCGATGAACTGGCCGTGGTGGTCGAGGATTTCGACCGCTCGGCTGAAGCCGCCGGGCTGACCCGCTACCAGGCGCTGGACGAGTTGACCGGCACCGCGTTCCTCAACGCGCGCAATGCCGACATGACCCGCACCCTGACCCGGTTTGAAGCATTGAGCGCCGACCTGACCCTGTTGCGCGCCGCCGGGCCGCTGGAGCGGCTGCTCTTGATGCCCGCGCGTCTGGATACCGAGATCGGCCGCCGCGCGATGCAGGATTTCCAGCCGGCGCTGCCCGTCTCGTTCCTCGGCGTGGGCTTTGCCGCGATCGGGTTCCTGGCGGGGTATGGCCTTCTGGCGGCGCTGGCGGGCCTCCTGGCGCGGCTCTTGCGGCGGCGCCAGATGGTCTGAGGGGGCGGAGGCTTTTCGAAAAGCCTCGCACGCGATTTCGAAATCGCGGCACACTTACCCTGCCAACGCGCGGCAATCCTCCCAGATCGCGACACCATCTGTTAGCCGCAGCACCCAGTCCAAGGGGATGCCATGTGGCCCCTCCAGCCCATGCACCGCGCCCATCACCGCCCCGATCAGGATCGCCCGTCCGGCACTGTCGCCGCCCGCGCGGATATTGCGCTCGACCGCATCGGCATAACTGGTGGCGTGGCGCAGGATGTGCATGATCACCGGCCCGGCCATCGGCAGGTGACAGGCGCGGCCCATCCTTTCGGCATAGTCGGTGGAACTGGCCTCGTCGGTTTTCAGCGCGTCGGTCAGAGCGTCGCGGATGCCGCTATCGGCCTCCGCCACGGCGGCCCCTATCGCGGCCGGCAGGTCTTCGCCGGACAGCACACGGCCCAGGAGGTCGGTGAAAGCGGCGGCATAGGCGTCGGCGACCGGGTTGATATTGGTCACTTCGCGCGCCCCTCGGGCCTTCTCCGCAAGGTGGTCCTGCCCATGATAGGCCGCCATGATGGCGGGCAGGGTGGCCGTGGCGGGCAGTTGATCGTCGTCGACCCCGGTCTCGGCCTTCTCATCCGCGATATTGGCCAGCGCGGCACGGGTCGGACGGTCGATATAGCCCTGATAGGGCCCGCCCGCGCCGAAATGGGCGGCGTAGGCCCGCCGGTAGGCACCCCCGTCGAACCCGCCCTCACTCCGCGTCACGCGCATCGCCAGCCACAGCACCTCGCCATATTGGCTGAGCATCCCCGCGCGCCGTCCGGCATGGGCGAAATAGCCCTTGGCCCCGTCGAAGAACGCAGGCTCCACGGGCGCGAAGGCGGCAGTGCCGCGCGCCTCGGCAATTTCGGCAATACGGGCGGGATCATAGAGCCAGTGCAACCCAAGGCTGGCGGCATCGGCGGTCAGCGCGCCAAGCAGCATGGTGGATTTCGGGGACATCGGGCACCTTTTCATCTGTCAGTCGCGGCGACGCTAGCACGGCCCCCCGCGCAAAGCCCATTGCTTCTTTCCGCCGCCGCCACCTTGGGGTAGGGTTCGCGCCAAGCGCCCCCAAGCGGCGCGCGCGATCCAGGAGCAGCCATGCCATCCGCCCCCAGACCCTCCACCACCAGGCCCTTTGCCGGGTTCGAGTTCCTCATCGCCTGGCGCTACCTGCGCGCCAAACGGGCCGAGGGTGGGGTCAGCGTGATGACCTGGATCAGCTTCCTGGGGATCATGCTGGCGGTGATGGCGCTGATCGCGACGCTGGCCGTGCGCTCGGGCTTCCGGCACGAGTTCGTCGGCACCATCCTGGGCGCCAACGCCCATGCCAGCGTGATCCCGATGGCGCGCGAGAACCAGTCGGGGCGGGTCCAGCGTGTCCTGCCGGATTACGAGGCCGTGGCCGAGCGGTTGCGCGAAGTACCCGGCGTCACCCATGCCTTTCCGATCATCAGGAACCAGGTGATGGCGGCGGGCGAAGGGGCCAATGCGGGGGTGGAGGTGATCGGCATCAGTGCCGCCGATCTGGCGCAAGTGCCGCTGGTGGCCGATCCGGAGGTCGCGCAGGGCGATCTGAGCCGCTTCAACGAGGGTATCGCACTTGGCTCGGGCGTGGCGCGCAGCCTCAATGTCGGGGTGGGCGACCGGATTCGGCTGATCTCGCCCGATGGCGCGCGCACGGCCTTCGGCACCAGCCCGCGTATCTCCGCCTATGAGGTGGTCTATATCTTCCAGGTCGGGCGCTACGATATCGACCGGGTCCGCGCCTATCTGCCGTTCGGGGAGGCGCAGACCTATTTCAACCGCGACGGCGTTGCCGACGAGGTCGAGATCATCGTCGAGACCCCCGAGGAGGTCGACGCGATGGTCCTGCCGCTGACCCGCGCGGCGCGGGCCGATGCGATCATCTGGACCTGGCGCGACAGTTCCGGATCGTTCCTGCGCGCCTTGCAGATGGAGGATAACGTGATGTTCATCATCCTCTCGATCCTCGTGCTGATCGCCACGATGAACATCGTCTCGGGCCTGATCATGCTGGTGAAGAACAAGAGCCGCGATATCGGCATCCTGCGCACCGTGGGTCTGTCCGAAGGCTCGATCCTGCGGGTGTTCTTCATCTGCGGCGCGGCGGTCGGCGTGGCGGGAACGCTGGCCGGTGTCGCGCTTGGCGTAGCCTTCGCGATCTGGATCGACCCGATCTTCGGCTTCGTCAACTGGATGGCGGGCGGCGGCGTCTGGGATCCGTCCGTGCGGTTCCTCTCGACCCTTCCCGCAAGGCTGGAATGGGGGGATGTCCTGTCGGCGGTGGCGCTGTCGCTTGGCCTTTCCTTCACCATCACTTTCATCCCGGCCCGGCGCGCGGCGCGGATGAACCCGGTGGAGGCGCTGCGCTATGAGTGACATTGTGCTGCGCCTCGACGGGATCGAGAAGGGCTACAAACTGGGCCAGCCGGGGGAGTTGCGCGTGCTGCGCGGGGCCTCGGCGCGGATCGAGCGGGGCGAGGTCGTGGCGCTGGTGGCCCCCTCGGGCGCGGGGAAATCGACGCTTCTGCATATCGCGGGGCTGCTGGACACGCCCGATGCGGGGACGGTCGAGATCATGGGCGCGGGGCTAAGCGGCGCGCGTGACCGCAAGCGCACGGCGGCGCGGCGCGGGCAGATCGGCTTCGTCTACCAGTTCCACCACCTGCTGCCGGAGTTTACCGCCGCCGAGAACATCGTGCTGCCGCAACTGGCCAATGGCATCGCGCGGGCCGAGGCGACGGAGCGCGCCGGGATGCTGCTGGCCCAGGTGGGGTTGAAGGACCGCGCCGACCATCGCCCCTCGGCCCTGTCGGGCGGCGAACAGCAACGGGTGGCCTTCTGCCGCGCGCTGGCCAATGCGCCCCGGCTTTTGCTGGCCGATGAGCCCACGGGCAACCTCGACCCCGCCACCTCGGACCAGGTTTTCGACCGGCTGATCGCGCTGGTGCGCGACACCGGCATGGGCGCGCTCATCGCCACCCATAACCTCGAACTTGCCGCCCGGATGGACCGGGTCTTGCGGCTGGAGGAGGGCGTGCTGGTGGATGGCCTCGCCTGACATCCCCCGATCTTGACACCGCCTCCGCTTTGCGGGCCTCTTCTGCGCAGAACCCCAGAAGGAGGCCCCCGATGCGATCCGATTTCGATACCGCGCTGGAAACCCGGCTTGTGCGCTATGCCGCCATCGACAGCCAGAGCGACGAGGCATCGCCCACCTCCCCGAGCACCGAGATCCAGTATGACATGCTCAACCTGCTGAAGGCGGAACTGGAGGAGATCGGGGCCGAGGACGTGCGGCTGACCGATTACGGCGTCGTGCTGGCCACGATCCCGGCCAGCCCGGGCGTCGAGGCCCCGGTGATCGGCCTCCTGGCCCATGTCGATACCGCGCCCGCCTATAACGCGACCGGGGTGAAACCGGTGGTGCATCGCGGCTATAACGGCGGCGATATCAGCTTTGCCGACGCGCCCGACCTGGTGCTGTCGCCCCGGACCTCGCCCTATCTGGCGGGCAAGGAGGGGCATGACATCATCACCGCCAGCGGCACCACGCTGCTTGGGGCCGATGACAAGGCGGGCGTCGCGATCATCATGACCGCCGCCGAACACCTGCTGAAGACCCCCGAGAGTCCGCACGGCAGGATCCGCATCGCCTTCACGCCCGACGAGGAGATCGGGCGCGGCGTGACCGAGCCCCTGCCGGGCGATCTGGGCGCCGATTTCGCCTATACGTTCGACGGGGCCAAACTGGGTGAGCTGGATTACGAGAGCTTTTCGGCCGATGGCGCGAAGGTTGTGGTAACGGGTGTCTCGGCGCATCCGGGTGACGCCAAGGGCAAGCTGGTCAACGCGCTGATCCTGTCGGCGCGGATCGTCGAGACGCTGACCCATGCCTGCCCGACGCCCGAGGTGACGGAGGCGCGCGAGGGGTTCATCCTGGTGGGCGAGATCGAGGGCAACGCGGCGGAGGCGACGATCAAGCTGATCCTGCGCGATTTCGAGATGGCGGGGCTGGAGGCCAAGGGCGCGCTGCTGAAACAGGTCTGCGCCACCGTCGCCGCGCGCGAGCCGCGCGCCCGGATCACCTGCGAGATCCGCCACCAGTATCGCAACATGCGCTATTGGCTGGAGGAGGACATGAGCCCCGTGGACCTCGCCCGTGCGGCGATGCAGGCGGAGGGGATCGAGCCGTTGTCCAAGCCGATCCGGGGCGGCACCGACGGGTCGCGCCTGACCGAGATGGGGGTGCCATGCCCCAACATCTTCACCGGCATGCAGGAGATTCACGGGCCGCTGGAATGGATCAGCGTGCAGGATATGGCTGCGGCAACGAAGGTCTGCGTGCGGCTGGCGGGGTTGGCGGCGAAAGGGTAGCGGGGTCCGGTCCGCGTCAGGCCCCCTTGGCAGCGCCCCCACCTTGACCGGCGCGTCAGTTCACGATCGCCGCGATCTTGTCCAGCGTGGCGGTATTGACCGCAACGCCGGATCGTTTGGCCTCGGCCCGTTTCGCGCGCCGCCCGTCGCCTTGCAGATGTGCGCCCTCCTGCGCCCGGATCGCGGCGATGAGATCGCTCATGCGGGTGCCGAAATGGCCGCCGCTGGTGGCGCCGGGATGGATCGCGATGAAGCATTGCCCGGTCTTGGGCGGCCCGCCCTGAGTGCCCGAAAACGGGGCCGCATCCTTGCCGAGCGTTGCCCCCGACAGCGCCGCTGCCATCACCTCGACCAAAAGCGCCACACCAACGCCCTTGTAGCCGCCCGAGGGGGCCATGGAGCCCTTCAGCCCGACATTCGGGTCGGTCGTGGGATTGCCGTCCGGGTCCAGCGCCCACCCGACCGGGATCGGTCGATCCTCTCGCGCGTGTTTCATCACCTCGGACTTGGCGATGGTGCTGGCGCTCTGGTCGATGAGCAGATCGACCTCACCGCCGCCACCCGGCGTGGCCAGCGAGAACGGGTTGGTGCCGATGACGGGCCTGGCCCCGCCCGAGGGCGCGATCGAGGCGGGCGCGTTGGTGAAGCCCAACCCTACCAGACCGGCGGCGGCCAGACGGTGTGTGTGATAGCCCAGGACGCCGCAATTATAGCTGTCATGGATGTTGAGGATCGCGATGCCCTGGTCGCGCGCCAACGGGATCAGTTGCTCGAACCCCAGATCAATCGCGGGATGGGCAAAGCCGGTCGCCGCATCGACATGGAGCGCGGCGGGGCGCGGATGTGTCAGCACGGGCCGCGCTTGGCCATCGACCTTGCCGCACCCGACATGTTCGCAATAGATCGGGATATAGGCGAGGCCATGGGAGGCGACGCCATCGGCCTCGGTCGCGGCGGTTGCGACGGCCAGGGGCCGCGCATTGGCCTCGGAGGTGCCAGCGGCGACCAGCGCGCGCATGGCGAGGTCCTCGATGTCGGAGAGCGTCAGGGTCTTGGTCTGGATCATGGGGGCCTCGGATCAGTCATTATCGGAGAGGCCCGCCCCCGCCCCGGCAAGGCGCGAGGCCTCGGTCGCGGGGGCGTAGGTGCGGGCGGCGAAGGAGAGAAGCCGGGCCCAATCTGTGGGCACGGGCGTGGCGCGGCGGGCGCTGGGCAGGGGCCGCGTGACCGCGCCGCCGAGGGTGAGCGTGACGGTGGCCTTGGACTGCGGCTGGCCGGTGAGGGCAGTCTGAGTGCCGTCTGTCGTGGCAATGAAACCAGCGTTGTGCAGGGTGATGGTCTTGCGCAAGGCGCGCGCGGCGGCACTGGCGAAGGGCAGGAGCAGGCGGGGATGGGCGACGGGCGTCAGGCGGATCGGGCCGCCGGGCAGGAGATGCGCGAAATCGGACAGCGCGATGCCGGTGCGCAGCGCGCAGAGCGGGCGCGATGCCGACCATTGGCCGGGGGAGATGTCCGGCCCCGCATGGCGCGGCCCGCGCAGCAGCACCGCCAGGTCACCGCAGCCGTCAAGCCCGTGCGCGCACAACCAGCGCGTGGCGCGCCCGGCCTCCTCTGCCTCGCCCCAGGACAGGCCCGCCCCGCGCGCAGCCTTGCGTGCCGTGGCCTCGATCTCGTTCAGGGAGAGGCTCATGGCGGGGCCTCGGGGTAGATCCAGTGCTCGGCGCTGGCGGGCGTCAGATCCTCGGGGTAGGGCGCGCCGGTATACATGGCAATCCGCACCCACCGGTCGGATCGCGGGTCGAAATGCGTGGCCCCGAAGAACGAGAGTTTGGCGCGCAGCATGTCGATGGGCAGGAGGTCGGCGGAAATGATGTTGTCGCGGATCTCGGCATAGGGCGCGATACGGGCGATCTGCGCGCGCCGGATGCTCTGGCGGTGCTGGGGATGGGCCAGCAGGAACTCGGCGATGGCGGTGTCACCGGCGTAGTTGTCCAACGCATGAAAGGCTGCTGCCGCATCGCGGGCGGGCGCGAGGGGTTGTTCGTAATCGGCAATCGGTTCGTCGAACCGCTCACCGAGGCGGGGCTCCAGCTTTTCTTCCGACACATACCAGGCGCGGGCGCAATTCGACGGCGCGCTCCAGTCCAGGTCGAACGCCCAACTGAAGCACTCGGCAAGGGCGGCGCGCGCTTCGGCCACGCTTTGTGCGCCGTCGATATGAGACGCATCCGGGTTGCCATCGGCCATGCAGGAGGCAAGACCGTCCACCAGATCGGGGTATGGCTCCAGTATGAGCGAGGCGACAAGCTCCTGCGCGTCCTCATGCAGGTTCGCTTCAGCCCATTGATACAGGCGATTCCAGGGACAATCCGTGGCCAGATCGGACTCCGCCACATATGCCATCAGCGCGACCAGATCGGCGCGCAGAAGACCGAGTCGCTCGGTCTGGATCAGGTGGTCGGAGCGCCAGCGGGTGACGGAGAATGCGCTGCGGTCGAGAAGCGCGCGGAAGGTATCGGCCTCCTGCGGGGTGGCGGTTTCGACCGAGCGGACGCGGGCAATCGCCTCTTCCCTCGCCATGATCCAGTTGTTGAAGAGGACAGGGTGATTGACGATGAAAGGGGCCATGCCGAGGCCGGTCGAATTGCCGATCCCGAGGCGTCGGCCGATGGTGGGGTCGAGCGTCGCCGCCCGGTCCCCGCCTGTCGCGTGCGCCATGTGCTGCACGAGGTCGCGCACGAAGACCCGCGTGAGGTAGACCGAGAGCATTTCGGCCTGGAACGGCACTTGCATTTCGGGGCGGCCCGCGATCATTTCACGATCCGCCGCGCCGAACTTGCCCGAGCCGTAGACGGCGGTGGTGCGCATCAGGTAGCCGACGGCGTCGATCCGGGCCGGGTCGGGCTGCTGCCCGCGGGCCAGCCGGTCCACGACATGCGCCCACAACCGGACGGAGCGGTTGGCGCGGGAAAGCGACAGCTCGGTTTCCGAGATGCGGCCTGCCTCCTGCAAGGGCACATTGGCGCGCAGCCGGTCGATATCCGCGCCGGTCGGCACGCCATCGTAGAGGCAGAAGGTGGCATCCCAGGCCTCGGCGATGACCCGGTCCGAGCGTTGATCGGCAGGCAGGTCATGCGCGAAGGCGATGAGGGAATAGCGGCGCTCCGGCGTATGCGCGGTATAGACGGCATGGCCGACCCCGGCCTCGTCGATCTCGAATGCGGGCCGGGTGAAGGTCCAGCCCTCAGCCGCCATGCGCCGCGTCAGGATCCGCATGAAACTGAGCCGCGATTGGTGCAGAACCCCGAGCCGGCTCAGCCGCATCACCTGCGCCGGCGGGCGGCGGGGGATGTGGGTGCGGGCCGGGTCGCGCATCGGCGTCATCCTTTCGGGGTGAAGTTCTCGGCGAAAAACCGGTACCAGTTGCCACCCATTATGCCCGCGACCTCCTCGGCGCTGAGGCCGGTGGCGCGCAATCCCTCCTCGACATTCCCGAAATCGCGGTTGTCACGGAACCAGGCGGGCATGGGCGGAAACCCCGGTGCGGCGGCAGAGCCTTCGCCATAGTCGATCTCCTTCGACCAGCGGCCCACGCGCATCCATTCGACAACGCTGTCGGGCTGATCCTGGCACAGGTCCGACCCGATGCCGAGATGTTCGGCCCCGTAGCGGGCCGCCGTGTCGGCGACCATCTGGCAGAAGCTGTCCAACGTGCAGTCCGATTTCCCCTTGAGGTGATGAGGATAGAGCGAAAAGCCCAACATGCCACCACGCTCCGTCACCGCGCGGATCACCGCGTCGCGCTTGTTGCGCAGGGCGGGTTGCCAGGCGTGCGGGTTGGCATGGCTGATGACGACGGGGCGCTCGGAAATGTCGGCGGCCTCGATGGTCGAGCGGTCCGCCGAATGGCTCATGTCCACGACCAGCCCGACGCGGTTCATTTCGCGGATCACCTGACGCCCCATGCGGGTGATGCCGGGGTCTTCCGCCTCGTAACAGCCCGTCGCCAGCAGCGACTGGTTGTTGTAGCTCAGCTGCATGAGGCGCGCGCCGAGGGTGTGGACGATCTCGACCAGCCCGATGTCATCCTCGATCGGGGCGGGGTTCTGGAAGCCGAAGAACACCGCCGTGCGGCCCGTCTTGCGGGCGCGGTCGATGTCACTGGCCCAGAGGCCCTTCATGATCAGATCGGGATGCTGCTCGAACCAGCGGTTCCATTTCTCGAAATTGAGGACCGTCTCGCGGAAATTCTCGTGATAGCTGATGGTCACATGGATCGCATCGACGCCGCCCTCGCGCAGCTGGCGGAAGATCCTGGGCGACCAGTTGCTGTATTGCAGCCCGTCGATCCTCATGCCGGGTTTCCGGCGCTGATATAGGCGGTCTTGACCGTGGTGTAGAACTCCGCCGCCGCGCGGCCCTGTTCGCGGGGGCCGTAGCTGCTGTCGCCCCGTCCGCCGAAGGGGACATGGTAATCGGTGCCCGCCGTGGGCAGATTGACGGTGACGACGCCGGTGCGGGCGTTGCGGCGGAAATGCGTGGCGCGGGCGAGGCTGCGCGTGACGATGCCCGAGGTCAGGCCGAACCGCGTGTCGTTGACCGTGGCCAGCGCCTCATCGTAGCTGCCGACCTTGATCACGGATGTCAGCGGCGCGAACATCTCCTCGCGGTTGATGGTCATGTCATTGCGCGTGTTCAGGAACACGCCGGGCGACATGTAATGGCCGTCATGCGGCATCGCCAGCCGCGCGCCGCCGCAGGCCAGTTCCGCGCCCTCGGTTTTGCCGAGGCGCACGTAATCGAGGTTCTCCGAAAGCTGCCGGTCCGACACCACCGGCCCGATCTGGGTGCCGTCCTCCAGCGCGTGGCCGACCTTCATCGCTTGCGCGCCTGCCACCAGCTTCTCGGCAAAGGCGTCATGGACCCGGTCATGCACCACAAGCCGTGAAGAGGCCGTGCATTTCTGTCCGGTGCCGCCGAAGGCCCCGCCGAGCGCCAGCGTCACCGCAAGGTCAAGATCGGCATCGTCCATCACCGCAAGGGCGTTCTTCGATCCCATCTCCATCTGCACACGGGTCAGATTCTGGATGGCCGCCGCCGCGATCCCCTTGCCCACGGGCACCGAGCCGGTGAAGGAAATCGCGTCGATCCTGGGGCTTTCGACCAGACGCTGGCCGATATCCGCCCCCGACCCCATGACGAGCGAGAAGAGCCCCTTGGGGATGTCCTGCCGGTCGATGATCTCGGCCAGCGCCACTGCAGAGGCGGGGGTGAGGTTGGCGGGCTTCCACACCACGGCGTTGCCATAGGCCAGCGCGGGCGCGATCTTCCATGACGCGGTGGCGGTGGGGAAGTTCCACGGGGAAATGACGGCGACGGTGCCGACCGGCTCGCGCCGCACGTCGATCTCGACACCCGCACGCACGCTGTCGGCGTTCTCGCCCAATTGGCGCAGGGTTTCAGCGGCGTAATAGGTGAAGAACTGCCCGGCGCGATAGACCTCGCCTCGGCCCTCGGCCAGCGGCTTGCCCTCTTCGCGGGACAGGAGCGTGCCAAGCTCCTCGGCGCGGCTCATCAATTCGGCCCCGATCGCCATCAGGACGGCCTGCTTACGCTCCAACCCGTAGCCCGCCCAGTCTGCCTGTGCGATGCGCGCCCGGTCCAGCGTCGCCTCAAGCTGATCGGCGCTGGCCTGGGTGAACAGGCCGATGAGGTCGGTGATGTCCGAGGGATTGCGGTTCTCGATCTCGGACACTCCGGCGGTCCAACTGCCCGCGATGAGGTTGAATTTGGTGTCGGGCATGGGCGGAGTCCTCTCGGTCGGCGCAGGTTGCAGCAGGATGCCTGCGGGCCGCCGCATCAGTCAAACTCAAAAAGATGAACCGAATTTCAACCAAACTGAAATTGGACGGTCGCCCCTTCCGCCTTGATCCACACCGATTCCTCGCTACCTCACCCGAAGACGCCGGGGCATTCTTGACTCTTGCCGGGTTTCAGGGACAGTCACAGCCCTTTGGCCACGGAAATATTCTGCGCCTTGGGCGGCAGACAAAAGGGACAACGCCATGACAGATTCCGCGACACGGTCGGACCGGGGCGACACCCTGGAGTTTTCCGCCGACAAGGGCGCGTCGCGCTCGACCTGGATCGCCGGGATCATCCTTCTGGCGGTTGTCGGCTGGATGGGCAGCGGGTTCGTCCTGCCGAGCGAGGAGGAGGACGCCGCGCCCGAGACGGGCGAACCGCAGCCGGTCTCGGTCGTGGTTCAGCCGTCCGAGGCGGAACCGGTGACGCTGCTTTTCACCGCCGAGGGGCAGGCGATGCCCGATCGCGACCGCATGATCATGGCCGAGGCCACGGGCGAGGTTGCCAGCGTCTCCGCGACCATGGGCAGCTACGTGGAGGAGGGGGCCGAGATCGCAAGGCTCAGCTCGGCCAGCGCCGAGGCGGAACTGGCACGGGCAGAGCAGGAGGTGACCCGCACCGAACGCGACCTGGAAAATGCCGAGACCCTGCTGGAACGCGGCGTCGCCACCCAGGACAGGGTGCAGCAGGCGCGCTCGGCCTTCGCGCAGGCCGAGGCGCAGCTGACCGCCGCCCAGGAGGCGCTGGAGGATCTGATCATCACCGCGCCTTTCGCGGGCCGGATCGAGCTGCTGGACCTGGATACGGGCGAATTCGTGCAGGCCGGATCGCAGGTCGCGCGGCTGGTCGATAACGCGCCGCTGACGGTGTCCTTCCAGGTGCCGCAGCAATCGCTGACCCGCCTGCAAAGCGGCCAGCCCGCCACCGTGCAATTCATCACCGGCGAGGAACGCGAGGGCGTGGTCAGCTTTGTCGGCACCTCCGCCGCCGAGACCACGCGGACCTTCCTGGCCGAGGTGACCCTGCCGAACGAGGACGGCGCCATTGCCGCCGGCATCTCGGCCCGGATCACCATCCCGACCACGGACGTGACGGCGCATTTCATGTCGCCGTCGATTGTCTCGCTCAGCCCCGCCGGGCAGTTGGGCGTCAAGATCGTCGATGACGAGGATATCGTCCGGTTCCACCCCATCGAGGTGGTCCGCGCCGAGATCGAGGGGATCTGGGTCACCGGCCTGCCCGACAGCGTGCGCCTGATCACCATCGGACAGGGTTTCGTCAGCGACGGCGAGACCGTGCGCCCGCAACTGGCGGAGGACGACCAGTGAGCGGGTTGATCGACGCCGCCTTTTCCCGCGCGCGGGTCGTCGCCATGACGCTGATCGTGATGCTGTCGGTCGGGACTTATGCCTACGTGTCGATCCCGAAGGAGGCCAGCCCCGAAGTGCCGCTGGCGCTGTTCTATATCCATACCGGGCTGGACGGGATCAGCCCGACCGACGCCGAACGCCTGCTGATCGAGCCGATGGAACAGGAATTCGCAGGCATCACCGGGCTGGACAGCATGACAAGCTTTGCCGCCGAGGGCTCGGCCAGCGTGCAACTGGAGTTCCAGCCGGGCCTCGACAATGACGAGGTGCTAAGCGACATCCGCGAGGCGGTGGACCGGATTGCGGGCGACCTGCCCGAAGATGCCTATGACATCACCGTGACCGAGATCAACACGGCCCTTTTCCCGATCATCACCGCCATCCTCTCGGGCCCGGTGCCGGAACGCACCCTGAACACCCTGGCCGAGGACTTGCAGGAAGAGATCGAATCGCTGTCCGGCGTGCTGGAGGTCGAGATCGGCGGCGAACGCGAGGAATTCGTCGAGGTATTGATCGATTCGACCGTGTTCCAGACCTATGACCTGTCCTTTGACGAGCTGATCGGCCAGATCACCCGCAATAATCGCCTGATCGCGGCGGGCGCCATTGAGACCGGGGCAGGCCGGATCGTGCTGACCGTGCCGGGGCTGATCGAGGATCTGGCCGATGTGATGTCGATGCCGGTGCTGGTGCGCGATGACACGGTCGTGACCTTCGGTGACGTGGCAACGGTGCGGCGCGCCTTCGACGACCCCACGGGCTTTGCCCGCATCGACGGCCAGCCCGCGCTGGCGCTGGAGGTCACCAAACGCTCGGGCGCCAATATCATCGAGACCGTCGCCGCGGTTCGCGACCGGATCGAGCGATTGCGCGTCGACTGGCCCGAAACGGTCGAGATCACCTATCTTCAGGACCAGAGCGAACAGGTCGAGGATCTGCTCAGCGACCTGGAGGCCAACGTGATCACCGCCGTGGCGCTGGTCATGATCGTGATCGTCTATGCCCTCGGTTTTCGCTCGGCGGTGCTGGTGGGGCTGGCCATTCCGGGCGCCTTCCTGGCCGGTGTGACCGCGCTGTGGGTGATGGGCTACACGATGAATATCGTGGTCCTCTTCTCGCTGATCCTGGTGGTGGGGATGCTGGTCGACGGGGCCATCGTGACGACCGAACTTGCCGACCGGCAATTGCAGGAAGGGGTGGAGCCGAAGAAAGCCTATGCCAATGCCGCCAAGCGCATGGCCTGGCCGGTCATCGCCTCGACCGCGACGACGCTCAGCGTGTTCTTCCCGCTCCTGTTCTGGACCGGCATGGTCGGCGAATTCATGAAATTCCTGCCGATCACGGTGATCCTGACGCTTTTTGCCTCGCTCTTCATGGCGCTGATCTTCATTCCCGTCATGGGCGGCATCATCGGCAAGCGCCAGCCGCAGACGGCGGCCTCGAAGGCGGCGCTGGCGGCGGCGGACTCGGGCGATCCGCGCCGGATCGGCGGGGTGACGGGGGCCTATGTCCGCGTCCTCAACTGGGCCATCCTGCGCCCCGCCGCGACGGTGCTGCTGACGGTTGCGATGCTTCTGGGCAGCTTCGGCCTTTATGGTCAATTCGGTGTGGGCCTCAGCTTCTTCCCCTCGGTCGAACCGGAATTCATGCAGGTGCAGGTGCGCGCGCGCGACAATTTCTCGATCTTCCAGCGCGACGACCTGGTGCGCCGGGTTGAAAGCCGCCTCTTGGAATTCGACGAGGTGGCCAGCGTCTATGCCCGCTCGACCATGAGCGCGGGGCAGGGCGACGAGGAGACCATCGGCACCATCCAGCTTGAGCTGACGCCCTGGGACACCCGCCGCCCGGCCGCCGAGATCGGCGAGGATATCCGCCAGGCGATGACCGATCTTGCGGGCATCGACGTTCAGGTGCAGACCGAAAGCGGTGGCCCGACGGCGGGCAAGCCGGTCAACCTGGAGATCACCGCGCGAACGGGCGAGGCGCAGGGCGCGGCGGTCGAGATGATCCGCGACATCATGGACCGCGTCGGCGGCTTTACCGACGTGACCGATACCCGCCCGCTGCCGGGCGTCGAGGTCGCGGTGATCGTGAACCGGGCCGAGGCGGCACGATACGGCGCCGATGTGAGCCTTCTGGGGCAGGCGCTGCAACTTTTGACACGCGGCATCGCGGTCGCCGAATACCGCCCCGACGACACCGATGGCACGCTGGATATCCGGGTGCGGTTCCCCTACGAGGACCGGTCCCTGTCCGAGCTTGGCAACATGCGGGTGCCGACGGCGGCGGGCTCGGTCCCGATCTCGAATTTCGTGACCTTCGAGCCGGTGGAGCGCACCGGCACCATCCGGCGCATCGACGAGCGGCGCGTCGTCACCATCGAGGCCAATGTGGCCCCCGGCCTCCTGGTCAACGACCAGGTCATCGCGCTCACGCAGGCGCTGGAGGCCGCCGACCTGCCCGAGGGGGTCGAGTTCTCCTTCGCGGGCGAGGCCGAGGACCAGGCCGAGGCGATGAATTTCCTGGTCGCCGCCTTCCTGTCGGCAATCTTCCTGATGTTCGTGATCCTGGTGACCCAGTTCAACAGCTTCTACCAGGCCTTCGTGGTGATGAGCGCCATCGTCTTCTCCATCGCGGGGGTGCTGCTTGGCCTGTTGATCACGGGCCGACCCTTCGGGGTGGTGATGGGCGGCATCGGCGTGATCGCGCTGGCCGGGATCGTGGTGAACAACAATATCGTTCTGATCGACACCTATAACGACCTCAAGAAATCCGGCCAGTCGCCGCTGGAGGCCGCGCTGAGGACGGGTGCGCAACGTCTGAGGCCCGTGGTCCTGACCTCGATCACGACCGCGCTCGGGTTGATGCCGATGGTGATCGGCCTCAACATCAACTTCTTCACCCGCGAAATCGTCTACGGTGCCCCCTCGACCCAATGGTGGACGGAACTGTCCAGCGCCATCGCGGGCGGGCTGGTGGTCGCCACGGTGCTGACGCTTGTGGTGACGCCCGCGATGCTGATGCTCGGCGAAAAACGCGCCGCGCGGCAGGCGGGGGGCGGGACGGCAGGAGCGACGGCCTGACGGGCGGGGAAACGTAGGGTTTGGAAGGGGTGGAGGCGAGTACCGGACCCGCTACCATTTTTCTAAGCCACTGTAAGGCTTGAACAATCGAATGCGAGGTTGATTTGTGTGTCGCACTTCGTGTCACACTTATGCTGTCTGGGTTGTGTTCTTGTCAACCGCCGGATGTCGCTCAGGTGGTCTTCCTATCGTCCTATAGGTGGCCCGAATGCTGCCTTGGCTGTCCCTTCGTCCAATAGTGGCGGCGGGTCACGTCTTGGCGCTTCTGTCCCTCTACAGGTGGTGCGGGTGCTGACCCTATGGCCCTTCCTGTGTCCTATGGTGCGGGCGAGGTGTGAACCGGGACGTGTCCCTGACCGGGCGGGTGGGGTATGGGGGAAGTTGGCGCTTGGCTATGTATAGATGGGGCCGCGAAAAAATCTGTCATATTCTTTGAGGTTTCCGCATGATGATGTACTCATCTACGTGACCCGCTGTACGAGAAAGCATCTGTAGGAAATAGCATACCAATGGCTTCCGCACGTGTACGATTGACAAGGCTATTGGATAAAGGCTTTTATCCCGTTGAACTTCCCCCGCCGTTCAGGACAAGTGGACCTGTCACGCTTTCGTGCCGCCCCAGGTGCTCGTTTAAGCCACTTTCCGTTCGAAGGCGACCGGGCTTTTCCA
>NZ_JABJVX010000016.1 GCF_013155465.1 Alterinioella nitratireducens | reverse complement strand
AGGACACCACCATCAGCGACTTCGATACCGACATGTTCGTCTTCGTCTGACGGGCGGGAAAGGGATTGGTGGGGCTGCCCGGCGCTGCTAGGTCTGGCACACTAGGCTCATGCACGAGGATCCCGGCCCATGCCCCCTGCCCCGCCGCGCACTGCGCTTGTCACCGGTTCGGCCGGGTTCATCGGCTTTCACCTCTGCCAGCGTTTGCTGGCCGAGGGCTGGCAGGTCATCGGCATCGACGCGCTGACCGAGTACTATGATGTAACCCTGAAAAAGGCCCGGCAGGCGCAATTGCTGGACCACCCTTCGTTTCGCACCGAAACATCCCGCATCGAGACTCCCGGCGTGCTGGTGGCGCTTTGCGCCACCCACAAACCCGATGCCGTGATCCATCTCGCCGCACAGGCCGGGGTACGCTATTCGATCGAGAACCCCGAGTCTTACGTCGAGGCCAACCTCATCGGCACGTTCCGCCTGCTGGAGGCCGCCCGCGCCCATCCGCCCGCGCATATGTTGCTGGCCTCGACCAGTTCGGCCTATGGCGCAAGTGTCGAAATGCCTTATGCAGAGACACAGAAGGCCGATTTCCCGATGTCCTTCTACGCCGCCACAAAGAAGGCGAACGAGGCCATGGCGCATAGCTATGCGCATCTCTACGACCTGCCCACGACCCTGTTTCGCTTCTTCACTGTCTATGGCCCCTGGGGGCGACCCGATATGGCCCTCTTCAAGTTCACCAGGGCGATCTTGGAAGGCCGCCCCATCGACATCTACAATCACGGGAAGATGCAGCGCGACTTCACCTATGTGACCGATCTGGTCGACGGGATCATGCGCCTGATCGACACCCCCCCTGCCCGTCCCGCCACGCCCGAGCACATCCCCGAAGGCGACAGCCTGTCCCCCGTGGCCCCGTTCCGCATCGTCAATATCGGCAATTCAGAGCCTGTTCCGCTGATGGACTTCATCGCGGCAATCGAAACCGCACTAGGCCGAACGGCCCGGAAAAACTTCATGGAGATGCAACCCGGAGACGTGCCCGCCACCTGGGCCGATACAGGCCTGTTGCAGCGGTTGACCGGCTACCGCCCCGAAACGCAGGTCACGGAGGGCGTGGCGCGGTTCGTCGCGTGGTATCAAAGCTATTACGGCGTTTGAGCCCTCGCTTTTTGCGCCGCCGATGCTAGGATTCGCGCAAAAGGCATAGGGGCAGTCACACGATGCGTATCGCAATGATCGGAACGGGCTATGTCGGCCTGGTCTCCGGCGTCTGTTTTTCCGATTTCGGCCATGACGTGATCTGCGTCGACAAAGACCCGGCCAAGATCGCGCGGCTGGAGGCTGGCGAGGTGCCGATCTACGAGCCGGGGCTTGAAGCGCTGATGGCCAAGAATGTGGAGGCCGGGCGGCTCTCCTTCACCACCGATCTGGGGGCCGCCGTCGCCGGGGCCGAGGCCGTGTTCATCGCCGTCGGCACGCCCACGCGGCGCGGCGATGGCCATGCCGATCTGTCCTACGTGATGGCCGCAGCGGAAGAGGTGGCGCAGGCGCTGACCGGCTATGCCGTCATCGTCACCAAATCCACCGTGCCGCTCGGCACCAACCGCAAGATCAAGCAGGCAATCCTGAAGGCGGTGCCGGGGGCGGAGTTCGATGTCGCCTCGAACCCCGAGTTCCTGCGCGAAGGGGCCGCGATCGACGATTTCATGAAGCCCGACAGGGTCGTGGTCGGCGTGCAGAACACGCGCGCGGGTGAGGTGATGGAGGAGATCTACCGACCGCTCTACCTGCGCGATTTCCCCATCGTCTCCACCGACCTGGAAAGCGCCGAGATGATCAAATACGCGGCCAATGCGTTCCTAGCGACCAAGATCACCTTCATCAACGAGATCGCCGCCTTGTGTGAGCGCGTCGGAGCGGACGTGAAGGAAGTCAGCCGCGGCATGGGGTTGGACGGGCGCATCGGCAACAAGTTCCTGCATGCCGGTCCCGGCTACGGCGGCTCGTGTTTTCCCAAGGACACCAGCGCGCTGGCCCGGATCGGGCAGGAACACGCAATGCCGCAGAATATCGTAGAGACCGTGATCCGGGTGAACGAGGCTATGAAGGTGCGGATGATCGAGAAGCTGCGCGACCTTTGCGACGGGGTCTTCAACGGCAAGACCATCGCCATCCTGGGCGTGACCTTCAAACCCAATACAGACGACATGCGCGCGGCCCCGTCGCTGACCGTGATCCCGGCGCTGGTAGGGGCAGGGGCCAAGGTGCGCGTAGTGGACCCGCAAGGCCGGCGCGAGGGCGAGGCCCTGCTGCCGGGCGTCAACTGGATGGAGGACCCCTACAAGGCTGTGAACAACGCCGATCTGCTGGTGATCCTGACGGAATGGAACGAGTTCCGGGCGCTAGACCTGAAGCGGATCGCGAAGAAGATGGCGACGCCTCGCCTGGCCGACCTGCGCAATATCTATTCGGCGAAGGATGCGAGAAAGGCCGGGTTCGAGGCCTATGACGCCGTGGGGCGGGGTTAGACTACGCCCGCCCGCAGGCAGTCATGCAGATGCAGCAGCCCCACCGGCGCGCCCTGCCCGTCCACCACGAAGAGCGCGGTGATCTTGCCCGACATCATCGCCAGTGCCTCGGCGGCCAGCATGTCGGGCGCGATGGAGCGCGGGTTCTGGGTCGCGACATCGCCCGCGCGCTTGTCCATCAGCCCGTCCATGTTGCGGCGCAAATCGCCGTCAGTGATCACGCCCGTCAACCGGTCGCCCCGCGTCACGCCGGCGATGCCGAAGCCTTTTTCGGTCATCACCAGAAGCACATCGGGCATCGGCATGGCCTCGCTGACCAGCGGCAGCGCGTCGCCGTCATGCATCAGTTGCGAGACCTTGGCCAGCTGCGCGCCCAGTTTGCCGCCGGGATGGAAGGTGTGGAAATGCTCGGCCAGAAACCCGCGCCGCTCCATCACCGCGACGGCCAGCGCGTCGCCAAGCGCCAGCGTCAGCGTGGTCGAAGTGGTCGGCACCATGCCGATGGAGCAGGCCTCGGTCGCCTGTGGCAGGGTCAGGCGCAGATCGGCGGCCTTCATCAGGGTGCTGTCGGGGTTCTTCGACACCGCGATCATCGGGATGGAAAACCGCGCGGCATGGGCGACAAGATCGCCGAGCTCGGCGGTTTCGCCCGAGTTCGACATCAAGATGCAGAGGTCATCGGGTGTGATCATACCCAGGTCGCCATGGCTCGCCTCGGCGGGATGCACGTAATAGGAGGGCGTGCCGGTCGACGCCAGCGTCGCGCAGATCTTGCGCGCGATATGGCCCGACTTGCCCATGCCCGACAGGATGACGCGGCCCTTCACGGCCAGGATCGCCTCGACCGCGGCCTCGAAATCCTCGGGCAGGGCGTCGGCCATGGCGCTCACGGCTTCGCCTTCGATACGGAGCACACGGGCGGCGGTTTCTCGGATCATGTCACTGGTCTTTGTCATGCCGCACCCCTTAACCGATGAAGGAAGGGAAGGGCAGGGGGAATGTTTCGCATGCGAAACGGGGGCTCACCGGGGCGATTCCAGCCAGTTGAGCAGTTGCGCCTTCAGCTCTGGCGTCAGCGCGGCCCCGCTGATGGTGACGCCCTTAGCGGTTTCGCGCACCGACAGGCCGGGGCGCAGTTCGCGCATTCCGGGCCGGTTGCCGCGCGGCTTGGGCGGCGGGGTCAACGCCTTGGAGATCAGCGCCTGTTCCGCCTCCAGGCTTGCAGGCGCATCCCGCAAAAGGGTCTGTTTCAGGGTCTGTGCAATGGTTTCAGAGCCTTCCATCGCCTTGGCAAGCCTGAGCCCGAGCCGTTCCGTCAGCGAGGCCGGAAAGCGCAGGGCCCCGTCCAGTGCGGCGACCACGGGGATGAAGCTGCCGATCTTGGAGCGCCGCGCGCGCGAGGCGGAGCCGAAAAGCCCCTGAAGCGCCGCGCGCCGGTCTGCGAACACGCCCTGTTCCACCGCCTTCAGGGCGATCCGGGCGCGCTCGAAATAGGTGAGACCGACCCGGATCTCGTTTTCCTCGACCATCGCCACATAGGCATCGGACGCGGTTTCAGGCGTGCGCAGCAGGGCCTGCACAAGGGCAAAAGACTCCTCCCCCGTCTCCGCCTGCAAGCGACGCAGGGCGGCCAGGCGGCGCCAGCCCGAGATCAACCCATAGCGCCCGCCCTCCAGCGCCACGACCTCGATTGGGGTCTGTTGGCCACGCGCGCGGATGCTGTCGACCAGGGCTTTCAGATCCTCGTCATCGGCCAGGATCCGGTCCCGAACAAGGTAGCCTTCGTCAACCGCATCAAGGGGCAGGGCCTGCACCAGCCGCCCTTCGCTGCGGGCGCGGGCCAGTTCGGCCGTGACCTCCTCAAGCGCCGAGACGGTCGAGGCATCGCCCGCCACCCGCGCGATGGGAGCGGCAGGGGTGGCGGCCTCGTCCTCCCACATACCGATCCGGGCCGGGGTCAGGCGTCTGCGTTTTGCCATCATGCTCTCCGTCTCTGTCAGTCTCTAAATGTAGGTTTAGAGACTAATCTCAGCCTCATGCGGCCCCAAGTTTATCTGTCTTCTTCGCCGCCAGTTCCTCACGCCGCCAGATGCCCAAGAGCAGCCGCTTGAACGCGGCATATGTGGCGTCGAATGTCTCGCGACCCCTTGCATAGGTCTCGCGGTTGAAGTCGCGGTAATCGGCCTCGTAGATGCCCGAGACCTGCTCGCCCGCCTGGCCGATCAAGGCAGTGTAGCCCTGCCGGTGCGGGCTGAGCGTCCGGCCCAGATAGGCCTGCATCAGGGCGCCAAGCTCGGCCTGCTGGCTGTCATCGTAGCGTGTGATCACAGCGCGCACCGCGTCCCATTGAAACGCCATCTCGTCGCGGCCGAGCGCGCGGGCGGCCATGTTCTCCCCCTCCTCGATCGAGGCGAAGGTGGAGTGCAGCATGTCGAAGAAACGCCCGGTGCTGTCGAACTCCAGGAAAGAGGCGCCGAGCGGAACCAGTAGGATATCGGCCGCGGCCAGCCCGTTGATGGTCAGGTAGCCAAGGGCAGGGGGCGTGTCGATGAAGACGAGGTCATAGGCGTCCAGTACCCCGTCGGCCTGCAACATGTCGGTCAGCGCATCCCACAGTTTCCAGCCACGCCCGTTCATGCGCCAGACCGGGATCTGAAACTCGGCCCAGTAGAGGTTGAGCTGCGCGCCGATGAGGTCGATATTGGGCCAATGCGTTTTTTGAATGATGTCGTCGGCGGTGATGGAAAGAGCCTCGGACAGGGTCTCATCAAGGGGTTGGGGCGCTTCGCCGCGATCCATCCGGCGCTGGTTCTCGGCCCGTAGATAGCCTGCATAATGGCGCGCCAGAAGCGGGAAGACCGTCTGCCATTCATCTTCGACACGGCCACCGAAGATCGAGGTCATGGAACCTTGGGAATCCAGGTCGATCACCAGAACCTTGTAGCCATCTAGTGCCGCTGACATCGCCAGATGTGCGCAGGTTGAGGTCTTGCCGACCCCGCCCTTGAAGTTGGCGACTGCCACCAGCTTGGCCGCCAGCCCCTCGGGTCGGTAGGGGCGATACTCCTTGGCCTTGGACCCCTCGGAGGCGAAATGGCTGCGCAGGCGCAGCACCTCATCGAGCGTGAACCACTTGGCTCCGCCCTCGGTCTCGGAACGGCCTTGCGGCAGGTCAGAGTTCTGCTTCAGCACGCGGCGGAAATGGGCCTGGGCCACCGGAATCAGGTAGCGGGTGATCTCCCAGGTCGAAAAGAGCCGCAGGCGTTTCTGCCCCTCTTCGTCCATCCCGCGCGAGGCGAGATCGGTGCGTCCCTGCGCACAGGCCTGCGCAATCCGCGAAAAGCCCGCAGTCGACAGCGGCGCATCCAACTCCGCCAGTGCCGCATCAGGATCGATATTGAAATAGGGGGGTGTCCCCACACTGTCCTTCGCCATGCCCGCGCCTCATGTGCCGTGTTTTCTTCAATATACGCGAAAACGCATGACATGGAAGGAAAAGCCGCACCTCAGGTGTGATTTCTCAGCAATTACAGGGCAAAGGGCTGGGTGAACTGTCTGTGGCGAAAAAATCTGCCCTGTTAGAGATGTGTTATATATGTGTTAAGGGCTTTTCCCGATCTGGCAATGCCTTCTTTTCACCCGGGTTTCAGGTGTTTCGTATGAGCCAGCCGATTCCGAACCCCCGATAAAACGATTCCAAACCCCCGCTGATCCGACTCCAAACCCACGATGGCAGCGCTGGACGGCTCCTGTGGATAACTCTAGGGTTGGCGTCAATAAAACCACGAAACACCGAGTCGGGTCCCCGTGAGCAGTTCCATCACCAGTTCGGGCAGGCTTTTGCCTGATCGTCACCCGCAGGGGGATTTCTTCCTCTGCGATATTTTCGATGCCATCCCCAAGGATGACATGGTGACGATGGAGCACCCGATCTTCTCGCTGTCGACGCGCCCCGACCGACGCATCCTGCGCTATGCCCATAACGATGTCGAAATCGAGGTCACGCCAAGCGTCAAGGGGCTGGCCACGATCCACGACAAGGACATCCTGATCTATTGCATCAGCCAGCTAATGGCGGCGCTGAATGCCGGCAAGTCCGTCAGCCGCCGGCTGCATCTGCGCGCGCATGACCTTCTGGTCGCCACCAACCGTGAAACCAGCGGAGATGCCTATCGCCGTCTCAAGGCGGCCTTCGAGCGGCTCGCCGGCACCCGCATCACCACCAACCTGGAAACCGGCGGTCATGACGTGACGAGCGGTTTCGGCCTGATCGAGTCCTGGGAGATCGTGCGCCACGCGCGCGGCGGCCGCATGGTCAGCGTCGCGGTGACGCTTAGCGAGTGGCTCTACCGCGCGGTGATGGCGAAATCGGTCCTCACCCTCAGCCGCGATTATTTCCGCCTGCGAAAACCGCTGGAACGCCGCATCTACGAGATCGCGCGCAAGCATTGCGGCCGCCAGGAAAGCTGGCGCGTCTCGGTTGATCTGCTCTTGAAGAAATCCGGCGCGGCCAGCCCGCGACGCGTTTTCCGCAAGATGCTGCGCGACATGATCGCGGCGGGCCACCTGCCCGATTACGAGATGGTGGAGGAGGTGGACGATATGATCCGCTTCTCCCTGCGCGATGCCGTGGTCGAAGGCCCCGTCCGTAGCGTCCCCGTGCTACCCCCCGAGGCGCATGACGCGGCCCGTGCCCTAGCGCCGGGATGGGATGTCCATGCGCTCGAGGCGGAATGGCGCGGCTTCTGGGTCAGATCGGGCCGTCCGCGCCTGACCGCGCCGCAAAAGGCGTTCCTCGCCTGGGTGAAACAGCGCGTGGCGCGCGGCTAGGGTTGAGCCAATTACCTACGTTGTCTTGGGCGACTGATTGACGGGGCGAATCAATGCCGGGTTGCGGGGCTGTGCGTGGTCCTGGATGCGGGGCAATGGGCGGTTGTGCGGTTGTGCGGCGGCGCGGAACAAATAAATTTCATTGGGGATTGACAACGGCAGAGGGGCGACCGCTTTGGGTCCTTCCTGCGTGATTCGGGCTGCCGCGGGGGGCGCAGAGCGCGATATTAGAGACTTTTTCAAACTAACTAGGGGACTCCCGTGATGATCTTGCGGTCGGCCTCATGTTATCCGCTAATTCCTTCAATCTAAATCATAATCCGTGGGGCAATCGCCCTTTCGTTGTGCAGAAATGCAGGACATATCGGTCCACCCCCGGACCTTCTGCGCGGCTGTGCGGGTTCGATCAAGCCAAATGGCATGATATTCCGCTTTTCAAGTCAAATAGCTTGATGCGAGTTCGGGGCGGACCGGCTCGACCCTGGCGGCGAGGTCCCCGGGCAGATCGGCGATCCGGGCTGTGGGTTCAGAATTTTTCAACGGACCGTTGGGAGGACTGCCGTTCTCGTCCACAAACAGTTGCCGTTCCAAGCGTTCCAAGGTGTTCCAAGCAACCGCCCGTGGCTTGGAACGGGTTTCTGCCTTAAAAAACAAGGGGTTATGTCCTGCCGTTCCAAGTGTTCCAAGTATAACAGGGGTGTTGGTTTGGAGACTATAGAATAGTAGCCGTAATACCACCACGGTAAGTGGAAACGAGACTCGCATATACACGTAGCCCTATAATGTAGGCTTGGAACTTGGAACACTTGGAACGCCCCCACTCAACACACTGATTACAAACGAAAAAAGCCGTTCCAAGCAAACCCGTTCCAAACGGAACATCCGGCACGATCCTTGGAACACCCCCCGAGATCGACACGAAAAACCCCACCACCAGCCGTAGAAACCGGATTTCCACGAACCGTTGCGACCCGTTCCACGTCCTATGGACTCCCCGTCATCCGCGATCTCCAGCCCGGTAAGCGCGACGGGAAGCCCGTTTTTCCACGCGCGGTGGAGGCCAGAAAGCAGAAAACCCGGCCTTTCGACCGGGTTCTCTACTGCTCGTTGTTTCATTGAGATTCGGATTCCTCCGGTCAGAACAGTTCAATGGACCCTACGCTCGGCGAGCCCATATTTCTGGCAAAGGTGACGTTAGTGAATGATCTTGATAAACGTTGCTCGAAAAATGGGCCAAGAATTGGGAAGAAGCGGTGCAGATAGAAGACACCCGCCTTTCCGGCGTGAAGATCCTGACGCCGCGCCGCTTTGGCGATGCGCGTGGGTTTTTCTGCGAGAGCTGGAACCGACAGACCATGGCCGCGCATGGGCTGACCTATGATTTCGTGCAGGACAACCATTCCTTCTCGACCCAGGTCGGCACCTTGCGGGGCTTGCATTTCCAGGCCCCGCCCCATGCCCAGGACAAGCTGGTGCGCTGCGGGCGCGGGCGGCTCTTCGATGTCGCGGTCGATATCCGCAAGGGCTCCCCCTCCTATGGGCGATGGATCGGGGTCGAGCTGAGCTTCGAGAATGGCCGCCAGTTGCTGGTGCCCGCGGGGTTCCTGCATGGCTTCGTCACCCGTGAGCCCGAGACCGAGATCATCTATAAATGCACCGATCTCTACGCGCCCCAGACCGAGGGCGCGGTGCGCTTCGATGATCCGGAAATCGGCATCGACTGGGGGCTTGAGGGGCGGGAGCCGGTCCTGTCGGAAAAGGACGCCGCGGCACCGGGGCTCAAGGATCTCGACAGCCCCTTCACCTGGGAGGCGCGCGCGCCATGAAGCTGCTCGTGACAGGGGGCGCGGGGTTCATCGGCTCGGCGGTGGTGCGGCTGGCGGTAGCGCGCGGGCATCAGGTGATCAATCTCGACGCGCTGACCTATGCTGCCTGTCTGGTGAATGTGGCCTCTGTCGCGGACAACCCGCGCTATGCGTTCGAACATCTTGATATCCGCAATCGCCCCGCTTTAGACACTGTATTCGACACCCATAAGCCCGATGCGGTGATGCATCTGGCCGCCGAATCCCATGTCGACCGCTCGATCGACGCGCCGGGTGATTTCATCGAGACCAACATCACCGGCACCTATAACCTGCTCGAGGCCGCGCGCCGGTACTGGGCGGGGCAGGGCAGGCCCGAGGGGTTCCGCTTTCACCATATCTCGACCGATGAGGTTTATGGCAGCCTCGGCGAGACGGGCCAGTTCACCGAAACCACGCCCTATGATCCGCGCAGCCCCTATTCGGCCTCCAAGGCTGCCAGCGACCACCTGGTGTGGGCCTGGGGGGAAACCTATGGGCTGCCGGTTCTGCTGACCAATTGCTCGAACAATTACGGACCTTATCACTTCCCCGAAAAGCTGATCCCGGTGGTCATCCTCAAGGCGCTCGCCGGTGAACCGATCCCGGTTTACGGGTCGGGCGAGAACGTGCGCGACTGGCTCTATGTCGAGGATCATGCCGATGCGCTGCTGACGGTGCTGGACAAGGGACAGGTGGGACGCAGCTACAATATAGGTGGCGAGAACGAGGCGCGCAACATCGACATCGTGCGCATGATCTGCGCCATCCTGGACCGCGAAAGACCCTTGAACAGATCCTATTCAGGGCAAATCACCTTTGTTCAGGATCGCCCCGGCCATGATCTGCGCTATGCGATCGACCCGACCCGTATCCGGGAGGAGTTGGGTTGGCGTCCCTCCGTGACGCTGGAGGAAGGGCTGGAAAGGACCGTGCGCTGGTACCTGGAGAACGAGGCCTGGTGGCGCGCGCTTCAGGCCCGCGATGGCGTCGGGCAACGTCTGGGAACCGGCACATGATCCTGGTGTTCGGAAAGACGGGGCAGGTAGCGCGCGAGTTGCAAGGGATGGACGGTGTCACCGCTCTGGACCGGCGGGCCGCCGAACTGACCGACCCCGCCGCCTGCGCCGCAGCTATCCGGGCGCATCACCCCCAAGCCGTGATCAATGCCGCAGCCTTCACCGGCGTCGATGCCGCCGAGGTAGATGAGGCGGTCGCGGAACGGGTCAATGGCGTGGCCCCCGGCGTCATGGCCGATACCTGCGCGGCGCTGGACATTCCCTTCATCCATATCTCCACCGACTACGTCTTCGACGGCACGGGCGAGACCCCCTTCGCCCCCGATGCTCCCACCGGCCCGCTCGGGGCCTATGGCCGGACCAAGCTGGCGGGCGAGAGGGCGGTACGCAGGGCAGGGGGCAGGCATGCGATCCTGCGCACGGCTTGGGTGTTTTCCGCCCATGGCAATAATTTCGTGAAGACGATGCTGCGGCTCGGACGTGAACGGGAGACGCTCAATGTCGTCTCGGATCAGGTCGGCGGGCCGACGCCGGCGGTGGATATCGCTGTGGCAAACATCTCTATTGCAGGGCAATTGGCGCAGGACGCGACTAAGACCGGCACTTATCACTTCAGCGGTGCTCCGGATGTCTCCTGGGCCTGTTTCGCGCGCGAAATCTTTGCCCAAGCCGGGATCGCCTGCACCGTCACCGATATCGTGTCGTCGCAATACCCGACCCCTGCCTTGCGCCCGGCCAATTCGCGGCTAGACTGCTGCGAAACAACCCGCACCTTCGGCCTGCCGCGCCCCGACTGGCGCGCGGGGCTGGCGCTGGTCTTGGCGGAACTTGAGGCGGGCAAGGCATGACGGCACGCAAGGGCATCATATTGGCGGGCGGCACCGGCACGCGGCTCTATCCGATCACGCTCGGCGTTTCCAAGCAGCTTCTGCCGATCTATGACAAGCCGATGGTCTATTATCCGCTCTCGGTGCTGATGCTGGCGGGTATCCGCGAGATCGCCATCATCACCACGCCGCATGACCAGGTCCAGTTCAAGCGCACGCTCGGCGACGGATCGCAATGGGGCGTCAACCTCACCTATATCAAACAGCCCAGGCCGGAGGGGCTGGCGCAGGCCTATCTGCTGGCCGAAGATTTCCTGGAGGGTCAGCCGTCCGCGATGGTTCTGGGCGACAATATCTTCTTCGGCCACGGGCTGCCCGAGCTGATGGCGCGCGCCGATGAACAGCCTGCGGGCGGCACCGTCTTCGCCTATCACGTGGCCGATCCCGAACGCTATGGCGTGGTGGCGTTCGATGCGGCAGGCGCGGCAAAGGCGATCATCGAGAAACCCGCCGATCCGCCCTCGAACTATGCCGTCACGGGGCTCTATTTCCTCGATGGCACCGCGCCCGACCGCGCCCGCACCCTCACACCGTCCCCGCGCGGCGAGGTCGAGATCGCGGATCTTCTGCAGACCTACCTAGAGGAGGGGGCGCTCTCGGTGCAGACCATGGGGCGCGGCTATGCCTGGCTCGATACCGGGACGCATGGCAGCCTGCTCGATGCGGGCAATTTCGTGCGCACGCTGGAAAAGCGGCAGGGCTTGCAGGCCGGCAGCCCGGACGAGATCGCCTATGAGCAGGGCTGGATCGGTGCCGAAGACCTGGAGGCGCGCGCCCGGATGTTCCTCAAGAGCAGCTACGGGCAGTATCTCCGGGGTCTTCTGTGACGCAAGGCGGGCCTCATGAAACTTCTCTTCATCCATCAGAACTATCCGGGCCAGTATCGCGAAATCCTGCAATGGCTGGCGAGGCAGGGTGGACATGAGATCGTCTTTCTGACCCAACGCGAAAACCCGGCCCCGATGCAGGGTGTGCGCATCATTCGCTACGCCCCGCATCACCGCCCTGCCAAGGATGCCTATGGGCTGTCGCGTTACTGGGAGGACTGCGCCGGGTCGGGCTTCGGCGCGGCGCAGGCACTCCAGGCCCTGGGCAAGGCCGGGTTCAAACCGGATGTGATCCTGGGCCATATCGGGTGGGGTGAGCTGACCTTCACCAAGATTGTCTGGCCCGACGTGCCGGTGATCGGGTTCTTCGAATATTACTTCCTGGCCCAAGGCGGCTCGGTCGGGTTCGACCCGGAATTTCCCTCAGGCCCCCACACGCCCTTCATCATGCATGCCCGCAACGCGGTGAATTACATCAACCTGGAAACCGTCGATCTGGGGCAATCGCCGACGTGCTGGCAGCGTGACACATATCCCGAGAGCTTCCATTCAAAGATCTACACCTGCCATGACGGCATCCGCACCGATCTGCTGCGCCCCGATCCGGAGGCGTCTGTGATGCTGGACCGGTTGGGGCGCGCCGTCACGCGGGACGACGAGATCTTCACCTATATGGCGCGCAACATGGAGCCGACGCGGGGCTTTCATGTCTTCATGCGCGCGCTGCCCCATATCCTGGAGGCTCGCCCCAGGGCCCGCGCGCTGATCATCGGCGGCAACGAGGCGTCATACGGCAAGAAGGCGGCTGACGAGGGCGGCTACCGCGCCCGGATGGAGCGTGAGGTCGGCGACCGGCTGGATTGGGACCGGGTGCATTTCCTGGGCCGGGTGCCTTATGCAGACTATCAGAAGATCATTCAGATCAGCCGCTGCCATATCTACCTGACGGTGCCCTTCGTCCTCAGCTGGTCGCTGCTCGAATCGATGTCGATGGGGGTGACCATCGTGGCCTCGGACGTGGCCCCGGTGCGCGAGGCGATGACGCATGGGCAAACCGGCCTGCTGGTCGATTTCTTCAAGCCGGAAGCGCTGGCCGCGCAGGTGGCCGAGGTTCTGGTCGCCCCCGGCGATTACGCCCATCTGGGGGTGGCGGCGCGCGCCCATGTCGTGGAAAACTACGATTTCCGGACCCGCTGCCTGCCCGCGCATATCGCGCGCATCAACGCGCTGGCCCCTGCCGCCGCCCGCCCGATCGCGATGCCAGTCTGATCGCTTCAGAAGCTGTTCGCGCTGCGTGCCAGTCCGAAGACATTGCCCACAAGGCCGAAGACGGTTTGCACGGATGTGACCGGGCTTTCGGTCGCCAGCACGAGGTCGCCGGAATGGATGCGGAAATTGCGCGCCGAGAAGAGGCCATCGGACGTGGTCAGATCCAGCGTGAAGACGACGCGTTCCATGCGCGGACCCCGTTCACCGGCGCGCAGCGCCGAGGTCGGATATTCGCGCAGGATCAGGATACCTTCGGGATCGGCGCGGCTGGAGGTGACGCCGCCGATGATCGCCATCGCATCCAGCGCGGTGACGATATCCTGGGTGAACGGGTGCTGGTCCTGGCGCCCCGCCGCGCCGAGCGACAGGAAATAGCGCTCGTCCTCCTCGACGATGACGCGGTCGCCGCCCACGAGGCGGGTATCGAGATGCGGTTCGGAATAGAGCCGGTTGATCGAGGTGCCGAAGATATGGCCCTGACGCATCAGCCGGATCTGCGGATTGGCAAGATCGGCCCGCACACCGCCGCCCTGCGAGATCAGGCTGAGCACAGTATAGTTGCGATCCGGCATCGGGTAGGCGCCGGGGGCGGCTACACCGCCGACCAGGTCGACCGAATTGGCCCGGCCCTCGGACATCGACAATTGCACCTGGGCGGAAGGAATAATCACCTCCAACTCGCGTTGCAGCCGGGCGCGCGCGGCCTGCGGGCTCAGGCCGGAAATGCGCTGATCGCCGATATAGGGCATGAAGATGGTGCCGCTGGCGCTGACGCGCATCTCCTCGAGGCCCACGACACGCTGTTCGGGCGCGGTCAGCAGCGAGTTGTCATTGCTGTCCCAGATCGCGATCGAGACCATGTCGCCCGGCGCGATGATCTGGCTACGCGACCCGGCGCTGGCGGTGATCCAGTTCAGTTCGGGTTCCCCGGTGACGGGCCATTCCGCCAGCGTCGGCAGGAAGGCGCGGGTGACGGGGTAGACGGCGAAATCGGCATCGGCATTGTTCGACCCGCTGATGATCTCGCGCTCCATGCCCGCGCCGCGCGGCAGGGCGCAGGCCACGAGAAGCAGGCATAAGCCGAAAAGCCCGCCGATCCGCCAGAATTGGGTCATGTAGATGCTACGCTCGCTGCATATTGAAGGCGGTGCCTGTTTCGGCGCAAAATACGGGACCGGCCCGAAGGGTCAATGACTTCCACGCAGAAAGGCGATTTTATGCGGGTTTTGGTTCTGGGGGCCACAGGTCGGTTGGGCAGCATGCTGCGATGGGCCTGGGGCCGGCCTGGGGCCGGGCTGGAGCCAACCTGGCAGAGCCGGGGGCAGGCGCACGAGGGATGGGCGCGCTGCGATATCCTGGACGACCCGGCGGGGCTGACGGCGCTTTGTGCGCGGGCCGATGTGATCGTGACCCTCGCCGGTGTCACCCCGGCCTCGGGTGCCGATATGGGGCTGAATACCGATCTGGCATTGGCGGTGCAGCGGGCCGCGGACGGGCGGCCGCATCTGCTGGCCTCTTCTGCCGCCGTCTATGGCCGGGCCGGGGGATTGTGCCGGGAAAGCGATGCGGTGACGCCCGCCGCCCCCTATGGCGTTGCGAAACATGCGATGGAGCAGGCGGTGCTGGCGGCGGGTGGTCCCGTCACCTGCCTGCGCATCGGCAATGTCGCGGGGGCCGACGCGATCCTGGGCCAAGTCGGGCAGGGGGCGGCCTTGGTGCTGGACCAGTTTCCCGATGGCCGCACGCCAAGGCGCAGCTATATCGGCCCGACGACGCTGGCGGGCGTTCTGGCGGGTCTGGCCCATGCGGCAGGGCAGGGCCGAACGCTGCCGGAGATCCTCAATGTCGCGGCCCCCGGCACGGTCGAGATGGGCGCGCTGCTGGAAGCCGCAGGCCATCTCTGGACCCCGCGCGCAGCGCCCGCGACCGCGATTGCCGAGGTTGCGCTGGACATCGCCGCGCTCAACCGCTTTACCCGCCCGGATCCCGCAAGCGGCACCGCCCCCGTCCTAGTGGCCGAGTGGCGGGCCTTTCAGGAGGCAGCCCGCCCATGACATGGCGCAAGCGCATCTTCGATCTTTTCTTCGCCAGCCTCTTGGTGGTGATCCTCGGCCCCTTCATCTTGTGGTTCGCTTGGGTGGTCTGGCGCGAGGATGGCCGCCCGATCTTCTATGCCGCCGAGCGCATGAAATCCCCGACCGAGAGTTTCCGGCTGTGGAAATTCCGCACCATGAGCGTGGTCGATGACGACAGCGGCGTGTCCGGCGCGCATAAGGCGGCGCGGGTGACGCCGACGGGCGAGAGGCTGCGCCGCAGGCGGCTGGATGAATTTCCACAGCTCTGGAACATCCTCAAGGGCGATCTCAGCTTTGTCGGGCCGCGTCCGCCCCTGCGCGAATATGTCGAGCGGTTCCCCGAGATCTACGGCGAGGTGCTGAAAAGCCGCCCCGGCGTCACGGGGCTCGCCACCATCGTCTTTCACAAGCATGAAGGGCGGCTGCTGTCAGCCTGCATCACGGCCGAGGAAACCGACGATGTCTATTGCCGCATCTGCATCCCGCGCAAGGCCCGGCTCGACCTGATCTACCAGCGCCACCAGAGCACCTGCTACGATTTCGACCTGGTGTTCCAAACCATCGGCAACCTGTTTCGCCGCCGCCAGGGCTGAATGCTGCGTCCCCTGATGGACAGGCCGGACGCGCGGCGATACATCTCGGCCCGCCTCCGCCATCCGGGGGCGAATGTGATTGCAACGGGCCGCTGGTCCAGACGGGGGGCAGAGCCGTGCTGAACCGCATCCGGGGGCTCTATGTGCGCTACGCGGCGCATCATAAGCATGAGGCCGAGGCGGGGCGCGCCTTCGGCCCCCTGCTCATTTCCTTGCGCTTCGTGATCGACGGCACCCGCGCGCTGCCCGCCGTGGTCGGCTGGCTCATCACCCGCGATCCGGTCTGGCGCGCCCGCGTCAAGGCGCGGATGCATCTCAACGTGACGCTGGTGGCGCTGCCGATGCAGGACGGGCTCTTTGCCGGGGCCGCGCCGCAGCCCCTGGACAGCCCTGTCACCATCGTGCTGCCGGTCTATAACGTCTTCCACCTGCTGCCGGAGGTTCTGGGCCGGGTCGAGGACAATACCGATCTGCTCTGGCATCTGATCGTGATCGAGGATTGCTCGACCGACGACCGGGTGCGTCCCTTCCTGCGGGATTGGACTGGGGCGCGCGCTGATCGCGTGACTCTCTTGGAGAACCCTAGGAATCTCGGCTTCATCGGCAGCGTGAACAAGGGTCTGAAACAGGCTCTGAAACAGGACAATCCGGTCATTTTGCTCAATTCCGACGCGCTGGTGCCGTGGGGGTGGGCCAGCCGCCTGATCGCCCCCATCCTGCGCGATGAAACCGTTGCCAGCGTCACGCCAATGTCGAACGACGCCGAGCTCATGACGGTGCCTCAGATCAGCACGCGCTGCCCGCTGGTCCCCGGCGAGGGCGACGCGCTGGACGCCTTGGCGCGCCGCTTCGATGGCCGGGCGATCCTGCCCGAGGCCCCCACCGGCGTCGGCTTCTGCATGGCGCTGAACCCGGATTTCCTGGCCCGCGTGCCGGGCTTCGACACCGATTTTGGGCGCGGCTACGGCGAGGAGGTCGATTGGTGCCAGAAGACCCGCGCGCTTGGCGGGCGGCACCTCGGCCTGGCCAATCTCTTTGTGGAGCATCGCGGCGGGGAAAGCTTCGGATCGGAGGCAAAACAGGCTCTGCTACGGCGCAATGGGGCGATCCTGTCGGGGCGCTACCCCGAGTTCGACCGCGAGGTGCAGGAGTTCATCCGTAACGATCCGCTGGTCGCGCCGCGCCTGGCGCTGGCCGTTGGGCTGCTGGCCGAACGCGCCGAAGGCCCGGTGCCGATTTACCTGGCCCATTCCCTAGGCGGCGGGGCCGAGCATTTCCTGCAACGCGGCATCTCGGAAGACTTGGCGCGCGGGCAGGGCTCCATCGTGCTGCGCGTGGGTGGCGCCGAGCGGTTTCAGCTTGAGATTCGGCTGCCCTCGGGACAGGTCGCGGGAACGACGAATAATCTTAGTTATGTTAAAGAATTGCTTCATCCGATTCGCGCGCGCCGCATTGTCTATTCTTGCGGTGTCGGCGATCTGGACCCGGTCGGCCTGCCCGATATTCTGCGTGATCTTTGCCGGGCTCATACGGGTGACCGGATCGAGGTGCTGTTTCACGATTTCCTGCCCGTCTCGCCCTCCTATTGCCTGCTCGATGGCGACGGGATCTATCGCGGTCCCGTCACGCCGGACCGCGCCGATCCGGCCCATGTGGCGACGCGTCCCGATGGTACCCGCGTCAGCCTGGTCGAGTGGCAGGGCAAATGGGGTGCGGTGCTGGAAAGCGCGACCCGCATCACCGTCTTTTCCGAGAACAGCCGTGACCATGTGCTGGCCGCCTGGCCCGGCCTTGAGCGCAAGCTGCGGGTCCGGCCGCATGAGTTGCTGGCCCCGGTGCCGCGCCTGTCCGCGCCGGACGGGGGCAAGACCGTGATCGGGGTTCTGGGCAATATCGGCTATCAGAAAGGCGCGGGGCTTGTGGAAGACCTAGGCCGCCACCTGCGCAAAGACCCGTCCATGTCGCTGGTGCTGGTGGGCAATATCGACCCCTCCTTCAGCCTGCCTCGGCAGGTGACCATCCACGGCGATTACCGGCTGGATCAGATCGGCGACCTGGTGGCGCGCTACGGCATCACCTGCTGGCTTATCCCGTCGATCTGGCCCGAGACCTTTTCCTATACCACACATGAGGCGCTGGCGACGGGGCTGCCGGTCCATGCCTTCGATATCGGCGCGCAGGGCGCGGCGGTGGCGCGGGCGGAAAACGGGGTTCCAATTCGCTTTGCGCCCGATGCCGATTTGGTCCAGAACATCCTGACCACGATCGAAGACAGGCAGGGACCCGCCAGGTGAACACAGTTTCCGTCCAGAACGCCCGGCTGCGCGCTGCCGGTATCGAGGTTCTGCGCCGCGAGGGCGCGCGCAGCGTCACCCTGCCCCGCGACACCCGCATCGAGGCTCCGGCCAGCCTGAAATGGACCGAATATGTGCATTCGCTGCATCTGGGGGCGTTTTCCTACCAGGTCTCGGGCTATTGCTTCGGGGCGCGGATCGGGCGCTATTGTTCCTTCGGGGAAGAGGTGCAGATCGGGCGTCAGAACCACCCGATGCACTGGGTCTCGACCAGCCCGGCCTTCTACCTGGGCGACCGGCTTTTCGACCTAGGCAACGGGTTTGAGGGGGCCGAGGGCTATCACCGCTACAAGTTCGCCTTCGACGGCCCGCCCACGCGGGCGAAAATCACCCGTATCGGCAATGATGTCTGGATCGGCCATGGCGCCTATATCGCGCCCGGCGTCAGCATCGGCGACGGCGCGGTGGTCGCGGCCCATGCCGTGGTGTCTAGGGATGTGCCGGCCTATGCGGTGGTGGCGGGCAATCCGGCGGTGATCAAGAAATGGCGCCTGCCGCCAGGCCTGATCGCGGCGTTCCTGCACCATAGATGGTGGCGCTACGCGCCTTGGCAGCTGGATCATCTCGACCCGTCCGAGCCGCAGAAATTCCTGCAAGGCCTGCGCGAGATGCAAGGCGAGCCGGTCTTCGAGCCATTGGCCTTTTCCGCCGCTGACCTGCCGCCCTGACCCTCCCCTCGCCCCTCAGGGCTGCCAGACGTCTTTCAGGTAGCGGTCGATGAATTCGGCATTGACCGCATCGGCCTGCCGCGTCAGCCCCGGTTTCGGCAGCGCCTCGGGCGGTTCCAGCCCGAAGAAGGTGGCGGCGCGGGCGACCGCCTCGGACGGCGATCTGACCAGGCTCTCATAGGTGATCTGGCCATAGGCGAAGCCGTAGATCCTGGACGCCACGCGCATCGCTTCGTTTTGCAGCGCGATCCAGTCCAGCCGCCGGTCGATATCAGCCCGGTCATAGCGCGGCTCGGATCTGCGGGGCTGCCACGAGACCCATTGCTTGGTCTGGTCGGCGATCGAGAAGGACACCGCCTGTGCCAGCGTGTCGCGCCGGGTGATGTGCAGCACGCGCACCGACGGATACATCCGGGCGATGCCGAGCCGGTGCAGCATGGCGACCTGTTCGACTCCAGCCTTGAACCCATGCCGCGCGGCCCGCTGCGAGACATGGCGGATGTAATCGACGAAGCTGTCGATCCCCTGCTCGCGCGCGACCTTCGCGACCACGTCATGGTTGAGCTGTTCCTGAAACCCGGTCACGCTGCGGGCCGCGCGCAGATAGCCCGCAAGCAGGTTCGAACCGCAGCGGTTGGTGAACCCGATCAGCATCAGCGGCGCATCGAAGACCACCGGCCCGTCATAGGCGCATCTGGCCCGGAAGAGCTTGCGCAGAACCTTCTCATGCGAGCATTCCTGCGAGATTGTCTTGAAGATCATGTTCGTCAAACTGTCACCATAGCCCGCAGGCGCGCCGCCCGTCCGGCATCTTTTACGGAGAGACCGGCAACCCCACAACCCGCCCGGTTCGCACCTTAATAATTGATGATGTCGCGATGATAACGGCGCAGGAAGACCAGCCCCAGGACCAGCAAGATCAGGCTCAGCCCGAAGACATACATCGGAGAGACGTAATCGGCCTCGTAGCTGACATAGAAGGCGGCGCGCATTTCGCCGGTCACATGCATTAGCGGATTGTACCACAGGTAGGATTGATACGGATCGGGGATGCTTTCATAGGTGAAAATGATCCCCGAGATCAGGAATAGCGGCCGGGTCACGATGCCCCAAACCTGCTGCCAGACCGGGAACATCGAGATCAACAGCGCGTTCATCACCCCGATTCCCAAGGCCAGGCTGGCCGACATCGCATAGGCCATGATGACGCGGACGACCTCCAGTGTGGTGCGGGTCTCGAAGGCCAAAAGGATCCCCAAGAGCACGATATAGCCGACCAGAAGCTGCGTCAGCGCATTGAGGATGAACCGGCCCAAGAGCGCGTCGATATAGGTCACGCTCGGATAGGCCAGCAATTGCCGCGAGAAGTTGATCGATTGCGACAGCTTATTGCTGATATCGGTGAAGAACATGAACGGAACCAGGCCGGTGGCATAGAAAATGGGGAAATTCGTGCCCATCGGCGGGTTCCGGAAGCCGATGGAAAAGATCAGCGACAGCACCGCGATCCCCGCCGCAGGTTCCAGAACCGCCCAGAGATAGCCACCGGGTGAGCGGCCATAGGTGGTGCTCATCTCGCGCAGCATCAGGGCGGCAATGGCGCGGATCGTGGGAAACTTGCGCCGGGTCCGCACCGGCCTGAGCTCGGCAGAGGTGGTGTCATCCGGGACGGAAACCATAGCCGCACCTGTACGGGAAAGCTGGATAAAACTCGGGTCTTTATGTAGCAGGGCACCATGAGATACAATCACTCTCTCCCCAATCCCAAGGCGGTCTGACACGTGTCCACCCCCCCGAACTCGAAACCGACCGCGCAGGCCAATGCGCCGGCAAGCCCGCCTGCCCCGGCCCCCGCGCCGGAGGCAGCTCCGCCAACCGAGGCCCGGCCCACGGCCAGCCTGGCCCGGCCCAAGCGCCGCCACGCGCTGATCGTGGTCTCGTTCCTCGTCATGGTCGTGGCCCCGATGGCGGTCTCGGCTTGGTATCTGTGGGTGCGGGCGGTCGATCAATACGCCTCAAATGTCGGCTTTTCGGTGCGCACCGAAGAGGCGAGCTCGGCCATCGAGCTTCTGGGTGGGATCACCAACCTATCGGGCTCCTCCTCCTCGGACACCGATATCCTCTATGAATTCCTGCAAAGCCAGGAACTGGTCGCCCGGATCGACGCGGCGCTGGATCTGCGCGCCATCTGGTCGCGCGCCGATTCCGAGATCGACCCGATCTTTGCCTATCACGCCCCCGGCACGATCGAAGATCTGGTCGAGCATTGGGGCCGCATGGTGCGCATCTATTACGATAGCGGCACCGGGCTCATCGACCTCGAGGTGCGCGCCTTCACCGCCGGGGAGGCGCAGGAGATCGCGCAGATGATCTTCGAGGAAAGCAGCGCCATGATCAACGCGCTCTCGTCGCTCGCGCGCGAGGACATGATCAGCTATGCCCGCGAAGAATTGGAGCAGGCCGAGACCCGTCTGGCCGAGGCCCGCATCACGCTGGCCAGCTGGCGCAACGCCAACCAGACCATCGACCCCACTGCCGACACGCAGGGCCAGATGGGGCTGGTGACCAACCTGCAGGCACAGCTGGCCGAGGCGCTGATCCAGCTCGACCTGCTGCAGGAGACGGCGCGCGAGAACGACCCCCGCATCACCCAGGCCGAGCGCCTGATCACCGTGATCGAGACCCGCATCGCCGCCGAACGCGCGGTGCTTGGCGACACCGGCAACGGGCGTACCGGAATCGCCGACCTCGTCGGCGAATACGAGCGCCTGCTGGTCGATCTGGAATTTGCCGAAACCACCTACACCACCGCGCTCGCCTCCTTCGATGCGGCCCGCAACGAGGCCCGGCGGCAAAGCCGCTATCTCGCTGCGCATATCCGCCCGACGCTGGCCGAACGGGCGCAATATCCCGACCGGCCGGTGACGCTGGCGGTGATCACACTCTTTGCCTTCCTGATCTGGTCGGTCGTGATCTTGCTGGCCTACAGCCTCAGGGACCGGCGCTGACGGGGGATGAGGGGATGATCGAGTTCCGCAACCTGCGCAAGGAGTTCGTGCTGCGCGGCCAGCGCAAGCTGGTGATCGACGATCTCAGCCTCAGCGTTCCCTCCAAGACCTCGGTGGCGCTTCTGGGACGCAACGGGGCGGGCAAATCGACCCTGCTCAAGATGATCGCGGGCACCATGGACGCCACCTCGGGCGAAATCCTGTCCAGCGGCACGATCTCCTGGCCGGTGGGGTTTGCGGGCTCGTTCCACCCCGATCTGACGGGGTCGCAGAACGCCAAGTTCGTGGCCCGGATCTACGGGGTCGACACCGAAGCGCTGGCCGAGTTTGTCGAGGATTTCGCCGAACTGGGCCCCAGTTTTCACATGCCGCTGCGCAGCTATTCCTCGGGGATGCGCTCGCGGCTTTCCTTCGGAGTCTCGATGGGTATTCCTTTCGATACCTATCTGGTCGACGAGGTGACATCGGTGGGCGATGCTGCCTTCAAGAAGAAGAGCGGCGCGCTGTTCCACGAACGGATGCGCGATTCAGGCTCCTTCGTGGTCAGCCATTCGATGCCGCAGATCCGCGAGCTTTGCGATGTCGGGATCGTCCTGGAACACGGGCGCGCGGTCTATTACGACGACCTCGAGGCCGCCATCGAGCATCACCTGCACAACATGGCGGCCTGAGCGTTTCGGACAGTCCCTCACACGAAGACGAACATGTCGGTATCGAACGCGGCGATGGTTGTGTTCTCGAAGCGGATGGTTGTGCCGTTGTCGTTGAGCACGACATCGTCGCCCTGTTGGCTCAGACTTGCGATCAAGGCATTGGCATTGGCATAGCTTGAATTGTCGACTTCGACCGTGTCCCAGGCCTCCATGTCGGCGATCACTTGGGTGCCGCCATCGGCGGTGTCGAAGACGAAAGTATCGGCCCCGATGCCGCCGAAGAGGATGTTGTCGAAGGAAGCGGCTGGCCTGGCTGATATGTCGGAGAGCACGTGGAAGCGTGCCAGGAAGCCCGACTTCGCGGGAGAGTTGACCAAGGATCAACTCCTCCGGCTGAGCGCGGTGATAGGGATCTACAAGTCGCTCGTCTCTATTTTTCGGAGCCTCTCGCCAGAAGCTGGTTCACCCGACCAAATACCGGGCCACTCTTCGGTGGCGGCCGACCGGTGGATACCGCGATTGAAGGAGGGTTGCCGCAGATTCTCGCGGTGCGGACCTATCTTGACGCCTTGCGTGGTGGGGCATGAAGCAGACCGAGATTTCCGATCGCGGTCTCGTTCGCCTCCTGCCCGCCACTTACCACAAGCCGCCAGCGCTACGCGGGCTCGTTGATACCGATGACGAAATGGACAACTGCATGGACATGATGCGCGATCACGCCGCCACAAAGTTTGTCCATCACACGGGTTCGGCCTGGCGTCCTCGCACCGGGTCGATGGTGAACCGCAAGCACATGACCGCGGCCCTGATCGACAGCCGTGACTTCTTGACCGCCAATCGCCGCGCAGAGGCCAAGGTGATGCTACCCGCAGGGTCCAAGGTTGCCTGCCCTCACCGGCGGAACTGACTTCAACGATCATCGCCTGACCTGGGGAAAGCTCGATCAGGTCCGCACCAAATATCCCGACATAGACCTGCACGGGGGAAGCCCGAAGGGTGCCGAACTCATCGCGGCCAAATGGGCCTAAGCCCGGGGTGTGACGCAAGTCGCCTTCAAGCCTGACTGGACCAAGCACGCCGAGGCGGCACCGTTCAAGCGTAACGATGCGATGCTGGACGTTCTTCCCGTGGGGCTCCTCGTCTTCACTGGCACGGGTATCCAAGAAAATCTCGCCGACCAAGCTTCGAGGCTAGGCATCCCGGTCATGAAGTTCGAGAGGGGAGCATGAACCCCCTTCAGACTACTGAAAACCCCCGTCATCTTTGACGGGGGCCTTTTTGATTCCAAGACTGGTTTCAAAGGTTAACGAAGAACTGCTCCGGTGGGATCGGCGGGCGGCCATTATCCGGCAATAAAGCGCTTCGGTCATCTTCCGGATAGGCCCGAAGGCAAGCGTCACGTCGATCCTGCGAAGACGATTGTCACCTGGCACAAGCAGCTTCAGCATCACCATCGCGGTCCGCGTCAGGGAAGGTTTTTGAATACCCCCAACAAGTCAAAAAAGCCCAGAAGGCGAGGACTTTCGCTGCTGACTGAAGCAAGATAGGCCCTCTTCATGGTTTTTTGGTGTGGGTTTGGCGCTTAAGAAGACTCGAGCGGATCGAGCGGAGAGATGAACGGATGACAGGGACGATTCTCCTGACGGGCGGGGCCGGTTATATCGGCTCGCACACCTATGTGGCGCTGGTCGCGGCGGGGCATGAGGTGCTGATCCTCGATGATTTCTCCAATGCGCGGGTCGATGTGCCCGATCGGCTGGCGCGGATCACCGGCGCGCTGCCCCGCGTGATCCGCGGCTCGGTGCTAGACCGGGTGCTGCTCGACCGAATCTTTGCCGATACGAAGATCGACGCGGTGGTCCATTTCGCGGCACTGAAGGCTGTGGGCGACAGCATGGCGCGCCCGCTGGACTATTTCGTCACCAATATCGGCGGGCTGACCACGCTATTGCAGGCGATGGAGGCGGCGGATTGCCGGCGACTGGTCTTTTCCTCCTCGGCCACGGTCTATGGCATCCCCGATGAAACACCGACGCCCGAAACCGCGCCGCGCCGCGCCATGAACCCCTATGGTTGGACCAAGATCGCGAGCGAGAAGATGCTGGAGCAACTGACCACCTCCGATCCGGCTTGGGCTTTCGGGATCCTGCGCTATTTCAACCCCGCAGGCGCGCATGAGGGCGGTCTCATTGGCGAGGACCCGACTGACACCCCGAACAATCTCATGCCCTATATCGCCAGGGTCGCCACCGGCGCGCTGCCGAAACTGCTCGTCTTCGGCGATGATTACCCCACCCCCGACGGCACGGGGGTGCGCGATTACATCCATGTCGAGGATCTGGCTCATGGCCATGTGCTGTCGCTTGGCCGCCTGCTGGAAACCGGCGAGGGCCATCTGGTCAACCTGGGCACCGGGCGGGGCTACTCGGTGCTGGAGATTCTCCGCGCCTATAGCGACGCCTGCGGACGCGACCTGGCCCATGAGATCGTAGCGCGCCGCCCCGGTGACGTGCCTATCTATTGCGCAGAGGTGGGGCGTGCCGCCGAGGTTCTGGGGTTCCGCACCCGGCGCGATCTGGCCGATATGTGCCGCAGCAGTTGGCATTGGGTATCACATCCGCCAAAGACGGACCCGAAGAAGGTTTCATAAAGGAGTTTCCGGTTTGCCCCCCAAGTTTGGCACCAGCGGCTTGCGCGGCCTGGTCGTGGAGATGACGCCCGAGCTGATCGCGGATCACGTCACCACCTATCTAGCGGGCTTCCCCGAGATCGGCACGCTCTATATCGGGCGTGACCTGCGCCCGTCTTCGCCCGATATCGCGAACACCGTGGCGGAGGCAGCGCTGGCGGCGGGCGTCGATGTGGTCGATTGCGGCGCGCTGCCGACGCCCGCGCTGGCGCTGGCATCAATGGCGGCAGGCGCGGGTGCGATTATGGTCACCGGCAGCCATATTCCCGCCGACCGCAACGGACTGAAATTTTACACCCCCCGCGGCGAGATCTCGAAGGCGGACGAGGCCACCATCCTGGCCGGTCTGGGAAAAGGCACCGGGGCGGCGGCCTCGGGGCAAAAAACCCCGGATACGGGCGCGGGCGCACGGTTCGTCGACCGCTATGTCGCGGGCTTCGGGCGGCAGGCGCTCAAGGGCCTGCGCATCGGGCTCTACGCGCATAGCTCGGTCGGGCGCGACCTTCTGGCCGAGACGCTGGTGGGGCTTGGCGCGGAGGTCATCGAACTGGCCCGTTCCGAGACATTCATCCCGGTCGATACCGAGGCGGTGGATGCCGACACCCGCGCCCGGATCAAGGCCTGGAGCGCGGCGCATCGCCTGGATGCCGTGGCCTCGACCGATGGCGATGCCGACCGGCCGCTCCTGGCCGATGAGGCGGGCGCGGTCATTCCCGGTGACATTCTGGGCCAGATCACCTCGGCCATCATGGGGGCCGAGGTGCTGGTCACGCCGGTCTCCTCCAATTCGGGGGCGGAAGCCAGCGGGCGCTTTGCCCGTGTCCTCCGCACGCAGATCGGATCGCCATACGTGATCGCGGGCATGGAAGAGGCCGGTGGCAAGGTCGCGGGCTATGAGGCCAATGGCGGCTATCTTCTGGGCTTTGACGCGGAGGGCCCGGCGGGCAGCATCGCACCCCTTTGGACGCGGGACTGTTTCCTGCCGATCATCGCGCCGCTCACCCTGGCGCGGGAAACGCCGCTCAGCCGGATCGTGGCGGCGGAGCCCGGCGGCGTCACTTGCGCCGAGCGGCTGACCGAGACGCCGACGGAGCTATCGGCGATCCTGATCCGTGACCTGGTCGCCGATCCGGCAGCGCGGCAGGTGTTTCTTGCCGATCTGGGCGAGGCCCTGGCGGAGACCGACCTGACCGACGGGGTCCGCATGAGGACGGTATCGGGGCGCATCGTGCATATCCGCCCCTCAGGCAACGCGCCCGAACTCAGGCTCTATGTAGAGGCTGAAACGGTCGAGGTCGCGGCTGGTCTTTTGCAGGCCGGTCTGGCAAATGTCAGCCGAAAGATCGACCGGATCCGTTCTGCGACCGAATAAGGCGTTGCAGCCCCGAGAACCCGTGGACTATCAGACCACCCAACCGGCCTGACATGCAGGCTGCACGGAATTTGAAAAGGATATCGCAGTGAAAAAGGCCTTTATCACCGGCATCACCGGCCAGGACGGTGCCTATCTTGCCAAGCTTCTCTTGGACAAGGGCTATGAGGTGCATGGCGGCGTGCGCCGGATCTCGCAGCCTGAACTGCCCCGGCTGGAGCAACTCGGCGTGGCCGGCGACGTGCATCTGCACGAGTTCGACCTGACCGAGATGAACAATGTCTTCCGCGTGATCCGCGATGTCGAGATGGACGAGTTCTACAACCTCGCCGCGCAGAGCTTTGTCGGCGCCTCCTGGGACCTGCCGATCTACACCGCCGATGTCGACGGCATGGCGGTGGTGCGCATCCTCGACACGCTGCGCAGCGTGCGTCCCGAGACCCGCTTCTACCAGGCCTCGACCTCGGAGATGTTCGGCCTGGTGCAGGAGGTGCCGCAGAAGGAGACCACCCGTCTCTACCCGCGCTCGCCCTATGGCGTGGCCAAGGTCTACGGCCATTACATCACCATGAATTACCGTGAGAGCTTCGGGATGCATGCCTCCTCGGGCATCCTATTCAACCATGAAAGCCCGCTGCGCGGCAAGGAATTCGTGACCCGCAAGATCACCCTCGGCCTGGCGAAACTGGCGCATGGCGGCAGCGATCCGATCGAGCTTGGCAACATGGACGCGCAGCGCGACTGGGGTTTTGCCGGCGACTATGTCGAGGGCATGTGGCGAATGCTGCAGCAGCCGCAGGCCGACGATTACGTGCTGGCCACCAATGTCACCACCTCGATCCGCGATTTCTTCACCTATGCCGCCGAAGCCGTCGGCATGGACCTGGCCTGGGAAGGCGAGGGCGAGGCCGAAACCGCGACCGACCGCAAGACCGGCCGCCAGGTGATGAAGGTGAACCCGAAATTCTACCGCCCCGCCGAGGTCGAGCTGTTGATCGGCGACGCCTCGAAAGCGCGCGAGAAGCTCGGCTGGGAGCCCAGGGTGCAGATCCGCGAACTGGCGGCGATGATGGCGAAATCCGATTATGACGCGCTTCGCTGAGCGGCTGAAATCCAGACTGGGGCGCGTTGCGGGCCGCACCCGCGGGTTCCGCGGCAATGTCGATGGCTTCGTCGATGGGGCCTTGTCCGGTTGGGTGGCGGGCCCGGAAGGCGCGCAGCAACGCGTCGGCGTCTTCACAGCGCAAGGTTTGGTGGCGCAGGGCGCGGCCGATCTTTTCCGCAACGATCTGCGCGATGCGGGGATCGGCACCGGGCATCACGGGTTCTCCATCCCGGTCGATCCCGCCACGCTGCAGGCCATCCGCGATGCCGGCGGCGAGGTCTGCCTGCGCACCCTGGGCAGCCCGGTCTTCGAAATCGGGCGCTACCATTTCGCCGGTGTCGCGCCGCAGCCCGCCGTCCCAGCCAAGGCAAAGGCCAGACCCGGCCCCGAGACGCGGCGCGAGGATCTGCGCCAGGTGCTGTTCTCGGATGTCCAGCAGTTGAAAGAGGCCCTGACCGAGGCCACCGAGACGCGCGGGATGCGCCAGGCCCCGGCGCTGGCCGCGCATGGCGCGATCTTCGGGGATACCGATTACATCCATGGCGGCAGCCTGCCCGAGGGCATGACTGCCTACGCCGAATATGTCCGCTACCGCTACAAGTTGGACGGGACCTTCGACACCCTCGAAGACCCTGCCGAGGTGGCGCATTTCCTGAACTGGTATATAGCGGGCTACAGCACTCTGCGCGCCGGGCTCAGGGTGCCGATCTCGAAGGATATGCTGGAGTATCTCAACGCGCCCGTCATCATCGGCGGCCAGCGTGCCAGCCTGACGCGGGCCACCTGGTCCTTCCTGGTGGGGGTGCCGCCGATCCTGCATTCGATGGATTTCCAGAACCCCGATTGGGTGCTCTGGGCGGTCTATTGGTGGTCGGTCAACCAGGCCCAGACGCTTAATTGCGAAGATTGCCTAGTGCCGCAGATCTATATCGACCTGCTGGCAGAGGTGCCCGAGCGCTGGCAGGACAAGAGCTTTGCGCCGAGCCAGTTCATGCTGCGGCTCCATGCCGAAAACGCCGCACTCGGTGCGCTCGACCTGACCCGCGAGGACGACCGCCGGACTCTGTTCCTGTCGGTCATGGCGATGGCCGTCACCCGCCCCGATTTCCTGCGCTACCTGCCTGCCGACACGCTGGAGGCGCTGCTGGAGGAGGAGGCCGGGGCAGAGCCCGCCTTCTCGACCTTCTTCCGCGACATGGGCGGGGAAGACACCCCGCCGCTGAAGCGCGCCAACCTAGCCCGCATCCTGCGCCTCAAGGGGTTCGACCTGGAGAACTGCCGCTTCGTGAACTTTACCCCCGAAGGCCACCGGATCGAGGCCGCCATGCTGACCCCGGTGCAAAGCGAGGAGGTGGTCGACCTGCAACTGATCGGCCCGTTCGAGAAGGCTTCGGGTCTGGGCCAGGCGACGCGGCTTTCGGCCTCGGTGCTGGCCGAGACCGGTCTCAGCGTCAACGCGGTGAATTTCGGCCTCGACAACCCCGCGCCCGAGGGCTTCAGCCGGGTCGGCGCGACCTCCGATTACAAGCGGGCGAAGATCAACCTCATCCACCTCAACGCCGAATCCATCCCGCTGGTCTTCGCCTATGAGCCCGACGCCTTCAGCGGTGCCTATAATATCGGCTATTTCTTCTGGGAACTCGACACGCCCGCCGCCTGTCACTACCTCGGCATGGACATGCTGGACGAGATCTGGGTCTCGACCGAATACGGCGTGCGGATCTACCAGCCCGAGGCGGGCAAGCCGGTCACCAATGTCGGCATGTGCTATGAAGATCTGCCTGATATCGAGCGCGAGAACTCGCGCCGCTTCGTGACCGATCGCTTCGGCTTCGACGGCTCGGAGTTCGTCTTCCTGGTCGCCTTCGACAGCTTCTCCTTCGTGCAGCGCAAGAACCCGGTCGGCACGCTCAAGGCCTTTGTCGAGGCTTTCGAGGGCGTCAAAGACGTGCGGCTGGTGATCAAGACCCAGAACCGCAGCAAGGTGCAGGACCCCGCGCAGCAGAAGATTTGGGCCGAAGTCGACCGGCTGATGGAGGGCGACGACCGCATCGTGATCCTGGACGAGACCCTGAGCTATGACGATTTGTTGCGCCTCAAGAAGGGCAGCGATTGCTATGTCTCGCTGCACAAGTCCGAAGGGTGGGGCTTTGGCATGATCGAGGCGATGAACCTGGGCGTGCCGGTGGTCTGCACCGGCTATTCGGGCAACATGGATTTCTGCCGCCCCGACACGGCCTGGCTGGTCGATTACAAAGAGGTCGCGCTGAATGAGGATGATTACATCTTCGTGCGCAAGGGCCAGAAATGGGCCGAGCCCGATCACGGCGACGCGGTGCGCCAGTTGCGCGCCGTCTATGACGATCCGCAGGACCGGGACGCGCGGGCCGAGGCGGCGCTGCGCTTCGTCCGGCAGGACTTCTCGGCCAAGGCGATCGCCCGGCGTTATGAGGCGCGACTGCGCGAGATACTGACCACACGCGACGGCAAAGAGGGCTGATGTCGAAATCTGTCACCATCCATCTGGGCTATCACAAGACCGGCAGCAGCTCCTTGCAGAAATGGCTGGCCGATCATGCCGCGCTTCTGGAGCCGCACCTCTTGGCCTTCAACCTGGCCGACGGCAGCTCGAACCCACTGAAATTCGCCGTCCACCGCCATGTCATGGGCCAGGGCCCGGCCGAGGATATCGCGCTCGAATGCCGCCGCATCCGCGATGCGATCCGCGCCTCGCCGCAACCGCGCGTCTGCATCACCGATGAGGGGCTTCTGGGCCTGCCCCTGGGGTTTTCGGCGGGCAATTTCATCGAAGATGCGATCTATCCGCGGGCGAAAGAGATCGTGACGATCCTGGCCCGGGAGCTGGCCGAGTTCAGCCCGCGCTTCGTCGTCTTCGAACGCGACCGCGAGGCCTGGCTGCGCAGCGTCCACAACCAGATGCACAAGCAGGGCTGCGTGAGCGAGGATTTCGACGGGTTCATCGCCCGGTTCCGCCCCGAGCCGGCCTGGGCGCGCCTGCGCGAGGAGTTGCAGGCGGGCATCGGCGGGAACGGGCAGCTTGTGACCTGCAATTTCGAGACCGAGTTCGCCAAGCCCACGATTTCCCAGATGGCCCTGTTCCAATGCCTCGACCTGCCCGAAGAGGTGATGGCCGAGGCCCGCCCGACATTGGAGCGCATCAATGCATCGGTGCCGCTGGCAATCCGCGCGCCGCGGCGCCAGGCCATCGTCCTGGGCGGCTCGAACTCGATGATCGCCAATGGATGGATCAACCGGCTGCGGCGGGACTTCAGCCGCCTGATCGACATCCAGAACCTCTCGGTCGGGGCCTGCACCTCGGCGATGGCGCTCTACCGGTACCTGTCACTGCAAGGCCGCCCCGCGGGGGTGCCGGTGATCTGGGAATACGGGATCAACGAATACAATCATTTCGAGGGCGGGCAGTCGCTCGACAGCCTGATCCTGCATGTCGAATGGCTGCTCCAGATCTGCATCCGCGAGGACCGGCCCTTCCTGCCGGTCATGATGTATAACCGATCCCAACTGACCCCCGAGCCCGACGCCTATGCCAGGGCGATCCGCGATCTCTTCGCGCGCTACGGGCTGGAGGTGCTGGATTGCACCCGGCTGTTGCAGATCGTGGCGCGCGGCGCGCCCGAGCTTGGCCGCTGGTATAGCGACGGGGCGCATTACGACACCGCCTCGGTCTTTCCCGAACGGCTGGCCGAACATGTGCTGATGGCGCTCGAGCGGGCCCGGGTGCCGACCTGCCCCGAGGCGCGCGCGGCGCGGTTCAACGGCCGCGACCTGGCCCTGGCCTCGCCCGATGGCGCCGATACCGCGCACTTCGAGAACAGCGTGCTGTCCTGTGACTTCACCCCCTTCGACAAGATCGGCGAGATCGACCTGCCGGGCCGCCCGCTGGCCGCCTTTCTCATCACCTCCGGCACGGGGCCGAAGATCCGCTTTGACCGGGACGATGCGCGGTTCGGGCCGGTCTCGACCCAGGTGCGCCACGGCGCCGGCATCCCGCCCCGGCAATTGCGCCAACTGGTCTTTCCCGACGGGTTCGGCACGGCGGGCCCGGGCACGCCGCTGCGGGTCGAGATCGACGACAGCGACGCCGCCCCGGTGGTGCAGAACATGTTTTGCTGGCAGACCCCCGCCGAAGAGGCCCATGCCAACGGGCTGGTGGCGCTCTTGTGCGAAACCGGCCCGACCTGATATGCGAGCGATTTAACAGTCAGAAAGCCCTTTTTCCCATGATCACCCCCATCCTTCTTTGCGGCGGATCCGGCACGCGCCTGTGGCCGCTCTCGCGCAAGAGCTTTCCCAAGCAGTTCACCGATATTCTGGGCGAGGAGAGCCTGTTCCAGGCCTCGGCCCGGCGTTTTGCAGGGGACGGCTTCGCCGATCCGGTGGTGGTCACGGGCGACGGGTTCCGCTTCATCGTCTCCGAGCAGCTCGAGGAGATCAGCGTCGCGCCGTCGGGCATCCTGATCGAGCCCGAGGGCCGCAACACCGCGCCGGCCGCGGTGGCCGCCGCCCTCTATGCCGCGCGCGCGGACGCCGACGCGATGATCCTCCTGGTGCCGTCGGATCACGCGGTGCCCGACCCGCAGGCCTTCCGCGATGCGGTGGCATTGGCCGAGCCTGCCGCCGCCGCTGGCCAGATCGTCACCTTCGGCATCACGCCGGCGCGCGCCGAGACCGGCTATGGCTGGCTGGAGGCAGGGGAAGAGACCGGCCCCGGCGTCCATGACCTCACCCGGTTCATCGAAAAGCCCGACGCCGCCCGCGCCGAGGAGCTCTTCGCCGATGACCGCCACCTGTGGAATGCCGGTGTCTTCCTGGCAAGGGCCAAGACCCTGATCGACGCCTTCCGCGCCCATGCGCCCGACATCCTGGACGGTGTCGAGGCAGCGCTGTCGGCCAGCACCGGCGATCTCGGCTTTACCCGGATCGACCCCGCGCTCTGGGCCGGGGTGCGCGAGGACTCGATCGACTACGCGGTGATGGAGAAGGCCGACAACGTCTCGGTGGTGCGTTTCGACGGGCATTGGACCGACCTGGGCAGCTGGGAATCGGTCTGGCAGGAATCCGAGCGCGACGAGAAGGGCAATGCGCTTTCGGCCCACGCCACCGCCTTCGACTGCGAGGGGACGCTGCTGCGCTCGGAGGACAGCGGGATCGAACTGATCGGCATCGGGCTGAAAAACGTGGTCGCCGTGGCGATGAACGACGCCGTGATGGTGGCCGACATGTCCGACAGCCAGAACGTCAAGCAGGCGGTCAGGACACTGAAGGCGCGCGGCGCCAAGCAGGCGGTGCAACTGCCCGTCGATTACCGCCCCTGGGGCTGGTTCGAGACCCTGATCCTGGCCGACCGGTTCCAGGTCAAGCGTATCCATGTCCATCCCGGCGCGGCGCTGAGCCTGCAGAGCCATGTGCATCGCTCCGAACACTGGATCGTGGTGGCGGGCACCGCGCGCGTCACCGTCGATGACGAGGTCAAGCTGCTGACCGAGAACCAATCAGTCTATGTCCCGCTTGGCGCAGTGCATCGGATGGAGAACCCCGGCAAGGTGCCAATGGTCATGATCGAGGTACAGACCGGCAGCTATCTGGGCGAGGATGACATAATCCGCTATGAAGATGTTTACGCGCGCAGTTGAAACACAGATACTGCACATTGCGTCATATCGCCCCCTGCCGCAACGCGCGCACGGCCACAACCAGATCTGAAAAAGAGAGCATTGGATGGCAGACACAACCCCGCAAGGTGATTTGACCACGGTCAGAAACGTCCTGACCCAGTTTGAAGGCAACACGCAGGAGAAGGCCGAGGCGTGGTTCAAAGCGTCTTTTTCCAGATATGACCGTGCCAATGTTGCCGCCTGCGCCCCGCCCGAAAATGAAAAGTTGCTGATCCTGCGCATGACGCCACGCTCGGGCAGTACCGCGCTGTCGGCGGCACTGCGCTCCTGTCGTGAACTGAGCTTGGCAGGATGAAAGATGAAGTGTCTTGCAATTTTCTCCTTTGCCCGCTCGGGCACAAACTACCTTTCAGATCTCTTGCACGAGTTTGAGAATGTCAGAAGCTACCGTGAAATATTCCAGCCCAGAGGGGTCCATTTATACAATAGCAACACCCAAAGTAATGAATTGAAAGAAGCGCTCGAAAAGGTGGGGGCATCCTATAAAATAAGAGACTGCACTGTCCGCAGCTCTGAGTTGATTGAGGCTGTACACGCAGATCCAAATCCTATGATGAATACTATCATTAATGAAAGTTTGTTTTCAGAAAAACCATACTGCGCCTTCAAGATATTTGGTGGACATCTGACAGAGGCGAAGATCCAAGATTCCATTCTAAGACGAAAAGATTTTCTTCCGATTGTCTTCAGGAGAAACCCCTTGGATACATTTATTTCTGCGTATAAGGTAAAGTTTTCGAAAAGTGCGATTGCTGTTGACACAACGCAAATCAAGCCATCTTTGAGCTTCAATCAATATATGGCTTGGCGAAAGAATAGGAAGAACTGGATTGATCTTATAAATAGAAATGCAGAAAAATTTATTGGGATGGTGAGTTTTGACGAACTTATGAAGCTGGATTCAGACGTTGAGCGCCTAAACACTCTCGCGTCAATTTTTAAAGTATACGGCGCCGATCTAATCACATCCAAAAGAGCACAACTCGCCAGAAGAACTGAAAAGCAGGATCAGTCTTCCTCTCCAGGTGAAAAGGTTTCTAATCTTCCGGAATTCATCAGTGAGTGTGCGGATCACGGCATTGACCCCCAAGAGGAACCGATACCTTTTCGGACTCCAAATCTCATGTAGTATTCTAACTGCGGCTGACGTAGCACAGCCTTGGTTCTCCTTGATTATTCCGCTGCTCAAGATTTGATGGTTTCCCTCACATGGGCATCGAAATCGACCCGCGGGAATGTCTCCAGCTTGCCGCCGCGGGTGGCGTTCATGATCTGCCCGCCGGTCATCTCATAGGCTATACGCGCATTGAGGAACCCGGCCGAGATATCGCGCCAGGTGGGCGGACACCAGGGCTTGGCTGAACGGTAGGCCTTGATGAAATGATTGTCGTCGTCGAAGGCCACCGGGAAGGGATAGCGCGGATCGCGGGTCAGCGTCAGCGAGAAGGAATAATCGATCCCGTAAAGTACCACCTCGCGGATGCCCATGTGCCAGGCCATCTGCAAGGCCACGAAGACCGAGGAGCCGCCGACGCCCACGAACTGCGCCGGATCGAGCGAGAAGAGCGGCAGGTAGCTGCGCCCGGGCCGCAGCACGACGTGATCGCCCCGCAGGATATCCATCTGCCCGGGCGCGGTGCAGAAGATCGGCGTGCCGGCGGCGATGTCGATCATCTCCTGGCCGAAATCCTGGATCATGAGCGTATCGGCCGAGACCACGTAATCCTCGCGCAGCGGGTGGTCATCGTAGCTGAGGTAGAAGCGGTTGAAGGCGAAGACCACGTCGCCTTTCGGGATCGCGGCCAGGTCGTCGTAGCGCACGCTCGGCCCGTTGCCGATGATCCAGGCCCGCTTGCCGACATGGCAATCCTTCATCGCCACCAGTTCGGCCGTGTCCAGGCGCGGTTGGGCGATATTGGCCAGACGCTCTTCGTAGCGGCGTTGCTTCGGGGTCTCCAGGGCCAGGGCCCCGTTCGGCCCCTGGTGACGCCGGTGCAGAACCCAGGTCGCCCCGGGTGTGTCCGGCGGTGGCAGCGGCACGCGGAACGGGTGGGCCATCAGCCCGAGCCCCGCGAGCGGGCGGCTGCCCCGGCCCGGCAGAGAGATCGCGCGCGCGCCGTGCGCGTCGTGCGCGCCGTGACCAAGCGCCCATCTGGCCGCCGGATCGGTGTCGCGGGTCCAGAAATAGCCACTGAGGGTGGTGTCGCCGTAATGCGCCACGGCGATTTCGCAGTCCAGGTCGATGAACGCCGCGACCGGGATCTCCGTGTCGTGGAGGAGGCCGAAGATGTCGTGGATCTCGATGCGCAGGGCGCCGCCGAGCTCCTCCAGCGGGCAGACCACGCCGCCTTCCAGAAGGTTGACCGGGGCCAGGATGTGTTTGCTGTCCATCGCCAGCCGGTTGAGCTCGCGGCCTTGCGCGGTGAACAGCCGGACATCCTGCACCAGGCTGGAGCGGCGCAGGTGCAGTTGCAGCAGGAGCATGCGGGTGGCGCTGTTGTAGATCACCGTCGGCGCACGGGCGAGCGGTGACAGCCGGGCCCGCTCGGGTGCGGGGGTCCAGGTCGGATCGGCGGGCGGAACCGGGGTCCCGGCGCGGGCCAGCAGGTCGTGGACCGCCGCCTCCCGGTCGATGCCGTCGAGGCGGGTTCGGGCCCCCTCGGCCACCCTGCGATAGGCGGCCTCGTCCCAGAGCCGCTCCTCCATCAGGTAGGCCAACGCCGGGCCAAGCCTCTCGCGGGACGGGGCCAGGACACCGGCGCGTTGGCCAAGGTCGAACCCGGCAGCGTCGCGGCCCGTGGTCAGGACCGGCGTGCCGAGCGACAGGGCCCCGTCGACAAGGCCGGTCAGATGCGGGGTGGGGACGGGCAGGAACAGGGCGCGCACGGTGCCCAGGATATTGTGCAGATGCGCCCAGTCGGAATGGATCTGCGCCTCCATCCCCTGCACCAGGGCGTCATCGAAGCCGATCAGCACCGGCTCGGGGAAGGTCAGGCCGCGGCGGTCGAAATCCCGGCGCAGATCGCGCAAGAGGCGCAGGATCTGCAGGTCCAGCCAATATATCCCGGTGGCCGGGACGGCGAGGCTGTGGGCCTTGGCGAAGAAGAGGTCATCGGGCACCACCGGCAGCGGCGTGGCCAGCGCCGATCCCGCCCGGTCACCGACGCGCAGCGCATCTGCGGGGGTCATCCGCGCGACCTGGTCGGCCAGAAGGATGACCCAGCGGCTATGCTCGCTGTTGCCGACGCCGGTGGCAATCTGCCGGGACCAGTCGGCCAGCCCCTCGTCGAAACTCACGACCGGTCGGCGCAGGCGTCCGAGGGGCTCGGCCAGACCGGCCAGCGCGCCATCGGTCACAAGGATCAGGTCCGGGGTCTCGGCCTCGACCAGGTCCAGCATCCTCTCCTCGCGGCGGGCCGACCACCAGCCGTCCTGGAAGCGCGCGGCGTTCATCGGTCCCGCCACTTCCTGCACTAAAATCGGTTGCTGCGCGGCCTTCCGTGGCAGGGACAGGAAGGGGCGCGTCGCGCCCTGGTGCAGGCGCGGGGCGAACAACCGGTCGCCCCGGCGCATCCGCGCCCGGTCGGGCCATTCCGAATGCCAGCAATCCACGGTGATCTGGACCACCGTGGCATGGCGCGACAGCGCATCGCGCAGGGCCGCGGTCTGGCGCTGGCGCGGCGATCCCGACCGCAGCGACAGCGCGCTGGTGATCATGACGACCTTCATGCCTGCACCCCCTCGAAATCGGCCAGGCGCAGCGTCGCCCCGGTATCGTGGTTTTCCGGGGTCAGCGCGGCCTCGGTATCGGGCGGCACCTGCAGGATCGTCAGCTCTTCGGGCACCTCTTCAGGCAGGACGAACAGCGCCCGCCAACCCTGCCCGGTCCGAACCGGATGCAGGACGATATCGCCCCCGGCCAGGGCCAGGCCGGGCGGGGCCGTGCCGGAGCCCGACACCTCCAGGATCGCAGGCCCCGGATCGGGCCGGAACAGGCGCAGCGTCCAACCCGATGGGTCATGCGCGATTTCGGCTGCGGGGTCTTGACCGCCCGCCGTCAGCCGCAGGCCGGTTAAGGCCATCGACAGCCGGCGCCCGTCCCCCGACAGGCCCAGATCCTGCGGGCTGGTGGCATCGGGCAGGGCAAGATGCAGGTGCCGCGCCCCGGCCATCTCGCGCGGCAGCACGAACCAGCGGGCGTGGCGGTGACTGTCGCGGGCATGGATCGTGGTCAGGGCATGGCCCTTGCAGATCAGGCCCTGGCGCTGCAGAGACAGGCCCTTGTCCAGGAAGGCCGCGCCCTCAAGACAGAAGAGCAGATCGGCCTCGGGCAATTGGCCCGGCAGGCGCAGCGCGGCCCGGTCATCCACCGACCAGACGAACTCCTCCTCCGGCGTGCCCCATCCCGCCTCGAGCCCGAGGACTCCCGAGGCTGGATCCGCTATGCGGGCGGCAAAGGGCAGCGGCAGCGGGCGGGCCTGCACCAGCGCGTCATGTTGTGCGCGGTTCGCGCTCAGCCAGGGCCGCGTGTCCTCCGGCAGGGTGTCCCGGCGCAGCGACAGGGTGACATCGCTGCGCGTCGGGGCGTCCGGACCAGCCTCCGCCGCCGCCAGGTCGGGCCAGAAGGTGATGGCCTCGATCGCCGGATCGTCCCCCTCCGCCCCGACCGTCAGGGCGTTGATCACCAGGTGGCCGGTCCCGATCTGACCCGCGTCGAACCGCAGCCAGGCCTGCCATGCCGCGCCTTCCCCGGTCTCGGTCGGGGTCACGAAGACCGCATCGCCCGAGACCTGCAGCCGGGCCGCATCGCCCCGCCCCTGCACGCGCAGCACTCCGGCCGCGACCGGGAAGCGCCGGGCCAGAAGAACGGGGGCCGGCCCGCCCTCGGCCCGTGCCTCATAGGCCGCGCCGGCGCTGGTCTGCAGGGTCATGTCGGTCAGCAGCAGGCCTAGGTCGCGATGATCGGCGGTGCCGAGCAGCTCGAAGGGCGTGGCGGTATCGGGAAACTCCAGCGCGACATAGCCGCCCTGTTCCGGCGCTCGGTCCTGCGGCAGGGCGATGGCCACGGTGCTGCGGCGAGCGGGCAGGCAGGCTTCCGCAACCTCGCCATCGGTCAGCACCAGCCGGACCCGCTGCATATGGGCCGGGTCGGTGCCGAAGCTCGCCCCCGACAGGTGCAGCGTGGTCGCGGGGCCGGGGGCCAGCGCGGCGGTGACGCCGACGAACCCCGTGGCCCCGTCGCTCCAGCGCCCGTCGGGCTCGGGGCCGGACCAGCCGCGCCACAGCTCCAGCCCCGTGGGCACATCCGCGCGGTCATGGCCGATGATCCGGGGCAGGTCCTGCGTGAGGGCATCGGGGTGGAACAGCGGCGCCAGGGGGTCCGCCTGCCGCGCGAACTCGGCCCAGTCGGGGCCTTCCATGGCCGGCGGGGTCAGGCCAAGCGAGACCAGCGCCATATCCGCGACCATGTCGTCAGCAGGCTTGGCGGGCATCCGCGCCAGCAGCAGGTATTGCGGTTCGTCGCCGGACAGCAGGCCCGCAGGCACCGGCAGGACATGTTTCTGCACCCCCGGCTTCGCTTGTTGAGTGACCCGGCCAAGCTCCACCCCGTTGAGATTGACGGCCAGGAGGCGTCCCGCCTTGGCACCCGGTCCGGTGCGGATCAGTAGCTCCAGCTGCAGCGCGCTGTCCTCCCCGGATCCATCGGGCACCCAGTCAAAGCCGAGCGTGCTGAGCGCCCCCGACATCCAAGCCCCTTCGGTCGTGGACTGCGCCCAACCGTCAATCAGCGCCGCGTGATGGCCGATATCGGGGGTCGAGAAGGACAGCACGCCGGCAGGGTCCAGCACCACCCCGGTGTCCGGGCTCTCGGGGGGTCTGGCCGCGAAGGTTCCGGACCAGATCGGGGCCAGCGCGGGCAGCCCGACCGGATCGGCCTCGGGCAGGACCCGGTCGAGCAACCCGTCCAGCGCCGTGTCCCGATCCGCGGGCGGCGGGGCCAACGCCTCTGTCAGCGCGGCCACCAGGGGCGCGGCCTCGGCCTTTGGGGTCCAGGTCACGGGCGCGGTGCCGCCGATCTGGGTCACGAAACCGGCGGTGAAGGGATCGGAGCCGATCATCAGCCCGGCGATCCGGGAGCCGGACAGGCACAGTTCGGACAGGCGGGCCTCCTCCAGCACCTCGACCCACCCGGCCAGGCCGAAGGGAACGGGGTCGGCGCCGTCGAAAGCGCAGAGACGGCGCGGCAGGATGACCTGCACCCCGCCCCGGGTGGCCGCGACCCGGGCCAGGATCTCCAGAACCGCCTCGGGAAGGGCCTGCTGCGGGGTCTCGGCCCCCAGGATAATCACCGGGCCGTCCTTGCGGGCCAGCAGGGCGCGGCGGGCCAGGTGCGGATCGGGGATCGCGACCGAATCAGCGGGGCCGACCCCCTCCGGTCCGAAGACATGGATCGGCCCGGTTTCGGACCCGGTCGAGATCCGCGCGACCGGAGCCTGCGACAGGTGGGGAGACAGGGCCTCGGGCGGCAGGACGGAAAACCCGGCGCTGCCGGCCTCCAGGCAGGCCATGAGCGCCCCGCCCGCGCCTTCGGCATCGGTGATTTCGACATGGTCGGCCAAGGGGGCCAGGTCAAACTCCACCGCATCGGTCTTTCGCGGGGCAGGGCCGACCAGGCACAGGCGGCTGCGGATGCAGCGGCTGGCCAGGCGGTCGCAGAGCGTGGAGATGGCCAGCGACAGGGACCCTTCGCCAAGCAGCGCCCCGGTTTCGGCCACGATCACCGCCTCCGGCCCGGCGCGGAGCGCATGGCTGCGCATATGCTTCTGGACGAGCCCGGCCGTCATGTAGATCTCGGGGCTCGCGCGCACCGCCACGCGACCGATGGGGGCCAGCGCGCCGTTGTGCTTGAGCCAGTGGATATTGCAGGTCTCCTCGGGCCCCGGCGCGCGCCAGGCCTGGATGCGGCCCACGGTCTCGAAGCCCTGCGCGCCATCCGGCCGGTCGGCAAGGCGGATATCGGGGATCAGGGCGCCGCTCATGCGGAAGCGCAGCCGCGCGTTCGAGGTCGCCCCATGCGCCCGGCCCGTGATCCGCAAGGTCTGCCCGTCGGTCTCGGCCCGGACGCCATGGACCTGCACCTGGTCCGAGCCATAGCCCGCGACCAGCCCGGACAGCGCCGGATCGGCCAGCGCCGCCCGGTTGGCGGGCAGCGGCACCGGTCGCGGTACGCCGGCCAGCGTATGGACCGCATTGGTGGCGGCGATGAGGCTGTTCAGCAATTTCCGCCCGGCGGTCTTCACATCCGGCACCACATTCATCCGCGCCCGGATATGCGGGCCCGGCGGCTCCTCGGCTAGGCTTTTCCGGATCGCGGCGGCAAAGCCCGCGACATCGCCGGGGGGCACGTAAGTCGCGGCATCGCCCACGGTCTCGCGCAGCACCGGCAGGTCATAGGCCACCGTCGGCACGCCCATCCAGGCCGCTTCCACCGGCGGGTAGCCATAGCCCTCGAAATAGGACGGGAACAGAAGCAGCCGGGATTGCGCCAGCAGGGCGAATTTCTCGACATCACTGATCTGGCTGTGGCTTTCGATGGCAAAGCCCGCAACGCCTCCGAAATGACGCCGGAGCGCGGCCACGTAATCGGGGCTCTCGCCGCGTCCGAAGATCAGCGACAGGGTGTGGTTCTCGAAGGTTTTGGCCGGCAGCCGCAACAGGTCCGCCGCGCCCTTGTGCGGATCCTCGGTGCGGGTGAAGGCCAGGATGCGGCGGGGCCGCTCCTCGGGGACGCTCACCCCGGCCGCAGCCAGGTCGTTGATCGGCGGGTGCCAATGGGTGAAGCGCAAGGGCGCGCTGTCGCGATCCTCGCCGAAATAGCGCCGCGCGAAGCCCACGCCCTCCTCGGCGATGGTGACCACAAGCCCGCCTTCGGAAATGGCCTGGCGCCAGCTTTCCGAGGGCAGGGGCGAGCGCGGAAAGGGCGAGACGGCGCTGAACCAGTTAGGCGTCTCAAAACTGAGCAGCGCGAGGCGGGCATGCCAGGTCCGCGCCGCGCGCATTGCCGCGTCGTAGAAACGGTCTTCGAAACTGCCGGTCGGGATCACCACCACCCAGTCTGCCGGGCGCAGCCCCGCGATACCGAATTTCGGATCGACAATCTTGTGGATCGGGGCCTGGTCCTGGAACGCCGCGAAATCGGTGTCGAAGACCGGCAGGTTGTTGGTGATATAGGTCACCTCGGCACCGGCCATGCCAAGCGCATGGGCCAGCATCATCGACAGGTAGCGCCCGCCGGAATAGATGCCCTTGGGGTTGGTCGTGAACACGGCAATGCGCGGCGAAGATGACATGTGACGGTCCTGTCCGGCGTGGTCTCGGGGGGCGGCGGTCACGGGGGGACCCTCGCCCGCAAGCAAATAAATCAAATAAAAGCGGTTTAGCTGCGCTGCAGCGGTGGCGGGGACGTGACCTTGTGTTTGGTCAAGCTCCCCGGCCTTGTCAAGTTGGGCCGCCCGGTTCAGGGCACATTGAGGCCTCGCCATTTCGTCCCTATGGTCGCCCGGCGATGCCAAGACAGGAGTGACGCATGACCATGATCGCGATGATCCCCGCCCGGATGGGAAGCCAGCGGCTGCCGAAGAAGAACCTGGCCCCGATCGACGGGGTGCCGCTGATCACCCAGGCGATCCGCAAATGCAAGGCGGCGGGGCTCTTCGACGAGATCTGGGTCAATTCCGAACATCCCGCCTTCGGCGAGATCGCCGAGGCCGAGGGCGTCCACTTCCACCAGCGCCCCGAGGCGCTCGGCGACAATGCGGCGACCAGCGAGGATTTCGTGGCCGAGTTCCTGGAAAACCACGACTGCGAGTTCGTGGTCCAGGTCCATTCCATCGCGCCGCTTCTGTCGGTGCCCGATATGAGCCGTTTCCTGGAGGTTCTGGGGCAGGACGCGCATGATGGGCTGATGAGCGTGGTCGAGGAGAATCTGGAATGCCTCTACCGGGGATCGCCGGTCAACTTCACCTTCGACGAGAAGACCAACAGCCAGGACCTGACGCCGATCCAGCGCATCGTCTGGGCGATCACCGCCTGGCGGCGAAGCACCTTCCTCGAGGCACTCGCCGAGGGGCGCTGCGCCACCTATAGCGGGCGGATCGGCTATGTCCCGGTCGGGCGCATGGCCGGCCACGTGATCAAGACGCAGGAGGATCTGGACCTGGCGCAGGCGCTCTACGCCCATGTCCATGGTTGAGCGGCATCCCGTCGCCGACCCCGAGGCGGGTATCGCGGCCTGCGCCAATCTGCTGGCGGGCCGTCTGGCGGCAGCCTGCAAGGCCGGCGCGGGCCGTGTCAGTTTCATGGTCTCGGGCGGGCGCACGCCGCGCGCGGTGCTGGAGCGGGTGGCGGCGGCAGAGCTGCCCTGGGACCGGATCGACGTCTTCGCCAGCGATGAACGCTGCGTGCCCGCCGACCACCCTGATTCGACCGAAAACATGGTGCGCGCGGCCTTTGCCGCCGCCGGCACCGCCCTGACCTATCACGGCATCGGCTCCTCCTCGGACACCGGCCCCGCCCTGGCGCATTGGCAGGCCCGGTTGCAGCGCCTGACCTGGCCGGTGGCCGCGGGGTTCCTGGGGATCGGTGAGGACGGCCATATCGCCTCTCTGTTTCCGCACCGCGCGGAGGTGCTGGACCGGGAGGGGGTCGCCTTTGCCGTGCCGGAAACCGCGCCCCATGCCCATCCGCGCCTGACGCTCGGGCCGCGCGCCCTGATGCAGGCCGATCTGGTGACGCTGATCATCGCCGGTGCCGCCAAGCGCCGGGCACTGGCCGCCGCACTTGCGCCCGATACCGCGCCGATCGAGACCCCCGCAGCGCTTCTGCGCCAGATGCCCCGCGTGGTAGTCTTCACCGTCCAATGTCCCGCAGCTTGAGGCCCGCCATGTCCCTCGCGCAGCATGAAAGCACCCCGCCCATGACCCGGTCCTTTCTCTTCATGTCGAATGTCAGATGCGGGTCCACGCATCTGATCACCTCCCTGGGGGAATTGCCGGGTGTTCATGCCGATTGCGAGGTCAAGTGGCAGATGCCTCAACTGGCAACCGACACGCATCTGCATCTCGATCCGGACCGTCCGGATTTCCTGGAAAGCCTGGCCGCACTTGGGGCCGGTGCGCCCCTGATCGGGTCGAAATTCATCCTGCATCCGCAAAACCCGCTGCAGCAGGACGATCTTGTCCTGCTGCAAAAGGCGGCGCGCAGGGCGCAGGAAAACGGGCTGACCTTCATCCACCTGACCCGCAACTATTTCGATATCTGCATGTCCACCCTGCTCAGGGGAAACTGGAACGCGCTGAACCGGAAGAACAAGACCGGATCCGACGCCTCGGCCTTCGTCAGGGTCATCGGCCCCCACAACAAGACCATGCTGGAGAAGAACCCGGAGGCCGAGAAGGGCAAGGCCGGCGATACCCTGAATTTCGATACCATGCTGACCATGTTGCTGCGACTTCTGGTCAATGACCTGTTCTATCAGCAGGTCCTGTCGGGGCTGCCTGGCACCCTGCACCACAGCTATGAGCGGCTGGAGACCGACCTGCCCGACCTGTGTCGCCGGCTCGGCGTGTCCGGGGCGGATCTGGCGCATCTCGACGCGGCGCTAGGAGACCCCGTGATCCGCAAGCTAGCCCCGCTCGATACCGGCGCAGTGCCGGATGTCGAGGCCTTCCGGGTCCTCTGCGCCTATGCCGATTACCTGCGCGTCCAGGGGGGGCGGGGACGGGCACCCCTGGAGGTCGTGTTCAGTAGCTGGCACCGCAAACCGCGCTCGAAGGTTCGCCCGAAGGTCGCCGATCCCGTGTTCCGGCACCTGATCAAGGAGCTTGCGCGCCGGAGCCCCGACCAAGCACGCTGACCAGGTTCTTCAACGTATTGGCATGCACCGCCTCAACCGCGCGCAGGCCATTATTGGCGTTGTGACTGCCCAACACGACCTGCTCCATCGTTTTCAGCAGATTGTCCGCCGCCAACGGCTCGGTCTCGAACACATCCAAGCCCGCGCCCGCGATCCGGCCCTCCTGCAATGCGGTGATCAGGGCGGCCTCGTCGACCACCGGGCCGCGCGCGACATTGATCAACAGCGCATGCGCGGGCATCCGAGCCAGAAACGCGGCATTGACCAGATGGGTGTTTTCCGGCGTCAGCGCACAGGCCAGACAGGTGATATCGGCCTGTTCGGCCAGATCGAGCGGGTCGATCGAGCCCGCGACAAAGGGGTCATGAAAAATCACCTGCAGGCCGAGGGCGCGGGCAAAATCGCCGATGCGGCTGCCGATGGCGCCATGCCCGATCAGGCCAAGCGTCGCGCCGCGCAGTTCCTGGCCCTGCGGTTTCGGCCAGCCGCCGGCCCGGATCGCCCGGTCGATGGAACCCAGATGGCGGCGCAGCATCAAGATCATGCCAAGCGCGCATTCGGCCACCGCATCGGCGAAGGCCCCAGGCGAGTTCAGCACCGGCACGCCCAGATCGGCGGCGGCCGCCTTGTCGATACTGTCGGTGCCGGTGCCCCATTTCGCGATCACCTTCAGCCGCGGCAACGCCGCCTGCAGCACCGGGCGGGTGATCCGGTCATCGCCCGCCAGCCAGCCGTCGATCTCGCCGACAAGCTCGAGGCAGCGCGCCTCGTCCAGAAACTGATCGACCGCGACCCAGACCGGCTCATGGCCCAGGGCACGAATCTCGGTATCGAAACGCTCCTTTTCGTTGAGCATCATGATGTTGCTGACAAGAACGCGCGCTGCGGACATGGGGGCCCCCGGAGTTTTCAGGTGTGTGTCGCACCGGCCTCTCGCGGACCGGCCTGCCGCTTCTAGATCGTTTCAGGTCCGGGGTGAATCGGTTTTCTCTGCCTCACCCCTATCGGGGTCGAACGTGAAACCCGATCCGCTGTGTCCGTCAGAACCTGAAACGCGATAGGCAAAGCACTGCCCACTGACCGGAACTGCCCTTTAGGGTGTTGTTTCGGGCCGAGTTACGAACCATAGAGACCCTGTTTGAACAATCCCTTTCCTGTGGAGACCTGTTGATGCTGAAATTCGGAATTATCGGCTATGGCAAGATGGGGCAGACGCGCCATGACGCGCTGCGGCGCACCGAGGCGGGCGAGGTCACGGCGATCTACGGCTTTCCCGGCGACGAACCGCCCGCCGATCTGGCTGTCCCGACCCATGAGGTCATCCTGAACGATCCCGAGATCGACGGCGTCTTCATCTGCTGCATCAATTCGCTGAACAAGGACATGACCATCGCCGCCCTGAAGGCCGGCAAGCATGTCTTCTGCGAAAAGCCGCCCGCCTTCACCGCCGCCGGGGTCGAGGAGATCCGCGCCGTCGAGGCAAAGGCCGGCAAGGTGCTGATGTATGGCTTCAACCACCGTCATCACGGGGCCTCGGTGAAGATGAAGGAGACCGTCGACAGCAATGAATTCGGCCGCATCCTGTGGATGCGCGGGCGCTACGGCAAATCGGTGGACGAGAACTATTTCGACACCTGGCGCGCCAAGCCGGAACTGGCCGGCGGCGGCATCCTGATCGACCAGGGCATTCACATGCTGGACCTGTTCCTGCACCTGGCCGGCGATTTCGACGAGGTCCAGGCGATGACCTCGCATCTCTACTGGAACCTGCCCGGCATCGAGGACAATGTCTTCGTCAACCTGCGCAATTCCGAGACCGGCTGCGCCGCGTCCCTGCATTCGACGATGATCCAGTGGCGTCACCTCTTCGCCTTCGAGGTATTCATGGAACGCGGCTACATGGTGCTGAACGGGCTCAAGACCGGCTCGGACACCTATGGGGCCGAACAACTGGTGGTGGCACGCAACCGGTCAGAGGCACCCGCCGCCTCCTGGCGCGAGGAAACCAGCCAGACCTACGAGACCGACGAAAGCTGGGACCGCGAGGCGCAGGGCTTTGCCGCCTGGATCCGCTCGGGGCGGCCCAACAGGGGCGATGGCGATTCGCAGGGCGCGCTTCGGGTGATGCGGCTGGTCGATGCGATCTACGCCACCGAGCGGCATATCTCGCCGCGGCTCTATTCGCGGCTCAACGCCGAACCCGCCGAATAGGCGCGGGCCGGATCTTTCAGTCAGACAAAGGATTTGATCAATGGATCACAACGCATTTCTCGACACCTATTTCGAACAATACCGCGCGCTGTTGATCAGCCAGCAGGTCAAGGACACCATCGCCGAGTTTGCCGAACTGGCGCGCGGGGTGCGCGCGGCGGGTGCCAAGATGATGTTCGCGGGCAATGGTGCCAGCGCCTCGATCGCGGAACATGGCGCGGTGGATTTCACCAAGCAGGGCGGCGTGCGCGGGATCACTTTTCACGACCCCAACCTGATGACCTGTTTCGCCAATGATTTCGGCTATGATCACTGGGTCGCCAAGGCGGTGGAACATTATGCTGATCCCGGCGACGCGGTGGTCCTGATCAGCACCAGCGGCGGCTCGCCCTCGGTGGTCAATGCCGCCGACAAGGCGCGCGAGATGGGGCTGAAGGTGGTCACCTTTACCGGTCGCCATAAGGACAACCCGCTGAAGACGCGCGGGGACGTGAATTTCTGGGTGCCGAGCCACGCCTATAACGTGGTCGAGAACCTGCACGCGATCTGGCTGACCTCGGCCATCGACCTGATCATCGGCAAGGCCGAATACGAGACCCGGGCGCTGGTCTGATGGCAACGGCTCTGCTCTATGCGCGGCAGGCCCTGCATCCGACAGGGTCGGTCCACCTGACCCCCGAGGCGGTGCCCGAGACACTGGATGAGGCCTATGCCCTGTCGCGCACGAGCCTCGGCGGTGCAGAGGTGGCGGGCTGGAAACTGGGCGGCACCAACCATACCAGCAAGGCCGCTTTCGGCGTCAAGGAGCTCTATTACGGCCCTCTCCAGCCATCCGAGATCCTGCACCGGCCCGCCATAGCGCCGGGCTTTGCCCTGGCCGAGCTGAAGGGCGAGGTCGAGATCGCACTGCGCATCGGGCCGGATGGTTCCGGCTATGATGCCTGGTGCGTGGCGCTGGAACTGCCCTCCTCGCCGATCGCCAATCTGGTCGAGGCGGGCGTGCGGGCGCTGGTGGCCGATCGCTGCGCGGCAGGCGCGCTGATCCTGGGGCCGGTCCAGGAGGGGGCCTTGCCCGATACCCTGTCCTGCGAGCGGTTTTACATGGCCGTGGACGGACACGACCTGGCCCGCGCGGGCTATGAGGCGCTGGTGGCCGACCCGGCGCAATTGCTGGCCGATTTCCTGGCCCTGGCCGTGCGTCATGGCGACGATCCCCGGCACGGCCAATGGGTCGCGACGGGCGGCATCACGCCTTGCCGGGACTTTGCCGCCGAGGGCCGGGTCACGGTGCGCATGGGCGACACGGAGATGATTGATTTCAGGGCCGCGACCGGGGGGCAACCATGACTGACGCACAGATTCTGGCCGACCTGCAGGCGGTCCTGGCCCGCGCCCTCGAGGTCGCCCGCGCTGCGCCGCCACAGACCGCCGACCGCAAGGCGCATCAGGATTTCGTCACCGATGTCGATCGCGCTGTCGATACCTTCCTGGAGCAAGAGCTTGCGAGCGTCATGCCCGGCATGGCCGTCCTGAGCGAGGAACGCGCCGTCGGCATCGAGGGCCCGCTCGAACGCTACTGGATCGTCGATCCGATCGACGGCACGCTCAACCTGATGTCGGGCCTGCCGCCCTCGGCCATTGCCTGCGCGCTGGTCGATGCACAGGGTCCCCGGATCGGGGCGGTCGTCAATATCCAGTCCGGCAGCACCTACACGGCCATTCGCGGGGCCGGGGCCTGGCGGGACGGGCGGGCGATCCGCGCGTCAGCCCGGCCGCCTGCCGGCCTCATCATCCTGTCAAGCGGGCTGATGGACCGGCTCGTCGCCGCCAATCCGGACGCCTATCGCGCCCTGCGCGAGATCGGCAAGCTGCGCAATCTGGGCAGCCAGGCGCTACATCTGTGCCATGTCGCCAGCGGCGCGGTGGCGGGCGTGGCCTCGGTCGAGGCGCGGGTCTGGGACGAAGCCGCCGCCGGACTGATCCTGCGCGAGGCGGGCGGCATCTGGACGGCAGCGACCGACCGGCTGGACTGGACGGACCCGCGCGAGATCATGGAACACGGCGCGCAGAAAAGCATCGCGGCCCATGCGGCGGCGTTCGAGGCGATGCAGACGGCGCTGGCCCCGGTCTTCGAGAGTTGACCGGCCGCGCCGCTGGCCGCAGCAAACCGGGCACCACAAAGAAAAACGGCCCCCGCGTGGGAGGCTGTTTTCCTGTCTTTTCGAATTCCGGGGCGGCTTAGTCGGTGCCGGTGGTCGTGGTGGTCGAGCCCGAGGAATCGTCATCCCCGATCAGGATCACGGCCAAGGCCAGGCCGCCCGCGGCGGCGGCGATGGTGCCAGCGTTCACGTTGGTGCCACCCAGACCAGCGGTCGTGGTGGTGGTTGTGCCGCCGGGCAGGTAACCAAGCGCGCGGCCTGCTTCGGCCTGTGCCGCGGTCAGCGTGCAGGATCCGGTGGCCAGGTTCACTGCGCCGCCAAGCTCGTTGCACTGGTCGACAGAGATTGCGCTTGCCGCGGTTGCGGCGAAGGTTGCTGCCGTTGCGACAGCCAAAAAGGTCTTCGAGAGTTTCATTGAGCCGGTCTCCAATTCATTTCACCGTCGGATTTATCACGGGCACGGGGGCAGTTCAACAAAGGAGGGACGGGTTTGGCCAAAAATCGCCATGTGGTTCGTCACATGCCTAATTCCGCACCTCTTCAAGCTCCACATAGCCCAGAACCGGCCCCGCCCATTGCCGCGATTGCCAGATCGTGCCGCCCGCCCCCTGCCAATAGGTATTGACGAAGATCGGCGCGGGGCGGTCCTGCGCATTGCAGGTCTCCTGGTAGCGCTGCGTGTCATAGCCGCGTCCCAGAACATCAACGCGTTCACGGGTTTGCGGTTCCAGCCGGCAATAGAGCCGGTGCGTCTCGACCCGGCTCAGCCCGTCCAAGCCACGGAAAAGACGGGAATATTCCGTCTCGCCACCCTCGGCCAGGGCTTGGGCCAGCGGCGCGGTTTCCAGGCTGTGCAGATCGGTGCCGAAGCCGCGGGTGTTGCGCAGAAGCCCGCCCGCGGTGGTGATCGTATCGCCATCCAGGCTGCGCCAGACGGTTGCCCCGCGCACCTCCTGATATTGCAAGAGCCCCGCCGAAATGCCGAGCGTCTCGATGCGGGCGACCAGCACCGGCCCGGTGATTCCCGCCTCGCGCAGCGAAGCACGGGTGGCGGTGAACTGTGGCGGGGCGGCATCATCGCCGCGGTTGAACAGCCCGCCGCGCAGCATGTTCAGGGCCTGCGCCGCGGTGCTGGCATTGTCGCCCTGGCCGCCACCGAGCGCTCCGCAAGAGGCCAGCACCAGGCAGGCGAGACAGGCAAGGAGAGGTTTCATCGCCATACCCGTGCCCATTGATCGTCGATATTACCCAGATGGCCCTCGCGCACCCGGTCATAGAGCCGGTCGGGCACATGCACCCGCGCCCCGCCATCGCGGGTGACGGGCCGGATCGTGGTGCCGACGGCGCGCCGACTCGGCTGGCCGGTGAACCAGGAAACCGGAATCGAGAAGCGGATACCCTTGTCGAAGGAGCCCTCGCCGAATTCCTCGGCCGAGACATCGGTCAGCGTCATGAAGGCGCCGACGCTCCAGCCATTGGCGAACTCGCGGTCGATGGCGATGGTCGCGCCCCAGTCGCCGGCCAGGTAGCGCCCGACATCCAGTTGCAGGTGATAGCCGTTCGACATGTCGTAATAGGCCGAGACATGGCCCATCACGACATCGTAGTCGCGAAAGCCGAGCCCCAGATCGTAATCGCGCTGCATGACGTAATTGACCTCGGCCCCCAGGGCCAGGCGGCTGGTCACCGGGCGCCACAGAACCTCGGCCGAGATGCCGCCATACATGCGTTCCAGGTAACCCACCGTCACCCGGCCGTAGAAATCATTGCCCAAGGGGCGGGCATGGCTCAGCGTCAGCGTCTCCAGCGCGATGCCGTCGTTTTGTTCGTAGCGGGCCCCACTGGTGCGCACATCGGGCAGCGCCGAGGGCGAGACCCGTGCCTGGTCGAGGTTGCCCACCAGCCGGTAGGTCAGCGCGCCATCGACCCGCCAGCCGGGGCGGAATTCGTACGAACCGCGCAGCCGCACCCCCAGGTTCATCAGGATCGGGTTGTCGGGGTCGAAATAGCTGGCCCGCGTGTAGGGGCGCAGCGACCAGTCGAACCGGGGATAGAGCCCCGCGACCAGGTCTTCCTCCTCGGTCGGCGTGGCGGCGGTGAGGCCGACCAGGGTCTGCAACGCGCCCACGGCATCGGGTTCCTGCTCCAGCGCCTCGAGATCCGAGCGCCGGATGATCATGGTCGAAACCGGCAGCCCGTCATCCATCAGCGTGATGCGGAAGGTCTCGACCGAGGGCGGCAGCACCTCGGCCATGACGCGCGCCGAGCGGCCCAAAGCCTGCGCGACGGCGGTATAGCGATTGTTCTCGATCCGGATCTCGACCGTGTTCGCGCCAAGGTCGAAGGCCTGCAATTCCTGGCCCTCGGCGGACAGCCCCTCGGCCAGCCTCTCGCCGAGGCCGGGGCGCGCGGCCGGATCGGCGACCCAGTCGGTGGACCACAACTCGGGCGCCTCGCCGCGATCGGGGCGCTGCGCGAAGGGCGCGGGGGTGGGCTCGAAGCTTGGCGGCACGGCCGGGCGGGCCGGGTTGAAGGAGAAGGCGAAATTCACCCCCACCTCGGAGCCATACATGTAATAGGCACCCATCCGCAGCGAGCGGTTGACCTGGTAATCAACGCCGAAATTCCAGGGGCTCCGGCGCTCGAACACGCCCTGCCCGGTCTCGGTCACATAGGCATCCGAGGAATATTCCACAGTGAAGCCCAACCGGTCGGTGGGCTGCCATTCGACGCCGCCGAAAAATGCCGCCGGGCCGCGGAACCACTGATCGGCGGAGAACTCGCCGCCGGTATCGCCGGCCACGAAACTGGGCCGGGTCTCGGAAAACGGCGAGCCGAAGGCGTTGTAGCTGCCAAGCCGGCCCCAGCCGACGCCGCCGGTCACGGTCAGCGTGTCACTAACGCTGCGGCTGGCCACGATATATTCGCCGGCATAGATCCCGGTGCCGACGAAATCCTGCAACCCGACCGCGACCGAGGGCCACCAGCCGCCCTCGCGCTGTTGCAGGACCTGGTAGCGGATGTCGAAGCTGCGGTCGAAATAGGTCTCGAAGCCCGCCAGGTTCAACCCTTCCGTCGCCGAATAGCGGAACGCGCCCGACAGGCGCGGGGTGATCTGGAAGCTCAGCGTGTTGCGGGTGATGCCGCCAAAATGCGACAGCGTGGTGGAGAACTCGCCATCCGGCATGACCCCGGCCGAGGGCATGTCGATCAGGCCGGGGCTGCCGTAGAAATTCAGCGTCGTGCGCGGCGCGGGCGGGCGGTAGCCGGTGAGCGTGTCGGCAGGCACCGGCATCGTGGGGGCCAGCAGGGTCAGGCCCGCGACCACGCCCGGAAGGATCGCGCGCCGTGCCCTGCCGCCCTGTCCTGATGTCCTGTGCACGCCCGCGCCCCTCATGATATCGCGGCCTTTAGATCACGGGGCTCTTGCCCTTATCAAGCGGCCCCATCGCCGGTTTTGTGAAAAAGCGTCATTCCGGTGACAGGACCAGTCACGGGGCCAGTGACGTGGCCGGTCGCGGGGTCGCGCTCAGCCGCCGCTCTGCTCCAGATCCGGGGTGTTGTCCCGGCCGGTTTCGATCCAGCGGTCGACCACGGCGCGGGCCGCGTCCGGACTGCCCGCGGCAATCGCCTCACGCAGGCCGCGCAGGGCCGAGGCGACCTCGATCTCGGACAGGTGCGCCTCGCGGGCGCAGAAGATCTTGGGGTGGTCGGTAACCAGGCGTTCGCCGCTCAGCGTCAGTTCCTCGCGCAGCTTTTCGCCGGGCCGGAGGCCGCTGATCTCGATCTCGATATCGCCGTCGGGATTGGCCGCGTTGCGCACCGTGTAACCGGCGCTTTCGATGACCTGGCGGGCCAGGTCCATGATCGCGACCTCCTTGCCCATATCCAGCACGAAGACCTCGCCGCCCGAGGCCATGGCACCGGCGCGCAGCACCAGGTGCACCGCCTCGCGCACGGTCATGAAATAGCGCATGACATCCGGATGGGTCACGGTGACCGGGCCACCGCGGCTGACCTGATCCTGGAAGAGCGGCACCACCGACCCCGAGGAGCCGAGCACATTGCCGAAACGGACCATGGTGAAGATGGTGCCGTCGGAACGCGCCGCCAAGTCCTGGACCACCAGTTCAGCCAACCGTTTCGACGCACCCATCACCGAGACCGGGCGCACCGCCTTGTCCGACGAGACCAGGATGAAACGTTCAACCCGCGCCTCGGCGGCCTCGCGCGCAAGGGTCTGGGTACCGAGCACGTTGTTGGTCAGCCCCGAGAGCGGATTGGCCTCGACCAGCGGCACATGTTTATAGGCGGCGGCATGGATCACCACCTGCACACCATGCTCGACCAGCACCTGACGTACCTGGCGCGGATCGGTGATCGAGCCCAGGATCGGCACCAGGTCGACATGGCCATCCTCGGCCTGCTGGCGCAGTTCCATTTCGATATGGTAGAGTGCCAGCTCGCTCAGTTCGTAAAGCAGCAGCTTTGCTGGACGGCAAGCCAGCACCTGGCGCGCCAGTTCCGAGCCGATCGACCCGCCGGCCCCCGAAATCAGTACCACCCGACCCGCATAGCTGGCGCAATCCTCGCCAAGCAAAGCGACGGCCTGCACCCGGCCGAGGAAATGCGCGGGCTTCACCGGGGTCAGTTTCTCGACCAGCGGCTCCTCGCCGATGAGCTGCGCGAAGGAGGGCAAGCTCTGCACCTCCAGCCCCATCGCCTGCAATCGCCGTACGATCTGTGCCTGTCTTGGCTGGCTGAGCGACGGGATCGCCAGCAGCACCCGGCTGATACGCTTCTCCTCGGCGATCTGGGCGATGCGGGCTGGCGTATAGACTGGCAACCCGGCGATCTGCACACCTTGCAGTGCCGTGTTGTCATCGACGAAGGCGACCAGATCGATACCCTCATGGCTGCGCAGCGCCGCGGCCAGCTGCGTCCCGGTGGTGCCGGCCCCGTAGATCAGCACCCGGCGGCGCGGGATCTCGCGCTTATAGATCGCGGTAACGATCCAGAGCAGCAGCATCCGGCTGGCATAGGAGAACAGGAAGAACGCGGCCCCGAAGATCACCAGGATGCCGGGCGGCACCGCCAGCCCGAATGCCCAGGCCAGAAGCGCCAGCGCAAAACTCAGGTGAACCGAGAACACCCCGGTCCTGGTCACAGCGCGCCCCTCATAGGCGTTGAGCTGGGTCTGCGGGATGCGCAGCGCGACGGCCAGGCCCGCGGCAATCACGATCATGTAGGGCAGGATCGGAAACAGCAGGCTCAGCGTTTCCACCGGCGTCAGCGGATCGGCCTGGGTGCCGAAAGCAGCGATCATCGCCAGCGGCACCAGCATCAGATCGAGCAGAAGCAGCACGTTTCGCTTCTGGCGGCGCGTCAGGGATTTGATGAATTTCAGCATTCCGCGTGCGCGCCCGCCCCTCAAAATCACAACCGTCACAAAGAACCCCACCTCCCGAAGACGTCCCGGGAAGCTTTCGGGCGTGACCGCTCGAAATACGGGTCTTGCTGAACCTGCCTCGCGGCAAGGTAGCGCGTTCTTCGCTTGGGGCACAAGGCAAACATGCTACATATGCAAATTGTCGCCGACGCCGACAACGCGCTGTTTTCGGACAGCGCAATATGCTATCCGCGCCCCGGATGGTGACACCGGCACCGGCACCGTCTTTCGAGAAAAATGCGGCGGCGGTCCGCGCAGTGAGAGTAGCGGGTATGAAGCGTTTGGGCAGGCTGCTGGCATTGGGACTGATCTGCCTGGGGCTGGCGCAACTGGTTGGAGGGACCGGCATGGCCTCCGGGTCCGATCCTCGGATTGACTGCGAGATGCGCCCCGACGGCCTGCTACCGGGCGGCGAGGCCCATCTTGACGGGCTTTGCGCCGCCATCCAGTCCGCGCCGGGCTTGCCGACATTCGATCCGGCGCGGCACATGACCCTGATCATCGAGCGCCTCGGCCCCGATCACGTCACCGCGCATCTGCAATGGCAGGGCACGGGCGGTGCCATGCGCGGGCCCTCGGTCGAGGTAGGCTTCCTCGACGCCCCGCCCGGACCGGCCCAGTACGCGTTCTTCGCCCGCTGCCTCACTGAGGCCGCAAACCTTCCCTAAGGTCCCGTCCCGATACCCTGCCACTCTAAGGTTCCTTGCTACATGTGTACGATCTGCGCCGCCTTCCGCCCCTTCGAGTCCGACTGCAGCTATGAAACGCTCGGCCCACAGCCGATGCCTGTTCCGACCTATGCGAATGTAGCCGAGAATCCGACCTCGCCCGCGGGGACCGGCACCACCAATGTGATGACGGTGGGGGATGTGTTTTCGGGCAGCCTGGAGACCCTGGGCGACGATGGCTGAGTGGCGATCACGCTGAGTGCGGGCGAAACCTACGAGATCGACCTTTTCGGCACCGGCGGCGCGGGCGAACTCGGCGATCCCTATCTGCGCCTCTATGATGCCTGCGGCACACAGGTCGCCTTCAATGACGATGGCGGCCCCGGGTTCGATTCGCAGCTGACCTTCACGCCGGCGACCACCGGCACCTATTACATCAGCGCCCGGGCCTATGCCGATAACGGAACCGGAACCTATCAGGTGACGGTGAACACCGTCGCGCCGCCGCAGCCCGCCCCGGTCGGCACGCTGGACGAGCTGGCCAATTACCTGACCGATGGTTATTGGGCCAACAGTGGCGGCAGCCGCCATGCCTTCGACACCTCGACCAGCAACACGATCACCGTCGATCTCACCGGCCTGACCGCGGCGGGCCAGCGCCTGGCCAGATGGGCGATGGAGGCCTGGGAGGCCGTCGCCGACATCAGTTTCACGGAAGTCTCGGGCAGCGCTCAGATCACTTTCGACGATGAGCAATCGGGGGCCTATGCCAGCTATTCGGCAATCGGCGGGGTGACGCAATCGGCATTCGTGAATGTCTCCACGAACTGGCTGGCCAATTACGGCACCCAGATCGACGATTATGCCTTCTCGACCTATGTGCATGAGCTTGGCCACGCGCTCGGGCTCGGCCATCAGGGCGATTACAACGGCTCGGCCACCTATGGTGTGGACGAAACCTTCGCCAATGACAGCTACCAGCTATCGGTCATGTCCTATTTCTCGCAGACCGAGAACACCACCGTGAATGCCAGCTATGGCCAGCCCGTCACCGCCATGATGGCCGATATCATCGCGATCCAGACTCTCTACGGCGCGCCGGGCGGCAGTTCGCAGACGGCGGGCAATACGGTCTATGGTGTCGGGTCAACCGTCGGCGGCTATCTGGGCACCCTGGCCGCGGCCGTCTTCGAGGGCCACGACCCCAACAACTATTACGGCGGCGGCGCGGTCGTGATGACCCTCTACGACCAGGGCGGCATCGATACGGTCAATTTCAGCACCGATACCTATGACCAGTCTGTCAACCTCAATGGCGGCAGCTTCTGGGATATCAATGGCGGCACCGGCAATGTCGCGGTCGCGCGCGGCACGGTGCTGGAGAATTACCTTGCCGGATCGGGCGATGACCTGATCGTCGGCAACGCCGCCATGAATACCCTGTCCGGGTCCGGCGGGCAGGACACGATCCTGGGCGGCGATGGCGCCGATATCCTCCATGGCGGGGCCGGGGCCGATATCCTGAACGGCGAGAGCATCGACGCCGGTTTCGACCCTGTCGCGGGGCAGGTGTTC
>NZ_JABJVX010000015.1 GCF_013155465.1 Alterinioella nitratireducens | reverse complement strand
CAGCAAGGCGCGTATATCGAGACGCGCAACGGCTTCGACGTCGACGGGGTCGAGATCAAGTGCCGCCTCGACTTCGGCGCCAAGGCCATCGACTGGCGCGGCCTCTACAAGAACCCGGGTGCATAGGTCGGGCCATCCCTGACATCTCACCTCTGACGGGCGGTCCAATCGGGCCGCCCGTTCCCGTTTGAAAAGGATCCTGCAATGAAAAACTACGTCCAGCCCGGCAATACCATCACCCTGACCGCGCCCTATGCCGTGACCTCCGGCGACGGCTTGCTCGTCGGCTCGATCTTCGGCATCGCATCCGGGGACGCTGCTCTGAACGAACCTGTCGAAGTCGCCCTGACCGGCGTGTTCGACCTCATCAAGGTTGGCTCGCAGGCCTGGACAGTCGGCGCGAAGGTCTATTGGGACGACACCAACAAGCGCACCACAAGCGTGGCCACATCGAACACGTTGATCGGCGTGGCCACAGAAGCTGTTGCTGGTGGTGCGGGCGACGTGATCGGCCGCGTGCGCCTGAACGCGAGCTTCTAATGACGGCGTTTGCCGCTGTCGTTGATGCGCTGTTCGCGGATCCCAACATCGGGCGCGAAGCGGTCTACACCTCCGATGGCGGTGCGCCCGTTCTGGTGCGCGTCGTCTCACGGCAAGCCGATGCGATCACCGACTTCGGCGACGCGCGGCTCTGGTCCGAGACCACTCGTATCGACCTGCGCGTAGACGAGGTTGCGAATCCACGCCCCGGCGACCGCTTGGAGATCGACGGGGACGCCTTCCTCATTCAGGGAGAGCCGGTGCGGGATCGCGAGCGGCTGGTCTGGACCGTGGATCTGAGGCCCGCGTGAAGCTCAAGCTCGACATCGATCCCGACATCGTGGCTATGATGGCAGCCGAGGTCGCGGCGGGCGAACGCGCAGTTACGGCCGCCATGCGCGAGGCCGGGACCGGGCTGAAGACTGCCTGGCGCACCCAGATCACTGGCGCGGGGCTCGGACGGCGGCTTGCCAACTCGATCCGCAACCAAAACTTCCCGCGGTCGGGCGAGAGCCTTGATGCCGCCGCGCTGGTTTGGTCCAAGGCCCCGGTTATCGTGGACGCCCACGACAGCGGCCCGCTGATCCGCTCGAAAGATGGGTTCTACCTCGCGATCCCGACCGAAGCAGCAGGCCGAGGTCTGCGCGGTCGCCGGATCACCCCCGGCGAATGGGAGCGCCGGCGCGGTCTACGCTTGCGCTTCGTCTACCGCCGCCGAGGACCCAGCCTGCTGGTGGCGGACCGCGCGCGGATCAACAAACGCGGTCAGGCGGTGGCATCGCGCTCAAAAACCGGCCGTAACCAGGTCACAGCGCCGATCTTCCTGCTCGTCCCGCAGGTAAAGCTGCCGAAGCGGCTTGATCTCGACCGTGAAGCCGAGCGGGCGCTCGATAGTGTGCCGGGGTTGATCGTCGCGAACTGGGTGGAGAGCCGATGAAAGTAAGCAAGCAGAGCCACTTCGAGGTCCGATAGACTATCTGCGGCAGCAATCTAAAACATTGGTCATGACCAATATTCCATGCTCAAAATTCGCTTGTTGGTCACGCATTTCGTACGCCCACTTCAAGCCATGGAAAAGATTGTTCCTCAGCCGATATACAATAATGAGCAAGGCCTTCGCCTTTTCAGCGTTGTCATCGTTTCTCCCAAGCAATACGGCTTCGACAAGTTCGCGATTATCGTTTCTTCGGAAATTCAAATGGTCAAACCTGAGATTTATAGCGCCGTCCTCGACATAACGGTCTTGGAAGTAATCAAGGGGTGCTTGAAGTGGTGCGAAATCAACAAGCGCTTCCCTATTTCCGTCAATGAATTGACCAATCGAACGCACGCTTCCACTTCCCGATAGAGCGGCCGCTTCAAAAACGCTCCATATAATCGAAAAACCAGCAACTGCTGACCTCTCGCCCTGGGCCAGTTCACGATAACCTGGCTGGCTGCGTTCTAACCAATCTTCTGCAAGCATTTATGGACCTTCGGCGAGATGGATAGCATTTCGAGCACCATTACTGCCAGTATCGCGTAGAGAAGCAATGCCTACCCTCCGTGAAACCATCCTCACCACGCTGCACGCGCGGCTCTCGGCGCTTGCCGCCACAGCCCTGCGCGGTGACGTGGTACCCGAGCGCGTGCCGACCGATGGCTTGCTGATCCTGCGCGACGGTGAACCGGGTGAGCCCGAGGTCACGTTGTCGCCGCTCGCGTACCACTATCAGCACCGCGCCGAGATCGAGGCAGTCGTGCAGGGCGCCAACCGTGACGCTACATTTGACATCCTGACCGCCAGCATTGGCGGGGCGCTCGCCGCTGACCGTACGCTGGGCGGCCTCTGTGACTGGGTCGAGGCGGAAGCACCGCGACCGGTCGATCTGCCCGTCGAGGGCGCGGCGAGCCTGAAGGCCGCCGTCATCCCGGTGGTCCTGCACTATTCAACGGCTGACCCACTCAGCTGATCCCGACAATCTGAGGAGAGCACGATGGCACGAGCCCAAGGGGCGCGGGCGCAGATGGCGCTTGCGTTCGAGACGACCTATGGAACACCGCCTGTGGGTGGCTTCACCAAGATGCCCTTCGCCAGCACTTCGCTGGGGGCGGAGCAACCACTGCTCAATTCGGAATTGCTGGGCTACGGCCGCGATCCGCTGGCACCGATCAAGGATGCAGTGACGGCGGATGGCGATGTCGTGGTGCCGCTCGACGCCGAGGCGTTCGGGTTCTGGTTGAAGGCAGCCTTTGGTGACCCGACCACGACCGGCCCCGGCCCCTGGACGCATGAGTTCCAGTCGGGGTCCTGGACTCTGCCCAGCATGTCCATCGAGACCGGCATGCCCGAGGTGCCGCGCTACGCGATGTATTCCGGATGCGTGCTCGACCAGATCAATTGGCAGATGCAGCGATCTGGCCTGCTGACCGCGACGGCCCGATTGGTGGCACAGGGCGAGACGGTCGGCACAACCACCAGTGCAGGCACGCCAGCCGCTCTCGAATTGCAGCGCTTTGGCCATTTCAACGGATCGATCACGCGCAACGGCTCCGCCCTCGGCAACGTCGTCTCGGCCGACATCACATATGCCAACAACCTCGACCGGATCGAGACCATCCGCTCGGACGGACGGATCGATGGAGCAGACCCGTCTATTGCCGCGCTGACCGGCTCCATTGAGGTCCGCTTCGCCGACCAGACGCTGGTGACACAGGCGATCAATGGCGATCCCTGTGAGCTCGAGTTTGCCTATGTGCTGCCCTCTGGCGAAAGTTTCACCTTCACCGTGCATTCCGTCTATCTGCCACGCCCCCGCATCGAGATTTCCGGTCCGCAGGGCGTTCAGGCGACTTTCGACTGGCAGGCCGCGCGCGACAGTCTGGTCGGGCGGATGTGCACCGCCACCCTGATCAACGACATTGAGGTATACTGATGCTGACGCTCGATCTGACGAACGCCCCGCGCTGGCATGACCTCGCGCCCGGCGTCCGGGTGCAACTGCGCCCGCTGACCACCGCACTGATGGTTGCAACGCGCAGCGACACCGCTGTGGAGGCGGTCCCTGAGACCGCATCTGACGAAGAACGCGCCGTTGCCTTCGCCAAGGCGCTGGCGCGGCGGGCCGTGCTTGCATGGGAGGGTATCGGTGATGCTGATGGCAACGCAATCGAGCCGAACCCTGAGGCCATCGACGCGCTTCTCGACATCTGGCCGATATTCGAGGCCTTTCAGCTGACCTATGTCTCCAAAGGCTTGCTGCTGGAACAGGAAAAAAACGTCTCCGCGTCCTTGCCGAATGGTCCTTCGGCGGGGGCGAGCGCTACTGCGAAGCCTGCGCGCAAGCCTGCCCGGACTGCCCGGCGCGGCTGAACCGTCCTATCACATTCGAAGGCTGGCAGGTCTGGGACCTAGTCGATCGACTCGGCGGCCAGCTGCGCGTGCTGCCCGGCGCGGTTGTCGGCTGGGACATGTCGGCAGCACTTGCACTCGGTGATGCACTCGGCGTGCCACCTGCCGCAGCAGCTGAACTGTTGCCTGTCATCGAAGCGGTGATGGTCGCCAAACTCAACGAACAGATGGATCACTCCCATGGCTGAGAAGCGCGTTTCGGTCCGCCTTGCTGCCGTCGGCGGCCGACAGGTGCGCGCCGAACTGGAAGGTGTGGGCGAAGCCGGGGCGCGCGGGTTCGGGCGGCTCAGCCGCGAGATGGAAGCGGCCAACGCTCGGCTGGCTGCATTCTCGCGGCGCGTCCGGATTGCCGCTGCAGCTGCGGTCGCCGCAGCCGCTGCTGCTGGCGTGGCCATGGTCCGTTCGGGACTGCAAACGGTGGATGCGCAGGCCAAGCTAGCGCAATCGCTGGGCACGACGGTCGCCTCGATCCAAACCCTCGAGCGTGCGGGCGAACTGGCCGGTGTCTCCATGTCCGGCATTGAACAGGCGACGAAAGACCTGACGCGCCGCCTCAGCCAAGCGGCTGCCGGGACAGGTCCAGCCGCCGACGCGCTGGAGCGGCTGGGATTGTCTGCCACCGACCTGATTGCCCTGCCGCTGGATCAGCGGGTGGGGGCGATCAACGCGGCCATCGAGGAGTTCGTGCCGGTCGCCGAGCGCGCCGCTGTCGCGGGTCAGCTCTTCGGTGAGGAAGGCTCTATCGCGATGTCGCGGATCGACACCGCAACCCTGCGTCAGGCGACTGAGGACGTCCTTGCGTTCGGTGTCGTTGTCTCCGAACAGGATGCCGACCAGATCGAGCGCACCAACGACGCGATCTCCCGTCTTGGCCTCGTTTGGCGCGGGCTGTCGAACCAGTTAGCGGTTGCCGCGGCTCCCGCGCTCGAAGCGGTCGCAAATGCCATGGCGGCCGTGGCCAGTCGAACCGGACCGCTCGGGATTGCGATCCGGGGGCTCTTCGACAACATCGGTCGCATTGCCACCTACGCTGGTACGTTCGCGGCCCTCCTGGCCGGGCGCTGGGTAGCCGGAATGGTAGCTGCGGCGATTTCCGTACGCGGCCTTGCAACCGCGCTTGTCGTGATGCGTGGCGCATTGATCCGAACCGGGATCGGGACGCTGATCGTTGGCGCGGGTGAACTGATCTACCAGTTCGGCCAGCTTGTCTCCGGAGCAGGTGGCTTCGGAAACGCCATGGCACTGCTGGGCAACCTCGTGAGCGAGGTCTGGGAGCGGATCAAGATGGGGGCTGGCAGCTTTGCAGCCTCTGCGATGGCGGCCTTTGCGAATGTTCAGGCGGCGTCGGCTGCCGCGATGCAGGGCGCGCTCGAGGGCGTCGTCGGCTTTGCCAATGCGGCCGTGAACAGTTTCGAGGGGGCTTTTGAGGCAATCAAGGCCGTCTGGGGGCTTTTGCCTACCGCCATAGGCGATCTCGCGTTTCAGGCGGCGAACAGCCTGATCGAAGGCGTCGAGGCGATGCTGAACGGCGTCGTCTCCCGGATCAATGGCTTCATCGGAGGCGTGAACGCCGGTCTTGAAGCGCTTGGCGTTGAGCGGCGGATCGGCCTGATCGCCGATCTCGATCTGGGGCAGCTTGAGAACCGTTTTGCGGGTGCTGCGACCCAGGCGGCCAATGCCGCGCAAGATGCTTTTGCCGGAGCGTTCGCAGACAACCCGCTGGCTGTTCCGGACCTGGGGTTTTCGGGCGCAGCCAATGACGCCGCCGCCTCAGCAGAGGCATGGAGGCGGACTGCTGCCACTCTCGCAGACGGGGCCCTGCAGCCGCTTGAAGCTCTTGAGGCCTTGCGAATGGCGATGCGCAATGCCGGAACCGAGGCAGAGACGTCGCTCGACGGAGCAACCATGGCGGCGGATCGCTTCGAGGCTGCTTTGGCCGAAGATGAAACAGGTGGACCCGCAGCCACCCTCGATGAGACAGCCGCAGCTGCTGGTCGCGCCGGAGGCGCGCTACAAAGCGCTGCCGATGTTGCGCGACAGTCCTGGGATGCGGCCCGGGCGGCAGTGGAACGCACGCAAGAAATCGCGCGAGGGCTGGCCGACGATATCACCGGGCCGATCAAGGAGGCTCTGAAGTCGGGCGAACTCAGCTGGCAAACCTTCGCGAGCGCAATATCGGGGATCGCACAGAACCTGGCCAACCGTCTGATTGATAACGCCTTCAAACCGATTGAGGACGCGCTGTTTCGTGCCTTTTCGGGCGCGGGCACCGGCGGGGGTGGCGGCCTCTTTGGCTGGCTGACCAGCGCGCTTGGCGGTCTGTTCGGGATTGGCGGCACCTTCGCTCGCGGCGGAGCCTTTGGGCAGGCGGGCGAGATCACAGCCTTTGCCAGCGGTGGCGTGGTCTCACGGCCAACCGTGTTTCCCTTTGCCCGCGGCATCGGGCTGATGGGCGAAGCAGGCCCCGAGGCCATCCTGCCGCTGCGCCGAGGCCGGGGCGGTCGGCTTGGCGTTGAGGCGAGCGGTGAGGGCGCTCAGTCCGCGACCCGCATCGTCAACGTTCTGGATCCGTCGATTGTTGGTGACTATCTGGCGACGCCCGCAGGTGAGCGGCTGATCGTAAACGTGATCCGGCGCAACCGGGGAGGACTGGATGCCTGACCTCTGGCCCTTCCCGGTGCGCCAGCCGGTCACCGAAGTGCTGGAATGGCAAACCGATACGCTGATCACCGAGGCGGCCGAGCAGCGTATCGCGCTCCGGACGGTACCGCGGTCAATCCTGACCTTTACGCATTTACTCGATGGGACCGGCCTCGCGCGTGCCGCCGAGCTCGCCCGGGCGGGGGCGCTTGACGATTGGATCCTGCCTCTCTGGCATCTGGCGCGTCGGGCGACGGCAGCAATCGATGCCGCCAACCTTGCGGTGTTCGTAGATACCAGCGAGGGAACCTTTGAGGCGCCGGGACAGGCCGGCATCGTCGCTGATGGCGGGGAGGCATTCCTCGTGGAGGTCAGCGCGGTCTTGCCGGACCGGTTGGAGCTGGCCGCGCCAGCGGGCGTGACGTTTGTGCATCCGATTGTGGCCCCGGTTGGCATCGGGATCCTGACGCGGCCTATCGAGATCGACCGGCGCCGTCAGGGGCTGGGTACGGTCACCGCGACATTCACGTCGCAAGACGGGATCGATCTGGCTGCGAGCAGCTACCCCACCCATCTCGGGCTTGATGTGCTGACCGATCCCCCCGTACTGCGCCAATCGCTGAGTGAGGCTGTGGGTAAGTCTGTGGATTACATTGACAACGGCTTCGGTCCTATCGTGATCGAACCGGTGCTGACCCATGTCCAGCGCCGGTCGACCATCACACTCATGGACCGGGGTGCCGCGCGCTGGACACGCCGGAGTTGGCTGCATGGGTTGCGTGGCCGCCAACGAGCCTTCTGGCTTCCGACTTGGGGCCGTGAACTGGTCCTGCAAGCGGCGGTCACGTCCTCGGCCACGTCTTTCGTCGTGGCAGCCAACGCCGATCCCGGCGTCTGGATAGGACGGCATGTGATGTTCGATCTCGCCTCTGGCCCGGTGTTCCGCGAGATCAACAATGCCGTCTATGACGCGCTCGGTGTTCGTCTGACCATCGCGGCACCGGGCAAGAGCATTCCCGTCACAACGCCCATTCATCTGTTGACCAAGGTGCGGCTCGATACAGATCGCATTGAGATCGAGCATTGTGGCAATCGGTCCGAGTTCGCGGCTAGTCTGATCGAGATACCCGGATGACCTATGATCTTGCCGAGACCTCGACCGCCGAAGGGCGGCCGTACTTCCTCTATCTCTTTGCAGAGGGCAATCAGGTCTGGCGCTACACCAGCCGAGCCACCGCCTGGACCTCGCCTGCAGGGGCCATCGCCGATGAGATTGAGGATCTGATCTGGGACCCTTCAGCGGTCAGCCACGGCTCCGTCGTCCAGAGCAGCGACCCACGGCGGGTCGATCTCAGCGTCTCCTTTCCGCTCTCCGATCCTTTCGCCCGCCGCTATCTCGGACCGCGCGGCCGGGCGGTCACGACGCTCACCATCTTTCGAGGGCACGAACAGGTGCCAACGGAGGTGGTTGCGCATTGGAAGGGCCGCGTGGTCTCGGCCCGCATCAAAGGGCGGCGCATCACCCTGCGCTGTGAATCCCTCTTTACATCTATGCGCCGCGAGGGCGTCCGCGCCAAATACCAGCGCCTTTGTCGTCATGCGCTCTATTCCCGGGGCTGCCGCCTCGACATCGAGACATTTTTTGTCGGGGGCACGGCGAGCTCGCATCAGGGCCTGACGATCACCGTCCCCGAGGCCGCATTGCTGCCAAACGGCTGGTTCCGGGGTGGTGTGCTGCGCCACGCGGGCCTTCTGGGGTTCATCGCTGGGCATGTCGGAGATGCACTGACGCTCTCCGGCCGCATGCCCGATCTGGAGGCGGCCATTGATGATCCCGAAGCCCTGGCGCTCGTCGAGATCGCCCCCGGCTGTGATCTGCGGCGCGACACCTGCAAGGCCAAGTTCGGCAATCTCCTGAACTTCGGCGGCTTTCCCGACATTCCCGGCCGCAATCCGTTCGGCGGCACCAGCATCGTCTGACCCAAATCTGAGAATTTACCATGGTCTGGAACTTCGTCGTCCAGATCGTCGCCAGCCTCGTTCTGACGGCGATCTCCTATGCACTGTCGCCCAAGCCGAAACTCGAGGCCCCAAAGGCGGCAGGGCTTGATGATTTCGACCTGCCGACGGCTGAGGAAGGCCGTCCAATCCCAGTGGTCTTCGGCACCATGCTGCTGCGCGGCCCGAATGTCGTCTGGGCCGGGGATCTGAAGGTCGATCCGATCCGCAAGAAGGGCGGCAAGAAATGAGCGAAGATCTGATCGTCACCGTGCAGGATCTGCGCGCCTCGCGGCTTTGCTTTCAGGGCGCGCGGCCGTGGTTTCGGCGTCATGGTCTCGACTGGCAGGCCTTCCTCGCAGACGGGCTGCCTGCCGACGTGCTGGCTGCCACCGGCGATGCGCTGGCATTCCGCGTGATTGCGGAGGCAGAGAAACGCGCTGCGCACACCGCGAGCGAGACCTGAGCCATGGGTGGTCGTTCAAAGTCGCAGACCGTCGGCTACCGCTATTCGCTCGGGGCGCATCTGGCGCTCTGTCATGGACCTGTGGATGCGATCCGTGAGATCCGGGTTGATGACCGCACGGCCTGGTCGATTGGAACGGGTCAGAGCACGTCGCAAGGAACCGGCGTCGGCGCGCTGGCGAGCTACGGCGCGGTAACGGGTATGTCCGCCACCGCGGCGGCAGAAGGCGACAGTGTGGCCGAGGTCCGTTTCCCGGGCACGCTCAGTGGGATCCGGCTCGGCCAGAGTTATGACCTGCAGCTTCTGACGGACAACACGACCCGGACCGTGACCGTGCAGGCCGTGAGCTTTGATGCGAGCGCCGGTGTAACCACATGGCTCGTCGAGCCCGCTGCCACGGCGTTCACGGCCCAATCGGCGTCGGTTTCGGATGCGGCCAGCGTGCCAAGTCTCAACGGCGGGGCTGCAGGCGGGCGCATTCGGATCAACAAGCCCGATCTCTTCGGCGGAGAGAAGCGCGAAGGCGGCATTGTCGGCGACATCGACGTGTTGATGGGCGCGCCGACCCAGGCGCAAAACGACTATCTCGCGTCACGAGCCGGGGCTGATGTGCCCGGGTATCGCGGGATCTGCAGCCTCGTGTTGCGGCAGGTATTTCTCGGCCTCAATCCCTATCTCAAGCCCTGGTCGGTGCGCCTGACGCGGATCCTGAAGGCCGAGGATGGCGGCCCGCAATGGTATCCCGAGAAAGCACAGATCGTACCAGAAGTCCGGATCGGGAATGCCGCGATCTACATTGCCATGGACGCCTCGGGCTCGATGTCGGGATCGCGCATGGCGGCGCAGATTGCTGCCGTCTCGCGTCTGGTGGAAGAGATCGGCGAGAACGCCCTGGAGCCCAACGACGTCCAGATCGTCACCTGGAACTCCTCCGTCTCCGGCACGATCCTGCGGCGCGACGCCGATGTCACGGCCTACGGGGAGCTCAAGGATTGGGTCGATGCGCTTTCAAGCTCCGTCAGCGGCGGGACGGATTTCGGGGTGGCCGTCAGCCAGGCAGGGGCGTTTTTCAACGGCTCGGGTGGCAAACGCCGCATCCTGATCTTCGTGACTGACGGTGAACCGAGCCCGGCCTCGACCCTGCAGACCGCCATCGCAACGCTTTCCGGCATCTCGGAGGTCGATGTCTTTGCCTTCAACATCGCGCTGTCGGACACCAGCGCCACCGCCCAGATCGACAACACGCCTGTCGATGGCGTGCCCGTCGTGCCGCCCGGCGATCCCGATGCATTGGTGGCCTCGCTGCGCGCAGCCTTCGGGCAAGGCCCTGACATGAACCCGGCCCATATCATCCGGGAAAGCCTGACCAACGGAGATTGGGGTCTTGGTCATACCTTTGCGGATATCGGCCCCAGCTTTGCCATCGCCGCGGACGCGCTGTTCTCCGAGAGCTTCGGGTTGTCGCTGCTCTGGCAGCGGGAATCGACCATCGAGGACTTTATCGCCGACGTACTGAAGCACATCGACGCCTATCTCTATGTCGATCGCCGCTCGGGCCGCTGGGAGTTGCGCCTCATTCGCGCTGATTATGATCCCGAGACGCTGCCTGTGTTCGACGAGACCAATGTCGTCGATTGGGGCGAGCTGGGCCGCCGCGAGGCCGCTGATCTCGTCAACAGCGTCACGGCGAAGTTCTCCGACGCCCGCACTGACCAGACCGGATCGGTCAGCGTCACCGACACCGCGCTTGTCCAGGATCTGGGTCAGGTGGTGAGCGCGACGGTCGATTACCCAGGCATTCGTTTCGAGTCCCTTGCGGTGCGGGTCGCCGAACGCGATTTGCGCGCGCTGTCGGCACCAATCCTCTCGGGCGAGATCACCGTTTCGCGGGTTGGAGCCAATCTCGATCCGGGCAATGTGATCGTGCTGTCAAACCCGAGGCGCGGGCTCGACGGTGTTGTGGTCCGCATCGTTGAGATCGACCATGGCGACGGGCGCGCAAATGGCGTGCGCCTCAAGATCGCCGAGGATGTTTTTGGGCTTGGCGAGACCGCGCTCGTTGGCGGTGAAAGCGGCGACCCAGGGAGCCTGATCCTGCCGCCCAAGCCGCTGACACGTCGCTGGGTGGCGGAAGCGCCATACTGGTTGCTCGTCCAGGAATTGGGACATGCACAGGCCGATGCGCTTCTCGACGAGGATCCAGATGCAGGCGCGATCGTTGCGGCCGGGGAACGTCCGTCGGCCGATGCGCTCTCGGCCCAGGTCTGGAGCGACAGCGGGGCCGGCTACACGCTCGAAGAGGCGGTCGAGTTCGTGCCGACGGCACTGCTGGTCTCGGAGGTCAGCGACGATCCGGCCGAGAGCGTGCTGACCGTCGGCAACTGGACCGGGCTTGGAGACGTGGCCATCGGCACGCTGGCAGCGATCGGCGACGAGCTGGTCCGGATCGACGGGGTGAGTGCCACGGCGCTGACCGTCGGGCGCGGCTGTCTCGACACGGTGCCGCAAGCCCATCCCGCAGGGACGCCGATCATCTGCTGGCAGCAGCTGGCGAATGCGTCGGAAGCGGGGTTCGCTACCGGAGAAACGGTGACAATCAAGATGCTGCCCGAAACTGGTTTCGGGACGCTTCCACTCGCACAGGCACCAGAAGACGCCGTGACGCTGGCCAGCCGAGCCATCCGCCCGCTGCCACCCGGTGATCTGCGCGGCAATGGTGTGTCGGTCGTAAACCCGAACGTGCTGAACCTCGGCCCGGTCCTTCTGACTTGGTCTCATCGCGACAGGCTCACCCAGACCAGTAGCCTATTCGATGCCTATGACGCGGCCGATATCGGGCCTGAACCAGGTGTCACCTACGCGGTCGAGATCCGCTGGGTCGATCCCGACACGGACGCGACGCTGGAGCCGCCCGCCGCCGTGATCGATGTGGGCGCCGCCAACAGCCTCACGCTGACCAAGGAGGATGTGCCGATCCTCGCAGCGCCCACTGGCACGAAGCATTTCGAAGTCCAGGTGCAGGCGCGCCGCACGACCGGGACTATAAGCTACGAGGCTTGGCAAGTCCGGTCGATCCGGCTGTTCATGCCGGACGGGATCAAGGTCGCCGAGGTCTCTGCCTGGACTGAGATCGGGGCCGACGCGCGCCTGACCGTTGCCGAGACGGTGATCTTCCTGGATCGCGGCGGGGCGGTACAGCTGACCATCGCGGAGGCGGTCATCTGGATCGGCTTTGGCGGTGACGCGCGCCTCACCATCCCAGACATCGACATCTTCAACGAATGGGGCGGCCAGTCCCGTCTCACGGCCGCCGAGGCCGCTCTCTATATCGAGGTACTCCCATGAGCCACATTCTCCATCTTGGACACCAGGTCACCGACCTTGCGGGCGTCGAGGGCCGCATCAGTACCGATGCGGCAGGATTCGACGCCGATCTCGACGTCAATTGCATCCGGATCAACACGGGTGAGACGAGCGCAGTCCCGTTTTCTGCCTCGTGGTCCTTGCCCGCGGGTGATGTCTGGCTGGGATTCCGATACAAAGCGCCGTCGGTCAACGCCCACATTATTGGCACGGACGGCACCTTCCTCGAGTTTTACGACGACACAAATGCGCTTGTTGCGATTGTCAGAACTGAGCGGGACGATGAGAAATATCACGCGATGGCGGTGGGTGACACCAGTGTCGACGGCGCTTCCTCCTTCGTCGCTGCCACGAACCAAGTCTATTGGGTCGATGTGAAGATTGCTGTAGGCGCTGACATCACCATCGAGTTCTACGCTGATGGGGTCCTGCAGAGCAGTGCAACAGCAGCCAACGCCGGTGGCAAGGGTCGACCCGTTCGCTGCGTGTGGAAGAACTACGGCCTTTTCGATTTCTACAATCCCGCCATTTGTTATTACGCGCATATCGCAGTCCTTGATGGCGTCTCGACCATCGGACGGCGGTTTGCGCGACGCACGCCGGATCTGGTCGCGACCTATGACGCCTTCTCGGGCGGCGTCGATGCGGTGAAGGACGGCGACATTGCCACCCGTGCCGCGAGCGACATTGCCGGTCAGCGCATGTCATTTTCGCTGGCGGGGCCGACGGGGCCTGCCGGGGCTTCGGCCATCGCGGGCGTGCATGTGAAGCAGCTCGCTCAGCTCGGGACAGCAGGACCAACCGGTATTGCAGGTTTCCTTCGGATCGGCGGGGTGGATTATGACGCGTCGCCCGGCACGCCGTCGCCGGATATGGCCAGTCCGGTCTATTCGACATGGGATGTGAACCCGGCCGACAGCACACCCTGGACCACGGCCGCGCTGCCGACGGAAGTCGGGATCATCTCGTCATGACGCCACCCCGCGCCGATCAAGGCGACATGCGCATGTCCGAGATCGAATTCCAGGCAATGCTGACACGCGCCGCCGAAGCGGGTGCCAAACGCGCGCTGGCCGACGCCGGAATCGATGGCAAGGACGCGGCCCTCGACATCCGCGATCTTCGCTCACTGCTCGACTGCATCCGCTTTGTGCGACGCACCGCCGTGCAGACAGCCGTCCACCTGATCACCACCGGCGTGATGTTGGCTCTACTGGCGGGCATCGCGATGAAATTGAAGATCTTCGGCGGCAATCCGTAGCGCTCGCCGAAACAACACTCTCACCCACCCGAACCCGCCCATGTGGCGGGTTTTTCGTTTCTGGAGGACATCATGACCACGACCTTCTACGAGCATTGGCGCGACGTGCCGGACGACACCTGGCGTTGGCCGAATTTCTCACCCGCCGAAATCGCCTGCCGCGGCACCGGCAAACTGCTGATCAACGAACCGGCGCTGGACAAGCTGCAGGTGCTGCGAGACCGGCTGGGCAAGCCGCTGATCGTGCGGTCCGCTTATCGCAGCCCCGAGCACAACCGCGCCGTCGGCGGCGCGACGCGGTCCAAGCACATGGATGGCGCGGCCTTCGATATCGCAATGTCGAACCATGACCCGGTCGTGTTCGAGGCGGCGGCACGCGCAGTCGGGTTCCTTGGGTTCGGCTTCTATCCGCGCTCGGGTTTCATCCATGTCGATCTCGGACCCACCCGCCAGTGGGGTGAGCAGTTTCCGATCCGAGCGACCTCATTCGCCGAGGACACGCCGCCCGCGCGTGAGGACCTTGCACAAAGCCGCACCATGAAAGGTGGCGGAGCGGCCGGTGTCGCGACCTTGGGCGCAGCCGGGGTCGAGGTCGCGCAAAACGTTCTTGCCGAGACCCAGACCGCGATCCTGCCGCTGGTTCCGTATCTCGACACGCTTCGCTGGTTGTTCATCGCCGTGGCTCTCGTTGGGATCGCGGTCACGATCTACGCCCGACTCGATGACTGGAAGCGGGGGCTGCGGTGATTGGCGCACTCCTCACCGGGTTTGCCGCCAGCCCGTGGGCGAGGGCCGCGATACGCTACGCTGCGATCGCCCTCACCGTCGTCCTGTTCCTGCTTTCGATCCGCCGCTCCGGCGAACGCGTCGGGCGGATTGCTGAACGTCTCGAACACACGGAGAAGGCCAATGATGTCCAACGCGCGAAATCGGGAATGTCTCGGTTAAGCACAGTAACGGCTGCAGCCCCGGTTCCAACCACAGCAATGGCGATTGCGGCGGTCTGCAATGGTCGTCATGGTCTGCCCCCGTTCAGCCCCTGTGGGTTTGTCACAGCACATCCGGTACGGCATCGTATTTGAGAGGAAATGTCACTGCTTATCCGGTTCCGCCAGTTCCATGACGAAATAGTGCAGATGTGGACGCAGCATCGGCTGATCCAGATAGGTCGTTGTTTCCAAAGGCCCCGCGACCTCGACAAAACCGAGCTTGGGGTAGAGACTGCGCATCTCGACATTGGGCGTTAGCGTGTCGGCGACCAGCCTTTTCAGACCCATCTGGCGCGCCGTCGCGATGCGCGCTTCGATCAGCCGACGACCGGTGCCGGTGCCCCGCGCAGCTTCGGTGACGAACACCCGTTTCAGCTCTCCGGTATCGCGGTCCAATCGTTTCATCATGCCGCATCCGACAATCTGACCGGCCTCGTCGCGCGCCAGAGTAAGGCACCCATCGGGTGGCAGGTAGTCCGCCGCGTGTGTCCAGAATTCGGCAAGCGCGCTTTGCGGCGCGGCGGGATCGATCCCGAACCCCATGTCCTGCATGCGCCGGACGATGTTGGCATAATACTGGGCCAGGATGGCGTTCAGGTCATCCTTCGGGGGCAGTCGGTCGCAGTTTGTAATCTCGATCGCTTTCATCGAATGTCCTACTTCGTCGGATTATTGGGAGCAGCAGTCTTGGTGTGCCTTTCTGCTGGTAGTCGCATCATGTCAGGCACCGGTCGAGGCAGGCGAGCCAGTTGTCGCGCGCGAGCTTGCGGAGGAGCGGGGCATCGTAGCCATGCGCGCCCATCGCCTCGAAGAGAAGCGGAACGCCGGTCACGTCGCCGATGAGATCGGGCAGCACGCAGCCGTCGAAATCCGAGCCGAGCCCGACGTGATCCTCGCCCGCCTCGGCGATCAGATGGTCGAGGTGGCGCAGCATCGTGTCCCAACCCGTGCCGCCATCGGCCCTGCCGTCCGCATTCAGGTAGAAAGTCGCGAAGTTGAACCCCACCATGCCGCTGCGCTCGCGGATCATGTGAAGCTGCCGGTCGGTCAGGTTGCGCGGACTGGGGCAGAGCGCGTGGGCGTTGGAATGCGAGGCGACGAGCGGCTTGCCGGAGACGCGGGCCACATCGTCGAAGCCCTTTTCGTTGAGGTGCGACAGGTCGATCAGGATGCCGAGTTCGTCGCACAGGCGGACAAGGTCGCGGCCCTTCCCGGTAAGGCCGGGCCCCGTATCGGGCGAGCCGGGAAAGGCCATCGGCACACCGTGGCCGAAGATCGTGGACCTGCTCCAGACCGAGCCGAGCGACCGCAGGCCCATGTCGTGGAAAAGATGGAGGGCGTCGAGGTCCGGCCCGATCGCCTCGGCGCCCTCCATGTGCATGACGCCCGCGATCACGCGCGCCTCCATCGCGGCGCGGATCTCGGGCACCGAACGGCAGACGCGGAAGTCTCCTGGGGCGGCCCGCTCCATCCAGTGCAGAAGCCCGGCCATGGCCAGCGCATCGGGCTGGGCCTGCGTGTGCGTCATCTCGGGCGGCATGGGCAGCGCATAGGGCGGGTCGGCCATCAGTGCCTTGAAGTCGGGCGGCGGACCACTGGACGCCGGCGGCACGAAGATCGCAAAGAGCCCGCCCGCAAAGCCGGAGGCCTTCATCCGCGCCAGGTCGAGGTGCCCCCGGCCACTGGCGCCGAGCCAGGTCTCCTCGCGCGGGGCGGGCGTCATCATCAGCCGCAGCAGGAAATCGTTGTGGCCGTCGAAGAAGGGAACGAGGGCGGTCATCGGGCTGGCTCCTGCTCGGTCAGCGTTGTGAGATAGGCATCCACCGCGCGCAGCAGGTCGCTGCAATGCGCGTCTGTGATCCCGAGATGCGTGAAATGTGCGACGATATTGGCAAGGTAGTCCCGGCTTGTGCCAAGATCACCCACCCCGTGGGCAACGTAGCGTACCTGTTCCTCGTGGGTCAGATCGGGGCGCACGTCCGGCACGTCGTGGTCCGCGATAAAGGCCAACACGCGGATATCCACATCGCCGATCCGGGCCGGGACGAACCGGGCAAGGTAGCCGGGCGCGATCATCTCGCGCCGGAACAGGATTTCGGTCTCGGTCTCGACATCCGCCGCCGCGATCCGAAAGGCCAGCCCCTCGCACCCTTCGCCCGCATCGAGTGTCGCGAACAGGCCCGGCGCCTCTTCCGTGCCGCGGCCACCCTTTGTGTCGACCAGGATCAGGCGGCGGGCATGGCCCGCGACATTGGCGCGCCGCACCTCGGCAAAGCGCAGGGCCGGATCCCACATCAGCGACCCATAGCCAAAGATCCACAGATCGCCCGAATGGCCAGCCAGGGCCTGTGCCCGGATCGCCTCGCGCTGCGCGTCTGTATGGACCCAGTCGCGAAACGCCTCTTGTCGGGGGTCTGCTGCGATGATCGCCTCAACGCTGAACGTTCGAAAGAAAGACGTCTCAGTATCGGCGATCCGGTCGCGCAATTCAGGGTGATGGGCAAAAGGGTCGGTCAGTTCAGGCAAGGCGGCTCTCCTCTTTGGTCTCGCGGACCGGTATCATTTCCATGCAGATGTCGACGCCTTCGACGATGCCCGGAAAATCCGCCGAACCGGGCACGTCGCGAAATCCAGCGCGCCGGTAAAGCGACTGGGCGGCGTGCAGTGCGTGATGGGTGGACAGACGGTAGCGGACGTATCCGGCGGCCTCGGCCTCGGCCAGCAGCACTTTTAGCATCCGCGCCCCGATCCCGTGACCCCAGGCATCGGGGCGCACGAACATGCGCTTGATCTCCATCGTCGCGGCGTCCTGCCCATAGAAGGCGACACAGCCCACCGGCGCGCCGTCAAGCCGCGCCAGCAGCAGACAGCCCGAGGGCGGGCCGAAGCGTCCCGGCAGGCCGGCAAGTTCGGCTTCGAGGTTGGCGAAGACCGACGGGTTGGGGTCCTTTTCGCCCTTCGCCACATTCTCCATCGCCCAGCCGAAGAAGTCGCGGATCAACGCGCGCACGGCGTCAAGGTCTTCGAGGGTTTCGGCTCTGGTGATATCAACCGCCATCTCAGCGTGCCTTCAGCGGATAGCGGTCAGCTTCGGCAAAGACGTCGACCGCAATGGTCCCGGCCCGGATCCTCGCGCTGTGCTCGACACCTGCAGGGATGTCGTAGTTGTCACCCGGTCGATAGGTCCGCGTCTCGCCGCCGATGGTGAAGACGATCTCTCCGGCGATCACCGTGCCCCATTGGGGCCCGTGCGCGTGGGGCGGAAGGTCCATGTCCTTGTGAAAGCGGAAGAAGGCCACCAGCCCCGCATCCGAAGCGACGGCGTGGGTCGTGACCACATCCTCGGGGAACGGCACGTCAAGAGCGGGCATCGCGTCGAAGAAAGCGGGAAAGTTCATTGGCGTCTCCTTTTGCAGTGGTTCAAAGCTGCGGCGTTTCTCACGCCACCAGCCCCAGTTGTCGTGCGATACTGGCGCTGTCGTAATAGTCGCGGCCCTCGACCACCTTGCCGTCCTGCACCCGCATGACCGAGCAATAGCGCACTTCCATCCGGCGGCCCGAGGGTGGGAAATCCCCCAGGCTCGAATGAAGGGGTCCGGTCTGGGTGCCGCGATTGAGAAACTCGACCACCGCCCAGCCGTCGGGTCCATCGCCCCCAGTGATGACGTTGACGACCTTGACCTCGCCATCGGGGAAAGCCGCGCGCCAGCGGTGATAGTCCATGCGGTAGCCGTCGGGGCCGATCTGCGCCTCGCCGCGCGCCACATCCTCGAAGCGACAATCCGGGGCGATGACGGCAGCACCGCGGTCAGGATTGCGCAGGTCCCAGGACTCGTGAAACTGGCGGACAGTTTGTTCGATGATGTTCATGGGATTTCCTTCGGGGTCGGGTCGCCGGGTTGCGGCGGCAGTTGCACTATGGCGAGGCGCACGTCCTCTTCGCCGATCACGGTGGTCGTGTGGCCCGATCCGGAGACGTCCTCCATCCGCCAGATCGCGCCTGCGCCGAATTCCCGCATCTCGCCGTCGCCCGCCTCGACCCGAAGGCGGCCGGACAGGCAGAAGGCGACCTGCCGGCGTGGGGAAGGATGCTGCGCCCCGCCCCATCCGGCGGGCAGGACGAGATAGAGCAATCCGGTCACCGCCTCGGTTGCTGAGATCGGCATTGGAGGCGCGGGCGGGGCGAAACCGCCGGAGCGGAGGGAAACATGCAGGTCCGAAAAGTGCGAAATGCCGTCCGCCCCCTCTGTCAGGTGCAGGATCGGCATGACATCGGCCATTTGCCTTGTGGCTTTTGTCATGCGTCATCCTCCGCGCAAAGGCTGCCGCCCATCCTATGGCAAGGCATCCTCATCTCTCAGCTTTCAAGGCGATCATCGTCACAAAGGGCAGGAAGCCGTAAAGCGTCCCGGCCTCGGCGCGGCGCATGTATTCGGCCTCAAGCGCATCCGCGAGTGGCTGCCCGATCACGCCGTCGCCCACCAGGCGCGCCGATGCCATCCTGACCCAGACGAGGTTGCCCATGCCGTCCGTCACCACGCGGTTGGCGGTGCCGAAATGCGCGACCGTTAGCCCGGCAGCAAAAGCCAGCGGCTTGAGCTTGCCCGCAAGCCAAGCGTCGGTGACCGATCCGGCCACGAAGGCCCGGGCGCAAGAGTCCAGCGGATCGCCTTGGCAAAGCCCCAGAGCCGCCTTCGAGAAATCGGCGTCACAGACCACCAGTGTGCCGCCCGGGCGCAGGATGCGCGTGGCCTCGGCGACCAGACTTGCGGGGTCGGCCACATGGGACAGCACGGTGTGCAGGATGGCGATGTCCGCGCTGCCGTCCCCGAGACCGAGCGCGGCACCGTCGCCGACCCGGAACTCCAAGTTTGCCCGGTCGCCCGCCAGCCCCCGCGCCGTGTCCGTCAAGGCGACGGAGGGTTCGATGCCGAGGACGCTGGCGCGCCTGAATCGGTCGGCGATGCGCCGGGTCACACCGCCGGTGCCGCAACCGATATCGACGATCAGGCCACCGTCGGGCGGCGAAAGCCGGTCGAGATAACCGTCGATCACGGGCAACATGGAGGGGTCCGCCGCGCGCACTTCAAGCGCGGTTGCCATGATCTCGATGAACTCCGGGGACGCCGCGTCGACATCTGCGAAGGGGTCGCTCATCCCGCCACCTGCCGGGCGTAATCCTCTGCGTCGAACCAGCCTCTCGAGGCGATGACTTTGCCCTCGCCGTCGAGGTTCCACTCTTCCCAGCCGGCAATCCGCAAGGGGTTGCGCGTTTCGGCATGGTGGCCGGTGAAGGTCCACAGAAAGGCGACGTGATCGCCCGCGATGCGCACCCCGTCACAGGTCAGGTTCAGGTCGGGAACATCGGCGAAAAATCCCTCGGCCATGGCCTGCACGCCTGCACGCCCCTCCCAGGGCGTGCCACGGTTGATGACGATGCCGCCCGTCTCGGCGTAGAAGGACGCAACTGCTTCGGGCGAGCCGCTGTTCCACGCAGCCGTGTAGTTGGCGGCAATCGCCGCGATGGCCTCGGTCATGTCATGGCTCCTTCCTGCAATTCAGCAAACGGATCGCCGTCCCAGTCGCCATGGCTGCGCAGCGCGCGCAGTCGGGTGAAGGACGAGTAATCGAACATGAGACCGGCGCGGTTCTGCTCCATCCGGGCGCGGTGACGGCCATCGTGATAGGCGGCCTCGCGCATCGCCTCGTCCGAGCGCCAGAGCGAGCAGGTGAAGCCTTCGCGCCCTTCGGGGCCGTTGAACACGTCGTTGCGCAGGTTCGAGGGCAGCGCGCCGTACCACGCCATCACCTCGGACACGCCTTCCACGAAGAGCCGGATGCGGGGCAGCATCCAGTCCTCGCGCGACAGGAACCCCGCTGTGGTGACGACGACCAGCGGGCCGCCGGGATCGGCCGGGGCGGGACGCACTGCGGTGCCATCCTCGACATGGCCGCGCCAGTTCACCTTGCCCCGGTGCGACACCGGGATGGCGAGGCAGTGCCAAGCCGCGACGGCTTCCGCCAGCCAGGGCATCGCCGTGCCCGGATCGGAAAGCATCGCCTCGGCCTCGTCCCGGCTGCCCCAGATCCCGAGCCCGCCCCAGATGTCCGAAGTCAGGGTGACGAGACCGTCGTCGCCCGGTGTATGTTGCGGGCAGAAGCGCCAGACGGCAGCTCCAGCGACGGGCGCAAATATCCGGTCTCGTGCGGATATGGCTTCGGGAAACCGCAGCCGGTGCAGGGTGATCCAGTCGTGATCACCAGTCCGGGTCATGCGGGCTGACCCTGCGGTCCGGCCGCGATCATCTGGCGCACCAGCATCAGCAGCGGCACGCACAGACCGAGCAGCACCACCGCGGCATCGAAACTGCTGGCCGCCGATCCGGTCAGCGCCGCCAGCCATCCGCCCAGCACCGGGCCGATCAGTGTGACGCCGTAGTACAGCGTGAAGAACAGCCCCATGCCCAGCGCCCGCGTCGCTGGGTCCAGCACGGCCGCCGGCAGCGTCATGACTGGCCCGGCGCCCAGGCCCGTGCCGATCCCGATCAGCGCGAACCCCAGCGCTGGCGGCAGGTCGATGCGAATTACGATCAGCCCCGCCGCAAAGACCGCGAGCCCGCACAGGATGACGCCGTCGCGCGCCCCGGTCCGATCCGCGAGGATGCCGCCGAACGGGGCGCACAGCGCCAGCACCCACAGCGACAGGCTGGTCAGGCCGCTGGCCGCGACCAGCGGCAGGCCGCGCTGGGTCAGAAGCGCGGGACCAAAGCTGAAGGCGAGGATCAGCGCCGCGTTGACGAAGGCCCAGATCAGCGCCGCTGCGACCAGCGCTCTGAGCCGCGCGCCTTGCGGCCACACGGCGGGCAAGGCCGCGCCCGCGGCCTGCGGCGAGGTGCGGAACACCGCCAGCAACAGCCCCAGCCCCAGCGCCGCCAACGCGGCATTGATACCCAACGCGACATCCAGTCCGCCCAGTGCCGCGACACCGGGCAGCACCGCGAGCGCCAGCGCGATGCCGACGGGCCAGGAATTGATGTAGATCGCCATCGCCGTGCCGATCTCGCGCCCCGCGAACCAGTCGGCGACGACCTTGGTGCCGATCACATTGAGTGTGACACCGCCGACACCGGCGATCACACGTGCCGCGATCTGCCCCGCGAAACTGTCGACCAGCAGCGCCAGCGCGCCGCCCGCCAGCATCAGCGCGCTGGCCAGAACCAGTAGCCGCTTGTCGCCAAAGCGCGCGGCCAGCGATCCGCCCGGCAGGGCGATGACGACGCCCGGCGCGAAATACAGTCCCACCAGCAGGCCGATGTCGGCGAGTCCGACCCCGTAGGTGGTGACGAACAGCGGCGAAAGAGCGCCAACCATCTGGAACTGAAACGCCATCGCGGTGCGCGCGATGAACAAGATGGCCAGCATCCGCCAGCGCGCCGTTGCGTCGTCCATGTCGTCCCCATCGACCGCCGCCAGGTCGGCAGCTTTGCAATATTACGCCGGATCCGCAGAAACGGCGCTACCAGACCTGCTAAAAAATTCTAAATCCTGCGGTGAAAACCGGCATCCAGACCTGCGCGGGGGGCTCGTCTATCGCAGGGCGTCCGCCGCGTCGGCCGGGGCGAGGCCGGCGGCGATGCGGAAGAATGTATGTACCCGGGCCAGGTAGTCGGGGTTCGAGGTGAGCCAGCGCCCAGCAAGTCGCGCCTCGACGAGGGATGGCGCGATCTGCTCGACCCGCTTGAAGGCCGCCGCGGCTCGGTCGATCCGCCCCGTGCCGACCCAGGCGATAGCGGCAAGGATCAGCGGCGTGGCGCTTCCCGCGGCCTCGGCGAGCGCCCCCTCCGCCGCCTGCGCGGCCGCGTCGTAGTTTCGCACGGCGAACTGCGCGAAACCAAGCGCCGCGAGGAGGGAGCCGCGCGAGGGATCGCGCGGAGAGCGGCGCAGCGCTGCCTCGGCCAGCGGCACACCGCGTTCGGCATCGCCATGAAAGACCTCGTAGAGGCCAAGCCACGCCAGCGTCACCGCGCAGTTCGGGTTCATCTCGTGCGCCTGGCGAAGCTCGGGCAGGCCGGCCCTGGCATCCTGGTTCATGAAGTGCAGAAGCGCCCGGAGCCGCCGCGCGTGGTGGTCGGTCGGATCGGCAGCGATGGCCTTCGTGGCCGCGTCGATTCCTTCGGAGAGCGTGTCGGGCACGGAGGGTGTCGTGGCGTGATAGACGTTCCACCAGGCGACCCAGGCCAGCACGCGCCAGGCGAGGCCCGAGGTCGGATCGAGGTCCAGTGCCCACCGGGCAAGCTCCGCCGCCTTGTCGCGCGGTGCGGGGTCGTAGGCCATGTCGCCGGCCGAAACCAGGGACCAACCCCGCAGCGCGATGCCATGCGCGGTCCGGTCCTCGGGCACGGCCGTGCGGATGCGGTCGGCCTCGGCCCGGTCGATCTGCGGCGCGAGACAGGTCACGATGGCCTGCGACACCCGAGCCTGCGTGTCGAAATGCCCGCCAAGGTCGCGGTCGAAGACCTCGGCCCAGACATGCCCCCCGGAGTGCGCGTCGATCAGCTGCGCGGTGACGCGCACACGCTCGGACGTGGCGCGGACACTGCCTTCGACGACGTAGCGGACGCCCAGCTCGCGCGAGATGACCCTGAGATCGCGCGGCATGTTTCGATAGACGAAGGCCGAGTTGCGCGCCACGACGAAGAGGTCTCGGAACCGGGACAATTCCGTCGTGATATCCTCGACGAACCCGTCGGCCAGCCAGTCCAGTTCCGGAACGCCCCCCATCGAATTGAAGGGCAGAACGACGACCGAAGGACGATCGGGAAGCGCCAGCGGCAGCTTGTCCGGCGCGACATCAAGCGCGAAACGAAGGCCCCGGCCAGACACGGTGAGGATGGCGTTGGCACCGAGGACGCGGCGCAGATTGGCGACCTGCACGTTCAGATTGTTCTCGCCCACAACCGTGCCGGGCCAGACCGACGCCATGACCTCATCGCGGCTGACGACCCTGTTCCGGTTCACGACCAGCAGTTCCAGAAGATCGAACGCCCGCGCCCCAAGTGCCACGACCTCGACGCCACGACAAAGCTGCCGCGTCCGAGGGTCGAGCGCGAAATCTGAGAAGCGGAAGGTGTCCATCTGGTTCCGGAAGGTCGAAAATTCGCACAATTATAGCAACGATCCCTGAAGGGCTGCGCGTTTTTTTCTGGCGCTTGAGGCAAACAAAGCTGTCCGACTCTCGTAAAGAAGGACCGGCAGGAGAGAGAAGTAGCACGCCAGGAACTTCGTTGATCAACGATAATGTATCAATATCAATAAGTAAAGACCAAAAGAAGGTTGGATGTCAGACCCATCCCCTCCGCCACTTGCCCGTGCGAAAGCGTTCTCCCGATCCGGCTGCGGCCGGATTTTTCCGTTGTTTTCGAGGGTTATGCGGGAGGGGCTGAGCACTGGCCCTGCCGTCGCGAGGCCCCGAAGCGGTCTCTCGGGGCTGATATTCTCCGGACCTCATGACTGCGCCATTTTGGTGAATTTCTCATAAGCCCCTGTAGATATAGGAGAAATCCAAGCCATTGAAATTGCTTGGATTGGAGTCGCGTTTGGGGCTGCCGCGACCGGGTTCGGAAGTTCTTAGGCCATGGCCCGTTCCAGTCTCTGCTTCCGGCGCTCCCAGTCGGGCATCACCTTGTCGAGGAGATCGAAGAATGCGGCGCCGTGATGTGGCTCGGCCACATGGCAGAGCTCGTGGGTGATGACATAGTCGATGGCATCGACCGGCGCCTGCACGAGGCGGCGGTTCAGCAGCAGGCGTCCTGCCGGAGACATGGATCCCCACCTCTGCCGGGTCTGACGCACGATGAGCCCCATCGGCCGGAATGCCTCGGGATCCGGGAACAGACCGAGACAGAGTTCGATCCGCTCCGGAAACTTGATGTGGGCCCGGTCTCGATACCATGCCTCGACCAGTTCGCGTGTCACCTCCGGCCTGGTCGGCCGGTGAGTCTGCACGACGATGAAGCCGCGGATCAGCTTCACGCTTTCCTGGACATGCGGGACGACCTTCAGCCGGTACTGGCGCCCTAGGTAAAGATGCGTTTCTCCGGCCACGAACCTGCGCTCCGGCGTCCGCGGCAGGAATTGGGCAAAGTACCGTTGCTGCCTCGTCACCCATGCCGCGCGCTTCCGCAGCTTGGCTTCGATGGCGTCTAGTGTCGCGTCTTCCGGGGCCGCGATCACCACCGACGCATCCGGCTCGACGGCGATCTCCAGTGTCTTCCTTGGGCGGCGGACGATTTCGTATCGTATCTCCTGCTCACCGTACTGCAGGCAATGCAATTCCGGCGTCATGCTGCGAACCGGGCCCGGGCGAGGTCCATGATCTTCAGTTCGAGCTCGTCGAGCACCTCCACGGGCAGTTCGACGCCCTTTTCGTCGCGCAGGACGTCGAAGAAGTAGTCATCGATGGCGTTCCGCAGATTGTTCTGGGCCACCTCGTTCGACCAGATGTCCACGATCAGGTGGGACTTGATGATGTCGATGATCTGTTGAGCGATCGCTGCGGCATCGTCGCCGGCTACCAGCTCATCGCCTTCGGTCTTCAGCTGACCGTCCAGGACGCCGAAGAACGCCTGCGCATCCTCATCGCCCCGGATGCTTTCCGGAACATCGCGGCCGCGATCCTTGCGCGCGACCTTGCTCGCGAGGTCCACGACGCTGTTCAGGTATTCGCGCTCGGACAGCCGCTTCTCGCGGTAGGCGCGGATGGTCTCTTCGAGCAGCTCGGAGAACTGTTTGTAGAACGTCGGGTCCTCATCCATCTTCTCGGTGATCGCCCGCCGGGTCGCGCTGGCGATGCGATCGGCCCTCGAGGCCTCGGACACCCCCGTCTCTTCGACGACGGCCTTCAGCGCGTCGGGATCGTTGATGTTGACCACCTCGATGATGGTTTCCGCCGGCATTGCCACGACGTGGTCATCAAGGAGCTTCTGGATCTTCGGCTCGAACTCGCGGACATCGACCGTCTCCTGGTAGCGGAGCTGGACCGAGCGCTTGAGTTCGGAGAACTGCTTCCAGTCGCGTTTCAGGGCATCGATCTTGGCCTCGTCGAAGACATCGAACAGCTTGTCGGACGAGAGCGAGATGTGCAGGCAGCGGCTGAATGCCTTGAGGCGCCCGTAGAACTCATGGCGCAGCGCCTCGTCAGCGAGGTGCTGCTCGAACTGCTCCATGTCCTTCTTGTTTCGAACCGGTTTGAACAGATCCCAGAGCTGATCGTGCAGCTGGGGCAGCTTGCGGATCTCCTCGCGGACGTCATGCACCGTTCCGGCGAGGTCAGCCGCCTCGTAGCCTTCGAAGGCGCTGTACGTCGTCAGCGCACTGTCCAGCTCGCCCAGCAGCCCCTCATAGTCGACGATGAAGCCGAACTGTTTCTCCGTTCCGCCGTCCTCGTAGAGCCGGTTCACCCGCGCAATCGCCTGCAGGAGATTGTGTTCCTTCAGGGACTTGCAGACATAAAGGACCGTGTTCCGGGGCGCGTCGAAGCCGGTGAGCAGCTTGGAGACGACGATCAGGATCTCCGGATCGCCGGAACCCTTGAAGGCATCGATGATCTGGCGATTGTACTCTTCCTCGGTCTTGTACCGCGCCATCATCTGCGACCAGAAGCGGCGGACGAGGTCCTTGGATTCCTGGTCGACCTCCTCGTTGCCCTCGTTCTCATCCGGCGGGGAGATGACGATCGCACTCGAGACATGGCCGATCTCGTCGAGAACCTCCTTGAAGCGGACGGCCGCGGCCTTCGAGGGGGCAACGAGCTGCGCCTTGAAGCCGGTCCCCTGCCAGTGCTGGCGATAGTGCTCGGAGATGTCGAACGCCTTGGCTCGGATGGCCTGGTCAGTCTTGGCCAACGCGTCCATCCGGGAGAACTTGCGCTTCAGATCACGCTTCTGGTCCTCGGTGAGCCCCTCGCTGATCTTCTCGAACCAGCGGTCAATCACGGTGCCAGAGACCTGCTGCTCCACAAGTCGTCCCTCGTAGAGCAGCGGCACGACGGCGCCGTCGGCGACCGCCTCGTCGATGGCGTAGCGGTGGATCAGCCGCCCGAAGGTCGAAAGCGTGTTCTTCTCCTTCTTCAGCAGGGGCGTGCCGGTGAAGCCAAGGTAGCAGGCCTTTGGAAGGAGGCGGCGCATCTTGGCGGCGAATTGGCTGTGGCCGCCGTAGCGCCCCGTCTGAGTCCTATGGCTCTCGTCCACCAGCACGAAAATGTTCGGATCGCCGACATGGTCGGTCAGGAGCCGCAGATGCGTCGGCCAAGGCCCAGCCCGCGACAGATCACGCAGGCCGAGGAAGCGATGCTCTGGCTGCGCTGGCTGGAGCCCGAGGATGGGCGCCTGGTCTGGGCCCGCGCCGACGGCATGGCGTGGAAGCCGATCTGCTGGCAGTTCGGTCTGTCGCGCACGGCCGCGACCAAGCGCTGGCAGTACGGCCTTGCGGTGATCACCTGGCGGCTGAACGGTCGCGTGCCGTCGCCCCGTCGCTCGCAGCAGTTCGTCATCGAAAACGCCAATCGGCTGTCAAGAAAAATCGTCCTCTGAGGAAATTTTCGGGTGTACATCGCAGGCCCTTACACATTTCGTCGAGGCCGTTAGAAAACGAATATGCTCGGGAGAGGAGCGCGCAGGCCGACGCCGCGCCGCTGGCTTCCAGGGTCCAGCGAAGGGTCCAGCCGGGGTCCGATGGGGTAACCCATTGAGTTCTTGGTTCCTTCCTGGCGATATTCGTATGCTGGCGGGCGAAGCGCGCAATATCGCCAGCGACAGGGCCGGTTTTTTGGGAAGCCACCCCTAGCAGGCATCCACCCGCGACCTTCTGAAAACCACAACAAAACAAACCTTTAGTACCCGACACGCCCGGCGGCCGCTGGACCCTTCGTGGAGTCCAGGCTGGCCGGGGGTGTCCGGAGTCCACCCGATTGAGGCGAACCGATCCACATGACCCTGAGCTTTGCCCCGGACGCGATCGAGACATGGCCGCTGGCAAAGCTCCAGCCTTACGCGAAAAACGCGAAGGCGCATGGCGCGGATCAGGTCGCGAAGATCGCCGCGAGCATGGCCGAGTTCGGCTGGACCGTGCCTTGCCTGGTTGCCGACGACGGTGAGTTGATCGCGGGCCATGGTCGCGTGCTGAGGCCTTGCTACACACCAGTGAAGAGCCCGCAGAGCAATGGCATCGCCGAGGCGTTCGTGAAGACGCTGAAGCGCGACTACGTTCACGTCACGCCGCTGCCGGACGCCACCACAGTCCTCGGATTGATCGCCGGGTTGTTCGAGGACTACAACGACAACCACCCGCACTCAGGGCTGAAGATGTGCTCGCCGCGCGAGTTCATTGCAGCTCAAACCGCAACCGCCTGAGCGTCCGGTGAAACGGGGGCAAGTCCAGACTGGCATAGTGGAAGCGGTTCAAGGTGGTGTCGTTGATCTTACGGGTCATCCGCTCGAACTGACCGATGGTCCGCGGGTGGTTGGGCTTGCTGTCCGCAATGGGCGGGATCAGCCGCTAACAAAAGAAGTGGTGAAGCATCGGCTGCTGCCTCCCTTGGGCTGAGAGGCGGCTCCCAGGGTTGCAGGTAAACGGTATGATACCTCAGGGAGCGCCGGAGTGCTGACAAGTTGTCCAGCGGCCTCGGGGTCATTGACTAATCCAAGCGTATACGTTTATACACAGACGTATTCTGAGCGGTGGGAGGATCTGGTATGGATGCAAGACGATGCGTCGGTGCCGGGCAGCCGCGAGGGTAAAGGGGCGAGTGCCCGGTCCACAGGACCGGAACCCCGCCCGGCACATGGGAGGAAAAAAATGAGCCGTATGTCACTAGCCAAAATTGGAATCGCTGCGGGCCTGACAGCCGCAGCCGCCACCACAGCAATTGCGCAAGATTTCCCGAACGAACCGGTAACCCTTACGGTTCCTTTCTCGCCCGGTGGGTCCAACGACATCGTCGCTCGGCAACTTGGCCTGCAGTTGTCAGAGCAATGGGGTCAGCCCGTTGTAGTTGAGAACCGCCCTGGTGGCGGCGCCACGATCGGCTCGGCTTATCTTGCCCAGCAGGACCCGGACGGGTACAACATCATGATTGCCTCGGTGACGTTCACCATGAACGCCGCCGTGCGTGACGATCTGCCCTTTGATCCGCGCGCCGACTTCACACCTATTGCCCTGATCGGACAGGTGCCGCTGGTGATCGGAGCCAAGCCCGACATCGAAGCAACGGAGCCTGAGGCCTTCTTCGACTATATCCGCTCCAACGACGACCTCAGCTACGGGGCCACTGGCGTCGGGTCGATCCAGCATTTCGCGGGGGAGCTGCTAAACCAGGCCGTCGGGTCTAACGTGCAGGTGGTTCAGTACCCGGGTGGCGGCCCCGCCATGACTGACGTCATGGGCGGCTTCATCGAGTACTCGATCGGGTCGATGACACAGATGCTGCCGCAGGTGGAGGCGGGCAACATCACGCCCATCGCCATCACCAGTCTCGAGCGGTCTGACGCCATGCCCGACACGCCGACCCTGGCCGAAAGCGGCCTCGACGATTTTGAGGTGATCCAATGGTGGGCCATCCTCGGCCCGGCGGGCATGGAGCAGGCGCGGGTGGACGAGCTGAACGCCGCCATCAACGAAGTGCTCGAGACCGACCAGTTCGCCGAGTTCCTTGCCAACGACGGGGGCACCCCGCGCCCGATGAGTGCGCAGGAGACCGCGGACTTCATGGCCATGAACTTCGATCGCTGGGTCGAGGTCGCCGAACAGGCCGGCATGAAGGACCAGGCCGAGTAAGGCCGGACAACACGACGCCCCCGGATGCAGATTCGGGGGCGTCCTTCGTTCAGGTTCCGCGCTAACGTCGGGACGGAAACCAACAGGGGGCGGTCCGCCGTCCGACCCATCACAGGACATTCTTCATGCCGCGGATCGATCCGGTCGAGGCAATTTCGGGCCTTCTGGTCCTCGCTCTCGGCGCCTTCTTCTTCTTCGGGTCGATGGGCTACCCGATGGGAACCATCGGTCGGATGGGTCCCGGCTTCGTGCCGCACTGGCTCGGCGCGATCTCCATGTTCCTCGGCGCGGTGATCCTGCTGTCGAGCCTGAGGATCGATGAACCGGCGCCCGATCTCTACTGGCGGCCGCTGGTCGCCGTCCTGGCCTCGATCGGCGCCTTCGCCCTGCTGCTCCCCCGCATCGGCCTTGTCGGCGCGGCGCTGGTCACCGCGGCGATCTCGATCCTCGGCAACCGGGACGCCGGCTGGAGGATGCTTGCCATCACCTCGGTCTCGGTCGCCCTGATCTGCTGGGTTCTCTTCGTCCTGCTTCTGCGACTGCCGATCCCGGCCTTCTGGTGGGATCTCTGAGATGGATGTCTGGGCCAACATCGCGACCGGCTTCGACGTCGCCTTCTCTGCGCAGAACCTGATGTACTGCTTTCTCGGGGTCTTCCTCGGGACGTTCTTCGGCGCGCTGCCGGGGATCGGATCGCTGGCGGCGGTCTCGATGCTCCTGCCGATCACCTTCTACCTGGACCCGACCACGGCGCTCGTCATGCTGGGCGGCGTCTACTACGGCGCCGAGTACGGCGGATCGACGTCCTCGATCCTGCTGAACCTGCCGGGCACGCCGTCCAACGCGGTCACCTGCCTCGACGGCTACCCGATGACCCAGCAGGGGCGGTCGGGCGTCGCCCTCTTCGCGACCACCATCGCCAGCTTCTTCGGCGGGACCTTCGGCATCCTGATGCTCTATTCCCTGGCGCCGCTGATCGTGCAGTGGGCGCTGGAATTCGGGCCGGCGGAGTACTTCGCCATCATGGTCTTCGGCCTCGTCGCCGCCGCGACGGTAACACAGGACGCGCCGGCCAAGGGCCTTGCGATGGTCGTCGCAGGCATGTTGCTCGGCACCATCGGCGCGGATCTGAACACCGGCATCGCTCGCTTCACATTCGGCTATTTCGAACTGCACGAGGGGATCAGCTTCATCGCGCTGGCCATGGGACTATTTGGCGTCAGCGAGGTGATCCTGTCCATCGGACAAAAGATCGACAAACCCTTCATCCAGGCGGTGACCTTCCGCAGCATGATTCCCCGCAGGGACGAGGTTCGCCGTTCGGGGATGCCGATGTTGCGCGGTGCGGGTCTTGGCGCCTTCTTCGGCGCGCTGCCGGGTACTGGGCCATCCATCGCGACTTTCATCGGCTATGCAATTGAAAAGCGTCTGTCCAAGCATCCCGAGGAATTCGGCAAGGGCGCGATCGAGGGCATCATGTCGCCCGAGAGCGCCAACAACGCCGCCGTGCAGTCGGCCTTCATCCCGACCATGACCCTCGGCATTCCGGGCAGTGCCACCATGGCCGTCATGATGGGTGCGCTGTTGATTCACGGCATCCAGCCCGGCCCGCAGCTGATGGAGCGCAACCCCGACATCTTCTGGGGCCTCGCCGCCAGCTTCTGGATCGGCAACGTGATGCTGCTGGTCCTGAACATCCCGCTGATCGGGGTCTGGGTCCGGTTGCTCAAGATCCCCTACGGCATCCTCTACCCCGCGGTGCTCTGCTTCATCTGCATCGGCGTCTATACCGTGCGGACCAGCGCCTTCGACGTGGTGCTCGTCCTTGCTTTCGGATTTGCGGGGTACGTCCTGCGGCTTCTGAGGTTCGAACTCGCGCCGCTGCTGATCGGCTTCATCCTCGGGCCGATGGTCGAGGAGAACTTCAAGCGGGCGATGCTGATCTACCGGGGCGATTTCACCGAGATGCTGACACGGCCGATCAGTGGCACGCTTCTGGCGATGACCGCCCTGCTGCTGGTCTGGACGACTTGGGTGATCCTGCGCGACAGCCGCAGAAACCGTCGGAAGGAGCATCTGACAGGCGGGGCGGATGACTAGGAGACCTTCATGCAGATCGACCTGACCGGACGCACCGCCCTGATCACCGGGGCGAGCAAGGGACTCGGCCTCGCCATGGCCCGGCGGATGGCCGCCTCGGGCGCCCGGGTCGTGATGCTTGCGCGTGGCAGGGGCGACCTCGAAAGCGCGGCGGCGGAGATCGCGGCCGCCCATCCGATCGCCTGCGATATCACCGACGCGGCCGCCCGCGACGCGGCGGTGGCCGAGGCGCTGGACCGGTTCGGAACCATCGACATCCTGGTCAACAACGCCGGCTCCTCCCAGCGCGGCCCGGTGGAGGACGCGACCCGCGACCGGATGATCGAGGACATGGACCTCAAGCTCCACGCGCCGCTGGCCCTGACCCGCGCCGTCCTGCCGGGAATGAAGGCGCAGCACTGGGGGCGGGTGCTGAACGTCACGGCGATCGTCGGGAAGACCCCTGACGGCGGCAGCCTGCCGACCTCGGTCAGCCGGGGCGCGGGGATCACCCTGACCAAGGCCCTGTCCAAGGAACTGGCGCCGTGGAACGTCCTCGTCAACGCGCTCTGCGTGGGCAAGATCAAGTCCGGTCAGTGGGAGCGCCGCTTCGCGGCGTCGGGGCAGGACGACTACGAGGCCTTCCTGAAGCCCACCGCCGACAAGGTGCCCTTGAAGCGGCTGGGGGAGGCGGAGGAATTCGCCAACGTCGCCTGCTTCCTCGCCTCGGACGCGGCCTCTTACGTCACCGGCACGGCGATCAACGTGGATGGCGGATTGTGCGCGGTGACGTGACAGGTCCGCCACCCGGCGCCCCGACAGAGACCACACTCGGCGCGATGTTCCGCTGCTGGCTGCTGATCGGCGTGACCGGCTTCGGCGGCGTCCTGCCCGTCGTGGTCCACGAGCTGGTCACGCGGCGCCGCTGGATGACGCACGAGGAATTCTCGGAGGTTCTGGCGATCTGCCAGATCCTGCCGGGGCCGAACATCGTCAACATCTCGGTCATCTTCGGAATGCGGATCGCCGGCTGGGCCGGGGCGCTGGCCTGCCTGGGGGGCTTGCTCCTCTTGCCGGTCATCATCGCGCTGACTCTTGCGATCATCTATTCTGGCGTGGCCGACGTGCCGGCAGTCCAGCGGGCAACCGGGACCATCGCCTCGGCGGCGGCCGGGCTCCTGATCGCGGTCGCCCTGCGGTTGTTCTGGCCGCAGCGGGGCAATCCCGTCGCATGGGGCGTCGGCGCGCTCGTCATCGTGCTGGTGATCGGCTTCCGGGTCCCGCTGCTCTGGGTGATCCTCGGCTGCGCGCCGCTGTCCATCGGCCTCTACCTTTGGAAGGCGCGGACCCATGTCTGACCAGCTGATCGACCTGCTCGGGCAGATGGTGATCCAGAGCCTGCTGGCCATCGGCGGGATCAACGTGATCCTGGGCGAATTGCAGCGGGTGCTGGTGGCCGAGAACGGCTGGCTGACGGCCCAGGAGTTCACCTCGCTCTTCGCGCTGGCGCAGGCCTCGCCCGGGCCGAACACGCTGTTCGTGACTCTGATCGGCTGGCGGCTGTTCGGGATCGGGGGCGGGCTGGCGGCCACGGCGGTCTTCGTCGCGCCGTCGATCATCATCGGGGCCATCGTCGCCCGCGCCTGGACGCGCTGGTCCGAGATGCGCTGGTTCGTGGTCCTGCGCCGGGGGCTGGTGCCGATGACGGTGGGGCTGGTGGTGTCGAGTGCGATCCTGCTGACGCTCGCGGCGGCGAGCGGGCCGATCTCGTGGGTGATCACCGTGGCGGCGGCGACGCTGTCGCTGACCACCCGCCTGCCGCCGGTGGCCATTCTCGCCATCGCCGCCGTGGTGGGCGTGGCCGGGCTAGGCTAGTGCCTCCTTCAGCCCGTCGATCCAGGCCCTGGCCGCCGAGGACAGGAAGCCGATGTCGGTCTGCGTGGTCAGGAACCGCGCGCCCTTGCGGATCGCGTTCGCCTGCCGCTCCACGCTGCGGTTGCCGCCGCAGCCCGCGACGATGCCGTTGGCCGCGCAGGCCGCGTTGACGCGCTCCTGCGCCTCGATGATGCGCGGGTCGTCGAACTTGCCGGGGATGCCCATGTTGACGAGCAGGTCGTTGGTGCCGACGTGGATCACGTCGACGCCCTTGACCGCCGCGATATCTTCGACGTTCTCGAGCCCCTCGACGGTCTCGACCATGACCACGACGAGCGTCGCCGCGTTCATCTGCGGTATGGCCTCGGACAGGGGGACGGCGGCGAAGTCGAACATCGGGTAGCCGCCGGTGACCGACCGCTTTCCGAGCGGCGCGAACTTGCAGGTGTCGACGGCCTTCTGCGCCTCGGCCGCGTTGGCGATGTCCGGGTAGACGATCCCCGTGACGCAGTTGTCGAGGAGGAGCGACACGTCCGGATCGTCGATGGAGCGGACACGAACAACCGGGGCGATCCCGATCTCCACCGCCGTCTGCGCCATGTTGGACAGGGTCTCGGCGTTGAAGATCGAGTGCTGGATATCGATGAACAGGAAGTCGTGCCCGGTGCTCTTGGCGATGCGGGCGATGTCGGGGGTCCGGGACAGCCGGACGCTCATGCCGAGCGCCGGCTCTCCTTTCGCCAGTTTCGCCTTCAGCGGATTGTCGAAGGTACGTGCCATGTCAGTCCTCCCTATGGCCGGTCAGGCTTCGTCCAGAACACGGCTCAGGATGCCGTCGCCCATGTCCCCGTCCCGCATCAGGCGCTTGCCGATCAGGTCGCGCAGCGTCTCGGACGTCCCGCCGCCAAGGGTGCCGTAGCGCACGCCCCGGTAGTGCCGGCTGACGAGGTATTCGTCGGTGAACCCGTAGCCGCCGTGGATCTGCACCGCCTCGGAGGTCACGCGCAGGGCCATCTCGTTGTTGAAGATCTTCGCCGTCGCCGCGAGGAACGGGTCGGGGAAGGGGTTGGCGCTGGCGCAGGCCCTGTAGAGCAGGCCGCGCCCGGCCTCGATGTCCTTGTACATGTCCGCCAGCTTCCAGCGCATCCCCTGAAAGTCGCCGATGGCGCGGCCGAAGGCGGTGCGCTCCTGCGCGAAGGCCAGCGCGGCGTCGAAGGCCCCCTCGGCGAGGCCGAGCGAGATGGAGGGGTTGAGGCAGCGCTGGGTGTTGAAGGCGTTCAGCAGCTTCTTCATGCCGTTGTCGTCGATGACTAGGTTCTCGCGCGGGAGCTCCACGTTCTCGAACCGCACCTCGTGGAGGTATTCGCCGCCCATCGTGTGGTAGTTGCCGGTGACCGAGAGGCCCTCGGTGCCGCCGGGGATCAGGACGCAGCCGATGCCCTCGTGGCCGGGGACGTCGTTCACGCGGGTGAAGACCACGAACATCGCGGCCTCCGGCGCGCGCGAGATCAGCGTCTTGACCCCGTTCACCACCACCCGGTCGCCCTTGACCCGCGTGTTGGTCTTGTAGTTGGCGACATCGGTGCCGGCGTGTGGCTCGGTCATGCAGACGGCGAGGATGTTCTCGCCGGTGACGACGCCGGGCAGGATCGCCTCCTTGATGCTGTCCGGCGCGTAGGTCGAGATGACGCGGCACTGCACGCCGACCTCGCCGAGGACGGCCATGGCGGTGACGTAGCAACCCTTGGCGATCTCCTCGAGGACGAGGGCGGTGTCCATCACCGGCAGGCCGAGGCCGCCGTATTCCTCGGGGACCGACATGCCGAGAACGCCGATCTCGGCCAGTTCCTTCATGTTGTCCCAGGGGAAGGTGCCGTCCATCCACTTGAGGCCCCGGTCGATGAATTTGCCCTGGGTCAGTTCGCGGACGGTGCCCACCATGGCCCGTTGTTCGTCGGTAAAGGTCGGTTTCATGCTGTCTCTTTCTGGAAGTCTTGGGCCACCCGGTCGACGAGTGGCGGGATGGCGCGGAAGACGTGGACGCCCGCGGACTGGAGCGCCTCGGCCTTGCTTTCGAAGGTGCCCTTGCCGCCGCTGACGATGGCGCCGGCATGGCCCATGGTCTTGCCCTCGGGCGCGGCCGAGCCGGCGAGGATGGCATAGACCGGTTTGTCCAGCGGCTCTTGCGCCAGACGGGCGGCCAGGTCCTCTTCCTCGGTGCCGCCGATCTCTCCGACGATGACGACGGCCCGGGTGGGGGTGTGATCGCGGAAGAGCGGGACGAGGTCGGCGAACCGGGTGCCCTTGACCGCGTCGCCGCCGACCCCGATCCAGGCCGACTGTCCGAGGCCGCGGGATTTCAATCGCAGGGCCGTCTCGTAGGACAGCGTCCCGCTTTTCGACCAGAGCGCGATGGGGCCGAGGGCGAGGCAGGCATCGGGCAGGAAGCCCAGCTTGCACCGCCCGGGCACGGCCAGCCCGGGAGAGGAGGCGCCGGTCCATTCGGCGCCATGCTCGCGGATCAGCGCGTGTAGGTGCATGGCGTCGCGCACTGGCATCCCCTCGGTCACCGTCACGATCAGCCGCACCCCGGCCTCTAGTGCCTCGCGCGCGGCGGGCAGGACGGACATCGGCGGCACCATCGGCAGGCTGACCCGCGCGCCGGTGCCCTCCACCGCTTCGGCGCAGGTGGCGAAGATGGGCACGCCGTCCTGCACCTCACCCGCGGCCTTGGGCGAGATCCCGGCGACGATGTTGGTGCCGTGTCCCAGCATCAGCTTGATGTGCTGGCGAGCGGCGCGGCCGGTGGCGCCCTGCACCATGACCGGCACCTGCGGCGCGGCGGGGTCGATCAGTTGCTCAAGCATCGGCCACCTCCGGCGCGGCACAGAGAGAAATCGCGCGGTCGAGGTCCCGCTCGAGGATCAGGCCCCGGCCCGAGGCGCGCAGGATCGCGTCCGCCCGGTCCTGCCCGTTCCCGACAAGGCGCACGACGAGCGGCACCGGGACCTCGCCCAATTCGTCGAGCGCCTTGAGCAGCAGCCCGGCGAATTCGCCGAGTTCGGTGATCCCGGCGAAGATGTTGACGAGGATGCATTTGAGGTTCGGCCCCTCCAGCACCCGGCGGATGTTCTCGACCAGCCGGGCGGGATCGCCCCGCATCCCGCCGGAGCGGATGTCGCAGAAGTTGTAGGGTTTCAGCCCGCGCGCGGTCATCTCGTCGATCAGCTGCATCGACAGGCCCGCGCCGGTGGTGACGAGGCCGATCTCGCCCTCCGGGTCCACCACGACAAGGTCGAAGCCGTTGTCGCGCTTGAAGATCGCCTCGGGGTAGGCGGCGGCCCGGTCGTCAAGAAGGGCGGTCAGGCCCGGCTGGCGGGGCAGGGCGCCCTCGTCCACGTCCATCCGCACGTCCCCGGCGATCCAGCTGCCGTCGGCCCGCAGGAACAGGGGGTTCAGCTCGATCAGCGTGGCATCGAGATCAAGCCATGCGGCCACGATTCGCGCGCCGGCCTCCGTCACCGCGCGGGCGGCGTTGGGGGGCAGGGCGCCGGCGACCTCGGCCAGCGCCGCCGTCAGGGAGGCCTCGTCCGGGCGCGCCCAGCGGCGGTGGATCGCCGTCTCGGCCTGCGCCTCGATCTCGACCCCGCCCTCGGCGGAGGCCATCACCACGACCTCGGCCGTGGCCGGGTCGAGGACCAGTCCGACGTAGAGTTCCGTCGCATCGGGCACCGCCTCCTCGATCCGCAGCTCGCGGACCGGGAAACCCTTGATGGTCAGGGCGCAGATCGCGTCCGCCGCCTCTTGCAGCCCGGCCCGGTCCTGCACGACGCACACGCCGCCCGCCTTGCCGCGCCCGCCGACGGGGACCTGCGCCTTGACGACCCAGGGGCCGTCGCCCGTGGGCTCGGGCATAGTGTCGGCTGCCGCCAGCACACCCTCGGGGACGGTCAGGCCCCGCGCGCCCAGCAGCATTTTCGCATCATGTTCAAGAAGTAGGATTGTCGCCTCCACCGTTATCGATCCGAACGCTGATCGACATCTCTGCATCCGTCTGTATAATCTCTGCATCCGTCTGTATACAGTTGTGTCCAAGACGTCAAACGACCAGCATTCAAGGGAGGACAGAATGACCGACGCAGCCAGCGTGAATCTGCGCGCAGACGAGGCAACGGCCTTTGCAGCAGGGCTCTTGCAGTCCTCCGGCGTGCCGGAAGAGGACGCCGGGATCGCCGCTTCGGCGCTGGTTCGGGCGGACCTGCGGGGAATCGATACGCATGGGATCGTCCGGCTTCCCGGCTACCTGAACCGCCTCGACAAGGGGCTGGTCACGGCGGCGCCGCAGCTGACCTTCGAGCGCATCGCGCCCTCCGTCGCCCGGCTGGACGGGCAGGACGGCCTGGGCTTCGTCATCGCCAGCCGGGCGATCGACGAGGCGGTGGCCATGGCGCAGGACGCCGGTATCGCCCTTGTCGGCGTACGCAACTCCACGCATTTCGGCATGGCGGCGACCTATCTTCTGAAGGCGGTGGAGGCCGGGTGCCTCGCCATGGTCTTTACCAACGCCTCTCGCGCGCTGCCGCCCTGGGGCGGAACTGAAGAGCTGTTCGGCACCAGCCCCTTCGCCGCCGCTGCGCCGAATGAAGGGGGGCTGCCCTTCATCCTGGACATGGCGCCGACCGTCGTGGCGCGGGGCAAGATCCGCAAGGCCGCCCGCGAGGGCCGCGCCATCCCCGACACATGGGCGCTGGACGGCGAGGGCCGGCCCACGACCGATCCCGAGGCGGCGCTGAAGGGCACCCTTCTGCCCATCGGCGGGCCAAAGGGCGCGGGGCTGTCGATGCTGATGGACATCCTCTGCGGGGTCCTGACCGGGGCGCGGTTCGCCGGGGATGTGGGCGACCAGTACAAGAACTTCGACCGGCCGCAGGGGGTGGGGCATTTCATCCTGGTGATGAAGCCCGACCTCTTCATCTCGACCGACGACTTCACCGCGCGGATGGCCGACCTGGTCAGCACCGTGAAGGCGAATCCCAAGGCCGACGGCGTCGAGGAGATCTTCATGCCGGGCGAGCCCGAGGCGCGGGTCGAGGCGGCCCGGCGGGCGGAGGGCATTCCCTACCGGACCGTGGACCTTGAGCCGCTGGCGGACATCGCGCGGGACCGGGGCGTGGCCCTGCCCGGCGCCCTGTCGGCCTAGTAGCGGAACATCATCCCGAGCCGCGTGTCGCGGGCCTTGCGGATATGCTCGCGGGCGTATTGCTCGGCGGCATCGGGATCGCGTTTCTCGATCGCCTCGAGGATCGCGTTGTGCTCGACCACGGAGTCGCTCTGCCGGTTTTTGACCATGAAGGTGGTGTTCGGCATCAGCATCAGCGTGTCGTGCATCCCCGCCAGCAGGTTCAGCAGATGTTTGTTGTGCGCCGCCTCGTAGATCGCGTCATGAAAGGCGCGGTTGAGTTGCGCTACACGCGGCGGGTCGTCCTCGCAGGCGGCGAAGGCCTCGGCGATGTGCTGCATCGAATAGAGGTCGCTGGGCGACGCATGCTGCGCCGCGAAACGGGCCGCCGCCCCTTCGAGCAGTTCGCGGATGGCATAGAGTTCGAGCACACCGGCGCGGTCCATCTGCGTCACCGACAGACCCGAGGCCGTTATCTCGAGAAGCCCGCGTTCCTGCAGCCGCGACAGGGCCTCGCGCACGGGGGTGCGGCTGACCTGGAAGGCCTTGGCCACGTCCTCGGCCCGGATCCTGTCCCCCGGCTTGTACTTGCCCAGCCGCAATCCCTCCATGAAGTCAGCGTAAACCTGTTGAGAGATCGACATGGGCCGATGTTCCTTCACTTCGGGCGTCAGTCACCGGGCGCAATTCCGGCGGTGGCACCAATCTTCAAGGGCCTCGGCTTTATCAGCAATTTCGGCTCCGGGCAAATGCGGAGGTATCCAGATCGGGCGGCTCGCATCGCAATGTGGACAAACGTATACACTTGGATAATATTGATCGCCACGCGTGGCGGCAAGTCCGGCGCCGTCTCTCATTCCACCCCGGCAGACAGCAGGTAATCCATGACTTCCCTCACCCTCGGCATCATCGACCCGTTCCATCCCGCCATCCTCGACGAGATCCGGCGGGCGGCGCCGGAGGACTGGACCCTGTCCATCACCGAGGCCCCGACGGAACAGGCGCGGGCCGAGACCCTTGCCGGGGCGGACATGGCTTTCGTCATGGCGACGCCCATGCCGCGCTCCCTGCTGGAGGCCGCGCCGAACCTGCGTTTCATCCAGAAGCTAGGGGCTGGGGTGGACCGCATCGACAGCGCCTATTGCGAGGAGGCGGGGATCGGCCTTGCCCGGCTGCAGGCTGGCAACAACATTCCCGTGGCCGAACACACCATGCTGCTGATGCTGGCCGCCTGTCGGAACCTTCCCTGGCTGGATGCCCAGACCCGGGCCGGGGCCTGGGACAAGGAACAAGTGCGCGGACGGAACCGGCAGCTGCACGGCAAGACGGTCGGCATTGTCGGTTTCGGGGCCATCGGGCGGCAGGTGGCGCGGCTGCTCTCGGGCTTCGGTGTGACGCTGGTCTACTACGACCCGGTCCGCGCCAGCGCGGCGGACGAGATGGAATTCGGGGCGGAGTATTGCGATCTCGACGTCCTGCTGGCCGAGGCGGACGTCGTCACGCTGCACCTGCCCCTCTTGCCGCAGACCACCAACCTGCTGGACGCCGCCCGACTGGACGCGATGAAGCCCGGCGCGATCCTGGTCAACGCCGCGCGGGGCGGGCTGGTGGACGAAGCCGCGCTGACCAAGCGCCTGCGCTCGGGCCACATCTTCGCCGCTGGGATCGACGCCTTCTCGGCCGAACCGCCGGTGGGCAACCCGCTTTTGGAACTGCCCAACACCATCGTGACGCCCCATTGCGCGGGTGGCACGGTCGACAATTTCGCCTCGGTGGCCGAGCGGGGCGTTGCCAATATCCGTCGGGTCCTCGCGGGAGAGGCGATCGACCCGGCGGAGCTTGTCGTCGCACCCCGGAGGTAAGGTGCCGTCCGCCCCTTGACCGCTCTGGATGCGACTGTATACAGGCGTATAACAACGGACGCGCGGTGGAGAGGAAGCGCCGCGCGCCGCCAATTAAGGGAGGGCCAGATGGCAACCACGGTCGAAGTCCTTGCGGACGCATTCAAGGAATCCGGCACGAACTTCATCGTCGGGCACCCCGGCGGCGAATCCGTCGAACTCATGGAAGCCGCCCGCCAGCGCGACATGCGCTTCATCCTGATGAAGCAGGAAGTGGCCGGCGCCATGATGGCCGCGACATGGGGCGACATTACCGGTGCCCCCGGCGTCTGCCTGTCGACCCGTGGCCCCGGCGCCGCCAACATGGTGAACGGCGTCGCGCACGCCTCGCTCGACCGGGCGCCGCTGATCGTCCTGACCGACCGCTATTCCACGCCAGAGCATGAGACCGGCCTGCGCCAGCGCATCGACCACCTCGCCATGATGGCGCCGCTGGTCAAATGGGGTACCACACTCGACGCCCGCGTCGTGCGCACCCAGGTCGCCCGCGCCATGCGGACCACGACCGCCCCGGCCCCCGGCCCGGTGCAGTTCGACATCCCGCAGAGCGAAACCAAGAAGGAAGCCGGCGAGCTGAAGATGGCCCCGCCGCTGATGCCGGACGCGGCCTATGCCGAACCGGACCGCGCGGGCCTTAAGCGCATCAAGGACAAGATCGACGCCGCCAGCAAGCCGATCCTGCTGGCCGGGATGGGGATCCTCTGGGACCGCGCCTCGGACGAGCTGGTCGCCTTGGCCGAACGGCTTGGCGCGCCGGTCCTGACGACCTCCAAGGTCAAGGGCGCGATCCCCGAAGACCACCCGCTCCGCGCCGGGTGCATCATCGGCGGCCTCATCGAGCGCAAGCTGGTGAACGAGGCCGACCTCATTATCACCCTCGGCTTGGACGGGATCGAGCTTCAGCCGAAACCCTGGCCCTACACGCTGCCCGTCGTTGCCCTGTCCAACACCATGACGCTCGAGGCGCTGGTGCCGGCCGAGTTCGAGGTGCTGGGCAACCTCAAATCGCTAGTGCACGCGCTGGCCGAGGACTGCGTCGAGGGGCAGGGCTGGGGCGAGCCGGCGGCCAAGACCTTCCGCGACGATGTGGTCCAGGCGCTGAACACGCCGTCCAAGGGGCTGTCGCCGCAGCGGGCGATGGAGGTCTGCCGCGCCGTCCTGCCCCGCGACACGATCGCCACCTGCGACGCCGGGGCGAGCCGCCTGCTGGTGGTCCAGAAGTGGCAGAGCTACGGCCCCCGGGAATTCCTCACCTCGAACGGCCTCGGCTCAATGGGCTACGCCGTCCCCGGTGCCCTCGGTGCGCGGATGGCGCATCCGGACCGGCCCGTGGTCGCCTTCACCGGCGACGGCGGTTTCATGATGGCTGTGGCCGAGCTTCAGACCGCGGTGCGCGAGAAGCTCCCGATCACCGTGGTCGTCCTCGACGACGAGGAAATCGGCCTCATCCGCATCAAGCAGGAGATCAAGGGCATCGGCAAATACGGCGTCGGCATCGGCGGCATGGACTGGGAAAGCCTTGCCCGCGGCTTCGGCGCGGAGGGCGTGACCGTCCATACCGAGAACGAGCTGCAGGACGCATTGTCCAAGGCCAAGCACACCGAGCAGGTCACCGTCATCGCCGCCAAGATCGACGGTTCGGGCTATGTCGACCAGTTCAACGCCCTGCGTGAGCTGTGATCCGCCATGGCAGAGGCGAACGGACATGCCCCGGAGATCCCGGATCTGCCCACCCGCTATGACGTGATCGTGGTGGGGGGCGGCAATGCCGCCCTCTGCGCCGCGATCACGGCCCGGCGGGATGGGGCCAGCGTCCTCGTCCTCGAGGCTGCGGACAAGTTCTACCGTGGCGGCAACACCCGCCACACCCGCAACCTGCGCTGCGCCCATGACGAGGGGAACGAGATCCTGACCGGCCCCTACCCGGTGGATGAGTTCATGGATGATCTGATGCGCGTGACGAAGGGCCAGACCGACGAGGACCTTGCCCGCTTCACGCTCGAGGAAAGCAAGGGCCTCTGGGACTGGATGAACGGCGCCGGGGTCCGGTTCCAGCAGCCGCTGGGCGGCACCCTTGGGCTGGGCCGGACCAACGCCTTCTTCCTTGGCGGCGGGCGGGCGATGCTGAACGCGCTTTACCGCACGGCGGAGGGCCTTGGCGTCGACATCCGCTACGAGGCCGCCGTCACGGACATCGACATCGAAGACGGCTTCTTCAAATCCGTGGTGGTCGAGGCGGCGGAGGGGACCTTCCGCGCCCACGGCCGCGCCCTCGTCACCGCGTCGGGCGGGTTCGAGAGCAATATCGACTGGCTCAAGGAATACTGGGGCGAGCGGGCCGAGAACTTCCTGATCCGGGGCACCTCGAACAACCGGGGGTCCATCCTCAGGCTGCTGCTGGACAAGGGCATCGAACCGGTGGGCGATCCGACCCAGTGCCACGCCGTCGCCATCGACGCCCGCAGCCCCAAGTTCGACGGCGGCATCGTCACCCGGCTCGACTGCATCGTCTTCGGCATCGTGATGAACAACCGGTGCGAGCGGTTCTACGACGAGGGCGAGGATTTCTGGCCCAAGCGCTATGCCATCTGGGGCCGGCTCGTCGCCGACCAGCCGGACCAGATTGCCTACATCGTCTTCGACGACAAATCGATGGGCAGCTTCATGCCCTCGGTCTATCCCGCGATCGAGGCTGAGACGCTGGAAGAGCTGGCCGGCAAGCTGGAGCTGGACACCGAGAAATTCACCGCCACCGTGACCGAATTCAACGCCGCCGTGCGCGAGGGCCATTTCGACACCGACATCCACGACGAATGCCACACCGAGGGAATCGACCCGCCCAAGAGCCACTGGGCCCGCAAGATCGACACCGCGCCCTTCTACGCCTACCCGGTCCGGCCCGGCATCACCTTCACCTACCTCGGCACCCGCGTGAACCGCGAGGCCAAGGTGCTGATGCAGGGCGGCACGCCCTCGGCGAACATCTTCGCCGCCGGTGAGATCATGGCCGGCAACGTGCTGGGGCAGGGGTATCTCGCCGGGATCGGCATGACCATCGGGGCGGTCTGGGGCCGCCTTGCCGGAGAAGGAGCCGCGCGCCATGCACGCAACTGACGCCCTGACCGAGGCCGACCGGCAAATCACCATCTGCAATGCCTGCCGCTACTGCGAGGGTCTCTGCGCCGTCTTTCCGGCGCTCGAGATGAACCGCCATTTCGCGGATGGCGACCTCAACTACCTCGCCAACCTCTGCCACAATTGCGGCGCCTGCTACCACGACTGCCAGTTTTCGCCGCCGCACGAGTTTGCGCTGAACATCCCCAAGATCCTGGCCGAGGTGCGCAAAGACAGCTACGGCCAGTACGCCTGGCCCCGGGCCCTGGCCCCCGTCTTCGCCCGCAACGGCCTGCTGATCGCCTGCCTGCTGGCCCTGTCGGTCGCGCTCTTCCTGATCGGGATGATCTCGCTGGGCGACCCCGGCGCGCTCTGGACGGCGCATACCGCGCCCGAGGGGTTCTATGCCCTGATGCCGCACACCGCGATGGTCTGGATCTTCGGCTCGGTCTTCCTCTTCGCCATGCTTGCCCTCGCCATGGGCGTGCGCCACTTCTGGCGTGACACCAACGCGGTGAACGTGGTGGACGCGGACGCGCCGTCGGTCTGGCAGGCTCTCAAGGACGCCGGCTCCCTTCGCTACCTCGACGGCGGCGGCGTCGGGTGTTTCAACGAGGATGACGAGCCGGACGACAACCGCCGACTCTGGCATCACCTCACGTTCTACGGCTTCCTGCTGTGTTTCGCCGCCACCTCCATGGGCACCGTCTATCACTACGCCTTCGGCTGGCCCGCGCCCTACGCTTGGTGGGACCTGCCTCCGCTCCTCGGGATCGCGGGCGGCCTGATGCTGACCGCCGGGACCTGGGGCCTGCTCAAGGCCAAGCGCCAGCGCCTGTCGGCGCTGAGGGACGAGCGGATGACCGGCATGGACGTGGCCTTCATCCTGATGCTGCTCCTGACCGCCGTGACCGGCCTGCTGCTGCGGTTCCTCGGCGAGACGCCTTTGATGGGCCTGCTCCTCGCCGTGCACCTCGGCGTTGTCCTCGCCCTGTTTCTGTCGATGCCCTACGGCAAGTTCGTCCACGGCATCTACCGCACCGCCGCGCTTTGCCGCTACGCGATGGCAAGGCGGCACGGGCTGCGCAAGGCCTCGAAGGCGGAGCCGAAGGCCACCGACGCGGCGGCGGCGCGGGGATGACCCGCCCCTTCCGGATCGGGGCGGGCGCGGGCTTTGCCGACGACCGGATCGAGCCGGCGGTCGAGATCGCCGAGGCCGGGGCCGCCGACGTCCTCGTCTTCGAATGCCTCGCCGAACGGACCGTCGCCCGCGAGGTGCTGGCCCGGCGCGAGGACCCCACCAAGGGCTTCAACCCGCACCTGCGCGACAGGATGCGCGCGGTGCTGCCCGCCTGCGCGAGGGGCGGCATCCGCATTGTCAGCAACATGGGCGGCGCGAATCCCGTCGCGGCCGCGAGGGCCACGGTCGAAGAGGCGGCGGCCCACGGGTTGACGGACCTGCGCTGCGCCGCCGTGACCGGCGACGAGGTGACCGACCTTGTTCGCGCCCGCCCGGACCTGACACTGACCGAGAGCGGCGACCCGGTGGAGGCGATCCTGCCCGACCTCGTCTCGGCCAACGCCTACCTCGGGGTCGAGGCCGTGCTGATGGGGCTGGAGACCGGGGCCGATGTCGTCCTGACGGGCCGGGTCGCCGATCCCTCTCTCTTTCTCGCGCCCGCCATGCACCATTACGGCTGGGCCGCGGACGACCTGCCCCGAATAGCGGCCGGGACCCTCATGGGGCACCTGATGGAGTGCGGCAACCAGCTGACCGGCGGGTGTTTCGCCGACCCGACCCGGCCGGAGAAACAGGTGCCGGACATGGCGAACATCGGTTTTCCCATCGCCGAGATCGGGCCGGATGGGGCGCTGACCGTGACCAAGTTGCCGGGAACCGGGGGCCGGGTGGACCGGATGACCGCGACCGAGCAACTGCTGTACGAGATGCACGACCCCGCCGCCTACATCACGCCGGACTGCGTGCTGGACGTGACCGGCGTGGACCTGCACGGCGACGGCGACGACCGCGTGCGAGTCACGGGCGCGGCGGCAGGGCCCCGGCCGGACAGCCTCAGGGTCCTCTGCGCCTATGCCGAGGGCTACATCGGCGAAGGCCAGGTCGGTTATGCGGGCGTCGGCGCGGTGGAGCGGGCCGAACTGGCGGCGAAGGTGGTGCAGGACCGGCTGAAACGCCGGGGCTTCACTTACGACGAGATGCGGGTGGACCTGATCGGCTGCACCTCGCTGCACGGGGACGGGGCAGGACCCTCCGACCCCTACGAGGTCCGCCTGAGGATCGCGGCCCGCACGCAAAGCCGCGCCGCCGCGCAGGCCGTGGGCTTCGAGGTCCGGGCGATGCACGTCAACGGCCCGACCGGCGGCGGCGGCGGCTCCAACCCCGTGGTGCGGGACGTGATGGCGGTTCAGTCCGTCTTCCTGCCGCGCGAGCTGGTGACGCCGGAGGTAACGGTACTGGGAGGGCGGGGATGACGCGGGTTCACGACCTCGGCCATGCCCGCGCGGGCGACAAGGGTAATACGTCGAACATCTCCGTCACCGCCTACGACGCGGCGGCTTGGGATCGCCTGCGCCGGGACCTGACGGCGGAGCGGGTCGCGGAGATTTTCGCCACCATCGGCGCGGGGCCGGTCACGCGCTACGAACTGCCCCGGCTTCACGCGCTGAATTTCGTGATCCAGAATGCCCTCGGCGGCGGCGTCAGCCGCTCGCTGTCCATCGACCCGCACGGCAAGAGCCTGAGCGCCCTGATGCTGACGATCGAACTGCCGGAGGAGACGCTATGAAGATCGCCGTGCTGGACGACTACCTCGGCCTGTCGGAGCGCTTCGCGGACTGGGGCGACCTGGCCCCCGGCGTCACCGTCTTCCGGGAGCCGCTGACCGGCGACCTTGTCGAAACGCTCGCCCCGTTCGACGTCATCTGCGCCATGCGCGAGCGGACGCCGCTGCCTGCCGACCTGATCGCGCGACTGCCGAACCTGAAGCTCATCGTCACCACCGGAATGCGCAACGCCGCCATCGCGGTGGCCGAGGCGACGGACCGGGGGATCACCGTCAGCGGCACGGCCAGCCGGACGACGGCGACCTCGCACCTCGCCATGACCCTGATCCTCGCCGCCACGCGCGGGCTCTATCCCAATGCGCGGTCGGTGGAGGTGGGCGGCTGGCAGGCCCCGGCTGGCCGGGATCTGCACGGGCTGACGCTTGGCCTCATCGGACTTGGCCGGCTCGGGGCCGCCGTCGCGGCGCTGGCCCGGCCCTTCGGCATGGAAATCATCGCGTGGAGCGAGAACCTGACCGACGCGCGCTGCGACGAGGTGGGCGTGGAGCGGGAGGCCAGCCTGTCGGATCTCATGGCCCGCGCCGATGTCGCCTCGATCCACCTCGTCCTGTCGGGCCGGAGCAAGGGGCTGGTCGGGGCCGAGGCGCTGGCGGCGGCGAAACCCGATGCCGTGCTGGTCAACACCTCCCGCGGCCCGATCATCGACACGCCCGCCCTGCTGGACGCACTCCGGACCGACCGGCTGGGCTGCGCGGCACTGGATGTGTTCGACGAAGAACCGCTGCCGTCGGACCACCCCCTGCGCGACGAGGGCCTCATCGCACGCGGCAAGATGCTGCTGACACCGCACATCGGATACGGTGCGCTTCAGACCTACCAGGCGATGTACCGCGAGACGGCGGAGGCGGTGCACGCCTTCGCCTCCGGGTCCCCCGTCCGCCCACTCTAGAGCTTCATCGCGAAGGGATCGCGTTCCTCTTCGCTGAGGTCGATCATCACGTTCTTGACCTTGGTGTATTCGCGCAGAGTCTGGATCGCCCTTTCCCGGCCGACGCCCGACTGCTTGGTGCCGCCGAAGGGCGCCCCGACGAAGGACGCTCGGTAGGTGTTGACCCAGACCACACCCGACTCCACCGCCCGCGCCATCCGGTGCGCGCGGCGGATGTCGTTGGTCCAGATGCCCGCGGCCAAGCCGAAGTCGGTGGCATTGGCGATCCGCACCGCCTCCGCCTCGTCCTCGAAGGGGAGGATGCAGAGGACAGGGCCGAAGACCTCTTCCCGCAAGACTGACAGGTCGGGGCCGGCGTTCACGATGACTGTCGGCTGGATGAAGAACCCGTTCTCCAGGCCCTCGCCCATGGCCGCGTCGCCGCCGATGGCGACCTCGGCCCCCTCTGCCTTTGCCGCTGCGATGACGCCGAGGATGCGATCGAACTGGGCGCGGTTGGCGACGGGGCCCATCTCGGTCGCCGTGTCGAGGGGGTTGCCGAGGCGGATGGTGCCGACCTTCTCCAGCACCGCCGCGCAGACCTCGTCGTAGACGCTCCGCTCCACCAGCAGGCGTGAGCCGGCGATGCAGGTCTGGCCCGAGGCGCCAAAGATGCCGGCCACTGCCCCGATCACCGCGGCCTTCAGGTCCGCGTCGGCAAAGATGATGTTGGGGGACTTGCCCCCAAGCTCGGTCGTCACTGGCACCAGCCGCTCGGCCGCTGCGGTAAGGATCTTGCGGGCGGTGACGATGCCGCCGGTAAAGCTGATCTTGGCGATCTTCGGGTGGGTCGACAGGGCGGGGCCGATGCGCCCGTCGCCGGTGACGATGTTGACGACGCCCGGCGGGAAGCCGGCCTGCTCCACCAGCCGCCCGAAAGCGAGGGTCGAGCAGCTTGCGTGTTCCGAGGGTTTAATGACGACGGTGTTGCCCGCCGCCAGCGCCGGCGCCAACTTGTTGGCGAGCAGCGTCAGGGGCGAATTCCAGGCAGTGATCAGGACGGCGACGCCCATCGGCTCCACCAGCGTGAAGTCGAACAGATCGCCATTGTCGAGGGGGATGGTCTCTCCCTGCAGCTTGTCGGCCAGCCCCGCGAAGTAGCGGTAGTTGCGGCTCGCGAAGCCCACCTGCGCCCGGGTCTCGCGGATCACCTTGCCGTTGTCGGTGGTCTCGATGCGGGCGAGGTCGTCGGCGTTTTGGTCCATCAGGTCGGCCAGCCGGTTGAGCAGGACCGCGCGGTCGCGTCCGGGGGTTTGCCGCCAGCCGCCGCGGAAAGCCGCATCTGACGCCTCGATGGCGCTGGTCACGTCGTCCTCGGTCGCTTGCGGGATGGTGGCCCAGACCTTTTGTAGAAAGGGGTCGAAACTGTCGAGCGTTCCCCCGTCCGAGGCCGAAACCCACTGCCCCCCAATTAGCATGGTCTCCTGTCGCATCATCTTCCTTCCTCTTGCGTTCCGTAGAGCAGAACGTAATTCTATTCTGTAACGAACTTGATGTGACCCGCAAGGGCGGAGGGACGCGTGAAGAGCGATACAGGTGTGGCGGCGGTCGACAGGGCCTTTTCGGTCCTGTCAGTCTTCGACGAGGAGGGCGCGGCGATGACGCTGGCCGGCCTGTCCAGCCGGACCGGCCTTTACAAGAGCACGATCCTGCGCCTGCTTGACTCGCTCATGGCGGCGGGGATGGTCCACCGCGACGCGGACGGGCGGTACTCCCTCGGCCCTACCGCTCTGCGGCTGGGCCAGATCTATCAGCGTTCCGCGGGGCTCGAACGAACGCTCCTGCCGATCATGAAGGACCTGGTGGCACAGGGCTCGGAAAGTCCCTCGCTCCATGTCAGGAAAGACCGCGAGCACCGCATTTGCGTCCTGCGGGTAGATTCCGATCACTCGACGCTCGATCGCGTGCGGGCGGGGACTTTGCGGCCGCTTGACCGTGGCGCGGCGGGACATGTGCTGCGTGCCTTCGGAGAGGAGGCGGAACCGACGGAAGTTCGCATTGCAGGTCTGGCCACGAGCCTCGGTGAGACGGAAGCCGACTGCGCCGGGGTCTCTGCCCCGGTCTTTGGGACCTCTGCGAAGCTATTCGGCGCTCTGTCGCTCTCGGGGCCGCGGCTGCGCTTCGAGGGCCCGCCCCTGGAATTGCAGCAGGCGCTGGTCTGCGATGGTGCCGCGCGGATGAGCCGGGCGCTCGGCGCTCCTCTCTAGGGGAGTTCGTGCACATGACGTCTGCATGCGAGTGATATGAAGTGATAGCTAGAAATCTACTACCGACACGCAGCGTCCAGCCGACTGTGATGAGCAGCGGGCCATTCACCTAGGCTGTTGATTTTCACCCAGAACTGAGCCGGGTAGGCGGATAATTTTCACTGAGAACTGAGCCATGTGAAGCTTCCCCCAGAGCAGTGAGCGGCGGGGGCAACGGAGTGATCCACATGGGACTATTGAACATTATCCGACGGATGCATCTGCGGCGGAAGCTGTCGATCCGCGAGATCGCGCGACTGACGGGAGTGTCGCGGAATACCGTGACCAAGCATCTGGCGGCGAACACCATCGAGCCAAAATTCTCGACGCCGGAGCGGCACAGCAAGCTGGACCCCTTTGCCGAGAAGCTGGCGGGTTGGCTAAAGACCGAAGCCGGAAAGTCGCGCAAGCAGCGACGCACGGTGAAGCAGTTGCACGCCGATCTCGTGGTGCTTGGCTTCACTGGCTCTTATGCCCGGGTGGCGGCCTTTGCGCGACGGTGGCGGGCGGATCGGCAGCGTGAACAGCAGACCACGGGGCGTGGGACCTTTGTGCCGCTGCACTTTGATCCCGGCGAGGCCTTCCAGTTCGACTGGAGCGAAGACTTTGCGGTTCTGGGCGGCGAACGCACGAAGCTTCAGGTCGCCCATATCAAGCTGTCGCACAGCCGGGCCTTCCTGCTGCGCGCTTACCCGTTGCAGACCCACGAGATGCTGTTCGATGCGCATTGGCACGCATTCCGGGTCTTCGGCGGCGTGCCGGGTCGAGGGATCTACGATAACATGCGCACGGCGGTGGATCGTGTTGGCCGGGGCAAGGAGCGTCAGGTCAACATCCGCTTCCTTGCCATGGCGAACCACTATGTCTTTGAGCCCGAGTTCTGCAATCCGGCAGCGGGCTGGGAGAAAGGCCAGGTGGAGAAAAATGTCCGCGACTCTCGCCACCAGATGCTGCACGGCATGCCGGACTTCGCTGATCTTGCGGCGCTGAACGCCTGGCTTGAGCAGCGGTGCCTGGAGCTGTGGCGCGAGACGGCACATGGCACGCTGCCCGGCACGATCGCCGATGTCTGGGCCGAAGAGCAAGCCGCACTGATGCCGTTGCCAGCGGCCTTTGACGGCTTCATCGAGCTGAGCAAGCGCGTCTCGCCGACCTGTCTGATCAGCTTCGAGCGCAATCGCTACAGCGTTCCGGCGTCGTTTGCCAACCGGCCTGTCAGCCTGCGGATCTATCCGGACCGGCTGGTCGTGGCGGCCGAGGGCAACATCTTGTGCGAGCATGCCCGTGTGATCCAGCGCAACCATCAACTACCGCCGCGGACCATCTACGACTGGCGACATTACCTGGCAGTCGTGCAGCGCAAACCCGGAGCCCTTCGGAACGGCGCACCCTTCCTGGAATTGCCGCCTGCCTTCAGGCAGCTGCAGGATCACATGCTCCGCAAGCCTGGTGGTGACCGCGAGATGGTCGATATCCTGGCCCTCGTGCTGCAGCACGATGAACAGGCCGTGCTCACCGCCGTGGAACTGGCTTTGGAAGAGGGCGTGCCGACCAAGACCCATGTGCTGAACCTGCTGCATCGGCTGGTCGACGGCAAGGTGATCGGCGGGCCGCCACTCGATACCCCGCAGGCTCTGGCCCTGCACCGCGAACCCAAAGCCAATGTCGAACGCTATGACGGTCTGCGCGCCCAGATCGCCGGAGGCCGCCATGCGTCATGATCCCGCCGCCGGCGCCGTCGTCATCATGCTGCGCAGTCTGAAGATGCACGGCATGGCGCAGGCCGTCACCGACCTGATCGAGCAAGGTGCCCCGGCTTTTGAAGCCGCCATCCCGACCCTGTCGCAACTGCTGAAGGCCGAACTGGCTGAACGCGAGGTCCGTTCCATCGCCTATCACATGAAAGCGGCACGCTTCCCAGCCTACAAGGATCTCTCGGGCTTCGACTTCGCCGCCAGCGAGATCAACGAGGCCACGGTCCGGACCCTGCACCGCTGCGAGTTCATGGACGGGGCACAGAACGTCGTGCTGATCGGTGGGCCGGGCACTGGCAAGACCCATGTCGCGACGGCCCTCGGCGTCCAGGCTGTCGAGCATCACCGGCGAAGGGTCCGCTTCTTCTCGACCATTGAGCTGGTCAACACGCTCGAGCAGGAAAAGGCCAAGGGCAAGGCCGGGCAGATCGCCGAGGCCCTCACCAAGCTCGACCTCGTGATCCTCGACGAACTGGGCTACCTGCCGTTCAGCGCCTCGGGCGGTGCGCTGCTCTTCCATCTGCTGAGCAAACTTTACGAGCGCACAAGCGTCGTCATCACCACCAACCTCAGCTTCAGCGAGTGGGCCACGGTCTTTGGCGACGCCAAGATGACCACGGCCCTTCTCGACCGCCTGACCCACCGCTGCCACATCCTGGAGACCGGAAACGACAGCTTCCGGTTCAAGACAAGCTCAGCTGCAGCATCAGCTGCCAAGAAAAAGAAGGAGACAACACACAACTTGACCCCAGCATGACCCGAAATCCATAATCAGAGGTGGCTCACTTCTCGGTGAAAAACCCGGCTCAGTTCTGGGTGAAAATCAACAGCTTGATCCTTCCTGACCTCAACGGCAGCGGCGTGGAGGACTTCGAGAGCAGGCTTCGCGCACTCCTCCGCGACCGCGGAATCTCAGATGCACGATTAACCGAAATTCTCGAGGAGTTTCGCCCCGCTCTTGAGGCGATCGGCCGCGTCGAAGTTCAGCTCTGGGACATGGTTCGGGCGTTCGATCTGGATGTGGAGTACAAGCCCTATGCCTTCGGCGCACTGCCGATCAAGTCCTTCGGAGACGTGATTGGGCATACGTCCCACGGCCTGATCGGCGCCGTAACCGTGGCGCCGCAGAATGCCGCGCTGTCAGAGGAACGGGTCAGGCGGCTGCCTTTTGACGCCGCTGGCTGCGACAAACCGCTGCTCGGTGCGAACGATCAGTTGCTTACGCGGGAGACGGTCCTGCAGCGCTTGCTTGGACTCGAGGTCCAGCGTTTCCCCTCCAGGAACCTGCCCGACCTTGGGGCGCTCACCGCGCGGCAAGGGAATTGCCGGAGCTTCGTCCTCCTGCCGCAGCCGCTGGATGGCGACGGACGGCACGCCACGCCCATTTCGGCGACCACGGTCACGTTGCATGGACCGTCCGGAACGGAACGCCGGATCCGTCAGGTCACGCTCTTCTGGCAGGACGGGCTGAACCTGCGCGACCGCGAAAGCGCCAACAGCTGGAAATCGTCCGCGGTTCTGCAGCCCGGCGGCGGCCGCAGCCTGGCCGACCTTCTGAACACCAATCGGCTGCTGCGCGATGTGGAGTTGCGGCAGGTGATTGAGATTGATCCGGCAACGCTGCGCCGCTTGACGGCCGCTGGCATCCGGACCCTCGGCGATCTTGAGGCGCGCACGGCTGAAGGGGGTGTGATCGCGGGTCTCGACCTGAACCGTCTGACGCTGAACGACGCCGCCATCGCGCGGATCGACCCTGGGCTCCTGGTGAACTGGCCTTTCCCGCGGGTTGACGCGACACGGCGCAAGCTCGTCGCCGATTGCCAGGTGTGCGACGACAGCTATGATTTTGGCGAGAACGGGATCAGCTATCGCAGCGAACCCTTCGACATCCGCCTGCGCGACTGGCAGGGCAACGGGTCCGATATCGAACGTCACTACGACTTCAATGCCTATGACTATGGCGCTGCGGCCAGTCCCAACGACACCTCAGCCTCGCTCTTCCGACTCACCGGAGACGAGGTGCCAACCTGGCCCGAGGCGCCGATCCCTGTCGTGCGCGCGGTCGAGGGCGAGGAGATCGTCGTCCATGTCGTGCATCCCGGCGGCCGGGCGCGTCAGCGGGCCTTCGTCACCGTGGCGCAGGATTATGACGACCTGTTCCCAGGCTTCGGCTTTCCGCGCGGCGCCTTGCTGGCGCCGGGCAAGGCGATGACGGCTTCGCTGACCAAAACGGTGACCCCGGGCTGCTACCTGTTCTTCGACGGGCCGACCCACCTGCGCTCGGGCGGGGTCTGGGGGCTGATCGACGTGGTGTCGAAAGAGCAGCTGGGCGACCGCCCGTTGGATGAGTTCAGGGGCAGCGCCTGCAGCCGGTTCTTGAGATGAGGCAGGCGCGTTCAGCTGCCGGCCCCCGCTTCGGGCTCATCCGGCTGCTCGCTGGCCTGCTGCTCGCAGCTGGCGTGGTGGTGTCGGGTCCTGCTGCGGCGCAGTCCAGCCTGACCGCGACACTTAACCTCTATGATCCGATAAGCACTGCCGAGGTCCGGGCAGAGGCGGGTCGCAACGTGCGTCTGCAGGTGCGCCTGTCCGAGCCCGCGACCGGCGCCGCGCCGCGGGGTCTGTACCTTATGGGATGGGCACGGCCGATGGCCAAGGATAACGCCAGCTGCGCCCGTGTCGCGCAGAACTTCCGCGCCACGCGGCGGACGCCCGTCGGCGCGGTCTACCTCAACGGCATCCTGTTCGCGACGCTGAACCGCGATGCCTCGCTCAGCGTGGTTGACCCGAAGCTGAACCTCTACAGCTCCAACATGCTCGCGGCGCACCTGCTCGACCCTGGCACGACCGCCTTTGCTACTGATCGCCGCAACATGCGGGCCCTGGCGGCCGGCCCGTCGGGGCAGATCGTGGCCGCGGACCTGACCGGCCCGGGGCGGCGAACAGTGGCAGATCTGGGCGAGCCTATCACCAGTCTTGCGGTTGGGGCGCGGGGGCGCATCTGGGCCGGCACCGCCTCGGGCAGCCTCGTGTCGCTGGCCGCCGACGGGACGGAAATCGAGCGCATGACGTTCGGTGCAGCACCATGGCTGGTGGCCTCGGACGATCCGGACAATCCGAACTTCGTCGCATTCGACGCGCAGGGAAAGGCGCTCCTTCTCGATGGGGTGACCGGGCGCGAGGTCATGCAAGCGACGTTTCCCGCGCCGCTGCTCTCGGTTGCAGCGATCGGCACACAGGGCCTGATCGGGATCACCGGCGAGGCCGAGTCCGCGCAGATCCGCTATGCCGACGCAGCCGATCGGGCCATCGACCTCCCCCTCGGCACCCCGTTCGACCGGGTCACGACGGGGCCGGACGGGAGGATCGGAGTGCTCTGGACCCCTCGGGACTCGCTGGTTGCGCTGGTTGATTTCGGCCGGGGACGGGTGGTCCAGCAGCTTTCCCTGAACGGCAAATCGGTGTCGGACGTATCCTTCACCGACAACGCGGCGTATCTGTTCAGCCCCGATGGCGGCTTCGTCGGCGCGCTCGACCTCGCGACGGTCAGCCTCGGCCGGTCGGCCATCCTGCGCCGCGTGCCCTTCGGAGGCGCCATGCCGATGCCTGAAGATGACGCCCGCCTGCTGGTGCCGCTGCTGCCTTCGCCGCAGATCATCGCCGTGTCGCCCGAGAACCAGACGGGCTGGATCATCGGCGAGACGGCTTCGTCGGTCGAGATGCCACCGATGGATTCGGTTCGCCTGCGCGGCGGCGTGCCCCGTTTCGTCCACGCGGTCGACCGCAGCTTCACGGAAGTGGCGCCCGGCGTCTATGAGACCGTCTGGGCCTTCGGAGCCGGCGCTTGGGAGCTGGTGCTGACCACCGATATCGGCGACCTGTCCACCTGCATCAGGTTCGACGTGGAGGGCGAGATGGAACGGCGCAGCCTCACGCGGGTGCGGCTGGTACCAATGCTCGACGCGCCGCCGGTTGCAGGGCAGCGCGAAACCTTTGAACTCAGCCTTCGCGACATCGACGGCACCGCGGTGGACCTGCCAGCGCTGACGCTGCTGGTGCCGAGCATGATCAGTGGCTGGTCCACCCAGGTCACGGCGACGGCGGGGCCGGACGGCACGCTGCGGGCCGAGATCGTCCTGCCCCACGAAGGCCCCTATGCGGTGCAACCGCTCGACCTCCCGGCGCAATATGCCCTCGTATCGGGAACCGTGATCACCGCCGAGAAAGGAGACCTTCCATGACAGGTGTTTGCTTCTGTCGCTCCGTTTGGGGGGCGGGCCTGATCGCGGCGGTCCTGGGCTCGGGGCCTGTGACCGGCCCCGGACCGGCCGAGGCTCATTCGGATGATACTGCCGGCCATCTCCCCGCGGCGGCGAGCGGCAGCTTCTCCATTGAGCGGTTGGCGGTGCCGGATGTCACGCTGATCGATCAGAACGCCAATCTCCAGCGCCTGAAGGGGCCTTTGACCCAGGGTCAGATCGTGGTGTTGAACTTCAGTTACACGACCTGCGACTCGATCTGTCCGCTCGGCAATGTGGTGATGGCCGACCTCCAGGACCTGTTGCCGGAGGACGCGCCGGTGCGGCTGTTGTCGATTACCATCGACCCGACGACCGACACGCCCGAACTGATGCGCGATGCGGCGGACAGCTTTGGCGCCGGACCCCGCTGGTCATGGCTGACCGGATCGCCGGACGAGATCACGCGCCTCCTTGCGGCCTTCGATGCCGATTATGCGAACATCGTGCTGCACGACCCCATGTTCCTTGTGGGGCGGATCTCGGAAGGGCGCTTCTATCGCTCGCTGTCGATGCCGATGCCCGAGGAACTGAAGCGGATCGTCGATGCGATGGCCCATTAGTCCGGCTGGATTTGCTCTTCTGGTTTCGCTTGCCTCGGCGGCCGGCGCCAGTCATGCGGAACCGCACTCCGCGCTTGGCGCAGCGATATTCGGCGGCAGGGCTGAACGGCTCGACAGCGAGGCCGCGGCGCGAAGGGTCGCCCAACTGCCCTGCAAGTCCTGTCACGGCGCCGACGGTCTTGGCGGGCAGGAAGGCCGCGTGCCGCCCATTGACGGGCCCGCTCTCTCCCGCGTCACCCAGGAGCGCCGGGCCTATGATCGTGCTTCCTTTGCCTCCGCCGTGCGGAGCGGTGTAGCGGCGGGCGGGCGCGACCTGAGCCGTCTGATGCCGCGCTATGCGCTGAGCGACCGCGAGGCTGCGGCGCTGTTCGATTACCTCACCGCGCTTCCGCAGATCCAGCGCACCGGAGTCGGCGAGGCCTCGGTGACTTTCGGGATTCCGGCCATCACCGACCGCGAGGGGGCCGATTATCTGGCCCATTTGAAGACAGCGATGGAGGCGCGCCTTGGCGGCGCCAGAGTGTATGGTCGGCAGGTGGAGTTCGTCTTTCTCACGGCGACGACTTTGCCGGATGACGCTGGCGTCTTCGCGGCCCTTGCGCTCCCGCAGGCGTGGCTGCCCTCCTACCTTGAAGCCGGGGTGCCGGTGCTGTTTCCCTTCGGCCAGCTGGAGGGTGACGAGGATCCAGGATTGTTGCGCGATTTTCTGCCCTCGACGCAAGACCTGCGTCGCGCGCTGGCGAAGAGTCTGGCCGCCGACGCAGACGGCGCGGTAGCCATTCTGCCCGCCGGAGCCGAAGCGGCAGCGCTCGCTGAGTCGCTCACCATGGCCGGCGGGACAGTGGCAAACGACACAGGCGCAGCTTCCGCGTCAGAGGTGGTCGTGCTGGATGCGAAAGCCTTGGAGCGTATGTTGTCCGAAGCTCCGAGGGCGCGCCTCTGGCTCGACCGCAGGTTGCTTGCCCCAGCCCGGCGCTTGCCGCCAGCACGGCCGGTGGTGGTCTATACCGGCCTCGGTCAACTTGTTACCGAGCTCGACGTGCCTCCGATCGAAGCTCATGCCCGGATCGCCGGCGGCCTCCTGGCCGAGGTCCTGCTGCAGGCGGGGAGGGACGTGACGCGCGCGGGATTCCTGCGGGCCTTTGCCGATGCCCATCTGTCCGGCTTCCGTCTCGACTATAGCGCCAATCCTCTGACCGGCGGCGCCCCGGTCCGTTTCGACGCATTGGGTTCGAGTCGCTGATCTTCCGCAAGGTATCGGCAGGAGCAACGGGTTGCGCCGTGCACGCGGCGGCTCTTGGTTCAGCGATAGGGGGGCGTCGATAAGGTGACGCGGCAACGGAGATGGAGGGGATGCCGCTCACCCCAGACGGTATCGCGATGTGCCAATCTCGCGATGTCGAAACACAAGCTGAAGGAAACGCCATTCATGCGACATGCTCGCATCAGGCGACGTGCTTCGGAGCTGGGTTCGATACCAGTCGCGTTTGAAGAGGTGGGGGTTCCAACTGCCTTCAAATATAAATAATAACAATTACTTAGCGGGCGGAGGAGGTTGGATGTCAGACCCATCCCCTCCGCCACTTACACATTGCGAACCCGAGATGAGGTCCCTAGCGGGGCCTTTTTTCTTTTTGGTTCAAAGGGGTTTAACGAGGCCATGCGACTTTCGGAGACTAACGATTTGACCGAAATCTGTCTCTGAACGCCTCGTGTCTCTTTCCAGCCGCCCTCCACCCAGATCGGGACGGATTTAAAACTGGACGTCTTTTCAGACGCTTGGCGAGAATAGACTGCGCCGCAGTTGCGGTAATTCTTACCGCCATCGGGGCGAACAGAGACACCCGAAGGCGGCGTGGTTCTTCGAAACGGTGCAAACGCTCACGTGAAGTCGTTGATGAAAAATAGATTTTCCGCTCATAGCCTGGCGGCATGTTGAATGGGCCCTGGACAGCAGTTGGGTGTGTAGGCCGAGTGGCGCGTTGTCGTAACGGTGGGGCACAGGCATATCCCTCTGACTTCTAGGCATTTTTCGCGTTGCATTCCCGCCTGCAAGCATGCTTGTTTTCAGCAGTATCCTAATTACGCAGGTTTTTTTGATGGCGGGGCCGTCCCAAGCTGGTTTAGCGGAAAAGTATCTTGTCGATGACTTGCCGGGCGCAGCGCTCGTCGGCGCGCGGTTGAATGGAATTCTGCAAAAGATCGAGGCGGGCGAGACGCTGACCACCTTGGCGGAGGCGTTCCTAACTTCCGGCGGTCTCAGTTCCCTCTTGGCTTTGTCGACCGGACAGATCGATCGCCCCACATTCGAGGAGGCCGCGGGGCGCGAGCGGTCAGAGCGTATTCAACGGGCGAAGGAAGACGCTGACAGGGCGGCCGCCGCACAAGCCCAAAAGTCTGAGGCGATGGATGCGGCGATCAAGGCACGTTTTGCTGCCATGGAGAACGACCCCGTGCTTCGACGGAAGCGTGAAGCACGCGAGTTGCGGGATCGGTTCGATATCGGCTTCATCGAGACCGAGCACTATCCGCGTGCAATGCGGCTGCTGAAACAGGTCGCGAACGGCAACCGCCTAACGCCTGAGGACGTCGCCTGGCTGTCGACCGAGGCAGTCGACTGCTGGACAGATTCCCTCCAACAAGCCTGGCATCGGCTCGAGGCCGAAGCGCTGACGAAGGCATGGGAGAAAAGCGACGATCCGTGGAACGCTGTGAATGCCAGTGCGCATTGGCGGAAGGCCGACGAACCCCAGCAGGCTTTAGATGTGACAGGTGCGGCGCTCGAGAAGGCAGGTCGAAGTCCGAAACCGCGATCTGCCCTGCTGACGACGCGCGGAGGCGCGATGCGGGATGTCGGCCGCCTCTCTGAGGCAAGGTCACTCGGACTGGAAGCCCACGAACTGACGCCGACTGATTTCAGGCCATGCACCTTACTTGGCGCCGTCTCGATGGAACTTGGGGATCTCGCGGTCGGTCACGAGTGGTATGCGAAGGCTGAAGCGTTGGGCGCTGAACGCCGGGCGATCGACCAGGATCTACGGGCGCTGCTCATCCGTTCGGGATCCGATGCGCGCGATCGTATCCGCGCCTATCTGCTGGGGCAGGATCCAGAGCGTTTCGCTTGGCTGCGAAAGTGGAACCACAGATAGGTGCGGCGCAACGACGATAGCCAGTTCTGAAGCCTGTCCATCGCTCGACCGCTCGATCAGTGGAAAACCCGCTCGACCTGTTCTTGCCATGTCTCTCCCGCCAGAAAGCACAAATCGTAGAGGCTGACCGCCGGCGCCTCTCGCCCGCAAGTCAGCCGCTTCAACACCTCTGGTGCGAGGTAAGCCAGGCGCAACTGGCGGCTGACATGACGCTCGGCCAACCCGACCGCCTCAGCTAGTTCCTGGATTGTGGCGAACTCGCCCGCGTCCATGCGCCGCCGCCAGCCCCATGCCCGGCCGATGGCGCGCAAGACATGCGCATCCTGTGTCTGGTCTTCGCTGGGCTGATAGTTGGCGGGCGGCAGGATCTTGGGCCGCCCATTCTTTTTGCGCACTTTCAGGGGGATCAGGATCCGGATCGTGTCGTCGGGCTTTGTCATTCCGCCGCCTCCATTCCGCGTGGGGCAACCATCTCGCGAATGACGCCCGCAATCCCTTCAGGGCGAATGTCCACCTCGAGCCCGGCGGTGGTCACGGTGACGCGCCGGACGAGAAGCTGGATGATCCGAGCCTGCTCGGCCGGGAACAGTTGTGCCCAGAGCGCGCGGAACTCATGCAGCGCCGTGATGGCGTCGGCCTCTGAAACTGCACCTTGTTCTTTTTTCAGGGCTGCCATCACCTGCGTCACGACCTCTGGCGTCTGAAGAATGCGCCGAACTTCGGCCACGACCGCGTTCTCGACCATTCCAGCTGCCAGCCGCATCGGGGCGGTCTCTTCGCCGGTCTCGCGGTTCCGGATGACGTCCATTGACACATAGTAGCGGTAAAGCTTCGCGCCCTTCTTGGTGCTGGTGGGTGTCATCGCCGCCCCGGTGTCGCTGAAGATCAGCCCTTTCAGAAGCGCGGGGGTCCGCGACCGACTGTTATTGGCGCGTTTGCGGGGGCTCTCCCTCAGGATGGCATGGGCCCGATCCCAGAGGTTGTCGTCGATGATCGCGTCGTGCTCGCCAGGGTACGCCGTGCCCTTGTGAACAGCCTCCCCACGATAGACGCGGTTCTTCAGGAGCCGGTATAGATAGCCCTTGTCGATCAGCGTACCCTGCTTGTTGCGGAATCCCTCGCGGCGGAGTTCGCGTGCCAGAACCGTGGCGGAGCCGAGTTCAACGAACCGCTCGAAGATGCGACGCACCGATGCGGCCTCGGCGTCATTGACCACCAGTTTGCGATCCAGCACATCGTAGCCGAGGGGCACGTAGCCGCCCATCCAGATCCCGCGTTTGCGGGACGCGGCAACTTTGTCGCGGATCCGTTCACCGATCACCTCGCGTTCAAACTGGGCGAAACTGAGCAGGATGTTCAGCGTCAACCGTCCCATTGACGTGGTGGTATTGAACGACTGCGTGACCGAGACGAAGGTGACGCCGTTGCGGTCGAAGATCTCGACCAGCTTGGAGAAATCCATCAGCGACCGCGACAGACGGTCGATCTTGTAAACTACGACGACGTCGATCAAGCCATCGTCGATGTCGGCCAGAAGCTGCTTGAGACCGGGCCGCTCGAGGGTGCCACCAGAAAAACCGCCATCGTCGTAACGTTCGCGGGTCGCAACCCAGCCCTCGGATCGCTGGCTGGCGATATAGGCTTCGCAGGCCTCTCGCTGGGCGTCGAGGGTGTTGAACTCCATGTCGAGACCTTCTTCGGTCGACTTGCGGGTGTAGATGGCGCAGCGCAGCCGACGGTTCGGCCGGGCGTTGATGTCCATTATGCTTCCTCCCGCTTGCGCTCACGCAGCCCGAAGAAGCGATAGCCGTTCCAGCGCGTTCCGGTGATGGCACGGGCCACGGCCGAGAGCGATTTGTATTTTCGGCTCTGCCAGTCGAAGCCGTCTTTCAGCACGGTTACGGTGTGCTCAACGCCGGCCCATTCGCGGATGAGTTTGGTGCCCGTGACGGGATTTCGGGGATCCGCGATCCGGTGCTTGCGCCGCGCATGCCCCTCGACCTCATCAGCCAGCTGATCCAGCATCCGGCGCGTTTCCCTATCGGGGCCGCCGTAGGTCAGTTCCTGGATGCGATAGGCGATCCTGAATTCCAGAAACTTGCGGCTGTTGTTCGGCGCTGCAGTGCCGAAGAGGTTTTCCCATTGGGCCTTCAAGTCTTTGACCGACATGGCCTTCAATGCAGCGATGCGGACCAGGACGGTTTGATCAGTCTTTGGTTCCAGACCCGGCTTTGCGGGCGTTATCTTATTGTCATGCTTCATTAATTCCTCCTAGCGGCAAACGTTTTGCACGACGACCACCGCTCTTTCGGGGCGAGAAGTCCACACAACTGTCTCCGATGTCGGCAGATAAAGAGCTGGACTGTGCGGCGTTCAGGCGAAGGACGCCTGTAGCCAGGATGCGACCGAGTTCTTCGAAGCGTGCACGGGCTGACATCTTGTCCGGACACAAAGGATTAGGCCCCGAAACCGGGGTTGAGATATCATTAAGCATTGGAGCGCCTTTCGGGTTGTTGCCCTATCTGGGCTTCAAGCGGCGGATAGTGTCCCGGGAAATGGTGTAACTTTGCTCTTCGGCCTTGGCTCGGCCGCAGTTACAGGGCGGCGATTGTCG
>NZ_JABJVX010000014.1 GCF_013155465.1 Alterinioella nitratireducens | reverse complement strand
TTCAGCTTGTGCTTCGACACCACGAGTATAGCACATCGCGATGCCGTCAGGGTGAGAGCGGCATCCACCCCATCTCCTCCAGTTCATCGGCGCTCTGGATGGGGCGCATGCCCCTGCCTCCGCCGCCCCAGGAGGCCTTGAGCATGAGGGGGTAGCCGATCTCGTCGGCCTCCTTTCGGACCTTCTTCATGTCGTCGCCCAGAACCCCCGTCGCGGGGATCACCGGCACGCCCGCCGCGATCGCCACCTGCCGCGCGCTGGCCTTGTCGCCAAGCGCGCGCATGGTCTCGGCGCGGGGGCCGATGAACCGAATCCCCGCCGCGTCGCAGGCATCGACGAAATCGGGGTTCTCGGACAAGAGGCCATAGCCCGGATGGATAGCATCGGCGCCGCACATCTTGGCGACGCGGATGACCTCCTCGATGCTGAGATAGGCCGCGACGGGGCCGAGCCCCTCGCCGATCCTGTAGGCCTCGTCCGCCTTGAACCGGTGCAGCGACAGCTTGTCCTCATCGGCATAGACCGCGACGGTGCGTTTGCCCATCTCGTTGGCCGCGCGCATGATGCGGATGGCGATCTCGCCGCGATTGGCAATCAGGATCTTCTGAAACTCGGCCATTGGTTCGGTCCCCCTGTTCTTCGGTGCCGCGCAGGCTAGGCGCAAAATTCTGCGCTGCCAAGGCATTTGCGTTGCGATGCGGCGTTAGCGGTAACATAGCCTGTCGCGCGGTGTGTGTCGACGCGCAGGGTATAGGGGTTCCGGACACGGCCATATCAGGAAGCGACGCATCGCGCCTGCGCATCGACGCGCGGCCCCCGTCACGCCTGACCGGGCCGCACCAGCCGCGCCGCCAGCCCGCCCAGATCCCGCGCCCCGACCTGCCCCATGCAAGACGCCATATCCGCAACCAGCATCGCGTGCAGATGCGCGGGCCCCGCCGCCCCGAGCGCGCCAAGCGCATAGTGCCAGGCCCGCCCCATCATCACGAAATCGGCCCCCAGTGCCAGCGCGCGCAGGATGTCCAGCCCGCCCTCGATGCCGCTGTCGAAGATCACCGGCAGGGAGGTTGCCGCGCGGATGGCGGGCAGCGCCTCGATGCTGGCGGGCGCGCCGTCGAACTGCCGCCCGGCATGGTTCGAGACCCAGAGCGCATCGACCCCCATCGCCTCCAGACGCGCCACCGGGGCGGGGTCCATCACGCCCTTGATCACCAGCTTGCCCGCCCATTCGCTGCGCAGGGTCTCCAGGTATGCCCAATCCGGCGCGGTGCGCAGCAGGTATCCGATATGCGCGGTCGAGGGCAGGGGACCGGTGGCCTGACTGTATTTGTTGAGGAACTTCATATGCGGCAGCCCGCCGCGCAGCATGCCCGCCGCCCAGACCGGACAGCGCGCCACCTGCGCCAGAAGGCGCGGCGTCAGGCGGGGCGGCTGCACCAGCCCGCCGCGCGTCTGGCGTTCCCGGCGCGAGGCAATCGGCACGTCGCAGGTCAGGACCAGCACCTCGAACCCGGCACTCCTTGCCCGCGCCAGCATATCGGCACGTATCCCCGGATCGCGCGGCGGATAGAGCTGGAACCAGCCCTGACCACCCGCTACCGGCCCGACCTCTTCGGGCACCTCTGTCGCCACGGTGGACAGCCCATAGGGAATGCCCACCGTTCCGGCATGGGCGGCCAGCAATTTCTCCGCCTTGGGCCAGATCAGCCCCGACATGCCAAGCGGCGCGATGCCGAAGGGCACCGGATAGTCCCGCCCCATCAGCGAACAGGACAGATCGGCCGCCCCTTCGCCCTCGAGGATCGCGGGCTGGAACAGCACCGCGTCCAGCATCCGCCGATTGCGCCTTTGAGTCGCCTCGACGCCGGTGCCGCTGTCCAGATACTCCCAGACGAAATGTGGAATGCGCGCCTTCGCGCGCGCCTCGAGGTCGCAAAGACCGGGATATCGGCTGTTCAATTCCATTCCGGTCACAGAACCCCGCCGCACCGGCACTGTCCAGCCCCGTTAACCCCCCATCAAGGTTAACGCGCGCCCCCTCTTTCATTTTGTCTGAAATACCTCCGCCGGAGGCTCCCGAACTCGCAACCGGCGCATAGTGGAAAAGAAATAGAACAGACTGTGAACAGAGCTTTAATTCACCCCCGCCCTGCGCTAGGCTCGCGCGCATGGATATCTTCGACGATGAAACCGCCTATTCCTCGCTGTCGCAACGCGCGATGGCGGCGCGTCCGCAGCCCTATCTCGATGGCCTCAACGCGCCGCAGCGCGAGGCGGTGGAGACGCTGGATGGCCCCGTCCTGATGCTGGCGGGTGCCGGCACCGGCAAGACACGGGCGCTGACCGCGCGCATCGCGCATCTGCTGTCGACGAACGCGGCGCGCCCGAATGAAATCCTCGCCGTGACCTTCACCAACAAGGCCGCGCGCGAGATGAAGCTGCGGGTGTCCAGGCTGCTGAACCAGCCGGTCGAGGGGATGCCCTGGCTCGGCACGTTCCACGCGATCTGCGTCAAGCTCTTGCGCCGCCATGCGGAACTGGCGGGGCTGAAATCGAACTTCACGATTCTGGACACCGATGATCAGGTCCGCCTGCTGAAACAGCTCATCATCGCCGATGGGATGGACGAGAAACGCTGGCCCGCCCGCGCGCTGGCCGCGGTGATCGACAAGTGGAAGAACCGCGCCTGGACGCCCGAAAACGTCCCCGCCGCCGAGACCGGGGCCTTCAACGACCGCGCGGTCGAGCTCTACGCCGCCTATCAGCGCCGGTTGCGCGAGCTGAACGCCACCGATTTCGGCGACCTGCTGCTTCACGTCGTGACCATCTTCCAGGCCCATCCCGACATCCTCAAGCAATACCAGACCTGGTTTCGCTACATCCTCGTGGACGAGTACCAGGATACCAACGTGGCGCAATATCTCTGGCTGCGGCTGCTGGCGCAGGGGCACAGGAATATCTGCTGCGTCGGCGATGACGACCAGTCGATCTATGGCTGGCGCGGCGCCGAGGTCGGCAACATCCTGCGCTTCGACAAGGATTTTCCGGGCGCCAAGGTGATCCGGCTGGAGCAGAACTACCGCTCGACCGAGCACATCCTGGCCGCCGCCGCGGGCGTGATCGAGGGCAACAAGGGCCGATTGGGCAAGACACTCTGGACTGAGGCCGAGGGCGGCGAGAAGGTCCGCCTGATCGGCCATTGGGACGGCGACGAGGAGGCGCGCTGGATCGGCGACGAGATCGAATCGATGCAGGGCGGCACCCGTGGCATGGCCCCGCTCAGCCTCGATGACATCGCCATCCTGGTGCGCGCCAGCCACCAGATGCGCGCCTTCGAGGATCGGTTCCTGACCATCGGTCTGCCCTATCGCGTCATCGGCGGCCCGCGTTTCTATGAACGCATGGAGATCCGCGACGCGATGGCCTATTTCCGCCTCGTGATCAGCCCCGAGGACGATCTGGCCTTTGAACGCATCGTCAACACGCCGAAACGCGGGCTCGGCGAGAAGGCGCAGCAGAAGATACAAGGTGCCGCGCGGGCGAATGGCGTCTCGCTTCTGGAAGGCGCGCGGGTGCTGTTGGCCGCCAAGGGGCTGACCGGCAAGGGGGCCACGGAACTGGCGCGCTTCGTGGCCGGCATCGACCGCTGGCGCGCGATGCTGCAAGGGCCGATGCGCGCCGTGGGGCCCGATAGCGATCTGATCGAGGAGGACGCGCCCGCGGGCCGGATCAGCCATGTCGAACTGGCCGAGATCATCCTGGACGAAAGCGGCTACACCACGATGTGGCAGAACGACAAGACCCCGGAAGCGCCGGGGCGGCTGGAGAACCTCAAGGAACTGGTCAAGGCGCTGGAAGGGTTCGAGAACCTGCAAGGGTTCCTGGAGCATGTCTCCCTCATCATGGACAACGAATCGGACGCCGATGAGCCGAAAGTGACCTTGATGACGCTGCATGCCGCCAAGGGGCTGGAATTTCCCGCCGTGTTTCTGCCGGGATGGGAAGATGGGTTGTTCCCCAGCCAGCGCGCGATGGACGAAGAGGGCATGAAGGGGTTGGAGGAGGAACGCCGCCTGGCCTATGTCGGCATCACGCGGGCCGAGGCGGTCTGCACGATCTCTTTCGCGGGCAACCGCCGGGTCTACGGGCAATGGCAGAACCAGCTGCCCTCGCGCTTCATCGACGAATTGCCCGAGGATCACGTCGAGGTGCTGACGCCGCCGGGGCTTTACGGGCATCAGGGTGGCGGCGCGCGAGAGTTCGGCGGCTCGGGCATGCACGAGAAGGCCAGCCGCGCCGATGTCTACAATTCGCCGGGCTGGAAACGGATGCAGGCCAACCAGGGCGCGCGGGGCCTGAGCCAGCCGCGCGAGGCGAAGAATTTCGTCATTGATGCCGAGGCGGTGTCCGCCTTCGAGATCGGCGCGCGCGTGTTTCACCGGAAATTCGGCTATGGCCGGGTCGAAGGGGTCGAGGGCGACAAGCTGGAGATCGCCTTCGACAAGGCGGGCATCAAGCATGTCGTGGGCCGGTTCCTGGTGGCGGCGGATGCGGCGGATGACGTGCCGTTCTGAGTCTGTGATTTTGTGCAGGTCGCGGGCCGTGGTAGACTGCCCGCATGATGCGACATCTGATCCCGGCACTTGCATTGGCCCTGGCGGTCACCCCGGCCCTGGCCGACGACGCTGCGCTCTGCGGCAGTGGCAGCGCGGGGTTTGAGGCGCGTGTCGCGGCCTGCGAGCGGCTGCTGGACTCGGCCGAGGACAGGGTCGAGGCGCTGACCGATCTGGGGCGCGCCTATGAGGCGAACGACCGGGACGCGGAGGCGGTTTCCTATTACGATCAGGCGCTGACGCTCGACCCCGACAGCGCCTACGCGCTTGGGCGGCGCAGCGTTGCATTGGGAAATCTGGAACGATGGGACGAGGCCGAGGCCGATCTGCGCCACCTGATCACCGTGCAGCCCGACCGGTCCTGGCCGCGATACCGCCTGGGGTGGCTGCTGAACCAGACCGGTCGGTATCAGGACAGCGTGGAGACGCTGGAGCGCGCGGCGGCAATCGCCCCGAATTACGAGCCGGTCTGGAGCGAGCTTGGCCAGGCGCATGAACGGCTCGGCAACATGGCAGAGGCGGGGCGGGCCTATCGCCAGTTGTCGCGGCTCAGGCCGTTCAGCATCTGGACCCATGTCACCGCCTTCCGCACCCTGCGCGATGCCGGGCTGGCGGATCAGGCGGCCTATCATGCGCGCATGGCCTATACGCTCGACCCCAACGAGACCGTGTTAGAGACCTGGCTTGGCGAATATGTCGCGGGGGTCGAGGCGCAGGAGATGCCGCCGGTTGCGTGGATGCCACCGCCCGAGGACCGCCAGATCCGTTACCTTGCGATCCGGGCGGATGTGGACACGACCGACGAGATGGAGGCCGCGATCAACGACCTTGTCGGCTGGTTCACCGGCAACGCGCGGCCCCGCCCGACCAATGCCGCGATCGTGCGCATCTGGCACGAGGTGGCGGGCGAGGATTTCCTGTTGCCGCATGCGGTGGTGGAGGAGGAGCTTGACGCCTCCGACCCTCCGGCCCCGCCCGCGCCGCGCTATCGCGGGATGTTTCCGCTGATGGTGCAGGCCGCCGGCCCCGACGGCCCGATCATCGAGCCGCGATTCGACGTGGGCACCCCCGCCGATGCCTGGCCGTTGCGGGCCGGAAACCGCGCCGAGGGCAGCGGCGCCTTCGTTGTCGATTGCAGCCGGGGCCGGGGGTTCCAGTTCTCGGTCCTGGGCTGCGTGCCGGGTGTCGATTTCGCCGAGCTCGGCCCCTTCGACTGGACCCTGTCGGTGACGGCGGAACCGATCCATGTGCCCATGGGGATATACCAGACCTACCGGATCGCGTTCTCCATGCAGGGCAGTTTCACCATTCTGGGTGTCACCAATGAGGTGCCCTACGCATCCGTCTTCTGGTTCAGCCCCGATCTGAACACCTGGCTTGCGCGGCGTCTGACCGCAGAGGGCGAATACGTCTATCACCTCGCGCTGGAGATCGTGGACCCTACCCCTGCAGAAGCGGAATGAGCGTCGCCACCAGAAGCAGCGCCATGGCGATGTTGAAGGCCCGCAAGAGCCGTCCCGTGCCCAGGATGCGCTTCATCTGCACCCCGAGCCAGGCCCAGACACTGACCGAGGGCAGGTTCGTCATCGAGAAGACCCCCGCCACCAGGGCCGCGCCGATCCATCCGCCGCCCTGGGGCGCGTAATAGGTCTGCGCGGTGATCGCCATGTAGATCGCCTTGGGGTTGACCCATTGGAAGGCGGCCGCCTGAAGGAAGGTCAGCGGCGTGCCCTCGATATCCGACTCAGGGGGCGGGGCGGCATTGGCGATCTTCCAGGCCAGCCACAGGAGGTAGGCGCTGCACAGCACGGTCAGGGCAAGGCGGAGGTTCGGGTAGCTCTCGAACAGTCGCACCAGGCCAAGACCCATCAGGAACACCATGAAACCATGGCCAAGCGAGATGCCCAACATATGCGGCAGCGTGCGCAGAAGGCCGAAATTCGCGCCCGATGCCATCAGCATCAGGTTGTTGGGCCCCGGCGTGATCGACAGGGCGAAGGCAAAGCCGACAAGACCGAAGAGAAGTTCCTGTGTCATGGCGCAATCCTAGGCGGCGACCGGCGCAATGAAATTGCAAACACACGCGGTTCCTGCCATTCTTTGCAACAAATGACGAAACTGGATGAAAAAGACCGGCAGATATTGCGTGTGCTTTCACGCGACGGGCGGATCAGCAACCTGGACCTGGCCGAGAAGGTGTCGCTGTCGCCCTCGGCCTGCCTGCGCCGGGTGCAGGCGCTGGAGGCGGCGGGGGTGATCGCGGGCTACCGGGCGGTGCTGGACCCGGCCAAACTGGGCGTGGGCTTCATTGCCTATCTCAGCGTCGGGCTGAAGGAACACACCAAGGCGGCGCAGGAGGCATTCGAGAGGGCCGTCGCGCGCGCCCCCGAAGTGCGCGAATGCCACAACATCACCGGCAACGTGGAATACCTGCTCAGGGTCGAGGCGGCGGATCTCGCCTCCTACAAGGCGTTTCACACAGATGTCCTGGGGGCGCTGCCGCAGCTTTCGACCATCTCCACCCATGTCGTGATGGCCTCGCCCAAGGACGAACGCGCATAAAAAAAGGCGGTGTCACCCAAGGGAGGAGGGGTGACACCGCCATTTGCCCTTGCGACCAACCCAGGGGAGGAGCGGGCGGTCGCCGGGGATCGGGCGGCACGAACGAAGGCACGTACCAGACCCACTACACTGTGACGCGGCGGCACCCCCAGGGAGGAGGAGGGGGGATGCCGCCGCGCGTTTTGCGGACCCTCAGGGGAGGAGGAGAGGGTCGCAAAAGCCTTGGCCCCTCTGTCAGGGTCGGCTTGTTATGTGCGGCGGTGCCGGGGGAGGAGGTGGCACCGCCGCGAAACCCGTCGGATCCAGATTGGGAGGAGGGGATCCGGCAGGAATGTCGTCTCCGGTTCAGAAATCGCGCCCGTAGGCGGCGTCCATGGCGACGCGGGCGATCTCGCTGCGATCGAGGCCCAGGTCGTCCAGCTCACGCTTGCTGAGGCTGCTCAGCTCGTTCAGCGTGCGGCGATAGGTGCGCCACGCGGCAAAGCTTGCGCGGAACTGGCTGAAGATCTCGCCCAGGCGGGCGGGGAAGGAAAGGGCGGTCCCTTTGGAGTGAATTGCATGTGCCATTGTCATTACCTCTTGGCGTCATCTGCGGGCATCGGTGGTTGCGCTATCATTCTGCGGCGCGTCGCTGCCCTTGGGGTCGTTCGTTGAGACTGAAGATAAGCGAATGCTGCGATTGCACAACGCCCGTCTCGGCAATGCTGCCATGCAGCAATTGCATAACGTGGACGTAAAGCGCCTCGGATCCGGGCAAAGCGCCCAGGATATGGGCAAAGGGGTGCAACCGGGGCCGATCTGTCCTATCTCGCGGGGGACGGCAGATCATCGGGACAAGGATCAAGAGACATGACACCGACACGCGACACCATTCTTGCGGCGCTTTCACGGTTGACCCTGCCCGACGGCACGGCCCTGACCGACCGCGACCTGATCCGGGCGTTGAGCGTGACGGATGGCAAGGTCTCCTTCGTGATCGAGGCCCCGAACGCAGAGGAGGCGCAGCGCCTTGGCGCGGTGCGCGATGCCGCCGAGGCGCTGGTCAAGGGGCTGGAGGGCGTGACCGGCGTGACCGTCGCCCTGACCGCGCATTCGGGCAAACCCGCCGCACCCGCGGCGCCCGCCGCGCCCAGGGGCGAGCCGCCGAGCCTGAAGATCGGGGGCCATGCCAAGCCGCAGCAGGGCTCCATGAAACCGGCCAGCGTGCAGCGCATCCTGGCCGTGGGCTCTGGCAAGGGGGGGGTGGGCAAATCCACCGTCTCCTCGAACCTTGCCGTGGCGCTGGCGCGTCAGGGGCGCCGGGTGGGGCTGCTGGACGCCGATATATACGGACCGTCGCAGCCGCGCATGATGGGGGTTTCCAAGCGCCCGGCCTCGCCCGATGGCAAAACCATCCTGCCCTTGCACAACCATGGCGTCACCATGATGTCGCTTGGCCTGATGCTGCCCGAGGAAAAGGCCGTGGTCTGGCGCGGGCCGATGCTGATGGGGGCGTTGCAGCAGATGATGACGCAGGTGGCGTGGGGCGATCTGGATGTCCTCATCGTCGATCTGCCGCCCGGCACCGGCGATGTCGCCATGACCCTGTGCCAGAAATCCGAGGTGACGGGCGCGATCATCGTCTCGACGCCGCAGGACGTGGCGCTGCTGGATGCGCGCAAGGCGATCGACATGTTCCAGACCCTCAAGACGCCGATCCTGGGGCTGATCGAGAACATGTCGGGCTATGTCTGCGAGAATTGCGGGCATGAGGCGCATATCTTCGGCGAGGGTGGCGTGCGGGCCGAGGCGGCGCGGCTGGACGTGCCGTTCCTGGGCGCGCTGCCCATTTCGCTGGAGACGCGCGTGGCGGGCGACAGCGGCACGCCGGTGGCTATGGGGGAGGGGCCAATGGCCGAGGCCTATGCGACGCTGGCCGCGCGCCTGGTCGAGGGCGGCATGGCCTGATCACGCCGCTCGATTCCCGACGGTTTCGCCCCCGGTGCCCGCCGCATCGGGGGTTTTTTCGTGTCGGAAGGAAAAAAATCCCACCCCCTGTGGCGGGAAGATCACAACTAGATGTTGTGTGGCAAGTGGTCGCCTTCCGCAACCTGTGCGCCGGTCCCGGTCGAAATCGCCCCTATATGCTGATTTTCGGACCCGTCTGACACAAGAAGTGGGAACATTTCCCATAAAAAGGGATTGCGTGGGAAAACCTGCCATGGCACAAGTATCTCACAGCAGCAGAGACGCACCGGGACAGAGAAAAATCACTGACCGGAACAATAATAAAAGCAGGTTTCATACAGGCACCTCTAACGCTGAAAACTGAGATCCGGCGCGCGGGCAGAGCAGACATCCCCCCCAGGTATGCGCGCCCGCCGGAAACCCCAGAAATGGGACGAGGGCGGCGGATTGAGCAGTGGCAGCTAGCTCGATCCGCCGTTGTCCGTTTCCGGGCACAAGAAACGTGACCCGTTTTCCGGGCACGAAAGACCCGGCCCATTCTAGGGCCAAAATGCGGCAGAAAAGGGGCCGGGGACAGTGGAGCGCAGGTTTCAGGGCGAAAGCCTGAACAAGGTGGATGGAAAGGGCCGGGTCTCGATCCCGGTCAAGTTCCGCCGTGTGCTTCAGAACTCCGACAGCCAGTATTCCCCCGGCGGCGCGCCGCGCCTCTATATCGCCTATGGCGACCCCAAGAAAAATTACCTCGAATGTCTGTCCGGCGACGCCTATGACGAGATCGACGCCATGATCCAGGCGCAAGGGCGCGGCACGCCGCTGCGCACCCTGCTGGAAACGCTCTATTACTCCAAATGCGACGAGACCACCGTGGACGATACCGGCCGCCTGGTCCTGCCGCCCGCCGCGCGCGACAAGATCAACCTGAGCGGCGAGGCGCTGTTCCAGGGCAAGGGCGACAAGTTCCACATCCTCAGCGCCGACGAGGGCCGCGCCGCAGAGGACACGATCGAGAAACTGATGGCGCAGCTTGGCGGGGATAACGAGTTCTTCGACCCGCTCAGCATGGCCAGCAAACCCGCGCAGGTCGAGCCGTGATGCCCGCCCCGGCATCCGATACCCCCGCCCCCCACACGCCTGTGCTGCTTGACGCCATCCTGAATGCCGTCGCGCCGGTCGAGGGCGTCTGGCTGGACGGCACTTTCGGCGCGGGTGGTTACGCGCGCGGGTTGCTGGAGGCAGGCGCGGCGTGCGTCATCGGTGTCGATCGCGACCCGCTGGCGTTTGAAATGGCGACCGAGTGGGCGGGAGGTTTCGGCGAAAGGCTGAAGCTGGTCGAAGGCACCTTCTCCGATCTCGACGACCTGGCGGCCAGCATCGGCCATCCGCAACTGGACGGCGTGGTGCTGGATCTGGGCGTCTCCTCGATGCAGCTCGACCGGGCCGAGCGCGGCTTTTCCTTCATGCGCGACGGGCCGCTCGACATGCGGATGGGGCAGGCGGGGCCGTCGGCGGAAGACCTGGTCAATGATGCGCCCGAGGCGGCGCTGGCCGATATTCTTTTCCACTACGGCGAGGAACGCGCGGCGCGCCGGATTGCGCGGGCGATCGTCGCGGAACGCGCTGAAACCCGCATCAACTCCACCGCGCAGCTTGTTCAGATCATTGAGAAAAACCTGCCACGCGCCAAGCCCGGCCAATCCCATGTCGCGACCCGCTCCTTCCAGGCGATTCGCATCGCGGTGAATGACGAGTTCGGGCAACTGGCCGAGGGGCTGATGGCCGCCGAGCGCGCGTTGAAACCCGGCGGGCAGCTTGCCGTCGTCACCTTCCATTCGCTGGAGGACCGGATCGCCAAACGGTTCCTGCAAGATCGCGCCAGCACGGGCGGCGGCGGTTCGCGCCATGCCCCCGCCGAGGCCGAGCGCATGCCGACCTTCACCCTGACCCCGCGCCGCGCCATCGCGCCGGACAAGGGTGAGGTCGCCAGCAATCCGCGCGCGCGGTCGGCCAAGCTCCGCGTTGCGCGCCGCACCGACGTGCCCGCCGGCGCCCCGCAAACCGACATCCTTGGCGTGCCCCCCTTGACGGAGATTCTGTAGTTCATGCGTGGCCTCGTGACCTTCCTTGCCGCCCTAGCCGTCATCGCCCTTGGCTATTGGGCCTATCATCAGAACATCCAGACCCAGACCGCGATCCGCCAGATCGACCGGCTGCAAATGGCTATCGGGGTGGAGCGCGAGCGACTCAGCGTTCTGCGCGCCGAATGGGCCTATCTCAACCGGCCGGACCGCTTGCGCGAGCTGGTGGACCTCAATTTCGACCGTCTCGGCCTCTTGCCGATGGGGCCCGAGCAATTCGCCCATCTCGATGAGCTAGTCTGGCGCCCCGAGGATCGGCCCGAGCCGATGGATACCGAGGCCGGGGACGAGATCCTGTTCAGCGCATCCGAACCGGAGGACACGCCATGAGCCGCCGCATCGCCCTGCGCCCGCTGGCGCGCATCCTGGAAGCCCGCCAGAAGGGCGAGAACCCCGACGAGATCGAACGCGAGAACCTGGCGCGGCGGCACGAACAGGCGCGCGACAAGATGCGCCAGCGCGCCGAAAGCCGCCTTCTCATGCTGGCGATCTGCTTTTTCGCGGCTTTCCTGACCGTGGGCGCCAAGATGACCATGCTGGCCGGATCGGACCCGGAAGAGCCGCACATTTCGGTCGCGGGCAGTTCCGTCCTGGGCGCGCGCGCCGATATCGTCGACCGGCAGGGGCGGGTGCTGGCCACCAACCTCGTGACCAATGCGCTCTACGTGCAGCCGCGGGATCTGATCGACCCCGAGGCCGCCGCCGCCGGCCTGGCCGAGATCTTCCCCGATCTCGATGAAGACTGGCTGATCCGCCGGTTCACCTCAGGGTCCACCTTCGCCTGGCTGCGCGGCTCGATCAGCCCGGAACAGCAGCAGCGCGTGCATGACCTGGGCGAGCCGGGCCTGCTGTTCGGTCCGCGCGACATGCGGCTATATCCCAACGGCGCGCTGGCCGCGCATGTGCTTGGCGGCGCGCGCTTCGGCGAACAGGCGGTGAATGCCGCGGAAATCCTCGGCGTGGCGGGGGTCGAGGCGTATTTCGACGCCGAGTTGCGCGATCCGGCGCGCGGGGCCGAGCCGTTGCAACTGTCGCTCGACCTGACCGTGCAATCGGCGGTCGAAGAGGTTCTGGCCGGCGGCATGACGCTGATGAACGCGGCAGGGGCCGCCGCCGTGTTGATGGATGTGAACACGGGCGAGGTGATCTCGCTGGCGAGCCTGCCCGATTTCGACCCCAACGCACGGCCCCGCCCCCTCCTGGAAGGGGACCAGTCGGAAAGCCCGCTGTTCAATCGCGCGGTGCAGGGCGTCTACGAGCTTGGCTCCACCTTCAAGATATTCCCTGTCGCGCAGGCGCTGGACCTCGGGCTGGTGACGCCGCAGACGATGATCAACACGCAAGGCCCGCTGCGCATGGCGGGGTTTGCGATCTCGGATTACGACGATTACGGGCCGTCCAATTCGGTGACGGATGTGATCGTGTATTCCTCGAATATCGGCACCGCGCGGATTGCCGAGATGATCGGGACCGAGAGACAGCAGAGCTTCCTCGGAGAGCTCGGCCTGATGGAGCCCACCAGTATCGAGATGATCGAGAGCCGCGCCGGACGGCCCCTGTACCCGCATCGCTGGACCGACCTGTCGACCGCGACGATCTCCTATGGCCACGGCATTTCCGTCAGCCCGCTGCACCTGGCCGCCGCCTATTCCACGATCGTCAATGGCGGCACCCGGGTCGAGCCGACGCTTTTGCGCCGCGACAGCCCCCAGCAGGGGGAGCGGATCATATCGGAGGAGGTCTCGGCCCAGGCCGCGCATATGCTGCGCCAGGTGGTGACCGATGGCACCGCCTCGATGGGCGAGGTCGCGGGCTACGAGGTCGGCGGCAAGACCGGATCAGCGGACAAGCCCAACCCGGAGGGCGGCTATTACGTGGACCGGCTGATCTCGACCTTTGCCAGCGTGTTTCCCGCGAACGACCCGCAATATGTGCTGATCGTGACGCTGGACGAGCCAAGCGTGATGATGTTGGGCGAGGAACGCCGCACCGCCGGCTGGACCGCCGTGCCGGTCGCAGCCGAGATCATCCGCCGGGTGGCACCCCTTCTGGGGATGCCGCCACAGGACGTTGATCCCGAGGTTGCCTATCAGCTAACCAGCGCCTCAGAATAGAAGCTGAGTCGCGGGCGGGGGCAGGATGACCGAGAAATTGCTATCGGAACTGGGGCTGACCGCCCCCCTGGGCGGCGACCGGTCCGTCACCGGCCTCTCCATCGACAGCCGCCAGGTCAAACCCGGCCATCTTTTCGCGGCGCTTCCGGGCAGCCGGGTGCATGGCGGCGAGTTCATCCAATACGCGCTGCGCATGAAGGCCGCCGCCGTCCTGACCGACCGGCAGGGGGCCGAGATCGCGGCGGATGAGCTTGCGGCCTCGGATGCGGTCCTGATCACGGTGGAAGACCCGCGCGCCGCGCTGGCCCATGCGGCGGCCCTTTGGTTCGGGGCGCAGCCTGCCCAAGTCGTCGCCGTCACCGGCACCAATGGCAAGACATCCGTGGCCAGCTTCACCCGGCAAATCTGGGCGGCGCTTGGCCATGAGGCGGCGAATATCGGCACCACCGGCGTTGAAGGGGCCTATTCCGCCCCCGGCATCCACACCACGCCCGATCCCCTGACCCTGCACCGCCTGCTGGCCGATATGGCCAGCGAGGGTGTGACGCATGTGGCGATGGAGGCCTCCAGCCACGGGCTGGACCAGGCGCGGATGGAGGCGGTGCATCTGGCCGCCGCCGCTTTCACCAATTTCAGCCAGGATCACCTGGATTACCACGCCACGATGGAGGCCTATTTCGCCGCCAAGCTGCGCCTCTTCACCGAGCTTCTGCCCGAGGAAACCACCGCCGTGGTCAACATGGACGACCCGCACGGGGCCGAGGTCGCCTCGGCCTGCGAAAGGCGCGAGATCGAGGTGCTGACGTTGGCGCAGTACGCGGATGACGCGCGCCTCAAGATCACCGGGCGGCGCATGGATGAGACCGGGCAGGATGTGCTTTTCCGCTGGCAGGACAGGCCCTACCAGGCGCGGCTGGACCTCATCGGGGGGTTCCAGGCGATGAACGTGCTGACGGCGGCGGGGCTGGTCATCGGCGCGGGCGAGGAACCCGAGGCCGTGTTCAACGTGCTGGGACAGATCACCGGCGTGCGGGGCCGGATGGAACTGGCCGCGCGGCGCAGGAACGGCGCGCCGATCTATGTCGATTACAGCCATACGCCCGACAGCCTCGCCATCGCGTTGCAGGCGCTCCGCCCGCATGTTCTTGGCCGTCTGGTGGTGGTGCTCGGCGCGGGCGGCGACCGCGATCGCGGCAAGCGGCCCCTGATGGGGCAGGCGGCGGCGGAAAACGCCGATGTGCTGATCGTGACCGATGACAACCCGCGCAGCGAAGACCCCGGCCTGATCCGGGCGCAGGTGCTGGCAGGCTGCCCCGGTGCGACCGAGGTGGGCGACCGCGCCGAGGCGATCCTGCGCGGCATCGACGCGCTGGCGCCGGGCGATGCGCTGCTGATTGCGGGCAAGGGGCACGAGACCGGCCAGCAGGTGGGCGATGTGGTCTATCCCTTTGACGATGTTGAACAAGCCTCTGTCGCGGTGGCCGCCCTTGAGGGCATGGAATGAGACCGCTCTGGACCGCCGGGGAGGCCGCTGAGGCCACGGGCGGGCAGGCGCGCGGCGATTGGCGGGTGACGGGCGTGTCGATTGATACGCGCACGATTGAGCCGGGCGATCTGTTCGTCGCCCTCAGTGCCGAACGGGACGGGCATGATTTCGTGGCCCAGGCGCTGGACAAGGGGGCGGCGGCCGCGATGGTGGCCCGCATCCCCGAGGGCGTGGCCAAGGATGCGCCCTTGTTGATCGTGCCCGAGGTCTTGCCCGCGTTGGAAGCCTTGGGGAATGCGGCGCGGGCGCGGACCGGGGCGCGGGTGGTGGCCGTGACGGGCTCGGTCGGCAAGACCACGACCAAGGACATGCTGCGCGTGGCGCTGTCGGCGCTCGGGCCGACCCATGCGGCAGAGGCGAGCTACAACAACCATTGGGGCGTGCCGCTGACGCTGGCGCGGATGCCGCGCGAGACGGAATTCGCGGTGATCGAGATCGGCATGAACGCGCCGGGTGAAATCGGCCCGCTTTCGCGCTTGGCCCGCCCGCATGTCGCCGTGATCACGACGGTCGCGGCGGTGCATCTGGAGGCCTTCGAGTCGGTCGAGGGGATCGCGCGCGAGAAGGCGGCGATTTTCGAGGGGCTGGAGCCCGGCGGCGTGGCGGTGATCAATGCCGATCTGGACGTGACCGGGCTGCTTGACGCAGCCGCGGGGCAGGCGCGGATCGTCCATGTCGGCGCGGCGGAGGGGGCCGGGGCGCGCCTTGAGGAGGTCACGCTCGGCGATGACGTGACGGTCGTGCAGGCACAGATCGCGGGCGCGCCGGTCCTCTTCAAGCTGAACGCGCCGGGGCGGCATCTGGCCCATAACGCGCTGACGACGCTGGCCTGCGTGGCCGCGCTGGAGGGCGACCTTGCCCGCGCCGTCATGGCGCTTGCGGGCTGGAAATCGGGCGCGGGGCGCGGGCTGCGCGAGCGCATCGTGCTGAACGTCCCCGACGACCAGGCAGTGGAACTGATCGACGACGCCTTCAACGCCAGCCCAACCTCGGTGGCGGCCAGTCTGGAAGTTCTGGCGGCGAGCCGGCCCAGGGGCCGGGGGCGGCGGGTGGCGGTTCTGGGCGACATGCTGGAACTGGGGCCGACAAGCCCCGCGCTCCACGCCGGGATCGCCGATCTGGAGGCGGTGGCGGAGATCGACCTGATCTGCACCTCCGGGCCCCTGATGGCGCATCTGGATGCGGCCCTGCCCATCGCAAAACGGGGGCTGCACACGGACACCCCGCAGGAGATGGCGCGCGCGCTTCCGGGGTTGCTCTGGCCCGGCGACATCGTGCTGATCAAAAGCTCCAAGGGCGCCAAACTCTCGCTGGCAGTTGACGCGCTGAGAAAATTGGGCCAATCGATTGGTGAAACGCGCGAGGAAACCCCCTAGATGTTGTATTGGCTGAGCGATCTGACGGATGGCGGCGATTTTTTCAATCTGTTTCGCTACATAACCTTCCGCGCTGGCGGGGCGTTTTTCACCGCGTTGATTATCGGCTTCGTCTTCGGCCAGCCGCTGATCAACCTGTTGCGCAGGAAATACCAGTACGGGCAGCCGATCCGCTCGGACGGGCCCGAGGGCCATCTGGAAACCAAGGCGGGCACGCCCACCATGGGGGGCCTCCTGATCCTGGCCGCGCTGACCTTTTCGACGCTGCTTTGGGCGCGGTGGGACAATGCCTATGTCTGGATGGTGCTGTTCGTCACCGTATCCTTCGGGGGCGTCGGGTTTCTGGATGACTACCGAAAGGTCAGCCAGAACAGCACCAACGGTGTGCCGGGGCGCATCCGTTTCGGCATCGGCCTCTTGATCGCGGCTTTCGCGGGCATCATGGCGATGCTGCTCCATCCCGAGGAGCTGTCGGGGCAACTGGCCTTTCCGGTCTTCAAGGAGCTCTTGCTGAACCTCGGCTATTTTTTCGTGCCGTTTTCCATGCTGGTTATCGTCGGCAGCGCCAATGCGGTCAATCTCACCGACGGGCTGGACGGGCTGGCCATCATGCCGGTGATGATCGCCGCCGCAACGCTTGGCGTGATCGCCTATGCCGTGGGACGGGTCGATTTCACCGAGTATCTCGACGTGCATTACGTGCCGGGCACGGGGGAACTGCTGATCTTCACGGCGGGGCTGATCGGCGGCGGGCTTGGCTTTTTGTGGTATAATGCGCCGCCTGCCGCCGTCTTCATGGGCGATACCGGGTCGCTGGCGCTTGGCGGCGCGCTTGGCGCGATCGCGGTGGCCGCGAAGCACGAGATCGTGCTGTCCATCGTCGGCGGGCTTTTCGTGGCCGAGGCGCTGTCGGTGATCATCCAGGTGCTCTATTTCAAACGCACCGGCAAGCGGGTCTTCCTGATGGCGCCGATTCATCATCATTTCGAGAAACGCGGATGGGCCGAGCCGCAGATCGTGATCCGGTTCTGGATCATCTCGCTGATCCTGGCGCTGATCGGGCTGGCGACGCTGAAGCTGCGCTAAGGGCCCTTGACCTGATTGTGGCCCTGCGGGCCGCTGGTTGGTTTGGACGGTGAACGGTATTGACGGTTTGGTCCGCAGCCGGGGCTGGTATTCGGGGCAAGCGTGGATGAGTATTTTCACCAAGCAGATGATGGGAAGAAGGGGCGGATCGCGATGATCCCGGTGCAGGGAGTTGAGGGCAAACGCATTGCGGTGCTCGGGGCGGGACGGTCGGGCCTGTCGGCGGCGCGGGCCTTGCGCGCGGGCGGGGCCGAGCCGCTGCTCTGGGACGATGGCGCGGGGGGGCGCGCGGCGGCGGAAGCGGAGGGCTTCGCCTTGCGCGACCTGACCCGCGGCGGGGCGTTTGACGGGGTCGATCTGCTAGTGACCTCGCCCGGTATCCCGCATCTCTACCCCGCGCCGCACCCCGCGATTGCGGCGGCCTACGAGGCGGGGGTGCCGGTCGACAATGATATCGGCCTCTTCTTCCGCTCCTTCGGGGCGGGCGATTGGGCGCTGCATGACATCGCCCCGCGCGTGGTCGCGGTGACGGGGTCGAACGGCAAATCCACCACTTCGGCGCTGATCGCGCATATCCTGGCGGAGGCGGGCACACCCTGCCAGCTGGCCGGCAATATCGGGCGCGGGGTTCTGGATATCGAGCCGCCGGGCAATGGTGAGGTGATCGTGCTGGAACTGTCCAGCTACCAGACCGAACTGGCCCGCGCGCTGACGCCCGATATCGCCGTCTTCACCAATCTGAGCCCCGATCACCTGGACCGGCATGGCGGCATGGGCGGCTATTTCGCGGCCAAGCGGCGGCTTTTCGCGGAGGGCGGCCCGGATCGCGCCATCATCGGTGTGGATGAGGTGGAAGGCGCCTATCTGGCCGGACAGATGAGCGAGGTGGCGGCGGATGGGCGGCTGATCCGGGTCTCGGTGGCGCGCAAGCTGGCCGGGCCGGGCTGGAACGTCTTTGCGCGCAAGGGGTGGCTTTCGGAGACGCGCAAGGGGCGGCAAGTGGCCTCCATCGACCTGCGCGGCGTGGCGGGCCTGCCGGGATCGCACAATCATCAGAACGCCTGTTGCGCCTATGCGGCGGTTCGCGCCCTGGGGCTGGCGCCCAAGCTGATCGAGGCCGCGTTTCATAGCTTCGCCGGTCTGCCGCATCGCAGCCAGCTCGTGGGCGAGAGGGACGGAGTGCGCTTTGTCAATGACAGCAAGGCCACCAATGTGGATGCCGCGGCCAAGGCGCTGGCGGCGTTTCCGCGGGTACGCTGGATCTGCGGCGGCTTACAGAAAGAGGGCGGGCTGGAAGGCTTGCGTCCGGCGCTCGGCAGCGTGGCCAAGGCCTATGTGATCGGACGCGAGGCGGAGGGCTTCGCGCTTGGGCTTGGCGAAGTTCCGGTCTCGGTCTGCAGCACGATGAAGCGGGCGGTGGCCGAGGCCGCGCGCGAGGCCGAACCGGGCGAGGTCGTGCTGCTGGCGCCCGCGGCGGCGAGCTTTGACCAATACGACAATTTCGAGCGGCGGGGCGAGGATTTCGTGGCCTGCGTCGCGGCTGTGCTGGCGGGCTAGTCGTGCCGCCGGTGATAGGTCAGGGCGCTTGAGATCAGCAGGCGCAGCTTGTCCATGTCGGGGGCCTCAAGGTTCTGAAACTGCACCGCCCGGTTGCCGTCATAGCGGAAATCGGTTGGGAACAGGCTGCGGAAATCACTGATCAGGCTGGTCTGGCAATGCGCGAAGATCGCGTAGCCGCCGGTCCTGGGCACGCCCAATCGCAGCGGGCTGCCGGTCTTCGGCACCGTCGCATAGGTGGGCTGGCCCCATTTCAGGCTTTCCTCGATCCGGCCCGCGCCCTGGGTCTCCTCGGCCACCTCGAAGATCAGCGCGCGCAGACGCAGGAGGCCCGCGCGGGCCGGGTCGGGGAAGCCCGCGAACCGCGCCGCGATCTCGGCATCCGCGATCTCAGCCAAGCGCCTGCCCCCAGGTGCAGGCCAGCCCGTCGCCATCGGGGTCCAGCGCATGGGCGTCGCGGGCCGGACCGCCGCGCGCCAGGAAGAAGCGCTGCGCGTCGGCGGCGCTGCTGAAATCGCTGCAATCGCGGTCATCGACCAAGGTGCCGGTCTGCGCGCGCGGGAAGGTGGCGCTGCCCCGCAGCCCGCGCGAGACGACGCCGACGGGCCGCCCGTCGCAACTGGCCAGGCCCCGCTCGATCAGTTCGACCTCCAGCATCATGTCGGTGTCGCGCCCCACGGCCGCGCCACCGGCATAGGTCGCACAGAGCGTGTCGGTATTCTGCGACGCGATCCAGACCGCGCGCTGCTCCGGGTCCATCTGATCGACCGCGTTATACACGATGCCGCAGGCCGAAAGCCCTGCCAGCGCCATTCCCATGACCGTCGGTTTCATCGCTGCTCTCCTTGTCCCATGTTTTGCAGCAAGGCTTCCACGGAATGGGGCGGGCTGTCGAGATTCGTCCGGCCAACCGGCGGAGATGTGCCATTTCTCTGGCCCCGCGCGGCATTTCGCGTTAGGCTTGCCCCCAGATCCGGGACAAAACCGGACAGGCAGAGGCAGTATCGGGCGGAACCCATGACGGAAATGGCGCATGGCACAGTACTTGTGCAATCGGGCGAGGCGATTCTGCCGCGGTGGTGGCGGACCGTCGACAGGGTCACGCTGGCCTGTATCTTCACTCTTTTCCTGATCGGATTGCTGCTTGGCTTCGCCGCCTCGCCGCCCTTGGCCGCGCGCAACGGGCTCGATCCGTTCTACTATGTCTACCGGCAGGCGTTCTTCGGCGGGCTGGCTTTCGTGGCCATGATCCTGACCTCGATGATGAGCCCGCAACAGGTGCGCCGCCTTGGCGTGCTCGGCTTTTTCGGGGCCTTCGCCTCGCTGGCGCTGTTGCCGGTTTTCGGCACCGATTACGGGCAGGGCGCGGCGCGCTGGTATTCGCTTGGATTTGCGTCGGTGCAACCCTCGGAATTCCTGAAACCCGTCTTCATTATCTTCACCGCCTGGATGGTCGCCGCCAGCCAGGAGATCAACGGCCCCCCCGGCAAGACGCTGTCGCTGATCGTGATGACGGTTGTTGTGGGGTTCCTGGTGATGCAGCCCGATTACGGGCAGGGGGCGCTGGTCCTCTTTTCCTGGATGGTGATCTATTTCGTCGCCGGGGCGCCGATCTGGATCCTCGGCCTGATCTCGATCATCGTCGCGGGCGGTGGCATCCTGGCCTATACGACGGTCGAGCATGTGGCGCGGCGGATCGACGGGTTCCTGTCCGCCGAGGTCGATCCCAACACGCAGCTGGCCTATGCCGAAAACGCCATCCGCGAGGGCGGATTCTTCGGCACCGGGCTTGGCGAGGGGTCGGTCAAATGGACGCTGCCCGATGCCCATACCGATTTCATCATCGCGGTTGCGGCCGAGGAATACGGGCTGGTCCTGGTCCTGCTGATCATCGCGCTCTTTGCCATCGTGGCGCTGCGGGGGTTCTTCCGCCTAATGCGCGAGCGCGACCCCTTCACGCGGCTTGCGGGGGCCGGGCTGGCCGCCGTCTTCGCGTTGCAGTCGATCATCAACATGGGCGTCGCCGTGCGGCTTCTGCCCGCCAAGGGCATGACGCTGCCATTTGTCTCCTATGGCGGCTCCAGCCTGATCGCGACGGGGGTTGCGGTGGGTATGCTTCTGGCCTTCACCCGGTCGCGTCCGCAGGGCGACATCTCGGACATTCTTTTCCAGCGGCGCGGATGAGGCGGCTATGTCGGGCAATCCTCTCATGATCATCGCGGCGGGCGGCACGGGCGGGCACATGTTCCCGGCGCAGGCGCTGGCCGAGGCGATGATCCGCAAGGGCTGGCGGGTGCGGCTGTCGACCGATGCCCGCGGCGCGCGCTATGCGGGCGGGTTTCCGCATGTGGTCGAGGTGGTCCAGGTCGCCTCCGCCAGTTTCGCGCGCGGTGGCGTGGCGGGCAAGATCACCGCGCCGTTCAAGATCCTGGGCGGCATCCTTTCCGCCACCTTGCGCATGATGCGGGAAAGGCCGGCCATCGTGGTGGGGTTCGGCGGCTATCCGACGATCCCGGCGCTGGCCGCCGCGTATATCACCCGCCGCCCGCGCATGATCCATGAGCAAAACGGCGTGCTCGGCCGGGTCAACAAGCTCTTTGCGCGCCGCGTCCAGATGGTCGCCTGCGGCACCTGGCCCACCGATCTGCCCGAGGGCACCACCCATGAGCACACCGGCAACCCGGTGCGCGCGGCGGTGCTGGAGCGGGCGGGCGCGGCCTATATCACCCCCGGCGATTACCCGATGAGCCTGCTGGCCATCGGCGGCAGCCAGGGCGCGCGCATCCTGGCCGATACGGTTCCCGCGGCCATCGCACTGCTGCCCGAGGAGATCCGGCAACACCTGCGCATCGCGCAACAGGCCCGCCCCGAGGATCAGGACCGCGTCATCGCCGCCTACTATGAGACCGGCGTGCCCTGCGAGGTCGAGCCCTTCTTCCGCGACATCCCCCGGCGCCTGTCCGAAGCGCAGCTTGTGATCAGCCGCGCGGGCGCCTCCTCCGTGGCCGACATATCCGTCATCGGGCGGCCCTCGGTGCTGATCCCCTTTGCCGCCGCGACCGGCGATCACCAGAGCGCCAATGCGCAAGGCCTGGTCGATGCAGGCGCGGCGCTGCGTCTGAGCGAGGAGGAATTGTCGCCCGAGACGCTGGCCGAGGCGATCTACACCGTCCTCAGCCAGCCCGACCTGGCGCAGCAAATGGCCCGTGCCGCGACCCAATCCGGCATCACGGACGCGACGGATCGTCTGGTGGCCCTTGTGGAAAGGCTTGCACATCCATGAATATACAGCATGACATATGGGCCCGTTGGCCCGCCAGAGGACCAAGCACCATGAACGCAGCGACAAAACTGCCGACCCAGTTGGGGGCCATCCATTTCGTCGGCATCGGCGGTATCGGCATGTCGGGCATCGCCGAGGTGCTTTTGAACCATGGCTACGAAGTGCAGGGCTCGGACCTGAAACCCTCGAAAATCACCGAGCGGCTGGAATCCCTGGGCGCGCGCATCTTCATCGGGCAGAAGGCGGAAAACCTCGAAGGGGCCGAGGTCGTCGTGATCTCGACCGCGATCAAGGATGGCAACCCGGAAAAGGACGCCGCCCGCGCCCAAGGATTGCCGGTCGTGCGCCGGGCCGAGATGCTGGCCGAACTGATGCGGCTGAAATCCAACATCGCCATCGCGGGCACCCATGGCAAGACCACGACCACGACCATGGTGGCGACGCTGCTGGATGCGGGCGGGGTCGATCCGACCGTGATAAATGGCGGCGTGATCCACGCCTATGGCTCCAACGCGCGCATGGGGCAGGGCGAATGGATGGTGGTCGAGGCCGACGAGTCCGACGGCAGTTTCAACCGCCTGCCCGCGACCATCGCCATCGTCACCAATATCGACCCAGAGCATATGGAGCATTGGGGCAGCTTCGACGCGCTCAGGCAGGGGTTCCTGGATTTCGTCTCCAACATCCCGTTCTACGGGCTCGCGGTCTGCTGCACCGACCATCCCGAGGTGCAGAGCCTCGTCGGCAAGATCACAGACCGGCGCGTGATCACCTATGGCTTCAACGCGCAGGCCGATGTGCGCGCGGTGAACCTGACCTACAAGGGCGGCGTGGCGCATTTCGACGTGGTGCTGCGCGCCGAGGATATGGTAATCGAGGATTGCCGCCTGCCGATGCCGGGCGATCACAACGTCTCGAACGCGCTCTCGGCCATCGCGGTGGCCCGTCACCTGGGCATGAAGAACGCCGAGATCCGCGCGGCCCTGGCCAATTTCAAGGGCGTCAACCGCCGCTTCACCAAGGTGGGCGAGGTGGAGGGCGTCACCATCATCGACGATTACGGCCATCACCCGGTCGAGATTGCCGCCGTGCTGAAAGCCGCGCGCCAGGCCTGCGAGGGCCGCGTCATCGCGGTGCATCAACCGCATCGCTACACAAGGCTGCATTCCCTCTTCGAGGAGTTCTGCGCCTGTTTCAACGAGGCCGACGTGGTGGCCATCGCCGAGGTCTTCGCGGCGGGCGAAGAGCCCATCGAGGGCGCCAGCCGCGACGATCTGGTCGCGGGGCTGGTGGCCCATGGTCACCGCCACGCCCGTGCCATCCTGGACGAGGATGACCTGGCGCGCCTCGTGCGCGAACAGGCGCGGCCCGGTGACATGGTGGTCTGCCTCGGGGCGGGCACGATCAGTTCCTGGGCGCATGGCCTGCCGGAGCGCCTGAAGAAGGGAGCCGCCGCATGACGCTGTCGCTGATCCTTGCCTCTGTCTGGGCGATCCTGGCGACGGCTCTTGCCTTCCTGCCGATGCGGCTGCAATTCGCGCCGGGGATTGTGCTTCTGGTTCTGGCACTTCCCCTGCTGGTCTTCATCGGGGTCCAGCACGGGCCCTGGATCGTGGCGCTGGTGGTGGCGGGGATCGTCTCGATGTTCCGCCGTCCGCTGGCCTATTTCGCGCGCCGCCTCATGACGCGGATGCGCGAGGGAGCAAGCTGATGCCGCTGTCGCTGCCCCTTGCCAGCCTCTGGGGCCTGACCGCCTGCCTGTTGGGGCTCGCGCCGGCCCGCGTTCATTGGCCCGCGGCCGTGTGCCTGATCGCCACCGGCATTCCGATCCTGGGCTATGTCACATGGCAGGTCGGGCCGGTCTGGGGGTTCGTGATGCTGGCCGCCGGAATCTCCGTCCTGCGCTGGCCGGTCTTCTATGCGGGCCGCTGGCTGCGGCGGCGGTTCTTGCAGGGGTAGCGCGATGGTTCTTGTCATCGTCCTGGTCATGGCGGTCTATTTCGGGGTCGGCGGCATCGTCGGATATATCCTTGGCCGCGCGGTCGGACGGTTGCCGCTGGTGATATTCTGCCTGCTCCTGGGTGCTGCGATCCTCGGGATGCTGGTCCTGCCTGCGATCGGCGTCGACACCTCGGCGATCCTGGGCGACGATACGCGCGGCAACCGGATCGTGGCCTACAGCGCCCTGTCGCCGGGGCTGGCGGGGGCGGTGCTGCTCGGCGCTTTGGGGCTGAGGCAGCGCAGGCGCGCCGGGAAAGGGTAGCGCGATGGACGTGACCGTCATCACCTATGTCATCGCCAGCCTGGTCCTTGGGGCCGTTGCCGGGTTCTTCCTGGGCCGCTTCACCTCGGGCGCGATCCTGTGGCTGCTTTGGGCGGCCCTTGTCGGCGCGCTGCTGCTGTTCCTGATCCCCGCGCTCGGGGCGCTGGCGGGGTTGGAGCAGGACGGCTTCAGCCGGGCGGCCTATGTGTTCCTGTCCTGGATCTTCCTCGCCCCCGCGCTGGCGGCCTCGATCCTCGCGGGCTGGTTCGGAATGCGCGGACGCCGCGCGGTGCGGGCAGGGCCCCCACGCGATGAGTGAGCTTGCCCTTCCCGAAACCCGAGGCCGCCTGACCCGTGACCGCGACCTGTCGGACCTGACCTGGCTGCGTGTCGGCGGGCCGGCGGATGTGTTGTTCCAGCCCGCGGATGCGGACGACCTGTCGGATTTCCTCAAGGCCCTCGACCCCGCCATCCCGGTCTTTCCCATCGGCGTCGGGTCCAATCTCATCATCCGCGACGGGGGGCTGCGCGCGGTCGTCATCCGGCTTGGCCGAGGTTTCAACAGGATCGACACGGGCCAGGGGACCGTCACGGCGGGCGCGGCGGCGCTGGATGCCCATGTCGCACGCAAGGCGGCCAGTGCCGGCCTTGACCTGACCTTCCTGCGCACCATTCCGGGCAGCATCGGCGGCGCGCTTGTCATGAATGCGGGCTGCTATGGCTCTTACGTCGCGGATCATTTCCAGAGCGCCGAGGCGGTGCTGCGCGACGGCACGGCCGTGACGCTGACGCCCGACGACATCCATTTCCAGTACCGCCAGACCGACCTGCCCGAAGGCGCGGTGGTCACCTCGGTCACATTCCATGCGGATCCCGGCGACCCGGAGGCGCTGGAGGCGCGGATGCAGGATCAACTGGCCAAGCGCGACGCGACGCAGCCGACGAAAGAACGCAGCGCAGGCTCCACCTTCCGCAACCCGGCGGGGTTTTCCAGCACGGGACGCGATGACGACACCCATGACCTCAAGGCCTGGAAACTGATCGACGAGGCGGGGATGCGCGGGGCCCGGCAAGGCGGCGCCCAGATGTCCGAGAAACACAGCAATTTCCTGCTCAACGCGGGCGGGGCCACGGCGCATGACCTCGAATCCCTGGGCGAGGAGGTCCGAAAAAGGGTTTTCCAAAACAGCGGAATAGAGCTAGTATGGGAAATCAAGCGGGTCGGCGATGCGGTCCGTGCGACGAAGCCGGAATAACCGGCGAGAATAACAAGCCGATAAGGGCGCAAAAGCCCTGGGGCTGAAAGAGGCGATGGTGGCGGTACGTTCGGGCAGAACACCCCCCAAAGTTGCGGTATTGATGGGCGGACCCTCGGCTGAGCGCGAGGTGTCTCTGTCGTCAGGGCATGAATGCGCGGCCGCGCTGCGGGACGAGGGATTTGACGTGATCGAGGTCGATGCCGGCCCCGACCTCGCCACGCGTCTGGCCGATCTGAAACCCGATGTCGCCTTCAACGCCCTGCATGGAAGATGGGGCGAGGATGGCTGCGTGCAGGGTATCCTGGAATGGCTGCGCATCCCCTACACCCATTCCGGCGTGCTGGCCTCGGCGCTGGCGATGGACAAGCAGCGCTCCAAGGCCACCTTCCGCGCCGCCGGTATCCCCGTGGCCGATAGCCTGATCGCCGCGAAACCGGACGTGATGGCCCGCCACATGATGGACGCGCCCTATGTGGTGAAACCCAATAACGAAGGCTCCTCGGTCGGGGTCTACCTGGTGATGGAGGGCGCGAACAGCCCGCCGCAACTGGGCGCGGAGATGCCCGATCAGGTGATGGTCGAGACCTACGCGCCGGGGCGCGAACTGACCACCACGGTGATGGGCGACCGGGCGCTTGGCGTGACCGATATCCTGACCGATGGCTGGTATGATTACGATGCGAAATACAAGCCCGGCGGCTCGCGCCATGTGGTGCCCGCCGATATTCCCGCACCGATCTACGACGCCTGCATGGAGATGGCCGTGACCGCGCATGACGCGCTTGGCTGCCGGGGTCTCAGCCGGATCGACTACCGGTGGGACGAGGCGCAGGGGCTCGATGGCCTCATCGTGCTGGAGGTCAACACGCAGCCCGGCATGACGCCCACGTCGCTGTCGCCCGAGCAGGGCGCGGCGGTGGGGATTTCGTTTGGCCGGATGTGCGCCTGGATGGTGGAGGATGCCTCATGCGACCGTTGATCCGCCGCCGTCAAGCTCATGATCCGGCCCCCTCCCGGTGGGCCTACCGCGTTCAACGGCTGTGGCTGACACCGATCTTCCGCTCGGTCCTGCGGGTGGGGGTTCCGGCCTTTGCCGTGGTGGCCCTGGGCGGCGTCTATATCTCGGACCCCGCGAATGTGCTGCGCCTGCAAGACAGCGTGGCCGAGCTGCGCCGCTCGATCGAGGACCGGCCCGAGTTTCGCGTCAACTTCATGTCGATCACCGGCGCCTCGCCGGTGCTGGCGGAAGAAATCCGGGCCACCGTCTCGCCCGATTTCCCGCTGTCTTCGTTCGATCTGGACCTGGAAGGGCTGCGCCGCAGGGTTGAGAACATCCGCGCCGTCTCGGTGGCCGAGATCCGCATCCGCTCGGGCGGGGAACTGGCCGTCACCGTGACCGAGCGCCGCCCGGTCCTGGTCTGGCAGGCGCGCGAGGGGCTGTGGCTGGTCGATGCGGAAGGCGAACGCGTGGCCCCCCTGCTGGCGCGCCCCGATCTCGACTACCTGCCCGTCATCGCGGGCGACCGTGCGAACGAGGCCGCGGCGCAGGCGCTGGCCCTCTTCGAGACCGCCGAACCGCTTGGCGAGCGTCTGCGCGGCCTCGTGCGGATGGGGGAACGCCGGTGGGATGTCGTGCTGACGGATGGCATCCGCATCCAGCTGCCCGAAACCGATCCTGCCCCGGCGCTGGACTGGGTGCTTGCCCAGGACGATGCCCAGGAACTTCTCGACCGCGACATCCTGCGTGTCGATCTGCGCGATCCGTCGCGCACCGTGCTGCAACTGACCCCCGATGCGCTGGCCGAGCTGCGACGCATGCGGGAGACCGAGATATTGGGAGATCATCAGGGATGAGTATGCTGTATCATTCACAGCGGGCGATGCGGGCGAAACGCCAGGAGGCCCTGCGCCGCGGCGTCATCGCGATCCTGGATATCGGCAGCTACAAGACGTCCTGCCTGGTGCTGCGCTTCGACAGCTCGGACGAATTGCTGGCCGCGGATGGCGTCGGCGCGATGGCGGGGCAGAGCAATTTCCGCGTCATCGGGGCCGCCACCACCAAGTCGCGCGGGGTGAAGTTCGGCGAGATCGACATGGTCCAGGAAACCGAATGTGCCATCCGCACCGCGGTGCAGGCGGCGCAGAAGATGGCCAATATGCGCGTCGATCACGTCATCGTCAGCTTCGCGGGTGCGCGTCCACGCTCCTACGGGTTGGTGGGCGAGGTCTCCCTGCAAACCGGCACCGTGTCCGAAAGCGACGTTGCCAGCGCGCTGGCGGCCTGCGATCTGCCCGATATCGGCGAGGGGCGCGAGGTGCTGCACGCGCAGCCGGTGAATTTCGCGCTGGATCATCGCTCGGGCTTGAAGGATCCGCGCGGCCATGTCGGCAACCGCCTCAGCGCCGACATGCACATGCTGACCATCGACAGCCATGCCATCGAGACCATCCTGCGCTGCGTCAAGCGCTGCGACCTCGAACTGGCCGGGATCGCCTCGTCGCCCTACGCGGCGGGCATTTCCAGCCTGGTCGAGGATGAACAGGAACTTGGCGCGGCCTGCATCGACCTGGGCGGCGGCACCACGGGCGTGTCGATCTTCATCAAGAAACACATGATCTACGCCGATACCGTGCGCATGGGCGGCGATCACGTCACGCAGGACATCAGCCAGGGGCTCCAGATCCCCGCAGGCGATGCCGAGCGCATCAAGACCCGCTTTGGCGGGCTTGTTGCCACCGGCATGGATGACCGCGAGCGGATCGAGCTGGAAAGCGACACCGGCGATTGGGAACATGACCGGCGCACGATCAGCCGGGCCGAACTGATCGGCGTCATGCGCCCGCGTGTCGAGGAGATATTGGAGGAGGTGCGCGCCATCCTGGAGGATGCAGGCTTTGACCACCTGCCGTCGCAACGCATCGTGTTGACCGGCGGGGCCAGCCAGATCCCCGGGCTCGATGCCTTGGCCAGCCGCATCCTGGGCAACCAGGTCCGGCTCGGGCGGCCCCTGCGGGTGCAGGGCCTGCCGCAATCGGCCTGCGGGCCGGCTTTCTCGGCCAGCGTGGGCCTGGCGCTTTTCGCCGCCTATCCGCAGGACGAATGGTGGGACTTCGAGGTGCCCGCCGACCGCTACCCGGCACGGTCGCTGAAACGCGCCGTGAAATGGTTCCGCGACAACTGGTAGGTGTCGCGCCAGTGCCGATTCCCGTCCCCGCACCCATGGTGCGGGGCTGGTCGGTTTACGCTATATGCAGGGGGGACCGGCAAAATCCCGCTAACGCGCCTTAATTTGGCCCCATATTTCGACGTTTTCCGCCAATTTTCGCGTGACCTGCCGGGGTTAACGCGGTAGCATCGCTGTCAAACAAGGCAGAAACCGGTGATCCGACGGCAAGATCGGGGCCAGAACGAAACACTACAGGCGGACAAAATCCATGACACTGAACCTTACCTTGGCTGACCAGCCGGACCTGAAGCCCCGTATCACTGTCTTCGGTGTGGGTGGGGCCGGTGGCAACGCGGTCAACAACATGATCGACCAGGAGCTGGACGGCTGCGAATTCGTGGTCGCCAATACCGACGCGCAGGCCCTGCAACAGTCCAAATCGCAATCGCGCATCCAGATGGGCGCGAAGGTGACGGAAGGTCTGGGGGCCGGTGCGCGCCCCGCCGTTGGCGCCTCCGCCGCCGAGGAAAGCATCGAGACCATCGTCGATCACCTGGTCGGCGCGCATATGTGCTTCATCACTGCCGGCATGGGCGGCGGCACCGGCACCGGGGCTGCTCCGATCATCGCACAGGCCGCGCGCGAACTGGGTGTCCTGACTGTCGGCGTCGTCACCAAGCCGTTCCAGTTCGAGGGCGCCAAGCGGATGCGCCAGGCCGATGAGGGCATCGAGGCGCTGCAGAAGGTCGTCGATACGCTGATCATCATCCCGAACCAGAACCTGTTCCGCCTGGCCAATGAGAAGACCACCTTCACCGAGGCTTTCGCGCTGGCCGATGACGTGCTCTACCAGGGCGTCAAGGGGGTCACCGACCTGATGGTGCGCCCCGGCCTGATCAACCTCGATTTCGCCGATGTCCGCGCCGTGATGAACGAGATGGGCAAGGCCATGATGGGCACCGGCGAGGGCGAGGGCGAGGATCGCGCCGTCCAGGCCGCCGAGCGTGCCATCGCCAACCCGCTCCTGGATGAGATCAGCCTGAAAGGCGCCAAGGGCGTGCTGATCAACATCACCGGCGGCTATGACCTGACCCTGTTCGAGCTGGATGAGGCCGCCAACCGCATCCGCGAGGAAGTGGACCCCGAGGCCAATATCATCGTCGGCTCGACCCTCGATACCAACATGGAAGGCCAGATGCGCGTTTCGGTCGTGGCCACCGGCATCGACGCGGTGGACGTGATGCATGACATGCCCGCCCCGATCCGCCGCACCGTTCCCTCGGCCCCGGTGTCGCAAGTGGGTGGCACCGCCGCCGCCGTGGCCATGCCCGAGCCGGTTGAAACCGCGCCCGAGCCGAGCCTGTTCAACGAGATGGACCGCGAAACCGCGCATGAGCAGGCCGAGGATCTGTTCGACGACGACGAGGTTCCGGCCCCCGCCTACCGCCCCGAGCCCGAGCAGACCCAGGAGGTCGCGCAGCAGCAAGCCGAGCCGGAAGCCGAAGACTATGTCGCCCCCCGGCACCGCACGGGCGCGCCGTCGCCCGAGACGCTGGCCCGGCTGAAGGACGCCATTTCGCGCGACAATCCGCATCGCGCGGCAGGCCCCGCACCCCGCCCCGCGGCGGAAGAGGGGCAGGGCGCGCGCAAGCCCTTCGGCATCAATTCCTTGATCAACCGCATGACCGGCCATGCCGAGGACGCGCCCGTGGCACAGCCGCGCCGCCAGCCGAACATGTCCGCGCGGCCCGCGCCGCAGGAGGATGACAGCGTCGATCCCGATCAGGAGCGCATCGAAATCCCGGCCTTCCTGCGGCGTCAGGCGAACTGATTTACCAAAGGTGACGTATCGGAAACGGCCAGCCCCCGCGCTGGCCGTTTTCTTTTGTTTTCAGGGTTGTGCAGGGCGCTATTGCACAGGGTGGCAAGAATTTGCCGACAGTTTTCCGCTTTGTTGCAGCACGTCACAAAGGTTGAATTGAGATTAATTCCCGCGGGGGCTATTTCACGATCAGCGCCCTCTGCGGGACAGATTGCAGATGCGCCGGGACAGATCAGGCAGGCCGAATGGCACCCCTCTGTCCCCAGGTTCAGGAAATGACAGGCAGGGTTCCCCCGTGCAGGCAACACTCAGATCTTCCGTTCAGTTCTCCGGGATGGGCCTCCATTCCGGGCGTCCTGTGCGCATGACGGTGCATCCCGCCGCCGCCTCCTTCGGCATCTGGTTCCGCCGCACCGAAATCGAGAATGGCGACACGCTGATCCCCGCCCGCTACGACATGGTTCCGCCAAGCCAGCTATGTACCAAACTGCGCAACGAGGCGGGCGTCGAGGTCTCGACCGTCGAACATGTCATGGCGGCACTGGCCGGATGCGGCATCCATAATGCGATGATCGAGATCGACGGGCCGGAAGTGCCGATCATGGATGGCTCCTCGGCGCATTTCGTGCGCGGCTTCCTTGCGCGCGGCGTGCAGGATCAAGGTGCCGCGATCCACGCGATCGAGGTGCTGACGCCGGTGACGGTGCGCTCCGGCGATGCGGTGGCGACGCTCAAGCCTTCCGACGGCCTCAAGATCCGGTTCGAGATCGACTTTCCCGACGCCGCGATTGGCCGCCAGGCGCGCGAGCTCGACCTCTCCAACGGTCATTTCGTGCGCGAGCTCTGCGACAGCCGCACCTTCTGCCGTCAGGCCGATGTCGATGCGATGCAGGCCAGCGGGCTGGCGCTTGGCGGCGTGCCGGGCGAAAACGCGGTGGTGTTCGACGGCGACGCCATCACCAGCCCCGGCGGGCTGCGCCACGTGGATGAACCGGTGCGTCACAAGATGCTGGACGCGCTTGGCGATCTGGCGCTGGCGGGGGCACCCCTTTTGGCCGAATATGAGGGCACGCGGGCCGGTCACATGCTGACCAACCAGCTTCTGCGCAAGCTCTTCGCGACGCCCGGTGCCTGGCGTCTGGTGGAATGCGATGCCGGTCAAAGGGCGCGCCTTCCCGGCGTCAACCTGCACCCGCAGGACCTGGCCGCTGTTGCCTGAGCGCCAGCCCACGCGATTCAGGCGTTTTGCCCTCAGAATTAATGTGCTAGGACCGATACCAGACAGGGCGGGCGTGAAAGCCTGCTGTATTTGACGCATGGGGTTGCAGGCGATGAAAGGCGGGGCTTTTTTGCTGAGATCGGGGAAGACGGGCCTTGCCCTGACCCTCATTCTGGCCTTGGCCGCCTGTTCCGGCGCGCGCGAACGCAACCGCGAGATCGCGCTTGAGGAGCTGGAGGCGGAGCCGATCTACCAGCAGGCCGAAGCGCAGCTTGAGGCGGGCAACCCCGACCGCGCGGCGGAACTGTTCATCGAGGTCGAACGCCTGCACCCCTATTCCGAATGGGCCAGCCGGGCGCTGATCATGGCGACGATGGCCTATCATCAGGACCGCGATTACGAGAACTCGCGCGCCTCGGCGCAGCGCTATCTCGATTTCTACCCCGGCACCGAGGATGCGGCCTATGCGCAATATCTGCTGGCGCTGTCCTATTACGACCAGATCGACCAGGTCGGTCGCGACCAGGGGATCACTTTCCAGGCCTTGCAGGCGCTGCGCGTCGTGATCGAACAATATCCCGACAGCGAATATGCCGCCTCGGCGATCCTGAAATTCGACCTCGCCTTCGACCATCTTGCGGGCAAGGAGATGGAGATCGGGCGCTACTACCTGCGCCGTCAGAACTACGCCGCCGCGATCAACCGCTTCCGCGTCGTGGTCGAGGAGTTCCAGACCACCAGCCATACGCCCGAGGCGTTGCTGCGGCTGGTCGAATCCTACCTCGCGCTTGGCCTGACAAACGAGGCGCAGACCGCGGGCGCCATCCTGGGCTACAACTTCCAGGCCTCGCCCTTCTATGACGATGCCTTCCGCCTGCTGACCGACCAGGACCTGGCACCGGAGGCAGCGGGCGAAAGCTGGCTGCGCGAGATCTGGCAACAGACCGTGCGCGGGGCCTGGCTCTAGGCCGGGGCCCCCGATCAAGGGACAGGGGATGCTGCGCAGCCTCACCATTCGCGACATGCTGATCATCGACCGGCTGGACCTGGCGTTCCAGCCGGGTCTCAACGTGCTGACGGGGGAAACCGGCGCGGGCAAGTCGATCCTGCTCGACTCGCTCGGCTTCGTCCTCGGCTGGCGCGGGCGGGCCGATCTGGTGCGCAGCGGGGCCGAGCAGGGTGAGGTCGAGGCGGTCTTCGACCTCTCCCCCGATCACCCCGCGCATGGCGTGCTGGCCGAGGCAGGGTTGCCAAGCGGCGAGGAACTGATCCTGCGCCGTGTCAACACGGGCGCCGGGCGCAAGACGGCCTGGGTCAATGACCGCCGCGCCTCGGGCGATGTGCTGCGGCAATTGTCCGACACGCTGGTTGAACTGCACGGGCAACAGGATGACCGCGGTCTGCTGGATCCCAAGGGCCATCGCGCGATGCTGGATGATTATGGCCAGCTTGGTGAGGCGCGGGGCCAGGTCGCGGCTGCTTGGCGGGCACGGTCGCAGGCGAGGACGGCGCTGCAAGCGGCACAGGAGCGGCTGGCCGAGATGCGCGCCGAGGAGGATTTCCTGCGCCATGCGGTGGCGGAACTGGACGCGCTGGCACCCGAACCCGGCGAGGAGGAGGCGCTGGATACCCGCCGCCGCCTGATGCAGGGCGCCGAGAAGATGCGCGCCGACCTCGCCCGCGCGATCGAGGCGCTTGGCAGCCAGGGGGCAGAGGGCGCCATGGGCGACGCGCTGCGCTGGCTCGACGGGCTGGCCGACCGCGCCGAGGGCGGCCTGGACGCGGCCATGGCGGCGCTGGAACGCGCGATGGTCGAACTGGATGAGGCGCAGCAGGGGGCCGAACGCTTTGCCGATGCGCTGTCCTTCAATCCGCATGAGCTGGAAGAGACCGAGGAACGCCTCTTCGCGCTGCGCGCATTGGCCCGCAAGCATGACGTGGCCCCGGACGATCTGGGGGCCTTCGCGGGTGATCTGCGCGCGCGGCTGGAGGCGCTGGACGGATCTGACAAGCAGATCGGGGGTTTGCGCCGTGATCTGGAGGCGGCGGATGCGGCCTACGCACATGCGGCAGAAGCGTTGAGCGCGGCGCGCAAGGCCGCCGCCGGAACGCTCGACAAACGCATCATGGCCGAGCTTGCGCCGCTCAAGATGGACCGCGCCGTGTTCTCGACCCAGATCACGCAAGACGCGCCGGGCCCCACCGGCACCGACGCCGTGACCTTCACCGTCGCCACCAATCCCGGCGCGCCTTCCGGGCCGCTCAACCGCATCGCCTCGGGTGGGGAACTGTCGCGCTTCCTGCTGGCCATGAAGGTCTGTCTGAGCGAACGGGCGACGGGCCTCACCATGATCTTCGACGAGATCGACCGCGGCGTCGGCGGGGCCACGGCGGATGCGGTCGGGCGCAGGCTGAAAGCGCTGGCAGAGGATGGCCAGGTGCTGGTCGTCACCCATTCGCCGCAGGTGGCCGCCCTTGGCGCGCATCACTGGCGGGTGGAAAAGGCGGTCTCGGGGGGCATGACGCTGTCGCGCGTGGTGCCTCTGGATGCCTCCGCGCGCGTCGATGAGGTGGCGCGGATGCTGTCGGGCGATACCGTGACCGAGGCCGCGCGCGCGGCGGCCAAGGCGCTGCTCCCGGCCGCGGCCACGGGCTAAACCCGCCTTGGGGCAGGATTTTCGGGCCGCACCCGATAGGCAGCCCCGGTAAAACCCGCTAGCCTTGACGGAACCCCTTGGACAGACCGCGCCAGAGGACGCGACCCCGATTGAGCCAGGACCGGCCGTCCTTTCTGACCAGCACCATGGCAGACGCCGTTTCCGCCGCCCGCCGCAGTTGGCGCGTGCTGCGCGAGCGCGGTCCGGGGCAGGTGCAATTTTGGTTCATCGCGCTGATGGTGGGCATCGCCGCAGGCTTTGCCGCGCTCTTCTTTCGGCGCGGGATCGAGTGGCTGCAATCCACGCTTTACGGGGTCGATGACACGCAGCTTCTGCACAGTTTCGCCGCCGGGCTGCCCTGGTACTGGATCTGGATGCTGCCTGTGATCGGCGGGCTGGTGGTCGGCCTCATCCTGCATTGGTTCACCCCCGATGGCCGTGTGCGCACCGTGGCCGACGTGATCGAGGGCGCGGCGCTGGCCGATGGCCGGGTCGAGAAACGCGAAGGTTGGGCCTCGGCGGCGGCCTCGCTGATCACGCTCAGTTCCGGTGGGTCGTCGGGGCGGGAGGGGCCGGTGGTCCACCTGGCCGCCGTGATCTCGACCTATGTGTCGGACAAGATCAACGCCAATGGCATCACGGGCCGCGACCTGATGGGCTGCGCCGTGGCCTCCGCCGTCTCGGCCTCGTTCAACGCGCCGATTGCGGGCGCGCTTTTCGCGCTGGAGGTGGTGTTGCGCCATTTCGCCATCAACGCCTTCGCGCCCATCGTCATCGCCTCGGTCGCGGGCACCGTCATCAACCGGCTGGAGTTCGGCGACGTGACCGAGTTCAGCCTCGGGTCGGACAGCGCGCTGGAGTTTTACTGGGAGCTTCCGGCCTTCCTGATCCTGGGCCTCGTCGCGGGCGTCGTGGCCGCCGTCTTCATGCGGGCGACCTTCTGGGCCGAGGATATTGGCAATGATCTGCAACGGCGCACCGGCATGCCGCGCTGGCTGCGCCCCGCGCTGGCCGGTGTCCTGCTTGGCGGCATCGCGATTGTCTTTCACCATATCATCGGGGTGGGGTATGAGACGACCTCGGACGCACTGACCGGACAGCTTCTGCTGCATGAGGCGATCATCTTCGCCATAGTCAAGGTCATCGCCGTTGCCATCACCTTCGCGGGCCGGATGGGGGGCGGGGTATTCTCGCCCTCGCTGATGATCGGGGCGCTGACCGGGCTGGCCTTCGGCATGATCGCGACAGGCATTTTCCCCGATGTGTCAGGGTCCGAGACGCTCTATGCGCTGGCGGGCATGGGGGCGGTCGCGGCGGCGGTGCTCGGCGCGCCGATCTCCACCACGCTGATCGTGTTCGAGCTGACCGGCGACTGGCAGACCGGGCTGGCGGTGATGGTCTCGGTCTCGCTCTCCACCGCATTGGCCAGCCGGATGGTGCATCGCTCCTACTTCCTGACGCAGCTTGAGCGGCGCAATATCCACCTGGCCGCCGGACCGCAGGCGTATCTCCTGTCGATGTTTCGCGTCGGCAACGTGATGCGGCCCGTGGACGGCGACAACACGGCGTCACAGGAGGCGCTGCTGACGCTGATCGAGCAGGGGCAATATATCGACCGGCAGGCCACGCTGGAACGCGCCATGCCGGTGTTCGAAAGCGCCGGGCTGGATTTCATCCCGGTCGTCACACTGGCCCCCGGCAACGCGCCGCCCGTGCTGGAGGGCGCGCTTTACCAGGTCGATGCGCTCAAGGCCTATAACCGCGCCCTTGCGGCAACGGCAGCGGAGGAGCATCGGTGAACAAACCGGTGCAAGACGGTCGCGCCCTAGATCTTCTCCACCGTCACCTGGTCGGTGGAATAGAACGCCAGATGGCCGGCGATCTCGGCAACCTCAGGCTTGGGATCCTCGTAGCTCCAGGCGGCATCCTTCAGCACCTGGCTCTTGGTCACGATCGAGAAATAGCTGGCATCGCCCTTGTGCGGACAATGGCTGCGCGTGTCGCTGGCATCGAGGAACGCCATGCCGATATCGGCGCGGGGGAAGTAATAGACGGCGGGCAGATCGCCCTCGACCAGTTCCAGCGCATTTGTGGTCTCACCCAGGACGGCGCCGCCTGCGCGCACGGTCCAGGTGCCGGACGCGGGCCGGATGGTGATCTCGGTGGTCATGTCTTTCATTCCTCTCGTCCCTGTTCGGATGACGCAAATCCTCGCCTATTGTCGTGACAGGCAGGTGTCACAACGGAGCGGTTGCGTGTTTCAGCCAGTTTGCCGTATCGGGCGGTAGGTGCGGCCCGATCTTTGCGGCAACCTGTGCGTGATACCCGTCAATCCAGTCCTTTTCAACTGGGTCGAGCGCGGTGGCGTCGATCAGCCGCCGGTCGATGGGGGCGAAGGTGATCGTCTCGAATTTCAGCATGGGTCGGTCATCGCCGCCCTCCACGGGCTCTGCCGTGCGCACGACGATCAGGTTCTCGATGCGGATGCCGAAGCCGCCTTCGCGGTAATAGCCCGGCTCATTGGACAGGATCATGCCGGGTTCCAGCACGGTTTTCGAGATGCGCGACAGGCGTTGCGGGCCTTCATGGACCGACAGGAACACGCCGACGCCATGCCCGGTGCCATGGTCGAAATCGCGCCCCGCGGCCCAAAGCGGCGCGCGGGCGAAGGCATCCAGATGTTGCCCCGCCAGCCCCTTGGGAAAGCGCAGCCGGTGGATGGCGATCATGCCGCGCAACACTTGCGTGAAGGCGGATTTGACCTCCTCTGATGGCTCACCGATGGCAATCGTGCGCGTAATGTCGGTGGTGCCGTCCAGATACTGCCCGCCGCTATCGACAAGATAGACCTCGCCGGGGGTAAGCGTCGCGTTCGACGCCTCGCTGACGCGGTAATGCGGCAGGGCGGCATGGGCCCCGGCGGCCGAGATCGTGTCGAAAGAGATGTCGCGCAGCGCGCCGGTCTCCTCGCGGAAGGCTTCGAGTTTCCGGGCGCAGTCGATCTCGGTCAGGCCGCCCCCCGGCGCGGTGTCGTCCAGCCAGTGCAGGAACCGCGCCATGGCGACACCATCGCGGATATGGGCGGCTTTCGTCGCCGTAATCTCGGCCTCGGTCTTGCGGGCCTTGGGCAGGATGCAGGGATCGTCTCCCCTGGCGATCTCGACGCCCGCGCCGTCCAGGATCAGCTTGACCTGATGTGGCGCGGTGGCGGGATCGACGCGGACGGGTCCGGTCAGCGCCTCAAGCGCGGGGGTGAACGCGTCCCAATGCGCAAGGTCGATGGAGGGATCGGGGCCGAGGTCGTCGAATTTCTCGGGGTCCGAGAACAGGCTGACGCGGGCGTCGGCATGCAGGATCGCGAAAGCCTGAGTGACGGGAAGATGCGGCAGGTCGCCGCCGCGGATGTTCAGGAGCCAGGCGATGCTGTCGGGCAGGGTCAGCACGGCGGCACTCTGCCCGGCATCGCGCAATGCCCCGGCAATCTCCTCGCGCTTCTCGCCCGAGGTCTTGCCCGCGATCTCGGGCGGATAGGCATAGGCGGGGGCCTCGGGGGCGGGCGGCTGGTCGTCCCAGATCGCGTCGATCTTGTTGGAGACCGGGCGCAGGGTGATCTGCGCGGGCTTCAGCGCTTTTTCCATCCGCTCGATCTCGGCGCTGGTGTGCAGCCACGGATCGAAGCCAACGGCACCGCCATTCGGCAGCGCCTCGACCAGCCAATCCTCCAGCTTGGTCTCGGGCCAGTTCACCGGGGTAAAGTCGCTTGCCACCTGCGATTTCACCTGCACCTTGTAGCGCCCGTCGATGAAGATAGCCGCCTTTTCCGCCAGCACCGCGCAGAACCCCGCGGAGCCGGTGAAGCCGGTCAGCCAGGCCAGCCGCTCATCGCGCCCCGCCACATATTCGCCCTGGTGCCGGTCGGCGCGCGGGACAAGGAAACCGTCCAGCCCGTCTTGCGCCAGCACGCGGCGCAGGGCGGCCAGCCGGGGCGGGCCCTGATCGGGGGATGTGGCTTCGGTGAAGGACTGGAACATCGGCGGCACCTCTTGCTTGGATCGGCCCCGCGCAAGAGACACCAGAAGGCGGGCGGGATGCAATGCCCCTCCGCGGGGGTTTTCGTGCCCCGGGGCGGTGGAATAGTCGTGATCGCACCGGGCGGCACCTGGATGCACGAACGCCATCGCCCGGAAATGCGGTTGGAGCCTCCGGCGGGGATATTTTCGGAACAAAGAAGGAGGGAGCTGCGCCCGGGACACTCAGGTTGCTCCGTAGGACAAGGTGTAGCCGCCACCCACGCCCTATGAGGCGCGCTTGATCCCCATCACGCGGGCCCGCGCGCGCGGGTCGCTGTCGAAGAGCGAGGCAAGCTGTTCCGTCATCGCACCGGCCAGTTGTTCCACATCCGTGATCGTCACGGCGCGGTCGTAATAGCGCGTCACGTCATGGCCGATGCCGATGGCGAGCAGTTCCACCGCCTTGCGTTTCTCGACCATGGCGATCACGTCGCGCAGGTGTTTCTCCAGGAAATTCGAGGCATTGACCGAGAGCGTGGAATCGTCGACCGGTGCGCCGTCCGAGATCACCATCAGGATCTTGCGCTGCTCTTGCCGCGCCAGCATCCGGCGATGTGCCCATTCCAGCGCCTCACCGTCGATGTTCTCCTTGAGGAGCCCCTCTTTCATCATCAGGCCCAGATTGTCGCGGGTGCGCCGCATCGGGGCGTCTGCCTTCTTGTAGATGATGTGGCGCAGATCGTTGAGGCGTCCGGGCTGCTGCGCGCGGCCCCCGGCCAGCCATTCCTCGCGGCTCCGCCCGCCCTTCCAGGCGCGGGTGGTGAAGCCCAGGACCTCGACCTTGACGCCGCAGCGTTCCAGCGTGCGGGCCAGAACATCGGCGCAGATCGCGGCGATCGAGATCGGCCGCCCGCGCATCGAGCCGGAATTGTCCAGAAGCAGCGTCACCACGGTATCGCGGAACTCGGTATCCTGTTCGACCTTGAAGGAGAGCGGAGTCGTCGGGTTCGCCACGACGCGCGCGAGGCGTCCGGCGTCCAGTATCCCTTCCTCCTGATCGAAGGACCAGCTTCGGTTCTGTTGCGCCTGAAGGCGGCGCTGCAGCTTGTTCGCCAAGCGGCTGACCGCGCCTTTCAGCGGTTCAAGCTGCTGATCGAGATAGGCGCGCAACCGTTCCAGTTCCTGCGGCTCGGCCAGGTCCTCGGCGGCGATCTCCTCGTCATGTTCGGTGGTGTAGACCTGGTAATTCTCATCCGCCTCGGAATGGGGCGCGGGGGGCGGCGGCTCCTGCGGGGATTCGCCTTCGGGCAACTCGGTTTCCTCGGCCTCTTCCATGTCGCCCGCATCGTCCATCTCGACGCTGGCCTGGCTGGCATCCTGTTGCTCTTCCTGGGACTGTTCGGGGTTGGCATCGGCCTGCTCGTCCTGATCCTCCTCGGCCTCGCCGGTGCTGTCGGGATCGTCGTCATCGGGTTCGGCCTCGTCCTCGCCCTCCTGGTCCAGATCGTCGGGATCGTCGCCCAACTGGTCGCCATAGCCGAGATCCTCGACCAGTTGACGGCTGAACTTGGCAAAGGCGGTCTGATCGGCCAGCACGTCGCCCAGGTTTTCCAGCGTGTCGCCGCAGCGATCCTCGATGAAGCCGCGCCACAGCTCCATCACGTTGGCGGCCTCGGGCGGCAGGTCGCGGCCCGTGGCAAGGTGGCGGATCAAGTAACCGGCGGCGGTAGCGAGCGGCGCATCGGCGGCCTGGGAGATCTCGCCATAGCCCTTGCGGCGGGCCTCATTGCCGATCTTGGCGTCGATATTCTTGGCCGTGCCCGGCATGTCGCGCGCACCCACGGCCTCGCAGCGGGCGGTTTCCATCGCGTCCATCAGGTCGCGCGCCATCTGGCCCTGCGCGGCATAGCGCGCCGCCGTGCCTGCATCGTGATAGCGGTGGCGCAGCGCATAGGCATCCGCCGTGCCGCGCGCCAGCAGAACCTCTTCGCGCGTCATGCGGCGGCTGATCTGCGGCAGGCGCACGGAATCGCCCGTTTGCCCCGGCGGATCGACCGAATAGGTAACCCCAAGCTCGGGGTCGTCGGCCATTACGCGGGTGGTTTCCGCGAGCGCCTTCTTGAACGGGTCGGCAGGGTTGTCGGTCGGCTTTTTCATGGGCCTCAATCTAGGCCGCGGCCCCCGTGAAGAAAAGCGGATTCGCCCCTATTCCAGGATCTGGCGGCGGATGCAGAGGCTGGCGGCGTCATAGGCCGCGGTGAAGCGGTCGATCTCGTCTTGCGAGAGGTTTTCGTAATCCTCCTGCTCCAGTCCGCGAGACTCGATGAATTCGCCTCCGGCCTCGAATGCGCAGACCAGATGCCCGCAGGCGCAGGTCTCCTCGGCGATGGCTTCGGCCTCGGCGATGCGCGGATCCTCGGCGCGGCAGGCTTGCGGGAAGACGCTGAGGGCGACGATCAGAAACAGCATTTTCATGACGGGGATCCCCTTAGAATTGCGTCTCGAAGAACCGTGACAGCCCGTCACCGCACGGGCCCGGCGACTCCTGAAATGCCTGCCACAGATGCAGCGGCATTCGGGCGGGCGCGAGGTCATATTCCTCCTCGGTGGTCTCCGTCTGCTCGGTCTCGGGGTTCATGATCGAGGTTTCCATCCGGACTTGCCCGCTGCCCATGTCGAAATCGCAGGTAAAGCCCGCCGCCGACATCCGGTCATAGGTGGTGTAGTGATAGCCGATGATCGCGAAGCCGGCGAAACCTGTGTCCTCGTCCAGATAGGCGATCCTGAGGGTTTGCAGCCACGGGTGCCGCCCGATGCCGGTCTGTTCCGAGTTGAGCAGCAGCGTGCCATCCTCGCCCGCCTCCAGCGTGGGCGACATGCCCCACATCGCACCGTTGAAGGCGATCTGGCGAATGACGGCGAGCGGTTCGCCACCGGGATCGGTGCGGCGGTCGGTCAGGATGATCAGGTCGGCGGTGTCGGGTTCCTGCGAATTGGCGATGAGGGTGACCTGTTCGCAGCCGTTATGCGCCTCGACCAGGTCGATGCACAGACTGTCGATGACGCGCGGCAGCAGGTCGGCCTCGGGCGCGGTCAAGTCCTGCGCGGCAAGCGGCGAGGCGAGGGCGAAGGACAGGGCAAGAAAGGTGCGGTGCATGGAAATATCCTGTGGTGAAAGGGCTCGAAGAATAGCGCCAGACTACCCCGGAATGGGTTCAGGATTAAGCCTGAACTTGCGCCCGCCTCATCCCAGCCGGTCGCACCAGTCGATCCGCCGCCCGCCGGTATAGGGAACCGCGAGGCCCTCGGCGATCAGCCCGTCGCCCACATCCCGCCCGTCGATGCCTAGCCGGACCAGCCGCCGCCCGTAGCGGTCCTCGCCATCCAGATCGGCCTGCGTGGCGCGCGCCGTGGCGACCATGCCCCGAAGACGGTCGGTGGCCTGCCGGCCCAGATCGGCCTCGGCGGTGCAGCGCGGCTCGTATGTCTCGGGCGTGTCGAACCCGATCAGCCGGGCGCGAAACGGGGCGCCGCCGCCACAGGCCATGTCGACCGTGTCGCCGTCGATCACGCGGGTAACGCGACAGGTGGGCTCGGGTTCGGGCACGGCGTTGCAGGAGAGCAGCAAGAGCAGGGACAAAAAGGCGAGCCTGGGGTAAATCATGAACAAATCGTTAACACGACCCGCGCCCGGAAGGGAATGCTCAACGGGCGCGCAGGGTTAACGAAAATGGGCCGGAGGAGACCCCCGACCCATTCGGATCACGGTGCCAGGCGGGAAGTTACCCCATGCTCATCGAGGCCGCACTTTCGGGCAGTTCCTCGTCAAAGCAGCGCTGGTAGAATTCGGCCACGGTCTGGCGCTCCAACTCGTCGCATTTGTTGAGGAAGCTGAGACGGAAGGCATAGCCCAGGTTGCGGAAGATCTCGGCGTTCTGTGCCCAGTTGATCACGGTCCGGGGGCTCATCACCGTCGACAGCTCGCCATTCATGAAGGCGGTGCGCGTCAGGTCGGCGACGGTCACCATCTGGCTGATCTGACGGCGGCCCTTCTCGGTGTTGTAATGCGGGTTCTTGGCCAGCACGATGGCGGTTTCCGCGTCGTGGCTGAGGTAGTTCAGCGTCGCCACAAGGCTCCAGCGGTCCATCTGCGCCTGGTTGATCTGCTGCACCCCGTGATAAAGCCCGGTCGTGTCGCCAAGGCCCACGGTGTTTGCCGTGGCGAAGAGGCGGAAACACGGGTTCGGCGTGATGATCTCGTTCTGGTCCATCAGCGTCAGCTTGCCGTCATGTTCCAGAACCCGCTGGATCACGAACATCACATCGGCGCGGCCCGCGTCGTATTCGTCGAAGACGATGGCAACGGGGTTGCGCAGCGCCCAGGGCAGGATGCCCTCGTGAAACTCGGTCACCTGCTTGCCGTCGCGCAGCTTGATCGCGTCCTTGCCGATCAGGTCGATCCGGGAAATGTGGCTGTCCAGGTTCACCCGCACCGTCGGCCAGTTCAGACGTGCTGCGACCTGTTCGATATGGGTCGATTTGCCGGTACCGTGATAGCCCTGGATCATCACCCGGCGATTGGCGGAGAAGCCCGCGAGGATCGCCAGCGTGGTGTCGGGGTCGAATTTGTAGGTGCTGTCGATATCCGGCACACGCTCCTGCGCCTCGGCAAAGCCCTTGACCTTCATCTCGGTGTCGATGCCGAACATCTCGCGGACCGAGATATCTTCGGTCGGTTTCAGGGTCTGGTCCATGCTATCCTCAACTTCTGCGGGCGTGTCGCGGCGGGGTGATCTGCAGCTTCCCCTGTTGCCTGATATTGCCCCGCGCTGCAAGAGGGGGGCGGGCGCAAGAAATGGCTGGCCTTCGCCGCAATCCGCCTTACAAATGAGGGTCATGACCGACGCCAGCGCCATCGAAGGGTTGATCGCCCGCACCGCCCTGAAAGACCGGGCCGCCTTCCAGGCGCTTTACGCGGCGACATCGGCGAAACTATTCGGCGTCTGCCTGCGTGTGTTGAAGGACAGGGCCGAGGCGGAGGACGCGCTGCAGGAGGTCTTCGTCAAGATCTGGCATCGCGCCGACCGTTACCGCGTGACCGGCCACAGCCCGATGACCTGGCTGATCACCGTGGCGCGCAACAGCGCCATCGACCGACTGCGCAAGCGCCCGCGTGAATCGGGTGGGGTCGATGTCGAGGATCTGGCCCTGTCCGATCCCACTCCGGGCCCCGAGGCGCAAGCCGTGGCCAGTGGCGAGGCGGCGCGCATCGCGGGCTGTCTGGACGAGTTGGAGCAGGACCGCGCCGCCGCCGTGCGCGGGGCCTACCTGGAGGGGGAAACATATGCCGATCTGGCGCGCCGTTTCGACGTGCCGATCAACACGATGCGAACCTGGCTGCGCCGCAGCCTGATGAAACTGAAGGAGTGCCTGACCGCATGAGCGACCGGCCCGACATATCGCCAGAAGACAGCGCCGAGGCGGCGGAATACGCCCTCGGCCTGCTGTCCGGCTCCGAACGCAGCGCGTTCGAGGCCCGGCTGGCGTCGGATGCCGATCTGCGGGCAGAGCTTGCCGCCTGGCAGTCCCGCTTCGCCGAGATCGCCATGTCCGAGGTCGAGGAGGTCACGCCGCCCGCTCGCGTCGAAAAGGCGCTTCTGGGACGCCTGTTCCCGGCGCCTGCGGCGCGCCCCGGCTGGATCGAGCGCTTTGGCCTCGCGCGGCTCTACGGGGCGGTGTTCCTGCTGGCGGCATTGCTGCTCTGGGTCGTGGTCGACCTGCCACCGCGTCCGGCCTATCCGCCTGAAAACGCGGCCTATTCGGCACAGATCGCGGCCGAGGACGGCTCGCTTGTGGTGATCGCGCAATATGACGCGGCGCGCGGTGAACTCTATCTCGAGCGGCAGGAAGGCGACGCGCGGCCGGGCCGTGACCTCGAACTTTGGCTGATCGCGGGAGAGGAGGCGCCGATCTCGCTCGGCGTTCTGAACCGCGACCAGGGCCGCGAACGGCTGGCGCTTGCGCCCGAACTTGAGACGGCCCTTTCAGACGGTGTCCTGGCGATCTCGGATGAACCGCGCGGCGGCTCTCCGACGGGGGCGCCGACCGGCGATGTTCTGGCCGTGGGGGCCGTCAGCGAAGTCTGACGATCACGCCCCGATTACGATTGCGTGAGACCGGGGCAATCGACCTGAAACTCTTTCCGGCCAATCTACGTGATTGCTCTCATGGGCCCGATCGAACGGGTCCGGAAAATGAGAACAGGAGAGATTTGTCATGATTACGAAAATGCTGAAAACCACCACCGCCGCGCTGATCCTGAGCGTCGGCGCCAGTGCCGCCAGCGCCCAATCCATGGGCAACCCGATGGTCGGCGGGGCCGAGATGTTCGCCAACCGCAACATCGTCGAGAACGCGGTGAATTCCGCCGATCACACCACGCTGGTCGCCGCCGTGCAGGCCGCGGGCCTGGTCGATACGCTGTCCGGCCCCGGCCCCTTCACCGTCTTCGCGCCCACCAACGACGCGTTTGACGAACTGCCCGATGGGCTGGTCAACGCCCTTCTGCAGGAGGAAAACCTGTCGCAGCTGCAACTGGTCCTGACCTGCCATGTGGTGGCCGCCGACGCGATGTCGGACGCCATTGCCGGCATGATCTCCAATGCCGGCGGGGCCTACCCGATCCGCACCGTGGGCGGCTGCACCATGACGGGCCGCATGGAGAACGGCAATATCGTGATCGAGGATCCGCGCGGCCGCGTGGCCACAGTGACCATCGCCGATGTCGATCAGTCCAACGGCGTGATCCACGTGATCGACCGCGTCCTGCTGCCCGCGGAAGGCTAAGACCCGCATCCCCCTTTCCCGGCGCAAACCCGCGCCGGGCAAGCCAAACACGAGCGCCGTCTTGCCGAGCGGTTTCACATCAATGTCATCCGCGTTGAAACCCCCGCAAAGCCGCTACGTGGTTCCTCACAAGAACCGCCCGAAACGGGTGCGTTCCCAACCCCGCAGGAGAGATTTTTCATGACTACCAACTTGCTGAAAACCACCGCCGCCGCCCTGATCCTGAGCGCTGGCTCCGCCTTCGCCGCTTCCCATTCCCCCGACAACCCGATGGTGGGCGGGGCCGAGATGATGGCCGACATGAACATCATCGAGAACGCCAGCAACTCGCCCATCCACACCACGCTTGTGGCCGCCGTGCAGGCCGCGGGCCTGGTCGAGACGCTGCAGGGCGAAGGTCCGTTCACCGTCTTCGCACCCACCGATGAAGCCTTCGCGGCGCTGCCCGACGGCGTTGTCGAGATGGTGATGATGGAAGAGAACCAGGCGCAGCTGCAAACCATCCTGACCTGCCATGTGGTCGCCGACAGCGCGATGTCGGATGCGATCATGGGCATGATCGAGGATGATGGCGGCGCCTACCCGGTGGAAACCGTCGGCGGCTGCACGCTGATGGCGCGGATGGATGGCGACATGATCACGCTGGAAGATGAAAACGGCCGCGTGGCCACCGTGACGGTCGCCGATGTGCGTCAGTCCAACGGCGTCATTCACGTGATCGACACGGTGCTGCTGCCCGCCAATTAAGGGCAGGCCGCCACGTGCCCGGCGCGCGCCCCTTCGGGGCACTCTCCCATCCCCTGGGGGGCGCGCGCCTCCGACCCCACCACGACAAGCCAGGAAAGGAGTTCCGACATGTTGAGACGACATTTTCTGACCACCGCCCTTGGCGCGGTCGCCTTCACCGGCTTTCCAGCCCGCGCCCAGTATGTCGAGGGCGATTTCGAAGTGACCCGAACCGAGGCCGAATGGCGCGAGATGCTGACCGATCTGGAATACCGCGTGATGCGCGAAGGCGCGACCGAGGAGCCCTATTCCAGCCCGCTGGATGCCAATTACGCCGACGGCATCTATCACTGCCGCGGCTGTGACCTGGCGCTTTATTCCTCGGAAACCAAGTATGACAGCGAAACCGGCTGGCCCAGTTTCACCGCGCCGCTGGAAAACGCGATCGGCACGATGCAGGATCGCAGTTTCTTCATCACCCGCACCGAATGCCATTGCCGCCGCTGTGGCAGCCATCTGGGCCATATCTTCGATGACGGCCCGCCACCCACCGGCGAGCGTCACTGCCTCAACGGCGTGTCGCTGGTCTTCCGCGCGGCCTGATCAGCGCTGCGCGGCGATGGCCCGCCCCGCCGCCGCGCCCGAGGCCCAGGCCCATTGGAAATTGTATCCGCCGAGCCAGCCCGTGACGTCCATCACTTCGCCGATGAGGTAAAGACCGGGCTGGTTCTGCGATTCCATGGTCCGCGATGAGACTTCTTGCGTCGACACCCCGCCAAGCGTGACCTCCGCGGTGCGGTAGCCCTCGGAAGAGGTCGGCGTGACCTGCCAGTCGGTGATCCGGTCGCAGAGCCGCTGCAACGCGGTGTCGGACTGATCGGCGAGATTCCCCGACAGCTCCCACGCTTCCGCCATCTGTGTCACCAGCGCGCGCGGCAGGTAGTCGGATAGCACCGTGGCCAGCGCCTTGCCGCCCTTCTCGGCCCGCCGGTCACGCAGGGCGGTGTAGAGGTCGAGGTCGGGCCTGAGATGCAGCGAAATCGCATCGCCCTCGCGCCAGTAGGACGAGATTTGCAGGATCGCCGGACCGGACAGGCCGCGATGCGTGAAGAGCAGCGCCTCGTCGAAGCCGACCCCGTTGCAGCGCGTGCGGATCGGGAGGGAAACGCCGGAGAGCGGACGGAACACTTCCTTCGTGGTCTCGTCAAAGGTCAGCGGCACAAGGGCGGGGCGGGTCTCGGTCAGGGCATGGCCGAATTGCTCGGCGATCCGGTAGCCAAGCCCGGTCGCGCCCATCTTTGGGATGCTCTTGCCGCCCGTCGCCACCACCAGGTTGCGGGCATGGACCGTGACCGGCTTGCCCTGCCGCGTCAGCGCGACGCGAAACCGGCTGCCGTCATGGGCGATCTCGTCAATCGAGGTATTCAGCCACAGATCGGCGGGCCGCATCTCATCGAGCAGCATGGCAATGATCTCTTTCGACGAGCCGTCGCAGAAGAGCTGCCCCAGGGTCTTTTCGTGCCAGGCAATACCGTGGCGATCCACCAGGTCGATGAAATCCCACTGCGTATAGCGGCTGAGCGCGGATTTGGCGAAATGCGGGTTTTCGGACAGGAAGTTGTCCGGCCCGGCATGCAGATTGGTGAAATTGCAGCGCCCGCCGCCGGAGATGCGGATCTTCTCGCCCGGCGCTTTCGCGTGGTCGATCACCAGCGTGTCGGGCCCGGCATGGGCGGCGGCCATCAGCCCCGCCGCACCGGCACCGAGGATGAGCGTGTTGACCGGTTTGGGAGGCAAGCGGGTCTCTCCGGTTCGGATGTGGCGCCGGGTATGGAGTGCGGGAGCCTCCGGCGGAGGTATTTTCGGCAAAATGAAGGGGGGCGCGCGCGTTAAGGTTAATCGGGGGTGAAGAGGAAGCCGGGGCGGTTCACTTGAAGTTGCGGCTGTCCTTGATCTGGTCCCAGGCCCAGACAACCTCCTGCAACTGTTCCTCCTGGCTGCGGTCGCCGCCATTGATATCGGGGTGCAGCACCTTGATCAGGGATTTGTACGCCTTGCGCACCTCGGCCTTGGTCCAGTGATCCTTGGCGTCCAGGATGTCGATGGCACGGCGCTCGGTCGGCGGCAGGCGGCGGGTGCCGGTGATGGATTTGCCGGGGTTTCGGGTGGCGTTCTCGCCCAGGACCTGGTGCGGATCATCGACACCGAGCCGCGACCAGGCGCGTTCCTCGGCCGATTTCTTGAACGGCTTGGTGGGCCGGTCCCAGACGCGGGCGCGCTCCATCTGGTCCTCCATCTCGGCCTCGGTGGTGCCGTCGAAGAAGTTCCATTTCAGGTTGTATTCGCGCACATGTTCCTTGCAGAACCACAGGTAATCGTCCAGCACATCGGGGGATTTCGGCGCGCGGTACTGGCCGGGCTCGTCGCATCCCGCATGGGCGCAGGGGCGCTGCGAGGTCTCGAACGCGCCCGACATGCCGCGCCGTCCGCCGCGGCGTTTCTTCTTGTCCGTGGACACGCGGAGATCGAAATTGAACGGATCATTTTCGGCCATGGGTCATCCCTTTTCGACTCGGAGCGGACACTCTAGAGTTTTTCGCAGAGGGGATGAAGAGGGGAGGGGGAGAATTGATGGGGCGGGTAGAGAAAATCCGGGAGAATTTGCTGCGGGCGTTGAAACCGGGGCATCTGGAGGTGATCGACGAGAGCGAGAAGCATCGCGGTCATGCCGGGTACCAGGAGGGCGGGCAGAGCCATTTTCATGTGGTTATTCAAGCCGATAGCCTCATGGGCCTGTCGCGTATCGCGCGGCATCGGGCGGTGCATGAGGCGATTGGTAAAGATCTGATGACCGAGATCCACGCATTGTCGGTGGAGTTCCGCGGCTAGGCCTCATTCGGCGGCGATTTCGTTAACGTCCTCGGTCTCGGCGCGGCGCGCTTGCAAGATGGTCAGGATCGAGGCGGAGGGGGCGTCCTCCGCGTCCTCGGGGGTGTCCTCATAGGCGATCCGCGGGACCGGCTGCGGGGCCTGGAAGGCCAGTTCCAGCGCCGTGGGCGGCGGCGGAGAGGATTGCGCAACCTCTTGCAATTGCATGTCTTCCTGCACTTCGCGGCGGAAGACCAGCATGTTGTGATAGGTGGTCCTTGTCCGGGTCAGGCCGACGCGCTCCTCGGCGGGCAGCGTATCGGTGCGCAGGTAGCTCCAGCCCTCGGCCCCCAATTCGTTCATGGCACTGGCCAGGGCATGGGCAAACCGCGCCTCGGGGCTGCGGATTCCCTTGGCTTTCAGGCCCTTGGCCGGGGCCGGGACGACCTTGTATTCATATCTGGGCATGAGCCCCCAAATGGTTAACGCGGCAGCCACTCTAGGGGCCTCATTGGCAATTCCAAAGCGTTGATTGGGCGGTGTGGGCAGTGTTTCCAATGTGGAAACGGTGATGTGCACCCCCCGTACACCCCTCGATGCGCCCCCCGTTCATACAAATTCACGCACGCTTCCGGATGATTGGCGCAGTATATGTGCGGGTTTGCGAAGTCAGCCGAAGGCGATGACCGCCAGGATCACCGCCAGCGCGGCGCTGCCGGTGACGATATGGGTCAGGCGCTTGAGCCGCGCGGGCGTCTCGGGGTCCGGCGCGCGGATGAGCGCCACCTGCGCGGTGACGGCGGCGGCGGTCATGGCGAGCACGACGAGGATTTTGACCCAGAACCAGAACGGCAGGGTGGAGAGCGTGTAGGCGATAACGGCCATCCAGACGCCGGTGATCCAGAGCACGATCAGCGCGGCGAAGGCGACCCGCGAGAGGCGTTTCTGGATCGGGCGGGTGATGGCGGGATCGGTCGACATCGCGCCGATGACCAGGTTGGCAAGGCCAAGGCCGAGACCGGCGGCAAGCGCGAGGATATGGAGGGCCTTGAGGGTCAGCATGGCGCCGAGTGTAGGCGGGATCGGGGGCGGGGGGAAGGCGGGGTTTGATGGCGCGCGGGGGGGGGGGACGTGCGCGCCCTACAGGTCGAGCTTGCCCTGCGCGGTGCGATCCTCCTCGGGCGCGGCGCGTTTGTAGGTGTCGCCATGGCGCCTTGTCTCTCTGCTACGGCTCGAACTTGGACTTGAGCCATTCCAGGACGCGGCGCTGATCATCGCTTGTCGCGCGTCTGACCTGAACCAACAACTTGTGCAGGGACGGACGGTCCAGCGTCAAGTTGGCCGCCCCCTCGTTGCAAACGGAACATAGGGCGCGAAGGTTATGGGCGTCATCGGTGCCACCCTGCGACTTGTCGATGACATGCCCGATTTGCAGTCGGGTCTTGCGCGTTGGATCGAATGGATGGGCCTCGCCCGCCACAGCCCCACATTGCTGGCAGGTAAACCCGTTGCGATCCAACACCAAAGCGCGGGTTTCCTTGGAAATGCCGCGGGCAAAGGCGGGTTCCGGCTTGGGGTCGCGGAGAAGATACTGACCGGGCTTCAACGACGAAAGGTCATTGTGGGTTAGAATCTTGTAGCCTTCTTCCGAGCGGAGTTCCCGAACCCGTCGCGCCCATTCCGTGATTCCGCCCGAAACCTCCCGCAATTCATCCGAGTCCATGACCCGGTTCAGGTTTTCAAGGAAGTGAAGGCGCAGCTTCGCCCGAGCGCCCTGGTTCTTCGGACCTTTCATTCGGCAGCAAGCGGCGCTTCGTCAAACGCCTCGGCGGCGACGATTGCCTGTCGAATGGAGACGCCCAAGCTGCGCGCAACCGGTGGCGGAAAGGCATTGCCGATCTGTCGATAGGCTGCGGTTTTCTTGCCGGTGAACATCCAGGAATCGGGAAACCCTTGGACGCGCGCAACCATACGGTTCGTCAGTCGGGGAGGGCCGTCGAATCCCGGCATGGGCGCGTCCTCGGCGATGGAGCCACCATTGACCCCCAGTTTTCGCCAGGCTTCGCGGGCGCGGGTCGGGCCCAAGTCCGGTCCCCCATGCTTTTTCGACCCGCCAACGATTGTGGGGGCTATAGCGTTCGCGCCGGATTGCCAGGTGTCGATACCCTCCCATCCGTTTGCCGCCATGAGATCGGAGAGCAATTCCCCCACGTTTTGTGGTGATTTACCTGTGGATTTCGGAAAGGAGTAGTGTTTCCAATAGGGTTTGCGTGCCGCGACAATGGCAACACGCGAACGGCTCTGGGACACCGAGAAGTTCTTGGCATCCAGTAGGCACCAATCAACTTCATATCCAAGCTGAGCAAGGGCTGCACGCAATTCGGCGCGATATTGCGCGAAGGATTTGGCCAGGAAGCCCCGAACATTCTCGATCAGCACAAATTTCGGCTGCGTTTCCGCGATCAGGCGAAGGGCGGCGGGAAACAGATTGCGTTCGTCCTTCGCACCCAGCTGCTTGCCGGCAATCGAGAAGGGCGGGCACGGGAGGCCCGCTGCAAACAGGTCAATGCCCTTGATGCCCAGGTTGGACACTTCCGTCATATCGGAGCAATGGACGTTCCAGCCGGGACGGTTTGCGCGCAGCGTTGCGCAGCAATCCAGATCGTTATCCACAAGCAGGACATGACTGAAACCGGCCTGTTCCAACCCGAGCGCCTGGCCACCGGCGCCAGCGCAAAACTCTATTGATTCTAACTGGCGCATTGACCCCTCGGGTGCCTGTATATCGACACTTTGCGGGTAGGGGCAACAAGATCAGGTAGTGGAATCGGATGTGAAGGCGGCGGCACGGCGAGGTTGTCGCCGTAATAGAGGTGGTTGCTCATGGTCTTTGCCCCTCGCCCTGGTCCTGCGCGATTATTGTTGGGCGAAGGTTAAGCCGAGGTTAGGGGGCGGGGCAATGGGGGAGGGGGCGATCACTCGGCGGGATGGTCGCGGGATTCGTTGCGGCGCGCGGTGCGGCGCGTGTCCCAGACCAGATAGGCCGCGAGCGCGAGGGCGAAACCGGGGATGGCCAGAAGGCTGAGGCTGTCCATGGTCAGGTGTCCTCCTTTTCCAAGTATCTCAGAATATAGTGAGCCGCGGCATGTAATGCCAGTCCCGTTGCGAGAAACGCGGCGGTCAGCGCGGTCAGCGACAGCGTGCCCTCGACAAGCGGGCGGAGGAAAGCGAAGCCCAGAAACCCGATTGCCAGCGCGTTCAGGAAGCCTGCGCGCAATTTGACACGCTCGTTATGCGTGGCGAGGGGATCGCGCAGGCGCATGGTCTAGAGGGCCAGTTTCCGCGCCACGATTTCGTTGACGGCTTTCGGATTGGCCTTGCCGCCCGTGGCCTTCATGACCTGGCCCACGAACCAGCCCGCCAGTTTCGGGTTTTGCCTGGCCTTTTCGACCTGGGCGGGGTTGGCGGCGATGATTTCGTCCACGGCGGCCTCGATGGCGCCCGTGTCCGTTACCTGTTTCATGCCGCGCGCCTCGACGATCTGTTCGGGGTCGCCGCCTTCGGTATAGGTGATCTCGAAGAGGTCCTTGGCGATCTTGCCCGAGATGTCGCCCTTCTTGATCAGCCGGACAATGGCGGCCAGTTGCGCCGGCGAGACGGGGCTTTCGGCGATGCCTCGTTCGTCTTTCTTGAGGCGCCCGAAAAGCTCGTTGATGACCCAGTTGGCGGCGAGCTTGCCGTCGCCCGCCTCGGCGGCCACGGATTCGAAATAGGCCGCGTTGGCGGTGTCGGCGGTGAGCACGGAGGCGTCATAATCCGAGAGGCCGAAATCGGCCATGAAGCGGGCCTTCTTGGCGTCGGGCAGTTCGGGCAGGCGGGCTGCGATGTCGTCGATCCAGGCCTGTTCGATCTCCAGCGGCAGCAGGTCGGGATCGGGGAAGTAGCGGTAGTCGTGGGCCTCTTCCTTGGAGCGCATGGAGCGCGTCTCGCCCTTGTCCGGGTCATAGAGCCGGGTTTCCTGATCCACTGTGCCGCCCGCTTCGACAATGGCGATCTGGCGGCGCGCCTCGTGTTCGATGGCGGCCTGGATGAAGCGCAGGCTGTTCATGTTCTTGATCTCGCATCTTGTGCCGAGATGGCTGAAATCCTGGCTGTCCTGGTAGCGCTCATAGGCGCCGGGCTGGCAGATGGAAACGTTCACATCGGCGCGCAGGTTGCCGTTTTGCATGTTGCCGTCGCAGGTGCCGAGGTAGCGCATGATCTGGCGCAGCTTGGAGACATAGGCGGCGGCCTCCTCGGGGCCACGGATGTCGGGGCGGCTCACGATCTCCATCAGGCAGACGCCGGTGCGGTTGAGGTCGACGAAACTCATCGCCGGGTCCATGTCGTGGATGGATTTCCCGGCATCCTGTTCCATGTGGATGCGTTCGATGCGGACCGTCCTTGCCGTTCCGTCGCCCATTTCCACCAGCACCTCGCCCTCGCCCACGATGGGGTGATACAGCTGGCTGATCTGGTAGCCCTGCGGCAGGTCGGGATAGAAGTAGTTCTTGCGGTCGAAGGCGGATTTCAGGTTGATCACGGCCTTCAGGCCAAGCCCGGTGCGCACCGCCTGTTCGACGCAGAACTCGTTGATCACCGGCAGCATCCCCGGCATGCCCGCATCGACGAAGGCGACGTTGGAATTGGGTTCGGCCCCGAAGCGGGTGGAGGCGCCCGAGAAGAGCTTGGCGTTGGAGGCGACCTGGGCGTGAACCTCCAGCCCGATCACAAGCTCCCAATCCTGTTTCGCGCCCGAGATCACCTTGGGCTTCGGCGTGTCATAGGTCAGGTCAAGCATGAAGGGTCTCCGGCGCGGTTTCGCCCGCGGTTCTAGGGCAGGGGGCGGAAGGGGGCAAGAGGGGGCGGGGATCGGCGGAGCCTTGCCAGTTTGAGCCCGTCACCGGTTGCCGGGCTGGATCGACTCGGGGCTTTGCGCGCAGAGAAAGCCGTCGCTCCCCCGGATTGGGGAGTTTTCTTTACGAGAACCACGATGCCCCGTCTCATCCGGCCCGTCCTGCTGGCCCTTGTGTCCGCCTTTGCCCTTGCCGCCTGCGCCGAGCTGCGCCCCGCGCCCGACCCCGTCGCCGAGCCGGTAATGCGGTGGGATCACCGGCCCGAAGCGGCGATCTGGACCCGCGCTTCGATGGAGATGCTGAACAGCGATGCGGCGATCCTGACGCAGGTGGTGCCGTCCGACGCCGAGGATTGGTGCCCCGGCTATACCCATGCCGATGCCGAGACCCGCGCGGCCTTCTGGACCGGGTTCATGTCGGCGCTGGCGCGCTATGAGAGCACCTGGAACCCCGATGCCGTGGGGGGCGGCGGGCGCTGGTTCGGGCTGCTGCAGATCTCGCCCGCGACGGCGCGGTATCGCAATTGCGCCGTGGGGACCGGCAGCGCGCTGCGCGACGGGGCGGCCAACCTGCGCTGCGCCTTGCGGATCATGGCGGTGACGGTGCCGCGCGACGGCGTGGTCAGCCAGGGCAGGCGCGGCGTGGCCGCCGATTGGGGGCCGATGCGCGACCCGGCCAAGGCCGCCGAGATGCGGGCCTGGCTGCATCGGCAGAGCTATTGTCAGGGGTGAGGCGCATGACCCGCCGTTTCCTGCCCCTTGCGGCGATGTTCGCCCTCGGGATGTCCACCGTGGCGCTGGCCGAAGTGACCGCGCCCGAACTGCCCGAGGTGGCCGAGATCGGGCCGCAGGAGGAAGTGCGCAATCCGGACGCGCCCGAAACCGCCTCGGCCCCCGATATCATCCGCCCGGTGCAGCGCCCGACCGCGGCGCCGCTGGCCAGCCTGCGGCCCGTGACCCGGCCCGAGATCTTGGTGCCCGTCCTGCATTGGGACGAACAGCGCCCCGGAATGGTGGCGCCCGCCGACCCGGCCTGGGGCATCGCCCTGATCACCGCGATCCGCGACCGCGAGCAACTTTTGCGCACCGTGCCCGGCGATATTGCCGAATGGTGTCCGGAATACGAGGAAAACGGGCTGGAGGAACGCGCGGCGTTCTGGGCGGGCCTGGTCTCGGCGCTGGCCTGGTATGAGAGCACCCATAACCCCCGCGCCGTGGGCGGCGGCGGACAGTGGTTCGGGCTGATCCAGATCGCGCCCGCCACCGCGCGCTACCGCGATTGCGCGGTCGGCACCGGCGAGGCGCTGATGAACGGCTCCGCCAATCTGCGCTGCGGCGTGCGGATCATGGCGCAGAACGTGCTGCGCGACGGGGTGGTCAGCCGGGGCATGCGGGGCGTCGCCGCCGAATGGGGACCGTTTCACAGCCGCACGCGGCGCGAGGCGATGCGGGACTGGGTGTCGTCGCAGAGCTATTGCGATCCGCGCGGTTAGACTTGTCTGATCGGGATGCCGCGTTCCGTCATCTCGCGGATGAGCGCGATGGCATTGGGCAGGGCGCGGCGCGGAAGCGCGCGTTCGCTGCCTGAGGTCATGACCACCCGCACATCGCCGCCGATGATCCGCAGATGCGCGATGTCCGAGAGCGGCAGCGCCTCTTCCCCGAAGCCCTCGTAGATCTCCAGCGCCGAGGGGGAGATGCGGATGCCGTAGATCGGGCGCAGCGCCAGTTGCAGCAGGCAGATGCCGAGGCAGGGCAGGAGTGCGGCCCAGACCCAGGGCGCGGCCCCGGACCAGGCGGCGGCCCCGGCCATGATCGTGCCTGCGGCCAGCCCCGGCCAGGCGCAGCGCGCGCGCCCCAGGACGCGGTATTGAAAGCTTGGTGTCATGACCGCGATCCTGCGCGGCCATCTGGGTTTTTTCGTGGCAAGGCTGCGCGTCTCGGGTGGCGAATGCGCAGGGATTGTGTGCAATTCCCTGTCAGGCCGATCTGACCGCGATGGCCGAGATCTCGACCTTCATCGCGGGGTCGATCAACGCGACGCGAACGCCCGAATTGGCCGGGTGAATGCCCTGCAATTCGTCGCGCAGGACCGCGCCGATGGCGTCCCAGTCGTCGGGATCGGTGAAATAGGTCACGATCTGCACGAGGTCGTGCAGGCTTGCCCCCGCCTGGTGCAGCGCGGCCTCGATATTGCGGAAGGTCTGGCGGGTCTGTTCGGCGGCCTCCTCGGGCAGCGCGCCGGTGGCGTAGTCATAGCCCGTCGTGCCCGAGACATAGATCGTGTCGCCCGCGACCACGGCGCGGGAATGGCCATATTTCTCCTCGAAAACCGAGCCGGAGAAGACGTGCTTTTTTATGCGCTTACCCCTCCAGCATCCGGCTGGTCATCTCGGCCAGGTCGCGGCTGAGGCCGTCTGTGTCGAGGATGCGCTCAAGCTCTGTCCGCATCAGGGTCTGGCGGTCGGCATCGTAGCGTTTCCAGGTCTCGAACGCGGTGGAGAGGCGGGCGGCGGTCTGCGGGTTGGCGGCATCGAGGCGGATCAGCCAGGTGGCGAGGAAGCGGTAGCCCGCGCCGGAAGGGTCGTGGAAGCCCGCCGGGTTGCCGCCTGTCAGCCCGCCCATCACCGCGCGGAAGCGGTTTGGGTTTTTCATCGTGAAATCAGGGTGTTCTGTCAGTATCTTCGCGCGGGATACGGCGTCTTTCGGCTCGGCCTGCGCGACCTGGAGCATGAACCATTTATCCATCACCAGGCGGTCACCGTGCCATTGCGCCTCGAACTGCGCGGCCACCTGTGGGTCGCCCGCCTCCAGCAGGCAGGCGAAGGCGGCAAGTTGATCGGTCATGTTGGTGGCGGTGTCGAACTGGGCGCGGGCGCGGGTCGCGCCGTCGCGCGGGGTGAGGCGCCTCAAGGCCATGTTGCGCAAGGCGCGTTTGCCGGATTGCGCGGCATCGGGCCGGTAGGGCGCGTCGCTGGCGAGGCGGTCGTAAAGCGTGGTGAAGAGCCCCTCCATGTGGTCGCCGATCGAGCGCCCGAGCGCCTTCAGCGCGTGGTGAATGGCGGTCGGGTCGGGCACCACGCCCGCATCGACGCAGCCCTGCGCGATGTCGTCCTGCGAGGGCAGCGACAGCACCAGCGCGCGGAAGGCGGGGTCGAGGGTGTCATTCGCCGCCGCCATCTGCAGCGCATCCAGATAGGCGGGGTCGGGGGCGGCGCGGTCGGTCAGCATCGCCAGGACGGTCTGACGGGTCAGGGCGCGTCCGGCCTCCCACCGCACGAAAGGGTCGGTGTCATGCGCCAGCAGCGTGGCGCGGTCGTTGAAACCGGGGCTGTGGTCGAGGATCACGGGGGCCGAGAAGCCGCGCAGGAGCGAGGGGATCGGGCGCGCGTCGAGGCCGTCGAAACGCAGGCTCTGGCGGGCCTCGGTCAGTTCCACCACCTGCGTCGGGCGCGCTTCGGATCCGTCGGGATTGATCAGCCCCATCGCCATCGGGATGAGTTGCGGTTCCTTGTCGGGCTGACCGGGTGTGGGCGGTGTTACCTGTTCAAAATCAATCCGGTATGTGCCGTCCTTGAAGCTGTCGGTGACCGTCACGCGCGGGGTTCCGGCCTGGGTGTACCAGCGCTTGAACCGGGTCAGGTCGCGGCCGGTCGTATCCTCGAACACCTTGAGCCAATCCTCGATCGTGGCGGCGTCACCGTCGTGGCGGGAAAAGTAGAGATCGCACGCCTTGTAATAGGCGTCGTCGCCCACCAGGCGCTTGAGCATCCCGATGATCTCGGCGCCCTTCTCATAGACCGTGGCGGTGTAGAAATTGTTGATCTCGACGAAGCTTTCGGGCCGGACGGGATGCGCCAGGGGCCCCGCATCCTCGCGGAACTGGCGCGCGCGCAGGGACAGGACGTTGCCGATGCGCTCGACCGCCGCCCCGCGCGTGTCGCCGGAGAACTGCTGATCGCGGAACACGGTCAGCCCTTCCTTGAGGCACAGTTGGAACCAGTCGCGGCAGGTGATGCGGTTGCCGGTCCAGTTGTGGAAATACTCATGCGCGATGATCGCCTCGATACGGGCGAAATTGTCGTCGGTGGAGGTCTCGGGGCTGGCCAGCACGGCGGAGGAGTTGAAGATGTTGAGCCCCTTGTTCTCCATCGCGCCCATGTTGAAATCGTCGACCGCGACGATGTTGAAGATGTCGAGGTCGTATTCGCGCCCGTAAACCTCCTCATCCCATCGCATCGAGCGTTTCAGCGCGTCCATGGCGAAGGCGCATTTGCCCTCATCGCCGCGCCGGACCCAGATGTTGAGCGCCACGTCGCGCCCCGAGCGGGTGGTAAAGCGGTCCGAGATCGCCACCAGGTCGCCCGCGACAAGCGCGAAGAGGTAGGCGGGTTTCGGCCAGGGATCGGACCAGACGGCCATGCCATTGCCGCGCTCGGCGTGGTTGCCGTTGGACAGGAGCACCGGCAGGTCGGAATTGATCCGCACCTCGAAGGGGGCCATCACATCGGGGCGGTCGGGGTAATAGGTGATCTTGCGAAAGCCCTCGGCCTCGCATTGGGTGCAGAACATTCCATTGGACATGTAGAGCCCCTCCAGCGCGGTGTTGGCCTCGGGGTTGATCTCGACCTCGGCCTCCCAGGTGAAGGCGTCTTGCGGCAGGGTGTCGCCGGGGACGGTCAGGCTTGTGTCGGTTTTCCGATATTCGTTACCGGTGAGGGGTTTGCCGTCCACAGCTAAAGTGATGAGCGAAAGATTTTCCCCGTCCAGATGCAGGTCGCGCCCCTCGGCATCCGGGTTGCGTATGAACCGGATTTTCGAGCGGACGCGGGTCGCGGTCGGGTGCAGGTCAAAGGCAAGCTCGACCTTTTCCACCCACCAGTTCGGGGCGGTGTAATCGGCCAGGTGGACGGTCTGGGGGGCGTCGGCTTGCATGGGGGATTCCTTCGCGTTTGGTCGCCCCAATGAGTAGCGGATGGGCGCGCAGGTGCAAGGTCGGGCGCGGGTCCGATTGAACCTTTCCCCTGCGTCACCCGACCCATGGACAGCGCCCCCGATTCAACCAAAGGAGATGTCCCGATGCGCCCCCTGACCCTCAAAGCCGCCTGTCTTGCGCTTGCCGCCCTCACGCCTGCCGCCGCGCCGGCGCAATCCCTGATCCAGTTGGAGGGGATCCAGTTGATGCCCGATGCCGTTCCCGGATTCGCCGGACAGCAGGGGATCAGCGTCCAGCCCGGTGTGCTGGCCGTGCAATGCCCCGCGCCCGCCATCCGGTCCTTTGCCGCGCGGCGGATCGGCGGGGGGTTGATCCGGATCGAGGCGGAGATCGCCAATATCGGCGGCGCGCCCTACCGCTCGCGCGACGGGCAGCAGCTTGTCACGCTGATGAATGCCAGCGGTGCGCCCATTGGCTATCGCGGCTTCGTCAACCTCAACCCCGGAGAAAGCTTTGTCTTCGCCACCGAGCGCAGCTGGAACCCCGGTCACGAGTTCCAGGAAGGCTTCGGCGTCGAGATCAGCTATGATCCCGACATTTTGCGTGACGCCAACCCGCAAAACGACGATTGCCGGATGGGCGACAACCGCGCCAGCCTCGGCCCCGCCGAGATCAACGCGCTGTTCAACTGAGATCATACATCCTCCTGACAGAATGCTGTCAGGAGGGGTATGTCAAAACGCTGTCATTCGCTATGTCTCAACATGAAGGAATGACAATCATGACCCATGCACCCGAACATGCCGTTGTCTGGTCCGAAATCCCGGTCTCGGACCTGGACAAGGGAATGAAATTCTACGCCGCGATCACCGGCATGGCGTTGGAGAAGGAGACCTCGGGCGAGGAGGTGTTCGCCAATTTCAAGCCCGCCGACCCGATGAAGGGCGTCGCGGGACACCTCTACCGGGGCAAGCCCGCGGGCGATGGCACCGGCCCCACCATCCACCTGGCCGCTGAAGGCACGTCGGAGGAGATGATGGAGCGGGTGAAACAGGCGGGCGGCACCGTGGTCTCGCCGATCATCCAGATCCCGCCGGGGCGTTTCTTCTACGCCACCGATCCCGATGGCAATTCCATCGGCCTCTTCGAGGTCGCCTGAAGGATGCGCCGGGCCGACCGCCTGTTTCGAATCGTGCAGATGATGCGCGGCGGGCGGTTGGTCACGGCAGACAAGCTGGCCGAAAAGCTGGAGGTCAGCACCCGCACCATCTACCGCGATATTGCCGACCTCATGGCCAGCGGTGTGCCGGTCGACGGCGAGGCGGGTGTGGGTTACGTGATGGAGGAAGGCTATGACCTGCCGCCGCTGATGTTCACGCGGGACGAGATCGTGGCGCTGGTCGCCGGGGCCCGCCTGATCCGGGCCTTTGGCGGCGCGGATATGGCGCGCGGCGCCGAGGAGGCGCTTGTCAAGATCGGCGCGGTGTTGCCCGAGGCCGAGCGGTTGCGCGCGGGGCAGGTGCCGGTCCACGCCATCGGGCCGCGCATGACCGACGATCTGCGGGTGAGGATCGACCGGGTCGAGGCGGCCGCGGATGCGGGCCAGCGCCTGATGCTGGATTACAGTGATGAAAAGGGCGCGCGGACGGATCGGGTGATCCGGCCCCTGGGGTTGTGGTTCTGGGGCTCGGTCTGGACCGTGGTGGGCTGGTGCGAACTGCGCGAGGATTTCCGCATGTTCCGGCTGGACCGGATTCAGGGAATGCAAGAAGGTGCCTCTTTCAAACCCGAAAGGGGCAAGAAATTGCAGGATTTCTATAGGCTTATGGAAGAGAGGCACGGGGCCGAGCGCGGGCGCTGACGCGCGGATTTCTTGCCCTTGAGCGGATTTTGGACTAGCTCTGCGCCAAGCACGGTATGCGACAGTATGCGGACCGGATGTCAGGCATTGGTAGGAGAGAGTCGGATGAGCAAGCGGATTGACAAGCAGGGGCTGCAGGTGGCTGCGGACCTGGCGGATTTCATCGAGACCCGCGCGCTGCCCGGAACCGGCGTGGAGGCGGATGCGTTCTGGGCGGGGTTTGCGCAGATCGTGCATGACCTTGGGCCGAAGAACCGGGCGCTGCTGGAAAAACGCGAGGATCTGCAGGAGAAGATCGACGCCTGGCACATTGCCAATCGCGACGGCCCGCATGACCGCAAGGCATATAAGGCGTTCCTGGAAGAGATCGGCTATCTGGTGCCCGAGGGCGAGGATTTCACCATCGACACCGCCAATGTCGACCCCGAGATCGCGCGCGTGCCCGGCCCGCAACTGGTCGTGCCGGTGATGAACGCGCGCTATGCGCTGAATGCGGCCAATGCGCGGTGGGGCAGTCTCTATGACGCGTTCTATGGCACCGATGCGCTTGGCAGCCGGCCCGAGGGCAAGGGCTATGAGCGCGGGCGCGGCGCGCGGGTGGTGGCGCAGGCCCGCGTCCTGCTGGACACGCATTTCCCGATCAGGGGCGCGAGCCATGCCGATATTCGCCGTTACGAGGTGGTCGATGGCGCGCTGGTGATGGATGGGCACCCGTTGGTGAGCCCTGAGAAATTCGTCGGCCATAGCGGCTCGGCGCGGTGTCCCGACGCGGTGGTGCTGGTCAATCACGGGCTGCATGTGGAGCTGGTCTTTGACGGCAACCATTATATCGGCCGCTATGACCGCGCCAACATGGCCGATATCCGGATCGAGGCCGCGATGACCGCGATCATGGATTTCGAGGATAGCGTCGCCGCCGTCGATGCCGAGGACAAGGTGGCGTGCTACGCCAACTGGCTGGGGCTGATGCAGGGCGATCTGAGCGAGGAGGTCGAGAAGGGCGGCAAGAGGTTCACGCGCGCGCTCAACCCCGACAAGAGCTATTCCGGGCCGGATGGCGAGGCGGTCACGCTGAAGGGGCGGGCGCTCCTCTGGGTGCGCAATGTCGGCCATTTGATGACCAACCCCGCGATCCTGGACCGCGATGGCGGCGAGGTCTTCGAGGGGCTGATGGATGCGATGGTGACGACGCTGATCGCCATGCACGATTTACAGCGCGAGGGCGGCAATTCGCTGCACGGCTCGGTCTATGTGGTCAAGCCGAAGATGCACGGGCCGGAAGAAGTGGCCTTTGCGGATGAGATTTTCGACCGGGTGGAAGAGGTGCTCGGCCTGCCGCGCCATACCGTGAAACTGGGCATCATGGATGAGGAGCGGCGCACGACTGTCAACCTCAAGGAATGTATCCGCGCCGCGAAAAGCCGCGTGGCCTTCATCAATACCGGGTTTCTCGACCGCACCGGGGACGAGATCCATACCTCCATGGAGGCGGGGCCGTTCAGCCGAAAGGAGTTCATCAAGCGCAAGGGCTGGATCGCGGCCTATGAGGCGCAGAATGTCGATGTCGGGCTGGAATGCGGGCTTCAGGGCCGCGCGCAGATTGGCAAGGGCATGTGGGCCATCCCCGACCAGATGGCCGCGATGCTGGAACAGAAGATCGAGCATCCGCGCGCCGGGGCCAATTGCGCCTGGGTGCCGTCGCCCACGGCGGCCACGCTGCACGCGCTGCATTACCACCAGGTCGATGTCTTCGCGCGGCAAGATGCGATCAGGGCGGGCGGCAAGCGCGCCTTTGTCGAGCATATCCTTGATATTCCGCTGGCGAATTACCGCGCCTGGAGCGAGGCGCAGATCATCGCCGAGGTCGAGAACAATGCGCAAGGGATCCTGGGCTATGTCGTGCGCTGGATCGACCAGGGCGTCGGCTGTTCCAAGGTGCCCGACATCAACGATGTCGGCCTGATGGAGGACCGCGCGACCTGCCGCATCTCGGCGCAGCACATCGCCAACTGGATGCATCACGGCGTCGTCGACGAGGGCCGGGTGATGGAGGCGATGCAGAAGATGGCCGCCGTGGTGGACAAGCAGAACGCGGGCGATGCCGCTTACGTGCCGATGGCACCGGGGTTCGACGGGATTGCCTTCCAGGCGGCCTGTGACCTTGTGTTCAAGGGGCGGGTGCAGCCCTCGGGCTATACCGAGCCGGTGCTGCATCGGCGCAGGCTGGAACTGAAGGCGTCACAATAGACGGCGCGCCCGGCGTCGCGGTCGGGATTTCAGGTATTTTGATCGTTTCAGGGTCGAGATGCATCGGTTTTCTCTGCCTCCCGCGCTTTGCGCTCGAACGCGAAAACCGATCCCCCGTTTCGACCGGACCCTGAAAAGCCCGAAACGAAGACGATGGGGGCAGGTGCGGGTCTGCCCCCTTTATGGATGGCCCGCCCCTCCCGCCGCCGCTCGTGTAGGGTGTCGGTGTTCAAAGGAGGAAGGAACGAACC
>NZ_JABJVX010000013.1 GCF_013155465.1 Alterinioella nitratireducens | reverse complement strand
TGGAAAAGCCCGGTCGCCTTCGAACGGAAAGTGGCTTAAACGAGCACCTGGGGCGGCACGAAAGCGTGACAGGTCCAGGCTGCCATCTATCCTACATTTCCAATGAGATGCGCGATGAGTTGAAATGCGCACTCAATATCATTCCCAACAATCCATGATGTTGGCGCGGTGAAACGGGGCAAGATCACGCGGATGGTGAAGAGAAAAGTTCCTACGCAATCCTACGCAAATCCTACCGCCAACTTGCTATAAGTAAAAACCGATGGATCAACAGCTTGTGAAAGCACTGACATGACACAGATACCTACCCCAGTTGAACGCAAGACAGCCACAAAAGTATCCTCAGTCAAAGACCTTACCCCGGAACAGAAGGAATTGTGCCAGGTGGCTGCCGCAGAAATCTGCCGTTGCGAGCTTGTCGCGATGAAGGCCGCATTCGTGATCGGACAGAAGCTTATCAAGGTAAAGGGCCGCCTCGATCACGGTCAATTCACTGCATGGTTGAAACGAGATGTGGGATACACCGCACGAACCGCGCAGAACTACATGAACGTCGCTCGTTACTTGAACGGCAAATACGAAACAGTTTCGCATTTGCCCATGCGCACGGTCTATGACCTCGCTGGCTTGCCAGGTGCCAACCGCTCCGAGATCATCGGTATCATCAAGGATGCCGCGAACCCGCCCGTTGCTGAAATCAAGCAACGGATCGGAGTCGTGAAGAATGAACAGCGTCGCGCGAAACTTGAGGATGATCTCAAGCGCCGCCCGAAGCGCCGCCCAGTCATGACGCCGGCGCAGATGAAAGCTGCTGAGACGAAGAATGCGAATATCCGCATGAAGCAGGAGAAGAGGGCAGCGGCGCTCAAGGAACAGGCGGCGCGCTGGATCGAGAAGTTGGGACCGGTTTTGGCTGCCGAGATTGCACACGCAATGAAAGATGACTGGTATGGTGTTTGGGGTGCGTTGATGGACGCCGCGTTGGCGTCAGTCCCCCCGGTTGCCAGCATAGCCGAAATTGTGTCCCCGGCCAAACCTGCTGACGTTGTCACGCCCGACTGTGATGACGCTGAGATCCTGGAGGACACCGAAGAGCTGACGGATATCGACCTGACGCACGCGGCCTGACCAGCGAGCAGAACGACACTCGGCCCGCCGGATCACCCCGGCGGGTTCTTGCGTCAGGAGGCCTAGTGCGCTATCCGCGAGATACTGACAACCCGATCCGATGACGCTACGTCAACTGGTCCATTTAGGAGGCGGTTACATGGTTACAAAACGTCGCGTAAGTCATTGATAATGCTAGATTCGATCACTTTTCAAATCTCTTATCACCCACCACTTCCCCTCTGATCATTGCTCCGCGGGCCCGAGATGTCCTTCCCCGATCTCTACATCCTGCGCCACGGCCAGACCGAATGGAATGCCGAGCATCGGGTGCAGGGCGGGCTGGACAGCCCCCTGACGGCGCAGGGCCGCGAGGAAGCCGCGCGGCAACGCGCGCTGCTTGCGGAATGCGACCTGACCGGGTTTCGTGCCCTGACCAGCCCGCAGGGCCGCGCGGTCCAGACCGCCGCCATCGCGTTGACGGGGCTGGTGCCCGCCATCCACACCGATCCGCGCCTGGCCGAGATCCGGGTCGGCGACTGGGAAGGTCTGAGGCGCGACGAACTGCCCGGCGTTACCGCCACCGATGAGCGCGAGGAAAGCGCGCTGGCGCTCTATGATCTCGCGCCGCGCGGCGAGGGGCTGGCCGCGCTGCGCCGCCGCTGCGAGGCGTTCCTGTCCGATCTCGACGGCCCCGCGATCCTGGTTACCCACGGCATCACCTCGCGCATGCTGCGCCTGGTCTGGCTGGATCAGCCGACCGAGCAGATCGCCGCGCTGCCGGGCGGGCAGGGGGTGGTGTTTCACCTCTCGGACGGGCAGCACCGCAGCCTGGGATAAACCCCTTGCAGGCCGCGCCTGCTTGGCTATATGAGGCGCATTGCGGGTCGTTAGCTCAGTTGGTAGAGCGCTTCGTTTACACCGAAGATGTCGGGAGTTCGAGCCTCTCACGACCCACCAACCCATCCCCGTTCGGGACGCCTCGGTGGTCGCCACTCCCCCGGTGGCCCGACCGCCGCCTGCCCGCTTTCGCGGGTGCGCCGTTTCCAACAGCCGTGTTTCGGGGTAGGGCAGGAGCAGCCGGGCCGCACCGCGCCTGTCCCTCTTCTTCGCTTGAAAGACCCGCCCGATGTCCGGCCCGCCGCGCCCTACCGAAGATACGCCGCCCCGCGCGATCGTGCTGATCCTGACGGGGATGGTCTTCATCACCGTGAATGACAGCCTGATCAAGGCCTTGAGCGGCGATTACCCGCTGCACCAGATGATCTTCATCCGCTCGGCCATCGCGCTCGGCATGACGCTGGTGATCCTGCAATTCGAGGGCGGGTTCCGGGCGCTGAGGACATCGACGCCGGTGCTGCACCTGATGCGCGGGCTGCTGGTCGTGGTCAGCAACATGCTGATCTTCGCCGCCATCGCGACGCTGCCCCTGGCCACCGCGACGGCGCTCTTCTTCGTGGCACCGCTGATGATCACGCTGATGTCGGTCGTGTTCCTGAAGGAGCGCGTCGGCCTGCACCGGGCGGGGGCCATCGTGGTGGGGTTCGCGGGCGTCCTCGTGATGACACGTCCGGGGGCGGAGGCCGGGGTGGACCGGCCCGAGACCTGGGTGTTGATGCTGCCGGTCCTGGCTGCGACGGCCTATGCCGGAATGCAGGTGATGACCCGCTCTCTCGGGGTCTATTCCAAGGCGGCGGCGCTCGCAGTCTATATCCAGGGCACCTTCCTGCTGGTCTCGATCGGCTTCTACCTCGTCGCGGGCGACGGGCGGTTTGCCGAAGGGGTGGAGCATCAGAGCCTCGTCTTCCTGCTGCGCGCCTGGGTCTGGCCGACGCCCGCCGACTGGCCGCTTTTCCTGACGCTCGGGCTCTGTTCCGGCGTCGTGGGCTATTGCCTGTCCTCGGCCTATAAGATGGGCAATGCGGCGACCGTGTCCTCGTTCGAATATGCCGCCCTGCCCATGGCCATCGCGACCGGCTGGGGCGTCTTCGGCGAAGTGCCCGATCTGTGGATGCTGGCGGGCACCGTGTTGATCGCGGGGGCGGGCATCTACGTCTTCATGCGCGAGGCGCGCCGCCGGTCCCCGGTGGCCCCGCGGCGGCCCCTGCGCCGGGGTTGAAGTTTTTTCCGCGACGGGCCAGATCGGGGTGAAACCGCGCTTGACGAGGGCGGGGATGGGCCCTAGAACCGCCCGAACATGCCGGGTGGGCCTTCGGGGCCAGGCGGCATTGCAGCGGGCGGTTGTAGCTCAGTTGGTTAGAGTGCCGGCCTGTCACGCCGGAGGTCGCGGGTTCGAGCCCCGTCAACCGCGCCACCGCTGCAGATCCGGGCGAAAAGCCCACGCCGAAAGGCACCTGCGCGGTTGTAGCTCAGTTGGTTAGAGTGCCGGCCTGTCACGCCGGAGGTCGCGGGTTCGAGCCCCGTCAACCGCGCCATTTAGTCCCTCTCCTTGGATCGTTGTTGCCCTGACGGGCGAGGGCGATTTTTCTTGCAAGAAAAATGCGAGGGGAGAGGTTTGTGATCTTGTCCGTGAGGTTCGGGGTTTGGGCGGGCGAAGGCCCCGTTTGCTGAGAGGCGTTTGAGGGGGCGATCCGCCCTTCAAAGCGCCAGTTCAAGGGTTTCTGCGAGTCGCGCCCGCCTCAAGGCCAAGCCGCGCCTTGCGCGGGCGCTGACGCGCGCCTTGACCCGGACCCGACTCGCGGGGGCCCTATCCGGAGCGACCGCGCTTCTCGAAGCGGGGCAGCATGGCCGAGAAGTCGCGGCCCTTGCCATCCTCGGACTCGACGAAGGTTTCATAAAGACGCATCGCGGCCTCGCCCAGGGGCGTGTCGGCATCGGCAGCCTCGGCGGCGGCTTGCGCAAGCCGCAGGTCCTTCAGCATCAGGTCGGCGGCGAAACCGGGTTTGTAGCCGTTATCGGCGGGGCTCTGCGGCCCGATGCCGGGGGCCGGGCAATAGGCGTTCATCGACCAGCTGTAGCCAGAAGAGGTGGAGACAACATCGAACATGGCCTGCCGGTCGAGGCCGAGCTTGTCGGCCAGCGCGAAGGCCTCGCAGGTGCCGATCATGGTGATGCCAAGGATCATGTTGTTGCAGATCTTGGCGGCCTGACCATTGCCCGCGGGGCCGCAATGCACCGCCTTCTGGCCCATGATCTCGAAAAGCGGCCTGGCGGTCGCAAAGGCCGCCTCGCCACCGCCGACCATGAAGGTGAGCGTGCCGCCCGCGGCGCCGCCGACACCGCCCGAGACGGGCGCATCGAGGAAGCCGAGACCGGCCTTGTCGCAGGCCGCCGCCGCGTCGCGCGCGGCTTCGACCTCGACGGTGGAGCAATCCAGCAGCACCGCGCCCTTGTCCATCGCCGGGATGATCTCCTCGGCGACCGATTTCAGGATCGCGCCGTTGGGCAACATGGTGATGACGATCTCGGCCCCCTTGGCGGCCTCGGGCGCGCTGGCTGCTTTGGCGACACCGTCGGGGCAGGGCGCGGCGAGGTCGAAGCCCGTCACCTCGTGGCCCGCGCGGACGAGATTGACGGCCATCGGCGCGCCCATATTGCCGAGCCCGATAAATCCGATCTTCATGGCATGTCTCCTTATATGTTGAGCGCATCCGCCCCGAGCGGGCGCAGGAGGGCCGAGACCTCACCCGGAGGGACGGATCTGGGGCCGTCATGACGCCAGTTCGGCGCGTTGTCCTTGTCGATGATCACGGCGCGGATGCCTTCCAGGAAATCGGCCTTTTCCATGGATCGCGAGGTAAAACGGTATTCCATCTCCAGCGCGGTTTCTATCGTGTCCGTACTCCTCACGCGATGGATGAGTTCCAGCGTGCAGGCCATTGATATCGGAGAGTTCTGATTGAGCGCGGCGAGGGCTTTCTCGGCCAGGTCGCCCTCCGTCGACTCCAGCAGGTTGACCACGTCGCGCAAGGTTTCGCCGCTGAACAGCGCGTCGATCTCGGGCCTCGCTTCCGCCAGATCTGATGCGGGTGCATGTTCCGCCGCGCGGTCCACGGCCTCCCAGTCGCCGGTCTCGCAAAGCGTCTCGATCAGCGCCCCCCATGCCGCGCGCGGGATGTAGTAATCCGCGAACCCGGCATGGAGCGCGTCGCCCGGCTTCATCCGGCCCGAGGTGATCCCGAGATACTCGCCCAACCGCCCCGGTGCACGCGCCAGCAGCAGCGAGCCGCCGACATCCGGCACCAGCCCGACCTTGCATTCGGGCATTGCGATGCGGCTGTCCTCACACACCACGCGGTGCGAGCCGTGGCAGCCGACGCCGACACCGCCGCCCATGACGAAGCCGTGCAGGAAGGTCACGACCGGCTTGGGGAAATTGAAAAGCCGCGCGTTCATGCGGTATTCGTCCTGCCAGAAGCGGCGGCCGTAATCGTAATCGCCTGCGCGGCCGGTCTCATACATCTGCGCCAGATCGCCGCCCGCGCAGAAGGCCTTGTCGCAGGGCAGCCCGTCGATGATCAGCAAGCTGACGGAAGGGTCATTGGCCCAGAGGACCAGCGCCTTGTCGATCTCCAGGCACATCTCCCAGGTCAGGGCGTTCAGCGCCTTGGGGCGGTTGAGGGTGATGCGGCCCGCGCGGCCCTCGATGCGGCAGTTAATGTCCTGCATTATCTGCGCTCCGCAAGCATTTGTCGGGCAATGATAACACGCATGATCTCGTTCGTGCCTTCCAGGATCTGATGCACCCGCAGGTCGCGCACGATCTTTTCGATCCCGTAATCGGCAAGGTAGCCATATCCGCCATGCAGTTGCAGGCACTGGTTGGCGACGTCAAAGGCGGCATCGGTGACATAAAGCTTGGCCATGGCGCAGAATTTCGACGCGTCGCCTGCGCCCTGGTCCAGTTTCCAGGCCGCCTGGCGCAGGAATGTGCGGGCCGATTGCAGTTTGACCTCCTGTTCGGCCAGGCGGAATTGCAGGCCCTGGAACTGGTCGATGGGTTTGCCGAAGGCCTTGCGCTCGCCCATATAGGCCAGCGTCAGGTCCAGCGCGTTCTGCGCGCCGCCAAGGGCGGAGGCCGCGATGTTGAGACGCCCGCCATCGAGGCCCGCCATCGCGTATTTGAACCCCTTGCCTTCCTCGCCAATGAGGTTCTCGGCAGGAACGAAACAGTCGTCGAACTGCACCTGCGCCGTGGGTTGCGCGAGCCAGCCCATCTTTTTCTCCAGCGCGCCGAAGCTGAGCCCCTCGCTGCCATCCTCAACCACGACGGTGGAGATGCCCCTTGGCCCGTCCTCGCCGGTGCGCACCATGGTGACATAGGCGTCGGAATAGCCGCCGCCCGAGATGAAGGCCTTGGTGCCGTTCAGCCTGTAGCCGTCATTGGTCCGATCCGCGCGGGTGCGGAGCGCCGCCGCGTCCGAGCCCGAGCCCGGTTCGGTCAGGCAGTAGGAGAAGACCTTATCCATGGAACACAGGTCGGGCAGCCATTTGGCCTTGGTCTCGTCGCTGCCGAACTTGTCGATCATGCCGCCGCACATGTTGTGGATCGACAGGAAACTGCCCACGGCAGGGCAGGACATGGCCAGTGCCTCGAAGACCAGCGTGGCGTCGAGGCGGGTAAGGCCCGAGCCGCCGTATTCCTCGGAGACATAGAGCCCGCCAAAGCCAAGCTCGGCGATCTGTGGCCAGAGGGTCTTGGGGATGGTGCCGGCGGCCTCCCACTCCTGCGCGTGGGGGGCGATATGCTCCTCGCCAAAGCTCCTCGCCATGTCGAAGATCATCACCTGTTCTTCGGTCATTTCGAAATTCATTCGCCAAATCCTCTGATAAGCTCCAGGGCCAGCGCCCAGAAGACAAGCCATGCCGCCGCCGCCAGGACCGGTTGCAGCATGATCCGCCAGTGGTTTTTCCAGGCCCGCAGGCCGAACGGGTCGCGCCAGGTGATCCAGTCGCGCTGCGCCTGGCGCAGTTCGGGATACCGGCGATGGTTCCATATGGCCACGCCGATGCCAACCACGAAGGTCCCGATGACGATGAATGGCCCCATGCCCGCGCGTTTCCCCTCCCCGGAATTGAACACTTGTTTAATTAGCAAATGTTGCAGGAGTTTTTCAACCGGAGTCAAAGATCGGCGTGAAATTCCTCGATCAGGTGGCGCACGACGCCGCGCATCGCCTCGGCGTGGTCCTTGCCTGCGTGTTTCTCGGCGGCATAGACCGCGCGTTGCCGCTCGGACGAGGTGCCGCGCGCCTGCATGTCGCGGGCGTTCTCCACCTCCTTGCGGCAGCCCAGGGCGTCGGCATCCTCGGCGGTCAATTCGATCAGCTCATCCATCAGCTCGTGAAACGGCACGATGGCGCGGCGGCCGAAATCTATCAGCCCTTCGGCTGTGCCATAGCGCTGCGCGCGCCAGCGGTTTTCGCCCACCAGGAAGCTGTCATAGAGCCGCCAGCGCTGATTGCGTTCGCGCAGCCGGAACAGCATGCGCGACAGGCTCTGAATGAGGGCGGCCAGGGTCAGCGTGTCCTCCAGCCGGGGGCTGACATCGCAGATCCGGGTCTCCAGCGTCGGGAACTGGGCCGAGGGGCGCAGATCCCACCAGATCTTGGAACTGTCCTCGATCACGCCAAGCTCGATCAGGGCGTCGGCGGTGCGCTCATAATCCGAGAAGGACGGGAAATGCGGCGGCAGCCCGGTGCGCGGCAGGTTGTCGAACACCGTCAGCCGATAGGAGGCGAGGCCAGTATCGCGCCCCTGCCAATAGGGCGAGGAGGCCGACAGCGCCAGAAGATGCGGCAGGAAATAGCTGAGCTGCCCCATCAGGTCGTTGCGCAGATCGTCATCGTCGAGGCCGACATGCACGTGCATCCCGCAGATCAGCATCCGCTCGACCACGCCGCCAAGGTCGCGGGCCAGGGTGTTGTAGCGGTCCTTGTCGGTATGGATCTGGTCCTTCCAGTCGGCGAAGGGGTGGCAGGAGACGGCGATCGGCGCCAGCCCGTGATCCCCCGCGATGCGGGCGACGCAGCCGCGCAACCGGCGCAGATCGCCGCGCGCCTCGTCGATATTGGCGCAGACGCGGGTGCCGATCTCGATCTGGCATTGCAGGAATTCGGGGGAAACCTGACCCTCAAGCTCGGCCTTGCAGGCCTCCATCAGCCTGGGCGGCGCGACGGCCAGGTCGCAGGTCTCGAGGTCGACCAGCAGGTATTCCTCCTCGATCCCGATCGAAAACGGGGGCGGGTCTTGCGGCATGGGCCTGCTCCTTTCGGGCCGTTTCACGGCAGAAAACCGGGTTGGGCGGGATTTGCCAAGGAAAAAACTTTGAACCGGGCCGGGGCGTCGCGCGACCCATGGCCAGATCATTGACCGAGGAGACAGACGCGTTCAGGGCGATTGATCCGCCCGCACCGGTTTCATCACGAAAGACTTTTCAGACATGAAAAAGGGGTCGCAAGATGCGGCCCCTTTCTTTCGTGGAGATGGCGCCCGATTTCAGGTCGCGGTGATGGTGCCGCGCATCGCCGGGTGAAAGTTGCACTTGAACTCATGGGTTCCGGCCTCGGCGACGGTGATGGTGCCGCTTTCGCCGCCATTCAGCCGCCCGGTGTCGAAGCTGCCATCCATCGCGGTGGCGGTATGGGGCGCGTTGTCGGCATTGGTGAAGCTGACGGTGTCGCCTGCCGCAACCTCAAGCTCGGCGGGGCTGAACGCGAAGCCCTGGATCATGACCTCATGCGCGGCGGCGTGGCTCGCGGCACGCGCACGGCTGACGGAAAGGGCAAGGGGGGCCGCGAGGATCGTGGCGATGGCGGTGCGGCGGGGGATATCGGTCATGGTGCAATACTCCTTTTCACTAGCGGCGAAGATGGCGGTCGGGGGCGCGGGCTGTAAATGATTTTTTGGCCCGGTAACGGTTTCGTGCGCAGGGTCAGGCATCGGCCTTGAGCAGTTCCGCGACCGTGCGGTGGCGCAGTCCCAGAAGGTTCAGCGCCCCGGCCTCGTCCTGTTGCAGGCGCACGATGATCTTGTCGTTGCCGTCCCAGGACCGCATGGCAAGTTGCGCCAGGGCCATGGCCACCCGTGTCGGCGCGATATAGACGACGAGGCTCGGCATGGCCGTGGTGGTGAAGATATCCGCCTTGCGCGCCTGCAGTTTCATCAGCGTCAGCGGGTCATGCTCGAACCCCGTCACGCGGGTCAGGTCGACCAGGTGGCGCTGGTCTGGGTGGCGGTCGGGGTGGCGGTCATAGGCCTCGACGATGGAAAAAACCTCCGCCAGGCCGACATGGCCCGCGTAGTCGACATAGACGAGGCCGCGCCGGGGCAGGATGGTAAAGCTGGCAGGCACCGTTGGTTTGTCCTCTCTGGTCAGAGGGTTGAGCGGTTCGAACGTGGTTTCAGTCACGCATAGCGCGGGCAGGGGCCTTGCGTCCATTGCTTCCGGGTCGCCCACGTCGTTCACAAACGCGTGATCGTTTCCGTTTGCGAAACAATTAATCGGTCATGCTGCCGCTGTCGCCGCGCATGCGATGTAAAAAGGCCCCGCACCGGGGGGCGGGGCCTTTCAGTTGCGGGGATCGGGCGGGGCTCAGTCCATCGCCTTGAAGTTGAACTCGCCGCCTTCCTTGATGCCGCTCGGCCAGCGCGCGGTCACGGTCTTGGTGCGGGTGTAGAACTTGAACGCGTCCGGCCCGTGCTGGTTCAGATCGCCAAAGCCCGATTTCTTCCAGCCGCCGAAGGTGTGATAGGCCAGCGGCACCGGGATCGGCACGTTGACGCCGACCATGCCGATATTGATCCGGTTGGCGAAATCGCGCGCGGTGTCGCCATCGCGGGTGTAGATCGCGGTGCCGTTGCCGTATTCGTGGGACATGGCAAGGCCGATGGCCTCCTCGTAGGATCCCGCCCGCACGGTCGAGAGGACCGGGCCGAAGATCTCCTGACGGTAGATGTCCATATCGGGCGCCACGTGATCGAACAGGTGCGGCCCGACGAAAAAGCCATCCTCGTAGCCTTGCAGGCTGAAGCCGCGCCCATCCACTGCCAGCTTCGCGCCCTGGTCGATGCCGGTCTGCACCAGCCGTTCGATATTCTGCTTGGCCGCCGCCGTCACGACGGGGCCGTAATCGACATCGTCACCGGCGGTGTAGGGGCCGACCTTCAGCGCCTCGACACGCGGCACCAGCTTCTCGATCAGCTTGTCGGCGGTGTCCTCACCCACCGGGACGGCCACGGAAATGGCCATGCAGCGTTCGCCAGCGGCGCCATAGCCCGCGCCAACCAGCGCATCGGCAGCCTGGTCCAGATCGGCGTCGGGCATGATGATCATGTGGTTCTTGGCGCCGCCGAAGCACTGCGCGCGCTTGCCGTTCGCGGTGGCGCGGGAATAGATGTAATGCGCGATCGGGGTCGAGCCGACGAAGGCCACGGCCTGCACGGTTTCATTGTCGAGGATCGCATCGACCGCTTCCTTGTCGCCATTGACGACCTGCAACACGCCATCGGGCAGGCCGGCTTCCTTGCACAGCTCCGCCAGCATCAGGGGCACGGACGGATCCCGCTCGGACGGTTTCAGGATCATCGCATTGCCACAGGCCAGCGCCGGTCCCATGCCCCAGAGCGGGATCATGGCGGGGAAGTTGAACGGCGTGATCGAGGCCACGACGCCAAGCGGCTGGCGCATGGAATACATGTCGATGCCGGGGCCTGCGCTGTCGGTGAACTCGCCCTTCAGCATCTGCGGCGCGCCGATGCAGTATTCGATCACTTCCAGGCCGCGCTGCACGTCGCCCTTGGCATCGGGGAAGGTCTTGCCATGCTCACGGCTCAGCGCTTCGGCCAGCTTGTCCATGTCGCGGTTGATCAGGTGCACCAGCGCCATCATCACGCGCGCCCGCCGCTGCGGGTTGGTGGCCCCCCAGGCGACCTGCGCCTCGGCGGCCTTGGCGATGGCGGCGTCAACCTCGTCCCTGGAGGCCAGCGCCAGCTTGGCCTGCACCTCGCCGGTGGCGGGGTTGTAGACATCCGATTGCCGCGCAGCTTCGCCCGGCACACGCTTGCCGTCGATCCAATGACCCAGATTTTCCATGACATCCTCCTGATTTTCGGTTGCCCCTTACATAGCCTTGCATTCTTGCGCGAAAAAGAGGCAGGATTTCAAAACCGTTTTGCGAAAACGCAAAGGTCTGCCGATGCCCAACTGGGATGACATGCGCATATTCCTGGCCGTGGCGCGGGGCGAAAGCCTCAGCCGCGCGGGCCGCGTCCTGCGCATGGACCCCGCCACCGTGGGCCGCCGCATCGCGCGGCTGGAGGAAAGCCTCGGCGCCGCCCTCTTCGCGAAATCGCCGCAGGGCTACATCCTGACCGAGGCGGGCGCGGAACTGCTGGACCCGGCGGAAACGGCGGAAAGCGCGCTGGCCACGGGCGTCGGCGCGGTCACCGGCATGGGCGCGGGGCTGGCGGGCACAATCCGCATCGGCGCGCCGGACGGGGCCGCGAATTTCCTCTTGCCCCAGGTCTGCGCGCGGATCCACGAGGCCAATCCCGACCTGGAGATCCAGATCCTCGCCCTGCCGCGCGTCGTCAACCTCTCGAAGCGTGAGGCCGATATGGCGCTGACTGTCAGCCCGCCGCAGACGGGCCGCCTGACGGTGCAGAAGGTGGCCGATTACCACCTGCACCTGGCCGCGCCCGAGGGCTCCGGCATTACCCGGCTGTCGGACCTGAAGACGCGCCCCGTGGTCGGCTACATCCCCGACATGATCTTCGACAAGGAACTGGATTACCTGTCGGAACTGGGCGTGACGCGGGTGCAATTGGCCTCCAACTCGCTCTCGGTGCAACTGATGCTGATGCGCGCCAAGGGCGGTGTCGGCATCGTGCATGATTTCGCGCTGCCCTTCGCCCCCGAACTGCGCCTGATCTTGACGGGTGAGATCGCGCTGACGCGCGCCTTCTACCTTGTGCGTCACGCCTCGGACCGGGGATCGGAGCGCCTGACCCGCTTTGCCGAGGCGCTGTCGCAGGGATTGCGCGCCGAAATATCGCGGCTGGAAGCGCAGGCCTCCGACCGCTAACGCCTTGACAGCCCGACGATCTGGCGAAACGCTGGAGAAACGACATCAACGAGGGGAAGCAGACCATGCTCGTGCAACAAATCCTGAAGATGAAATCGGGCGACGGGGTGGTGACGCTGGCCCCGGGGGCCACGCTGGCCGATGCCGCGAAGCTGTTGTCGGAAAAGAAATTCGGCGCGGTGGTCATCTCGCCCGACGGCTCCAAGGTGGCTGGCATCCTGTCGGAACGCGACATCGTGCGCGAGTTGGGCAAGCGCGGGGCCGAGTGCATGGCCGACACGGTCGATGAGGTCATGACCTCCAAGATTACCACCTGCACCCGCTCGGAAGGCTCGGGCGAGGTGTTGAAAAAGATGACCTCGGGCCGCTTCCGCCACATGCCGGTGATGGAGGGCGACGAGATGGTCGGCCTGATTTCCATCGGCGACGTGGTCAAGGCGCAACTGGCCGAACTGGCGATGGAAAAGGAAGCGCTGGAAAGCATGATCAAGGGCTTCTGAACCGCCCCTGCCTGTCCCCATCTCCAAAGCGGAGCACATCCCCCATGCGCATCGGCCTCTATCCCGGCACGTTCGACCCGATCACGCTCGGCCATACCGATATCATCGAACGCGCCTGCCGACTGGTCGACCGGCTGGTCATCGGCGTGGCGATCAATCGTGACAAGGGGCCTTTGTTCACGCTGGAGGAGCGCCAGGCCATGGTCGAGGCGGAATGCGTCCAGCTGTCGAAGGAGACCGGCACCGAGATCGTGGCGCATCCGTTCGAGAATCTGCTGATTGACTGCGCCCGCGATGTCGGCGCGCAGATCATCATTCGCGGCCTGCGCGCGGTGGCCGATTTTGAATATGAATACCAGATGGTCGGCATGAACCGGAAGATGGACCCCGAGATCGACACTGTGTTCCTGATGGCCGATGCCGACCGGCAGGCGATCGCCTCGAAACTGGTCAAGGAGATCGCGCGCCTTGGCGGCGACGTCGCCGATTTCGTGCCGCCCGCCGTTCATGACGCGCTGATGAAGAAATACGGACGGACCTGACCGGCGCGTTTTTCCGGGTTTTCGAAAACCCGGCAGAAAGGCGCATCGATGCGCCTTGCCGCCCGCCCGTCCCGCCTTTAGGGTCGCGCCCGATCCGAGACCGAAGGAGGGCCCGATGGCCGATATCAAAGATCCCGAAAACACCATCCTGATCGAGCTGAAAGACGGCCAGGTCGTGGTCGAGCTGATGCCCGACGTGGCCCCCGAGCACGCAGCCCGCATGAAGGAGCTGGCCCGCGAAGGCGCCTATGACGGCGTCGTCTTTCACCGCGTCATCGACGGCTTCATGGCCCAGACCGGCGATGTGGCCAATGGCAATGCCGACAAGGATTTCAACCTGCGCCGCGCGGGCACGGGGGGCTCCTCCAAGCCCGACCTGTCGGCCGAGTTCTCCAAGCTGCCGCATGATCGCGGCACCATCGGCGCGGCGCGTTCGGCTAATCCCAATTCGGCCAACAGCCAGTTCTTCATCAATTTCAAGGACAACCATTTCCTGAACGGCCAATATACCGTCTATGGCCGGGTGATCGAGGGGATGGAGCATGTCGATGCCATCACGCGCGGCGAGCCGCCCGCCGACCCCGACAAGATGATCAGCGTCAAGGTGGCCGCAGATGCGTAAGCTGGCCCTTGTTCTCACCCTTCTGGCGACCCCCGCCGCCGCCACCGGCATCGAGATCGACGTCACCGGAGAGGCCGAGGGCACCATCGTCATCGACCTCTTTGAACAGGTGGCCCCCCTGCATGTCGAGCGCATCACGATGCTGGCCGAGGAGGGCGCCTATGACGGCGTCGTCTTTCACCGCGTGATCAACGAGTTCATGGCGCAAACGGGTGATGTGGAATTCGGCCGCATGGGCCAGGACATGCGCTATGCGGGACGGGGCGGATCCGAATATCCCGACCTCCCCGCCGAGTTCGACGCTGATCTCAGCTTCGAGCGCGGTATCGTCGGTATGGCGCGTGGGCCCGACCCCGACAGCGCCAACAGCCAGTTCTTCATCATGTTCGAGCCGGAGCCCCGCCTCGACGGCCAATACACCATCGTCGGCCAGGTGATCGAGGGCATGGAGGTGGTCGACGCCATCAAGCGCGGTGAGGGGCGCAACGGCGCCGTCATCGGCCAGCCCGACATGATTGTCGAGGTCCGCGTCACCGAATAGGCGGCCTCACGCCTGATCAGCCCCGCGCACATGCCCGTGAGCGGGGCTGTTCTTTTGCGCGCAACCTGTCACGATCCGGGGGCAACATCCCTTGCCCGGACGGACCCGATGCGCCTTTTCCCCAGCCTTGCCCTGACGCTGCTCCTCAGCCTGCCCGCCGCCGCCAACCCCGAGAGGTGGGCGCAGGAATGGCCCAATACCGATTTCAGCCGCTCCTCGGTGGCGTTCGACAGCATCATGTCGGGCGGCCCCCCGCGTGACGGCATCCCCGCCATCGACGACCCGCGCTTGATCGAGGTGGCGATGGAGGCAAGGCTCGATCCGTTGGAACCCGTCATCGTGGTGGAACTTGAGGGCGAGCGCCCGCGCGCCTACCCCGTGCGCTACCTCACCTGGCACGAGATCGTGAATGATGTGGTCGGCGGCGTGCCGATCGCCGTCACCTTCTGCCCGCTCTGCAATTCCGCCATCACCTTCGACCGGCGGGTGGGGGGCGAGGTGCTCAGCTTCGGGGTCACAGGCAAGCTGCGCAATTCCGATATGGTGATGTATGACCGCGAAACCGAAAGCTGGTGGCAACAGGCCCTCGGCACCGGCATCGTGGGCGAACACACGGGCACCGAACTGACCCCATTGCCGACCTGGATGGAAAGCTGGCAGGATTACGCGGCGCGCAATCCCGACGGTCTTGTCATGGACGAGCCCGACTGGCGCCGCCCCTATGGCACCAATCCTTACGTGGGCTATGACAGCCTGCGCCAGCCCTTCCTCTATAGCGGCGAGGATCCGCCCCACGGCATCCCGCCCCTGGTGCGCGTCGTGCGCGTGGGGGACCGCGCCTGGCCCCTGACGCGCCTGGCCGAGGAGGGCGAGATCACCGAGGCGGGCCTGACGCTCAACTGGTCCGCGGGCCAGGCCTCGGCGCTCGATACCGGCACCATCGGCGAGGGGCGCGATGTCGGCAATGTCCGGGTGCAGGACGCGACCGGCGCGGATGTGCCGCATGACGTGATGTTCGCCTTCGCCTTCCACGCCTTCTGGCCGGAGGGCGAGTGGATGCTGCCCTGACCCCGCCTGCCTGCTTGACGCGCCGGGACATGCGCCGTAGCAGGCAGGCATGGCCCGCGCACCCCTTCTCCAGCTTTCCGACATCTCGCTGACTTTCGGCGGCAACCCGGTTTTCTCGGATCTCGGCCTGGTCGTGCAGGAGGGGGACCGGGTGGCGCTGGTTGGCCGCAACGGATCGGGAAAATCCACGCTTCTCAAGGTGATGGCCGGGTTGGTCGAGCCTGATACCGGCAGCCGCACCCTCGCTCCGGGGGGCTCGGTCGGCTACATGGAGCAAGATCCCGATTTCGCCGGTTTCGCCACGCTTGGCGACTATGCCACCGCGACGCTGGACCCCGCCGAGGCGTGGCGGGTCGAGGCCGTGGCCGAGGGGCTGAAACTGCAGCTCGACGCAACGCCCGAGGCCGCCTCGGGCGGGGAACGCCGCCGCGCGGCGCTGGCGCGGCTCTTGGCCGAAGCGCCTGAATTGATGCTGCTGGACGAGCCCACCAACCACCTCGATATTCACGCCATCACCTGGCTGGAAACCCGCCTGCGCGAGACCCGCGCGGCCTATGTCCTGATCAGCCATGACCGCGCCTTCCTGACCGCGCTTTCCCGCGCCACGCTCTGGATCGACCGGGGCCAGGTGCGGCGCATGGACAAGGGATTCGCCCATTTCGAGGAGTGGCGCGACAAGACCTGGGAGGAAGAGGACCAGGCCCGCCACAAGCTCGACCGCAAGATCAAGGCCGAGGCGCGATGGGCGGTCGAGGGCATCAGCGCGCGGCGCAAGCGCAACATGGGCCGGGTGCGCGCGCTTGGCGATCTGCGCCAGACCCGCGCCGAGATGATCCGCCGCCAGGGCACCGCCGCGATGGCGCTGGAGGAAGGCACCAAATCGGGCAAGCGGGTGATCGAGGCGAGGGGGATATCCAAATCCTACGGCGACACCACGATCTTCCGCCCCTTCGATCTGCGCGTCTTGCGCGGCGACCGCGTGGCCTTTGTCGGCCCCAACGGCGTCGGCAAGACCACTCTTCTCAAGGTTCTGACCGGGGAAATCCCGCCCGATACCGGCAGCGTCACCCATGGCACCAACCTGGACATGGCCGTGTTCGACCAGACCCGCGCGGCGCTGGACCCCGACGCGACGCTGTGGGACTCGCTCTCGCTCGACCCGTCCATGGCGGTTTCGGGCAGTTCCGACCAGATCATGGTGCGCGGCCAGCCCCGGCATGTCGTGGGCTACCTCAAGGAGTTCCTCTTCGACGAGGCGCAGGCCCGCGCGCCGGTCCGCTCGCTTTCGGGTGGCGAAAAGGCACGGCTCCTGCTGGCCCGCCTGATGGCGCGCGAATCCAACATGCTGGTGCTGGACGAGCCGACCAATGACCTGGATGTCGAAACGCTGGACCTGATGCAGGATCTTCTGGGCGATTATCCCGGCACCGTGCTGCTGGTCAGCCACGATCGCGATTTCATCGACCGGATAGCGACGACCACCATCGCGATGGAGGGCGACGGGCGCGCCGTGGCCTATGCCGGTGGCTGGTCGGATTACCGCGCGCAGCGGGGGGCGGATCTGCTTGAGGACGGGAAACCGGCGAAGAAAGGGCAGGGGGGCAAGCCCGATCCGCGGCCTGACGCGCGCCCCGCGCCCATGAAATCCGGCCTCAGCTACACCGAGGCACACCGCCTGAAGGAGCTTCCCGGCGTCATCGAACGGCTGGAGGCCGAGATCGCCAAGCTGGAGGAGTTCCTGGCCGATCCCGACCTCTTCACGCAGGCGCCCGCGAAATTCGCCAAGGCAAGTGAGGCGCTGGTCGAACGGCAGGAAAGGCTCGCCGCCGCCGAGGAAGACTGGCTGGCGCTTGAGGAAAAATCGGAAAGCTCGTGATCCTGGGGCCAGCGCGCCGTCGACGGCGCGCATCGGCCTTGCGTCGATGCAAAGCGCGCCTACCGCGCCGCCATCTGCGTCAGTGCCACGCCAAGCCCCATCACCGCGATCCCGCCCGCACGCAGCGGCGTCAGCGCCGAGACCTGCGCGCCGAACATCCCGAAATGGTCGATCAGCGCGGCCGAGACCAGCTGCCCCAACAGCACGAAGAACACCGCGTTGCCGACCCCGAAGGCGGGCGCGACAAAGGTGATGGAGAGGACGTAGAACGCCACCAGCAGCCCCGCCAGGAACAGGTGCCAGGGCTGGCCGGGCAGGCGCGCGAGCGCCTCGATCCCGTTGTTCAGGGTCACGATCAGGGTGGCCGCGAAGGCCACCACGAAGAGGATCAGCGCAGCCGCGGCGGGCGAGCCGATATTGGCCCCGAGCCGCGCATTGAGGGCGGCCAGCACCGGAATTCCGACGCCCGCGGCCAACATGATCAGGGCGTGATGGGTCATCGGGCACTCCTCGGTCTCAACTGCAAATCCCCCCAAGTTCGGCGTCCTGCCAGGGCAACAGCACATCCGGGCGATCCGCCCGCTGCGCCACCGGGGTCAGGTCCATGACCTGCCCCAGCATCCGTTCCAGCCGCGCGGTGCGCGCACCCTCGGGGTCCAGCGCGGCGCAGCAGACATATTCTCCGACCAGGCTCGCCTGCTGTTCGTAGCCATACTCCAGAAAGGACCGCTGCGCCTCGGGATCGAACAGGTAGGGGTCGTCGCTCACCTGATGCTCCGCCGCGCCGCGCAGGGGGTGGTAGCCGGTGAGTTCGCGGTTCTGCCATTGCCAGATATGGGTCATCTCATGGGCGAAATACATCGCCGCGATCAGGTTGATCCGGTCGGGATAATCGCTGACGTAATCGTCAAGATAGTAGTCCGGGGCCACCATCACGGTCTGGAACAGCACCGCCCCCGCGGTGCGCGTCTGGACCGTCGGGCCGCTATCGGGCGGCAGGATCATCTCGCGGCAGGTGGTGCGCGGGCGCGCGGGCCGCGTGCGGATGCGCAAGCCAATGAGAGGGTTTTCGACCATCCGGATGCGCTCGGTCTGCAACCCCGGCTGGATCTCGGCCATGAAGGCGCGCTCGGCCTCGCTCAAGGGGCGACCGCAGGCGGCGAGAAGGGCAAGGAGGAGGAGCCAGCGCATCGGGGTCAGCGGCCTTGGGCAAGCAGGGATGCCCCAAGGTAACGCCTTGGCCCGCTTGCGCAAGGGGGCCAAGGCCCATTCCCTCCGGTTCTCGGGATTCTGCTTTCAAAACATGGGCCTGATCCCCGGTGTTATCCGATAGCAGCGCATTGCAAGGCCCTGACAAGCGCGCGTTTTTGTATAACGGACACAATTCCGGTCAATCTGTCCTCACGTCCCCCGGCGTATCCCGCAACCCCGACCCCTCTCTTGATTAAGGAAATTGACCATGAAAGCCCTCTCCACCCTGACCGCAGCCGCGGTTTTCGCCTCCACCCTCGTCTCGGTGGCCGCCGCCGACACGCGCGTGATCACGCGCCATGCGCCGCTGGTTCATGCCCCCGTGATCCACACGCCGCCCGTCTACATGCACATGCCGGTCCCGCGCCCGATTGCTGTGCCCGTGCTTGTGCCGCGCCCGCTGCCGTTTCCCGGCCCGCTCTGCCTGAGCTGTCCGTCGTGGGATCTGGAAGACCCCCGCGTCATCTACACGCCGCGCGTGATCATGCGGTAAGAGTTTCATCAAGGACATTTGAATGAAGCACCTGCCCCGGAGCCACCGCGCTCCGGGGTTTTTTCGCGCGGTCTCCGGTTTCAACAGAGTGATGGCCTGATTCTCGCGTTCGTGCGCAGCCCGCGAGAGGTAGGGGAAAATCAGGGCAAATGAACCGGAAACGCGCTAGTCCCGCAGCCCGACCGAGCGCTTCAACCCGTTCATCGCCTGCATATAGGCCTCATCGACCTGGTAATCGGTCGGCATGTCCTCGGCATCGAACATCCACTCATAGGCCTCGTCCCAGTCATAGGCGGCATGCACGCGCCGATCGCCCAACTCATGCACGACCACGGCGCGGATCTTGGCATCCTCGCCCGGCCCGGTAAACGTGCGGAAGGTGACGCCCATGAAATCGAGATAGGCGCGGTAGAATTCCTCGCTGAGCAGATGCCGATTGATATTCACCGCCCGGTCGAGGCGGCGCTTGGTGGCGATGAGGTCGGGCGGCGAGATCTCCTTCCAGTAGCCCAACAGGCGGCGGAAGCAGTAGATCCGGTTCAGATCCGGCGCGATCTGGTCGTAGATCTCCAGCCGCTTGTAGATGATCAGCCGCGACTGCCAAAGCGCGTCGTCGATGGAGCGCAGGCGGATGAGGAAGACCACACCGAACGCGGTGGCGAGGATCAGGGCGAGGAGTTGCAGCCAGAGGGGCATGAGGACGGGCCTTCGCGGGCGGTGGAAGGACAGGCTAGCAGGGTTTGCGGAGATTCCAAATGGGTCGCGCAGCGTTCACCCTGCCATCTTTCAACGGTTGGGTCTTGCCCCGGTCCGGAATCAAGCCGTAGGCGCCGGACCAGCGGCGGCCCGTTCCGTCACGCCGAAGGCGTGCCGACATGAAAGCGGCGCACCTGCGGTGCGACGGGCTGCCGCTTTGGCTGAGGTATGTGGCAGGCTTTGAGGGAGCGCAGGCTTGGCAGAGATAAAGCGCTACCGGTCAGAGGTCAGAGCGGCACCCCACGGGCCGCCGCTGGTCCTATGTCGATCCTGGGTAAGAAAGGCACGAACGGCAGAAGATAGTGAGCGCCTGCTTCTAAGATGCATATCCAGTTCTATGGTGCCTTAAGAGCCAACCTTTTGCCATGACATTAATCGTCTTGCGCCTATGATCTGTTTCATCAAGTTCAGATGTAACCATGTCTGCATTCTCCAGTCGCGCAACCTGTCCACGCATGTTCTGCGAGGAATTGAAGCCAAACTCTTCGAAATCCGATGGGCTGATTGAACCGCCTCGTTCACAAATTTCATCAAATAATTTCCAAGCCCTTGGTGGTACATTTATAGACATTGCATATTGGTCACTCTGCTCTGCTAGCCAGATCTCAAAAAGTTCATGCAATCTATCGGAGTCAGATGAGTAGTTATCATTTTCATACAACCAAACCGAAAAATCCCCTGAGAATTTCAATGCATCTCTCAGATTCTCATTAAGAATTCGAAAAATATGAGTAAATGACCTTACTCCAACTGGAGGAGCTGTGTCACTGTTCAAATCAAATTCCCGAACTCTTGCGGAAATAAGGTCATCTATTGAATCACGTGCCAGGGGCATTATTTCCAGTGGCTCCTGAAGTCGACCCTGAAGCCTGGGGCTCGTAGAAACGCTTCTCACGATACCTCTCGCTCCGCACACAACCCACTTCAATCCATGCTTTGAAAACAGATCATCGCGCAAGGCCTCAAGTCTCTGGCGGGCAGTTTGAGAGGTATTTAGTATCTCCAAGTTGTCTCATACACATATGATTCCACCATCACCTTGAAAGGATGCCGCAAGAAGTCGATCCACAAGTGAAAAGAAACCATGTATGTCGAACCCTGTGGAGCTATTTGGATTCTGATTTACTCCAGCACCAAATCCTGCAATATTTACAGACCCACCCGTCTGTAGTGGGTTCTCTAGCCAAGCTGATAGCGGAGAGAGATTAAACTGCAAGTCGAGTCTTTTTCGGAAAGATCGTTCATTTTCGATGAAGTGAGACGCAATCTTGGCATACACCTTTCTTTTAAAGTCAATTGCCCTATCCTCCACCGTAAACTGGAAGGGTTCGGGGCACAACAATATGGAGTTCTTGCCACTACTAAGTGTATCTTGCTCAAGTTGAAATCCGGCAACCAGAACTAGACTGGTTTTACCTACGCCATTCGGCCTTCAATAGTTACTACGTTATCAATATTGGAAATTCTATTCTTAACACTTCTCAATTCAGTATCTCGCCCGACCAATAACCTCTCACCTTGCGCATTCCCTTTTACAGGATGCGTGTCATACAAATTTCTTGAAAATCCAAATTCATTCCACATAGTTTGCCCCCTCAAACATCCAACTCCTCCACAAATCGCGCGTTCTCCTGAATATACTGAAACCGCAACTCCGGTTTCTTCCCCATCAGCCGCTCGACCAGATCACCCGTCTCCCCCGGCTCATCCTCATCAATACTCACCCGGATCAGCTTCCGCACCTCCGGGTCCATCGTGGTCTCTTTCAGATCCTTCGCGTCCATTTCCCCCAGACCCTTGAACCGCGACACGTCGATCTTGCCCTTGCCGCCGAGCCCCTTGGCCTCCCACATCTCGCGCTCGGCCTCATCGAGGCAATAGACGCGTTTAGAGCCTTGCGTCAGGCGATAGAGGGGCGGGCAGGCCAGATACAAATGGCCTGCGTCGATCATCGGGCGCATCTGGGTGAAGAAGAACGTCATCAGCAGCGCCGCGATATGCGCCCCGTCGACATCCGCATCCGTCATGATGATGATTTTCTCATAGCGCAGATCGTCGATGGAGAACTTGGTGCCAAGCCCCACCCCCATCGCCTGGCAGAGGTCGTTGATCTCGGCATTCGCGCTCATCTTGTTGGACGCGGCGCCAAGCACGTTCAGGATCTTGCCCCGCAGCGGCAGCAGCGCCTGCGTCTTGCGGTTGCGCGCCATCTTGGCCGAGCCGCCCGCGCTGTCACCCTCGACGATGAAGAGTTCCGTGCCCTCGCGCGTGGCGGTCGAACAATCCACCAGCTTGCCGGGCAGGCGCAGCCGCTTGGTCGCCGATTTGCGCGCCGTCTCCTTCTCCTGCCGCCGCCGCAGCCGTTCCTCGGCCCGCAGCACCAGGAAATCGAGAATCGCGCCGGCCGATTTCGTATCCGCCGCCAGCCAGTTGTCGAAATGGTCGCGCACCGCGCCCTCGACCAGCCTTTGCGCTTCGGCGGTGGCCAGCCGGTCCTTGGTCTGGCCGACAAATTCCGGCTCGCGGATGAAGCACGAGACCAGCGCGCAGCCCCCCGTAATGAGGTCGTCGCGGGTGATCTGCGCGGCCTTCTTGTTGCCGACGAGTTCCCCGTAAGCCCGGATACCCTTGAGGATCGCGGTCCAGAAGCCCGCCTCGTGCGTGCCGCCCTCGGGCGTGGGCACGGTGTTGCAATAGCTCTGGATGAACCCGTCGCGCGAGGGCGTCCAGTTGATCGCCCATTCGACCTTGCCGGGCGTGTTGAAACGCTGCTTGAAATCGACGGTCCCGGCAAAGGGCTGCTCGGCATAGGTCGAGGCAGGCCCGAGCGTTTCCTTCAGGTAATCCGACAACCCGCCGGGGAAATGGAAGGTCGCCTCGCGCGGGGTCTCGCCATCCTCGATAGCCGATTTCCAGCGGATTTCCACGCCCGAGAACAGATACGCCTTGGAGCGCACCATCTTGAGCAGCCGCGCGGGCTTGAAGCGGTGATGGCCGAAGATCTCTTCATCGGCATGGAAAGTGACCGAGGTGCCGCGCCGGTTCGGGGCCTGGCCGACATGCTGCACCGGGCCTTGCGGAATCCCGCGCGAAAACTCCTGCGCGTAGAGTTCCCGGTTGCGCGCGACCTCCACCCGCAGGTGATCGGACAGCGCATTGACCACCGAGACGCCGACCCCGTGCAGGCCGCCCGAGGTCTCATAGCTGTCGCCCGAGAACTTGCCGCCCGCGTGCAGGGTGCAGAGGATCACCTCCAGCGCCGATTTCTCCGGGAACTTGGGATGCGGGTCGATCGGGATGCCGCGCCCGTTGTCGCGGATGGTGACGGAGTGATCCTCGTGCAACTCCACCTCGATCCGGGTGGCGTGGCCCGCCACGGCCTCGTCCATCGAATTGTCCAGAACCTCGGCCACAAGATGATGCAGCGCGCGCTCATCGGTGCCGCCGATATACATGCCGGGGCGCTTGCGGACAGGCTCCAGCCCCTCCAGAACCTCGATCGAGGAGGCATCGTAGCCGCCGGACTCGGCGACCGGGGAAAGTAGATCATCGGCCATGGTGCTGCTCATTTCGATCGTTTCTTTGTTGCGGCGGAGTTTAGGCGCTTGGCGGGGGCACGGGCAAGGGCAGACGCAAGATTCTGTGCGCGGCTGACATCATACCCACAAGAAAGGCGCATGAAGCCGCCGGGCCTGACACGGCTCAAGGCCAGGGGATGCCGCGATATGGCGCGCCCGGACCGATCCCCGGCCACGGTAGCCCGCCCTTGACCGATACCGCATGACCCCATCCCCGCAAGATGGGCCGCCGCGCCCTTTAGACCGGCAAGGCGCTGTTGCAGGCCGAGCTTCTCGAGATCGGGCGTTGGGCGCGGGGAGTGGGGGCAGAAATTCGGGCGGCTCTTCGAGGGGCGCGATGCGGCGGGCAGGGGCGGCACGACCACGCGGTTTACCGACCACCTCAACCCGCGCTTCGCCCCCCTTCGTGGCGCTTAACCAGCCGACCGGGCAGGCGCGCGGCCAATGGTTCGCTGGAAACTGCCCCCATCGGGCAAGGCGTCGCTCGATATGCGGCACGGCGACACCCAGGCGAGGGAGGCGATGCTCTTCTACTACACGACGACCCGGACAAGGGCGTTGAGATCGCCACGGCCCCCGCCCCCCCGATCACCGGCCCTGACCCAAAAAGGAAGCGGCGCGCCCGGGGCGATGGGCGCGCCGCTTGGTCCAGACTCTCCCCCCAGGAAGGGCAGAGCATGGAAGCCTTGTCGATGTCGTATGTCCGAGACGCTCAGCACCGGTTTCCCAATCTTGGGCGACATCTTCTAATAGGTCGCGACCAGCCCGTAACTGTCGTCGATGATGTTGCGCTGGTAGGCGACGCTGGCAAGGGCGACCAGCTGCGCGATTTCCGCGTCGGTCAGGTTGCCGTCGTTATAGTCCAGGATCCCGTCCTCAAGCGCGGTCAGGATCTCGGCATTGGTCATCTCGTTGGCGAGCCCGAAATAGGTCTCGGCATTCTCCTCGGTCACGATGCCCGCATCGTAAAGCGCGTCGAAATGCGAGGAATTGAACTGCACGAAGGCGTCCGAGACCTGCTGCGTGCGCAATTGCGCCTCAAGGTCCGAGGCGAGGCTCTCCAATCCGCCTTCGACCATGGCGGTCGCGGCAAGTGCCATGCCGGCGACGGCGGCCGTCAATACGACCCAGTCAACGGTGATCGCACCGCTTTCACTGGTCAGGAATTGACGAAAATTGGACACGATGATTGGACCTTCATGGAAATTTCTGGCCCCTGCAAGATCGCTCCGGAATGTGGCGCGAATGAGGCGTTAGCCCTGTCTTTACTGGCACAAAGCGGTTCCAGAATGGAAACGATCAACCGTGCCCCCGAACTGTGGTCCGCCGGTATTTCCCATCTTGGCAAGCCAGCCCGCCCGAGGTAGCGCAATGGCATGAAACGCTTTTCCGATCACCTGCGCGAAGCCTGGGCGCTGTCGCTGCCGCTGGTGGGCAGCCACCTGGCGCAGATCTCGATCGGTCTGACCGACACGGTGATGATGGGCTGGTACGGGGTCAGCGAACTGGCCGCCGTGGCGCTGGCCAGCACCTTCTTCGTGGTGATCTTCCTGCTCGGCTCGGGTTTTGCCAAGGCGGTGATGCCGCTGGTGGCCGCCGCCACCTCCAATGGCGATGCCATCCAGGTGCGCCGTGCCACGCGCATGGGGATCTGGATCTCGACCCTCTTCGCCCTCCTGACGCTGCCCTTCTTCTGGTTCTCCGGCCCGGTTTTCCTGTTCCTGGGGCAGGAGGTGCAGCTCTCCGCCAACGGTCAGGACTACCTGCGCATTACCGGCTGGTCGATGCCCGCGGCGCTGCTGGTCATGGTGCTCGGCAGTCACCTCAGCGCGCTTGGCCGCGCCCGCGTGCTGCTCTGGGTCACGCTGGCCGGTGCCGTCGTCAATGCCGGTGTCAACTGGGTGTTCATCTTCGGCAATCTCGGGATGCCCGAACTGGGGGTGCGCGGCGCGGCCTTGGCCTCGATCACCACGCATGGCGCCATGGCGCTCCTTCTTGCGCTCTATGCGGGTTTCGGGCGCGGCATGCGCGGCTACGCGCTCTTCGCCCGCATCTGGCGCGCCGACCCCGAGGCCTTCACCCAGGTCTTCCGCCTCGGCTGGCCCATCGGGCTGACCATGCTGGCCGAGGTCGGCCTGTTCGCCGCCACTTCCGTCATGATGGGCTGGATCGGCGAGCGCGAGCTTGCGGCCCATTCCATCGCGCTGCAGATCTCCTCGATCACCTTCATGGTCCATATCGGCATCTCGTCTGCGGCCACGGTGCGCGCGGGCCACGCCTGGGGCCGACGCGACACCTACGCGCTGCGCCAGGGCGCCTTCGCCTGCCTGGCCCTTTCGGGCGTCATGGTCGCGCTCACCATCCTGGCCTTCCTGTGGCTCCCCGGCCCGATGATCCGTCTCTTCATCGACCCGCGCGACCCGGCCCTGCCGCAGATCCTTGCCATCGCCACCGGACTTCTGGCCATGGCGGCGCTCTTTCAACTGGCGGATGCGGCGCAGGTGGTGGCGCTTGGCCTGTTGCGCGGCGTGCAGGACACGCGGGTGCCAATGATCCAGGCGGTGCTGGCCTATTGGGTCGTGGGCCTGCCCGCCGCCTATATCCTGGGCTTCCCGCTCGGCGTGGCGGGGCAGGGGATCTGGCTCGGACTTGCCATCGGCCTCAGCTTCGCGGGGCTGATGATGATGACCCGCTTCTGGCGCGGCCCCGCGGCCTTTGCCTGACAACGGATCTTCCACTTTCATTTTGCCTCAAATACCTGCGCCGCAGGCTGCACGACACCAGCCAGGGGCGACACCTCGCCACAAAAAGCGCCACCTCTCCCCCCGCAACTCAAACATCGAGCGACCTCTCCGCCGGATTACCGCATCACAGCATCCAGCACCCGCGCCCAGGAGCGGATGCCCTTGTGAAAACTCTCCAGGTCGTATTTCTCGTTCGGCGAATGCAGCGCGTCGTCATCCTTGCCAAAGCCCGTCAGCAGCGCGTCCATGCCCAGGATATCCTTGAAATAGGCCGCGATCGGGATCGAGCCGCCGCAGCCGATATAGGCGGCGTCTTGCGGCCATTCATCGCTCAGCGCCGCACGGGCCTGCTCGAAAACCGGGTGCGAGGTGTCCATGATCCCCGCCGCGGCGCCCTCGGGGTCCGAGAACGTGACGGAACAATCCTCGGGGAGCTGATCCTCGAACCACGCCCGGAAATTCGCGTCGATCTTCACCGGATCCTGCCCCTCGACCAGGCGGAAGCTGACCTTGGCATGGGCTTTCGACGGCAGCACGGTCTTGAACCCCGCGCCTGTATAGCCGCCCGAGATGCCGTTGATCTCGGCCGTGGGCCGCGACCAGATCATCTCCAGCCCGGACCGCCCCTTTTCCCCCGCGGGCACCGACAGCCCGACCGCGCCCAGGAACTCGGACTCGGAGAACCCCAGATCGTCCCATTCCGCCTTCTGCGCGTTGCTGAGCTCGGGGATGTCGTCATAGAAGCCGGGGATCGTGACCCGGCCCTCCGCGTCATGCAGCCCCCCCAGGATGCGGGTCAGCACCCGGATCGGGTTCATCGCGATGCCGCCATACATGCCCGAATGCAGGTCCTTGTCCGGCCCCGTCACCGTGATCTCCTCGCGCACCATGCCGCGCAGGCGGGTGACGATGGCGGGCGTCTCCTCGCCGAACATGCCGGTATCACAGATCAGCGCAATATCGGCGGTCAGTTCCCCGGCGTTGTCCTTCATGAACGGCACCAGCGAGGGCGAGCCCGATTCCTCTTCCCCCTCGAAGAAGAGCGTGATGGGGCCGGGCAGTTCCCCATGCACTGCTTTCCACGCGCGGCAGGCTTCCACGAAGGTCATCAGCTGCCCCTTGTCATCCGACGCGCCGCGCCCGCGAATGACGGTGCCCCTGGGGATCTCCTCCAGCGCCGGTTCAAAGGGCGGCGTGTGCCACAGGTCCAGCGGATCAACCGGCTGCACGTCGTAATGGCCGTAGAACAGGATATGCGGGCCCTCGCCCTCTGAATGCGCCACCACCATCGGGTGGCCCGGCGTCTCGCGCTTGGAGGCGTCGAACCCGAGCGCCTGCAAATCCCTGACCAGCCAATCGGCGGCCTCCTGGCAATCGCCCGCATAGGCCGGGTCGGTCGAGATCGAGGGGATGCGCAGAAGCTCCAGCAACCGCCCGACGGCGGGCTCCAGATCGGCATCAATTCGGGCGAGAACGGCATCGAGGGACATCGGCTTCATCCTTTGGTCAAATCGGGGAGATCGCCCGCGACCTTACCACCGGCGCGGCGACTGTCCAGCGGGCAGGCCACCCCGCCTCGATGCGCAGATTCCCGCGGCCCGTGCCGCTGTCTGATTGCCCCTCAGCGCCTGTCGCCCTATCCTGTCCCCCGACCCATTGCTGCCAAGGGAGTGTTTTGACGATGAAATTCCGACCGATCCGCCTAGGCGTCCTCTGCCTGACCGCCTTTGCTATTGCCGCGCCCGCCCTGGCGCAGGAGCTGCCCAACCTGCGCGAGGCGCGCCGGCTGGTCTTTGCCGAAGACGGCGCGGTCGAGGGCGAGGTGATCCTGCATGACAGCCTCTCGGAGACCGATGTCGCGATCCTGAACCAGCTGGTGGAGACCCAGGCCTATTACGCCGCGATCGCCATCGCGCCGGAGATGGGGCTGGCCTCGGAGGCGACCATCGCCGCGGCCAATTACCACGACGAGGCCAACGCCCGCACCGCCGCCCTTGCCGCCTGCAACGAGGCGCGCACCAGCGGTCCGGCCTGCCTCGTCGTCCTGGTGATCCGTCCCGAAGGCTGGGAACCCGACCGCCCCCTGCAACTGAGCACCGACGCCACCGCCGCCCTGCGCGGCGATTTCCGCCGCCTCGGGCGCAACCGCGTGATGGCGATTTCGGAGACGACCGGCCAATGGGGCATCGGCAGCGATCTGACCGAGGCGCTGGCGGCCTGCGGCGAGACCGACTGCCGCGCCGTGATCGACGGCTGAGGGGGGCAGATGAATGAGCTTGTGGAATTTCCGAACGATTTCACCCGCGACAGGCGCCCTTGATCCATGTCAAAGTCTCAAGCGCGGCAAAATGTAACTTGCGACAAGGGCCCGTGAGGGCCTAAGTCAACCTTGGAACAATTCCAAGGGCGCGACCGGGATCACTTCCGCGCCCCGACCTGCCATAGACGACACGCCTTGCGGGCCGCCTGCCACCATAGCCCGATGAAGGAGAGGCCGATGCGCCAAGACCCAGCCAGCTACGCCGCCGCGCTCGATACGGCCCTCAATCGCCTGCATGAAGAAGGCCGCTACCGCACCTTCATCGACATCGAACGCCGCCGCGGCCAGTTTCCGCACGCGGTCTGGACCCGGCCCGATGGCACCGAACAGGACATCACCGTGTGGTGCGGCAACGATTATCTGGGCATGGGCCAGCACCCGGTGGTGCTGAACGCGATGAAGGACGCGCTGGAGGCGACCGGCGCAGGGTCGGGCGGCACGCGCAACATCTCGGGCACCACGGTCTATCACAAGGCGCTGGAGGCGGAGCTTGCCGACCTGCACGACAAGGAGGCGGCGCTGGTCTTCACCTCGGCCTATATCGCCAATGACGCGACGCTTTCGACCCTGCCCAAGCTGTTTCCCGGCCTGATCATCTATTCCGACGCGCTGAACCATGCCTCGATGATCGAGGGCGTGCGCAGGAATGGCGGCAACAAGCGCATCTTCCGGCACAATGACGTGGCCCATCTGCGCGAGCTGATGGAGGCCGACGATCCCGCCGCGCCGAAGCTCATCGCCTTTGAATCGATCTATTCGATGGATGGCGATTTCGGCCCGATCGAGGAGATTTGCGACCTCGCCGACGCGTTCAACGCGCTGACCTATCTCGACGAGGTTCACGCCGTCGGCATGTATGGCCCCCGCGGCGGCGGTGTCGCCGAGCGTGACGGGCTGATGGACCGGGTCGATATCATCAACGGCACGCTCGGCAAGGCCTATGGCGTGATGGGTGGCTTCATCACCGCATCGGCGAAAATGGTCGACGCGATAAGGTCTTATGCGCCGGGGTTCATCTTCACCACCTCGATTCCGCCCGCGGTGGCGGCTGGGGCGGCGGCCTCCGTGCGCCACCTCAAGACCGACCAGCCGCGCCGCGACCTGCACCAGGAACGCGCCAAGGTGCTGAAACTGCGCCTCAAGGGCATGGGCCTGCCGATCATCGACCATGGCAGCCACATCGTGCCGGTCATCGTCGGCGACCCGGTGCATACCAAGAAGATCTCGGACATGCTGCTGACCGATTACGGCATCTACGTCCAGCCGATCAACTTTCCCACCGTCCCGCGCGGCACCGAGAGGCTGCGTTTCACGCCCTCGCCGGTGCATGATCCCAAGATGCTGGACGGGCTCGTGCGGGCGATGGACGCGCTGTGGAACCACTGTGCGCTGAATCGTGCCGATATGACCGCGTGACGCGGCAGTTGCGGGTGCAAAAGCCCCGCATCCTGTGTTAAGCAGGGACCATCTTGGCCATATCTGGGGAATCATCAGGGCCGAGGTTGGGGAAATCACGGTCGGCAGATCGTCAAAACGTCACAAAACCGACCAATCGTGGGGCAGGGCCTTTTGGGCATGAACACGCATGACAGCATTGATGCCGGGGCGTCCGTCGAGGAATTCGACGATTTCGACGTGCCCCTGGGCGATATCATGCGCGGCGAACGCGCCACGCTCGGCAAATCGCTGCTGGATGTGGAGCGTGATCTGAAGATCAAGGCCGCGCATATTGCCGCCATCGAAAACGCCGACCTCTCCGTCTTCGCCACCAAGGGATTTGTCGCGGGCTATGTGCGCTCCTACGCGCGCTATCTCGGCATGGATCCGGAATGGACCTATCGCCGCTTCTCGAAAGAGGCCGGATTTGCCGGTGTCCATGGCACCTCGGCGCTTCAGGCGCAGAAGGCCAAGCGCGCCTTCGGCGATGCGCCCGCGCGGCTGGTGAACCCCAATGACGTGATGAAATCGGCCCGCGTCTCGTTTGCGCCGCAGCGTGAAAGCGTGTTCTCGCGGATCGAACCCGGCGCGCTTGGCTCGGCGCTGGTGCTGGTCCTGCTGGTCTCCGGCATCGGCTATGGGGCCTGGTCGGTGCTGACCGATATCCAGCGGGTGCAGTTCGTGCCCGTCGAGGAAGCGCCCGAGACCATCGCCAATCTCGACCCGCTGGCGGGCGCCGCGCTCAACATGGCCGAGGCCGATCTGCCCGACGCCACCACGCCCAACGTGCCGCGCGTCGATCCCATCGACCGGCTCTACCGTCCGCAGGCACTGGACACCCCCGTCCTGACCCCGCGCGACCAGGCCATTGCCACGCTGGACCCCGATGCCGTGGGCCGGTTCCCCGGTGCCACGCCGACCCTGTCGCGCCCGGCCGTGCCGGAAACCGCTGTGGCCGAGGCAGACCCCGAGGGCGGCTTCCAGCTTGCCTCCGGTCCCGCGGAGGGTGATGGCGGCGTCCAGGTCACCGCCGACCAACCGGTTGACGAAGTTGTGCTTTTCGCGGTGCGTCCGGCCTGGGTCCGGGTCAGCTCCGCCTCCGGCACTGTCCTTTTCGAGGGCACGCTGAACGCGGGCGATACCTATACCGTGCCCGACGGGGCCGACGCGCCGGTGCTGCGCGCGGGCAATTCCGGCGCGGTCTATTTCGCGGTCAACGGCGTCACGCTCGGCCCCTCCGGTCCCGGCGCCAATATCGCGCGCAACGTGGCGCTGACGGCCGATTCGCTCAGTGAGACCTACGTGATGGCCGATGCCGATGCCGACCCGGACCTGCCGCGTGTCGCATCCCTGATCCTGACCGGCGAGGACGCGCCCGCCAACTGACGTCAGACGGGACGTTTGCCAACTGACGTTGCAGCCCGATCCTCGGGGGATTATGTCAGGGGCCAATTGCCGCTGATCGCCGAAAGCCTGTTCACATGTCTCACAACCCGATCCGCCCCTGGCGCAATATCGACCGCCGTGACAGCCGCCGCATCCATGTCGGCTCGGTTCCCGTGGGTGGCGGGGCGCCGATCACCGTGCAGACCATGACCAACACGCTGACCACGGATATTCCGGGCACGATCGCGCAGATCCAGGCCTGCGCCGATGCGGGCGCCGACATCGTCCGCGTCTCGGTCCCCGATGAGGCGTCGTCGAAGGCGCTGAAGGAGATCGTGCGCGAAAGCCCGGTGCCGATCGTGGCCGACATCCATTTCCACTACAAGCGCGGCATCGAAGCCGCCGAGGCGGGGGCCGCCTGCCTGCGCATCAATCCCGGCAATATCGGCGATGCGAAACGGGTGCGCGAGGTGGTGAACGCCGCGCGCGACCATGGCTGTTCGATCCGTATCGGCGTCAATGCCGGCAGCCTCGAAAAGCACCTGCTGGAGAAATACGGCGAGCCGTGCCCCGCCGCGATGATCGAAAGCGGCCTCGACCATATCCGCATCCTGCAAGACCACGATTTCCACGAGTTCAAGATCTCCGTGAAGGCTTCCGACGTGTTCATGGCCGCCGCCGCCTATCAGGGTCTGGCCGAGGCTACGGACGCACCGATTCACCTTGGCATCACCGAGGCGGGCGGGCTGACCACCGGCACGGTGAAATCCGCCATCGGGCTTGGCAACCTTCTGTGGATGGGCATCGGCGACACGCTGCGCGTCAGTCTTTCCGCCGATCCGGTCGAGGAGGTCAAGGTCGGCTACGAGATCCTCAAGGCGCTCGGTCTGCGCCATCGCGGGGTCAATATCATCTCCTGCCCGTCCTGCGCGCGGCAAGGCTTCGACGTGATCAAGACCGTTGAAATCCTTGAGGAAAAACTGGCCCATATCAAGACACCGATGAGCCTGAGCATCATCGGCTGCGTCGTCAACGGCCCCGGCGAGGCGCTGCTGACCGATGTCGGCTTTACCGGCGGCGGGGCCGGGGCGGGCATGGTCTATCTCGACGGCAAGATCGCGCACAAGCTCTCGAACGACGCCATGGTTTCCCATATCGTCGAACAGGTCGAGGCCAAGGCCGCCGAACTGGACGCCGCGCGCGCAGCGGCGGAATGATCCGTTAACTTTTCGGATGGCCGGTCAGCCCCCGCCGCATGATTTGGGTGCGATGCGGCAGGGGCCTTCTTGCGGTTTCGGCCTCATCAGCTTGCCCCCGCAAGCCCTACGGTTACGCAGCCTTTCTTTCTGAAAGGTTAACAGATCGTCTTTCCTTAAAGATTGTTAACGCCCATGCTGCGGCAAATCGGGCAGGTCCGTTGCACCCGGACCGCGCCGCCCATAGGTTTTTCATTGGTGCCGATAGTGCGAGGATCATCCGATATGACCGAGTTGATGGAACTGCCCCGAAACGAAGAGGGCATCGCCGCCGTCCTCGGCATCCTCAAGCAGCGCTTCGGCGACCGTTTCGAGACCGGGCAGAGCATCCGCGAACAGCATGGCCACACCACCACCTGGATCGTGAACCAGCCCCCCGATGGCGTCGTCTTCGTCGACAGCGAGGAAGAGGTGCAGGAGGTCGTGCAGACCTGCATCGCCCATCGCGTGCCCATCATCCCCTTCGGCACCGGCACTTCGCTTGAGGGGCATGTGAACGCCCCCGCGGGCGGCGTCTCGGTCGATTTTTCCCGGATGGACCAGGTGTTGCAGGTCAATGCCGAGGATATGGACGTGGTGATCCAGCCCGGCGTCACCCGCGACGGCCTCAACACCTACCTGCGCGACACCGGCCTCTTCTTCCCGGTCGATCCCGGTGCGAACGCCTCGCTTGGCGGCATGGCGGCGACGCGCGCCTCGGGCACCAACGCGGTGCGCTACGGCACGATGGCGACGAATGTGCTGGCGCTCAAGGCCGTGCTGCCCTCGGGCGAGATCGTGAAAACCGCCGCCCGCGCCCGCAAGACATCCGCCGGCTACGACCTGACGCGGCTTCTGATCGGCTCCGAGGGCACGCTTGGCCTGATCACCGAACTGACCCTGAAACTCTACGGCATCCCCGAGGCGATCTCTGCCGCGACATGCAGCTTTCCGACAGTCGAGGCCGCCTGCAACGCTGTCATCATGACCATCCAGATGGGCATCCCCGTGGCGCGGATCGAGCTGCTGGATGCGCTTTCGGTCAAGGGCGTCAACGCCTATTCCAGGCTGGACCTGCCGGAAACCCCGCTGCTGCTGCTGGAGTTTCACGGCACCGATGCGTCGGTCAAGGAACAGGCCGAAAGTTTCGGAGAGATCGCCGCCGATCACGGCAGCCTCGCCTTCACCTTCACCACCAAACCCGAGGAGCGCAGCAAGCTTTGGGCCGCGCGCCACGATGCCTATTGGGCCTCGCTGGCGCTCCGCAAGGGCGCGAAGGGCATCTCGACCGATTGCTGCGTGCCGGTCAGCCGTCTGGCGGAATGCGTGACCAGGGCGCAGGAGAAGGCCGGGGCGCTCGGCCTCATCGCGCCGGTCGTGGGCCATGTCGGCGACGGCAATTTCCACACCCTTCCCCTGATCATGATGGACGACCCCGATGAGGTCGCCCGTGCGCAGGAATTTGTCTCCTGGCTCAACGACCTGGCGATTTCCATGGATGGCACCTGCACCGGCGAACACGGTATCGGCCAGGGCAAGGCGCGCTATCTGCTGCCCGAACTGGGCGAAGGCGCGGTCTCAATGATGGTCGCCGTCAAGCACGGCGTCGATCCCCTGAACCTCTTCAATCCCGGCAAGATCCTGGTGTCCGATGTCTAACCCTTCCGCCCATATCGAACCACATCTGTCGGGTCGCACCGGCTGGCTGCGCGCCGCCGTGATGGGGGCCAATGACGGTATCCTCTCGACCGCCTCGCTGATCGTGGGCGTCGCGGGCGGCGGGGCCGACCGGGTCACGATCCTGCTGGCCGGTATCGCCGGGATGGTGGCCGGGGCCATGTCGATGGCGGCGGGCGAATATGTCTCGGTCTCCAGCCAGGCCGATACCGAAAGCGCCGACATGGCGCGCGAATTGCATGAGCTGGAACACAACCCCAAGGGTGAGCTGGCCGAGCTGGAGGCGATCTACCGCGAGCGGGGGCTGTCGCAAGGGCTCGCCGCCGATGTCGCCCGCGAATTGACCGAGAAGGACGCGCTTGGCGCACATCTGCGCGACGAGATCGGGATCACCGACCTCAGCCCGCCCGCGCCGGTGCAGGCCGCATTGGTCTCGGCGCTCACCTTCGCGCTTGGCGCGGCGGCCCCGCTGGTGGTCGCGGGCCTTGCCCCGATCGGCGGGCTGATCTGGTGGGTCGGCATTGCCACGGTGCTGGCGCTGGTGGGGTTGGGCGCGCTCGGCGCGCAGGCCGGTGGCGCCCCCAAGATCAAGGCCGCCGCCCGCGTCGTGATCTGGGGCCTCATCGCCATGGCCGCGACCTGGGCCATCGGGCGGCTGGTCGGCATGAGCCTGATCTGATCCTCATTCCGGGGCTGGAACTGTTAGCGCTAACGTAGTATAGAGAGGCCAAGCAGAGCAAAGGACCGATCCCATGCCCCTCGACCCCGCGATAGATGCCGTCACCGCCCGTATCATCGAGCGTTCCGCCGAGACGCGGAGCCTCTATCTCGACCGGATGCGCAAGGCCGTGTCGGACGGGCCCACCCGCGCCCATCTGAGCTGTGGCAACCAGGCCCATGCCTATGCCGGGGCGGGGCAGGACCAATCCGGCCTCGCCACCACCCGCGCGCCCAATATCGGCATCATCACCGCCTATAATGACATGCTCAGCGCGCATCAGCCGTTCGAGGGTTTCCCGGCACAGATCAAGCAGGCCGCCCGCACCCGTGGCGGCACCGCGCAGGTCGCGGGCGGGGTTCCGGCCATGTGCGACGGGGTCACGCAAGGCCAGCCGGGGATGGAGCTCAGCCTTTTCTCCCGCGATGTCATCGCGCTGGCCGCTGGCGTGGGCCTCAGCCATAACTGTTTCGACGCCGCGATGTATCTGGGGGTCTGCGACAAGATCGTGCCGGGGCTGATCATCGCCGCCGCCACCTTCGGCCATATCCCGGCGGTCTTCGTGCCTGCCGGTCCGATGACCTCCGGCCTGCCGAATGACGAGAAATCGAAGGTCCGGCAGAAATTCGCCACCGGCGAGATCGGGCGCGAGGAACTGATGAAGGCCGAGATGGCCTCCTATCACGGCCCCGGCACCTGCACCTTCTACGGCACCGCCAATACCAACCAGATGCTGATGGAATTCATGGGGTTGCACCTGCCGGGCGCCTCCTTCGTCAACCCGAACACGCCGCTGCGCGATGCGCTGACCGTGGCCGCGACCGAACGCGCGCTGGAGATCACCGCGCTTGGCAACGATTTCCGCCCCGCGGGCGAGGTGCTGGACGAAAAGGCCTTCGTGAACGGCATCGTCGGGCTGATGGCAACGGGGGGCTCGACCAACCTGGTGCTGCACCTGCCCGCCATGGCGCGCGCGGCGGGTGTGCTGCTGGAGCCTGCCGATTTCGCCGACATCTCCGCCGCCGTGCCGCTGATGGCGCGGGTCTATCCCAATGGGCTCGCCGATGTGAACCATTTCCACGCCGCGGGCGGGCTTGGCTACATGATCGGCGAGTTGCTGGATGCAGGGCTCCTGCATGACGACACCGTCACCATCGCGGGCGACGGGTTGTCGCGCTACCGGCAGGAGCCCAGGCTTGAGGGCAGCCGGGTCGTCTGGACCGATGGCGCGGGCAAATCGCTCAACGACAAGATCCTGCGCCCCGCCACCGATCCTTTCGCCAGGACGGGCGGGCTGGCCGAACTGACCGGCAATCTCGGCACCGGCATCATGAAGGTCTCGGCCGTCGATCCCGAGCGCCACGTGATCGAGGCCCCGGCCGCCGTGTTCGAGGACCAGGCCGCCGTGAAGGAGGCGTTCCGCGCGGGCCAGCTCGACCATGATGTCGTGGTCGTGGTCCGCTACCAGGGACCGAAGGCCAACGGCATGCCCGAATTGCACAGCCTGACCCCGGTCCTGGCCGTCTTGCAGGATCGCGGCCACAAGGTCGCGCTGGTCACCGATGGCCGCATGTCGGGCGCGTCGGGCAAGGTGCCGTCCGCGATCCATGTCGCCCCCGAAGCGCTCGATGGCGGGCTGATCGCCAAGCTGCACGATGGCGACATGATCCGCGTCGATGCGCGTAAGGGCCGACTGGAGGTGCTGACAGACGGCGTTGCCGACCGTACCGTCACCCCCCCCGATCTCACCGCCAACACCCACGGCATCGGGCGCGAGATGTTCGACCTCTTCCGCCAGGCGGCGGGCCCCGCCACATCGGGGGCCTGCTGTCTCACCTAAGTCTTCTTTGTTCCGGAAAATATCCCCCCCGGAGGGCCTCCCTCCACCCGCGACACGCTCGAAGGACACGCAATAATGACCCCTCAGACCGCCTCCGCCGAGGCCCGCCGCATCGCGGCCCTCGCCCCGATCATCCCCGTCCTCGTGGTCGAGGATGCCGCCCATGCCCGCAAGCTGGCCGAGGCGCTTGTCGCGGGCGGTCTGCCCGCGCTGGAGGTCACGCTGCGCACGCCTGCCGCCCTCGACGTGATCCGCGAAATGGCGCAGGTCCCCGGCGGTGTCGTCGGGGCAGGCACGCTGCTCACCCCCGAGGATGTCCACGCCGCGAAGGCCGCCGGGGCCAGCTTCGGCGTCTCGCCCGGTGCGACCGACCGGCTGCTCGATGCCTGCGAGGCCGCCGACCTCCCGCTCCTGCCCGGTGTCGCGACCGCCTCCGAGGCGATGGCGCTCTTGGAACGCGGCTATGACATGCTGAAATTCTTCCCCGCCGAGGCGTCGGGCGGCGCGCCCGCGCTGAAAGCCATCGGCGCGCCCATTCCGCAGATCGCCTTTTGCCCCACCGGCGGCGTGTCTCTGGCCAATGCCACCGCCTATCTCAGCCTGCCCAACGTGGTCTGCGCGGGCGGCTCCTGGGTCGCCCCAGCGGATGCCGTGCGATCGGGCGACTGGTCCCGCATCGAGACCCTCGCCCGCGAAGCCGCCGCCCTGCCACGCTGATCCGCCCTCTTTGTTCCGGAAATATCCCAGGGGGTGCGGGGGACAGCGTCCCCCGCCGGTCGGATTGCGCAGCAATTCGACACCCCCTCAGCCAAGCGCCTCGCGCAACACGGTCTCGACCATCATCACATCGTCCCTCGTGCAGTCGAAACTACCCGCCGTCATGCGGATGACGAACCGCCCCGCGTGGCGCGTCTGCGTCAGGTAGACCCGCCCATCCGCGTTCACCGCCCGGATCAGTCGCTCCGTCGCCGCGTCGCCATTGACATGGGCAAAGGTGAACAGCGCCAGCCGGGGCTCGGTCATCACCTCCAGCCCCTCGATCGCCGCCACCCGTTCGCACAGCTCCGCCACCCAGGTGACATGGTTGCGCAGCCGCGCCCGCAACCCCTCCAACCCGTAGGCGCGCAGCACGAACCACAGTTTCAGCGCCCGGAACCGGCGGCCAAGCGGCACCGTCCATTCGTTGAAATCGGTGACCTCGCCCTCCAGCGTCTCAAGGTAGTCGGGCCGCAGCCCGAGCGTCTTCACCTGGGGGGCGGGATCGGCCAGGAACTGCACCGAGCAATCGAACTGCACGCCGAGCCATTTATGCGGGTTGAAGACGATGGAATCGCAGCCCTCGGCGCCTGCCCAGAGCGGGCGGAACTCGGGGCAGATCATCGCCGAGCCTGCCCAGGCCGCATCGACATGGGTGTAGAGCCCCTCGGCCCGCGCCACCTGTAACCCGGCGGCGATATCGTCGAACGCGCCCACGGACGTGCCGCCCGCACAAAAGACCACGCCCGCCGGAAGATGCCCCGCGGCGCGGTCGGCGCGGATCGCTTGCTGCAACGCACCCGCCTCCATCGACAGGGTGGCATCCGTCGCCACCTTCACCAGGTTCTCCTGCCCGATGCCCGCCAGCCGCACCGCCTTGTCGATGGAGCTGTGGGTCTGATCCGACGCGTAAATCCGCACGCGCCCCGCGCCCGACAACCCGTGCGTCAGCCCCGCCCAGTCCAGCGCCCTCTCGCGCATCGTGAGGACCGCGCAAAGCGTTGCGGTGGTGGCGCTGTCATGGATCGTGCCGCGCATGTCGGCCAGGCCAAGGGCGGCGGCCAGCCAGCCCACCATCCTCTCCTCGATCTCGTTGGCGGCGGGCGCGGTCTGCCACAGCATGCCCTGCGCGGCGATCGCATTGGCCAGTTGCTCCGCCAGCATCGAGGCGGGCGAGGCGTTGGACGGGAAATAGGCGAAGAAACGCGGATGCTGCCAATGGGTCATGTTATCGGGCACCAGGCGTTCGAAATCGGCCCAGATCGCCTCCATCGGTTCCGGCTGTTCCGGCGCGGTGGCGGGCAGGGCGTCGCGGATGCTGCCCGGTGTCACATGCCCGCGCACGGGCCGGTCGCGCAGCCCCTTGTGGTAGTCCCGCGCCCAGTTCGCCGCGCGCGCCGACCATTTCGGCAACTCGTCATGATCCATGTCGCATGTCTCCCGCTTCAGCTCTCCCGCTTCAGCATTTTGCGTATTGTCCGATTCAGACTGCGTCGAACGGCGCGTTCGACCGTAGGGGAGAGGCAGCGCCTTTCGATTCAATTCAAACGCAAAGTGCTTTGTCGCGGGCAGTCAATGCACATGTTAACTAAAATCGCAAGCTCAGTCGCGGCGCAGCAGCGCATCGGTCTGCTCGCCCGAGAGGCCCTGCGCCAGGGGTGAGAAATCGCCCAGGTCGAACATCGCCTTGCCCGCGTCATGGATCACCCGGTGCGTCGCCCGCGCCAGCGCGCCGCCAAGCGAGATGCGCGCGACACCCAACCCCGCGAACTCGGCCCGGCTGACCCGCGCGAACGGCCCCGCCGCCAGCGCGTTCACCGGCACCGACACCGCGTCGCAGATCGCGCGCAGCCCCTCCAGGCTGCCCGGCATCGGCACATAGACGCAGCCCGCACCGGCGGCCTCATAGGCCCGCACCCGCGCGATGGCCTCCTCAAGGTCGTATTGCCCAAGCAACACCCCGTCGGCCCGCGCGCAAAGCACGAAATCCTCCGGCGCGGCATCGGCGGCGGCGCGGATGCGCTCGACGGCCAGGTCGGCGGCATAGGGCGCGGACCCCGGCAGTTGAATATCCTCGATGCAGATCCCCGCCAGCCCGATCTCGGCGGCGAGGCGCACGGTCTCGGCGCAGGTCTCGGGGTCGTCGCCGAACCCGTTCTCGAAATCGCCCTGCACCGGAACCTTGACCGCCGCCATAAGATCCTGGGCATGGGCCAGCGCCTCGTCGCGGGTCAGCGTGCCGCCATCGGGCCGCCCCAGCGTAAACGCATGCGCCGCCGAGGATGTCGCAATCGCCCTCGCGCCAAGGGCCTCCAGCATCCGGGCCGAGCCCGCATCCCAGGCATTGGCCAGGATGAACGGCTCGCCGGGGCGGTGCATCTCGCGGAAAATCGCGCCTTTGGTCTCGGTCATGTCACGCAGTCCCTTGCATAATGTCTCTCCAACGCGATCAGGCGCTCCTTGCGCCAGAGCCCGCCACCATAGCCGGTCAGCCCGCCATCCGCGCCGATCACGCGGTGGCACGGGATCACGATCGCGATCCGGTTGGCCCCGTTGGCGCGCGCAACGGCCCGTGTGGCCGAGGGGCGACCGATTTCGCGCGCCAGGTCGCAATAGCTGCGGGTGCGCCCCGGTTCGATCCGGCGCAACGCCCCCCAGACAAGGGCCTGGAACGGCGTGCCGCCGGGGGCCAGCGGGATGTCGAACTCCGCTCGCTCGCCCGCGAAATACCGTGCCAGCGCGTTCGCCACCGCGTGCGTCGGTTCCGGGCGGCCAATACCGATATCGCCCTTGGCATCATGCGCCAGCCGCTTCAACTCGGCAGGCAGCGCCTTGCGGTCGGCAAATTCCAGCAGGTAGAGCGCGCGCGCGTCGCTGACCGCCACCATCGGCCCGAGGTCGCTGTCGATCCAATCGGCCTGCAACCGCGCGCCCTGGCGCAGTTTTCCCGGCGCGACCCCCAGGAGCCGCGCAAAGCTGGCGCGGAAGGCCGAGGGGCTCTCGAACCCGGCCTGCAATTGCGCCTGGGTGACGCTGCCGGTCTCGGACAATGTCGTGAACCCCTCGCGCAATCGCCGCAGCCGCGCCATTTCGAGGAAACTCATCCCGAAGGCGCGTTTGAAGGCGCGGCGCACGGTCGAGGGGTCATGACCCGCGCGGATCAGATCGCCTTCGCGCCAGCGTCGGACCGGATCGGCCTCGAGCGCGGCCAACAGATCGGCGACAAGGGGTTCGGCGGCCTGCATCGGATGACACCGCTTGCAGGGCCGGAACCCGGCCTCCAGGCAGTCGGCCACGCTCGCGTGAAAGACGCAGTTCCTGCGCAGCGGTTTGCGGGCGGGGCAGGTGAGGCGGCAGAAGATCCCGGTCGAGGTCACGCCGACATAGGCGCGCCCGTCAAAGCCGGGATCGCGCGCCACCAGCGCATCATAGAGCGTGTCGGAATCGGGCAGGTCGAACATCATGACCCGACCCTAGCGCGGCTTTGCGGATCGTGACGCCGAAAAACGGGCGTGGATGTCGAAAAAGCGGACAAACCTGTCAGGAATTTCGTTCCGCCAGACGTCCCGCCAGCGCCAGAAGGCGGGCCACAGCATCCTCAAGTCTGGCGTCATCCGTGGTCAGCGCCAGCCGGATATGCCCCGCCGCGGCGTGGCCGAAGCTTTCCCCCGGCATCACCGCGATGGCCTCGTGATCCAGCAATTCGCGCCCGAACGCCTCGCCCGAAAGCCCCGTCGCGCGGATGTCCAGCATGGTGTACATCGCGCCCTGCGCCGGGATTGCGCGCACCACGTTCTGCCCCTCGACCAGCCGCAGCACGATGGCCCGTCTGCGACGGAAGGGGGCGGCGATTTCCTCTTCAAGATCAACGCCTAACGAGAGGGCGTGCAACCCCGCCTCCTGCACGAAACCGGGCACGCCATAGGTTGTGGCATTGGCCAGAAAGGTCAGGTTCTGGATCACCTCGGGCGGCCCCACGACCCATCCCAGGCGCGAGCCGGTCATCGCGTGGCTTTTTGACATCGAGCCCACGACCAACGTGCGCTTGGCCATGTCGGGCAGGGCGCGGGGGGAGATATGTTCCCCTTCCCAGACCTGCGTGTCATAGACCTCGTCCGAGATCAGCCAGAGGTCGTGATCCTGCGTGACCCGTGCGATTCCCTCAAGCGTTTCAATGCCATAGACTGCCCCGGTCGGGTTGTTGGGCGTGTTGACCAGCAGCGATTTCGCGCCCTCGGCCTTTTCCGCAATCGCCTCCGCCCGCGGCTGGAACCCATGCCGGGACCGCGCCTCGACCGCCACCGGCACCGCGCCGACCGCGCGCAACGTGCCGGGATAGGTGGCGTAATAGGGGTCGATATAGAGCGCCCGGTCGCCCGGATCGCAGGTCGCGTTATGCGCCGCGAAGAGCCCCGCCTGCCCCCCTGGCGTGATCTGGACATGGTCGGGGGTGGTGGCAACGCCGGTGCGTTCGCTCAGGCGTTTCGCGACCGCTTCGCGCAGCTTGGGCAGACCGGGGACGGGCGAATAGCCGGTCACGCCGCGCATCGCCGAGGCGTGCATCGCCTCCAGAATACGCGCGTCGGTGCCGATATCATGCTCGCCCTGCGTCAGTTCGATGATCTCCGCGCCCTGCGCGATGCGCGCCCGCGCGAGGTTGAAGAGGCCCCAGCCATCATCCTTGGCATCGCCGTTCAGCGTCGATATCCGATGTGATTGCCGCATGTTTCGCCCCCTTACGCCAAAGTCCGGGGCAAGGGCGCATCCCGCGCCGGATTTGTCAATCTCGCGGGGCCGGCCTGGCCTGAAATTTCCCGGTCAGATTGCCCCGGATGGTGCGGGTCATGTTGGAAATGCTTGGCAGATCATGGAGATCACGCTACCATCCGCCGATGACCCGCACCAAGACCATTCCCTGCTGCATTACCGGCTGACATCTGTCCGCGCGGGTCCGTTTCCTTACTTCCATCCGAGGTTCTAAGTTGCTACCCCCGCCGGGCATCCCGCGCGCGAGGACACGCCTATGACCGAGATCACGCTTTACAATACGAAAACCCGCCAGAAGGAGCGGTTCGAGCCGCTCGATAAGAAGAACGTGCGCATGTATGTCTGCGGGCCGACCGTCTATGACCGTGCCCATCTGGGCAATGCGCGGCCCGTGGTGGTGTTCGATGTGCTCTACCGGCTGCTGCGCCATGTCTATGGGGCCGAACACGTCACCTATGTGCGCAATTTCACCGATGTGGATGACAAGATCAACGCGACGGCCCTGGCGCGGAAAGAGGCGGGGGCCAAGGGCTCGATCGAGGATCTGGTGCATGAACGCTCCGACGAAACGATCGACTGGTACCTGGCCGATATGGGCGCGCTCGGGGCCTTGGAACCCGACCAGATGCCGCGCGCGACCGAGTTCATCGCGCCCATGGTGGCGATGATCGAAGACCTTGTGGCGAAGGGCCACGCTTACGCCGCCGAGGGCCATGTGCTCTTTTCCGTCGACAGCTGGCGGGAAGGCTATGGCAAGCTCTCGGGCCGCTCGGTCGATGACATGATCGCGGGCGCACGGGTCGAGGTGGCGCCCTACAAGAAGAACCCGATGGATTTCGTGCTGTGGAAACCGTCGAGCAATGACCTGCCGGGGTGGGACTCGCCTTGGGGACGGGGGCGTCCCGGCTGGCATATCGAGTGCTCGGCGATGAGCCACGAGTTGCTCGGGGACAGTTTCGACATCCATGGCGGCGGGCTGGACCTGCAATTCCCGCATCATGAGAACGAGATCGCGCAGAGTAAGTGCGCGCATCCCGAGGGGGAGTTTGCCCGTTACTGGATGCATAACGAGATGCTGCAAGTTGAAGGCAAGAAGATGTCGAAATCGCTCGGCAACTTTTTCACGGTGCGGGATTTGCTGGATGGTCAAGATGGCGCACCGAAGGTGCCAGCAGAAGTGATCCGTTTCGTGTTCCTGCAGACGCATTATCGCAAACCAATGGATTGGACGGAGGCGAAAGCGGAAAAAGCCGCGCAAACACTCTTCAAATGGCGTACGCTTACGGAGAATGTGGTTCCGGCAAATACCGCGAATGAGTCTGTTCTCGCGGCTTTGGGCGATGATCTGAACACACCATTGGCAATATCTGCTCTCAGGAAATTGGAGTCTCAGCCAAGAGCGCTCTTGTTTAATGCACGCCTTGTTGGGTTGCTGCAGGAAGGAATGGGGGGATGGTATTCGCGGCGCAAGCTACACTATTCAGCGAACGACAAACTAACAGAACTGCTGAAACGTCGACGGATCGCTAAGGAAGAACGTGACTATCAACTTGCTGATTATATTAGAGATAGTTTGAAAGCGAAGGGGGTCACGATCAAAGACCTGCCTGACGGAAAAGTGCAACCTAGCACGTCAATTGATGATGTTCACGACTATATGAGCTCTCTCTCTCCGGCGATGAGAAACGAGATATTTGGCGACTTGATTGGCAATAATGGAGAGCTTGATTTTGGAGCAGCGGCTGATCGCTACCTCGGGGTAATTGCCTCAGAAATCCTCCGAAACCTGGAGACCCTGAAATGAGCACCCCCATCACATGCCCCGCCCGGCCACAAGCCGGGCAGCCCCCGACCGCCCCCATGGGCGGGGGCTTCACCCCCACCCGCTGCCGGGGGCTGCCCTTTGTCCATGAGGTCACCCGATGACCAAAACCCGCCTCACCCTCTACGACACCACCCTGCGCGACGGTCAGCAGACCCAGGGCGTGCAGTTCTCGACTCAAGAGAAGACCCAGATCGCCGAGATGCTGGATACGCTCGGCCTCGACTATATCGAAGGCGGCTGGCCCGGTGCGAACCCCACCGACAGCGCGTTTTTCGACGCGGCACCGCAGACCCGCGCGCGCATGACCGCCTTCGGCATGACCAAGCGGGCCGGGCGCAGCGCGGAGAACGACGAGGTTCTGGCCGCCGTCCTCAATGCCGGGACCAAATCCGTCTGCCTCGTCGGCAAGACGCATGTTTTCCATGTCGAAACCGCGCTTGGCATCACGCTCAAGGAAAACCTCGACAACATCGCCAGGTCCGTCGCGCATCTGGTGGCCCAGGGCCGCGAGGCGCTGTTCGATGCGGAACACTTCTTCGATGGCTACAAGGCCGATCCCGCCTATGCGCTGTCCTGCCTGCACGCGGCGCATGATGCGGGGGCGCGCTGGATCGTGCTGTGCGACACCAATGGCGGCACGCTGCCCGCCGAGATCGCCGAGATCACCCGTGCGGTCATCGCGGATGACATTCCCGGTGCGCATCTGGGCATCCATACCCATAACGACACCGAAACCGCCGTCGCGGGCAGTCTTGCGGCGGTGGAGGCGGGCGCGCGCCAGATCCAGGGCACGCTGAACGGGCTTGGGGAACGCTGCGGCAATGCCAACCTGACCGCGCTGATCCCGACGCTTCTTCTGAAAGAACCCTATGCCAGCCGCTATGAAACCGGCATCACGCTGGACGCGCTGAAAACCCTCACGCGGGCCAGCCGCACGCTGGACGACATCCTCAACCGGGTGCCGATGCGGCAGGCGGCCTATGTGGGGGCCTCGGCCTTTGCCCATAAGGCGGGGCTGCATGCCAGCGCGATCCTGAAAGACCCCTCGACCTATGAACATGTCGATCCCGACCTGACCGGCAATGCCCGCATCATCCCGATGTCGAACCAGGCCGGCCAATCCAACCTCCGCCGCCGCCTGGCCGAGGCGGGGATCGAGGTCGCGCCCGGCGATCCGGCGCTTGCCGCGATCCTGGACGAGATCAAGGACCGCGAGGACCAGGGCTATTCCTATGACACCGCGCAGGCCAGTTTCGAGCTGCTCGCCCGCCGCGCGCTCGAGGCGTTACCGCAGTTCTTCGAGGTCAAGCGCTACAAGGTCACGGTCGAACGCCGCAAGAACAAGCGCAACCAGATGGTCAGCCTGTCCGAGGCCGTGGTGGTGGTGAAGATCGGGGACCGGAAAATGCTCTCGGTCAGCGAGTCGATGGATGAGACGGGGTCGGATCGCGGGCCGGTCAATGCGCTCTCCAAGGCGCTGGCCAAGGATCTGGGGCCTTACCAGCAGTTCATCGACGACATCCACCTGGTCGATTTCAAGGTCCGCATCACCCAAGGCGGCACCGAGGCCGTCACCCGGGTCGTCATCGACAGCGAGGACTCGACCGGGCGGCGCTGGTCCACCGTGGGCGTCAGCCCCAATATCGTGGATGCGAGTTTCGAGGCGCTGCTGGATGCGATCACCTGGAAGCTGGTGCATGAGGGGGCCAAGCCATGATCCGGTCGCCCTTCTTCACCCTGCATCGCGACCTGCCGCGCGAAGGCCCCGGCGAACGCGGCGATGTCGCCTGGGCCGCCGAGATGGCGGGGCTCGCCCCTGACGCGCGGATCTGCGAGGCGGCCTGCGGGCCGGGGGCCGATATTCCCGCGCTCCTCTTCGCGGCCCCGGAGGCGAACCTCATCGGCTTCGACCTGCACCAGCCCTTTGTCGAGGATGCCGCCGCCCGGTTTGCGGGCGATCCGCGGGTCACGATCCGGCAGGGGCGGCTCATTGCCACCGAGGATGGCCTGCCCGATCCCGCCGCCCTCGGCCCCTTCGACCTGATCTGGTGCGCGGGTGCCGCCTATATCGAAGGCGTGACGGACTGCCTGACCGCCTGGCACACCGCACTGGCCCCCGGCGGCCACATCGCCTTTTCCGACGCGGTCTACCTGACCGGCAGCCCCTCTGCAGCGGTGCGCGACAATTGGGCCGACTACCCTGACATGACCGATGCAGACGGGATCGCGGAACGGGTTACGGCGGCGGCCTACAGGATCGTGGCCACCCGGCTGCTCTCGGACGCGGCATGGGAGGGCTATTACGGCCCCATCGAGCGCCGCATCGCCAGCCTGCGACCCGGTGCAGATGCCGCCCTGATGTCGGTTCTGGACGAGACCGAGGCCGAGGCCCGCATCTGGCGCGCGCATCGCGGCGAATTCGGCTACCTTCTATCCGTGGTCACCCCTGCATGACCCTGCAAGCCTGCGCAGACCTGGTCCGACGCGGCGACCCCGACAGGTTCCTGGCCACCATGGCCGCGCCGCCCCCCGCGCGCCGGATCCTCTTTCCGCTCTACGCCTTCAACCTCGAGGTTGCCCGCGCGCCCTGGATGGTCTCCGAGCCGATGATCGCCGAGATGCGCCTGCAATTCTGGCGCGACGTGGTCGAGGAGATGGGGCAGGGGGCGGCCCCGCGCGCGCATGAGGTCGCGGCCCCGCTCTCCGAGGCGCTGTCGGCCTCCGCCGCGCCGCAACTCGACGCGCTGATTGCCGCGCGGCGGTGGGATATCTACAAGGACGCCTTCGAGGATCAGGCCCATTTCGACGCCTATCTCGATGCGACCTCCGGCAACCTGGCCTGGGTCGCGGCGCAAGCGCTCGGGGCGGATGCCGCCGCTGAGGGCCCGATCCGCGCGATGGCCTTCGCCGCCGGGATCGCGGCCCTCCTGCGCGCGGTGCCGGAGCTTGAGGCGCGCAACCGTATCCCCTTGCTGGATGGCACACCCGATGGCGTGCGCGCGCTGGCCAGGCGCGGCCTGGAAAAATGGCACGAGGGCCGCGCCGCCCAATCGCGGATCGCCAGGCCCGCCCGCGCCGCCCTGCTCGCGCTCTGGCGCACCGGCCCCATCCTCCTTGCGGCGCAATCCGACCCCGCGCGTGTCGCCGGGGGCCGCCTGGAAGACAGCGAATTCGCCCGCCGCGCCCGCCTGCTCAAGGCGCAGCTCACGGGTCGGGTCTGACGCCCCGCCCTGCTTTCATTTTGCGGAAAATACCTCCGCCGGAGGCCGGATTTCGTTTAGAAATCCGTCCCCGCCCGCGCCTCATACCGCCTCTTTCGGGCGCAGCCAGAGCCAGATCAGCGCCCCACCCGCCAGCGCCAGGAACGGCACCATGGCCAAGTTCACCGCCGTCCAGCCCGCCGCCACCGACCCGCCCGAGCAGTTCATCAACCCGCCCGAGGCCAGCGAGGCCAGCGTCACGAAGCCAAAGACGATGGCGTCGTTCATGCCCTGCACCCGGCCACGCTCCTCGGGGGCATGGCTGGCCGTCAGCAGCGCGGTCGCCCCGATGAAGCCGAAATTCCAGCCCACGCCCAGAAGGATCAGGGCGCCAAAGAAATTCTCCAGCTCGACGCCCCACAGCGCCACCAGCCCCGCGCCGGCCAGGATGGTCAGGCCGATGGCCATGATCCGTTCAGCGCCGTAGCGCGCGATCAGGTGGCCGGTGAAGAAGGAGGGGACGTACATCGCCAGCACATGGGCCGAGACCACATCGGCGGCATTGTTCCGATCGAAGCCGCAGCCAACCACGGCCAGCGGCGTCGAGGTCATCACCAGGTTCATCAGCGCGTAGGAGACCATGCCCACGATGATCGCGGTCAGGATCTTCGGGTCGCGCAGAAGCGCGCGACGGCTGCGCCCCGTGGGATCGTCGGCAAGACGCGGCTTCGGTCGCGGCAGATCGAGAAACAGGAAGAGCAGCGCGCCACCTGCGTTCAGGATCACGATTGCAAAATAGACGCCGAGGAACGGAATCACGCTGACATCGCCCACCACCTTGACCAGTTGCGGGCCGATGAGGGCCGAGGCAAGGCCACCGGCCATGACGTAGGAAATCGCCTTGGGCCGAAAATCGTCCGAGGCCGCATCGGCGGCGGCAAAGCGGTAGAAGGCCTGCGCCGACATGTAGATGCCGGTGAAATAGCTGCCCAGAAGGAAGATCAGGAAGCTGTCGACGTAAAGCCCATAGGCCGAGACCGCACCGCCCAGGGCGCCGCCGCCTGCCCCGATGAAGAACCCGGTCCGGCGGCCAAAGCGCTGCATGACCGCCGAGATCCAGGGCGCCGTGGTCATCGAGCCGAAGACGATCAGCGAGATCGGCAGCGTCGCCAGGCACGGGTTCGGGGCCAGCATCTGCCCCGCCAGCCCGCCCACGGTGAACACCATCGGCATCTGCGCGCCCAGGATCGCCTGCACCGCGACCAGCACCGCCACGTTGCGGCGCGCGCGGGTGTCGTCGGGGGCAGGGGTGGCGATCTCGGTCATGGCAAGATCGCTAGCCGCGATCGGTGCGAAAGGGAAGCCTTCCGGCCCCGGTCCGGCTGTGCGCCCCTGCACAGTATCGCGGATCATCCCGTTGATTCTGAACAGTTCGGCATCGGCATTGGCAATCCGGCCCACCTGTGACAGCCTCCCCTTCCAGTGACGAAGCCGGAGTTCCCATGGTCGGACGCATCATCGAGACCGACGCCTGCGTGGCCGAGGGCGCGGCCTGGCTGGCGCGCGCCTGCCCGCGCATGGGGCACGCCTTGCAGCAGACCGGCCCGCTTCCCCTGCGCCGCCGCCCCGACGGCTTCGCCGAGCTTCTCTCCGCGATCATCAGCCAGCAGGTCTCGACCGCCTCGGCCCGCGCCATCTGGGCCCGGATGCAGGCGGCGGGGCTAACCGATCCCGACCGCATCCTGGCCGCCAGCGAGGACGGGCTGCGCGCCCCCGGCCTCAGCCGCCAGAAGGCCCGCTATGCAAGCGCGCTGGCCAGGGCGCGCATCGACTATACCGCCCTGCGCCGCGCCTCCGACGCCGAGGTCATCGCCACGCTAACCGCCGTTCCCGGCATCGGCCCCTGGACCGCAGAGATCTACGCCATGTTCTCGCTTGGCCGCGCCGATATATTCGCGCCGGGCGATCTCGCCCTGCAAGAGGCCGCGCGGCTGCTCTACGATCTGCCCGCGCGCCCGAGGGAGCGCGCGCTGCGCGACATGGCCGAAAGCTGGTCGCCCTGGCGATCGGTTGCCGCGCGCGCGCTTTGGGCCTACTACCGCGTGGCGAAACAGAGGGACGGCATCAGATGAGCAACACACTTGAATTTGGCCGCCGCGCGGCTGCATCGGGGCAGGGCGACAGCCTGGTGATCTTCCTGCACGGCTATGGCGCCGATAGCAACGACCTGCTCGGCCTCGCCGATCCGCTGGCGCAGCACCTGCCGAACACGGTTTTCGTCGCCCCGGATGCGCCGGAACGCTCGACCGTGAACCCGATGGGGTTCCAGTGGTTCCCGATCCCCTGGCTCGACGGCTCGCCCGAGGATCTGGCCGCCGCGGCCATGGCGCGCGCCGCGACCGAACTCGATGCCTTCCTCGACGCGATGCTGGAGGCGGAAGACCTGACCCCCGACCGCGTCGTTATCATCGGGTTCAGTCAGGGCACCATGATGGCGTTGCACGTGGCCCTGCGCCGCGACACGCCCTTCGCCGGCATCGTCGGCTTTTCGGGCCGGTTGATGGAACCGGAACTGCTCGCCGACGAGATCCGCGCCCGCCCGCCCGTCCTCTTGATCCATGGCGATGCCGATGACGTGGTGCCGCCGCAAAGCCTGCCCGAGGCCGCCGAGGCGCTGCAAGGCGCGGGCGTCGATGTCTATGCCCATGTCATGAAAGGCACCGGCCACGGCATCGCGCCCGATGGCCTGTCCGTGGCGCTGGCCTTCACTCGCCAATGCCTCGGCCTCGACCAGGACGCCTGAGCGCCCTTCTTTGTTCAGGAAAATATCCTCGGGGGGTGTGGGGGGCAGACAGCCCCCCACGGATCGGCGCCGCAGGCGTCGAAACCGATTGCGTCTTGTCCAAACCTAGCCTCTTGCCAGACTCGTTTCCCCATATATAGTCCATTTCAGGCATGGGCGCGTGGCACCCGCTCGGATGACCGGCCCTTTCGGGGGCGATTGAGCAGAGGCAAACCGCCAAGATGCAGATACCGACCGAGACGAGTTTCCGATCCGAGTTCACCCACAGCCCCGGCGGGCTCAAGCATCACCCGGCCCTGGTGCTCAATGCCGATTACCGGCCGCTCTCCTATTATCCGCTGTCACTCTGGCCCTGGCAGGAGGCGGTCAAGGCGGCCTGGCTCGACCGGGTCCAGATCATCGCCGAATATGACGAGGTGGCGCGTTCACCCTCGGTGCAGATCCGCATCCCGTCCGTTGTCGTGCTCAAGGATTACGTCAAACCGCAAAAGCGCGTCGCCTTTACCCGCTTCAACCTCTTCCTGCGCGATCACTTCTCCTGCCAGTATTGCGGGGCCAGGGGCGACCTGACCTTCGATCACGTGATCCCGCGCGCCTCGGGTGGAATCACATCGTGGGAAAACGTCGTCGCCGCCTGTTCGAAATGCAACCTGCGCAAGGGGTCGAAATCGCTGCGCCGCTCAGGGCTTTCCCTGCGCAAACCGCCGCGCCGGCCCCAGGCCGAGGAGCTGCGCAATTCAGGCCGCAAGTTCCCGCCCGGCTACCTGCATGAAAGCTGGCTCGATTTTCTCTACTGGGATGCCGAGCTGGAGGCATGACCCCCGGGGTGACGCGCGCACCGATCCGCGCTAGCTTCGCGTCGAACCGTCCAACCGAGGTGCCCCAGATGTCCGATCCGTTCTTCCATCCCGTCTCGGGCTTCGACCTGCCGCGCTTTGCCGGTGTGCCCTCCTTCATGCGCCTGCCGCAGGTGGGGCTGGATCATGCACGAATCGACGAGGTCGAGATCGGGCTGGTGGGCGTTCCTTGGGATGCGGGCACCACCAATCGCCCCGGTCCGCGTCATGGGCCGCGCCAGGTCCGCGACATGTCGACCATGATCCGGGCGCAGAACGACGCCACGGGCATCCGGCCTTTCGAAGCCGCCAATTGCGCCGATCTGGGCGATGTCGGCCCCAATCCCGCCGATCTCATGGACAGCATGGAGCGGATCACCGCCTTCTACACCATCCTGAAAACCAAGGGCATCCGGCCCCTGACGGCGGGCGGCGATCACCTGACCACGTTGCCGGTGCTGCGCGCGCTGGCCGCGGAGGGCCCGCTTGGCATGGTGCATTTCGACAGCCATACCGACCTCTTCCACTCCTATTTCAACGGCAAGATGTACACCCATGGCACCCCCTTCCGGCGCGCGGTGGAGGAAGGTTTGCTGGACCCCAGGCGCGTGGTCCAGATCGGCATTCGCGGCACCATGTATGATGCCGAGGACGTGGATTTCGCCAAATCCGTCGGCATCCGCCTCATTCCGATCCGCGAATATTTCGCGCGCGGCTACACGGACGTCATGGAAGAGGCGCGCGAGATCGTGGGCAGCGCGCCCACCTATGTCAGCTATGATATCGACTTCATAGACCCCGCCTTTGCCCCCGGCACCGGCACGCCCGAGGTGGGCGGCCCCAACAGTTTCGAGGCGCTGGAGGTGGTGCGCGCGCTGCAAGGGCTCGACATTGTCGGGGCCGACATGGTCGAGGTCTCGCCCCCCTTCGACCAATCCGGCGGCACCGCCTATCTGGGGGCCTCGGTCCTGTTCGAACTGCTCTGCGTCATGATAAACCGATCCTGAGCCATGCCCCGTTAACCTTAACGCGCCGCCGCCCTGCTTTCATTTTGCCGAAAATACCTCGGGGGACGGTGCCCGCAGGGCAACGGGGGGCAGCGCCCCCGATCCGGCTCGCATCTTGCTAATGCGACCGCATTTATGGTAGCGCTAACATCGACCCGCCACGCACCCTTGAAAGGATGGCACCCATGGTTTCTCGCGTCATTCCGGTCGATGATTTCGACCTGGTGATTTTCGGCGGCACCGGCGATCTGGCCCGGCGCAAGATCCTGCCCGGTCTCTACCGTCGTTACCTGGCCGAACAGATGCCCGAGGGCGCACGCATCATCGGGGCCGCGCGCTCGGATCAGGACAGCGCCGCCTGGCGCGCCTCCGTGCGCGATGCCATCATCGAGTTTGTCGATGACAGCAAGAAACACCCCGAGAAGATCGAGGCCTTCCTGCAATGCCTCGAATATGTGCCGGTCGATGCGACCGGCGAGGGCGGCTGGCACGATCTTGCCGACCTCATGCGCGAGGATGTCACCCAGGCCTTCTATTTCTCGGTCGCCCCCAGCCTCTTCGGCGCGCTCGCCGAACGCCTCAAATCCCATGACATCGCGCGGGAAGGGGCGCGGATCGTGGTCGAGAAACCTTTCGGTCGCGATCTGGAAACGGCGAAGGCGCTCAACGCCACGCTCGCCGCCCATTTCGACGAGACGCAGATCTACCGGATTGACCATTACCTGGGCAAGGAGACGGTGCAGAACCTGATGGCGGTGCGCTTCGCCAATGTCCTCTTCGAGCCGCTTTGGAACGCGCAATTCGTCGATCACGTGCAGATCACCGTGGCCGAGACCGTCGGAACGGCCGGGCGCGGGGCCTATTACGACCGCTCGGGTGCCATGCGGGACATGGTGCAGAACCACCTGATGCAGCTTTTGTGCCTGACCGCGATGGAGCCGCCCGCCCGGTTCGAACCCGATGCGGTGCGTGACGAGAAGCTCAAGGTCATCCGCGCCCTCGATCCGGTCGAGAAACCCGATATCGTGCGCGGGCAATACAAGGCGGCGAAAGAGACCGCCTCCTACCGCGAGGATGCCGAGAACCCCGACAGCCTGACCGAAAGCTTCATCGCGATGAAGGTGCGCGTGTCGAACTGGCGCTGGTCCGGCACGCCCTTCTACCTTCGCACCGGCAAGCGGATGAAGGCGCGCATGTCCGAGATCGTGATCCATTTCAAGGAACCGCCGCATAACATCTTCTCGGAAGGCAACCACGCGCGCAGCAACATCCTGACCATCCGCCTGCAACCCGATGAAGGCATCGACCTGCGCATGACGATCAAGGAACCGGGGCCGGGGGGGATGCGCCTGGTCGAGGTGCCGCTCGACATGACCTTTGCCGATGCGCTTGGACCGGAAGGGGCGGATGTGCCCGATGCCTATGAACGCCTCATCATGGATGTGATCCGGGGCAACCAGACCCTCTTCATGCGCGGCGACGAGGTCGAGGCGGCCTGGGCCTGGACCGATCCGATCATTGCGTCCTGGACCAAGGCCGAGGATACTCCGCTACAATACGAGCCCGGCACGGCGGGGCCCGAAGACGCCCTGATGCTGCTGCATCGCGACGGGCGCAGATGGAGGGAGATCGCGGAATAATGAACCTCAAGGAATATCCCGACAGCGAAATGATGATGCTGGATGTCGCCGACGCGCTGGCCTCCGAGATCAACAGCCATCTTCTGTCCGACGACGAACGGGTCAGCTTCTGCGTGCCCGGCGGCACCACGCCGGGGCCGATCTTCGACGTGCTCAGCGCGCAGTCGCTGGACTGGGACCGGGTCAGCGTCTTTCTCAGCGATGAACGCTGGCTGCCCGAGGATAATCCACGCTCCAACACAAGGCTGATCCGCGAACGGCTGCTGACCGACAAGGCCGCCGCCGCGCATCTGGTGCCGCTTTACGCGCCGGTCGAGACGCCCGAGGAGGCGATCGAGAGCCTCAGCGAAAGCCTGCGCCCGCATCTGCCGATCACGATCCTGCTGCTTGGCATGGGCGCGGATATGCACACCGCCTCGCTCTTTCCCGGTGCCGACCGGCTGGAGGATGCGCTCTCCGATTCGCGTGCTGTCCTGATGCCGATGCGCGCGCCGGGGGCGGAAGAACCCCGCGTGACCCTGACCGCGCCGGTGCTGTCGGCCGCCGTTTCCACCCATATCGTGATCACCGGCGACGCCAAGCGCGCGGCGCTGGAACGCGCCCAAAGCCTGCCCGTCAGCGAGGCCCCCGTGCGCGCCGTCCTGAACGGGGCCACGGTGCATTGGGCGCCCTGATCCACAGTTCCTGCCATCAAGAAAGCCACGTCCATGTCGCTATGGGATGACCTGAAAACGCAACACGCCGCCAAGTCCGGGCGCAGCCTTGCCGAGATGTTCGAAAACGAACAGCGCTTCGCCGATTTCAGCGCCGGTTTCGGCGATATGCTCTTCGATTACTCCAAGACACATATCGGCCCCGATACGCTCTCGCTGCTGCTGGAACTGGCCCGCAATGCCGAAGTCGAGGCGCGCCGAGAGGCCATGTTCACCGGGGCCGAGATCAACGAGACCGAGGGCCGCGCCGTGTTGCATACCGCGCTGCGCGCCCCCGAGGGTCCGATCCATGTCGATGGGGAGGACGTGATGGAGGAGGTGCTGGCGACCCGCAAGCGCATGGCCAAGTTCGCCCGCGCGGTGCGCGAAGGCGACGTTGAAGGGCAGGGCGGCAGTTACACCGATGTGGTCAATATCGGCATCGGCGGTTCGGACCTTGGCCCGGCCATGGCGACGCTGGCGCTGGCCCCTTACCATGACGGGCCGCGCGTACATTACGTCTCGAATGTCGATGGCGCGCATATTCATGACACGCTGAAGGGGCTCGATCCCACCCGCACGCTGGTCATCGTCGCCTCTAAGACCTTCACCACCATCGAGACCATGACCAACGCGCAGACCGCGCGCGACTGGATGGCCGAGAAGGTGGACGAACCGGGTGCGCAATTCGCGGCCCTCTCCACCGCGGCGGACCTGACCGCGCAATTCGGCATCGACCCGGACCGCGTTTTCGGCTTCGCCGATTGGGTCGGCGGGCGCTATTCGCTCTGGGGGCCGATCGGGCTTGGCATCATGCTGGCGGTGGGACCGGAGGATTTCGACGATTTCCTGGCCGGTGGCCACGCCATGGACACGCATTTCCGCGAGGCCGACCTGGCCGACAACCTGCCCGTGCTGCTGGCCCTCGTCGGCATCTGGCACAATCAGATCTGCGGGTATGCCACCCGCGCCGTGCTGCCCTATGATCAGCGCCTGTCGCGGCTGCCCGCCTATCTGCAACAGTTGGAGATGGAATCGAACGGCAAGCGCGTAACGATGGAAGGCGACGATCTTGAGGTCAATTCCGGCCCCGTCGTCTGGGGCGAACCCGGCACCAACGGCCAGCACGCCTTCTACCAGTTGATCCACCAGGGCACCCGAGTGGTGCCATGCGAGTTCATGATTGCCGCCGAGGGGCATGAGCCCGACCTGTCGCACCATCACCGCCTGCTGGTCGCCAATTGCCTGGCCCAATCCGAGGCGCTGATGCGGGGCCGGGCGCTGGACGAGGCGCGCGCGATGCTGGAGGCCAAGGGCCTCAAGGGCCACGAGCTGGACCGCCAGGCCCGCCACCGCGTCTTTCCCGGCAACCGGCCCTCGACGACGCTGATCTACCCCAAGCTGACCCCGCATGTGTTGGGCCAGATCATCGCGCTCTATGAACACCGGGTGTTCGTGGAGGGCGTGATCCTCGGGATCAACAGCTTCGATCAATGGGGGGTGGAGCTTGGCAAGGAACTGGCCAAGTCGCTGGAGCCCGTCTTGCGCGGCGAAGATCCCGGCACCGGCAAGGATGCCTCGACCCGCGGACTGGTGGCCTACTACCGCAGTCGGAACTGAAGCATGTCGCTCAAAAGTGGGAACCGGTTTTGAGCTTCTCGGACATGGCGTATCAAAAGGTTAGAGGGCGTTGCGTGAATGCGAATGAACGCTACGGGCTCTAACAGCTTTCGATGGCCGCGATCAGGTCGGGCGTCAGAGGTTCCGGGCGGCTTCCGTCGCGGCTCACGTTGACGATCACGCAAGACGCCGAAACCGCAAGCTCGGCCCCCTTGAACACCGCCTGCTCCATCACCCAGGAGGTGCGCCCGACCTTCGCGTTGCGCGCCGTGACGACGTAAGCATCGCCCAGGAACAGCGGCTGGCGGAAATCGACCTCCATGTTCCGCAGCACCAGCGTCGGGCGGTCATCGGCGCTGTAATCCGAAACCCCCGTGCCCATGAAGAACGCGATGCGGGCGTTTTCGAACCAGGTGACATAGGCGGCGTTGTTGACGTGGTTGAGGATATCCAGCTCCGAGAACCGGACCTGATCGGCGATGCCGAAATCCCACGGCGCGTCGATCCCCATGTCGCGCAGGTCGGGGCCGCGCAGGGGGGAGGTATCGCGTGCTGTCATGGGGTGGCCCATCGGTTGGGAGGTGGAGCGGGTAGCGGGAATCGAACCCGCACCTTAAGCTTGGGAAGCTCGCATGATACCATTTCACCATACCCGCAAATCCAAGCCTTGAGGTAATCGCGCGCCCGGCCAAGGTCAAGCGCTATCCGCGCGGTTTCGGGTGCACGTTTTCGGGCCGGTAGAAGCGCCAGCCTTTCATCCTCGTGTAGACTGACGGGTCGATCTTGTGATGGTCGGGGATATGGCGCGGCTCCTGCAGGGGCAGATACCAGAGCCCGAGCCAGGGGCGGCGCGCCGGCCATGTCCTACGCTTGATGGATTTGGGCAGCACCTCCAGCGGGAACCAGCTGAGCGACATGGAATTATGCGTCTCGGCCATGGCGCGGGGTTGCGCATAGGGCTTGCCGTCGAGGCTCAGCTTCGACCGGTCGCGCCCCTCCAGCCGGATCGCGCGGCGGCCGCGTTTCAGGACCAGCCCGGCATGCGGATGCGGCAACAGATCGCGCGCGGGGTCGGGCGGGTCGAGGGCGGCATCCTCACGGTTGGCGGCGATCTCCAGCCGCTCCAGCTCATCCAGCATCCACAGAAGCGTCAGCTTGCCGATGCCCGATTGCCTCTCGCGCGGGCTGCCGCCGATATCCGAGTGATAGCCCGCGAACCAGCGCTGTTGCACATATTGCCGACGCTTCTGGCTGTCATGGCGGAACCGGTTGCCGTAATAATCCTCGCCCTCATCCCAGAACATGGGCCGGAACATCGACCGGCGCTCATCCACCGCCAACGCGTGCAGCACGATGCGCACCGAGGGGTTGGTGACCACATTGGCGTGCTGGCGCAGGGCCATCGGGCTGTAATACTTGCGGAAATTCCGGATCGGATTGCGGAAATCGACCAGCGAACTGACGGTATCAAAGAGGCAGAGCGCGCGGATCGGGATGCTCGTTTCGGGGCGCAGCGTCTCCTCGTAGCGCTTGAGTTGCTTGAACACGACCGGATGCGGTTCGCCCTGGTCGAAATCCGACACCGCGCGATAGGCCCGGAAGGCCCCGGTGATCAGGTGCAGCTTGTCGGGCTCCACCAGCCCGAAATTATGGATGAAGCCCGCCAGGATCCGCGCCGCATAGGCCCCCCGCGAGAAGCCGAAGATGTAGATCTGGTCCTCCTGCGGCAGGGGCCGTGTCCGGGTCTGTTTCTTGCCGGTGATCTGACGCTTGAGCTGTTGCGCATAGCTCCAATCGGCGTTCTTCATCGCGCGGGTCTTGTAGGTCCGGCAGAGGAACCGATAGGCGTTGAGGACGTCATCCTCCAGCCCCAGGCCAAAGGCCAGCCCGGCCACGACGCGCGCCTTCTGCACGATGCGCCAGTCGAAAAGCCGCGGCTGGCTGAGCGTGCCGACCCCCGCGACATAATGCTTTATCTGCGCGTCATTCTCCTGCAACGCGTTGTAAAGCTTTAGGATATTGGTCTGGAAATCGCCGACTTCATTGCCGGTGCCGTCAAAGCAGATGATGATCTTGCGCGCTTTCATGTCCCCAGAATGCGGGCGGTGCGCAATTCAGGCAAGTCCGGTTCTCTGGAGGTGTCAGGCGGGTTTGGTCAGGCCCATCCGGGCCGCGAACCCGGCATAGGAGTGATCCAGATCGGCGGCGGTCGGCAGCGGATCGTCGGGGCCGTAACTGAAATTCACGCCCGTGCCTTCGACGAGACGGTTGAACAGGTTGAAGAGCGCGGCAACCTGGATCGCGTGGTAGAGCGCCGCCTCGGACCAGCCCGCCTCCAGCACCGCCTGTACATCACCCGGCGTCAGCCGGGGCGGCAGGGTGTTGAGCTTGGCGACATAGGCCAGAAGCGGGCGCATGGCGGGATCCACGGGCGCGGTTTCGGGATCGGCGAGCAGCGCGTCGACCAGCCCCGGCGCAATTCCAAGCGCTTCGGCATAGATCCGGTGCGATCCGAGGCAGAAGGCGCAGGCGTTGAGGCCCGAGACATAGGCCGCGATCAACTCGCATTCCGCCGCTGTCAAAGGCGCACCGGCCCGCATCACGCCATCGACATGGGTCAGCAGAGGTCCGGCATGGGCGGGAAAACGGCCGAGCAAATCAGAGAGGCGCGCGGTTTCGGGCAGAGACGGCAGAAGGGGCATCGTGAACGGCTCCGGGGTTGGAAAAGGCCAACCTAGCGCGGGGCGCGCATCCTGTCAGCCCCGCCGCCGCCTGCGCCGCCCGCCATCCGCGCCGTCGCCCGTGTTGAAGGAGGGGCTTGGCAGGGGCACGACCGAGTTCAGGATCGGGAAGGCATCGACCGCGTTCGGAATGGCCGAGGCGGCGACGAAATGCTCCTGGAATTTCGGCTCCACCGCGGTTTCGACCTTGTGGATCTGGCCGACCACGGTTTCGATCCGGATGCGGGCCTCGCGTGAACACAGCGCAATGCGCGCGCCGTGGCCTGCCGCGTTGCCCGCCGATGTGACCTTGTCGAGCGGCGCATCCGGGATCATCCCCAACACCATCGCGTGTTTGGGGCTGATATGCGCGCCGAAGGCCCCGGCCAGCGTGACTCGGTCGACGCTGGTGACGCCCATTTCGTCCATCAGCAGCTTGGCGCCCGCATAGAGCGCCGCCTTGGCCAGCTGGATGGCGCGGATGTCGCCTTGCGTCACGGTGATGCGCGGGCCGCCCTCGGCGCTGCCGTCATGGATCAGGTAGGCGTGCACCCGGCCCTCCAACTCGCACCGCGCGCTGCCGGTCTGCTCCGCCGAGCCGATCAGCCCCGCCGCATCCAGTAGCCCCGCCATGCGCATCTCGGCTACCGCCTCGATGATGCCCGAGCCACAGATGCCGGTCACGCCGGTCGCGGCAGTGGCCTCGGCAAAGCCCGGATCGTCGGACCACAGATCGCAACCGATGATGCGAAAGCGCGGCTCTTTCGTGTCGGGGTCGATCTGGACCCGTTCGATGGCCCCCGGCGCGGCGCGCTGGCCGCTGCTGATCTGCGCGCCCTCGAAGGCGGGGCCGGTGGGCGAGGAACAGGCCAGCACCTTGTTGCGGTTGCCCAGGAGGATCTCGGCATTGGTGCCGACATCGACGACCAGCACGAGGTCATCCGACAGGTTCGGCTCCTCCGACAGGGCGACGGCGGCGGCATCCGCGCCGACATGACCCGCGATGCAGGGCAGGATATAGACCTGCGCGCCACTGTTCAGCGCGGCAAGGTCCAGGTCGCGGGCGGGCAGGGTGAGCGAAGACGACGTGGCCAGCGCAAAAGGCGCCTGGCCCAGTTCGACCGGGTCGATTCCCAAAAGCAGGTGGTGCATGACCGGGTTGCAGACAAAGACGGTTTCCAGGATCAGCGCCGGATCAACTTCGGCCTCCGCTGCGATCTCGCCCGCCAGCGTGTTCAGCGCCTCGCGCACCGCCGTGGTCATTTCCTTGTCGCCGCCGGGGTTCATCATCGCGTAGCTGACGCGGCTCATCAGGTCTTCGCCGAACCTGATCTGCGGGTTCATGATACCCGAGGAGGCCAGCACCTCGCCCGTCACGAGGTCGCACAGATGGCCCGCGATGGTGGTCGAGCCGAGGTCGATGGCGAGGCCGTAGATGCCGCTTTCATGCAGGCCGGGCCAGATCTCCAGGATCTGCCCGGTGTTGCTGTTCGCGGCGTGATGCACCGCAACGGTGACCTGCCATTTGCCCTTGCGCAGCACCGGTTGCAGGCGGGTCACGACGCTGAGATCGGCGACAAGGCCGGTGAGATCCCACTGCTCCGCCAGCGCGGCCTTCAGCCGTTCCAGGTCGCCCGAGGGCTCGTGCATGTCCGGCTCCGCCACCTCGACGAAATAGAGCCGCGTGGCGGGGTCCATGATGATCGGTCTTGCGCTGGCGGCTTTGCGCACGACCTGGCGGTGGACCTGGCTTTCGGCCGGCACGTCGATGACGATATCGCCCTGCACGGTGGCCTGGCAGCCGAGGCGGCGGCCGGTCTTCAGGCCGCGCACCCGGTCATAGCGTGCCTCGACCGCGTTCCATTCGGACAGGGCCCCTTCGGAGACTGTCACGCCATGCTTGGGGAAATCGCCGTAGGACGGCGTGACCTGGCACTTGGAACAGATGCCGCGCCCGCCGCAGACAGAATCCAGATCGACGCCAAGCTTGCGCGCGGCGGTCAGGACCGGCGTGCCGGCGGCAAATCGCCCGCGCTTGCCGGAGGGCGTGAAAATCACCAGGGGATCGTTCGACATTGCGGCCACCTTCGCTGTTTGCCCCCTTGTAACGTGGGCGGCGGCGGGGAACAGGTGCGAAACGTCACTATTTGTCTGGCAGCGGCATCAAGCCCGCTCGCGCGATGTCACCCCTGCGTGAGCATGGGGCTTCGCGGGGGTGCGTCCGTGCTAGAGTAGTCCAATCGCAGCCCGGATCGGGCCAGTCCCGACCCCCCGGGTGCAGCAACCAACAGGAGGGTAGGAGACATGCGCAAACTGATTACAGGACTGGCACTGGCGGGCACGCTCGCCACCGGCGCGGTCATCGCGCAGACGGCTGGCACCGACGAGGATGTCGCCTTCGCGCAGGCGATCTGGGAGGAAATGGTCGCGATGAACCTGGCCGGAGAGGGCGCGCTGATGGGGCTGCCCTATCGCGGTGTGCCGCCGCATGGCGAAATGCTGGAAACCTTCTATGTCGAGACCGAGATCATGGGCGAGAGCGGCCTTCTGGTCATCAAGCGCAATTACGGCCCCGAGGAGGTGACCGAGGATGAGGTTCTGGCCGATCCGTCGGGGCATCTGGGATCGGTCACGGTGATGTTCCAGCGCGAGGAGGGCTATGACCCGGAGCATGACGACTGGTTCTACGCCAAGTATCTGCCCGATGGCGCGATGGATACCAACCCGGCCGGCATGGCGCTGGCGGGGGCCGTGGGGCGTGACCTCTCGGGCGGTTGCATCGCCTGCCATGTCACTGCGGGCGGCGAGGATTACCTCTTTACCACCGATGCCTTCCCGCGCCGCACCCCGGCGATGGAGTAGGGTTATTCCGGCAGCCAGAAGAGCAGGTCCGCCGCCCCCGCCATCCAGGTTGCCAATGGCACCGGCAGGACCGCCAGGGCCAGGGTCAGGGCGGTCCAGCGGGGGCTGAAGATGCGGCTCATGCCGGCGACCATGCAGATGCCGCCGCCGCCCCCGATCAGCCCCGATCCCGGCAGGTTGATCAAGAGCGCGAGGCAGACATAGCGATAACGCAAGAGAAGTGCCGCGACCCGTTGCGGCAGCCTGTCTTGCAGGACCGCCACCCGGTCAGGCGGCGAGAGCGGCGCGAGGTCGTCGATAAGCGCGCAGGCGCGGGTCAGGTGCAGGTCCAGGAAGATCCGGCGCAGGGCGCCAGGCGGCACCAGGCGTCCGACCAGATAGGCCAGCATCAGCCCGCCCACGGTCGAAAGGTAGATCGGCAATGCCAGTTCGGCCCCGCGCAGCATCAAAAGCGCCATGGCGATCTCGATCCCCGGCACGAAGGGGATGGCGATGAGCAGCGCGTAGAGACCGAAGATCGAGATCAGCACCCACATTTCCGCCGCGCCCCGATCTGCCTCGGGCAGGGTGTGTGTCCAGTCGAGCGCGGCGTTGATGCCGAAATGGGCCAGCGTGACAATCGCCGCCAGCACCGCCACGCGCAGGGCCAGACGGGGCAGGGCGCGCCGCCAGGGCGGCGGGGTCACGTAGGGGGCGGGCCGGTGGGACATCACGATGGATAGCGCGAAACGGCGCGGCGAAGAAGATTTTTGTCCGAAAAATCTTCGGGCCCGAAAAATCCTGGGCAAGATTTTTCCAGCAGATCACCCGGATATCGCCCGGCGTGCAGATGATGATGAACTGCGTTCCGGCTTCGTCCAGGCGAAAACCACGCCGGTGAACTTCCAGCTCCGACGCGTGGCGGCCAACCTTCCGCTCCACATCGCAAATTTTTCGTCGCACGACACCACCTGTGCGCGCCGATTTCGCTTCAAAAATCTGCGCGAGCCATTGTTCGTCACGTGTGGGCGGGCGGGGCGTATCGGCCGGGCGAAGATAGGACATGACCCCACCTTCGCCCGACATTGGTTAACCGCCGGTCATCAGGCCCGGCGACGCCCGCCCCGGCGCCCGCCACGACCGCCACCGGCGGCCATTGCGGCGGCGGCGGCCTCGGTGAAGGGGGTGCCTTCCTTGGTCGCCTCAAGCACCTTGGCGAAGTTGATCCACTTGCCGCCATTGGCGTCGTGGTTCATCAGGAAATTGGCCGCGTTGATGGCCTCCATCTCGACGGGGCGGACCGGGTTCATGATGGCGCTGGTCATGCCCGCGCCGATCGCCATCGGCAGGAAGGCCGCGTTGATGCCGTGCCGGTTGGGCAGGCCGAAGCTGATATTCGAGGCGCCGCAGGTGGTGTTCACGCCAAGCTCGTCGCGCAGGCGCCGCACCAGGGTGAAGACCTGGCGGCCCGCCGTCGCCATCGCCCCCACGGGCATGACCAGCGGATCGACCACGATGTCATGCGCGGGGATGCCGAAATCGGCGGCACGCTCGACGATCTTCCTGGCCACCGCGAACCGGACATCGGGGTCTTCGCTGATGCCGGTGTCGTCATTCGAGATCGCCACCACCGGCACGTTGTATTTCTTGACCAGCGGCAGCACCAGGTCCAGCCGGTCCTCCTCGCCCGTCACGGAATTCAGCAGCGGACGGCCATTGGCCGCGGCCAGCCCCGCCTCAAGCGCCGCCGGAACCGAGCTGTCGATGCAGAGCGGCACATCCACCAGCCCCTGCACGATCTCGATGCAGCGGGTCATCAGGGGCGGTTCGGTCTCGTTCGGGTTGGGGTTGGAGTTGTAGACCACGCCCGCATTCACATCGAGCACCATCGCCCCGCAGGCGACCTGCTCCAGCGCGTCCTTTTCCACGGTCGAAAAATCGCCCGCCTCCAGTTCGGCGGCCAGTTTCTTGCGACCGGTGGGGTTGATGCGCTCGCCGATGACGCAGAACGGCTCGTCAAAGCCGATCACGACGGTCTTGGTTCTGGATTCGAGGACGGTGCGTGTCATGGGCTCTCTTTTCAGGTCTGGTTTGCGGGGACGCCGGACGCGCCGCCATTGAGGGTGGCCCATTGGGCGTTGGTCTTGATCCCGCCGAGCGGGAAGAAATGCACCTTCTCGATCAGACAATCGGGATGGGCGGCCTTGTGGTCGGCCAGCGCATTCAGGATCTCGTTGGGCTCGAAGGGCAGCAGCAGCTTGGTCACATCCTTGGCGCGTTTCTGCAACACCTTCAAGGAGGGGCCGACACCGCAGGCGATGGCGAACTTGATCAGGGTCTGCAGCTTGGCGGGGCCCGCGATGCCGATATGAATGGGCAGGTCGATGCCTTCCGCCTTGAGGCGATCCGCCCAGGCGATGACCGGCCCCGCCTCGAAGGCGAATTGCGTGGCCAGCGCCATCTTGGCATCGGTGCGCTCGGCGAAGGCCTGCTTCCAGCGCAGCGCCTCCATCACGGCCCGGTCGCCGCCCGAGGGGTCGATGTCGCGGTTGCCCTCGGGGTGGCCCGCGACATGCAGACGGTCAAATCCCGCGCGGTCGAACGCGCCGGTTTCCATCAGCTGCATCGAGGAATGGAACGCCCCATGCGGCTGCGCCACACCGCCCGCCAGCAACAGCGCCTGTTTCACGCCGGCCTCGCCCTGGTACATGGCGATCCAGTTTTCCAGCGTCGCCGCGTCCTTGATGATACGCGCCGGGAAATGCGGCATCACCGCATAGCCGTCGCGCGCAAGGCGGGCGGCGGTGGCGACCATCTCCTCGATCGGGGTGCCTTCGATATGGGCGATGTAGACGCGGGTGCCTTCGGGCAGCAGGGCGCGGAAATCCTCGACCTTCTCGGCGGTGCGCGGCATCACCTCGATGGAATAGCCTTGCAGGAACGCCTCCAGGTTCTCGGAGTTGCCCGAGGGGGCTGCGGCAGGGGCAGAGCGGAATTTGAGCAAGGCCATGAGGGTCTCCCAGATCTGGCGCGGCGGGGTCATCCGGCGTTGGCTTGGGCGTATCCTTCACCCGCGATCAGCGCCTTCAGTTTCTCCGCGTCGTATTCGGCATCGATGCGCGCGGCTTCGGCATTTGCGACCTCTTGCGCGTCGCCTTCGACCTCGACGGGGCTCGCCTTGCGAAATCCGGCCAGATAGGCGTCATCATCCTTGGCGCCCGCCTTCATGGCGGCGCGGTCGATGGCCTGTTCGAACCGTTCGGGCAGGGGGGCCTTGGCGCCGCTGCGGCCTTTGCCGACGATGACCTGGGCCGGGATGTCGCGCCAGTAGACGATGGTGAGGGCGGGCATGAGACGCTGTCCTTTCCTGTGCTGCTGGCCCGACCATAGAGGGCGGGGCAGGCCGCGTTCGATCCGTTTTCGACACGCCTGCGTCTTGCTGCGACCTTAGCGGCGGGCGGGGGCCGGGACCACGGGAAAAGCCCCCCGATTTTCTCATGAAGATGATGAGGGCCACCGACACGCACCATTGTGCGACACCGGCCAAGACGGTAGGCTGGACGTCAAACCACGCGAACAAGGATCAGGGGCCATGGGCCGCCGCCGCCGTCCCCGGGGCAAACCCAAGGGGGCCAGCACACAGACGCCAAGCACGGGCAATTCCCCCAGGATTGCCGCGGTGCCGCCTGCGCGCCCCCTCGCGCCGGCCCTGTCGGCGCAGCCCGATCCCGCCGATCTCTATGCCGCGCTGGACCTCGGCACCAATTCCTGCCGGATGCTGATCGCGCAGCCCAAGGGCAACCACCTGCATGTCGTCGACAGTTTCTCGAAATCGGTGCAGCTTGGCCTGGGGCTGGAAAGCTCGGGGCGGCTGTCGCGGCAGTCGATGGCGCGCACGGTCTCGGCGCTGAAGATCTGCAAGCGCAAGTTGCAGCGCCGCGATGTGAAGCGGATGCGGCTGGTCGCGACCGAGGCCTGCCGCCGCGCCAGCAACGCCGCCGAATTCATCGCCGTCGTACACCGCGAAACCGGGCTGGCGCTGGAGATCATCGAGCCCGAGGAGGAGGCCCGCCTGGCCGTGGTGGCCTGCGCGCCGCTGGTCTCGGCGCGGACCGAGCAATTGCTGGTGGTCGATATCGGCGGCGGCTCCACCGAACTGGTCTGGATCGACCTGTCCCGCGTGCCCCATGTCGAACGCCCGCGCGCGATTATGCGGCTGCACCAGGGGTTCGACCATAGCGACACCGTTTTTCCCAAGGCCAAGGTGGTGGACTGGATCTCGATCCCGCTCGGGGTGGCGACGCTGAAGGATCAGTATCGCGACGTGACCGACGATGGCGCGCGCTTTGCGTTGATGAGCTGGTATTTCGAGGAGCAACTGGCGCAGTTTTCTCCTTACGATGACGCCGCCGACCAGGCCCGTGAAGGGTTCCAGATCATCGGCACCAGCGGCACCGTGACGACGGTCGCGGCCTCGCATCTGGGGCTGCGCCGCTATGACCGCAACAAGGTCGACGGATTGCGCATGACCTCGGACCAGATCGACACGGTGATCCAGGACTACCTGACGCTCGGCCCCGCCGGACGCCGCCGCGACCCGCGTATCGGGCGCGACCGGCAGGCGCTGATCATGTCGGGCGCAGCGATCCTGCAGGCGTTGCTCAGGGCCTGGCCCACCGACCGGCTGAGTGTCGCCGACCGTGGCCTGCGCGAGGGTCTGCTCTACGCGCAGATGTCCTCGGACGGGGTGCTGGAGGATGGGCCGTTCTGACACGAGGGGCAGAGGCCAAGAAGAGCCGTTCGTCCCGGCCCCGGCCCCAACGCAACCGACCATTCAGGTTAACGCGGCCCGCGCCCCTTCTTTGTTCCGCAAATATCCCCGCCGGAGGCTCTTTTGGCGGGTCCTTTGCCATTTGCAACCGCGGCTGAATTACGCGACAACGTCGCAAACGAGAAAGCTGAAACGATGGCCAAGAACACTTCCGGGCGCGGACAGCGCGAGCTTCGGGTCAAGGTCAAGACCGCGCGCGGGCGCAAGCTCAGCTCCACCCTGTGGCTGGAGCGGCAGTTGAACGACCCGTACGTGCAGCGCGCCAAGCGCGAGGGCTATCGCGGCCGCGCCGCCTTCAAGATCGAGGAGATCGACGACAAGTTCCGCTTCCTCGTGCCCGGCGCGCGCGTGGTTGACCTGGGCTGCGCGCCCGGTGGCTGGTTGCAGATCGCGGTGCCCCGGATCAACGCATTGGGCGAGAAATCCGGCAAGCGGATGGGCCGCATCATCGGTATCGACCTGCAGGAGGTCGAGCCGGTGCCGGGGGCCGAGATCCATGTGCTCGACTTTCTCGAGGACGATGCCGACGACAAGGTGAAGGGATGGCTCGATGGCAAGGCCGACTTGGTGATGAGCGACATGGCCGCCGCCTCCTCGGGCCATAAGCAGACCGATCATCTGCGCATCATGGCGCTGTGCGAGGCCGCCGCGTATTTTGCCTTCGACGTGCTGGAGGAGGGCGGCACCTTCGTGGCCAAGGTGCTGGCGGGCGGGGCCGAGGGCGATCTGCAGAAGGTGCTGAAACAGAAATTCACCAAGGTCGCCTATATGAAACCGGGGGCCAGCCGGTCCGACAGTTCCGAGAAATTCGTCGTCGCCACCGGGTTTCGGGGGTGAAACCGGGCGAATTCGGATTGGGCACCAGATTTGGGGCTTTCCCTTTTGCCCGCCCCATGAGATAGCGACGTGCCAACTGAAACTCCCTGCCTTGGAGGCCCCCATGGAGATTCGCGAGGCCCTGACCTTCGATGATGTTCTGCTGGTTCCCGGCGCGTCCAGCGTGCTGCCGTCCCAGGCCGATACCCGCACAAGGGTGACGAAATCCATCGCCCTCAACATCCCGCTGCTCAGTTCCGCCATGGATACGGTGACGGAATCGCGCATGGCGATCGCGATGGCGCAGGCGGGCGGCATGGGCGTGATCCACCGCAACCTCGATATCGAGGTCCAGGCCCGCGAGGTGCGCCGCGTCAAGCGCTTTGAATCGGGCATCGTCTACAACCCTGTGACGCTGCGCCCCGACCAGACGCTGGCCGATGCCAAGGCCCTGATCGAACGCTACAATTTCACCGGTTTCCCGGTGGTTGATGACCAAGGCCGGGTGATGGGGATCGTCACCAACCGCGACATGCGTTTTGCCAGTTCGGATGCCACCCCGGTCCATGCCATGATGACCGCCGAGAACCTCGCCGTGCTGCGCGAGCCCGCCGATCTGGAGGAGGCCAAAAGCCTGATGCGTGCGCGCCGGATCGAGAAGCTGCTGGTGACCGACGCCGGGGGGCGGCTGACCGGCCTCCTGACGCTGAAGGATACCGAACAGGCCGTGCTGAACCCGACCGCCTGCAAGGACGATCTGGGCCGGTTGCGCGTCGCCGCCGCCACCACCGTGGGGGATGCGGGGTTCGAACGCTCCGAGGCGCTCATCGACGCGGGCTGCGATCTTGTCGTCATCGACACCGCGCATGGCCATTCCGAGGGCGTGGCGCGCGCCGTTGAACGGGTCAAGGCGCTGTCGAACTCGGTGCAGGTCGTGGCCGGGAACGTGGCTACCGCCGAGGCCACCCGCGCCCTGATCGACGCGGGCGCGGATGCCGTCAAGGTCGGGATCGGGCCGGGCTCGATCTGCACCACGCGGATGGTCGCGGGCGTCGGCGTGCCGCAACTGACCGCGATCATGGATTGCGCGGGCGCGGCGGGCGACGTGCCGGTCATCGCCGATGGCGGCATCAAGTATTCGGGCGATTTCGCCAAGGCGATCGCGGCGGGCGCGTCCTGCGCCATGGTCGGCAGCATGATCGCGGGCACCGATGAGAGCCCCGGAGAAGTCATTCTCTATCAAGGCCGTAGCTTCAAGAGCTACCGTGGCATGGGCAGCCTCGGCGCGATGGCACGCGGCTCGGCCGACCGCTATTTCCAGAAGGACGCGGCCAGCGACAAGCTGGTGCCGGAAGGCATCGAGGGGCAGGTCGCCTACAAGGGTTCCGCCGGCGCCGTGGTGCATCAGCTGGTCGGCGGCTTGCGCGCCGCGATGGGCTACACCGGCTCGGCCACGGTCGAGGAGATGCGGAGCGGCTGCCGCTTCGTGCGCATCACCGGTGCGGGCCTGAAGGAGAGCCATGTACATGACGTCCAGATCACGCGGGAAAGCCCGAATTACCGGGCGGGCTAGGCCATGACGCCGGGGGCCCGCATCGCCGCCGCGATCGAGGTGCTGGACCGCTGGCAGGCGGGGGAGCCCGCCGAAAAGGCGCTGACCACCTGGGCGCGCGGTGCGCGCTATGCCGGATCGAAGGACCGCGCCGCGATCCGCGATCATGTCTATGACGTGCTGCGGCGGCTGGAAAGTTGCGCCGCTCTGGGGGGCGGGCGTGACGCTCGGGCGTTGATGATCGGGCTTTGCCGGATGCAGGGGCAGGAGCCGCAGGCGCTCTTTACCGGCGGCTATGCGCCCGATCCGTTGACGGAGGTTGAGGTGCGTGTACCGGAGGTGGATCCGGATGCGTGGACGGATGTGCCGGACTGGTTGCAGGGGCGGTTGAAGGACGCATTGGGGGACAGCGCCGAAACCGTGATGGTGGCGATGCGGGACCGCGCGCCCCTCTACCTGCGGGTCAATGCGCGGAATGATGTGTTGGTTCAAGAACGTCTTGCAAATGATGGTATAAAAACAGAATATATGCCTCTGAAAGGCGCGTTGAAAGTCGTCGGAGGCGCGCGCCGGGTCAGGCAATCACAACCCTATCTCTCCGGTCAGGTCGAGGTGCAGGACCTCTCGCCGCAACGGGCCGTGGCGATGATCGACTGGCCGCAATCCGGTCGGATCCTGGATTATTGCGCGGGCGGTGGCGGCAAGGCGCTGGCCATCGCGGCCCGAAGCGATGCCGCGATCCATGTGCATGATGTGAACCCGGCCCGGATGCGGGACATCGCGCCGCGCGCGGAAAGGGCGAAGGTCACGCTGCACCCCTTTGATAACACGCTGAAATACGATGTCGTTCTGACCGATGTTCCCTGTTCCGGCAGCGGCACCTGGCGGCGCGACCCGGAGGCGAAATGGCACCTCGCGCCGGAGCGGCTGGACGATCTGACCCAGATTCAGGCGCAGATCATGGATGAGGCGGCGGTACTGCTGCGTCCGGGCGGGCAACTGGTCTACATGACCTGTTCGCTGCTCTGCGAGGAAAACGAGGACCAGGTCGCGGCGTTCCTGGCGCGGCATCCGGGCTGGACCCGGACGGCGATGGCACGGTTCGCGCCGCCCGAGGCCTCGGACGGGTTCTTTGTGGCGGAACTGACGCATCCCGGCTGACCCGCCCTGAAATCTGCGCCTTGAGGGGAGAAAATGCAGTGTTCTTAATCGGCAATTAAGAAAATGCCTGCGAAATTGTCCCCACCGAATCGCGTTGGAGGAACAGAGTGGCGGATCAGGCCGTCTTGCCCGGAAAGCAGCCCTTCAGGTTCAGGGTCGGTCCGTCTGCGGGCCTTCTCCTTCTGGCCGCGCTCTGCCTCGGGCTCAGCTTCCTGGCACCGGGTGAGATCTGGCGCATCGCGCTCTATGTCGCGGCCGCCTCGATCACGCTGACAGCGCTGCTCCTTTTTCTGTCCAAGCGCCGTGCGCGGGCGCGCGATCACGCGCTCCTGGTCACGGCAGGCAAGGTCGCGGCGGACGATCCCGTGCCGGTTTTCTGCACTGATGCGGCGGGCGCGATCATCTTTCAGAACCGCGCCGCCGAGGATCGGTTCAAGGACCGGCTGGATCAATCCATGTCGCGCGCCCTGGCCGGCATCATCGCCAATTCCTCCGCCGTCATCTTCCGCCAGGAGGCGGCGCTCGCCCGTGATCGACAGGCCCGCGAAACCGTGGTGACCAAGCGCGGCTCGGTGCGCCTGACCGCGTTTCGCGTCGGCCCCGGTACCATGTGGCGGGTCGATGAAACGGTCGAGACGACGGGGCGCAGCGCCGACTGGATCGGCCTGCCGATGATGGTGGTCAGCCGCAATGACACGATCCTGTCGATGAACGAGGCGATGCGCCGCACGCTCGGCAAGCGGATGCGCGCGCTTGGTGATGTGTTCGAGACGCTGCCGGTGCAGACCGGACAGAAGACGCGGCTGAAAGGGGCTGACGGGTTCTTCGACGCCGTCACCATCGAGTTGCAGGCGGGCGACGGCCGGCGCGAGATCTATGCCCTGCCGGTCACCCTTCTGCCGCTGGAGGACAGCGTCGCCGCCCGCGCCTTCGAGGCCCTGCCGGTGGCGCTTGTGCATATCGCGGGCGACGGACGGCTTCTGGCGGCCAATCCGCAGGCGCAGACGTTGCTCAACCTCGATCCCGGCGCCGATCTGTCGCTCTCGGGCGCGGTCGAGGGGCTCGGTCGTCCGATCAACGACTGGCTCAGCGACACGCTGGAGGAACGCATCCCGGCGCGCCCCGAAATGGTCCGCGCCCGCCTGCGCGATGACGATTGTTTCCTGCAGGTTACCCTCGGCCGCATCACCGGCGAGGGCGATCCGACGCTGCTGGCCGTGCTGCATGACGCGACCGAACTCAAGACCATGGAACAACAATTCGTGCAGAGCCAGAAGATGCAGGCCATCGGCGAACTGGCGGGCGGCGTGGCGCATGATTTCAACAACCTGCTGACCGCGATCACCGGCCATTGCGACCTGCTGCTCCTGCGCCACGACCAGGGCGCGCCGGATTACGCGGACCTCGTGCAGATCAACCAGAACGCCAACCGCGCGGCCAGCCTCGTGGGCCAGCTTCTGGCCTTTTCGCGCAAGCAGACGATGCAGCCCGAGATCCTCGACCTGCGCGACACGATGTCGGACCTGACCCATCTGCTGAACCGTCTTGTCGGCGAGCGGATCCGGCTGCATCTGGATCATGATCCGGGCCTCCTGCCGATCCGGGCCGACCGGCGGCAATTGGAGCAGGTCTTGATGAATCTGGTCGTCAACGCCCGCGACGCGATGCCCGAGGGGGGCGATATCCATGTCGAGACGCGCGTGGTGCATCTCGCCGAGCCGCTCTTCCGGGATGAGGCGACGGTGCCGCCGGGCCAATACGTGACGGTCGAGGTGCGCGACGAGGGCACCGGTATCCCGACAGAACAGCTGACCCGCATTTTCGAGCCCTTCTTCACCACCAAGCGCACCGGCGAGGGGACCGGGCTTGGCCTTTCCATGGTTTACGGGATCGTCAAGCAAAGCGGCGGCTTCATCTTCGCCGACAGCCGGCTCGGCGAGGGCACGGATTTCGTGATCTATTTCCCGGTGCATGACCTGCCCGCCCATCCCGAACGCGTGGCACAGGAGGAGGCGCCCGACCCGGTCGCCGAAACCGTGCCGCACCTGCCGGGGGACGGTGTCGTGCTGCTGGTCGAGGATGAAGCCTCGGTCCGGGCCTTCGCGTCACGCGCGCTCAGGATGCGGGGCTACACGGTGGTCGAGGCCGAAAGCGCCGAGGAAGCGCTGGAGAAGCTCGCCGACACCTCCCTCTCGGTCGATGTCTTCGTCACCGATGTCATCATGCCCGGCATGGACGGCCCGACCTGGGTGCGCGAGGCGCTGAAGGACCGTCCCGATGTCAAGGTCGTCTTCGTCTCGGGCTATGCCGAGGACGCGTTCGAGAAGACCGGCGGCAAGGTGCCCAATTCGGTGTTCCTGGCCAAACCCTTCTCGCTGTCGGACCTGACCTCGACCGTGCAGCGGCAGTTGCACTGAGCGCGGATCAGTCGAGACTGCGCCAGAGGTCGAACTCCGCCGCCGCCTCACGTTCCAGCCGCGCCCGCATCGTGTCGCTCAACTCAACCGGACCCTTGGGCGAGACATTGGCGCGCGGCACATCCAGCGCCGTCTCGAGCCGGGTCTCGAAGAAGGCCACCAGATCGGCCATGCGGTCATAGCGAAAAATCCGGTCGACCGCCGGGCGGCCCTTGTCGTCGGTCAGGAAATTGGCCTGGCTGCCGACCTCGGCGAAATCGGGGCGCCTGGGCTCCAGCCAGGCGGCGACGAACTCGTCGAAACCGATGCCTTCGGTCGAATTGGGTTTGCCCGACAATTGCGGCCTTGCGCGATAGCGATACCAGCTGCCGAGCCAATCGACCGGCTCGCGCATCACCGCGACCAGCTCCATCGGGCGCTTGCCGCGCTGTTCGAAAAACTTCGACAGCCGGTTGCGATATTGTTGCGCGGGGACGTGTTTCTGCCCCGGCGGATCGAGGATCGCGGCGCTGGCATGGGGCAGGAGCGCCTGTTCCAGCGCGGTCGTGCCCGTCTTGGGCACCGCCAGCAGCACGATTTTCTGCTTCCAGAACACCAACATGCGTCAAACTCCCCCTATTTCGCGCCGCTTCAACTTTTCCTTAACCCTTCTGGCAAAAAACTGGGTTGCACAAGATTTTACTTGAAATGTTCTACTTTTGGTCTCAAAACGGAGGCAGAACAAGAGGCGAACATGAGCAATCATTGCCGCGGGTCCCGCGGTGTGGAATAAGGACATCAGATCCATGGCAACGGCGAAACTTCTCGATATGACCGACCGCAAATCCGCAGACAAGCAGAAGGCGCTGGACAGCGCGCTCGCGCAGATCGAACGGCAGTTCGGCAAGGGCTCGATCATGAAGCTCGGGGGCGACAACCCCGTCGCCGATATCGAATCGACCTCGACCGGCTCGCTCGGCCTCGATATCGCGCTTGGTATCGGCGGGCTGCCCAAGGGCCGGATCGTCGAGATCTATGGCCCTGAAAGCTCCGGCAAGACCACGCTGACGCTGCATTGCGTCGCCGAGGAGCAGAAGAAGGGCGGCGTCTGCGCCTTCGTCGATGCCGAACATGCGCTGGACCCGCAATATGCCAGGAAACTGGGCGTCGATCTGGATGAGCTTCTGATCAGCCAGCCCGATACCGGCGAACAGGCGCTTGAGATCATCGACACGCTGGTGCGCTCGGGCGCGGTCAGCATGGTGGTGGTCGATTCGGTCGCTGCCCTGACGCCCAAATCCGAGCTTGAGGGCGATATGGGCGACAGTTCCGTCGGGGTCCATGCCCGCCTGATGTCCAAGGCCATGCGCAAGCTGACCGGCTCGATCAACCGGTCGGGCTGCACGGTGATCTTCATCAACCAGATCCGCATGAAGATCGGCGTCATGTTCGGCTCCCCCGAGACGACGACGGGCGGCAACGCGCTGAAATTCTACGCCTCGGTGCGGCTGGATATCCGCCGTACCGGATCGGTCAAGGATCGCGACGAGGTGGTCGGCAACACCACCAAGGTCAAGGTGGTCAAGAACAAGGTCGCGCCGCCCTTCAAGCAGGTGGAATTCGACATCATGTATGGCGAGGGCATCTCGAAGCGGGGCGAGTTGATCGACATGGGCGTCAAGGCCGGCATCGTCGAGAAATCCGGCAGCTGGTTCTCCTATGGCGACGAACGCATCGGGCAGGGCCGCGAGAACGCCAAGACCTACCTCAAAGATCACCCCGAGATCGCGCTCGATATCGAGGACAAGATCCGCGCCGCACACGGGCTGGATTTCGACATGAACGCGGATGATGCGGAGATGTTCGAGGGCTGATGCGGGCCTGACCGATCAGGACGGCAAGGGCGGTCCCGGTGCATCGGGCCGCCCTTTTTGCATGCCCCATGGACAGCGCGGGGGTCGCGGTTTACACCCGGTGCGACCTGCAATTCCGCCTGTAGCAAAGGGGCCCCGCCACAATGGCCAGCCTGAATGACATCCGCTCGACCTTCCTGAATTACTTTGGCGATCAGGGGCATGAGATCGTGCCCTCGTCGCCGCTGGTGCCGCGCAACGACCCGACGCTGATGTTCGTCAATTCCGGCATGGTCCAGTTCAAGAACCTCTTTACCGGCGTCGAGCACCGCGATTACCAGCGCGCCACCACCAGCCAGAAATGCGTGCGCGCGGGCGGCAAGCACAATGACCTCGATAACGTGGGCTACACGGCGCGCCACCATACTTTCTTCGAGATGCTCGGCAATTTCAGCTTCGGCGATTACTTCAAGGAAGAGGCGATCCCCTTTGCCTGGAACCTGATCACGCGCGAATTCGGCATCGACGCCAGCCGCTTGCTGACCACGGTCTACCACACCGATGACGAGGCGTTCGAGATCTGGAGAAAGGTCGGCGTGCCGGAGGACCGGATCATCCGCATCGCCACCTCCGATAATTTCTGGCAGATGGGCCCGACCGGCCCCTGCGGCCCCTGCACCGAGATCTTCTATGACCATGGCGATCACATTCCCGGCGGCCCCCCGGGCAGCCCGGACGAGGATGGCGACCGGTTCATCGAGATCTGGAATATCGTCTTCATGCAGAACGAGCAGTTCGAGGACGGCTCGATGCGCGCGCTGGACATGCAGTCGATCGACACCGGCATGGGGCTGGAACGCATCGGCGCGCTGTTGCAAGGGTCCCATGACAATTACGACACCGACCTGTTCAAGGCGCTGATCGAGGCGTCGGCCAACCTGACCTCGGTCGATCCTTACGGCACGAAGAACGTGCATCACCGGGTGATCGCGGATCACCTGCGCTCGACCTCGTTCCTGATCGCCGATGGCGTGATGCCGTCCAATGAGGGGCGCGGCTACGTGCTGCGCCGGATCATGCGCCGCGCGATGCGACATGCGCATCTTCTGGGCGCCGCCGATCCGCTGATGCACCGGCTGGTTCCGAGCCTCGTCAGCCAGATGGGCCAGGCCTATCCCGAACTTGACCGCGCGCAGGCACTGATCGAGGAGACGCTGCGGCTGGAAGAAACCCGGTTCCGGCAGACGCTGGACCGGGGCCTGAAGCTCCTGGACGAGGAATTGGCCGGGCTGCCAGAGGGCGCGGATCTGCCGGGGCAGGCGGCGTTCAAGCTCTACGACACTTATGGCTTTCCGCTGGACCTGACGCAGGATGCGCTGCGCGAACAGGGGCGGGCGGTCGAAACCGAGGGGTTCGATGCTGCCATGGCCGAGCAGAAAGCCAAGGCCCGGGCGGCTTGGGTCGGCTCGGGCGAAACGGCGGATGCCGCGATCTGGTTCGACCTTGAGGAGGCGCATGGGGCCACCGAATTCCTGGGCTATGACACAGAAACCGCAGAAGGCCAGGTGCTGGCCCTGGTGCGGGACGGGGACGCGCAGGACAAGGCGGGGCAGGGCGACAGTATCGCCATCGTGACCAACCAGACGCCCTTCTATGCCGAGGCCGGGGGCCAGGTCGGCGATACCGGCACGATCCGGACCGAGACGGGCGCGGCCCGCGTCACCGACACGCGCAAGGTGGCAGGCGTCGTGCTGCACCAGGCCGAGGTGACGGAAGGGCAGATTGCAAAGGGCCAGGCGGCGCAGCTGGAGGTCGATCATGACCGCCGGACCCTGATCCGCGCCAACCATTCCGCGACGCACCTGCTGCACGAGGCGCTGCGCCGCGCGCTTGGCGATCACGTCGCGCAGCGCGGGTCGCTGAACGCGCCCGACCGGCTGCGCTTCGATTTCAGCCATTCCAAGGCGTTGACCCTGGAGGAGCTGAAGCAGGTCGAGGCCGAGGTCAACGCCTTCATCCGGCAAAACGGCCCCGTGGAGACCCGGATCATGACGCCCGACGAGGCCCGCGGCCTGGGCGCGCAGGCGCTCTTTGGCGAAAAATACGGCGACGAGGTGCGGGTGGTGTCGATGTGCGCGCTGGACGGCTCGGGCAAGGGCACGGATGGCCGGACCTATTCGCTGGAGCTTTGCGGCGGCACGCATGTGGCGCGCACCGGCGATATCGGCGTCTTCGTGACATTGGGCGATTCCGCCTCCAGCGCCGGTGTGCGCCGGATCGAGGCGCTGACCGGGGCGGCGGCGTTCGACTATCTCAGCGCGCAGGATCATCGCCTGGCCGAGATCGCGCTGGCGCTGAAAACCCCGCCCGCCGAGTTGGGCCCCCGTGTGCAGGGCCTGATGCAGGAGCGTCGGGCGCTGGAGAACGAGGTCGCGCAACTGCGCCGCCAACTGGCGATGGCCGGTGGTGGCGGGGTGGCCCCCGAGGCCGAAAAGATCAACGGAATCAGCTATCTGGCGCAGGTGCTGGAGGGCGTGACGGGCAAGGACCTGCCGGGGCTGATCGACGAGCATAAGGCGCGCTTGGGCGCGGGCTCCGCCGTGCTGCTGATGGCCGATACCGGCGGCAAGGTCGCGGTCGCGGCAGGGGTCAGCGACGACCTGACGGATCGCGTCTCGGCGGTCGATCTGCTCAAGGCGGCGGTGGAGAAGCTTGGCGGCAAGGGCGGTGGCGGACGCCCCGACATGGCGCAGGGCGGCGGCAGGGATATTGGCGGCGCCGAGGCCGCGAAATCCGCCGGGGCCGAAATTCTGAAGGGAGTTTGAGACATGGCAACAGCACTCTGGATCGCGCATGTAACGGTGACGGATGAGGACGCCTACATGAAATACGCAGCACTGGCGACCGAGGCCATCGCGCAGCATGGCGGCACGTTTCTGGCGCGCGGCGGACAGGCCATCCAGAAGGAAGGCCGCGCCCATCCGCGCAACGTCGTGGCACGGTTCCCGTCACTTGAGGCGGCCAATGCCTGCTACGAGTCCGACATCTACCAGGAAGCGCTGAGCCATGCGCGCGGCGCGTCCGAGCGGGATCTTGTTCTGGTCGAGGAACTCGGCTGAGGCGCGCCGCTCAGAGCGGTAGCGAGGTGCTGAGCTTGATCTCCTCCATCACGAAACTGGCGGAGATATCGGCCAGTTCGACCCGCGCGGTCAGGCGCTGATAGAGCCGGTCGTAATCCTCCACATCCGCGACACGGGCGTGGATCAGGTAATCCAGGTCGCCGGTCATCCGATAGGCGGCCAGGATCTCGGGCATCGCGCGGGTGGCGCTGGAAAACCGCGCGCTCCAGTCCGGGCTGTGCGCGCCCGCGCGGATCAGCATGAAGACGGATAGCCCAAGCCCAAGCGTCCCGGGATCGAGCAAGGCGACGCGGGCGCGGATGATGCCGCGCGCCTCCATCGCCTTGATCCGGCGCCAGACGGCATTGCGCGACAGCGCCGCAAGCTCGGCCAGCTGATCCAGCGACAACGTGCAGTCACGTTGCAGCGCGTTCAGGATTTTTCGGTCTGATGTGTCCAGTGTCTCCATGATCCCAAGATAAACGAAACAGCATCCCAAGGAACAGGGGAAACTTCGGGAAAGCAGAGATGTCTTTCCGTCCCTCGCAAGGCATCATGGCGCATGAAATCACCCGCGCGCATGACCTGGACAAGGAGACATCCCGATGATCACCCGCCTATTCACCGACCATCCCGAAAGCGTGGACGAGACCTATCTGGAACATGCGCGGTTTGCGGGCGGGTTTTCCGCCTGGTTGCTCCTGGCGGGGCTGGCGGCCGCGGTCCACGCGGTGTTTCCGTTCCTGTTCGAAAAGACCGCAAGCACGATCATCACGCGCCTGCATGGGCGCATCCACAATCGCGGCTAGGCGCGAGCATTCAACAGGTTGTCCATTCGATCCAGTCCGCGCCGGTTGGCGTTGCCAAGCACCAACCTTGTTCGGAGGGATCGAACGAACATCCACTAGAATGCCGCCCGGAATGATGGCGCGGTTCGATGCAGGCGGGGTGGAGCTTTGCCCGCTCGACCTATGACGAGGCCCCAAGCGCCTTGTTCAGGTTCTCGTCGATCTTCTCCAGGAACCCCATCGTGGTCAGCCAGCCCTGATCGGGGCCGACCAGCAGCGCCAGATCCTTGGTCATGAAACCCGATTCGACCGTGTCCACCACGACCTTTTCCAGCGTCTCGGCGAAGATCATCAGGGCGCTGTTCTCATCCAGCTTGGCGCGGTGCTTGAGGCCGCCGGTCCAGGCGTAGATCGAGGCGATGGAGTTGGTCGAGGTCTGTTCGCCTGCCTGATGCTGGCGATAGTGCCGGGTGACGGTGCCATGCGCGGCCTCGGCCTCGACGATCTTGCCATCGGGGGTCATCAACTGGCTGGCCATCATGCCGAGCGAGCCGAAGCCCTGCGCGACGGTATCCGACTGCACATCGCCATCATAATTCTTGCAGGCCCAGACAAAACCGCCATTCCACTTCATCGCGCAGGCGACCATGTCGTCGATCAGGCGGTGTTGGTATTCGATGCCCTTTTCGTCGAAGGCGGGTTTGAACTCGGCGTCGAAGATCTCCTGGAAGATCTCCATGAACCGGCCATCATATTGTTTCAGGATGGTGTTCTTGGTGGACAGGTATACCGGCCAGCCCAGGTTCAGCCCGTAATTGAAGGACGCGCGGGCGAAATTGCGGATGCTGTCATCGAGGTTGTACATCCCCATGAACACGCCTGCCGAGGGCGCGTCGAACACCTCGCGCTCATCCACCGTGCCGTCTTCGCCCGTGAATTTCATCGTCAGCTTGCCGGGGCCGGGGAACTTCATGTCGGTGGCCTTGTACTGATCGCCAAAGGCGTGACGGCCGATGACAATGGGCCGGGTCCAGCCCGGCACGAGGCGCGGCACGTTCCTGCAGATGATCGGTTGGCGGAAGACGACGCCGCCCAGGATGTTGCGGATGGTGCCGTTGGGGCTGCGCCACATCTTCTTGAGGCCGAACTCCTCGACCCGCGCCTCATCCGGGGTGATCGTGGCGCATTTGACGGCGCAGCCGACCTCCCTGGTCTTTTCGGCGGCGTCGATGGTGATCTGGTCCTCGGTCGCGTCGCGGCTTTCGATGCCGAGATCGTAATAGAGCAGGTCGATATCCAGGTAGGGCGTGATCAGCTTGTCCTTGATGAAGGCCCAGATGATGCGGGTCATCTCGTCGCCATCCATCTCGACGATGGGGTTGTCTACTTTGATCTTGGTCATGGTCCGGCTCTCCCTGATCTCGCCCGCCCCGATCCGGGGACGGGCGGTTTTCATTGCGCTAGCACGTGTCAGCCGATGATGCCATTCAGTGTCGCGCTCGGGCGCATCACCCGGGTCAGTTTGTCGTCATCGGGGTGGTAATAGCCGCCGGTGTCGACGGGCTTGCCCTGCACCTCGGCCAGCTCTCCGGTGATCGCGGCCTCGTTCTCGGCCAGTGCCTTGGCCACCGGGGCGAACTCCTCGGCCAGGGCCGCGTCGTCGGTTTGCGCGGCCAGCGCCTCGGCCCAGTAACGCGCGAACCAGTAATGGCTGTCGCGGTTGTCGGGCTCGCCCACCTTGCGGCTGGGGGACCGGCCATGATCGAGGATGCCCTGCGTCGCCTCCTCGACCGCCTCGCCCAGGACGCGGGCGCGGTCATTGCCCTTCGCATCGGCCAGGAACTTGAAGCTTTCGCCAAGCGCGCAGAACTCGCCCAGGCTGTCCCACCGCAGGTGGTTTTCCTCGTCCAGTTGCTGCACATGCTTCGGCGCCGAGCCGCCCGCGCCGGTCTCGAACAAGCCACCGCCATTCATCAGCTTGACGATCGACAGCATCTTGGCACTGGTCGCAAGCTCCAGGATCGGAAAGAGGTCGGTCAGGTAGTCGCGCAGCACGTTGCCGGTGATGGCGATGGTGTTCTCGCCCTTGGTGATGGTCTCCAGCGACGCGCGGGTGGCCTCGCGCGGGGCCATGATCTCGAAGCGGTCGGCGACGCCTTTCGCTTCAAGGATCGGCTTCACGTAGGCGATCAACTCCGCATCATGGGCGCGGGAGTCATCGAGCCAGAAGATCGACCGATAGCCCGTCGCCTTCTGCCGCTCGATGGCCAGCGCCACCCAGTCTTCAATCGGTGCCTTGCGGGCCGAGGCAGAGCGCCAGATATCGCCGGTCTTGACGTCATGCGAATGCAGCACGGTCCCATCCTCCAGCACCATCTTGACGGTGCCATCCTCGGGGATCTCGAAGGTCGTCGGGTGCGAGCCGTATTCCTCGGCCTTCTGCGCCATCAGCCCGAGGTTCTGCACCGTGCCCGCGGTGGCCGGGTTCAGCTTGCCGTTGGTCTTGAAGAAATTGATGGCCTCGTCATAGACCGGGGCATAGGAATTGTCGGGGATGACGCAGGTGGTGTCATGCTCGTTCCCATCCGGGCCCCATCCCTTGCCGCCGGCGCGGATCAGGGCGGGCATGGAGGCGTCGATGATCACGTCCGAGGGCACATGCAGGTTGGTGATGCCCTTGTCGGAATTGACCATAAACATCGGCGGACGCTCGGCGCGGACCTCTTCGATGGCCGCCATGATTTCCGCGTCGCCCTTGACCCGCTCGAGGAGGTCGCCAAGACCGGAATTGGGGTTTACGCCAAGCTCCGCCATGCGCGCGCCATGGGCCTCGAAGACCGGGGCCAGCCAGGCGCGCACGGCGTGGCCGAAGATGATCGGGTCCGAGACCTTCATCATCGTGGCCTTCATGTGCAGCGAGAAGAGGGTGCCGTCGGATCTGGTCTTCTCGATCTCGTCCTTCAGGAACGCATCCAGCGCGTCGGCGCTCATGTAGGTGGCATCGACCACGGTGCCGGCGGGATAGCTGACGCCCTCATGCAGCACGGTCTCACCAGACGCGCTTTCCAGCACGATCCTGGCGGTGGCAGCCTTGTCCAGCGTGGCGGATGTCTCGTTCGAGAAGAAATCATCGCCGTCCATCGAGGCGACGCGGGTCTTGCTGTCGGACGACCAGTCGCCCATCCGGTGCGGGTTGTTCTGGGCAAAGCGCTTGACGGCGGGGGCGGCGCGGCGATCGGAATTGCCTTCGCGCAGGACCGGGTTCACCGCCGAGCCCTTGAGCTTGTCATAGGCCGCGCGTGCGGCGCGTTCGGCATCGGTCGAAGGCGCGTCGGGATAGTCGGGGATGTCATAGCCCTGGCGCTGCAACTCGGTGACGGCGGCGACAAGCTGCGGCACCGAGGCCGAGATATTGGGCAGCTTGATCACGTTGGCCTCCGGCGTTTTGACCAGTTCGCCCAGTTCCGCCAGATCGTCGGGCACGCGCTGATCCGCGCCGAGCTTGTCCGGGAAGGCGGCGAGGATGCGACCGGCGAGGCTGATATCCTTGGTGCCGATGGAGATATCGGCGGCGGAGGCAAAGCGCTGGATGATCGGCAGAAGCGAGGCGCTGGCGCGCTCGGGCGCTTCGTCGACCTTGGTGTAGATGATGTCGGGGGTGTTGGACTGGGCCATCTGGTCTCTCTCGCTGGTTGGGAGGGATTCGGGTTGCGCGCCTTCTACCGCATCCGGGGCGACCTGCCTAGACGGTATGCGGTTGTATACCAAGTGGCACGCTGTCGCGGGCGCCTTCCCGGCGCACGCGACACCGGGCGTCGGTCAGGACCTGAACCAGGCGCGGATCCTGGGGGCCAGCCACTGCCAAAGGGCGGGCGCGCCGCGCTGGATGGCGGGGGCCACGCGGGCGGTGATCATGTCTTCGGTTACGTCGAAATCGGGCCAGCTGCCGCCATCCGTGGCGAGGTTCAGCACCGGGGGCTGAAACCGGTCCAGCGCCTTGGCGAAGCGGGCGTCAGGTGTCCGGGCGGCCTCGAACTCCTCCCAGAGCGCGCGGAACGCCGCGCCTTGTGCAGGTGGAAGCATCCCGAAGAGGCGGGTGGCGGCGGCCTCTTCCCTTGCGGTCATCGCCGCGACATCGACGCGCCCATGAATGGGCGCATCGCCCGCGTCGATCTCGACCAGATCGTGCAGGATCAGCATCCGGATGACCCGCGAAATATCGACGCCCTCGGGGGCCTCGCCCTCCAGCACCATGGCGAAGAGCGCGATATGCCAGCTATGTTCGGCGCTGTTCTCGTGGCGCGACCGGTCAGTGATGTAGGAGGCGCGATTGACCGATTTCAGCCGGTCGGCCTCCAAGAGGAACGCGACCTGTGCGTCGAGGTCAGTCACCGGATTTGGCTTTGGCGATCCGGGCCTCCAGCCATTTGCGGCCCGCGATCTCGGAGCGGCGGATGCGCACGGAGGTCATGAACGCCTCCTGCAAGGTCATCGAGGAGGCTTTCAGCGTGTTGGACAGCTGGTCGATCAGCCGGTCATCGTCCAGTTCACGTTCGGCCTTCAGCGCGTCCTTGGCCAACTCGTCGGCCAGTTGGGTGACGAAATCCATTCCTGCGGCCTCAGCGCGTGGTTTCGGTCAGGCGGCGGCGGACATAATCCTGAACGCTGCCGATCATCGGATCCATATGCGGATCCTCGAAGAAATGGCCGGCGCCCTCCATCTCCTCATGGGTGATGGTGATGCCCTTCTGTTCGTGCAGCTTGTCGACGAGGATGCGCGTGTCCTGCGGTTTGGCGACCCGGTCGGCCGAGCCGTTGATGATCAGGCCCGAGGAGGGGCAGGGCGCGAGGAAGCTGAAATCATACATGTTGGCGGGGGGGCTGACCGAGATGAAGCCGGTGATCTCGGGGCGGCGCATCAGAAGCTGCATCCCGATCCAGGCCCCGAAGGAAAACCCCGCGACCCAGCAATGCTTGGAGTTCTGGTTCATCGATTGCAGGTAATCCAGCGCGGAGGCCGCATCGGACAGCTCGCCGATACCCTGGTCATATTCGCCCTGGCTGCGCCCGACACCGCGGAAATTGAAGCGCAGAACGGTAAAGCCCATGTTGTGGAACGCGTAATGCAGGTTGTAGACCACGCGGTTGTTCATCGTCCCGCCAAACTGCGGATGCGGGTGCAGGATGATGGCAATCGGCGCGTCCTTGGCTTTTTGCGGGTGGTAGCGGCCTTCCAGCCGGCCTTCCGGTCCTGGGAAGATAACCTCGGGCATCCTTGATCCAACCTCTGATCATGTATCCGATCGGCGCGCCGGGGCCGATTGACGGGCCGGGGCGCGCTATCTAGAATGGTTCCAATATCTGTCCGGTCGAAAACAACCGGCGTTGATCGCAGTTAAGCCGCCTGTCCGCAAAGGTCAATCTTTCGGGCGATCCGGACGGGACGGGGTGGGAGATTTCCGATGAAACTGAGCACCAAGGGCCGCTACGCGATGGTGGCGCTGGTCGATTTGGCCCTGCAGCCGGACGGCGCGCTGTCCTCGCTGTCGGACATCTCGAAACGGCAGGATATTTCGCTGCCCTACCTGGAGCAGCTTTTCGTCAAGCTGCGCCGGGCGGAACTGGTCGAGTCCGTGCGCGGGCCCGGCGGCGGCTACAGGTTGGCGCGCCCCGCGACCGAGATCCGCGCGGCGGATGTGCTGGCCGCCGTGGATGAAACGGTGAGCGCGCTGCATACCGGGGCAGGGGCCTCGGGCGGGGCGTCGGGCAGCCGGGCGCAGAGCATGACCAACCGGCTGTGGGAGGGGCTGTCGGCGCAGGTCTATGTCTTCCTGCACCAGGCACGGCTGTCGGATGTGGTGCAGAACGACCTGATGCCATGCCCCGCCGTCCCCTCGATCCTGCAGGTGGTGGACGAGGAGTGAGGGCGCGTGATCCAGCGGCGCCGCTGACGCGGCAAGACGTTTCTGGTGCGGGTGGAGAGGTGAGCCCCTTGGGATCGACGCCTGTGCGCGTGGCGGAGGTCGGAGCCTCCGGCGGAGGTATTTTTGGCAAAATGAAACTGGGGCGGAAATGACGGGCGGGCGGGTGTATCTGGACTGGAACGCGACGGCGCCCTTGCGGGCGGAGGCGCGTGTGGCCATGGCGGCGGCGATGGATGTCGTGGGCAACCCGTCCTCGGTCCATGCCGAGGGGCGCGCGGCCAAGGCGCTGATCGAGCGGGCGCGGGCGCAGGTGGCCGAGGCCATGGGCGCGCAGGCCAGCGATATCGTGTTCGTCTCGGGGGCCACGGAAGGCGCGGCGCTGGCGCTGGCGGGGCGGGGTCTGTCGGGATCAAGCGTCGAGCATGACGCCGTGCGGGCCTGGGTCGCGGAGGATCTGGCGGTCGATGGGGATGGCGCGGTTGCAGTGAGCGACCCGGCCCGATCGGTGCTGCAACTGGCCAATTCCGAGACCGGGATCGTGCAGGGCCTGCCCGGGGGCCTCGCGCTGTCGGACATGACGCAAGGCTTCGGCAAAATGCCCGTGGCATTCGATTGGTCGGGGGTCGAGATGGCGCTGATCTCGGCCCACAAGATCGGCGGACCGAAGGGAATCGGGGCGCTTGTCTTGAAGCGGGGCCTGGATGTAGCGGCCCGGATCAAGGGTGGCGGCCAGGAGATGGGGCGGCGATCCGGCACCGAGAACCTGATCGGGATTGCAGGATTTGGGGCTGCGGCACAGGCGGCCACACAAGATCTGGATGCCGGCCTCTGGGATCAGGTTGCCGAACTTAGAAATATTCTAGAAATGGCTCTGGACCTCGGCGGAAAAGAGACTATTTTGGTCGGGAAAGACGCACGACGGTTGCCCAACACCACCTGCCTGATCACGCCGGGATGGAAAGGCGAGACGCAGGTGATGCAGATGGACCTGGCGGGCTTTGCCATTTCGGCGGGCTCGGCCTGTTCCAGCGGCAAGGTGAAAGCCAGCACCGTCCTGCGCGCGATGGGGTTCGATGAGCGGCAGGCGGGCAGCGCCATCCGCATCTCGATCGGCCCCGCGACGACACGGGAAGAGGTCTTGCGTTTTGCCGACGCCTGGACCGCTGCCCGAAAGAAACACCGGGCGCGTGCCGCCTGAGACCCACGCCGGCACACCCGCCGGACCGACATGAGGGAGCCGAGACATGGCCATAGCCGAAACCGAAGTGCGCGAAGGCGTCGACCGGGAGACCGTGGAAACCGTCCAGGCGATGGGCGGCAAGTACAAATACGGCTGGGAAACCGAGATCGAGATGGATTACGCGCCCAAGGGCGTGAACGAGGGCATCGTGCGCCTGATCTCGGAAAAGAACGGCGAGCCCGAATGGATGACCGACTGGCGCCTGCAGGCGTTCAAGCGCTGGAAGCTGATGGACGAGCCGGAATGGTCCATGCTGCATTATCCCAAGGTGGATTTCCAGGACCAGTATTATTACGCCAAGCCCAAGAGCATGGCCGTGAAACCCAAGAGCCTGGACGAGGTCGACCCGAAGCTGCTGGCGACCTATGAGAAACTGGGTATTCCGCTGAAGGAGCAGATGATCCTGGCCGGTGTCGAAGGGGCCGAGGCCGCGCCCGCCGAGGGCCGCAAGGTGGCCGTCGATGCGGTGTTCGATTCTGTCAGCGTTGGCACCACCTTCCAGAAGGAGCTGGCCGAGGCCGGTGTGATCTTCTGCTCGATCTCGGACGCGATCCGCGATCATCCGGACCTGGTCAAGAAATACCTCGGCTCGGTCGTGCCGATCACCGACAATTTCTATGCCACGCTGAACAGCGCGGTGTTCTCGGACGGCTCCTTCGTCTACGTGCCGCCCGGCGTGCGCTGCCCGATGGAGCTCAGCACCTATTTCCGCATCAACGCGGAGAATACCGGCCAGTTCGAGCGCACGCTGATCATCGCCGACAAGGGCTCCTATGTCAGCTATCTGGAAGGCTGCACCGCGCCGTCGCGCGATACCAACCAACTGCACGCCGCTGTGGTCGAGCTGGTGGCGCTGGAGGATGCCGAGATCAAGTATTCGACGGTGCAGAACTGGTATCCGGGCGATGAGAACGGCGTTGGGGGCATTTACAACTTCGTCACCAAGCGCGCCGATTGCCGGGGCGACCGCTCCAAGGTGATGTGGACGCAGGTGGAGACGGGCAGCGCGCTGACCTGGAAATACCCCTCCTGCATCCTGCGCGGGGATGGCAGCCAGGGCGAGTTCTATTCCATCGCCATCACCAACAACTACCAGCAGGCCGATACCGGCACCAAGATGGTGCATCTGGGCAAGAACACGAAATCCCGCATTGTCTCCAAGGGGATCTCGGCCGGTCATGCGCAGAACACCTATCGCGGGCTGGTCTCGATGCATCCCAAGGCCAAGGATGCGCGCAACTATACGCAATGCGACAGCCTGCTGATTGGCGGCGACTGCGGCGCGCATACGGTTCCCTACATCGAGGTCAAGAACAACTCGGCCCGGGTCGAGCATGAGGCCACGACTTCCAAGGTCGATGATGACCAGCTGTTCTATTGCCGCCAGCGCGGCATGGACGAGGAGGAGGCGGTGGCACTTGTCGTCAACGGCTTCTGCAAGGAGGTGTTGCAGGCGCTGCCGATGGAATTTGCCATGGAGGCGCAGCAACTGGTGGCAATCTCGTTGGAAGGCTCGGTCGGGTAGAAGGGTTTTCGTGAAAACTCTTGGGGGTGGAAAAATCTTCAGGGAAGATTTTTCGCACCCCTCGGGCCGCAACGATTTGGGCAAGGGGCAAGGCTGAATGGGTGAGTTCAACAACAAACGCCGCGCGGTGCTGACCGGGGCGCTGGCCCCTTCGCGCGACATGGCGATTTGCGATGTGGGCGCCAGCCCGCTTTCCGAGCCGCCCTATCAGGGGCTTCTCGATGACGGCTTGGCCCATATCTACGGGTTCGAGCCGAGCCCCGAGCAATTCGCCAAGCTCGACGCCGCGAAATCGGCCCATGAGACCTATTTCTGCGAGGCGGTCGGCCTGCCGGGCGCGCGCATCCTGCATGTCCATCCCGCGCCGGGGTTCACCTCGCTCTTTCCGCTGGATGCCGCCGCCTTGCGCTCCATCGGCAAGGAGGGCTGGATCAACGACAAGATCACCCAGGTGCCGCTCAACCCGGTGACACTGGACACGCTGGCCGAGTTGCCGCCGCTGGACCTTCTGAAGATGGACCTGCAGGGGGCCGAGCTGGAGGTGCTGCGCGGCGGGATCTCCAAGCTGAGCGAGGCGGTCGCCGTCGTCACCGAGGTCCGGTTCCATCGCATGTATACCGATGAGCCGCTCTTTGGCGACCTCGACCTTGAACTGCGCGCGCAGGGTTTCAAGCTGCACAAGTTCCTGTTCACCAAATCGGTGATGATGCCGCATGAGCATGAGGATGCGGTGGTCCGCTCGCGCCTGACCAGCCAGCTTCTGGATGGCGACGCGGTCTATATCCGCGATTGCGACCTGGGCATTGCGCTGTCGGACGATCAATTGATCTTCCTGGCGCTGGCTGCCGACAGTGTCTTTGAAAGCCCCGACCTGGCGCTTTCCTGCATCGACCACCTGATCGCGCGCGGCGCGGCCCCGGCGGATCTGCCCGGAGAGTACATCGCGCATTTCCGCCATCACCAGAGATCGAAATCGAAAGAGGAGGCCTGACGCGGGATCCCGCGCAGCCCCCGGAAATACACGCTCGAAAGAGGAAAGAAAAAATGCTTGAGATCAAGAACCTGCACGTCTCTCTTGAAGAAGAGGATAAAGCCATTCTGAAGGGTGTCGACCTGACGGTCGAGGCCGGCAAGGTGCATGCGATCATGGGGCCGAACGGGTCCGGCAAATCGACGCTGTCCTATGTCCTGTCGGGCCGCGACGGCTATGTCGTGACCGACGGCTCGGTCGCGCTGAAGGGCGAAGACCTGCTGGAGATGGAGCCCGAGGAGCGCGCCGCGGCGGGTCTTTTCCTCGCGTTCCAGTACCCGGTCGAGATCCCCGGCGTCGGCAACATGACCTTCCTGCGCACCGCCGTGAACGCGCAGCGCAAGGCGCGCGGGCAGGAGGAAATGTCGGCGACCGACTTCCTCAAGGAGATTCGCGCCAAGGCGAAGGAATTGAAGATCGACGCCGAGATGCTGAAACGGCCCGTGAATGTGGGCTTTTCGGGCGGCGAGAAGAAGCGCAACGAGATCTTGCAGATGGCGATGCTGGAGCCTGCCATGTGCATCCTCGACGAGACCGATTCCGGCCTCGATGTGGACGCGATGAAGCTGGTCGCCGATGGCGTGAACGCGCTGCGCAGCGAGGGCCGGGGCTTCCTGGTTATCACGCATTATCAACGGCTTCTGAACCATATCAAACCTGATGTGGTGCATATCATGTCGGATGGAAGGATCGTGAAATCGGGCGGCCCGGAGCTGGCGCTCGAGGTCGAGGAAAACGGTTATGCGGATATCCTCGCGGAGGTGGCGTAATGGCACATCCGGCCCAGAAACAAGACCCGCTCGAGGCGCGGCTGGCGGCCCATGCGATGCCCGAAGGTGCGGCTTGGGCGCGTGAGGCGCGCGAGGATGCGCTGTCGCGGCTGCGCGCCATGGGCGGCCTTCCCGGCAAGCGTGACGAGTATTGGAAATTCACCGATCCCACCACGCTGAACCTGCCCGAGCCGCCGCGCGCGCAATGCTTCGCCACCGATGAAAGCGCGCCGTTCTCGGAGATTGACCGGCTGCGCATCGTCTTTGTCGATGGCGTTTTCGATGCCGAGGCCAGCGACGACCTGGCCCTGGAAGGCGTCGAGATCGAACGTCTGTCAGACGCGCAGGCACGCGACATCCATTGGGCGAGGGACGCCTATGGCGTGCTGGAAACCCGTGGCCAGACCCCGGTGGCCCGCGCCCATGCCGCGCTCAATACCGCGCTGGCGCAGGATGGTGTCGTGATCCGCGTGACCGGCAGGCCCTCCAAGCCGATCAACCTGACTTATCTCCATAAATCAGAGGTTTCCGATGCGATCCTCCACCATCTGGTGAAGGTTGAGCCGGGGGCGGAGGTCACGATCCTCGAAAACGGACCCGCCGCGGCGCGCTTTTCCAAGGTGATGGAGGTCGAGGTCGCCGATGATGCCCGGTTCCACCATATCCGCCTGCAAGGCCGCGACCATGAACGCCGCGCCGCCACGCATATGTTCGCCCGGCTTGGCGCACGCTCCAGCTACAAGAGCTTCACCATGACGGTGAACGGTGTGCTGACGCGCAACGAACAGGTGGTGGAGTTTACCGGCAACGAGGCCATTGCCCATATCGCGGGCGCCGCGCTTGGCGATGGCAAGGACGCGCCGTTTCATCATGACGACACCGTCTTCGTCACCCATGACGCGACCGATTGCGAAAGCCGGCAGGTCTTCAAGAAGGTCGTGCGCAACGGCGCCGAGGGCGTGTTCCAGGGCAAGATCCTGGTCAAGAAGGACGCGCAGCGCACCGATGGCTACCAGCTGAGCCAGGCGCTGCTGCTGGATGACAATGCCAGCTTCCAGGCCAAGCCGGAACTGGAGATCTACGCCGATGACGTGCAATGCAGCCACGGCTCCACCACTGGCGCGATCGACGAGGAGGCGCTGTTCTACCTGCGCTCGCGCGGGGTGCCCGAGGATGAGGCGACCGACCTTCTGGTGCTGGCCTTCCTGGCCGAGGCCATCGACGAGATCGAGGACGAGAGCCTGCGCGCCGATATTCTGACCCGGCTGCAAGCCTGGCTGGACCGACACCGGGGGTAATCGACGTGGCTGTCACCGCCCAGATCCTGCGCACATACAGGCACCCGCGTCGCGTGATGCGAGGCTTGATGGCGTCGTCGCTGCGCGATGACCGGCCCGAGGCGCGGGGGCTGGTCTATGTCATGCTGGGTTGCCTGATCATCGCGATCAGCCATGTTCCGACGCTGATCTCGGTCGAGGCCGATCTGGTCGGCGACGCACCGCTTGAGGCGCGGCTTGGCATCGCGTTTTTCGGCTGGCTCTTCGTGGCCCCGCTGCTGCTCTACGGTCTGGCGATGCTCAGCCACATTCTGGCCCGCGTGGTGGGCGGGCAGGGCACCGGCTTTGCCGCGCGGCTGGCGCTTTTCTGGACGGTTCTGACCGTCTCGCCGCTCTTCCTCGTCCGGGCGCTGGTCACGCTGGCCAATGACGCCACACCCGTCTTCGCGGTCGAGGCCGCCGTCGCGCTGGCCTTCGTGGTGATCTGGTCGGCCTGCCTGATCGAAGCGGAAGCCGCGCCTCAAGGGGCCGCATCATGAACGGTTTGCTCAACCCTGTCGTCCTGCTGCGCCTCGCGCGGCAGACCATCAGCGATCCCAAGGGCGGGGCCGCCTTCATCCTCGGGCTGCGCTTGCCGATGCCGGTGCTGTGGCAGTTCTTCTTGCTGCAACTGGTGCTGTCGGCGATCCTCAAGATCATTGTCTTCGAGGTCTATCCCGACCCCGAGGCCGCGATGAGCAGCGCCACCGCGATCAGCTTCACGATTGTCGAGGGGATCATCGGCATCGTCCTGACGGTGATGATCACGCAGGTCGGGCAGCGCTTTGGCGGCACCGGCGATTTCGCGGGCGCGCTGGCGCTGGTCGTCTGGCTGCAATTCATCCTTCTGCTGGTCAGCCTGGTCCAGCTTGTCGTGCTCATGATCGTGCCGCCCGCGGCGGATGTGATCACCCTCTTCGCGCTGGCGCTGTTCTTCTGGCTGCTGGCGCAGTTCATCCAGGCCCTGCACGGCTTCACCTCCATCGGCCGCGTCTTCCTGGGCATCGCGCTCAGCCTGATGGCGCTGGCCTTCGTCTTCAACATCCTGCTTGGCGTCCTGGGCATCCGGGTCGGGTAAGGTTTCCCCCATGTATGACATCGACAAAATCCGCGCCGATTTCCCGATCCTGTCGCGGCAGGTGAACGGGCGGCCGCTGGTCTATCTGGACAATGGCGCCTCGGCGCAGAAACCAAGGGCCGTGATCGACGCCGTGACGCGCGGATATGCCGAGGAATATTCCAACGTCCACCGGGGGTTGCATTACCTCAGCAACCTCGCGACCGAGAAATACGAGGCCGTGCGCGGCACCATCGCGCGCTTCCTGAACGTGGCCAATGAGGATGAGATCGTCTTCACCTCCGGCACCACCGAGGGCATCAACCTGGTGGCTTACGGATGGGCCGCGCCCCGGATGGAGGCGGGGGACGAGATCATCCTCTCCGTCGCCGAACACCACGCCAATATCGTGCCCTGGCATTTCCTGCGCGAGCGACAGGGGGTCAAGCTGGTCTGGGTCGAGACCGATGCGGGTGGCGACCTGGACCCCGACGCGGTGCTGGCCGCGATTACGCCCAGGACCAGGCTCATCGCGCTGACGCATATGTCCAACGTGCTTGGCACCGTGGTGGATGTGAAATCGGTGGTGCGGGGCGCGCATGAGAAAGGCGTGCCGGTGCTGATCGACGGGTCGCAAGCCGCCGTGCATATGCCGGTCGATGTCGATGCCATCGGGGCCGATTTCTATGCCATCACGGGCCACAAGCTCTACGGTCCCTCGGCCTCGGGTGCGGTCCATATCAAGGCCGCGCGCATGGCCGAGATGCGCCCCTTCCTGGGCGGCGGCGACATGATCCGCGAGGTCACGCGCGAGGCTGTCAGCTACAATGACCCGCCGATGAAATTCGAGGCCGGAACCCCCGGCATCGTGCAGCAGATCGGGCTTGGCGCGGCGCTCGATTACATGATGGGCGTGGGCATGGAGAACATCGCCGCGCATGAACAGGGCTTGCGCGATTATGCGCGTGACCGGCTGGCGGGGCTCAACTGGCTGAACGTGCAGGGGCAATCGGCGGGCAAGGGCGCGATCTTCTCCTTCACGCTGGAGGGGGCGGCGCATGCGCATGACATCTCGACCGTGCTGGACAAGAAGGGCGTCGCGGTGCGCGCGGGCCACCATTGCGCCCAACCCCTGATGAGCCACCTCGGCGTCACCGCCACCTGCCGCGCCAGTTTCGGCATGTATAACACGGTCGACGAGGTCGATGCGCTGGTCGATGCGCTGGAACTCTGCCACGACCTCTTTGCCTGACGCCGGTTTCGCCGCCCTCCGGGCGCCGACCCGTGCGGGCCGCCCTGGCGGGCGCCCCCGGGGGTGGCAGGCGCGATCAAAGGCGCACCGCCCGCCCCGGGGCATCTTGCGGCACTTGGATATTTGAAGAACAAAGAAGTTGGGGCCGGGTGCATGCGTGTTTTTGGCATTGCGAGGCGGCAGAGGGCTTTGTATACCCGCGCCTGCATGGACCCTTAGCTCAGCTGGATAGAGCGCTGCCCTCCGAAGGCAGAGGCCAGAGGTTCGAATCCTCTAGGGTCCGCCAATTTCCTATTTTCATCAGCTCGCTCAAGTCTCTGAAATCCATTGGATTATTGGTGATTTCGGTCTTGTCCATGCCTTCCGGATTCATGTCTTGCTATACAATCCGCTCTACAGATCGCTATACCAGAGGGGACAGTAGTATCAGGGGCCGGACATGATCAAACTACGCGGCAAGTCGTATCAGCTCTACAAGCGTGTTCCGCGGCGGTATGCACCGATTGAGTCGCGCAAGTTCGTCTGGTTATCGCTCCATACGGATTCACAGTCGATAGCGCGATCAAAGGCTGACGGTGCATGGGCGCAGATGGTCGAGGCATGGGAAGCCAGGTTAGCCGGTGACACCGCCGATGCTGATAAGCGGTTGGAAGCCGCGAAGGAATTGGCGGCGGTTCGAGGCTTCCGATATCTGGATGCCGGGAAGGTTGCTGATCTGCCGCGCGAAGAGTTGCTGAGGAGGATCGAGGCGGTTTCGATCCGCGATGGTGTGCCTGATCGTATCGACGCGGCGGCTGTTCTTGGCGGTGCGCAGGGCGCAGGGATCACGGTCACAAGGGCGCTTGAGCACTACTGGACGCTTGCCGCCGACAAGACGCTTGGTAAGTCTGAGGACCAGTTGCGCCGCTGGAAAAACCCCCGGATCAAAGCCATCAAGAATTTCGTGGAGGTCGTCGGTGACAAGCCGATAGATCAGATCACCGCTGACGATATGCTCGATTTCCGGCAGTGGTGGCTAGAGCGTATCGAGGGCGGGCTATCGACCAACGCTGCGAACAAAGACCTGATCCATCTTGGCGATGTGCTGAAAACCGTGAACCGCATGAAGCGGCTCAACCTCAGCCTGCCGGTGTCAGGTCTCAGCTTCAAGAAGGGAGAGGCTCGGGTCAGGCCCCCGTTCTCGGTCGACTGGATCAGGGACAGGTTGCTTGCACCCGGCGCGCTGGACGGGTTGAACGATGAAGCTCGGGCGATTGTCCTGGCGATGGTGAACACTGGCGCGCGACCCTCGGAGTTGGCGGCGCTCACACCTGAGTGCATCCGGTTGGATGCCAATTTGCCGCATATCTCGATAGAGGCCGTGGGGCGCCAGCTCAAGACCCAGAACGCCCGCCGGGTCATTCCCTTGCTCGGGGTCAGCCTTGAGGCTCTACGGGCCTTCCCAGGCGGTTTCCCGCGCTATCGGGGATCGTCTGCCGCGCTGTAGCAGTGTCCCAACAGTTGGTGTAACTCCCGCCGGTAGCGCGGGCTGAGCGGAGCCTTCGCATAGCGAAGCGAGG
>NZ_JABJVX010000012.1 GCF_013155465.1 Alterinioella nitratireducens | reverse complement strand
CAAAAGTACGCACTCGATCACAAGTCCAGAAGATCAGAATTTCCTTGCAAACCGAGCGGCATCCACAAAAGAAGGTTCGTGAAGGCCGGCGCGAGGCCGAGGCCGCCTTTGGCAATGGCGAGGGCTATCTCGAAAAGATGATCCAGCGCGCGCGCCATGTCGAGGTGCAGATCCTCGGCGATACGCAGGGCCATATCTATCACCTCTATGAACGCGACTGCTCGGTCCAGCGGCGCAACCAGAAGGTCGTGGAACGCGCGCCCGCGCCCTACCTGTCAGAGGCGCAGCGCGAGGAAATCTGCCTGCTTGGCAAGAAGATCTGCGAGCATGTGAATTACGAATGCGCGGGCACGGTCGAGTTCCTGATGGATATGGAGACCGGCAAGTTCTACTTCATCGAGGTCAACCCGCGCGTGCAGGTCGAACATACCGTGACCGAGGAGGTCACCGGCATCGACATCGTGCGCGCGCAGATCCTGATCGCGGAGGGCAAATCCCTGGTCGAGGCGACGGGCGTGGCCAGCCAGTATGACGTCAAGCTGGACGGGCACGCGGTGCAATGCCGGATCACGACCGAAGACCCGATGAACAATTTCATCCCCGATTATGGCCGCATCACCGCCTATCGCGTCGCGACCGGCCATGGCATCCGCCTGGATGGCGGCACCGCCTATTCGGGCGCGGTGATCACGCGGTATTACGACTCGCTCCTGGAAAAGGTCACGGCATGGGCGCCCACGCCCGAGGCCGCGATTGCGCGCATCGACCGGGCATTGCGCGAGTTCCGCATTCGCGGCGTCTCCACCAATATCGCCTTTGTCGAGAACCTTCTGAAGCACCCGACCTTCCTCAACTACCAGTATCATACCAAGTTCATCGACGAGACGCCGGAGCTGTTCGAGTTCAAGGCGCGGCGCGACCGGGCAACCCGCATCCTGACCTATATCGCCGATATCACCGTCAACGGGCATCCCGAGACGCAGGGCCGCGCGCAACCCAAGGCGGATCTGAAACCGCCCCGCGCGCCCGCGCCCCGGGCCGATCCCGCCCCCGGCACACGGCAACTCCTGGAGGAGAAGGGCCCGCAGGCGGTGGCCGACTGGCTGGCGGCGCAAAAGCCGGTGCTCATCACCGACACGACCATGCGCGACGGGCATCAGTCGCTCCTGGCGACCCGGATGCGGTCCATCGACATGATCCGTGCGACGCCCGCCTATGCTGCCAACCTGCCCCAGCTTTTCAGCGTCGAATGCTGGGGGGGCGCGACCTTCGACGTGGCCTATCGGTTCTTGCAGGAATGTCCCTGGCAGCGCCTGCGCGACATTCGCGCGGCACTGCCCAATGTGATGACGCAGATGCTGCTGAGGGGCTCGAACGGGGTTGGCTATACGAACTACCCCGACAACGTGGTGCAGAGCTTCGTCGCACAGGCCGCGGAAACCGGCGTCGATGTCTTCCGCGTCTTCGACAGCTTGAACTGGGTCGAGAATATGCGCGTCGCCATGGATGCCGTTTGCGAGTCGGGCAAGATCTGCGAAGGCACGATCTGCTACACCGGCGATATCCTCAATGCCGAGCGGGCCAAATATGACCTGAAATACTACATCGCCATGGGACAGGAGTTGAAGGCGGCCGGCGCGCATATCCTCGGGCTGAAAGACATGGCGGGCCTGCTGAAACCCGCCGCCGCCCGCGTGCTGATCAAGGCGCTCAAGGAGGAGGTCGGGCTTCCAGTCCATTTCCACACCCATGACACGGCGGGCATTGCCTGCGCCACGATCCTTGCGGCCTCGGATGCCGGGGTAGATGCGGTCGATTGCGCGATGGACAGTTTCAGCGGCAATACCAGCCAGGCCACGCTAGGCACCGTGGTCGAGGCACTGAAACATACCGACCGCGATACCGGCCTCGATATCGGTGCGATCCGCGAGATCAGTGATTATTTCGAGGCCGTGCGCGCGCAATATACGGCATTCGAATCCGGCCTTCAGGCCCCCGCTTCCGAGGTCTACCTGCACGAGATGCCGGGCGGCCAGTTCACCAATCTCAAGGCGCAGGCGCGCAGCCTGGGGCTGGAGGAGCGCTGGCACGAGGTGGCGCAGATGTATTCGGACGTGAACCGGATGTTCGGCGATATCGTCAAGGTGACGCCGTCTTCCAAGGTGGTGGGCGACATGGCCCTGATGATGGTCAGCCAGGGGTTGACCCGCACCGATGTGGAGGACCCGAAGACCGAGGTCGCCTTCCCCGACTCCGTCATCGACATGATGCGCGGCAATCTCGGCCAGCCCCCCGGCGGCTTCCCCGACACCATCGTCAGGAAGGTGCTCAAGGACGAGACACCCAACCTTGAGCGTCCCGGCAAGCACCTGGAGCCGGTCGATCTTGAGGCCACGCGGAAAGAAGTCGAGGAGAAACTCGGTCATTCCATAGATAACGAGGATCTGAACGGATACCTGATGTATCCCAAGGTCTTCACCGATTACGCCGCCCGCCACGAGGATTACGGCCCCGTGCGCACCCTGCCCACGCTGACCTTCTTCTACGGGATGGAACCGGGCGACGAGATCGAGGCCGAGATCGACCCCGGCGTCAGCCTGGTGATCCAGTTGCAGGCCGTGGGCGAAACCAACGAGGATGGCGAGGCCAAGGTGTTCTTTGAACTCAACGGCCAGCCCCGCGTGATCCGGGTGCCCGACCGCAAGGTGCAGGCAAGTGCCGCCAAACGCGCCAAGGCCGAGCTTGGCAACCCCAACCATATCGGCGCGCCGATGCCGGGGGTTGTTGCGACTGTCGCAGTCAAACCGGGGCAAAGCCTCAAGGCGGGCGATCTGCTTCTGACTATCGAGGCCATGAAGATGGAGACAGGCATCCACGCCGACCGCGATGCGGTGGTGGCGGCGGTCCATGTCAGCCCCGGCGGTCAGATCGACGCAAAGGACTTGCTGGTGGAGCTGGAATAGGATGTTCTCGTATAACCTTGGAGTCGTGGGGCGGATTGCCAGTTTACGTTGGCGTTTTCTTGCGAGCATTTGTTGCAGCAGCATCACATTTGAGAACGAATTGGGGCGAATCTGTTAAGAACAATTGCTGAAAAGTTAAGATCAGCAACAGTCTCTTACAATGTGGTTTTTGGAGGTAAAAATGAAACTCAAGCTATTCTTGGCTGCCAACGCGGCAATTCTCGCCTTTGTGACTGTCGCATCCGCCGATGGGTACACTGCCCCGCAACCGACTCCGGAACCGGTGGTTGTGGAGACGCAAGCTGACCACGACTGGTCAGGCGCCTATGTCGGAGGCACTCTGTCTTATTTCAGCGGTTCAACAGCGTTCTGCGACAATAGTTTCCTAGGTACAGAGTGTAACAATTTGCAAGTTGATACTCCGGAGCCTGAAGCAGAGGGTGGGATGATCGGGGTTACAGCAGGTTACGACTGGCAGTCTGGATCGCTTGTTTACGGCGTTGTGGGCGATCTGATGTTTGGCGACCTGTCTGGAATGGCGCCGTCGAACATCAACTACGGCTGCGGCGCGGGCTGCGAATATGATGTGCAAAGTGTTGCCATGCTTCGCGGACGTCTTGGCTATGCAATGAACGACTTTCTGGTTTACGGGTCAGCGGGCGTCGCCATATCGCGCGTGTCGATCGGCGAAACAGGCGTGTCTTCTTCGGATGATACTGTAACAAATTTCGTCGTGGGCCTCGGCGGGGAATATATGCTGTCCGACAACCTCTCCGCAGGACTGGAGGTGCTGCACTTCATTGAGAGTGACGACTCGGTCATCGATGATGCGTTCTGCGGTGTTGGCAACTGCGGCGGCACGGATTTTTCTGCGACGGCAGTGCGGGCGGCGCTCGTGTACAGATTTTGACCTAATCTGATAGAATCTAGGATAATTGTCGCCGCAAGTACGGAACTGTACTTGCGGCGAATTTCATTCAGAAATGTGATAAGCAATGTAACTATTTTGCATCCGTATCACCATGACGACGGTTGGTTTTATGGACCCCACCCCCGCCTGCGCCATGTCTTTGCCGGTCACCTCCACCGCACGATCAGCGCCAGCATGGGCCGCGTGCCGGTCGCGATATTCAAGAGCCCCTGCCACCAGATGCCGATGTGCCTGGGCGATCCCGATCACGCGCTCTCGGTGGATGAACCCGGCGCCTATGGTATCGTCCTCGTCACCCCCCGCGACGTGATCGTGCATTCCGAGGATTTCACCCTGCCCGCGCAAACCGCGCAGAGCCACTGACCGAAAGGACGTCCCATGGTGACCGCGCTTTATGCCGGGCTCATCGCCCTTCTCTACCTCTTCCTCAGCTACAACGTGGTGCTGGCCCGGCGCAGCCAGCGCGTCTCGGTCGGGGATGGCGGTGACAAGCTGGTGCGCAAGCGGATGCGCACCCATGCCAATTGCGCCGAATACGCGCCCATCGGCCTTATCCTGCTGATGCTGGTCGAGATGCAGGGGATGCCGCTTTGGCTGGTGCATGTCTTCGGGCAGATCTTGCTGGCGGGCCGCCTGTCCCATGCCTATGGCTTCGGCTCCACCCCGCAGATCGTGCCGCTGCGCAAGCTGGGGATGTATCTGACCCTTCTGATGATTATCTCCACCGCCGTGGCCAATATCGGCTACGCGATCCTCTGATCCACCTGCCCGGAGCGCCTTCATGCTTGAGCTTCTCGCCGATCCCGCCGTTTGGGCGTCTTTCCTGACCCTCGTGGTGCTGGAGATCGTCCTGGGCGTCGATAACGTCATCTTCATCTCCATCGCCGCCGCCCGCCTGCCCGAGGATCAACGTGCCCGCGCCCGGATGCTCGGGCTGACCGGGGCGCTGGTCATGCGTATCCTGCTGCTGCTCTCCATCGCCTGGATCATGGGGTTGAGCGCGCCGATCATGACCGTCCTGGGCCAGGAGGTCAGCTGGCGCGACATCATCCTGATCGCGGGTGGCCTCTTCCTGCTCTACAAGGCCGCCACCGAGATCTTCGAAGAGGTGGAGGGCCCGCATGAGGGCGCCGTCGCCTCCGCCGCCAGGGCCGGGTTCTTTATCGTGGTCAGCCAGATCATGCTGCTGGACCTGGTGTTTTCCCTCGACAGCGTGATCACCGCCGTCGGCATTGCCGACCATATCGAGGTGATGATCGCCGCTGTCTCCATCGCCATCCTGGTGATGATGGTCGCCGCCAAGCCCATTGCCGCCTTCGTCGAGGCGCACCCATCGACCAAGATGCTGGCGCTGGCCTTCCTTGTCATGGTCGGCATGGCGCTGGTCGCCGACGGCTTCCAGGTCCATATCGAGCGCGGTTTCATCTATGCCGCGATGGTCTTTGCGGGGGCGGTCGAGGCGCTGAACCTGTGGCGGGCGAAACGGCGCGCTCAGGCGGGCGGGCCGGCCGCGTAAGGGGCCAGCAGACGGGCAAATGTGGCGTGGATCGGGGTGGCAACGCCGTGTTTGGCCCCAAGCCGCACCACATCGCCCGAGAGATACGCGGTCTCGATGGGTTTACCCCGGTTGAGGTCATCCAGCATCGAGGCATGGGTGGTCGGGGGCAGTTTTTCCGACAGCAACCCCCAAGCGGTATCGGCCAGACCCTGCGGCAGGTCGGGCAGCACCGCGCGGCCCACGGCCTCGGTCTCGGCCATCGACTCGCGGATCAACGCGGCACTTTCCGCGCTTTCCCTGAGCGGCCCGATATCCAGCCGCGTCAGCGCGGTGACCGAGGCGAAACTGGCCTGCATCACGAATTTCGCCCAGAGGTCGTGGCGGATGTTCCAGGGCTGCTGCACCATGCAGCCGGCCTCTTCCAAGGCCGCCGCGAACGCATCGCAACGCGGCGATTGCCCGCCATCCGCCTCGCCGAAGCTCAGCATGTCGAAGGGCGCGGAATGGCGGATCACGCCGGGGGCTTCGATATCGCCCGGCAGGCGCGCGACGCCGGGCACGACATGGGGCTTGCCGATGATCCCCGCCAAGCGGTCCGGCGCGCTGACGCCGTTCTGGCAGGTCACCACCATCGTCTCCTCGCGCAGCGTCGGTTTGAGCGAGGCCGCCGCCGCCTCCAGATCACCGTTCTTGACGGTGAAGAGGATCACATCGGCCTGCCCCGCGGCACCCACATCCGCAACCGCGCGCACCCCCGGCAGATGCAGGTCGCCCTTGGGGCTGTGCAGGCGCAACCCGTGCTCCTGCAGCGCCGCCAGATGCGCGCCGCGCGCCACAAGCGTCACCTCATGCCCCGCCGCCGCAAGCCGCGCCCCGAAATAGCCGCCCATGGCCCCGGCCCCCATCACTGTGATCTGCATGTCCCTGCTCCCTTGCGCTGTGTCCTGCCTCGAAAAAACCCCGAGGAGCCGCATATTTCCCCTTGCAGCCCCGCGCGCCCCTGACTAAATACCGGCCTCAAGGACGCGGGCGTAGCTCAGGGGTAGAGCATAACCTTGCCAAGGTTAGGGTCGTGAGTTCGAATCTCATCGCCCGCTCCAATTCGACCGGCACCCACGGTTGACCGCCAAGAGGCCGCCCCGAACCGGGCGGCCTTTGTCGTTTGCGGGGCCTCACTCGGCGCGCAGTTCCGCAAGCCGTTCGGCGGCCTGGGAGTGGCCAAGCTCCTCGGCGCGTTCGAACCACAGGATCGCCAGGTCGGTATCTTGCAGCACGCCATCGCCATCACGCACGATGATCCCCATGTTATAGGCCGAGGTCGCATCGCCCAGGTTGGCCGCCTCGGCCCAGATCTGGGCGGCGCGGGCCTTGTCCTGTTCATGGCCGCGACCGTGGAAATAGCCAAGCCCGACCAGGCGCATTCCGATGGCATTGCCCTGGTCGGCGGCCAGTTGTGCCAGCCGCATCGCCTCGGCGTCATCGACCTCCACCCCCTCGCCGTTCCAATAGGCCCATGCGAGGTTTGACTGCGCCTCGGCCAAGCCTTGCGCGGCGGCCTGGCGGTAAAGCTCATTCGCGCGGGCGTAATCCTGCTCGACCCCGTTGCCGAAATAGTAGCGATTCCCGAGGTTGTTCTGCGCCACCGCATCGCCCGCCTCGGCATCGGCCATCAACTGGTCAAGCTCGCTGAAGCCGCCGATCTCCCGCCCGTCAACGGTGACGGAAAACCCGGCGGTGCCGTCCACCACAACGGTCGATTCCGCGGTCACGGCATAGGTCTCGCCGTCGATGATGACGCTGTTCGACGTGATGATGACGGTATGCTCGTTCAGCACCGCCTCGATCCCCCGCGCGGTCTGGCGCGAACTGATCGAGCCGCTGCCGGTGATGGTCACGGCCAGATCGCCATAGGTCGAGGTTATGACGGATTGCGCCACGGCGGGCGGGGCTGACAGCGTCAGCGCAGCGGCGAAGGCCAGGGCAAGGGGTAAAGAGGGTCTGGTCATTGTAAATCTCCTGTTGAGGCACCGCGCCGCGCGCGCAAGGGGTCCAATCGACCGTGGCGGCACCGGTTCTGGCGATGGAATCACCTAATGGTCCTCAAGGATAGGCCGGGTTCGGGGTTTCACCAAATCGCATCGACGCGAGAGGGGCATTGATGGCTTTTCCCCCGCCCGCCCGCGCCCTATAAGGCGGGCAAACAACCAGCGGAGCCGCCATGCGCAGTGCCACCATCAGCCGCAAGACCGCCGAGACCGAGATCAGCGTTGAAATCGCGCTGGACGGGACCGGGGCCTATGACAACCAGACCGGGGTGGGGTTCTTCGACCACATGCTGGACCAGCTCTCGCGCCATTCCCTCATCGACATGACGGTGCGCTGCACGGGCGACACCCATATCGACGACCACCACAGCGTCGAGGATGTCGGCATCGCGCTTGGCCAGGCGCTGGCAGAGGCGCTCGGCGACAAGCGCGGCATCCGGCGCTATGGCGAATGCCACCTTGCGATGGACGATGCGCAGATCCGCACCGCGCTGGACCTTTCGGGGCGGCCCTACCTGGTCTGGAATGTCGATATGCCGACCGCGAAGATCGGCACATTCGACACCGAATTGGTGCGCGAGTTCTTCCAGGCGCTCTCGACCCATGGCGGCATCACCCTGCATGTCGATCGCTTGCACGGCATCAACAGCCACCATATCGCCGAAGCCGCCTTCAAATCCGTGGCCCGCGCGCTGCGCATGGCGGTGGAGCCCGACCCGCGCAAATCCGACGCGATCCCGTCGACCAAGGGCAGCCTCTAGCCCATGACCACGGTTCTCGTCGATTACGACAGCGGCAATCTGCATTCCGCTGAAAAGGCGTTCCAGCGCATGGCGGCCGAGGGCGGGCATGGTCCCGTTCAGGTGACCTCTGACCCCGACACGGTGGCGCGCGCCTCGCGCATCGTGCTGCCCGGTGACGGCGCGTTTCCCGCCTGCCGCCGGGGCCTTGCCGCGATGGACGGGCTGGAGGAAGCGATCCGTGAAGGGGTGGAGACGCGCGGCGTACCCTTCCTGGGCATCTGCGTCGGCATGCAGATGCTGACCACATGGGGCCGCGAATACGAGGATGTGGCGGGCTTCGACTGGATCCCCGGCGAGGTCACGCGCATCATGCCGGATGACCCCGCGCTGAAGGTGCCGCATATGGGCTGGAACGACCTGGTTCTGGACGGCGCGCACCCGGTTCTGGAGGGCGTCACAACCGGCGATCACGCCTATTTCGTGCATTCCTACGCGATGCAGGTCGCAGACCCGGCGCATTTGCTGGCGCATGTCGCCTATGGCGGGCCGGTCACCGCCATCGTGGCGCAGGGCAATGTGGTGGGCATGCAGTTCCACCCGGAAAAGAGCCAGGGCGCGGGCCTGCGCATGATCGGCAATTTCCTCGGCTGGCGTCCCTGACGTTTCGAATGGCCTGCGGCCATCCGACCGGGTGCGAGGGGGCTGTCTGCCCCCTCGCGCTCCCCCGAGGATATTTTCGGAACAAAGAAGAAGAACAGGAAAGGCCCGCCGTGGTGGCGGGCCTTTGGAGAAGGGGTGAGGCGGTGGGGATTACCAGCACTCGTAGACGGTGACCCAGTTGCCCCAGTAATCGTAGACGGTGACCCATTCGCAGTAATAGGCGGTCTCGATCGTGGTCTGGGCGGCGACGGCCAGGTCCGGCAGGGCGATCCGGGCGTCATCCAGGGCACCCCCGGTGAAGGCATGGGCGGCAGCGGCGGTCAGGGCGAAGGCGGCGGCGGTGAGAACGGTCTTGAACATGGGTTTGGTCCTTATTGCAGTGATGAAAATGGTTGGGTTGGAATTGTCAGGGGTCGGGGCGCGGTTCAGAAGCACTCGTAAACGGTGACCCAGTTGCCCCAGCCGTCCCAGACGGTGACCCACTCGCAGTAGTAGGCAGTTTCGGTCGCGGTCATGATGGCGAGGTCCGGCAGGGCACCCCCGGTGGAGGCATGGGCGGCAGCGGCGATCAGGGCGAAGGCGGCGGCGGTGAGAACGGTCTTGAACATGGGTTTGGTCCTTTTGCAGTGTTTGTTATCGGATAATCTGTGTTTGTTATCTGATAACAACGGTTCTACACAGCATACTTAGTGTCGTCAACACACTTTTATTTCCTCCCGATCAGAATTCTCGCAAGCCCTTGTTCTGAAATGATTCATTTTTCAGGTAACGCGGGCGCCGCTGGCACAAAGCCACGAAAAAGGGCCCATGCGCATGGCACGGGCCCTCGATCAGGCTGTTATCGGCGTGGCGGGCGGCTTATTGCCGGGTCCAGGTGCCGGCGTTGCGGCAAACAAAAAAGGCGCAGCCGGACACTGAGAGCGTGTCGCCATTGAGCTGCAGGCGCGAGTTGTATGTAGTGCCGTTAGCAGGATCGTAAATTCTACCACGATATTCACCCCCACCCTGCGGCTCGGTCTCCCAGATAATCTGGCGGCCCACGTCGGGCGACGACATCTCGTTGCCGCTGGCATCATAGGCCGTGGTCAGCGTGCCGCAAAGCTGTCCGCCGCATGGGGCCACAACGATGAGACCGCTATTGCCGTTCTCGTTAGGCGCGGTGCGCCACGTCCCCTCAAGCGGATCCGCCGCGGCCATGCCCGCCAGTCCGATCAACAGGGCAGCGCCCAGAAGTGCCTTCTTCATGTGAAATCCTCCCATTTCATTGCTTCGAATGTGCAAGGGCGCAGGCGCTCTGGCAAGGCTGACGTGAGGTTCCCTTGGCAAGCGGCGAATGTTTCGGCAAAAGGGCGCCAGTTTTCCCCACCCCGAAAGGCCGCGCCGATGATCCTCTACCCCGCCATCGACCTCAAGGACGGCCAGGCCGTGCGCCTGCTGCGCGGGGACATGGAGAACTCGACCGTATTCTCCGACAGCCCCGCCACCCAGGCGCGCGCATTCCAGGAGGCTGGCTGCCAGTGGCTGCATCTCGTGGACCTCAACGGGGCCTTCGCAGGGGAACCCGTCAACGGTGCGGCGGTCGAGGCGATCCTGGCAGAAACCTCCGTGCCTGCGCAACTTGGCGGCGGCATCCGCGACATGGCGACCATCGAGATGTGGATCGGGAAAGGCATCGCCCGCGTGATCCTGGGCACGGTCGCGGTGGAGAACCCTGACCTGGTGCGGGACGCCGCCCGCGCCTTCCCCGGCAAGGTCGCCGTGGGGCTCGATGCGCGCGAGGGCCGCGTCGCCACGCGCGGATGGGCGGAAGAGACCGACATCATGGTCACCGACCTTGCGCGCAGCTTCGAGGATGCAGGCGTCGCGGCGGTCATCTACACCGACATCAATCGCGACGGGGCCATGCAGGGGCCGAATATCGAGGCCACCGCCGACCTCGCCCGCGCCGTGCATATCCCGGTGATCGCCTCGGGCGGCGTCTCCTCGCTGGCCGATCTGGAGGCTTTGCGCGACACCGGCGTCATCGCGGGCGCGATCTCGGGCCGGGCGCTCTATGACGGGGCGCTGGATCTTGCGGCGGCGCTGAAGGCGCTGGTTTAACCGGCAGCGGCTTCGGCGAAATTTTCCAGCGCCTCTTCCATCCGCTCCAGATACTCCGCGTCGTCGTCGATATCGAGATCGTCGAGCATCTCCTCCGGCTCCTGCCAGAAGATCACGGTCTCGTCGCCGTCACGGTAGACCAGGATCCGCAAGGGCAGGAACAGCCCGGCGCGGATATCCTCCTGCATCGCTTGCGTGCCAAGCTGCGGGTTGCCGAAGATCAGCAGTTCGGCATCGTCCAGTTCCATCCCCACGCCCTCGGCGGCGCCGGAATGATCGACACGGGCGACGACCATCGCGCCCGCCGCGCGCACTGCCTGTTCCAGGCGGTCCATCACGGTGGCGACGTCGTCATTGCTGCTGCGGTGTTCGAAATCTGCATAAGCCGGAAGCGCCAGCACGGCGGTCAGGGCGGCGGCTGTCAGGGTGCGGATCATGGCGAAACCTTCCTTTCATGGTCAGTCCCCGACCAACCCCGCACGCGACCCATCTGTTCCCTCCGCGCCATTTGCATTCCCCCGGCACTCTGCCTAAGAGGTGGGCAAGGCCCCCAGATACGAAGCCCCCGCCATGCTGAAAACCCGCATCATCCCCTGCCTCGACGTGGCCGACGGGCGCGTCGTCAAGGGCGTCAATTTCGTCGATCTGATCGACGCGGGCGACCCGGTGGATGCGGCGCGCGCCTATGACGCGGCGGGCGCGGATGAGCTGTGCTTTCTCGACATCCACGCCACGCATGAAAACCGGGGCACCATGTATGACCTTGCCACGCGCACGGCGGAGCAATGCTTCATGCCGCTGACCATCGGCGGAGGGGTTCGCACGGTGGACGACGTGCGCAACCTGCTTCTGGCCGGGGCCGACAAGGTCAGCTTCAACTCCGCTGCCGTGGCCGACCCCGACGTGATCGCGCGCGCCGCCGACCGCTTTGGCAGCCAGTGCATCGTGGTGGCCATCGACGCCAAGACCGTCGCCCCCGGCAAATGGGAGATCTTCACCCATGGCGGGCGCAAACCGACGGGGCTCGACGCGGTCGAATTTGCCCGCACGGTCACCGAAAAGGGCGCGGGCGAGATCTTGTTGACCTCGATGGATCGCGACGGCACGCGGGCGGGCTTCAACCTTCCCCTGACCCGCGCCATTTCCGACGCGGTGCCGGTGCCGGTGATCGCAAGCGGAGGGGTGGGCAATCTCGACCACCTGCTCGAAGGCGTCACCATCGGCGGGGCCAGCGCCGTCCTGGCCGCCTCGATCTTCCATTTCGGCGATTACACCATCGCCGAGGCCAAGGCCCATATGGCCGCGGCCGGTATCCCGATGAGGATGACATGAGCACACTCGACCGCCTCGCCGCCACGATTGACGCCCGCAAGGGGGCCGATCCCGAGACCTCCTGGACCGCGAAGCTGCTGGCGAAAGGCCCTGAGAAATGCGCCGAGAAATTCGGCGAGGAGGCGGTGGAGGCGATCATCGAGGCGGTCAAGGGCAACCGCGACGCGCTGGTGTCCGAGGCGGCGGATGTGCTCTATCACCTGGCCGTCATGCTGGCCGCGCGCGATGTGTCGCTGACGGAGGTGCTGGCGGAACTCGACCGGCGCGAAGGGCAGTCGGGCATCGAGGAAAAGGCAGGCCGTTAAGGCCTCTCCACCGGCCAGGCCCGCACGCCGCCGACGGCAAACCCCTTGAGCCGGTGCGGCGGATCCCCTGCGAACTGATCCGGCGGCAAGTGAAAGCCAAGGATCGAGGGCCGGTCCGGTCGCACACGCCCCGTGACCGTCAACCGCCCGACCACGAAGCGCGCGAGGTGAAAGCGCGCGGTCAGGTCATGCGGCACGGGGCTGTCGTTGAAACTCACGCTGAGGGGCGGAAAGCCGGTCTCCCTGATCGCGACGGTTTCGATCTCGAACCGCACGGCCCCTTCCCCTGCAACCGGCAGCAAAAGATGCGGCTCGGGACTGGGGCCGCACCAGCGCAAGCCATCCGGGGGGGCGGATGCGGGAAACCAGTCCATCGCGCGGTCGCCGCTGTCCTGGGACCACTCGACGCCCTGCCCCAGGGGCATCAGGTCCGGCAGATCCAGGCCGCGGCGGTTGTCCGATCGTTGCAGGAACGCCGCATCCGCGAGGCGCTCGGCGGCACGCTCCTGGCTTGGCATGAAATGCCCGTTGCGCCTGGCGATCCCGATCAGCCTCTCGGTTTCCGCATCGGCGCTGCCCGCGAGAAGCGCGTCCAATGTGGCCTGCTGCAGGTCGGATCGCGGGCGCAGGTAATCAAGATAGCGCCGTCCGGCGGCCCATTTATGCACCGTCACGGCCCGCGTCGAGCCGAAGACATATCCGCGCTCGGCCAGTTGCAAGACGAAATCGCGATCTACAGGATGAAGCGCTTCGTGCCGCCCACGCCACCGTATCCGCCCGCCCTTGTCGATCCGATGCGAGAAGGCCGATGGCGGGGTGTAGTGGCGGTGCGCGAACGGAATCGCATCCTCGAACAGACCGAAGACGCTGGCCGGGAACTCGGCCCAATCGCCGCGCATGATCAGCCCCGAGGCGACGGCATCCAGCTCGGGCCGGTCTCGATAGGCGGCCAGCAGCCGGGACAGGTGATCCGGCGCCCAGATGTCATCATGCCCGCAATAGGCCGCAATCGGGGCCCGCGCCGCATCCAACCCCGCATTGTTGGGGCCGAACTGGCTGCCATACCGGGTATCGAGGTTGAAAAAGCGCAGCCGGTCGTCGGCGATCCGATCAAGATGCGCGGCGGTGTCGTCGGTCAGCGCGTCACCGATCACCAGCAGCTCGAAATTGCCATGGGTCTGCGCCAGGACCGAGCGGACCGAAGGAAGGATATGCCGCCCCCGGTTCCAGGTCGCCATGATGACCGTGATATCGGGCGGGGGTGTCATGGGCAGACCGAATTGCGCGGGCCGCAAGACCGCCGGACCAGGGTCGCGGCAATGCGGCGGGGGGCGATCAGGATCGGGGTCGGGGTCGGCAAGGGCAGTCCTGACTCATCACAAAGGCAGCCGCGACAATCGCGGCGACGGCCACCGTAAGAGATAGGCGCCGAAGTTGGCAATCCCGCCGCGACGAGGGGGGCCAAGGCCGCGCGCGCGCGCGCGCCCCGCGTCTGTACGGGGGGTGCATCGGGGGGTGTACGGGGGGCACCCCCCCCCGTTTTCACAGTTTCGACGAGATGATCCCGGTCGCGAAGCCGCCCATGCGCAGCTCTCCGAAGAGGCGCTGATACTCGATCTTGGGGCAGCGGTTCTGGATCACCTGCACCCCCGCCGCCTCGGCTTTTTCGGCGGCCTCCGCGTGCGTGACGCCGACCTGCATCCAGATCGTCTTGAGCCCCGGAAGATGCGCCAGCGCCTCTTCGACGATCCCCGGCACTGCCTCGGCGCTGCGGAAGATGTCGACCACATCGACCGGCTCATCCAGATTGGACAGCGACGCCACCGCGGGCGCGCCGAACATCTCGCGCCCGACCTGGCCCGGATTGACCGGCAGGATGCGATAGCCCCTGAGCGACAGGTATCGCGCCACGTAATGCGACGGGCGCACCGGATTCGGCGACACGCCGACACAGGCAAAGCTGCGGCTTTCCGCGAAGATCTTCCTCAACAGCTCATCGGATGGATTTTGCGTCATGCCCCTGATCAACATGCATAAAAAAGCGCCCGCTGATGTCTAGCATAGCGGGCGCAAGTACGGAACGAGGGACAGTGATGGGCGTAACCAGTGTTCCGAACTGGCCGCCATACGTGATAATTAGGCAACGTGCGGCAGGTTTCAACGGGGCGACACGATTTTGTGATTGCCAGGCCCGTCAGGCCAGGATTCCGGGCCAGTGCTGATTGGCCTGCGCGATGTTGCCGGGAATATCCCGCTGCCACATCTCGCGCACCTGCAACGAGTAGTTCAGGTAGAGGCGCCCATCCACGATCGTCCAGGCCTCGGGCACACTCGAAGCGATATAGCCGCGCGACATGGCGAAAGCGCAGTAGCCGCCATATTGCGGGGCGTAGACCTCGGGATCGGCCAGGAACGTGGCACGGGTCTCGGCGGAGGTGAAGTGCCAGGTCGCCCCGTTCCAGGTGGCGGCGTGATCGGCGGATCCGATGCGATGCGTGGCCTCGGTGAAATAGACCACCGGATCCCCCCCGCGAATCGCAATCCCGGCCTCGGAAAAGACCGGCGCGGTCGAGGCCAGGGCGGGCAATGCCAGAGCCGTGGCAGGGGCGGCGGCCAACAGGCCAAGGGTGTGACGGCGGGTCAGCATGGGCGGAGCTCCTTTCGCGGCTGCTCTGCCACCATCTTGTCATCACGCCCGCATAATGAAAGCCCGCCTGACGCGGCTGTGATGCGCCGTCAGCCCCGGATCAGTCGAAAATATCCTCGACGAAATCGAACGCCTCTTCCAGCGCGCGGGACCAGAGCGGCTTGCGCCGTTTGCGGCGGCGGCGCGGGCGGTCGTCCCAATCGTCGTCATCGTCATCGTCATGGCGATACCGCGCAACCGGCTGCGGGCTGCGCTTGACGGGCTTGGCTGTCGCCTTGCGCTCCTGCACCGGCATCGCCTTCATCTCGTGCAGCGGCGCGCCGCAGCGCCCGCAGGCCAGCTCATGGCCGTGGCGCGCGGTCGGTTTCAGAAGTGTCCGGCTGCCGCAATAGCAGCAGGTGGCGATCTTGGTGGTCATGGGTGTCCCTTACTGTCTCGTCACAGCATATAGGGAGACGGCGGCGGCATTCGAGACGTTGAGCGAGCCAAATTCGCCCGCATAGGGAATACGCACAAGGTGATGGCAGAGCTCGCGGCTGCGCTGGCGCAGGCCGGGGCCTTCAGCGCCGAGGACCAGCGCGACCGGCTGGCCGGTGAGGTCGGCGGCCAGCGCGTCGATGGTCTCCTCGCCCTCGCCATCGAGCCCCAGGATCGTATACCCCATGTCGCGCAGCGCCAGCATGGCATCGCCCAGGTTCTTGACGCGCAGGTAGGGCTGACGCTCCAACGCGCCCGAGGCGGTCTTGGCCAGCGCGCCGGTCTCGGGCGCGGAATGTCGGTGCGGGGCGATGACGGCGCACGCGCCGAAGACCTCGGCCGAACGCAGGATCGCACCCACGTTATGCGGGTCGGTGACGCGGTCGAGCAGCAAGAGGCGCGGCGCACCCTGCCCCGGCTCGCAGAGATCCTTGAGCGCGCCCCAATCCAGCGGCTTGACCTCCAGCGCGGCCCCCTGATGCACCGATCCCGGGTCCAGTGGCACCGGGAACTTGCGCGCATCGGCGATCTCGGGCTCCAGCCCCGCCCCGGCGATGGCACCCGACAGCCGGTCGGCGGCGTTCCGTGTCACCACCAGCCGCAGCTTGACGCGGGCCGGGTTCAGCAGCGCATCGCGCACCGCGTGCAACCCGAACAGCCAGATCGTCTCGGCCGCCGACGCCTTCTTGGCGCGCTCCTTCTCGATCACCCATGTCGGTTTCTTCTGCGCCATCGCCCGGGCCCTTTCACATCTATCGCGCTGGCCTAGCGCGGCGGTGCCCGTCAGGTAAAGCCGAAATCGGCGGTGCATTTCCTGCGATTTTCATATTGACCCTGCCCGCGCTCGATTATATCCCCGCGTCTCGTGGGCGACAGGCCGCAAGGTGTGGCAGGGGACTGTAACTCCCTCGCGGAGACGCACGCCTGGTTCGATTCCAGGGTCGCCCACCACTACACCCCCCTCTGCGATGATCCAGAAACAATCGTGTCCCGTGATTCTTCGCGCGGACCGGCAGCGGGGTCGCGGGGCCTTCCCCCGGGTCAAGGCGAGCGCCGGAAACACCCCCTGCCGGGACAGTCCGGCCTACCGAAGATCATCCCGAAAAACGCCGCGTTATTAGATACTCGCCATGCGGAGTGCAGTTTCTTCACCTCGCGGCGTGCTGACTTTTTGCATACGTCTGCAAAAATCTCTTGCCAGAGGGCCACCCTCCCGCCTACCCTTGTTGCAGACGTATGCAAAACGCCTCACGGGGGACATTCATGGCCGAAATCCAACTGCGCAACATTTCCAAGCGGTGGGGATCCTTCGTTGGCGTCGACAATTTCGACCTGACCATCGCGGATCAGGAGTTCCTGGTGCTGCTCGGCCCCTCGGGCTGCGGCAAGACCACGACGATGCGCATGATCGCGGGGCTGGAGGAGGCCACCGAGGGCGACATCCTGATCGGCGGCAACCGGGTCAACGATCTCGACCCCAAGGATCGCGACGTCGCCATGGTGTTCCAGAGCTACGGCCTCTACCCGAACATGAATGTCTACGACAACATCAAGTTCCCGCTGAAGGTGCGCAAGGCCGACCCCGCCACCCATGACGACCGTGTCATGAAGGCCGCCGAGATGGTGGAGCTCACCGATTTCCTGCACCGCAAGCCCGCCGAATTGTCGGGCGGCCAGCGTCAGCGCGTGGCGCTTGCGCGCGCCATCGTGCGCAAACCCTCCGTCTTCCTGATGGACGAGCCGCTGTCGAATCTCGACGCCAAGCTGCGCGTCTCGACGCGGGCGCAGATCAAGAACCTCAGCCATGAATTGAAGGTCACCACTGTCTACGTGACCCATGACCAGATCGAGGCGATGACGCTGGCCGACCGGGTCGTGGTGATGAAGGCGGGCGTGGTGCAGCAGGTCGGCACGCCCACCGAGATCTACGACAATCCCGCCAACACCTTTGTCGCCAGCTTCATCGGCAGCCCCGCCATGAACCTGATGGACGGCGATATGCAGGACGGCGTGTTCACCGGCAAGAATGTGCGCATCGAAGGGTTGACCGGACCCGATGGCCCCATCACGCTCGGCTTCCGGGCCGAGGATGCCAGCGTCGCGTCGGGCCGCGAGGGCGAGGTTTCCGCGCCGCTCTACACCATCGAGCTTCTGGGCGATGCGACCATGCTGGCGGCGCGCGCGGGCGGGCAGATGGTCTCGGTCAAGGCGCATAAGGAATATCGCGCCGAGATCGGCGATCCTGTCTCGTTCTCGATCCCGGCCAGCATCTGCCATCTGTTCGACCGCGAGACCGGGGCCAGGCTACAAGCAGGCTGACCCCTTGACCCAAGTTTCACGAAAGGGCGTGGCAGACAGACAAAGCCGCGTCCGACCATCCAACGGGAGAAGACCGATATGAAACTGAAGACCTTTCTCATGGCCGGTGCCATGTCCGCCGTGGCCAGCGTTGCCATGGCCGAATGCGCCTTTGAAAACGAGGTCGAGCTGCGCTCGCTCTCGGCCGGGTTCGAAGCCTGGAATGCCGTCACGGATGCCTGGGCCGAATGCGGCAACGTGCAGGCCGAGCTGAACCAGGAATTCCGCACGCTTCAGCCGCAGGCCTTCGCCGCCGACCCCTCGCTCTACCAGATCGGCGGCGTCTCGAACGGCACCATCACGCCGCTTCTGAACGAAGGCACCATCCGTCCGCTGGATGACCTTGTCGAGATGTATGGCCAGAACCTGCGCCCGAACCAGCTGATCCGCATCAACGGCGAGATCATGGCCATCGCGATGATGGTGAACACGCAGCACCTGATGTATCGCTCGGACATCTTCGAGGAACTTGGCATCGAGGTGCCGACCACCTGGGACGAAGTGCTTGAGGCGGCCGCGGTGATCCAGGAGGCGGGCGTTGTCGACTACCCGCTTGGCGCCACGATGAAGACCGGCTGGAACCTGGGCGAGGACTTCATCAACATGTTCCTCGGCTATGGCGGTGAGTTCTGGAATGCCGACGGCACCCCGAACGTCAATTCCGAGGCCGGCATGAACGCGCTGGAAACCATGATGGCGATGACCGAATTCATGGATCCCGAATACCTCGTCTCCGATTCCACCTATGTGCAGCAGCAGTTCCAGCAGGGCCGCATCGCGATGGCGAACCTCTGGGCCTCGCGCGGCTCGGCGATGGACCTCGAGGGCGAAAGCCAGGTCGTGGGCCTGGTCGATGCCGCCGCAGCGCCGATGGCGGTCGAAGGCGCCGCGCCCGCGACCACCCTGTGGTGGGACGGAGTCGTGATCGCGTCGAACATCTCGGACGAGGAAGCCGAAGCCGCCTTCCGCGTGGTGATGGAAGGGCTGGACCGCGAGATGGTCGAGGCAAACAACGACGCCGCGATCTGGCTGATCGAAGGCTATGAGCCGGGCCGCCTGGCCCTGGGGGCGATTGCCACCGCAAGCGCAACCCCGCCGCCCCCGGCCTACCCCTCCACCAGCCAGATGGGCCTGATGCACACCGCGCTTGGCAACGAACTGGCCGCCTTCTTCACCGGCGACGCCAGTGCCGAGGAAGCGCTGGAAGCGGTCGAGGCGGCCTACACCACCGCCGCACAGGAAGCGGGCGTGCTGGAGTAATCCAGGGCCTTCTTGAACAGAAAGGGACAGGGCGTCCGCGCCCTGCCCCACCCATCCCCCACACCACGACCTGCCCGGGAGAGTCCCCATGAAATTCAAGACATTCGCCGCCTTCGTCGGCCCCTCTGTCTTCCTCATGCTGCTCTTCATCGCGGCCCCCCTCGTCACCGTTTTCGTGGGCGCGTTCCAACTGACGCAGCCTGTGGTCGAAATGGTCGAGGAGGAGACCTGCACACCGGGCTTCGTCACCCAGACCTGCACCACCACCACCGTCACCCGCCCCGTGCTGGACGAGTTCGGAGAGGTCGTGACCACGACCGAATGGGTCGGCTGGACCAACTTCACCCGCGTGCTGGACCCCGAAGCCGCGGGCGCCGCGATCCGGGCGATGGATTGGGGCCAGTTGATGCAGGTGGATTTCTACGCCGCGCTGCGCTTTACGCTGATGTTCACGCTGGTGACGCTGCCGCTTGTGCTTGGCACCGGGCTGGCGATCGCGCTGGCGGTCAACAATGCCGCGCGGTCGATCCGCGGCCCCGTCATCTTCATCTCGCTGCTGCCCTTCATCGTGACACCCGTGATCGGCGCGCTGTCGATCCGCTGGCTCTTCATCGGCGACGGTATCCTGACCTCGGCGCTGGAGGTCTGGCTTGACCGCGACATCGCCATGTTCGCGCAGGCCTGGACGATCGAATTGATGATGCTGTTCTACCGCGTCTGGCACGTCGCGCCCTTCGCCTTCGTGATCTTCTACGCGGGCCTTCAGACCGTGAACCAGGACACGCTGGAAAGCGCTATCATCGACGGCGCCTCGCGGTGGGAGCGGCTGCGCTATGTGATTATCCCGCATCTGATGCCGCTGATCATCTTCATCGCGCTGATCCATCTGATGGACACCTATCGCGTCTTCGAGGAGATCGTCGGCTTCACCAGCCAGGCACATGTGATCAGCCTGCAATGGCTTACCTATGATTTCCTGCAACCCGACGATGCCGGCAACCGCGCCTTCGGACGCGCCTCTGCCTCGGCCATGCTGACCATGGTGGGCATCGTCTTCCTTCTCATCCCGCTGCTGCGCCGCACCTGGCGCGACCACAAGGGAGGCTCCCACTGATGAGCGATACACCCCGCGCCATGCGCCAATCGCTGTCCCTGCGCCTGGGATCTGCCGGTTTCCTCGCCCTTTGGTGCCTTCTGGCCGCCTTCCCGATCTTCTGGATCGGCGTGATGAGCTTCAAGTCACCGGTCGATGCCTTTGACGCCAATCCGCTCAACGTCATCTTTGGCCCGGTCACCCGCGATGGCGGCGATGGCCTGTCGATCATCGACATCGTCTTGGGGCTGGTCTACCTGTTCTTCGCCGTCAAGCTGGCGCTTGGCTGGCTGCCGAAGATGGTCGCGCAACATTCGCCGGGGGGGCAGGTCTGGGCCGGGTGGATCATTGGCGCGCTGGCCTATGCCATCAGTTTCGTGGTCGGCCTTTTCGTGATCCTGCCGCTGATCCTGAACGGGCTGAACGCCATCCTGGGGCCGCTTGGCAACCCGCTTATTGGCCTGACCACGATCCATTACTGGTCGGTCTGGGTCGACAACGCCTTCTACGAGAACTTCATCAACTCGCTGATCGTGACCGTCGGTGTCGTCACCGTCTCGCTGACCGTGGGCACGCTGGCGGGCTATGGCCTCGCGCGCTCGGGCTCGAACCTCGCCTTCTGGATCCTGATCATCGCGCTGATCTTCCGTGCCCTGCCGCATTCGGTGCTGGTCGCGGGCTACCTGCCGGTCTTCGTGAACTCGGCCGAGATCCTGCGCCCCATCCTCGGGGAAAACGCGCCCACGCTCTACGGTCAGCCGCTGGCCGTGATCGCGGTGCTGGTCTCGATCAACCAGCCCTTCACGATCTGGATGCTGCGGTCCTTCTTCCAGAACATCCCGAATGAGCTGGACGAGGCCGCGCGCGTCGATGGCTGCACCCATTTCCAGGCCTTCCGCTGGGTCATCATGCCGGTCATGTGGCCAGGCGTGATCACCACGGGCCTGTTCAGCTTCCTGCTGGCCTATAACGACTTCCTTGTGACCTCGCTGCTCCTGGACCAGTCCAACCAGACCATGGTTCCGGCCATCGCGGGCTATTTCAACCGCGAGACCACCACCACCGACCAGGTCGAGGCCGTCGCCGCCGCCGTGTCGATCACCGCGCCGCTGTTCCTGCTGGTCATGATCTTCCAGCGCCAGATCGTCAGCGGGCTGACCGCGGGGGCGGTGAAGGGATGAGCGCACATGCAAGGCGCGGGGGCCTGGCACGCCACCCCGCGCTGAACAGGATGCCAAGGGATGACCTCTGAGCGGCCCGACCGCTCGAACACCCCCTAAGGACATTCTGAAAGGAAAGACAGATGAAAGGCTCACGCCCCGAACAGGCCGTGCTCAGCCGGGACACGGATATGAGCAAGACCAATGAAACCCGCGCCGTCATCGAAGGCATGGTGGACGGCCTCAACGATCACCGGATCGCCGATATCGGCGAGTTCTTTTCCGAAAGCTTCCGCTGGATGGGCAACCGGGGCTGCGGCACCAAGACCGGGTTGAGGGAGTTTCAGGACAATTGGCAAAAGCCCTTCCAGGCCGCGTTCTCGGACAAGGTCTGCGTCGATGAGGCGCGGCTCTACATGGGCGAATGGGCGGCGGCCTTCGGACGGCAGGAGGCGACGCATTCCGGACCCTTCATGGGCCTGGCGGCCACGGGCCAGCGCGTCGAGATCCGCTACATGGATTTCTGGAAGGTCGAGAACGGCAAGATCACCGACAACTGGGTTATGGTCGATTTCCCGCATGTCCTGGCGCAATTGGGCGTCGATGTCTTTGACGGCGAGGGTTGGGAAGCCTTCGACCGGGGCGAGAAAACACCGCCGCAGCCGACTGCGGCAGAATGAAGGAAGTGATCAATGACGATTGAATATCTCAAACGCGGCAAGTCTGACGCCGACCGGGCCGAGGATGATGCGAAGACGGCGGCGATTGTCTCGGGCACGCTCAAGGATATCGAGGCGCGCGGCGACGCGGCGGTGCGCGAGTTGGCCAATAAGTTCGACAAGTATGACCGCGAGACCTACCGGTTGAGCGACGACGAGATCGCCGCGATCATCGCCAAGGTCAGCGACCGCGAGATGGCCGATATCCGCTTCGCGCAGGAGCAGGTGCGCAATTTCGCGCAGGCGCAGCGCGACTCGATGCTGGATATCGAGGTCGAGACCCTGCCCGGCGTCATCCTCGGCCACAAGAACATCCCCGTGCAATCGGTGGGCTGCTACGTGCCGGGCGGCAAGTTCCCGATGGTGGCCTCCGCGCATATGTCGGTGGCCACGGCGTCCGTCGCGGGCGTGCCGCGCATTGTTGCCTGCACGCCGCCTTTCAACGGCGAGCCCAACCCGGCGGTGATCGCCGCCATGCATCTGGGCGGCGCGCATGAGATCTACGTGCTCGGCGGCATCCAGGCCGTGGGTGCCATGGCGATCGGCACCGAGAGCATCGACCCGGTGCATCTCCTGGTCGGCCCCGGCAATGCCTTCGTGGCCGAGGCCAAGCGCCAGCTGTTCGGCCGCGTCGGCATCGACCTCTTCGCGGGCCCGACCGAAACCATGGTTATCGCGGATGACACTGCCGCCGATGCCGAGCTGTGCGCCACCGACCTCCTGGGTCAGGCCGAGCATGGTTATAACAGCCCTTGTGTCCTTCTCACCAATTCGCGCAGCCTCGCCGAAGGCACGCTGAAAGAAATCGACCGCATCCTGGAGATCCTGCCGACCGCCGGCACCGCCCGTGTCAGCTGGGAGGAGTATGGCGAAGTGATCGTCTGCGATACTTATGAAGAAATGCTGAAGGTGGCCGACGATATCGCGTCGGAACATGTGCAGGTGATGACCGACCGCGACGACTGGTTCCTGGAGCACATGACCTGCTACGGCGCGCTGTTCCTGGGCGCGCGCACCAACGTCGCCAATGGCGACAAGGTGATCGGCACCAACCACACCCTGCCGACCAAGAAGGCGGGCCGCTACACCGGCGGGCTCTGGGTCGGCAAGTTCCTGAAAACGCACAGCTACCAGAAGATCACCACGGACGAGGCCGCGACCATGATCGGCGAATACGGGAGCCGCCTGTGCATGCTGGAGGGCTTCGTCGGCCATGCCGAGCAATGCAATATCCGCGTGCGCCGCTATGGCGGGGTGAACGTCCCCTACGGCGAGGGCGCGCCGCATCGCGAAGCGGCGGAGTAAGGCCCCGCCCATTTGCCTGATGCGCGACGGGCTGACTTTCTTAGAAGAAAGTCGGGTGATCCTTCGAAGGATCGCCCCTCCGCCGGACCGGCCCCGCGACGGGGTCGCGCCCGCAAGGGTCAGAGCCGCTTGGCCACTTCCTCCAGCATCACCTCGGTCGCGCCGCCACCGATGGATTGCACCCGCGCGTCGCGGGCCATGCGTTCGATGGTCGTGCCGCGCATGTAGCCGGTGCCGCCATGGAACTGCACGCAATCATACATGACCTCGTTGACCAGTTCCCCGCAGAGCGCCTTGAGCATCGAGACCTCCTTGACCACCTCCTCGCCCGCCGCATCGCGGGCCGCCGTGGCATAGACGAAGGCCCGCGCAGCGGCGACGCGGGCCGAGAGCATCGCCAGCCGCTGCCGGATCGCCTGTTTCGACCACAGGGGCGCGCCGAAAGCCGCCCGCGTCTTCACGTAATCCAGCGTCAGGTCCAGTGCCGCCTGTGCCTCGCCCATCGTCATCGCCGCCAGCACGATGCGTTCATTCTGGAAATTCCGCATGATCGCGTAGAACCCCTGCCCCTCCGCGCCCAGAAGGTTTTCGGCAGGCACCCGGCAGTCCTGGAACGACAGCTCGGCCGTGTCCGAGGATCGCCAGCCGGTCTTGTCCAGCACACGGGCGACGGACAGGCCAGGCGTGTCCTTCTCGACCAGGATCATGCTGACCGAGCGGCTGGCCGGGCCGCCGGTCTCGGTCTTGACCGCGACGCAATAAAGATCGGCGTGAACCCCGTTGGTGATGAACATCTTGGACCCGTTCAGCACGAAATCCCCGCCCTCGCGCCGCGCCGTGGTGCGGATGCCCTTCACGTCCGAGCCCGCATCCGGTTCCGTCACCGCGACCGCGACGATCTTGCGGCCCGCGACAACATCGGCCATATGCGCCGCGCGCTGCTCCGGGCTGCCCGCGTTGAACAGGTGCACCGAGGCCATGTCGGTATGCACCAGCGCCGTGATCGCGAAACCCGCATAGGTCGATCGGCCCAGTTCCTCGGCCAGGACCACCGTCGCGCGGGTGTCCATCGCGCTGCCGCCATATTCCTCCGGATAGCGGATGCCCAGAAAGCCAAGCTCTCCCATCTCGCGCAGGATCTCACGGGGGACGCAGCCGTCCTTCTCCCATTGATCGGCGGCAGGGTGGACTTTCTCGGCGACGAAGCGGCGGATCTGGTCGCGCAGCATCTCGTGCTCGTCGTCCAGGAACAGGGGATAGACCATGGCGCGAGCCTCCTTCTCATCTGTCGGCCAGTGTTCTTCGCCATCGCGCGGATGTCGAGCGGTCAAATGCCCCCCTTGACCTTGTCCGGCTGGCATTGCTCACTCGCCCGCGAACGGAGGGGCGATGGCGACAGAGATGGACAGGGTGATCCGCTGCGGGCGGGTCGTGACACCGGACGGGATCATCGACGGCGATGTCGGGATCAGGGACGGCAAGATCGCCGCCATCGGGGGTCGGATCGAGGGCGCTGAGGTGATCGACGCGGGCGGGCACTGGGTGATGCCCGGCGGCGTCGATGTTCATGCCCATATCGAACAGATGTCGGGCATGGGCGTGATGAACGCCGATACGTTCGAGACCGCCACAAGATCCGCGGCCATGGGCGGCACGACCTCCGTGATCTCCTTCGCCGCGCAGGCCAGGGGCGAGCCACTGGCGCAGACCGTGGCGGCCTACCAGGCACGCGCCCGCAGGGGCGCGATGATCGACTACGCCTTTCATATCACGGTGACCGATCCCGCCGTCGCGGGATTTCGCGACGATCTGGCGGCACTGATCAACGCGGGGCATCGCTCGCTCAAACTGTTCACGACCTACAACATCAAGCTGGAGGATGATCAGATCCTCGCCGTCATGTCCGAGGCCCGCGCGCATGGGGCGCTGGTCTGCGTCCATGCCGAAACCGATGCCATCCTGTCCCACGCCAGGGAAAGCCTGATCGCGGCGGGACGGACCCGGCCACGCGATCACGCCGCCTCGCATCCCCGCCTGGCCGAGATCGACGCGGTCGAACGCATGTGCCGCTTCGCCGCCTACCTGGATCAGCCGGTGATGCTGTTCCATATCTCGACCACTGAGGGGGCCGCCGCCATGCGCAAGGCGCGCGCCGAGGGGGCCCCGGTCTGGGCCGAGACCTGCCCGCATTACCTGCTGATGACCGAGGATGTGCTGGACCGTCCGGGGCTGGAAGGGGCGAAATGGATGTGTTCGCCGCCGCAACGCCAGGAGGCCGATCAGCGTGCCTTGTGGCAGGCGCTGGCGCAAGGCGATCTGCAACTCGTCTCCTCCGATCACGCGCCCTACCGCTATGATCAAACCGGCAAGCTCTCGGCAGGGCCGGACGCAAGGTTTCACCAGATCGCCAACGGGTTGCCGGGGCTGGAAACGCGCCTGCCGCTGATGTTCGACGCGATGATGCGCGAGGGCGGCCTGGGGCCGGAGATGTTCGCGCGGCTGATCGCCACGGCCCCGGCGCAGACCTATGGGCTGACCGGCAAGGGCGCGATTTCGGCGGGGATGGATGCCGATATCGTGATCTGGGACGCGGGGAAGAGCGTGACCTACGGCGCGGACGACCTGCATGACAATGTCGGCTATAACCCGTGGGAGGGCCGGACCGTCACAGGCTGGCCAGTTCAGGTGATGCTGCGCGGCAAGACCCTTTGCAAGGGCGGCGCGTTCCACGGCACCCCCGGCGCGGGCCGCTGGATCGACCGGCCCCACCTGGCCACCCGGCCCACGCAATACGAGGAGGAGACATGACCCGACCCGACGCGCCCAATGAACTGGCGATCACCTTCCTCTACTACCGCGACCTGCCCGCCGCGATGGCATTCTACGAGGACGTGCTCGGCCTGCGCCTGACCATCGACCAGGGGTTTTGCAAGATCTACCGCATCTGCCCCGGCGCCCATGTCGGGTTGGTGGATGAGACCAGGGGCATGAACAAATGGACCGCTGAGAAGCCGGTGCAACTCTGCATCCGGGTGGCGGATGTCGATGCCTGGTATGGCTATGCCAAGGCGCAGGCGCTCGACGGGCTGTCGGACCTGTTCGAGAACGACCAGATCGGCATCCGGGCCTTCGTCTTCAACGACCCCGAGGGCTACCAGATCGAGATACAATCGACGACACGGGCGGGCGCATGACCGGATCGCTGATCGTCATCAACCCGAATTCCTCGGAAACCGTGACCCAAGGCATCGACGCGGCGGTCGAGCCCCTGCGCCGCTTCGGGGTGCCGATCCGCTGCCTGACCCTGGCCGAAGGGCCACCCGGCATCGAAAGCCAGCGCCAGGCCGACCTGACCATCGCACCGATGCTGGCCCTTGCCGCCGCCCAGACCGACGCGGCGGGCTTTGTCATCGCCTGTTTCGGCGATCCCGGCCTCCATGCGCTGCGCGACCAGACCGCCCTGCCCGTCCTCGGCATCCAGGAGGCGGCGGTGATGACCGCGCTTACTCTCGGCCAGCGTTTCGGCGTGATCGCGATCCTGCCCGGCTCGATCCCGCGCCACCTGCGCGCCTTCGGATCGATGGGGGTTCTGGACCGGCTGGCGGGTGACCGCGCGCTCGGCCTCGGGGTGGGCGACCTCGCCGATCCGGGCAAGAGCCTCGCCGCGATGATCGCCACCGGCAAGCGCCTGCGCGACGAGGATGGCGCGGATGTCCTGATCATGGGCTGCGCCGGAATGGCCCAGTACCGCGCCACGCTGGAGGCGGAGACCGGCCTGGCGGTGGTCGAACCTTGCCAGGCGGCAGCGGCAACGGCCCTTGGCCGGATCGCGTTGCGGCAGAGCCACCGGCGGGTTGAGACCTGAGCAGCGGCTGGTCGGGACTGTGTGACGCGAAACGGCGGCCAGCACGCTGCAACCGGCCAACACGGGCTGAACCCGAGGTCATTTCTCTCAGGATTTTCCATCCAATCTCCACCGTCCACTGATTTAGATACTCAAGATTTGAACTTGAGTATGGCAACGACCCATCGCTCTTATTGAACGAATGCCTGACCTGCAGGCCTAGGTCTCACCTGGGCAAAGTCGATGACAGCAATCGGCCCAAACCTGCCTTACACCGACCGGTCAAGATGCTGCGGCCGCAGCCCACATTGCGGACATTCGTGCGTGCCGCAGCATTCTCGGAGTATCGACGACCGCTATGCGGGACAAAGCTGCCCTACGCTGTGCCCTCATCAATGACCGCTTTCTTGCGGAACCTTCCAGCCGCGGCCGCGACTACTCGTTGTTTCTGAGCGCCTCGGCGGTCGTTTTCAGTCCGTCATCCATCGCGCGGTAGAAAGCCGCGTAGCTGGCGACGCGCTCTCGCGCACCGGTCTCGGACAAGGGTATTTCGTTTAGGGAGTCTTCGATATCAGCAGCGGCGAGGCGCGCGCGTGCGGCTGACGCCTCCACCATGTTTACAAACGCATTATCGACAACCTGAAAGTAGTCTTGCCGGTCGCCCGGTTTGGCGACACGTTTGATCAGTTGCTGGCTTTCGAGCATGCGAACGCTGGAACTGATACTGCCTCGACTGACTTGCAGGGCCGTCGCAAGCTGCCCGAACGACACCCGCTCGCCATCGTAAAGCAGCATTGCCAGAACGCGGCCCGCAATACGTGGCAGCCCTTCGGATCTCGCGATCATCCCGATTTTCTCGATAAAGTCTGCGCGGGCAGTTTCCACGGATTTCACAGGTTTGGCCTTCGTCACGTCGCGTCTCCAGGGATGGCGAGTTTATAAAAGGCTAGCGTCCCACCACTTAGCTGTCTAGTATGTTCAGAAATAACTGAACGGCTTGCTGATAATGGCGCAGAATGCTTTTTCGACCAGGGGCATCACCAAAGTTTACGGCGAGGGACGCTCCGCCGTGCATGCATTGCGCGGCGTCGATCTGGATATTCCGGAGGGAGAGATCGTTGTGCTGCTTGGGCCATCGGGCAGCGGCAAATCCACCTTGCTCAATATCATTGGCGGGTTGGACCGTGCGACGGCAGGCGATGCCTTCTTTCAGGACCAGAACCTGTCAGAGATGACGGACAGGCAATTGACCCTCTACCGCCGCGATCACGTGGGGTTCGTCTTTCAGTTCTACAACTTGATGCCCAGCCTCACAGCCCGCGAAAACGTGGAGCTTGTGACCGAAATTGCGCGCGACCCGATGGAGCCCGACGCGGCACTGGCCATGGTCGGCCTGCGCGAACGGGTCGATCACTTTCCCGCGCAACTTTCGGGCGGCGAACAGCAGCGCGTGGCGATTGCGCGTGCGGTGGCCAAGAACCCCACGGTGCTGTTCTGTGATGAGCCGACGGGGGCTTTGGACAGCACCACCGGGCGGGCCGTTCTGAACGTGCTCAAGGACGTGAACGAAAAGCTGGGGGCAACGGTGTTGATCGTGACCCACGCGGCGTCTCAGGCGGCGATGGCGGATCGTGTGATCCACTTTGCCGACGGGGGCATCCGCGAAGTGGTGGTCAACGACACCAAGCTCACCCCTGAAGGGATCGAATGGTGAGCCCGCTCGATCATAAAATTCTGCGCGATCTGTGGCGCATGAAGGGGCAGGCTCTCGCCATCGGCATGGTGATCGCCGTGGGCGTCGGCATGTTGGTGATGATGACGGGATTGGTCACATCGCTCAATGAAACCCGCGCCGCCTATTATGAACGCTACCGTCTGGCCGAGGTCTTCGCCCCGGTCACCCGAGCGCCCGACCGCATGGTGACGCGACTGGCCGCGATAGATGGCGTCAGTGCGGTAGAGCCGCGCGTCGTGGGTGCGGCACTGATCGACGTGGCGGATTTTGATCTGCCGGTGCAGGCGCAGGCAGTGTCCCTGCCCGATCTGCGCAATCCCCGTCTGAACGATGTGTTCCTGACCGACGGGCGCATGATCGACAGCGATCACACCGACGAGATACTGTTGCTGGAGGCCTTTGCCCAGGCCCATGACCTTCGCCCCGGCGACCGGATTGACGCCACAATGAACGGCGCGCGACGCAGCTTTCAGGTCGTGGGTCTCGCTCAAGCGCCAGAGTTTCTCTACACCACCGCGCCGGGTGAACTGATCCCCGATGATGCCCGCTTCGGCGTAATCTGGATGAGCCGCTCGGCGCTTGCGGCGGCCTACGACATGGAGGGTGCCTTTAACGAAGCGCTCCTGTCCCTGTCACGCGGCGCAAATGAGGCGGCGGTCATGGATGCCGTCGACCGCATCCTCGACCCTTATGGCGGGACCGGGGCCTATCCGTTGGCCGATCAAGCCTCGAACCAGCTTGTCAGCGAGGAAATCAGTGGGCTGGAGGCGGCGGCGGCGGGCGTGCCGCCCATCTTCCTCGCCGTTGCGGCCTTTCTCCTCTACATCGTGATCAACCGCATGGTGCAGTCCGAACGCGAGGAAATCGGGCTGATGAAAGCTTTTGGGTACACCAACACCGAGGTCGGCGCGCATTACTTCAAGCTCGTCCTTGCCATCGCCATCGGTGGCGCGCTTGCGGGGTGCCTCCTGGGGATCGCGGGCGGACGCGCCCTGATACAGGTCTATGTCGCCTATTTCAAATTTCCCTTTCTTGTCTTCCAGCTTGATCCGGCGTCCTTTGTCACTGGCGTGAGCGTCAGTATCCTCTCGGCTTCTGCCGGGGGTCTGCTGGTTCTGCGCAGTGTCTTCGCCTTGACGCCCGCCTCCGCCATGCGCGCACCGGCCCCTGCCGATTACAGCCGCACCGGGGCCATCGGACACACTCTGAACCGCTTTCTTGATCAACCCTCCCGCATGGTGCTGCGCCGGATCACCCGCCAGCCTGCACGCATGGCAGGTGCGATGATCGGGATCGCCTGTGGCATGGCGCTGAGCGTGTCGATGATCACGATCTATGCGGGCTTTGACCGCACGATCGACCTGACCTTCAACGTCATCGACCGAAGCGACATTGCCGTCAGCTTCACGCATGCCGCGTCGGAGGAGACGATATTCAATCTGCGTCGGATGGAGGGTGTGACATATGTCGAACCCGTGCGCCATGTGCCTGTGGTGTTGCGCAACGGCCTTGCGACCCATCGCGGCGTTGTCGCTGGATTGTCCCCGGACACTCGCCTCAGCCGGGCGCTGGGCAGCGATCTGGTGGACATTCCCTTGCAAAACGGCGGTATCGTGCTGTCCACCGCGTTGGCGGTCAAACTGAACATCCGGCCCGGTGATGTTCTCACCGCCGAGGTGCGCGAAGGCCGCCAGCCCGTGCTGCAAATCCCGGTCACTGCCATCGCCGAAAGCCTGTTGGGTTCCCCGGCCTATATGGACCTTGCCACGCTCAATCGCGCCCTGCGCGAACCAAACCGCGTCTCCGGGGCCTACCTGTCGATAGACGAGGCATACGCGACGGAGATTTACGCAGCCTTGCAAGACATGCCCACCGTTGCTGGCGTCAGCCTCAAGAGCCAGGCAGAAGTCGCGTTCCAGACCCTGATGAACACAGGCGCAGGCGCGATCCGCTACGTGATGGGGGCGATCGCCTTCGTGATCACCTTCGGCATCGTCAACAATGCCGCCCGCATTGCCTATGCCGAGCGCTCCCGCGATCTGGCGAGCCTGCGAGTCATCGGCTTCACCAGGGGCGAGGCTGCCTTCGTGTTGCTGGGCGAGTTGGCCATCGTCACGCTGGTGGCTCTGCCGGTTGGCAGTGTGCTGGGCTATTATCTGTCCTTCGGCATTGCCGCCGGATTTTCGAGTGAGCTTTATCAGATTCCCGCGGTCTTTGACCCCGCGAGCTACGGCTTTGCCGCAATGGTCGTGCTTGGGGCGGCTGTCGCCTCCGGCTGGCTGGTGAAACGAGATGTCGACCGAGCAGAACTCGTCTCGGCCCTGAAAACGAGGGAGTAGCCGTCATGGCCAAAGCAAGAAAACGATCCCGCCTGATCCTGACCACGGCAACTGTGCTGTTGATCATTGGCGCGCTGACCGTCGCTTTCTGGCCCCGTCCGACGATGGTGGACATGGGTGAAGTCACACGGGGCACCATGCAGCTGACCATCGACGAAGAAGGCCGCACCCGGGTGCGCGATGCCTACGTCGTCTCCACTCCGGTCGCAGGCCAGTTGCAGAGGGTCAGCGTCCAGCCCGGTGATCCGGTTGTGCGCGGTGAGACCGTCGTCGCACACATGCGCCCGACGAACCCCGCAGCCCTCGATGTGCGCACGCGCGAACGGGCACAGGCCATTGTGACAGCCGCCGAAGCCGCACTTCGTGTGGCGCGCGCCGAACTGAATGCGGCGCTCGCCAATCGCGACCTGGCCGAGACCGAGTTGGAACGAACGGAACAACTGGTCGAACGCGGCATTCTGAGCCAAGCCGCACTGGACCGCGCCAGCCAGACGGCCCGCGTGGCACAGGCGAATGTCGATACGGCAGAGGCCGCGATTTCGGTGCGCGAAGCAGAGATCACCAATGCCCAGGCCCAATTGATCGGCTTCGACGACCCCCGGCTGGCCGCCGCAATCGGAACAGCCGACGATGATATTCCGCTCTTTGCACCGGCAGACGGCCACATCCTGCGCGTGATGCAGGAAAGCGAAACCTCGCTCCCCGCAGGCGCGCCCATCATGGAAATCGGAAACATCGAAAACGATCTGGAGGTCGTGGTCGAACTTCTCTCGACGGATGCCGTGCAGGTCGCAGTTGGCGATCCAGTGATCATCGCCGATTGGGGCGGCCCGACCGAATTGACCGGCGAAGTGATCCGTGTCGATCCGTTCGGCATCACGCAATTCTCGGCCCTTGGCGTCGAAGAACAACGTGTGAATACCGTCATCGCTTTTGCCAGCCCATCGGAAGACTATGCGGGCCTGGGGCACGGGTTCCGCGTGGAATCGCAGATTATTGTCTGGGAGAGCGAAGACACCCTTATCGTCCCGGCCAGCGCCCTGTTTCGCAGCCGGAACGCCTGGACTGTCTTTGTCGTGGTTGATGGCGTGGCCCGACTCCGCACCATTGAGATAGGTCCCAACAACGGTGTTGAAGCCCAGGTCACCAGTGGATTGGCCGAAAACGACAGAGTGATCCTCTATCCGTCTTCCGGCCTCTCCGAAGGCATGAGCGTCGCGGAAAGGGTCGTGAACTGAGTCGCGGGATTTGACTGCCTGACCGTGTTCTATCGCCGGTTTGTATGACTTGTGGAAAGGCGATGCGTTGTCAGGAGCATCTGAAGCTGACAATCGGAGTTGCAGTTGGAGTTCCCCCGGTTTTGTGGCCGGTAATTGGCTTGGGGATTCCAGCCCTTCAGCAGCGGTCCCTTCGTAAATGATGGGTGACTTATATGAACCGCCCCGGTTTTCCCGGAGGCTGATTACTCCGTTTTCTAAACATAACGGTGGACCAGTTCAGACGGGGCACTCAAGTTGGCATGGTCCACCACAGCGGCAGGGGCTCGCAATACCTGTCCATTGGTTATACCGAGCGATTGGCGGAAGCCGGCATCGAACCCTCGGTGGGCAGCGTCGGCGACAGCTGCGTCAACGCCTTGGCCGAGCCGATCAACGGCTTGTACAAGGCCGAGGTCATTCACCGCCGGGGGCCTTGGCGCAACTTCGAGGCCGTGGAATACGCGACGCTCGAATGGGTGGACTGGTTCAACAACCGCCGTCTCCTCGAGCCGATCGGGAACATCCCGCCCGCAGAAGCCGAGGCCAACTTCTACGCCGCTCTGGAAACTGAACCCATGGCCGCGCAGCTAACCGAAATCAGCCTCCGGCAAACCCGGCGCGGTTCAGGGGCAACAGGTGGTAACCGTCAGACTCGGAACACTAGCTTGGCGTAAGCTAGGTTAGCGAACTCAAAATTATCGGCAGGAAAGGGTGCCGGTACTGTAGCCTGGCAACTATCATTATAGTTGAGAATACGGTAGAGCCTATGGTGAGCCTAAGAAATCGGGATTTCCACTAAGTCTTTGATTTAATGGTGCCCGGGGGCGGAATCGAACCACCGACACGAGGATTTTCAATCCACTGCTCTACCCCTGAGCTACCCGGGCACGGGGACGGCAAATCCTTGCCGTGGGTGGGGGCGTTCTAGGGGGTTCGGGCGGGGCTGTCCATAGGGTTCTTGGAAAAATCTGCGGGCTGCTACCCGCGCTCGATTTCGGTCAGGACAGGCATTCGCGGCCAGCCAATGATCTACCGGGCAACCCTCTGATTGCCCGGAGAATTTCCTGCCAGTCAACCCGCCTTCTGCGGGCGCATGTCGGCCGCATTGATGCCCGCGACCTCGACCGGTTTCTTCATCGCGTCGCGGCGGAACGGGTCGCCCAGTTCCTGGTTGATCATCGCCTCGATCAGCGTCGTCTTGCCCGCCTTCTGATCCTTCAGCGCCTGATCCAGGGCCGCCGTCAGCTCCTCCATCGTGTGGGCCTGCACGCCCTGCAGGCCGCAAGCCTTCGCAATACCCGCGTAACTCACCTTCTCATCCAGTTCGGTGCCGACGAAATTGTCGTCGAACCAGAGCGTCGAGTTGCGCTTTTCCGCCCCCCATTGGTAGTTGCGGAAGACCACCTGCGTCACGGCGGGCCATTCCTCGCGCCCGATGGCGGTCAGTTCCGTCACCGCGATACCGAACGCCCCGTCGCCGGAAAACCCCACCACGGGGGTGTCCGGGCAGGCGATCTTGGCCCCGATCACGGAAGGAAGGCCGTAGCCGCAAGGCCCAAAAAGGCCGGGGGCCAGGTATTTGCGCCCCTCATCAAAGGACGGGTAGGCATTGCCGATGGCGCAGTTGTTGCCGATGTCGCTGCTGATGATCGCCTCCTTCGGCAGGGCCGCCTGGATCGCGCGCCAGGCCATGCGGGGGCTCATCCAGTCGGGCTTGTCGGCGCGGGCGCGTTGGTTCCAGGTGGTGCCTGGGTCGTCCTCCTCGTGATCCATCGAGGAGAGCTGCTGCGCCCAGGCTGACTTGGTCTGCGCGATGGTGGATTTGCGGTCGTCGCGCCCCGCATCGCCTGCGGCATCCGAAAGCTTGTTCAGGATCCCCTCGGCGACCTGTTTCGCGTCACCCACAATGCCCACGGTCACTGTCTTGGTCAGGCCGATCCGGTCGGGGTTGATATCGACCTGGATCACCTTCGCGTCTGTCGGCCAGTAGTCCATGCCATAGCCCGGCAGGGTCGAGAACGGGTTGAGGCGGGTGCCGAGGCAGAGCACCACATCCGCCTGTTTGATCAGCTCCATCGCGGCCTTGGACCCGTTATAGCCGAGCGGCCCGGCAAAGAGGGGGTGCGAGCCGGGGAAGGCGTCATTGTGCTGGTAGCCGACGCAGACCGGGGCATCGAGGCGCTCGGCCAAAGCCCGGCTCGCCGGGATCGCGCCGCCAAGCACCACGCCCGCGCCGTTCAGGATGACGGGGAATGTCGCCTCCGACAGCAGATCGGCGGCGGCCTGCACGGCATCCGCCCCACCCGAGGGGCGCTCGAACTCGACGATGGCGGGCAACTCGATGTCGATCACCTGGGTCCAGAAATCGCGCGGCACGTTGATCTGGGCAGGCGCCGAGGCGCGTTTGGCCTGAAGGATCACCCGGTTCAGCACCTCGGCCATGCGCGCGGGATCGCGCACCTCTTCCTGGTAGGCGACGCAATCGGCGAAGAGGCGCATCTGCTCCATCTCCTGAAAGCCGCCCTGCCCCATCGTCTTGTTCGCGGCCTGCGGCGTGACCAGCAGCAGCGGCGTGTGGTTCCAATAGGCGGTTTTCACGGCGGTGACGAAATTGGTGATGCCCGGCCCGTTCTGCGCGATCATCATGCTCATCTTGCCGGAGGCGCGGGTGTAGCCGTCGGCCATGAACCCGCCCGAGCCTTCATGCGCGCAATCCCAGAACCGGATCCCGGCCTGTCCGAAGATGTCCGAGATCGGCATCATGGCCGAGCCGATAATGCCGAACGCATCCTCGATCCCGTGCATCTGGAGGGTTTTTACAAAGGCTTCTTCGGTGGTCATCTTCATGGGGCGGGACTCCGGCGGGCAGGAAATCGGGGGGTGAGATTTGTGGCGACACTAGCGGGTTGCGGGGGGCCATCGTTAGGGCCAGTTCGGGCGGCCCGATAGGACCAAACCGGCGTGTTTGGGGGGCTTTGCCCCGTCGCCCCCTGGGCGACTCCCCAGGATATTTCCGGAACAAAGAAGCGGGCGGTGGCGCGTTAACCTTGATGGGGCGTTAAGCGGGGCTGGCGCGGATTTCCTCGGCGATGAGGCGGATGCCCTCGGGGATCCGGTCCTCGTGGATCGAGCTGTAGGCCAGGCGGTAATGGCGCGAGGGACCGTGGTCGGGCCCGAAGAACCCGCGGCCCGGTTCGATCACGACCCCGCGCCGGTCGAGGCGGCGGGCAAGGTCTTCGGTGTCGATCCCGGGCGGCGCGATCATCCAGAAGCTCGACCCGCCCTGCCCCGCGATCTCGGCGATGCTCAGCCCCTCGGCGGCAATGGCCTGGTCCATCACCGCGCGGCGGCGCTGATAGGCCTGGCGCATCCGGTTGATCTGCGCGTCGTAATGGCCGAGCGACAGGAAATAGGCGACGGTGCGCTGGATGTGGCCGGGCGGATGGCGCAGCACCAGGCCGCGCAGGCCGCGCGCCTCGCGGATGAACTCCTCCGAGGCCACGACATAGCCAAGGCGCAGGCCGGGAAAGAGCGATTTCGAGAACGAGCCGATATGGATGACGCAGCCGCCCTGGTCCATGGATTTGAGCGAGGGCGACGGGGCCGCCTGGAAGGACAGCTCGAACTCATACTCGTCCTCGACGATGACGAAGCCGCGCGCTTCGGCCAGGCGCAGCAGCTCCTTCCGGCGCTCCAGCGGCATGGTCACATTGGTCGGGCAATGGTGCGAGACGGTGGCGAAGACCACGTCGGTATCGGGCGGCAGCCGGCCCGGCGGCAGGCCCTCAGGCCCGACATCTATCGCGACGGTGCGGCAGCGGGTCTGGCTGAGGATCTCGCGCAGGCCGGGATAGGCGGGGTTCTCCATCGCCGCGACCCGGCGCTGCGTCAGCAGGATCTGTGCCGTCATCCACAGCGCGTTCTGCGCACCCAATGTGATCAGGATCTGATCCTTGCGCGCGGCGATCCCCCGGCGCGGCAGGATATGGCGCTGGATGTATTCCAGCAGCCGCTCATCGTCCTGTTCGTAGTAATCGGCGGTGAGGACGGAAAAATCCTTCTGCCCCAGGGCCTGGAGCGCGCATTGACGCCAGGTCTGATGCGAGAAAAGGCGCGGGTCGGCCTGGCCGTAGATGAAGGGATAGGGGTAGTCCTTCCAATTGGACGGCCGGATCGGCCAACCGGGGCTGACGAACCGCCGCCCGATGGCGCGGGACCAGTCGATGCCGCCTTTCTCGGACCTTGCGGGGGGATCGAAGCTGGCTGGAACCGGCGCGGTTTTCGAGACGAAATAGCCCGAGCGCCCGCGCGAATTCAGGTAATCATCGGCCAGCAATTCGGTATAGGCATTGGTGACGGTGATGCGGCTGATCTGCAGGTGGCGGGCCAGTTTCCGGCTGGAGGGAAGCTTTTCTCCCGGGCGGAAGCGGCCTGATAAAATTCCTTCTGCAACAAGGCGCTGGACCTTCTGTTGCAGGGTTCCTTCGACGTCGGGATCGAGGTAGAAACTGTCCACCGGTATGGGCATGACTGGACTTATGACCCCGCGTGAATTGGACTGCATTCAGCCTTGCCTGCCGGCCCCGCAATTGTCAATATTCTGGCGTTATCGGCACGCCCCCTCTGGCCCTATCTGAAGCCCTGTGAAACCGTCAGACTCCCTGTCAATATGCCTGTTCATCCAGGAGAGAGACTCATGAACACCCCTTTCAGCCCCAATGATCTGACCGCCGTGATCGAGGCCGACCGCGCCCATCTGTGGCACCATTTGATGCAGCACAAGCCCTTGGAAACCAATGACCCGAGGATCATCGTCGAGGGCAAGGGGATGCGGGTCTGGGATGCGACCGGCAAGGAGCATCTCGATGCCGTCTCGGGCGCGGTCTGGACCGTCAATGTGGGCTACGGGCGCGAGCGCATCGCCAAGGCGGTCTATGACCAGCTGGTCAAGATGAACTATTTCGCCAATTCGGCGGGCTCCATTCCGGGCTCGATCTTTGCCGAGATGCTGATCGAGAAGATGCCGGGGATGAGCCGGGTCTATTATACCAATTCCGGTTCGGAGGCGAATGAGAAGGCGTTCAAGATGGTCCGCCAGATCGCGCATAAGCGCCATGGCGGCAAGAAGCACAAGATCCTCTACCGCGACCGCGACTATCACGGGTCCACCCTGGCGGCGATGTCGGCAGGCGGCCAGGATGAACGCAATGCGCAATACGGTCCCTTCGCGCCCGGCTTCGTGCGCGTGCCGCATTGCATGGAATACCGCGCGCAATGGGACCTGTCGGGTGAGGAATACGGGGCGAAAGCCGCTGATGCCATTGAAGAAACCATCCTGCGCGAGGGCCCCGATACGGTTGGTGCGCTCTGCCTTGAGCCGGTGACGGCGGGCGGCGGTGTCATCACGCCGCCCGAGGGCTACTGGCCCCGCGTGCAGGAGATCTGCCGCAAATACGATGTGCTTCTGCATATCGACGAGGTGGTCTGCGGCGTCGGGCGCACCGGCACCTGGTTCGGCTATCAGCATTACGGGGTGGAGCCCGATTTCGTCACCATGGCCAAGGGCGTTGCCTCGGGCTACGCCGCGATTGCCTGCATGGTGACGACGGAAGAGGTGTTTGCCATGTTCAAGGACGATGCCTCCGATCCGCTGAACTATTTCCGCGACATCTCGACCTTCGGTGGCTGCACGGCGGGGCCTGCGGCGGCGATCGAGAACATGAAGATCATCGAGGAGGAAGGCCTCCTGGAGAACACCACGCGCATGGGCGAGCGGATGCTGGACAACCTGCACGCGCTGGCGGAAAAGCACGCCGTGATTGGCGATGTGCGGGGCAAGGGGTTGTTTCTGGGCGCGGAACTGGTCAGCGACCGGACGTCCAAGGAGCCCTGCGCCGAGAAGGACGTGCAGGCCGTGGTGGCCGATTGCATGGCGCAAGGCGTCATCATCGGGGCGACCAACCGGTCGGTGCCCGGCTTCAACAACACGCTGTGCTTCAGCCCGGCCCTGATCGCGACGGCGGATGATATCGACGAAATCACGCAAGCCGTGGACAAGGCGTTAACCAAGGTCTTCGGCTAGGTGCGGGTGATCTCGATCTGAATTCGGGGGGGAACGCCCTCAAGCTGCGTGTACACCCCCCGTACACCCCCCTATGCCCCCCCGTACAGACGCGGGGCGACAACCGGTCCAATCGCGCTGCGTCGTTCCTGTTGGATGCCGGGTTAGGGGGCGTTGCCCCCGGTCGCCCTGCGGGCGCCCTCCCCCAGGATATTTTCAGAACAAAGAAGAGGGGGGGGGCGCGTTAACCTTAACGGGGGGCTACGCCTTGCCCTTCCATGGCACCAGCACGCGTTCGGCCCAGCGCATCAGCATGTCGATGCCGTAGCCGATGATGCCAATGAGGATGATGCCCATGATCACGATATCGGTGAGCTGGAATTTCGATGCGGCCACGATCATCTGGCCCGCGCCCTGTTCGGCGGCGACAAGCTCGGCGGCGACCACGGTGCCCCAGCAGACCCCCATCGCCACACGCGCGCCGGTGAAAATCTCCGGCAAGCTGTTGGGGATGATGACATGGCGCATGATCTGCGCCTTGGACGCGCCCAGAGAATAGGCGGCGTGGATCTTGGAAATCGACACGCCCGAGACGCCCGCCCGCGCGGCGATGGTCATGATCCAGAGTGCCGCGAGGAACAAGAGGAAGATCTTGCCGCTTTCGTCGATGCCGAACCAGATGATCACCAGCGGGATCAGCGCCAGAGGCGGCACCGGTCGCATGAATTCGACGATCGGGTCGAACCAGCCGCGGAACCAGTTGGAAAGCCCCATCGCGTAGCCGAGCGGTATGCCGATCAGCGCCCCGAGGGCGAAGCCCGCCAGAACCCGGAAGAGCGAATAGCCCAGATGTTCGGCCAGGGTGAAATCGCGATAGCCTTCTTGCGAGATTTCGATCAGGCGTTCCCAGACATCTTCCGGCGCGGGCAGCCAGATCTCCTCCATCTGCCAGCCGCCATAGGGGGTGAAGCGGATCGTGCCGCGCCGGCTGAGCGTGACGGTTCCGTCATCGGTCACGACTTCGCCAGCCTCGGGCTCGATCAGTTCGCCGTTGATGGCGACGATGCGAAAGCCCTCCTCCTCGGCGCCCTCGTCATTCTCGCCGGTCTGGATCAGGCTGGAGCGGCCGCCATTCAATGCCACGCTGTCGTCGCGGGCAAAGCCGTCGCCGCCGCCATCGCCTTCGGGCAGCTCGGCATCCTCGCCCACGGGCCGGACAATGGCACGCACGGTGGCGTCGTCACGTTCCCCTGCCGCGTTTTCGGCGGTGTAGGTGAAGGAGGTTTCGCCCAGGAACGGCCCCGGCGCGTGGATGGGGGTGATGACCGAACCGGTGAAGGCACCCCAGATCAGGAAAATGGAAATGACCGAGATGACCGAGGCGGCGCGATTGGGGCGCACGGCGCTTTCATCGCCGAAGGTCACGGTCTTGAGCGAGGTGAAATCGCGGCGCGATTCGCGCATCGCGGTGAAGGCCTTGACGGCAAAGAAGGCGGCGACGAAGAGGGCGATATAGATGGCGGCGATCAGCATCAGGCAGCCCCTTCCGTGCGGCCCATGATTTCCTCTTCCATGTCCCAGATCATCGACAGGATTTCATCGCGGGTTTCACCGAAGAGGTCGGTTTTCTTGACATCGCGCAGATCGGCATCGACGCCGCGTTCGGCAAAGGGCAGCCGGTATTCCTTGTGGATGCGGCCGGGGCGCGGGGCCATGACCAGCAGGCGTTCGCCCAGGAGCAGCGCCTCCTCGACCGAATGGGTGATGAGGATGATGGTCTTGCCGGTCTCCTTCCAGAGCTTCAGCACCAGCCCTTGCATCTTTTCACGGGTCAGCGCGTCGAGCGCGCCAAGCGGTTCATCCATCAAGATCACATCCGGATCATTGGCCAGGCACCGGGCCAGCGCCACGCGCTGCTGCATGCCGCCGGACAGCTCATAGACGGCCTTTTCCTTGAATTCCTGTAGGCCCACGACCTCGAGCAGGTGATCGGTGATCTGGTCACGCTCGGGTTTGGCCATGCCCTTCATGCGGGGGCCGAAATCGACGTTCTGGCGCACGCTCATCCATTCGAAAAGGGCGCCTTTCTGGAACACCATGCCGCGTTCGGCGTCGGGGCCGGTGACGTAATGGCCATTGAGTTCGATGGTGCCCTCGGTCGGCGCAAGGAAGCCCGCGAGGATGTTGAGAAGCGTGGTCTTGCCGCAGCCCGAGGGGCCGAGGACCGACATCAGCTCGCCTTCCTGGATGGTCAGGGTGATGTTCTTGAGCGCCTGCACCGCGCCGCCGTCGGGCAGGTCGAAGCGCATGGAAATCTTGTCGAGCACGAGTCCCGTCATGGCGGCCATTCCCCTTCAGGTGTTCGGCGTGGGTCGAAAAGGCGGCGCGGGAGGAAGCCCCCGCGCCGCCCGTTTCAAGGGTTTACATGTCGCCATTCGCGGCCATCAGCGGGCCGGTATTGACCGCGCTTTCATAGCTGTCGCGGGCGGCGTCGATATTGCCGGTCTCGACGAAGAAGTTGGCCACTTCCAGCAGGAACTCCTGCGTGCCGCCGCCAAGCCAGGTCTCGGAGAGCTGATCCTCGATGGAGGGAAACTCGAAGCCCGCCAGCGTGGCCGCCGTGGCCTCCTCGTCCATGCCGGCATCCTGGGCGATGACCGGCAGCATCTCGTCGGTGTTCTCGCCCGAGTTCCACATGTCGTTCATGCGGCCCGTGATGGCGAGGAAATCGGCCAGAAGCTCGGGCTCTTCCTCGGCGAAGGAGGCGGGGACGGAGGTGACGTCGAAGACATAGATGCCAAGCTCCTGCTTTTCGGCCCCCGAGAGCAGCACGTTGCCATGTTCCAGCATCCGGCGCAGCGCCCCGCCCCAGCCGCAGGCCATGTCGAGCGAGCCCTGCGCCAGAGCCGCGGCGCTGTCGGCCGGTGCCATGTCGACCACTTCGAGGCTGCTGACATCGACGCCGAAATGCTCCATCTGGCGCAGGAAGCCGTAATGCGCGGCGGTGCCGATCGGCACGCCGACGCGGGCGCCTTCCAGGTCGGCCACGTTGCTGGCGTCGATCTCCTGATCGGCATGGACGACGCAGTTGTCATTCTCGGAATAGCTGACCGCCACATCGACGACCTGGATATCCTGACCGGCGGAGGCCGCGACAACGAAGGGCGGCACGCCCTGGCTGATCGAGATGTCCACATCGCCCGAGGCCATTGCTGCCGACATCGCGGTGCCGGTGTCGAAGGCGCGCCAATTGATGGTGATGCCCAGTTCCTCTTCGTAGATGCCCATCTGCTTGGCATATTGGAACGGCATCGGCCATTCGAGGAAATAGGCAACGGTCAGTTCGTCCATGCCTTGCGCGACGCTGGCGGTCGCGGACATGGCTAGGCCGATGGCGGCCCCGGAAAGAAGCGTCTTTTTCATGAAAATCTCCCTGTGTGGTGCGGGACCGATTTCCCTGCCCGGCCCTTCGCGTGCCGTAGCTTGCGAGGGCAACTTGCCCCGCGTCAAGAAATTCGTGGAAACTGGACTGATCGTTGCCCCGGTCTGGACTGATCCGGCCACCCCGATCAGTGCAGGCGCGAAGTGTCCGTGGTCGCGGCCCCGGCGGCCTCAGCCGCCTCCTCGATATCGTCGGGATCGTCCGAGGGCACCGCGTAGCTGCCCGTCATCCAGCGCCCCAGATCGACATCGGCGCAGCGGCGCGAGCAGAAGGGGCGGTATTCGGGGTCGGTCGGCTTCTTGCAGATCGGGCAGGTCATCGCATCATCAGGTCGGTCAGGGGGGCGCGGTCGCGTTTTCTCTGCAGTTCATAAAGCCCAAGCGGGGTCCATCCCGCAAGCACTGTATCGGTGCCGTCGAGGCGAAAGGCGCGGCGCAGCGCATCCTCGAACCCGCGGCGATCCTTCTTGGGCATGGGCGCCACGTCCAGCGTGATCTGCCCGCCAAGCCCGCGCAGGCGCAACTGGCGCGGCAGGTCGCGGGCGGCGGCGAGGTTGGCCTTGAGCCCGGCGGCAAGCGAAGTATCGTTGCCGGTATTGATATCGACCGCGACGAGGGCCGAGGTCGGCTCGATGATCATCGACGCGCCCGAAATCAGCGGGACGTGCGGGCTGAGGGCCGCATCAAGCGCCTCCAGCACGCCATGCGGGCCGAACCCCTCCTCGACCGCATCGGGCGCGGGGGCGGCCCAATCGCGCCAGGCCAGGTGATGCGCGTCCGGCGCATCGACGAGCAGTTCGGGATCGCCTTCGGTGTCGGCGGTCACCGTCAGGGCGAGATCCCGCATCGCGGCAATGTCCTCGGCCAGTGCGGCCTCATCGGCGTTTTCGGCGGCAGAGCGCAGGATCAGCCCGAAATGGTCGGGGGCCGCGGCCATTTCCTCATGCGCGATTTCCAGCAGGCGATCCCGTTCCGCGTCATCCTTGATCGAGCGCGCGATGTTGAAGCCGCGCGCCTCGGGCGTGACGATGGCATAGCGGCTCTTGAAAAGAAGACGCGTGGCGACGGGCGTGGCCTTGCCGCCCTCGCCGATCCCGGTCACTTGCACCAGCAGCGTCTGGCCGGGGGCCAATCCCTTGGCCTGGCGCAGGAATCCAGGGATCCCGTCGGCCATGCGCAGCATCATGCCGCCCTGCCCCTTCATGGGCCGGTCGCAGACCGCGCGCAGGATCGCACCGGGTTGCGGCGGGGCGTCCTCGGGCGGGTCGATGCGGACATCCTCAAGACGCCCATCCACCATCAGCGCGGCGGCGGGGCGGCCGTTGAGATGATCCAGAACGACGATGCGGCCTTTCATGGTTGCCCCCAGACCGGCCAGCCCGCGGCGGCCAGAAGTTGCGCGGTTTCCGCCAGCGGCAAGCCCATGATGGCCGAATGACTGCCGGAAATCCACGGGATGAAAGCACCGGCGGGCCCCTGGATCGAATAGCCGCCCGCCTTGCCCTGCCAGTCGCCGCTGGCAAGGTAGCCGTTCAACTCGATATCGCTGAGCCGTTTCATCTGCACCCGGCTTTCCACCACCCGTTCCCGGAGCGTCCCGCCCTTGCGGACCGCAATCGCGGTATAGACCCGGTGGCGGCGTCCGGCCAGATCGGTGAGGAACTTGGCGGCCTCACCGGCATCTTGCGGCTTGCCCATGATGCGGCGGCCCATCGCGACGGTGGTATCGGCGCAGAGCACGATATCGTCGGACCCCGCCGCGACCGCCTGCACCTTGTCGCGGGTCACGCGGGCGCAATAGGCGCGCGGCAGTTCGCCTTTCAGCGGCGTTTCGTCGATATCGGGGGGCTGAATCGCATCGGGCTTGATGCCCAGAACGCCCAACAGCTCAAGCCGCCGGGGGCTTCCCGATCCCAGGATAAGACGCATTATTCAACGATCCCGCATCTTGTCCGAAAATCGGACCGCACGTTTCGGGGCGCGGGCATCCGCGCGCCTTACTTGAAGCGGTAGTTGATCCGACCCTTGGTCAGATCATAGGGGGTCATCTCGACCTGCACCTTGTCGCCTGCCAGAACGCGAATGCGGTTCTTGCGCATCTTGCCTGCCGTATGTGCGATGATCGTATGGCCGTTTTCCAGCTCGACCAGGAATGTCGCATTCGGCAGGAGTTCCTTTACGACGCCGGGAAATTCGAGCAGTTCTTCCTTGGCCATGGTTTCTCCTGAATATTATCGCCCCTTGGGGCGCGATGGCGGCTAGATGCGCCTCAACGTCAAGAATTTCAAGCTGTATTTGCGGTTTGAACGATTTCAACCCCCGATTTGGCGCGTGCGTCACTGTCGGGCCAGCGGGCATGGTTGAAAACCGCGCCACCCTTGCGCACGCGGGCAATCGCGGCGGGGTCGATATCGGCGAGTGTCCAGCCGGGGGCGTTGTGCGGGCCCAGGGCGATGATGCCGGTTTCGGGAAAGCCCAGGTCGGGGGGGCCGTAGATCGCGGCGGCGCCCTCGTTCTCATCAACGGCGGGCGACCAGGCGCAGGGGAGGACGGTGGGCGCGTGGATCACGACGCATTGGCCCTCCAGCGCGCGGGCCATCGCGCCGACGCGCACGCGCCAGTAGCCCGCGAGGGTGTCGGTGCAGGAGGGCACGGCGAGGATGTCGACACCCGCCTCGATCAGCGCGCGGGCAAGTGCTGGAAACTCGGCGTCGAAGCAGATCAGGATGCCGAGGGTGATGTCGCCGATGCGGAACGCGCGCAGGGGGCCGCCGGGGACCACATCCCAGGTCTCGGCCTCGAAACGGGTCATGATCTGCTTGTCCTGGTGACCGATAAGGCCACCGGGTCCGAACAGCATGGCGCGATTGACCGGGCGCGACCCCCCGTCGAAGACGGGGGCGGAGGCGGCGAGGATATGCAGCTTGTGCCGTGCGGCGAGGGTGGCGTGCAGCGCGGCGGCGTCCGCCATCCGGTCCGAGACGGCGTGCAGGCTGGCCTCCAGATCGGCGGCGGCCTCGCGCCCGGCCAGCGTGGCAAGCTCCATCGCGCCGTATTCGGGGAAGACCAGAAGCTCGGCCCCCTGCCCCGCGGCGTCACTGATCCAACGGGTAAGCTTATCCTCGTAAGCCTGCCAATTGTCTAGAAAATCCATGTTGTAGGCGGCGGCGGCGATGCGCATGGGTCAGAGCCTCATTGTCCAAAATTGCAGTGGCTTGGCGGTTTCGGTCTTGGAGCCGGTGTCGCGCCAGGAAAGCCGCGCGATGGCGCCCTCCAGCGGCGCATATCCCCGCGCGCGCCAGAAGGGACCAAGCGGGCGATAACCGGCGGGCCGTGCCGGGTGATCGTGGCGACGGATCACGGCGCAGAAGGCGGAATGGCTGAGGCCGAGGGCGCGGGCGTGATCCTCGCGCGCATCGAAGAAGGCATGGCCCGCGCCCTGGCCGCGAAAATCTGGCAGCAACACGGATTCGGCGCAGTAGAACACGTCCTCCAACGGGATGCCGCGAGCTTGCAATGTCGCCCCGAGCCCCTCGTCGTGATCCACCATCGGCATGCCGGTCGCGGCCCCCACCATGGTGCCGCCGTCAAAGGCGCCCGTGACGATGGCACGGGGGGTGGTATAGGCCGAGAGATAGCCTCGTTCATAAGCCGCATCGCCTTCGTAGAGATAGGGCCAGTCGCGGAAGACAGTGACGCGCAGGCGGGCGAGATCGTCCAGCACCTCGGCCACTTGCGCCCCTCGAAAGCTACGGAATTCCAGGCTCACGCCGAGACCTGGGCGATCCAGTCGGCGAGGTTGTAATAGGTGGTGACGCGGGCGATCTTGCCGCCCTCGATGTCGAAGAAGGCCCCGGCAGGCAGGCGGTAGCGCTGGCCGCGTGCGGGCGGCAGGCCCTCGTCATCGGCCAGGTATTCGCCGTTTACGGTAAATTCCGCCGCCGCGCGGGTGCCGTCCTCGGACACCATCACCACGATATCGCTCAACTCCTCGCGATAAGTGCGGGCCATGTGGTCGCAAAAGGCGCGAAACGCCTCCTGGCCGACGCGGATGCCACCCTCGTTGACGTGATGGGCCACATCCGGCGTCAGGCAGGCCAGCATCGCGTCGGTATCGCCTGCGTTGAAGGCGTCGTAATAGCGGTAGATCAAATCCCTGCTCATGTCTGCGGCTCCGTCGGTTCTCCGAATTTTCCGATCATGCGGGTGATCAGCAGGTCGCGCGTCTGCCGATAGGCGGCGAGCTTGGCCTCGCGCGTCTCGCCCAGGCCCGTGGGGTCCAGCATCGCCCAGTATTCCACGTCGACATGGAAATTCCGGGTCAGCTCCAGCGCCAGGCGCTGGCTTGCGGGCGAGAGGCAGATCACCAGGTCGAAGCCCGACAGGTCATCGCCCCATTGCTTCATCTCCTCGAAGCTGCGCGAGCGGTGGCGCGACAGCTCTACCCCCATTTCGGCGCAGACCGCGATGGCGAAGCCGTCGATTTCCAAGTCGTTATGCACCCCCGCCGATTGCACATAGGCGCGGTGGCCGTAGAATTTCTTCATCAGCCCCTCGGCCATGGGCGAGCGCACGGCGTTGTGGTCACAGCAGAACAGGACCGAACTGGGGAACTCCTCGTCATCCACGCTCAGCCACCGTAATGCAATACGCAGACCAGCGTGAAGAGGCGCCTTGCCGTGTCGTGGTCCACATCCGCCTTGCCGTCGAGCCGTTCCTGCAACACCCGCGCGCCTTCATCGTGGATGCCGCGGCGGCCCATGTCGATGGCCTCGATCTGCGAGGGGGGCAGCCGTTTCACCGCGTCGAAATAGCTTTCGCAGATCTGCCAGTAATCCTTGACCACCTGCTTGAACGGGCTGAGCGAGAGGTGAAATTCCGCCGCATCCTCGCCCGCCTCGGTGTCGATATCGAAGACAAGGCGGCGGTCGCGGATGCCCAGGTGCAGCTTGTAGGGGCCACCTGGCGCGGTACGCCCGTCCTGCGCGGGCAGCGCGAAGTTATTTGCCTCCAGCAGGTCGAAAATCGCCACCTTGCGTTCCTGCTCGATCTCGGGCGTGGGCGCAGGCAGCCCGCTGTCGTCAATCTCGATATGGCAGATATCGCCGCTCATCGTCTCACTCCCCCTCGTTCAGACGGTCCAGCCGCGCGCGGACCGAGCCCCCATGTGCCTGCAAGCTTTCGGAGTTTGCCAGCGTTTCCGCCGCCGGACCGATGGCCTTCAGGGCGGCAGGCGTCAGTTTTGCCACAGTCGTGCGCTTGAGGAAATCCATCACCGAGAGGCCGGAGGAAAACCGCGCCGAGCGTGCCGTGGGCAGAACGTGGTTGGGGCCGCCGACATAATCGCCGATGGCCTCGGGCGTCCAGGGCCCGAGGAAGAGAGCGCCCGCGTGACGGACCTTTGCGGCCAGCGCCTCCGCGTCGGCGACGCAAAGCTCCAGATGTTCGGGCGCGATCCGGTCCGAGAGGGTGGCGGCCTCATCGAGGTCGCGCACCGTGATGACCGCACCGAAATCCCGCCAGCTTGCGCCCGCGATGGCGCGCCGGTCGAGGGTTTCGAGGCGGTTTTCCACGGCTTGCGCAACGGCGCGGCCAAAATCGGCATCGTCTGTGATCAGGATCGACTGCGCGCTTTCGTCATGTTCGGCCTGGGACAGCAAGTCCAGCGCGATCCAGTCGGGGTCATTATCCTTGTCGGCGATCACCAGGATCTCGGAGGGGCCCGCGATCATGTCGATGCCGACCTTGCCGAAGACGCGCCGCTTGGCTGCCGCGACATAGGCGTTGCCCGGCCCGGTTATCTTGTCGACGGGCGCTATGGTTTCGGTGCCATAGGCCATGGCCGCGATCGCCTGCGCGCCGCCCAAGCGGTAGACGGTCTTCACGCCCGACAGATGTGCCGCCAGCAGGACCAGCGGGTTGACCTTTCCCTCCGGCGTGGGCGCGCAGATGACGAGTGTTTCGACCCCCGCCACCGCCGCCGGAATGGCGTTCATCAAGACGGAGGATGGATAGGAGGCCAGCCCCCCCGGCACGTAGAGCCCCGCCGCCGAAACCGGTGTCCAGCGCCAGCCGAGGGTGGCCCCGGTCTCATCGGTCCAGCTTTCGTCGTCAGGCATCTGGCGCGCGTGGTAGGCGCGGATGCGGGCGGCGGCCAGTTCGAGGGCGTCGCGTTCGGCCTGCGGCACCTCCTCGATGGCTTCCGCGATCTCCTCGGGGGTGAAGGCGAAGCGGTCGGGGGTCAGGGTCAGGCGGTCGAAGCGCTCGGTCAGCTCGATCAGCGCCGCATCGCCGCGCCTGCGCACATCCGCGATGATCGCGGCGACCGTGTCATCCACATCCGGCGCGTCCTCGCGCTTCATCTCCAGAAGGGCCTTGAAACGGGCATCGAAATCGGGGGCGGTGCTGTCGAGGAACTGGGGCATTTGTCTTTCATCCTTGGGCATTTGCCCAATAGCGCGCACGGCCCCCGGCCTCAAGCGCGGATGACGCGCGCCATGCGCACAAGCTCCAGCAGGCGCCCGTCACTGGCCAATGTGCGCGGTGCCTCGCCCTCGGAGCGGAACCCGGCCCGCTCGTAGAACCGGATCGCCGCCGCGTTGCTTGTGGCCACCGTCAGGCTGAGCCGGGTCATGCCCTGCGCCTTTGCCTCGACCTCGGCGGCCCGAAAGAGCGCCCGCGCAATGCCCCGCCCGCGATGGCCGGTCTTGACATAGACCGCGGTCAACTCGCCGGTTCGCGGGTCGGTTGGCATAGGGTCCAGCGCGGTGGAGCCGATCAGGGCCTGGTCCGCGAAGGCCCCCAGGATGGTGCCTTTCTCCAGCCGCGCGGCAAAGGCCGACAGCGGCTGTCCGGCCCAGTCGTCATGGCTGGAGCCATAGGCCTCGGGGTGGTGCAGCAGCGCCTCGAGCCGCAGGTCGCGCCAGATCGCGGCGTCCTCGGGGCAAAGGCGGCGGATAGCGGCGGCAGGTCTGCGCCGCCAGCGCCAGATCATGGGCCATGTCCCGGCACCTTGCCGGAGGGGGCGTAATAAGGCCGGGTCACGTCGCGCAGCGTCACCTCAAGGCATTCCACATCGACCGCCACCGCGCCGTCACCGGCCAGCACCAGCGTGATCCGGCCCGTGCCCTCCTCGCCGGCCTCCCAGTCCAGCGCCAGCAGCGACAGGACGGTGTCCTTGTCGGCCAGGTCGATGCCCTGGCTTGCCACTGCCATCGCATCCTCGATCACCAGCACCGATTGCACACGCTCGGGCGGGTGGTCGCCGACGCGGGCGCCCTCCTCCCAGCGGAAGCGGTTGATCAGGAGGGCGAAGCGGCGCTTCTTGCGGTCCCAGGTCATTTCCGTGATCGGGAACACCGCGTCCTGCGTCAGCGTCGAGATCACCTTGAGGTCATCTTGGTCCAGCGCCCGCAGCGCCATCGGCTTGGCGCCGCCATCCTCGAAACGTGCATCAGACATCGCCATGCACCCGTTCGATGCGCGCGCCGACGCCCGCCAGCTTGGCCACGACATGTTCATAGCCGCGATCCAGGTGATAGACGCGGTTGACCACGGTTTCGCCCTCGGCGGCCAGCGCCGCGAGGATCAGCGACACCGAGGCGCGCAGGTCGGTCGCCATCACCGGCGCACCGCGCAGCTTGTCGACGCCCGTGACGGTGGCATGACCGCCCTGCACGTCGATATCGGCCCCCATGCGGACCAGTTCCGGCGCGTGCATGAAGCGGTTCTCGAAGATCTTTTCCTCCAGCACGGAGACACCATCGGCGGTACACATCAGCGCCATCATCTGCGCCTGAAGATCGGTGGGGAACCCGGGGAAGGGCTCGGTCACGACATTGACCGCGCGCACCCGCCCGTTGGAGCGTTTCACCATCAACCCGCGCGGCGTTTCCGAGACGTCTATCCCGGCCTCGTCCAGCTTGGCAACGAAGCTTTCGACCAGGTCCAGCCGACCGCCCAGAAGCTCCACCTCGCCGCCCGTGATCGCGGGGGCCAGCATGTAGGTGCCAAGCTCGATCCGGTCGGTGACAACGGGGTGGGTCGCGCCATGCAGACGCTCGACGCCCTCGATGGTGATGGTCGATGTGCCCTCGCCCTCGATCTCGGCCCCCATGGCGCGCAGGCATTTCACAAGGTCGACGATCTCGGGCTCACGCGCGGCGTTCTGCAGCACGGTCGTGCCTTTCGCCAACGTCGCCGCCATGACGGTGTTCTCGGTCGCGCCGACCGAGGCGAAATCGAGCGTGATCTCGGCGCCTTTCAGCCCGCCCTGCGCCTCGGCATGGAGGTAGCCGTCGCGCAGTTCGATCGTGGCGCCCATCGCCTCCAGCGCGGTGATATGCAGGTCCATTGGCCGCGCGCCGATGGCGCAGCCGCCAGGCAGGCTCACTTCGGCGCGGTGGTGACGCGCCAGAAGCGGCCCCAGCACGAGGTTCGAGGCCCGCATCTTGCGCACGATGTCGTAATGCGCGACGTGGTTGTTCGCTTTGTGGGACGACATGGCGATGACCTTGCCGTCATTCAGCGCCGTGACCTCGGCCCCCAGCGATTGCAGCAGTTCGGTCATGGTGCGGATGTCCGAGAGGCGCGGCGCGTTGGTCAGCGTCAGCGGTTCATCCGACAGAAGCGTCGCGGGCATCAGCGTCAGGCAGGCGTTCTTGGCCCCCGCGATGGGAATCGCGCCCGAAAGCTCCGCCCCGCCCTGAATGACTATTCGATCCAACCTGTCACCTGCCTTTTCCTCATCGCCGATCCGGGTAAGGATCAGCCGTCACTCTTGTCATCATCCTGCGCTGCGCGTGCCCGTGCCTGCGCCTTGCGCCTGCCCATATTGGCCTTGAGCGCCGCCTTCAACCGCTCTTCGCGGGTCCGGGCGGGTTTCGCCGGTTTGGTCGTCCGCCCGTGCTGATCCGAGTTCGATCCGTTCATATCGGCAGTCTTACAGGCTGCGGGAAAAACCGTCCAGTTACCCCTTGCACCGATGAACAATTGCCGCTAATTCACCGCCCACGCCGCCCCGGAACAGGGGCCGCCCGGAATGCTGTGGTAGCTCAGTGGTAGAGCACACCCTTGGTAAGGGTGAGGTCGAGAGTTCAATCCTCTCTCACAGCACCATCTCCCCTTTGCCCACTCGCCCCGATACGCCCGGATAGGGCCGTAGGGCTCGACTTAAGCGTCGCGAGCGTGCTGAGGGACCGAGTTGCACCGCGCGCTCCTATTAGTTATGATCAGTTATGATAATCGGAGATATGCAATGTCACGAGTGACGATTTCCATGCCCGAACAACTGACGGCGTATGTCGAGACGCAGATCGCCGCAGGCCGCTATGGCAATGTGAGCGAATACTTCCGCGATCTCGTGCGCCATGACCAGGATCGCCGCGCGACTGCCGCGCGCGAGCTGCGGGACCTGCTGGCGCGGGCCGAAGCGAGCGGCATCGGCGAGCGCTCGAAACAGGAGCTGATCGACGCGGCGAAGCGGGAAGCGCGTGCGCAAGGACTGCTCGGTGACGCTTGACGTCAAGCTGAGCCGCGAGGCCGAACAGGACATCATCGACATCTACCTCTACACCCTCACGCAATTTGTGCGGCCAAGACCGAGGTCTATATTGATGATATTTACGATCGCTTCGCAGCTTTGGCCGAATCCCCGTCACGGGGGCGGGAGATTGGCGATATTCATCCCGGCGCGCGGCGCGCCAATCAGGGCACAGTCACGCCATTTACTTCAAACAGACCGACGGCGGCATTCTGATCCTGCGAATATTGCATCAGAGGATGGACCCCGCGCGCCATTTCGCTGATCTCGGCAATCCTTGACCCATTGGGCCGGGGCGTGCTCGGCCTCCTCACCGCCGACCAACCCCGCCCCCCACATCCCCATTTGAACCAACTCGCGCCCGATGCGTTGGGTCTGCGAATTGGTTCAATGGGGATCACATGGCAGATCAGGACAAGCCGGTTGTCGTCATCACCGGGGCCGCCGGGAATATCGGCACCAACCTCAGGAAAAAGCTCGCGCGCAGCTACAGGGTGATCGGGCTGGACCTGCCTGACCTGTGCAAGGGGCGCAAGGACATGATCGGTTGCGACATCACCGATCCTGGGTCGATGGCGCGCGCGGTCGATGAGATCGGCGAGAAGACCGAAGGCGGTCGCATCGCCTCGGTCGTCCACCTGGCCGCCTATTTCGATTTCAGCGGCGAGGAGCGCCCGCAATACGAGGCCGTGAACGAAGAGGGCACCCGCAACCTCTTGCGCGCGCTGCAAGCCGCCGAGGTCGAGCAATTCGTCTATTCCGGCACCATGCTGGTGCATGCGGCCGGCGTGCCGGGCGAGCGTATCAGCGAGGACACCCCCATCGCACCCGCCTGGGCCTATCCGCGATCCAAGGCCCGCACCGAGGAGATCATCCGCGAGGAGGCGGGCGACATTTCCACGATCTTCCTGCACCTGGCGGGGCTTTACGATGACAAGACCGCGGTGCCGACGCTGAGCCACCAGATCGCGCGCATCTATGAGCGGGATTTCAAATCCCATGTGTTTTCCGGCGACCGTCGTGCCGGGCAGGCGTTCCTGCATCAAGGCGACATGCTGGATCTCTTCAAACGCGTGATCGACCGGCGTGCCGATCTGGACACCGGCGAGGTGATCCTGGCCGGTGAGCCCGACACGATGAGCTATGAGGCGCTGCAAGACACCCTCGGCGAACTGATCCATGGCGAGGAGACCTGGGCCACGCTGGTCCTGCCCGCCCCCGTCGCAAAACTGGGCGCCAAGCTGGAGACGGAGTCTGAGCCCGTCGTGCCCGATGCGCTGGACGAGGGCGAAAAGCCCTTCATCCGGCCCTTCATGATCGACATGTCCTCGGATCACTACGCGCTGGACATTTCCAAGGCGCGCCGCCTGCTGGATTGGGAACCCGAGGACCGCATCGCCGACAAGCTGCCGGTGCTGGTCGAGGCGCTGAAAGCCGATCCGCTGGACTGGTACGAGATGAACGGGATCACGCCGCCGCCCTGGCTGCGCGCCGCCGATGCGCGGGTGGAGGATGCCGAGGCGCTGCGGCTGCGCCACGAGACGGAATACCGCGAACAGCACCGCGCCAGCCTCTGGGCCGGATGGGCCAATGCGGGGCTAGGCATCTGGCTGATGACCTCGCCGCCGATGTTGGGCTATGACGATCCGGGGATGATCCTGAGCGACGTTGTGGCCGGTCTTCTGCTGTTCCTCTTCGCGATGCTGTCCCTGTCCTGGCGCATGCCCTGGGCACGGTTTGCCGCCGCCGGGATCGGCGTCTGGATCATGTTCGCGCCGCTGGTCTTCTGGACGGCGAACGGTGCCGCCTATCTCAACGGCACCATCGTCGGGATGCTGGCGGTTGCCTTCGCGCTCTGCCTCGGGCCGATGCCGGGGGTCTCGCCCGTTGCCGCGCAGACCGGGCCGACCATCCCCGAGGGGTGGAGCTATTCGCCCTCGGACTGGTTCCAGCGCCTGCCGGTGATCATCCTGGCGGTCGTCGGCCTGCTGACCTCGCGCTACCTGACGGGCTATCAGCTGGAAAGCATAGACCAGGTCTGGGAGCCGTTCTTTCCCGGCACGCTGCAAGGGCAGAACGGGACCGAACAGATCATCACCTCGGATGTCTCGGAAAGCTGGCCGGTGCCCGATGCCGGGGTCGGCGCGCTGACCTATGCTCTGGAGATCCTGGTGGGTGCCATGGGCACCTCGGCCCGCTGGCGCACCATGCCGTGGCTGGTGGTGCTGTTCGGCATCATGATCGTGCCGCTTGGCGCGGTGTCGATCTTCTTCATCGTGATCCAGCCCATCGTGATCGGCACCTATTCGACGCTGGCCCTCATCGCCGCCGCCGCGATGGTCTGGCAGATCCCCTATTCGCTGGATGAGCTGGTCGCGACCTTCCAGTTCCTGCGCCGCCGTCACCGCGCGGGCCAGCCCTGGCTGCGCGTCTTCTTCACCGGCGACACCGATGAGGGCCCCGACAAGCGCCGCATCGACGATTTCGAGCGCGGGCCGCGCGCCATCGTCTACGACATGCTGAATGGTGGCATGACCTTTCCGTGGACGCTGATGGCCTCGCTCGGGGTCGGGGCCCTGCTGATGCTGTCGCCGCTGGTCTTCCCCTGGGGTGGCGGGGTGGCCGCGACCAACCATATCATCGGCGCGCTGGTGATCACGGTCACGGTCGCGGCGCTGGCCCCGGTGGTGCGCCTGGCCCGGTTCCTGAACATGCTGATGGGGATCGTGCTGCTGTTCGCGCCGCTGGTGGCGGGGGCGTCCTGGGGCGGGCTGGCCTTTTCGGCGGCTTGCGGCCTGGCGCTGATCGGTCTCAGCATTCCGCGCGGGCCGGTCTATAGCAGCTTCGGCGACTGGGACAGGTTCATCCGGTGACGCCATGAGCCCTTTTGCCGATCTCCCCCTCTGGATCACCGTCGCGGCCTTCATCCTGGCCGCCGACGCGGTCTGGGTCGCGGGCACGCGGCTGTCGCGCTATGCCGATGCCATCGCGCGCGAGTTCGGGATCGGGCAGGCCGTCCTCGGCGTCATCCTTCTGGGCGGGGTCACCTCGCTGCCCGAGATCGCCGTCACCGGCACGGCGGCCCTTGGCGGCAACGCGGCGCTGGCGGTGAACAACCTGCTTGGCGGCTTCGCGATGCAGGTCACGGTGCTGGCGCTGGCCGACATGGCCATTCGCAAGAGCGCCCTGACCGAGGCCGTGCCCGACCCCATCGTGCTGCTGCAGGGCGTGCTTGGCATCATCCTGGTCGCGGGCACGCTGGCGGGAATCGGGGTGGGTGACATCGCGTTTGCGGGCGCGGGCCTCTGGACCTGGGGGCTGGCGGCGCTCTTCGTCTATTGCATCCGCATGGTGGCGCGGGCCGAGGACAACCCGGCCTGGAAAGTGATCGGCGAGCCGCCCTCGTCCGAGATCGAGACCGACGACCCCAAGCGCGACCTGAGCCGCGCGCAACTTCTGGGTGCCACGGGCCTGGCCGCCCTGGCGATCCTGGTCATGGGCTATGTCCTGTCGACCAGCGGCGAGGCATTGGCCGAGCGCACCGGGCTTGGCGACAGTTTCTTCGGCGCGGTCTTCGTCGCCATCTCGACCTCGCTGCCCGAGATCAGCACCGTTCTGGCCGCCGTCAGACTGGGGCGTTACGTGATGGCGGCCTCGGATATCTTCGGCACCAACCTCTTCGATATCGGGGTGATCTTCCTGGTCGATCTGGCCTATCCGGGCGGCGCGGTCCTGAATGAGGTCGGCATGTTCTCGATCGTCGCCGGGCTGATCGGGATCCTCGTCACCGCGATCTATGTCGCCGGCCTGATCGAGCGGCGCGATCCGGCGCTGTTCGGGATCGGGCTGGATACCTACCTGGTGGCGGCGACCTATCTGGGCGGCATCGCGTTGCTCTTCACCCTGCGCTGACCCGTCCCAATTGAAAGGAGGCTGACATGACACCCGCCAAATCCCTGCCAGAAATTGGCGACGACCTCTCGCGTGAGGAGATCATGGATGTGCTGGCCGATGAGGGCTATTCCGCAGGCGACCGCAAGGGGTGGCTGAAGAAAGTGCTGACCCGCCTTGCGCAGGAGCCGCAGGACAACCCCGACGCGGATCGCGACGCCCTGGTGAGGGAGATCAAGCGGGTGCTGGACCGCAACATCCCCGGTGAGCCCGAGGCCGACGACACGCTGTAGCGCGCTATGTTTCCGTTGCCTCCAGCCGCAGCGCACCGCGCAGGGCGCGCGCGCCGATGGGTTCCAGCAGGCTGGCGCGTTCGTCGAACCCCATGCGCGACATGGCCCGCGCCTCATGCGCCGGCGCGGGGGCGCGCAGCGTCGTCCAGACCAGCCGGGCCAGCGACAGGGGGCTGTGGCTGGCCAGGTTGAGCCGCTCCAGCGCGGGCAGCAGCAGGCGTTCCACCGCATCGAAATCACTGCCGAAGGGGAAATCCGGCAACGCGTCGCGATGCGTCTTGCGCCACGACGCCAGCCGCTCGGGCGTGTTTTCCGTGTCGGGCAGGCGGTAATCCTTGCCGATCTTGCCCGCGCCCTGCGCCTTTTGCAAAAGCTCCGCCTGGAACCGCGCATCGGTGATCGCCAGCATCCGCGCCACGACCTCGTGATCGGGCTGGCCGCGCAGGTCGGCCACGCCATATTCGGTGACGATGATGTCGCGCAGGTGGTGGGGCACGGTGGCGAAGGGCAATTCCCAGGCGATGTTCGAAACCGTCTTGCCGCCGCTCTCGCGCGTCGCGGGCAGCGTGATGATCGAGCGCGCGCCTTCCAGCGCAAAGGCCTGATCGACGAAATTGACCTGCCCGCCGACACCGCTGACGGTCTGGCCATCGTCGGTGATGTCCGAGGCGACCGCGCCCAGAAGGCTGGCCTTCATCGCGCTGTTGACGAAGCGCCCATCGACGCGGGCGGCGCGCTTGGCGGGCTCATCCCCGTAAAGCGCGTTGGTGAAGCTGACGGGGCGCATCTGGATCAGGGCGCGTGTCTCGGCGGGCATCTCGCGCAGGCGGGTATAGAAATCGCGATCCTCGACAAAAAAGCCGGCATGGATGGCGGCCCCATCGACGCGGCGCGTGACGATCCCCGCCTCGAACAGTTCCAGCAAGCCGCGCACCAGCATTTCGGCGCACCCGTAGAGGCCGGTCTCGAACGGGCCGGTGTCGCCGGTATCGGGCGCAAGATCGTGCAGCACGCGCGCCAGCTGCCCCTCGTGGCGCAGGATCAGCGCATGCGCGACGGCGTCACCGGTCTGGCCAATGCCCAGTTGCAGCGTGCCACCATCCCTGACCAGCCCCGCGACATGCGCGCCGATGGCGTGATGTGCCGTCGAGACCGGCTGACGCACGGCAGAGAAGAGCTCGAACTGCGCCTCCGGCTCAAGGCAGTATTGCAGCGTCTCGGGGCCGATCTCGGCAGAGGGGCCGGGCATGAAGGGAAGCTGGTCATTGACCTCGCCCGCCATCAGGAACGCCATCCGGCCCTCTTTGCGCCGGTCCAGCAGGTCGGCGGTGATATCGGTGTTGCAGGAGAGGGAATAAAGGTCGCCCTCGCGCGCCAGAAGCTGGATCAGCACGTTCGGATTGGCCGCGATCAGAACGTCGCGGGCATGGGTGTAATTGGCCGAGATATAGCTTTGCTGCATCCGGTCGACGCCCAACCAGCGGCCCGCCAGCAGGAAGAACTCGTTCACCTCGATATTGTCGGGCAGGCGCCCCTCGCGCAGCAGCGTTGCATAGAGAATCTCGGGATAGGCCCCGAAAAGACGCTCCTTGGCGGGGTTCAGCAGGCGTTGGCCCATGTCCGAGCCCGGCGCGGGCGCCTCCAGCGTCAGCGCGGTGAAGATCGAGAGGCTGACGGAAGGGTCGTCGCAGGCGGCGCGGGTCAGCGCATTGAGCAGCGTGACCGGCTTGCCGAGGCCCAGGGGCAGGGCCAGCCTGACCTCGCCGCCCGTGGCCTCGATGATCCTTGCGGCCAGTTCGTCGGCATCCCGGAAGGTCTCAGGCAAGGTCCGACCACCCTTCATCAGGCTCGAAGCGCGGCCCGTGGCGGGCGGCAAGGTCGGACAGCGTGGCGCGCACTTCCTCGACGCCGCGCGCCTTGGCATGGTGCATCGGCCCGCCCCGGAACGGCGCGAAGCCGGTGGCGAAGATCAGCGCGGCGTCAACCTCATCGGCGTCGCGGGCAATGTCCTTGCGCAGGCATTCGACGCAGGCATCCAGCATCGGCAGGATCAGCCGGTCGGTCAGGTCGGCGGGGCCTTCATCCTCGGTGTCGGGATGCGGGGTGCCGTCCGACCAGTCATAGAACCCCTGCCCCGCCTTCTTGCCGGACTCGCCCGCCTCGACCTTGTCGCGCAAGGCGGCGGTCACGTCGGGCATGGGCTTGTCGAGATGCTCCTTGAGGCTCTCGGCGACATGCAGGCAGATATCCAGCCCCACCTGGTCGGCCAGCGTGACGGGGCCCATCGGCATGCCGAAATCAATCGCGGCACTGTCGATCACCTCTTTCGGCACGCCCTCCTCCATCAGCACCATCGCCTCCAGCAGGTAGGGCGTCAGCGCGCGGTTGACGAGGAAACCGGGATAATCCTGCACCAGGACGGGCAGCCGGTCGATGGCACCGCAAAACGCGGAAAGCCTGTCCAGCGTCGCCTTTGAGGTCTTGTCATGCGCCACGACCTCGACCAGTTCCAGCTTGGAAACAGGATTGAAGAAATGCAGCCCCGCAAAGCGTGTCGGCGTCTTGGCCTTCTTCGCCAGTTCCGCCAATGGCAGGCTTGAGGTGTTGGTGGCCAGGATCGAGCCCGGTTTCATCCCCTTGCCCAGATCGGCGTAGATCTTGCCCTTGAGATCGGGTTTCTCGGGGGCCGCCTCGATCACCAGATCGGCGCGGGCGACACCATAGCCGCGCATGTCGGGGATAAGCCGGTCCAGCGCATCGCGCGCCTCGGTGCTGCTCAGGTGCTTGTCCTTGCAGACCTTGCGCGCCTGTTTCAACGCCGCGCCGATCGGGCCGGTTTCGACATCGCCAAGCGTCACGGTCTTGCCTTGCAGCGCGGCCCAAGCGGCGATCTCGCCGCCCATGGCCCCGGCGCCGACGACATGGACATGGGCGATCTCGTCCTCGCCCCTCGCCTTGTCCTTGAGGCCCTGGCGCAGGAAGAACACCCGGCGCAGGTTCTTCGACGTCTCGGTTTTCAGCAGCTCCGCGAAGGAGGCAATCTCGCCCTCCTGCATCGCGGCGCGGTCATCGCCATGCTCTTCCCAGAGCGCAATCAGCGCCTCGGGGGCGGGGTAATGTTCCGGCGGGGCCTGCTTGGCGGCTTCGCTGCGCATCCGGCGCGCGGCGAGATTTCGGGCGGGGCCGAGCCTGAACGCGTGCGAGGACAGCCCCGCGCCGTGTTTTTCGACGTCACCGGCGATGATGGCCTCGATAGCCGCCTCGACATGGCGCTCCTCGCAGACGACATCGGCGATGCCGAGCGATTTCGCCTTTTTCGTATGGGCCGATTTGCCGGTCAACATCAGGGTCATCGCCTCGGTCGGCTCGATCAGCGCAGGCAGGCGGAAGGTGCCGCCAAGACCGGGATGCAGGCCGAGGCGCACCTCGGGAAAGCCGAAGGAGGCCCCGTCAACGGCAATGCGCCAGTCGCAGGCCAGCGCCAGTTCGAAGCCCGCGCCAAGCGCCGCGCCATGGGTGACGCAGATCGTCGGGCAATCCAGCGCCTCCAGCCGGACCAGCACGTCATGGCCTTGACGCAGCAGGTCTTCCGCGCCCTCCTCCGACATCGCGTCGAAGCCGGTGATGTCGGCCCCGGCGGCGAAGCCTGCGGGCTTGGCGGATCGGATCACCAGCGCCTTGGGCGTGTCGGCCTCAAGCGCGTCGAGGTGACCCGCGAGGCCCTTCAGCACGCCTTCGGAAATCGTGTTGACGCTGCTGCCCTTTCGGTCGAGCGCCAGCCAGACGGTGCCCCCCTCATCGACTGCGTGGTGCCAGTCGCCATCGCCCGCGCCGGTGATCGGCCCAAGCGCCAGTTTGGTCTCTCCCAGATGGTCCAGAACGGGTTTGGTCATCACACAGCCTCCAGCAACATCGCGCCGCCCAATCCGCCGCCGATACATTCCGTCGCCACGCCGATCTTGTCGCCGCGCCGTTTCATGGCATTGGCCAGGTGCAGCACGATGCGGTTGCCGCTGGTGCCGACCGGATGGCCAAGCGAGATCGCGCCGCCATCGACGTTGAGCCTGTCGCGGTCAATCAGGCCGAAGGCCCCCTCCAGCCCCAGAATATCGCGGCAGAAATCGGCGTCGTTCCAGGCCGCAATGCAGGACAGCACCTGTGCCGCGAAGGCCTCGTTCAATTCCCACAGGTCGATCCCGTCGAGAGCGTAGCCGTTGCGCATGACCAGCGGCGTGGCGCACAAGACCGGCCCGAGCCCCATGACGGAAGGGTCCAGCCCCGCCCATTCGCTGTCGACGATGCGGGCGATGGGTTTCAGCCCGTGTTCCTCGACCGCGGCCTCGGAGGCGACGATCACCCAGGACGCGCCATCGGTGATCTGGCTGGAATTGCCGGGGGTGACCTGGCCATAGGGTTTCTCGAAGGCGGGCGAGAGCTTGGCCAGCGACTCCATGTCATTGTCGGGTCGCACGCCGTCATCATGGTCATAGACCTCCCCATCCTCGCTGTCGAAGGCGGTCATGACCTCGTCGTCAAGCCAGCCTTCCTCCTGCGCTTTCGCAAGCCGGTGGTGGCTGTCCATCGCATAGGCATCGGCGGTCTTCCGGTCGATCCCGAAGCGATGCGCCAGAACCTCGGCCGTCTGCCCCATGTTCAGCGTGGTGATCGGGTCGGTCAGGCCACGTTCCAGCCCGATGACGGGTTTGAAGAAATCGGGCCGCAGCCCTGCCATGGCGCGCGCCTGCGCCACCGGCCCCCTGGCGCGGTTCATCTCGGCGAACCATTCGACCGCGCCCTGGCGCAGGACCAGCGGCGCATGGCTCAGCGCCTCGGCGCCGCCGGCAAGGATCAGATCCTGCTTGCCCTCGCGGATATAGCGAAAGGCGGTGTCGATGGATTGCATCCCCGAGCCGCAATTGATCTGCGTCGTGAAGGCGACCATGTCCTCGCCCATGCCAAGACGCAGGGCGGCGACACGGGCGGGGTTCATTTCGTCCGCGATGACATTGACGCAGCCCAGGATCACCAGGTCGAAGGCATCGCGCGCGAAGGGCTGGCGCATGAGCAGGGGTCTGCCCGCCTGCACCGCCAGATCGACGGGAGTAAAGGGCCCCGGCCCGCCGCGCGCCTTGAGAAAGGGGGTTCTGGCCCCATCGACAAGATAGACAGGACGATCGTTCATTCCGCAGCCCTCGCCGTTGGTTGATGCAGGTTCGGGAAAAGCGTGGCGAGGTCTTCGGGGGAATAATCATCCACCGCGACGACCTCATCCACCAGGGCCTGCATGTCGTTGATCTGTTGCATGTCACTTTCGCCGATGATCCCGGCCTCGAGCGCCTGCTCGGGCGTCTTTCCGGCCTCGCGCAGCTTCTTCATCAGGGGCGCGGCCCCGGTCACGGCGGCGTAGCAGCGGTTGAGCGTCTCGATACCGTCCGAATGGCAGCCCTCGAAGATGCGCCCGACGATGCGGTCGCGGGTGTCGGAGGGCTCGAATATCAGGTCCGAGCACTCCGCGACCAGCCGGTCATCGGGCGTTTTCGGGGCCGATCCGGTCAGGGTCACAAAGCGCAAAATCCATGCCGCCCACCGGGCCGGGAAATTTGCCAGAACCCCATCCAGCGCCTCCTGCATCCGGCCAAAGCCACGCTCGGCGGCGTAGCGGACCACGGGCAGGTCGGCCTCGTTCCGCCCCTCGTCCTGCCAGCGTTTCAGCGTGGCCGAGAGGATATACATCTCGGACAGCACATCGCCCATTCTCCCCGAAATCATCTCCTTGCGCTTGAGCGCGCCGCCGAGCGTCAGGAACGCGAAATCGGCGGTCAGGGCATAGGCCGCGGACCAGCGTGAGAGCTTGCGATAGATGGGCGCGACCGGCCCGACGCCTTTTGGCGCGGGCGCGAAGAGGCCGCCGGTCCAGGCCCGGCCCCAGGCGCGGAAGAACGTCTTGGTCGTGTGGCCGATATGGGCCCAGAGGCTCTTGTCGAAGCGGGCGAGCGATTCCTCCTCGTCCTCGACGCCAAGCGATTGAATATTCTCCAGCATATGCGGATGCGCACGGATCGAGCCCTGGCCGAAGATGATCAGGCTTCGGGTGACGATATTGGCCCCCTCGACGGTAATCCCGATCGGCACGGCGCGGTAGAAGGGCAGCAGGTAATTCGACGGCCCGTCGATCACCGCCTTGCCCGAATGCACGTCCATCGCGTCATTCAGCGCCTCCCGCATCCGGTAGGTCGCATGCGCCTTCATGATCGCGGAAATCACGCTGAGGGCGCGGCCTTCGTCCAGTCCGGCGCAGGTCAGGTGGCGCGCGGCGTCCATCGAATAGGCATCGGCAGCCAGGCGGCCCATGCGCGACTGCACCCCGCCGAACATGCCGATGGGCAGGTTGAACTGCTCGCGGATGCGGGCATAAGCCCCGGTGGTATGCGCCGACAGCGCGATGGCGGCACAGCCCATCGAGGGCAGCGAAATGCCCCGGCCCGCGGCCAGCGCGGTCATCAGCATCATCCAGCCCTGCCCGGCATAGTCCTTGCCGCCGATGATGTTGGACAGCGGGATGAACACGTCCTTGCCGGTGGTCGGCCCGTTCATGAACATGGTCGAGGATGGCAGGTGCCGCCGCCCGGTCTCGACCCCGTCCAGATCGGTGGGGACAAGGGCGCAGGTGATGCCGATCTCCTCCTCGTCGCCCAGAAGCCCATCGGGATCGCGCAGCTTGAAGGCCAGCCCCAGCACGGTGCAGACGGGGGCAAGGGTGATATAGCGCTTGGCCCAGTTGAGGCGGATACCCAACACCTCCTCGCCGTTCCACTCGCCCTTGCACACGACGCCCTCGTCGCGCATCGCCGAGGCGTCCGACCCGGCCTCGGCGCTGGTCAGGCCGAAGGCGGGCAACTCCTCGCCGCTGGCCAGGCGTGGCAGCCAGTCGTCCTTCTGCGCGTCGGTGCCGAAATGCAGCATCAACTCGCCCGGCCCCAGCGAGTTGGGCACCATGACGGTGACGGCAACCGCGACCGAGCGGGTCGAGAGGAAACGCACGACCTCGGAATGGGCGAAGGCCGAGAAACCCAGACCGCCATGGGATTCGGGGATGATCATCCCGAAGAATTTCTTCTCGCGCAGGAAGGTCCAGATCTCGGGGGGCAGGTCGGCATCGAGCTGGTTGATCTTCCAGTCGTCGATCATGCCGCATAATTCGCGGCAGGGGCCATCGAGAAAGGCCTGTTCCTTGTCGCTGAGGCGCGGTGCCTTGACCGCGTGCAGCATGTCCCAGTCCGGGTTGCCGGAGAAAAGCTCCGCCTCCCACCAGACATCCCCCGCTTCAAGCGCGTCACGCTCGGTATCGGAGAGGGTTGGCAGGGCGGTCCTGGCCCATTTGTGGATCGGCGCGGTCAGTTTTTGGCGAAAGGTTCCCATCTAGGCAGAACCAACGGGGGCGGGTTTGGTTCCATGGCAGGGCTGTGCAAACCAAAAAAGGGCCACCCGGTCCGGATGGCCCCCTGTTCCATGCTAGCGCGCGCGGTGCTCAGGCGTCGTCCCATTCCCATGGCCGGGTAAACTCGCCCAGGACGCGGGTGACGTCGGCCTCTTCCACATTGCCGGTCTTCTTGACCTGCGCCACAAGCCCGCGGTTCTTGCTCTCGACCACCCGGACCACCTCGGCGGCCAGCCCCGCCTCCTTCAGCGCGGCATTGTAGACCCGCGTGATGGCGCGTTTGCGCAGGTCGGGCTTGAAGACCTTGCCAACGGCGGTCTTGGGCAATTCATCCATGATCTCGATATGCTTGGGCCGCGCCGCGCGTTCGTGGACATGTTCGTCGCAATGGGCCTTGAGCTCCTCGATGGTGACTTTGCCGCCATCGACCAGTTCGACATAGACGCAAGGCAGTTCACCCGCGAAGGCGTCGGGCTGGCCGATCGCGCCGGCCATGGCGACGGCCTCGTGTCCGGCCAGCGCCTCCTCGATCTCGGCGGGGTCGATATTGTGGCCGCCGCGGATGATCAGGTCCTTGGCGCGGCCCGTGATCCAAAGATAGCCATCCTCGTCGATGCGGCCCAGATCGCCGGTGCGCAGGTAGATGTCGTCGTGGAACAGGTCGATATTCTTGTCGCTCTCGGTATAGGTCGAGCCTTCGAAGACACCGGGATTGTCGATGCAGATCTCGCCCACCTCATCGGTGTCGCAGACAATCACCCCGTCAGGCGTGTGTTTGAGGATGCGCACCTCGGTATGGGGCAGCGGCACGCCGACCGAGCCCACCTTCTTGGTGCCCTCGACCGGGTTCACCGAGACAAGGCAGGTCGCCTCGGTCAACCCGTAGCCCTCGACCAGGGTCACGCCGGTGGCCTTCTCGAAGCGGCGGAACAGCTCCAGCGGCAGCGGAGATGACCCGGAAAAAGCGGTCTTGACGGTCGAGACATCGGCATTGACCGGGCGCTGCATCATCGCCGAGATTGCGGTCGGTACGGTGATGATGAAGGTCACGCCCCAGCGTTCGACCAGCTTCCAGAAATTGTCGAACACGCCCTCGCCGCGATAGCCCTGCGGGGTCGGAAAGACGACATGCGCGCCAGAGGCGATCATCGCCATCAGGATCACGTGGCAGGCGAAGACGTGGAACAGCGGCAGCGGGCAGATGATGGTGTCGGTGTCGTCGAACAGAAGCGTATGGCCAAGCCAGCCATTGTAGATCATGCCGGAATACTTGTGCTGCGCGACCTTGGGCATGCCCGTGGTGCCGCCGGTGTGGAAATAGGCCGCGACGCGGTCTTCCTTGCTGTCATCGAAACTCAGGCGGTCGGCGGGCTGCCTGGCCACTTCTGCGGTGAAATCCAGCAACTTGGCGTGATGGCTGACCGGGTTCTTGGGCCGGATCAGCGGCACGATCCAGCTTTTTGGCGGGGTCAGATAGCGCAGCAGGTCGACCTCCAGCACATGGGTGACGCCGGGGGCATCCGCCACCGCCTCGGCCACTTTCTGCGCCACATCCGTCTTGGGGAAGGCGCGCAGGGTCACGACCAGTTTGGCCTTGGTCTCGCGCAGGATGGAGGCGATGTGCTCGGGCTCCAGGAGCGGGTTGATCGGGTTGGCGATACCCGCGACGCAGCCGCCGATCAGCACGGTCGTCGCCTCGTTGCAGTTCGGCAGGACATAGGCGACGACATCCCCCTCGCCCACGCCGAGCGAGCGGAAGAGATTGGCGACCTGCGTGACCTTGCCGTGATACTGTTTCCAGGTCATCGTCTCGGCCTTGTCCTTGGGCCCGGAGAGCAGCTGGAAACTGACCGCCCTGTTGTTCGGCACCCGTGCGGCGGTCTGCGACAGAAGCTGGTAGAGCGTCACCGCCGGCTGGCTCTCGGGCCATGGGTTCGCTTCCTCGATCGCGCGCACGTCGGCAATATTCGCAAATCGCGACATTCCGGTTCTCCTCCCCTGATTCCGGCGTCGGCCCTCATGCGTGGCACGGGGCCCGTTTTGCGGGCAGGATGGAAGGATTGCGCCTGCAAGGCAAGCATTTCGGGGCCCGCCGCGCGGATTACTCTGCGGCAAGCCCTTCGGTGAACTGAAGCCGCGCCAGTCGGGCGTAGAGGCCACCGCCCGCCACCAGATCCTCATGCGTGCCCTCGGCCACGATCTGGCCTGCCTCGAACACCACGATCCGGTCGGCCTGTTTCACCGTCGCCAACCGATGCGCGACGATCAGCGTGGTGCGGTCGGCGGAAAGCTCGGTCACCGCCTGCTGCACGGCGCGTTCGCTTTCGGCGTCCAGCGCGCTGGTGGCCTCGTCGAGCAGCAGCACCGGCGCATCGCGCAAGATGGCACGGGCGATGGCGATGCGCTGTTTCTGTCCGCCCGACAGCATGATGCCGCGCTCGCCGACATAAGTGTCATAGCCCTCCGGCAGGGCGGTCAGGAAGTCATGCGCGGCGGCGGCGCGGGCGGCGTCCTCGACCTCGGCATCCGACGCATCGGGGCGACCGAAACGGATGTTCTCGCGCGCCGAGGCCGCGAAGATCACCGGATCCTGCGGCACCAGCGCGATGGATTTGCGGAAATGCGCGCGGGTCATGTCGCGCAGATCGACGCCATCGAGGCTGACCTTGCCCGAGATCGGATCGTAGAAGCGCAGGAGCAGCTGGAAGATGGTGGATTTGCCCGCGCCCGAGGGGCCGACCAGCGCCACGGTCTCGCCCGGTCTTATGGTCAGGCTGACACCCGCAAGCGCCGCGGCATCGGGGCGGGTGGGGTAGTGGAAATGCACATCCTCGAAGGCAATCTGCCCGCGCCCGCCCTGCGGCAGGGTCTGGCCCTGAACCGGGTCGGCCACGCTGTCATCGTCGCCGAGCAGCTCCACCAGCCGCTCGGTCGCGCCCGAGGCGCGCTGCAACTCGCCCCAGATCTCGGACAGGGCACCGACCGAGCCCGCCACCATGATCGCGTAGATCAGGAACTGGATCAGCTCGCCCACGCTCATCGCCTCGGCCCGCACGTCGCGCGCGCCGATCCAGAGCACACCGACCACACCGGCAAAGACCAGCGCGATGACGATCACGGTCATGATGGCGCGGGTGCGGATGCGGGTCTTGGCGCTCTCGAAGCTCAGCTCGGTCACATCGTCGAACTGCCCCGCCGTGGCGCGTTCATTGGTGAAGGCCTGCACCGCCTGCGCCGAGAGAAGCGCCTCGGACGCCTTGCCCGAGCTTTCCGCGATCCAGTCCTGGTTCTGGCGGCTGAGCATCCGCAAGCGCCGTCCCAGGAGGACGATCGGCACGATGACAACCGGAACGATCAGCAGCACGAGGCCGGTCAGCTTGGGCGAGGTATAGAGCATCATGCCAAGCCCGCCGAGGAACAGCAGCACGTTGCGCAGGGCGACGGAAACGGACGAGCCGATGACCGACAGCAGCAGCGTGGTGTCGGTGGTGATGCGGCTCAGGACCTCGCCGGTCATGATGCGCTCGAAGAAAGCGGGGCTCATGTGAATCATGCGGCTGAACACCGCCTTGCGGATATCGGCGACGACACGCTCGCCCAGGCGGGTGACGAGGTAGTAACGCAGCCCCGTGCCAAGCGCGAGCAGCCCGGCGATGGCCAGCGCGGCGACAAAATACTGGTCCAGCAGGGCGACGGATTCGGTCTCGAACCCGTCAACGACGCGGCGCACGGCCAGCGGCAGCAGCAGCGAGACGGTCGCGGTCAGGACAAGCGCCGCGATGGCGGCGAAGACCAGGCCCTTATAGGGGGCCATGAAGGGCGCCAGCGCCTTGAGCGAGCCGATGCGGCGCGATTTCTCGCGCTCCTCTTCCGACCGCTTGGGGGCGGGTGTGCTGGCGGCGGTGCTGTCGGACATGCGCGACCTTCTTTGGTTGACCTGGCCCGCACGGGGATACTGCCGTGTCGGCCCACGCACAAGACCGCAAGCCCCTGCAACGCGGTCGCAGGGGTCAGCGGCGCAGCAGGCGGGCCGCGATGGCGGTCAGGGCGAAGAGGACAGCGGCGGCGCTGACGATGCTCGGCCCCGTCGGCGTGTCATAGCTCAGCGAGGCCTGGAGGCCGCCGAAGACAGACAGCGCTCCGATCCCGGCGGCGAACGCGGCCATGCGTTCGGGCGTGTCACCCACCGCGCGGGCGGCGGCGGCGGGGATGATGAGCATCGCGCCGATCAAGAGCGCGCCAACCACCTTGATCGCGACCGCGACGACAAGGGCCAGCGCCAGCGTCAGCACCATCTGCTCGCGCCTTGGGTCGATGCCGCTGGCATAGGCCAGATCGGGATTGACCGTGGCGGTCAGCAGCGCCTGCCAGCGCCAGGCCAGCAGCGCCAGAATCGCCGCCGCGCCACCCCAGATCAGCGCCAGGTCGCCGCGCCCGACCGACAGGATATCGCCGAAGAGATAGGCCATCGGGTCGATCCGCACGCCCGAGATCAGCGATACCGCGACCAGCCCCGCCGCCAGCGCCGAATGTGCCGCGACCCCCAGAAGCGTATCCATCGCATGGCCCCGGCTGGTCAGGGTCGAGACCGCAAGCGCCATGATCCCGGCGACAGCCAGAACGCCCAAGAAGACATTGACCGAAAGCGCCAGCGCCAGCGCCACGCCCAGGATCGCGGCATGCGCCGTTGCGTCGCTGAAATAGGCCATGCGCCGCCAGACCACGAAACAGCCCAGGGGGGCGGCGGCCAGCGCCACGCCAAGCCCGGCCAGAAGGGCGCGGATCACGAAACTGTCGAGAAGGCTCATTCAGGCGCCCCATGGTCATGGCTGTGGCTATGTTCATGCCGGTAAAGCGCCAGCGCGCCGCCCGTGCCGGTGCCAAAGAGCGCCCGGTATTCGGGGGCCGAGGCGACATGCTCCGGCGCGCCTTCACAACAGACATGGCCGTTGAGGCAGATTACCCTGTCCGACGCCGCCATCACCACGTGCAATTCATGGCTGACCATCAGCACGGCGCAGCCCAAGCGGTCGCGCAGGTCGGCGATGCGCTGGTAGAAAGCCGCCGATCCCGGCTGGTCCAGCCCTTGCGTCGCCTCGTCGAGGATCAGGAGCTCCGGGGCGTTCAACAGCGCACGCGCCAGCAACACGCGCTGGAATTGCCCGCCCGACAGGTCCGTCATCTGGCGGCTGGCCAGCGCCCCCGCCCCCGCCTCCTCCAGCGTCTGACGCGCGGTGGCGGCGTCCACCCGGCGCGGCAGGTCGAGGAAGCGGCGCACCGTAAGGGGCAAGGTCGGGTCGATATGCAGTTTCTGCGGCACATATCCGATGCGCAGGTTCGGGCTGCGCGTGACACGGCCCGCCTCGGGCCGGATCGCCCCGATGATGGCGCGCAGAAGGGTGGATTTGCCCGACCCGTTGGGGCCGACGACCGTGACGATCTCGCCGGGATCAATGGAAAAATCGACATGGTGCAGGACCGTGTTGCCGCCCAGGCGAACGCTCATGCCGTCGATGCGCACAAGGCTCATGCTGGGGCCTCCTCGCGGCAATTGGGGCAGATGCCCTGCGCCTCGGTCACGGTGCGTTCGATGACAAAGCCCGTTTCCGCCGCCGCCCGGCCCAGGTTGCCGCGCGCGGGTTCGGCGATGGCCTCGGCCACCGAATGACAGATGCGGCAGATCAGGAAAGCCGCCGCGTGATCGGTGCCGGGATGGGTGCAGGCGATGAAGGCGTTGAGCTGCTCGATCTTGTGCGCGAAGCCATGCTTGACGAGGAAATCCAGCGCCCGATAGGCCACCGGGGGCTGGCGGCCCATGCCCTCGTCGCGCAGCCGGTCGAGGATCTCATAGGCCCCGAGCGCCCGGTGTTCCTCAAGCAGAATCTCCAGCACGCGGCGGCGCACCGGCGTCAGGTGCAGCCCTTGCGTGGCGCATCGCCGCTCCACCTCGGCCAACCCGCCCTTGCGGCAGGCGGCGTGGTCATGCTGTTCGAATCCGATCGGGTCCATGGCGGTGCATCCGGTTGGGGCATTTCCTGCTTGCTATGCTATAACATCACAAATAGAAAGCCGCTATGTGATAATATAACGGAGGCCCCGATGTTTCGCCCTGCCCTCGCCGCGCTCTTTCTGTTCGCCACCCCCTTGCAGGCCGAAGTGCCCCGGATCGCGGTCGATATCGCGCCGGTCTACGGGCTGGTCGAGCAGGTCCTGGGCGATCTGGGGCGGCCCGACCTGGTGATCCGACCCGGCGCCTTGCCGCATGATTTCGCGCTGCGCCCCTCGCAGGCGGCGGTTCTGGAACAGGCCGATCTCGTGATCTGGGTCGGCCCCGGCCTGACACCGTGGCTGGAGGACAGCCTCGAAACCCTCGCCGGCGATGCCGATCAGCTCAGGTTGCTGGAGGTGGAGGGCACGCGGCTTCTGGAGATGCGCGAGGGGGCCAATTTCGCCGGTCATGAGGACGCGGCAGAGCACGAGGGCGAGGGCGAGGGCGAGCCTGACAGCGGGTCAATCAACCCCCATGCCTGGCTGGACCCGGAAAACGCCCGCATCTGGCTGCTGGCCATTGCCGATGCGCTTGCAGACGCGGACCCCCGGAACGCCCGGACCTACCTGGACAACGCCGAGGCCGCCGCAAACGATCTCGGCGCCCTGGTCGCGGAGGTCGATGCGCAACTGGCCCCGGTCCGTGACGCCCGCTTTGTCGTGCTGCATGACGCCTATCACTATTTCGAGGACCGTTTCGGCCTTCAGGCCATCGGGGCCATCGCCGATGGTGAAGCCACCCCGCCGGGTGCCGCCCGCATCATGGAACTGCTGGAGGGCATGGCCGACGGCGATGTCGCCTGCCTGTTCTACGAACCGCAAAGCGATATCAACCTGGCCTATGCGGTGCTGGAAACGGGCCTTCCTACCGCCAGCCTCGATCCGCTCGGGATGAGCCTGCTGCCAGAGCCGGATTTCTACACCGCCCTGATCCGCGACATGGCCGATACCGCGCTGGATTGCCTGTCAGAGAGCTGAGCAGTTTGGGGATTGGAGCGGGCGACGGGAATCGAACCCGTATCTTCAGATTGGAAATCTGAGGTCTTACCATTACACAACGCCCGCGTTGCGAAGTGGTTGCTATTTCATGGGCCATTCGAGGTCAAGGGCCGAGGCCGCCGGGCGATCCCCCGGGGGTCGGATGACTCGTGTCCCTGCCCGGAAACGCGCGCCTTGCACCCCCGGAACGAGGGGCGCTTTCTTCGACGCGCCGCGGCCATCGTCGTACAAACCGAAACAATCGCCCCATTTTCGCCCCATTATGCGGCTAGGCTGATCTCAGGCGGCAGAAAGACAACAAGATCGAGCACGCTGCCTGACACTTTCCTCCCTGGACCTAGAACCGGGCCGCCCCCTCTCCCAGGCGGCCCGTTTTCTTGTCAGCGCTTCCTGAAGATCATGTCGCGCGCGGCGATCACCGCGCCGCCGGTGATCAGCACGCAGGCCAGGCCAATGGCCCAGGTAAACGCGCCCAGGCCAAGCGCGATCAGCACCAGCGTGGACAGAAGCGGCGCGCAGTAGCTGGCCGCACCCAAAACCTGGATGTCGCCATGCTTGACGCCGGTATCCCAGACGAAGAAGGCCAGCCCGACCGGGCCGATACCCAGGCCCAGGACCGCCAGCCACTGGGTCGCGCCCTGCGGCCAGACGGTCGCCTCAAGCCCCAGATGCGCCACCAGTGCCAGCCCCGCCGTGACAAGGCAGAAGCCGGTGACGATATCCGAGGGCACGGCATGGAACCGGCGCGACAGCACGGAATAGGACGACCAGAAGAAAGCCGCCACCAGCGCCAGCGCGTAACCGTCCAGATAGGCCGGATCAATCGCAAACCCGCGCCCGCCCGTAACGATCAGCGCGGCCCCCGCCAGCCCCATAAGCGCCCCGATGACGTGATGGGCGCGCAGCCTCTCACCGGGGGCAAGCGCGGAGAGCAGCACGATCAGCAGGGGCCAGAGATAGGCAATCAGGCTTGCCTCGATCGCGGGGGCCGCGCGCAGGGCCGAGAAATAGAGGAAGTGATACCCGAAGAGGCCGCCGACGCCCACGGCCCAGACCGGCCAGCCATGGCGCAGCGCGGCGATCCCATGCGGCCGCCACGCCCAGCTTGCCGCCCCGGCCAGCCCGCCGATGGCAAAGCTCATCGCCATGAGCTGGAACGGCGGCACCGCGCCGCTGGCTGCCGTGAAGGCCGCCAGAAGCGCCCAGAGCAGGATCGCGACGAAGCCCAACAGCGTGGCCGGACCCCGCCTCATTCGCCCCCGTCATCGAGGGGTTCGATCAGCTCCGGCCCCTGCGCGCGGTTGGAATTGACGGCAGGGTCGACGCGGTAAGCTTCAAAGCGGTCCTTGGGTGCTGCCTGCATCAGGGGCGCCGCGCCCTTGCCCTCCTCGCCCAGCCACTTGGCCCAGTCGTCGGGTGCCAGGCTGACGGGTTCGCGGTGGTGGATATGGTCCAGCCCCGCCCCCGCCGCACAGGTCACGATGGCCAGCGTGGTCAGGCTTTCGTCGCCCCGCTGCCAGTCCTGCCAGATGCCCGCCAGCACCAGCGCGCCGCCGTCTTTCGGGTGGATATACCAGGGCAGCCGGTTGTCCCTGGCGTCCTTGGTCCATTCGTAGAACCCGCTGATCGGCACCAGGCACCGGCGTTCGCGCACGGCGGAACGAAAGGCGGGTTTCTCGGCGATCGTCTCGGCCCGCGCGTTGATCAGCAAGGGCCCGTCCGTGGGCGTCTTGTACCAATGCGGCACCAGCCCCCAGCGCATCGGGCGGTAGCGCCGTTGGCCTCCATCCGAGGTGACGACGCCCACGGCTTGCGTCGGGCAGATATTGTAGCGGGGGCTGTCGGGAAGGTCGTTGGCGGGTGCAGCCCCGAAGAGCTGCACCATCGCGTCATGGGGGAGGGTCAGGGCCATGCGTCCACACATGGGCGCGAGACTAGGCAGCCCGCGGGGCGCTGAAAAGCCCCAATCCCTCAGGCGCCGTAAACGGCCTTTTGGGCAATGCGCGGGATGTCGCCCTCGTAGATGTCGAGGTCCAGCCTGGTATTGCGGTCGAGCGCGCCCAGTTCCCGCACGGTACGGCGGTAGGCGGCGCGTTTGCGGGCGCGGTTCATCAGCTCTGCTGCATAGGTCATGTCGTGTCTCCTTCGCGTTACAGGGCCAATATGATAGCGCTACCGGAACGCACAACCGACGCTTTTCGAAAGCCGCCATGACGGGCTTGCATGGCGGGAAAATCCCGCCGCCCCCGCTGGACTGACCGACAGGAAAAGGGCCGGACAGTTTCCCGTCCGGCCCCTTCCCATCCCAGGCAGGCGGGTTATTCGGCCTGCATGATCCGATCTTCCAGATGCGGTGTATAGGGGGAGTTCTCGGCCAGGTAGTCGGCGACCACCTGCTCCAGGCCAGGACCGAAATCATAGGCGTTCATGCCCTCGCTGGCGAAGACCGCGTAGCCGTCGCCGCCACCGCGCATGTAGTCGTTGGACACGACGCCATAGGTTGCCTCGGGGTCGATCGGCTCATAGCCGTTTTCCGTTTCGATCTCGACCGAGACGATGCGGCTGCCCGGCTCCGCCTCGGGATCCCACGTGTAGCGCATGCCCGCGACCTGCGGGAAGCGGCCCGCGCCTTCCTCGACCTGGCTGACGCCATTTTCCAGCGCCGCGACGATGTCGGCCCCGGTCAGTTGGAACGTGGCCAGCGTGTTCTGGAACGGAAGCACCGTCAGCACCTCGCCCATCGTCACCTCGCCCGCGTCGATCGAGGCACGCAGACCGCCGCCGTTCTGGATCGCGACGTCGATGCCCTGGTCGCGCACCCGCTCCAGCATCGCGGTCGCTACGAGGACGCCCATTTCGCATTCCTGCACACGGCAGCTCGACCGGTCGCCGTCAATGGAGGCCTCGGACTCACCGACCACCTCGGCCATCGCTTCTTCGATCGGGGCGGTCAGCTCAGCGATGCGCTCGCTCAACTCCGCGTCCGGCTCAAAGGAGGCATCCAGCAGGATCGTGTCTCCCTCGGCCCAGACCACGTTGCCGTCATCGTCGATGGTCAGCTCCAGATGGCCCATGTACTTGGAATAGGCATAGGCCGAGACCACGGGCACCAGATCGCCCTCCGGGCCGGTGATGAAGTTCGGATAGGCAAAGTCGCGGTCGGGGTCGTCCACCGAATAAAAGGTGTTGGAATGGCCGCCGATCACCGCATCCAGGCCCGAGACCTGGGCCGCCAGCATGTCATCCAGCACCTGGCCCACATGGGTCACGGCAATGATCACGTCGATGCCCTGCTCGCGCAATTCATCGACATCCTGCTGCATCGCCTCGATCTCATCCTGGAACACGACATTGGGGCCGGGCGCCGCGATATCGACCGTATCGGTGGTCAGCGAGGCCACGAAGCCGACCTGGATACCGCCGATTTCCATCACGTAGCTGTTGCCGACACGTTCCTGCAAGGGATCCGAGCCGGACAGGTCCAGGTTGCCGGCAATCACCGGGAAGTCCATCATGTCGATGACCCGGGCCAGGTTTTCCGGGCCGTCGTCAAACTCATGGTTGCCAAGCGCCAGCAGGTCCAGCCCGATGGCATTCATCATCTCGGCTTCGACATCCCCCTTGAAGGTGGTGTACATCAGCGAGCCCTGGAACAGGTCGCCCGCCGCGACAACGGCCACGTTCTCCGCGCCGTGTTCGGCTTCGATCTGTTCGATCACGGTTTCCATCCGCGCGGCGCCGCCAAAGCATTCGCCCGCCGCGTCATCCTCGGCGTTGCAGGTGTTGTTGAAACGCGTGATCGGCTGCACCCGGCTGTGGAAGTCGTTGAAATGAAGGATATGGATGGTGGTGTCAGCGGCTGCCATGCCACCCATGGTGGTCAGCAGTGCCGTCGAACACAGGATTCGAGCAAACATCGGTAGTCTCCCTGTCGGTCTTTGTTATGATCGCAGCTTGGCGGGGGCCGCCCCCCATGTAAAGCGATTCAATCGCGCGGGCGGCCCCTTGACGTGGCGGCGCTGACGGGCCAATGGCTGGCCCATGCTGATTTTCAAGATATTGCGGTCCGAGGAATGGGCCGAACTGCGCGCCAAGGGCGAAACCGACGGCGCGCCGGTCGATCTGGCGGATGGTTTCGTGCATTTCTCGACCGCAGAGCAGCTGGCCGGGACCGCCGCCAAACATTTCGCGGGCGCGGAGGGCCTGGAGCTGCTGGCGGTGGAGGCCGCGCGGCTTGGCGATGCGCTGAAATGGGAGGTCTCGCGCGGCGGGGCGGAATTCCCGCATCTCTATGCCAGTTTGCGGCTGGAGGATGTCCTCTGGCACAAGCCCCTGCCCTGGGACGGCACCCGCCATATCATCCCCGAATTGGCGACGCCCTGATGCTGGAGCGGCTCGGCCTCAGCCTCATGCACCGGCTGGACCCGGAGCGGGCGCACGCGCTGGCGCTGACCGCCCTGCGCACCGGGCTTGCCCCGCTGCCCGGCCCCGTCACCTCGCCGCGCCTTGCCACGACCGTGGCGGGCATGACGCTGCTCAACCCCGTCGGGCTGGCGGCGGGCTTCGACAAGAACGCCACCGCCTTCGGGCCGCTGATGCGGGCGGGCTTCGGCTTTCTGGAGGTCGGCGCCGCGACCCCGCGCCCGCAGCCGGGCAACCCGCGCCCGCGCCTCTTCCGCCTGGCGCAAGACCGCGCCGCGATCAACCGGTTCGGCTTCAACAATGATGGGATGGACGCGATCACCGACCGCCTCGCCGCGCGCCATCACGAGATCCCCGTGGGCCTCAACCTCGGGGCCAACAAGGACAGCATCGACCGCGCCGCCGATTTCGCCACCGTGCTGCGCCATGCCGGGGCGCATGTCGATTTCGCCACGGTCAATGTCTCCTCGCCCAACACCGAGCGTCTGCGCGACCTGCAAGGCAAGGACGCGCTCAAGGGGCTGCTGGAAGGCGTGATCGCGGTGCGTGAGGGCATGGCGCGCCCGATCCCGGTTTTCCTCAAGATCGCCCCCGACCTGGAGGCGCGCGAGATCGAGGATATCGCCGAGGTTGCGCACGAAACCCGCATTTCCGGCCTCATCGCCACCAATACCACCCGCGCCCGCGATGGGCTGCACGGGGCCCATCGGAATGAGGCGGGCGGGCTCTCCGGTCAGCCGCTCTTTGCGATGTCCACGGCCGTGCTGGCGCGGCTTTCCGACCTCACCGATGGCCGGATGCCGATCATCGGTGTCGGCGGTGTCGCCACCGCCGAGCAGGCCTATCAGAAGATCCGCGCCGGCGCCTCGGCGGTGCAGCTCTATACCGGGCTGGTCTATGGCGGGCTGTCGCTGGCCGCCGAGATCGCGCGCGGGCTGGACGGGCTCCTTGCGCGCGACGGGTTCGCCAGCGTGGCCGAGGCCGTGGGCACGGGCCGCGCCGACTGGCTATAGCGGGGGGCCGCCCGTCGACGGGCGGCGGTCAAAAATCGTCGACGATTTTGCCCCCGCTATCACGCAACGACGCGCATGCCGATCCCCAACCGCGCCCGGATCGCCTCGGGCAAGAGCCGCGCCGTGCTGATCCGGGGCCGCTCCATCTCGGGGATGATGCGCTCGCAACCGTAAAGCGCGACATATTCGGCATGGTTGTCGAACGCCTGACGTCCGACATAGTCGATAAAGGTCTCGGCAGGCGCGCCATTGGCTAGGATCACGTCGTGGTTCTCGGTTTCGACATGGTAGTAGGTGACAGACTCGGGCAGTTCGGCCAGCGGAACGAAAGCGATGCTGTCGCCGTTCACCAACGCGCTTGCATTGATCACAAGCCCCTCCACGATCATCCCGTGATCGGCACTGACATAGAGGTCGGAGTGGTTGCCCAACGCCCCCGCGCGGATCCGCACCGGCGCGCGTTTTTCGTCCAGCGCCAGGTTCACGGCGGCGGGCGTGACGCGCTGCTTGCCCAGCCATTTGACCGGCACGGCGCGGCCATCAGACGTCATCACGAAGTCGCCGATGCCAATATCCTCGACCCGCCGTTCGCCCTTGGGCATCGCGATCAAAGTGCCGCCCATGAAGCAGAAATTCGCCACCCCGGCATTGTCGCCCGCATTGGTGATGACCTGGGTAACCGCGGTGCCATCGAGGCCGGAGAGATCCGCGAAGCTGCTGGTGTAGGGCACGTAATAGATACCCGGAGTAAGCGTATCCTCGAAAATGGCGTAGTCATGGCCGTTGATCGAGATCGTGAACCCGGAATAGGGAAAGGCCGGACCAAAATAGTGATCCGCCGGGGGGGCCGCATCCGCATTGCCGTCGCTATTGACGTCATTCACATTGGAGCCGGGGATGAAATCATCGAAAAAAACCGTCGTTGGCGTCAATGTGCCGCCACCGGAGATGGCCTCGAATTCCAGATATCCGGTCATCGGGTACAGTGTCATCGGCTTGGCACTTCCTCGTTACCTGTAGGGCTTCATCAAAGCGCACCCAATCCGTGGAGGTTAAACGGCCCCGGCATACCTGACAATCCGCTGATGATCCCCTCACGCCGCCGCCCGCTCCAGCGCCGGGTAGCGCGCGGCCAGCGTCACCGCGCGCAGCACGAAGAAGATCATCAGCGCCGCCCAGAGCCCGTGGTTTTCCAGCCCCGGCACAAGCACGACCAGCGCCAGCACGTAACCGGCGAAGCTCAGCACCATCATGTTGCGCATGTCGCGGGTGCGCGTGGCCCCGATGAAGATGCCGTCCAGCATGAAGGACGGCATGCCCAGCGCCGGGGCCAGCGCGACCCAGACCAGGTAATCGCGCGCCACCTCGCGCACGCCTTCCGCCGTGGTCATCACGTCGATGATCAGCCCACCCAACAGCGCATAGCCCGCCATCAGCCCGACACAGATGCCCAGGCCCCAGAGGCTGGTCAGCACCGCGCCTTGTCTGACACGCGCCCGGCTGCGTGCACCCATCGCCTGGCCCACCAAGGTCTCGGCGGCCAGCGCGAAACCGTCCAGCGCGTGGGCCGTGACATAGACGAACTGGATCAGGATCTGATTGCCCGCCAGCGTCACATCCCCGAACCGCGCGCCCAGGAACATGAAGGCGGCGAAGCCCGTGGTCAGCAGGACCGAGCGGATCATGATGTCGGTATTGACCGCCGCCATGTGAATAAGCCGCGCCCGGTCGAAGACCCGCGCCCAGTCGCGCCAGTCCGGCACCCGGAACGCGGCGCGGCAGAGCCAGAGGCCGAAGGCAAGCCCGCTCCATTCGGCCAGGAACGTGGCCCCGGCAACACCTGCCACGCCCCAGCCCAGGCCCAGCACGAAGACCAGGTCCAGCACGATGTTCAGCCCGTTCATCCAGATTTGCAGCAGCAGGATCGAGGCTGTACGTTCCCGCGCGATGAGCCAGCCATTGATGCCGAAGATCGCGATGGCGGCGGGCGCGGACCAGATGCGGATCGAGATGTAGCGCTGCGCCAGCCCCTCGACCTCGTCCGAGCCTTCCGCCAGCCCCATCGCGGCAGCCACAATGGGCCATTGCAGCACGATCAGGACCAGCCCGCCCATGAGCCCGATCATCAGCACGCGGGTCAGCATCGCGGCGACCTCGGCCCGGTTGCCCGCCCCCATCGCCTGCGCCGTCAGCCCCGTGGTGCCCATGCGCAGGAACCCGAAGATCCAGTAGACCGCGCTGAGGACCACCGCGCCCAGACCCACCGCGCCGATCGGGGCGGCTTCGCCCATCTGGCCCACCACGCCGGTATCGACCAGGCCCAGCAGCGGCACCGTGATGTTCGAGATCATGATCGGCAGCGCGATGGTCAGAACCCTGGAATGGGTCAGGGCCACGGTGTCAGCCATCGGAACCGGGTCCGGCCTGCGGCATCAGGAAATGCCCGGTCGCCTGCGCGAAGAGCCTGTCGCGGTGATCCTGCCACGCCTCGACATGAACGCTGGCATAGCGCCGCCCCGACCGGTTCACCCGCGCCCGCGCATAGCAGTCGCGCGGCAGGCCGGTGCGCAGGTAATCGACGGTGAAATCAATCGTCTTGGGCAGGCGCGGCATGGTCGCGGGCGTCATCTCCTCGGGCGCGATGCGGCCCGACTCGATCTCGGTCCAGATCGTCTGCCAGCTGAGTTGCACGATCGACGTCACCTCGAGGAACGAGGCAATCGCCCCGCCATGCAGCGCGGGCAGCAGCGGGTTGCCGATCAGCTTCTCGTCGAAATGCATCACCGCCGTCAATTCGTCGCCGCGCCGGTCGAAGCCGATGCCCAGAAAGCGGGCATAGGGCATGCCCTCGACAAGCGCCTTCAGCGCGCCGTCGCGGCGTTCCTTGACGACCTGGACGGGTTCGGGGCGCGCGGGCTTCCGGCTCATGTCGTGGCCTCTTTCGGACGCTCGATGGTAAAGGCGCCCGCGGCGGTCGCCACGGGACGCTCCTCGTCCTCGTCCCAGGCGCTGGCGCGCACGAAGCCGACCGAGCGGGTGACATGGAAACACTCGGCCCGCGTCACGATGAGCTGGCCGGGCGCGGCGGGGCGCATGTAGTCGATGCGCAGGTCGATGGTGGCGGTGCCCGCCGGGGCCTCGGGGTGGGTCATCACCGCCGCCCCGCCGCAGGTATCCATCAGCGCCGAGACCGCGCCGCCATGAATGACCCCGGTGCGCGGATCGCCGACCAGGTCGTCGGACCACGGCATCGCGATCACGGCCACCCCCTCGCCGATATCCTGAACTTCCATCTTCAGGCTATGCGCAAATGGCAGCGCCTCGATGAACTGCTTGGCAATGCGTCGTTTCTCGGCTGCGTCCAACGCCTCGGTCCTCTCGCCCATGCGGATTTTTCCGCCCCAGAGGGACCATGGTTTTGCATTCCCTGCAAGCCTGTTGCACAGTCGAAACGACCTGGTAACGGCGAGAGCCTCACGCGATGAATGACGAGCGGCTGGATTTCAAGGCGATGTGCGCGCGGTTCGACGTGACGCCGCGTACCCTGCGCCATTACGAATATATCGAATTGCTGGCGCCCGAACGCGAGGGCCGCGCGCGGTTCTACGGCCCCCGCGAGGTCGCCCGCATGACCCTGATCCTGCGCGGCCGCCGCTTCGGATTCGCGCTCGAGGAAATCCGGCAATGGCTGGAAATGTATGATGCCGACCCCGAGGGCCGCTTGCAGCAACAGGTCTGGATCGACATGGCCGACCGCCAGCTGGACGAGCTGAAGGCCCGCCGCGTCGAGTTGGACGAGGTCATCGACGAGCTGCAAAACCTGCGCAACGTGGTCTGGAACGCACAGGATCCGTGATCGAAACCCCGTGTTTTGTTACAGAATCGGCCATTTCTTGCTGACGTTGCGTCAATCAAAAAAGTGACGCGACGTTTCATTTACGTCAACGTAAGTTTATCTTGTAGAGTGGTCCCAGACGCCACAGATCGGGGACCAGCAAGGCAATGTATGATGCGATAGGTGATCTCATGGATCCTGAAACCATGACCATCCGCGAAATGTGCGACGCGTTCGACGTGACGCCGCGCACCCTGCGGTTCTATGAATCGCGCGCACCCTGCGGTTCTATGAATCGAAAGAATTGCTGTTTCCGATCCGTGACGGACAGAAACGCCTCTTCACCCGGCGCGACCGGGCCCGGCTCAAGCTGATCCTGCGCGGCAAGCGCTTCGGTTTCAGCCTCGAGGAGATCCGGCAATTGCTGGAGCTTTACCATGTCGGCGACCAGCAGGAGACGCAGCTCAAGCGCACGCTCGAGGTGGCCCAGACCCGGCTTGAGGATCTGGAGCAGCGCCGCACCGAACTGGATGCCGCCATCTCCGAGATGAAATCCCAGATGGACCTGGTCCGCGACATGCTTGGCGATGTCCCGGAAGACGACCGGGACGCCTGACCCCCTCTACACTTCTCCGCAAGGACCCGTATCATCATGCCCGACTATACCGCCCCCACCAAGGACATGGCCTATGTGCTGCACGACGTTCTGAAAGTGCAGGACCGTGACATCCCCGGCTATGCCGATCTGGAGCCCGATTTCACCACCGCCATCCTCGACGAGGCCGCCAAGATCGCAAGCGATGTGCTGGCGCCCCTGAACGCGGTCGGCGACCAGGAGGGCTGCACCCTCGAAAACGGGGTCGTGCGCACGCCCAAGGGCTTCAGGGACGCGTTCGAGCAGGTCAAGGAAGGCGGCTGGACCGGCCTCGACATGCCCGAGGAATACGGCGGTCAGAACCTGCCCTACGTGATGGGCCTCGCGCTGACCGAGATGCTGTCCGCCGCCAACCAGGCCTTCGCCATGTACCAGGGCCTGACCCATGGCGCGGCAGCGGCGATCCTGGCGCATGGCACCGAGGCGCAGAAGCAGACCTACCTGCCCGACATGATCTCGTGCAACTGGACCGGCACCATGAACCTGACGGAATCGCATTGCGGCACCGATCTGGGCCTGATGCGCACCAAGGCCGTGCCGCAGGACGATGGCAGCTACCGCATCTCGGGCGAGAAGATCTTCATCTCCTCGGGCGAACATGACATGGCCGAGAACATCATCCACCTGGTGCTGGCCAAGATCCCCGGCGGCCCGGATGGCATCAAGGGCGTCTCTCTCTTCATCGTGCCGAAATTCCTGGTCAAGGACGACGGCAACGTCGGTGAAAGGAACGGCGTCGCCTGCGGCTCGATCGAGGAAAAGATGGGAATCCACGGCAATTCCACCTGCGTGATGAACTACGACGAGGCGCAGGGCTGGCTGCTGGGGGAGGAACATAAAGGCATGCGCGCCATGTTCACGATGATGAACGAGGCCCGCATCGGCGTCGGCATCCAGGGCCTGGCGCAGGCCGACGTGGCCTACCAGAACGCGCTGACCTACGCGAAGGAGCGCCTGCAGGGCCGCGCCGTCACCGGCACGGAGAATCCCGAAGGTCCTGCCGACCCGCTGATCGTGCATCCCGATATCCGCCGCGCGCTGATGGACCAGAAGAGCTTTGTCGAGGGCGGCCGCGCCTTCGTCCTCTGGGGGGCCACGCTAATCGACCAGGCGCATCGCGCCAAGGATGCCGATGCCGACGGTCTGATCTCGCTGATGACCCCGGTGATCAAGGGTTTCCTGACTGACCAGGGCTACGACATGACCGTGCTGGCGCAACAGATCTACGGCGGCCACGGCTATATCGAGGAACATGGCATGAGCCAGTTCACCCGCGATGCCCGCATCGCCATGATCTACGAAGGGGCCAACGGCGTGCAGGCGCTGGACCTCGTGGGCCGCAAGCTGGCCCAGGATGGCGGCAAGCACGTCATGGCCTTCTTCGAGATGGTCAAGAGCTTCATCAAGGACAATGCCGAGGTCGAGGGGATGGAGCCGATCCTGACCCCGCTCAAGCAGGCGTCGAAGGAATTGCAATCGGCCGGCATGTTCTTCATGCAAGAAGGCATGAAGAACCCCAACGCGGCCCTGTCGGGATCCTATGACTTCATGCACATGATGGGCCATGTCTGCCTGGGACTGATGTGGGCCCGGATGGCCCGCGCCTCGCTCGATGCCCTTGCAAACGGCACGTCCGATCCCGACTTCCACAAGACGAAACTGGCCACCGCGCGCTACTACATGGCCCGCCGCCTGCCCGCGACGACAATGCACCTGGCGCGCATCCAATCCGGCGCCGATCCGGTGATGGGTCTGGCCGCCGATCAGTTCTGAGGGGAGAACCCATGCCCAAACGCCTGCGCCTGACCCGCCGTCCCAACATCGCCATGAGCGAGGAGGGCTACCGCAAGCTGCGCGGTCTGGCGCAGGAGGCGGGACTGGATGAGGGGGAGTTTCTCTCCTTCCTCTTCGAGAACTGGAAAAGCGTGATGGATGAGGACAATTTCACCCACCGCATCCGGCTGTTCAATTCGGAGCTTGAGGACAGGAAGCGCTGAAGTCGCAAAGGACGGCGCGGGTATCGAGGACAGGATTTTGAGTATTTGGACCAAGAAGATGGGAGCAGGTTGCTTTCAGAAGAGAACCCTCTGCCACCCGCATAGCCGGTCCGAAGACCGGGGTCGGGCACGCAGAGGGCCATCTCCTTGGGCGGTCATCGGCTCTCCAGCCTGTACCGCACCTGCTACGATGGCACGTTAACGTTAATGCTTCGTTACGTGCCATCTTCTTGGTGAAAATACTCCACGGGGGGTGTGGGGGGTGTGAAACCCCCCACCCGCGCAACGCTGAAACTGGGAGGGACGATGACACTGAAACTCTACTGCTTCGGAGAAAGCGGCAATGCCTACAAGGCGGCGCTGACGCTTGAATTGGCCGGGCTCGACTGGCAGCCGGTCTTTGTCGATTTCTTTGGCGGCGAAACCCGGAGCCCCGATTTCCGCGCCATCAACCCGATGGGCGAGGTGCCGGTGCTGGTCGATACCGACCATGACTACACCCTGACCCAATCCGGCGCGATCCAGGACTATGCCGTGCACCTGTCGGGCAAGCTGACCGGTGCCACGCGCGAGGCCCGCCGCGAAATCCTGCGCTGGATCCTGTGGGACAATCACAAGCTCAGCAGCCAGGCCGGCATGACCCGCTTCTTGATGAACTTTCTCCCCGAGGACAAGCGCCCCGCCGAGGTGATCGGCTTCATGCAGGGCCGCCTCAAATCCGCCTATGCGACGCTGGATGCCGCGCTGGAAACCCGCGACTGGCTGGTGGGCGACGCGATCACCACCGCTGACATCGCCTGCTGCGGCTATCTCTTCTACCCCGAACCCTTCGGATTCGACCGATCCGACTGGCCCCATATCGACGCCTGGCTGACCCGCATCAGCGAAACGCCCGGCTGGAAACACCCCTATGACCTGATGCCCGGCAGCCCTGCCGACCGCACCTGAAAGGACCAAGACATGACCGACGCCTTTATCTACGATGCCGTGCGCACCCCCCGCGGCAAGGGCCGCAAGGACGGAAGCCTGCACGAGGTCTCCGCCCCGCGCCTCTCGGCGATCGCGCTCAACGCGCTGAAATCGCGCAACAACCTCGAAGGCCACGCCGTCGAGGACGTGATCTGGGGCAATGTCACGCAAGTGGGCGAACAGGGCGCCTGTCTTGCGCGGACCGCCGTGCTGGCCTCCGAGCTCGACGAAAGCATCCCCGGCCTCGCCATCAACCGCTTCTGCGCCTCCGGGCTGGAGGCTGTGAACCTCGCCGCCAACCAGGTGCGCGGCGGTGCAGGGTCCGCCTATATCGCGGGCGGGGTGGAATGCATGTCCCGCGTGCCGATGGGCATGGATGGCGGCGCAATCGCCGTCGACCCGTCCATCGCCATCGACAATTACTTCGTGCCGCAGGGCATCTCGGCCGACATCATCGCCACCGAATACGGCTTCACCCGCGATCAGGCCGACGCGCTGGCCGTCGAAAGCCAGAAACGCGCCAAGGCCGCCTGGGACGCAGGGCATTTCGCGGGTTCCGTCGTGCCTGTCAACGATATCAACGGCTTGCCGATCCTGGCCCATGACGAATACATGCGCCCCCAGACCGATATGCAGTCGCTTGGCGGGCTCAAGCCCTCGTTCAAGGACATGGGCGAGACCATGCCCGGTTTCGACGCCATCGCGCTGATGAAATACCCCCATCTTGAGCGGATCAACCACATCCACCACGCCGGCAACTCCTCGGGCATCGTCGATGGCGCTGCCGCCGTACTCATCGGCAACAGGGAATTTGGCGAGGCGATGGGCCTCAAGCCCCGCGCCCGGATCAGGGCCACGGCCAAGATCGGCACCGACCCCACCATCATGCTGACCGGGCCGGTTCCGGTCACGCAGAAGATCCTCGCCGAAAGCGGCATGGAGATCGGCGATATCGACCTTTTCGAGGTCAACGAGGCCTTCGCGAGCGTGGTCATGCGGTTCCAGCAGGCGTTTGACGCGGATTGGGACAAGATCAACGTCAATGGCGGCTCAATCGCCATGGGTCACCCGCTTGGCGCGACCGGCGCGATGATCCTCGGCACGCTCTTGGATGAGCTTGAGCGCAGCGGCAAGGGCACCGGCCTCGCCACTCTTTGCATCGGCTCCGGTATGGGCGCCGCAACCATCATCGAACGCGTGTAAGGAACCAGACCAATGGCTGATTTCACCATGAAGACGGACGCCGACGGCGTCGCCATCATCACCTGGGACACCCAGGGCAAGAGCATGAACGTGCTGAACCTCGACGCGCTGGCCGAGCTGGAGGCTTGCATCGACGAGGCGCTGGCCGATGACGCCGTCAAGGGCGTCATCGTCACCTCCGGCAAGGAGGGAAGTTTCGCGGGCGGCATGGACCTCAACGTCATCGCCAAGATGAAGGAAATGGCGGGCGACAATCCGGCGCGAGGTTTGATGGACGGCATCATGCACATGCACACCGTGCTCAGGAAAATCGAGCGCGCGGGCATGGACCCCAAGACCAACAAGGGCGGCAAGCCCGTGGCCTGCGCCATGCCCGGCACCGGTCTGGGCATCGGCTTCGAGATCCCGCTGGCCTGCCACCGCATTTTCGTCGCCGACAACCCGAAGGCCAAGATCGGCCTGCCCGAGATCATGGTCGGCATCTTCCCCGGCGCGGGCGGCACGACGCGGCTTGTGCGCAAGATGGGCGCGATGACGGCCAGCCCCTTCCTTCTGGAAGGCAAGCTGAGCGACCCCAAGAAAGCCCTCTCCGCCGGTCTGATCGACGAGGTGGTGCCCGCCGACGAGCTGATGGCCAAGGCGAAGGACTGGGTTCTGTCCGAGCCCAGGATCGTCCAGCCCTGGGATGAAAAGGGCTACAAGATGCCCGGCGGCGCGCCCTATCACCCCGCCGGTTTCATGACCTTCGTGGGGGCTTCCGCGATGGTGCATGGCAAGACCAAGGGCGTCTACCCGGCGGCCAAGGCGCTGCTGCAGGCCGTCTATGAGGGCGCGCTGGTGCCCTTCGACACCGCGCTGAAGGTCGAGGCACGCAATTTCGTCAACGTGCTGATGAACCCCTCCTCCGCCGCGATGATCCGCTCGCTTTTCATCAACAAGGAGGCGCTGGAAAAAGGCGCGAACCGCCCCGACGTGGCCGACCAGACGGTCAGACGCGTCGGCATCCTCGGCGCGGGCATGATGGGCGCGGGCATCGCCTATGTCAGCGCGAATGCGGGCATCGAAGTGGTGCTGATCGACGCCAGGCAGGACGCCGCCGACAAGGGCAAGTCCTATTCCGAGGGTATCCTCGACAAGGGCATTTCCCGCAAGAAGGTGACGGAAGAGAAGAAACAGGAGGTTCTGGACCGCATCACCGCAACCACCGATTACGCCGCCCTTGAAGGCTGCGACCTGATCGTCGAGGCGGTGTTCGAGGATGTCGGCGTCAAGGCCGGTGTGACCGAAAAGACCGAGGCCGTGATCCCGGCAGATGCGATCTTCGCCACCAACACCTCGACCCTGCCGATCACCGAGCTTGCCAAGGCGTCCAAGCGCCCCGATCAGTTCATCGGCATCCACTTCTTCAGCCCCGTCGACAAGATGCTGCTGGTCGAGATCATCAAGGGCGAGAAGACCGGCGATGTGGCTGTGGCCAAGGCGCTCGATTTCGTGCGCCAGATCCGCAAGACGCCGATCGTCGTCAATGACGCCCGCTTCTTCTACGCCAACCGCTGCATCATCCCCTACATCAACGAAGGGGTGCGGATGGTCACCGAAGGCGTCTCGCCGGTGCTGATCGAGAATGCCGCCAAGCTGGTCGGCATGCCTCTGGGTCCGCTGCAACTGACCGACGAGACCTCCATCGACCTCGGCGTCAAGATCGCCAAGGCCACCCGCGCGGCGATGGGCGACGACTATGACAACGACGCCGCCGATGAGGTGCTGTTCTGGTTGGAGGGCGAAGGCCGGTTGGGCCGCAAGTCCAATGCGGGCTTCTACGCCTATGACGACAAGGGCAAGCGCGAGGGGATCTGGGAGGGCATCGCCGCCAAATACAAGGAGGCCGACGACCAGCCGAGCCTGACCGAGGTGCAGCATCGCCTGCTCTTCGCGCAGGTGCTGGAGGCGGTGCGCGCATTGAAGGATGGCGTGCTGGAAGACATCCGCGAAGGCGATGTCGGCGCGATCCTCGGCTGGGGCTTCGCGCCCTGGTCCGGCGGGCCGTTCTCCTGGCTCGACATCCTCGGCACGCCCTACGCCGCCGAGCGTTGCGACGAGTTGGCCAAGACCTATGGCGACCGCTTCGCGACCCCTGCCCTCCTGCGCGAGATGGCCGACAAGGGGCAGAGCTTCTACGGCCGCTTCGGCGAAGGTGTGGACAGCAAGGCCGCCTGAACCAAGGGGCAAGACAGGATCAAGCGGGCGTTCCTCGGGGCGCCCGTTTTCGTTGACCCTCACAGCGCCAGGTCGTCACCCTCCATCGCGGATCGGAACGCAGGCTTCGGCAACAGGCGAAACGGATCGGCCGTCCGGCTGGCGGCAATCATCCGGTCACATCGGAAGGTCCGTGGCGCTTGCCTGAGATGGTCGACCGCGACGACATACCAGACGGGATATTTCAGCAAAAGGTAATGCGGCTCGATCCGGCGTTCGGAGACCGCGCCATCCTCGCGCCGGTATCGGATCTCCAGCACCTCCTGATCGACAAAAGCCTGGTGCAACGCCTGCACGACCCGTTTCGGCGGCGCGCTGACCCCGGCCTGCACATAGGTCGAGGCGGTGACACCGATCACGACGCGCGATTTCAGCCGGTTCACCCTGTCGCGCTTTTCCGGCGAGAACGAGGCCACCAACTGCCGCCGCACCGATCCCTGGCTGGCCAGGAACAGGGGCGACTCCATCCGCTCCGCCACCGCGATGCTGATCAGAAGATCGACCGCCTCGGGATAGGAGAGGTTCATCCGGCCCACGCCCCATCTCCGGTCCAGCCGCACACCCCCGCCGCGCCCGCGATCGGCGTCGATCGGCAGGCCCTGTTCGCGCATCAGCGCCAGGTCGCGCGCGATCGTGCGGGTGCTGACCCCATGGGTGCGCGCGAGATCCCGGACCGTGCAATGCCCCTCCTGCTTGAGCTCTGCGCCAAGCAGGTCCATCCGCCTGAGCCTGTCCTGTGCGTTTGTCCGGGCCATGCAACAAATAGGACATAAAATGTCATATTTGGCAATATCGGGTGACCTACATCGAAACGGCAGACAAGGAGATCACGCCATGAAGATGAACTACGTCACCCTCGGCACGAATGACATGCAGGCCGCAAAGGCCTTCTACGATGCGCTCTTCGCGGGGGCGGGGCTGCAATGCGCCTCCCCCTCGGAGAGGATGACCTACTGGTTCGGCACGGATTTCGCCTTCGCGACAGCGATCCCCTTCGACACGACCCCCGCCACCAGCGGCAACGGCACCATGGTGGGCTTCCGCGCCGGGACCGAGGAGGACGTCAGACGATTGCACGCGCTGGCCCTCACCCTCGGCGCCACCTGCGAAGGCACGCCCGGCCAACGCGGGCCGAAATTCTCGGCCTATATCCGCGATCTCGACGGGAACAAGCTGTGCCTCTCCGACTAAGTTCACACTGGCGGCCCGAACAGGGGCCGTCACATCCCCCCTGCGGGGAGGTCTTGCGCATCGCTCCATTGCCTTGGCGACTGACCATAGAGCCGCTTGAACTCGCGGCTGAACTGGGACGGGCTGAGATAGCCGACATCCATCGCCGCTTCGCTTACCGGCATGCCCCCGGCAATCTTCATCGCGGCACTGTTCAGGCGCATCGACTTGACGAACTGGATCGGCGGCAATGTCGTCACCTGCTTGAACTTGCGATGAAACACCGCCCGGCTCATGCCCGCGCGGCTGGCCATGTCGTCGATCGAGATCGGCGCGTCCAGATTGGACGATACATGCGCAATGGCTCGCGCAATGGCATTGCCCGCACCGAAGGCCTGCCGCGCGACGCCGCCCGCCTCCCCCTTCAGGATCGCGTAATAGAGCTCGCGCAGCCGCGCCTCGCCCAGAACGGCGGTATCCGTCTTGCTGTCGCCCAGTTGCAGGAGCCTCAGCAGGGCCTCCGAAAATGCCGCGTCCCACCGCGCAAACCGGATGCCCTGCGACACCGGCCCGGGGTCAGGCGCCGTGATCGCGCCGCCTGCGGTCTCCATCTCGATGGCCAGCCCGGCCATCAGGCGCGGATCGAGCGCGATGTAGACACCGAAAAGTGGCGTATCGGGCGAGGCGGTCGGCGTCCCCGCCTTCACCGGCATCGACATGGGGCAGAGCAGATACCGGCTGTTGTCATAGACATATCGCGCGCCGTCCAGCACCGCCTCCTTGGCCCCGCTGGCGATGGCGATGACAGAGGGTTCATAGACCGCCGGGGCGCAGGGCACGGCTTTCGTCGCACGGAACAGCCTGACCCCCGCAACGCCGGTTTCCATCAGCCCGTCTTCCTGCATGCGGCCCGCGATAAGCTGCCTGATCCGATCCTGTGTCATGCCGCCAAAGTAGCGCAGATCCACCACCCGCAACAACCCAACCGATACAATCAGGCAAGTATACGCGCCAATATCGCCCGTTTTTTGACGGACCTGAGAGCTATCTCACATTGCAGGTTGAAACCGCACGCCCCCTCGACCCGTGCTGGAAGGAGCATGACAATGGCAGACACGACATTCGGACCCGATGGCTGGACGCCCGACCACCTCGGCACCCTCGCAGGCAAGACCTTTGTCATTACCGGCGCCAATGCCGGTGCGGGTTTCCAAGTCGCGCGCATCCTTCTGTCCAAGGGCGCCGCGGTGGTGATGCTGAACCGCAGCGCCCAGAAATCGACCGGGGCCATCGCGGATATGAAGCAGGAATTCGGGCCGCGCGCCGAGGTCGGATTTATCCGCATGGACCTGGCCGAGCTTGCCAGCGTGCGCGCAGCGGCGGAGGAGCTTCTCAGGACCGTTCCCCGGATCAACGCGCTGATCTGCAACGCCGCCATCGCGCAGGTGCCGACGCGAGAGCTTACCGTTGACGGGTTCGAAAGCCAGCTTGGCACCAACCATTACGGCCATTTCGTCCTCGGCGGGATGCTCTTCGACCGCATCGAGGCGTCGATGGGCCGGATCGTTGTCGTGGCCAGCCTTGGCTACAGGATGGGGCTCCGGACGATCCAGTTCGACGACATGAACTGGGACAAGGCCTATCGCGCCAATCCGGCCTACAGCCAGAGCAAGCTGGCGCAGATGATGTTCGCCTATGAATTGCAGGACCGGGTCAGGGCCGCCGGCAGGAAAGTCGGGGTCTATGTCTGCCACCCCGGGGCCTCCGCGACCTCGCTGATAAGCACCAGCGGGGGGCTTTTGACGCGGGCAACATGGTGGCTGATGAGCAAGACTCCGTTGGTGCAGACCGCCGAAAAAGGCGCTTACCCGGAAGTCATGTGCGCGACCCAGGGCGGGTTGGACCAGCGCGCCCTTCATGGTCCCACGGGGTGGATGCAAACTGGTGGCCCTGTCGGCAAGGGTACGCTGGAACCCTACGCCCATGACAAGCCCGTCATGACCAGATTGTGGGAACGATCTGAACAGGAAACGGGGTTCAGCTGGCGCTTGTGACCGGAGGCTTGTTCCGGCACGGCGCATCAGGCAGGGTTGTTGAACAGAATTCAACAGGCCCGACCCGAGGCAATCTCATGCACCATGACTGACAGTCAGCTCCACCGGCTCGACCTCAATCTTCTCGTGACCTTCGAGGCGCTCATGACCGAGGGCAGCGTCGCGAAAGCCGCCGAGAGGTTGAACAAGACCCCCTCGGCGGTCAGCCACGCGCTGGCGCGGCTGCGCGACCAGCTTGGCGATCCGCTGATGGTCAAGGTCGGTGGCCGGATGCAGCCCTCGCCCTTCGCCCGGACCCTGATCGAGGATGTCCGCCCGATCCTGCGCAGCATCCAGCGCGTCGTCGCGCCGCCCCAGCCCTTCGATCCCGAGACCAGCACCCGCACCTTCCGCATCGCCGTGCCCGCGATCACGGCCCTCATCGCCGAGGTCTTCGCGCGGATCAACCGCGACGCGCCGGGAGTATCGCTGGAATGGGTGGGCCTGGGCCCACATCTCTATACCGCCGTGGCGGATGAACAGGTCGATCTTGCCCTTCTGGGGGCCGACAGCCCCCTGCCCGACGGGCTGATGGAGCAGAAGATGCCGACCCTGCACCGCCTCACCTTCCTGCGCGCGGGCCATCCGGCGGCGGAAAACTGGACCAGGCAGGCCTGGCTGGACTGGCCGCATGTGATGGTGGGCCTGTCCAGCGCCGCGCGCGAGACCGTCGAGGACCGCGTCGCCCGCGACGGGTTGCAGCGCCGCATCGGCGCGCATCTGCCCGAGTTCTCCGGCGTCGCGCCGCTGCTGGCCCGCACCGACATGCTGGGAACGACCGTGCCGCCCTTCATCGCCGAGGCCATGCGCACCTACGGCCTGATCGCCAGACGCCCGCCGGTGGACCTGCCCGACATCACATTCCGCTTTTTCTGGAGCGCCCGCCTGTCGCAGGATCCCGGCGGCAAATGGCTCCGCGCCCTGGTGATCGACGCCTACCGGGCCGTCCACGACCGGGCGCTGGAGATCTGCCAGCCCTCCGGCTGAGACCCGCGCGAAAGATCGCCTTCCCTCCCCCCCTTTCCTTTTTCGTCCCACCCGCCCAATACTCGTCCCCACCAATGGGGGGAGGACCACGATGGGCTGGATGAAGGACGAAACCGGGCTGGAGAAACGCGCCGCGAATTACGTGCCGCTGACCCCGCTCAGCCACCTGGCCCGCGCGGCGCAGGTCTTTCCCACCCACGATGCCCTGGTCTACGGCACGTTCCGCAAGACCTATGCCGAATACCATGCCCGCGTCTCCCGCCTCGCCTCGGCCCTTGCCGCGCGTGGCGTGCGCCCCGGCGATGTGGTCGCCACCGTGATGCCCAACATCCCCGCCCAGGCCGAGGCGCTCTTCGGCGTGCCGGCCTGCGGGGGCGTCCTCAACACCATCAACACGCGGCTCGATATCGGCACCATCTCCTACATCCTCGATCACGGCGAGGCGGCGGTGGTCCTCGTCGATACCCAGTTCCTCGGCACGGTCGAGGAGGCCATCCGCGCCCAGGAGGCCGACACCCTCCCCCTCATCGTCGAGGTGCCGGACGAGCAGGCCGGCTACCCCGCCTCGACCCGCCACCTGACCTATGAGGAGCTGCTGGCCGAAGGCGACCCCGACGCGCCCTGGCAGATGCCGCAAGATGAATGGGAATCCATCGCGCTCAACTACACCTCCGGCACCACCGGGCGGCCCAAGGGCGTCGTCTACCACCATCGCGGGGCCTACCTGATCACGCTCGGCACGCCGATTTCCTGGCGCATGATTCTGCACCCGCGCCTCCTGACCATCGTGCCCTTCTTCCACTGCAACAACTGGTGCCACACCTGGATGCTGCCCGCGCTCGGCGGCACCGCCATCTTCTGCCGCGACGTGACCGCCAAGGCCATCTACGACGCCATCGCGGATGAGGGCGTGACCCATTTCGGCGGTGCCCCCATCGTGCTCAACGCCATCGTCAACGCAAACCCCGCCGACCGCCGCGACTTCGACCATACCGTCGAGGTCTTCACCGCCGGCGCGCCACCCGCCGCCGCCACGCTGGCCCGGATCGAGACCATGGGCTTCAACGTCACCCAGGTCTACGGGCTGACCGAAACCTATGGCCACGCCACCGAATGCGTCTGGAAGGATACGGATTGGGCCGATCTGCCCCAGGACGACATCGCCGCGATGAAGGCCCGCCAGGGCGTCGCGCTCCCCAATATGGAGCCCGTGGTCGTGACCGCTGACGACATGACCCCGGTGCCCCGCGACGGCGCAACCCTGGGCGAGGTCATGATCCGCGGCAATTCGGTGATGAAGGGCTATTACAAGAACCCCCGCGCCACCGCCGAGGCGTTCCGGGGCGGCTATTTCCACTCCGGCGACATCGCCGTGCAGCATCCCGACAGCTACATCCAGATCGCCGACCGCGCCAAGGACATCATCATTTCGGGCGGCGAGAACGTGAGTTCGGTCGAGGTCGAGGGCGCCCTCATGCACCACCCCGCCGTCCTGCTCTGCGCCGTGGTGGCGAAGCCGGACGAGAAATGGGGCGAGGTGCCCTGCGCGTTTGTCGAGTTGAAGGAAGGCGCCGAGGTGACCGAGGCCGACCTCATCGCCTTCGCCCGCGAACGCCTGGCAGGCTTCAAGACGCCGAAACAGGTGGTGTTCCAGGAGCTGCCCAAGACGTCGACGGGGAAGATCCAGAAGTTTGAATTGCGGAAGCTGGTTGTGGAGTAAGAGAAACTGCAAAACTCCACGCTTCCACGCAGCATCAAAGCCGCGCATCGCCGGGCCGCGGTGCGGCGATCAAGCTTGCGACCGACAGCGCTCGATACCCCCCAAACACATCCGCCCTCCGAGCGTCGCGCAGGAGGCAGCCAATCGCCGTGCCGGGGGGCTCTCACACATCACCTCTGCGATGTGTTGCCGACAGGCGATTGCCTTGCAATCGCCGAAAGGCCAGCACTGCGCGGCGCGAAGCATTGCAAGAGAACATGTTCTTCGCATAAAGTTCACGGAAGCCAATAGTGGGGGACACTGTGCTTACGATTGAAAACGAAGCAAGCTTCAAAGCGGCACTCAAGAAAGAAATCAACTTATTTGTGGGCGCTGGGTTCTCAATATTGGCAGAGAACAAGATCGGCCAGACGCTTCCTACGGGCCAAGAGCTAGTTGATGAACTTTGCGCTGAGTTTTCAGAGTCAGGGCTTTCTGGACAACAACTACCGCTCGTATCACAGGTTATCAAATCAAAGGATCGAATCAGGTTCAACGAATTTTTGAAAAAGCGATTCATCGTAGGAGATTACGATGAAAGATATGACACGATATCAAAATTCTCGATAGCGAGGATATTTACTACAAACATTGATGACCTCTTAGGGAAGGTATTCGAAAAAGCGTCAGGTAAGTATCTCAACGACTTGATTCTTCAAGGCGCTACGTTTCGTGACATCACTGCCGTGGAATACCTTCCGTTACATGGTAGCGTCACTTATCCCAATACTGACTTTACGTTTACACCGATCGAAATAGCTTCGGCATTCTCTAATAATCCAACCCAATTTCAATACCTTGTCTCCTGCCTGAATAAATCTCCAACAGTTTTTTTGGGGTACTCTCTCCAAGATGCTGGCGCATTGCAGTCTTTGAATACGACATTTTCGTCCGGCCCTCAGGACAAGGCGCGATGGATTCAGTTACGGCAACGTGATGCCGCTGCAGAATCATATTTTAGATCTCTGGGCTTCCAGATAATCATTGGTGATACGGATGCGCTGCTCGACTTCTTCGCGAACGAATCTCAGAATATCGATCCAAAGCAGGCACAGGAGCTAACAGCGAAAGATTTCGGCTCCGGCGGCATTCCTACACTACAACAAACTGCCGGGCACCTCGAAAAATTGCTCTGCCCTTGCTGACGGGGTATTGTTTCTGGGGTGTTTCGCAGCTGGGGGTGTGTCGATGGCGCAGATGGGCTTCTTTGATCTTTCAGACCGCTATGCGAGCCTGGACGCCAAGAAGGACCCGTTGATCGAGATCGACGCTGTCGTGCCCTGGGAGGAATTTCGCCCGACCCTGGAACGGGTCTGGCGCAAGCCGGATGCGGAGCGCAAGTCCCGCGCGGGGCGCAAGCCGATTGACGCGGTGCTGATGTTCAAGACGCTGGTGCTGAGCGCGCTTTACAACCTGTCCGACGACCAGATCGAGTATCAGGTGCGGGACCGGCTGTCCTTCATGCGGTTCCTGGGCCTCGGCCTGGAGGACCGGGTCCCGGATGCAAAGACGGTGTGGCTCTATCGCGAGGCGCTGGCGCAGGCGGGCAAGGTGGAGGAACTGTTCCAGCAGTTCGACCGGCATCTGGCGCGTCAGGGCTACATCGCGCGGGGTGGTCAAATCCTCGATGCGTCCATCGTTCCGGTGCCACGCAACCACAACAGCCGCGAGGAAAACAAGGCCATCAAGAACGGCGAGGTGCCAGATGCGTGGGCTGACAAGCCGGCCAAGCGATCGCAGAAGGACGTGGATGCCCGCTGGACCAAGAAGCATGGCAAGAGCCATTACGGCTACAAGAACCACGTAAATGTGGATCGCAAGCACAAGCTGGTGCGGCGCTATCACGTCAGTGACGCGGCGCAGCATGACAGCCAAGCGGTGGATCACCTGCTGATCAAGGGGAATACCGGCTCCGGCGTATGGGCGGATGCGGCCTATCGGTCCGAGGAGACGGAGACCAAGCTGCGCGCGCGAAAGCTGAAAAGCCACATTCACCGTAAGGGGAAACGGGGCAAGCCGTTGACCGAGCAGGCCAACGGCAGCAACCGGACGAAATCCTCGGTGCGCGTGCGCGTCGAGCATGTGTTCGGTGCACAGGCCAACGATATGGGCGGCACGCTGGTGCGCACGATCGGCATGGTGCGGGCCCGCGCGAAGATCGGGATGAAAAACCTTGCTTACAACATGCGCCGTCTCGGCCAGTTGCGCCGCCTGAACCCGCGCCCTGCATGACCCTGGCGCGTTGAAATCAGGCCGTGAGGCCGGAAACACAACACTTCAAAGGCGGGCGACCGCCATCCTTGGGACACGCACAGCGGCGTCCGCTGAAATAATGTGCGCCTCATGCGGCGATGAGCTTTACGAGCCGGCGGAAACAGTCAAAAATTCGAGGTGCCCCCAAGTTAGATTTTGAAGGAAGCGGGTAATCCATGAATAAAACACCGAATAAGGTCTGGCGAGTCGGTGCCCATGGCAACATCAGCCGGACTCTTGATGTCACTCCGATTGGCCTCCATGAGCAGGACTTTGAAGGGCTGAGCGCGGAAGAGGCGAGCGCCCGTCGAACAGCTTTTCTAAGTGCTGGTAGTCGATTTGAACCAGGGATCCTGTCGGTCAACTCAATGGCTTCCGTGCGCAACGAAGCGTGACAGTGGTCGCGACTTCGCAGTCGATGCCTGACAAATAACGCGAATGATAAAAAAACGATGCACAAATGAAATCCCTTTTTCTTCTCATTTTCGGAGCTGTGGCAATCATAGGCATCTCAGGTTGGGGTTCGATGATTTTGGTTGCTGCTCTTTTCCCGGCGTTTAACTTCAAGGATGAATTTGTTGAGTTTTATGAAAAAACAACGGGCGCTCCTCCTTCGCGAAGAAGGTTAATTCTTAACGCCTACGGCGCTACCAACTACTTTTTTTTGACTGAAATGTGCTGGAGGCCCTTGACGCAGAATTCAATACGAATAGTTCCAACAGCCTCATTCATACGAGTTTTATTGATGGCGTGGATTGCAATATTTACCAGTTTGATTTTATGGGCTATTGTTTTAGTATTATTTATTCTGCTTAGGACTTACCTTTGACTCTAACACTCGCCATTTTTGCACTTCTGAAATACTCAGTAATCGCAACAATTCTTCACTAGCCCTCGAACTACAGACCACAGGCATTTTTTCGTAACAAGGTAAGGAGTTCAATATGACTTGTCCAAACTCAAATTCCGAAAGCACAAACCCAGACTGGATGCCGCAGGGACTCGCCGATTCGATCGACGAAATCTTGCTGAATATAGATGAGTATGTGGCCGGTGCCCGAGACGAATTGATAGCTGCCGGTGTGAATATGAGCGGCATTAACTCGATCGGTGTCTATGTCGGAGGCGGCGGCGGCGGCGTGCTCGCGGATGGAACGACATCAGTCACGATACTGGCCGATCCAAATAACCCTGAGAATTATACCATATATTGGTCAGGTGAAGCCGGACTGGGTCCAGGCTTGAGCTTGATTGGTTTTATTGGGGAGGCAGGTGCCGTCGGCTATACCGGAATCCACGATGAATATGATTGGACCTGTCACGGTTTGATGCCGCTCCTTTGATAGCATTTACTGCAACAAAGGAGACTGACTATGGGACTGAAACG
>NZ_JABJVX010000011.1 GCF_013155465.1 Alterinioella nitratireducens | reverse complement strand
CGACCGCCTGAGCACCACCGATATCGCGCGCGCCATCGGCCTCAGCCAGCCCGCGATCTTTCGGCATTTTCCGACCAAGGGCGACCTCTGGCGGGCCGTCGCCAACGACATCGCGGATCGCTTGCAAGCTGACTGGGCCGCCGCCGAAGCGGGGGCCCGCGGCCCACAAGCGCGCCTCAGGGCACTGATTGGCGCGCAACTGACGGCCATATCCGGGACGCCCGCCCTGCCGTCGATCCTGTTCTCGCGCGAGTTGCAGGTGGACAATCAAGGCCTGCGCGATGTGATCCGCGGGCTTCTCAGCGCGTTCCAGGGTCGCCTGGTCGCCGCTATCCGGGATAGCCAGACAACGGGCCAGCTGCGCCGGGACGTCAGCCCCGAGGATGTCGCCATCCTGCTGACCTCATTGGTGCAGGGTGTCGCGATCCGCTGGACACTGGGGGCGCGGAGCGGATCGCTGGTGCAAGAGGGCCTGCGCCTGTTCGAGGTGCAGATGGCGCTTGTCCGCGCGCCGCAGGACATGCCACATGACTAGCCCGCGCACAGGTTCCCGCGTTGCGGGTGGCATTGCCATCGCCTTCGGCGTTCTGACCCTGGTTTCGGGTGGCACGACGCTTCTGGGGGCGCTCGATATGGGGGCCGTGGTGGCCTTCGTGCTGTGGTTCAACACCGGGGCCGGGCTGGCCTATGTCGTCGCGGGCATCGGTCTGTGGCTCGGGCGGCATTGGGCCTTCCCCCTCTCGCTTGCGATCTTCGCGGCGACGCTTCTGGTGTTCGCGGGCTTCGGGTTTCACGTTGCCCGTGGCGGAGCCTTCGAGATGCGCACGGTTCTTGCCATGGCCCTGCGCAGTGCGGTCTGGGGGGGTATTGCCATCGTGGCATGGCGAATGCGGGACCACGAGCGATGCCGGACGGGGTAAGGCACGGACGCGCGACGAATACGGCGTGATGGCCTCGATATCATCCTCGACCACACCCACGGGATCGTCTGGCCGACCACAATCGGGGAGCAGCTCATGCCGGGCGCGTCACGGGGCCCGCTGCTTGTTCGGCGGCATTCGCCGCGCCGCGGCGGCAATCGTGATCACCACCGAGATCAGCATCAATGCCATGATTATCGAAAACGGGACCGCGACGACGATCATGACATCCCTGACCGAACCGACCCCACCCACCGCCATCACGGCGCCGGTGATCGCGGCGATGACCAGGGCCCACATGATCGAATGGATCGGGGTTTCGGACTGACCGCTGCCAGCAGCACCGATCGACTTGATCGCGATGATGGCCGCGGTCGAAGCCGCCACGATCAGGACCAGGAAAAGAAAGACGAGAACCGCTTTGAGAACGGTGGCCATGCCGGGAGAAAGCATGATGTTCACCGTCTCGTAGATGCGAAAGGCATGCTCGGCAGAAAGGATTGATCCACCGGCGGTCCCGTCCAATTCCAGAAGAAGCGCAGATCCTCCTGTTCCAGAAAACCAGACAATGCTCGCGGCTGTCGGGCCGAGAATGGCACAGAGCACAAACTCCCGGACGGTGCGCCCGCGCGAGATCCGGGCCAGAAACAGGCCGACAAATGGGGCACGGGCGATCCACCAGGCCCAATAGAATACGGTCCAGTCGCTCTGCCATTCGCGCTGCGCCTGACCGGCCCCGGACGCCGAGGCGTCATAAAGACCGGCCATCTGGGTCGGCAGGTTGCGCAGATAGGCCAGCGTCCCCTCGGAGGCTAGGTTGATGACCGCACGGCCACCGCCAAATATCACGAACACGCCGAGGATCGCGAATGCGAGGTAGACGCCGAGCTGAGAGGTCCATTTTACCCCCCGGTCCACGCCCGAGACGGCGGACGCAATGGCCACCGAGATCGACACAACCAACGCGGTCAGCAATGCGGTCAGCGGTGGGTTTCCTGCCTGGTCGGCGAAAAACCGGCTTCCCGTCAAGACGAAAAGACCCGAGGAGATCTGCTCGAGCCCGAGCACGATCGTCGTGATTATGCTCGAGATGATCGCAAGGATTGAAATGACGTCAACGGCGTGGCCGAACCCCCCTTCGAGATGCTTCCCAAACAGAGGCGCAAGGCCCGAACGCATGGTCAGCGGCTGACCGTAGCGGTGGCAGGCCAGCCCGAGCGCAAGAGCGACCATGGCGTAGGAGGCCCACGCGGTCAGGCCCCAATGCAGGAACACGAACTGCATCGCGGTTGCCACGCCCGCCTCGGATGCGGGCAAGACCTGTCCGGCCATGATTTCGGGATTCTGTGCGAAGTGGGACATCGGCTCGCTCACCGAGAACGCGAGGATGCCGGCACCGATTCCGGCACAAAACATCATCGACAGCCAGGATAGCGTGCTGTGCTGGGGCACTGACCCTTCAGGCCCAAGCCTGATCCGCGCCGATACCGGCAGACAGACCAGTACCACGCAAAAGACCAGGACCGCTGCTAAAAGGAAATTATACCAGTTCGCGAAGTAGGAAATCGTTGCGTCTTTCAGGAAGGTAAGCGCATTTCCCGATGCCTCGGGCAGCATCACCATGAAGATGACCATAATCAGAACGAGAAACTTGGCCGATATGGCGACCACGGGGTTGAACCCCTCGTAGATGCCCTGCTTGACAGTCCGGATTTCGAGACATGTGGTGACATTCGCCAGGGCGGATATGGGGGTCAGCGCGCCTGCGGCTGGCCAATGGATTCCGGCAAAGTTGTTACCGGCAAATTGGGTTCGTCTTGCCATTCGCAAATGTCTCCCCTTTTGTCCGGGCCGTTTCGGGATGGCCGCGCTTGCGCAGGGGACATCGGTTCGGAACCGGGTCGGCTATGGGAGCATTTCCACTGTTTTCGGGCCCCGTGTCCGTGATGTGGTTCACATAAGGCCATTCATTTTCTTGGTGTCAGGGGTATTGGACGATACCTGGGCCGGTCGCGAAACAGGTCACCATTCGGAAGAACAGGTTGGCATCGGGGGGGCGTGAGACCCAACGGGGACACAACAATCCGGCGGGTGCGAGGTGGAATACAGGCATGATCCCAGGCCGTGGTTCAGACCACGCCAGGGGCACCCAACTCGCAGAGGGCATCCAGGTCGCGCACCTTGATCCTGCCGCGGCCGATCTCCACGATGCCGCGTTCCTTCAGCGCTGTCAGCGATTTCGAGACGGTTTCCCTGGTGGCCCCGATATGTTCGGCAAGCTCGCCTTGGCCAATGCGAATGGCGCCGTCTTTCCCGACGGTCTGAAGCAGGTAAACCAGCCTGCGGGCCAGCCGCACGCCGACCGGCTGGAACGCGTAGTCGTTCAGTTCTTCGCTCATCCAGCGCAGGCGACCGATGGTGAGATACAGAAGGTCAATGGCCAGGTCCGGGTTGTTCCGGAGTTCTTCCTGAAGACGGCTCCCACGGACCTTCAGGAGCCGCGAATGCGCTTTGGCGGTGACGGTCGCGCTGCGTCGCCCGCCATCAAAAAGCGCAATCTCACCAAACACGGTTCCGGGCTTGAGCAGGATATGCGCCAGCCTGCGGCCGTCGCCGGACAGGGTGCTGATTTCCAGCAGCCCGTCGCGAAGCACATAGAGGGCATCCGCTTCATCGCCCTGCCGGAAGAGATCCTGGCCCTTGCGCAAGGTGTTCTCGGTGCCGAGTACGGCCAGCTTGTCCAACAGTTTGCCAGGCGCGGCGCGCGAGACGCCAAGAACGCCGGGAAACCGATCGGCATGTGGGTCGCTGCTGTCGCTCATCCCGAACAAACCTGGCATTGCGGCGCGGGCCTGGGTGGATGGTGCAGCGCCTCGCCCCGAAAACCGACCGCGGGTGGTTTCTTGCTGGCCGCGCTCACGGGGCGCTCAATTTCTGGTTCGCGGCGGTCAGTTTGGCATGCGTGTCCCGCGCGAGGCTGCCCTGGAGGTGAAGTCGCAATTCGGGGTTTTTCCTGCAAAGCTGGTTCAGCGTTTGCGCATCCACAGCGAAATAACGCGCCTTCCGGGCCAACGTAACCGTTGCGCTGGCGGGACCGCCGTCAAAGCAGGTCAGCTCTCCGATCACGCTTGGAGCCACCAATGTGCCGACGGGTTTGCCGCTTGCCGACACGTCGGCCATGCCATCGGACAGGAAATACAGGAACCCGATTTCTTCGCCCTGCGTGGTGATCTGGATGCCGGCATCGGCATCGACCCAGGTGCCGGCGGATAACAACTGCCGCGCATCGGGCGGGGCAAGGTCGGGAAACCAGGCCGCGATCAGATCCTGCTCCTCCTGGGAAAACCGGGCCCGGCTGGTCAAGAGGTAGTAGCGTGTCATGCCGACGATGCTGATCACAATCCAACTGATCTGGATAATCGCGGACCAGAGGTTAAATTCCGCTGTCAGAGACGCAAGGATAAACGCGGCTGCCGACAGGTTGAGCAGCGCGTAGGTATATCCGGCACCTCTTATCCTGCCGGTCTGAAGCGCGGCGTAAGAGCCGAGATACAAGGTGACGCCAAGAAAGCCCATGACTTCGAATGCGGCAGCAGGCAAGAGGTTCGACATGGTGCGGTTACCCGTTCGGTTAAAGGTTTCGGCTTTCGAGCGGATTGCAACTCAATGGGTGTTTTCGGGGGGTCTCGATCAAGTCCGCCAGGTGGCTTCAAACGATTGTTAACGCGTGATCGGTCGGCACTCCATAGGTTCGATATGCACCGAAGTCTCCGGGCGTGATCAGAGCCCGGTCGATGCCCGTATCCCGGACAGCCGTTCGAGTTCCGCCGCAAGGCCCTCTTGCCTGAACAAACGCTCGGCCAGATCAAAGCTCTCGCGGGCGGGGTCGGCCTTGTTCGCAGCTGCAAAGATCAAGCCGAGGCAAGTGTGAGCGCGGGCGACGAACAACCCCTTGGGCTGATCGAACTGGGACAGAAGATCGCCCAGAAGGGCTTCGGCTTTTCTTCGCCCGGTCATCCGCAGGTAGATTGCCATGGCGATGTCGGCGAGACCGAGTTTGGGAGCCGGAGCGTCGATCTTGAGATCACCGGTGATCGTCAGGAGAAGCTCTGCCCGGTGCAGCAAGAAGAAGCGGCGGGTTTCGACATGGCCTTTTGCCGCGATCATGGGTTCAATCCGCCGCAAGTGCCGCCAGCCACGCCAGATCCGTCCGTGCGCAAACAGGGCGAAACCGATTTGGATCGTCGTCGCATACCGCGACGTGAGTTCGCCGCGTTCCAAAAAATCGTCGTGGATGGCCTGACGCCGTTCCAGCGATCCGGGGATGCCAAGGGCGAGTTCGGCCGCAAGTTTCAAACCTTCGAAAATCAGTCTCACTTCGCTGTTTGCGGGCGCGATGGCCAGCCCGGTTTCGGCCAGTGAGATTGTCGTATGGCTGTCATTGGCCTCTACCGCGTTCAAGGCGCGATTCCAAAGTCCGACCAGGTAGATATGGGTTTGGCTGTAGGGATCGCCGCGCGCCTCGATCTCGTCATTCACTTCGGATGCGCGGCGCAACATCCCGTGTGAACGATAGGCGGCCATCATGTGAAACATGCGATTGGCGTAGATCGCCGGATCGTGCAGGTCTTCGGTGAAGGCGCGCGTCTCCTCGAAGAGCCGTTCCACCTCTTCGATTTCGCAAAGCCCGCTGTCGCTGAGGGCGCGCATCAATACGATCTTGGCATAGGCGATGGTTCTCTGATGGCCAAGGCGGGTCGCCATCTCAAGCGCGTCGGTCGCCATCTGTCGGCTTTCTGCGAAATTCGACATGTGGCAATGCGCCTTGGCGGTCAGGATAAGCATCAAAGTCAGGGTGGGCGAGCCTTCGTCTGTGCGCAGGCGCGGCAGCCAGGTATCTGAAACCTCGATCACGGGCCTGAAGCGGTCCATCATGTCCAGGCAGCGCAGTTGCATCGACACCGCGTCTTCCAATTCGTCCTGCCCGAACTTGGCCGCATCCGCATTGATCAGGCGAAAGGCGCGATCCATAAGCGCAAGACAGCTTTCCAGCGCATAGAAACCATAGGCCTTTCGCGCGGCTTCCCGCAGATACTTGACGGCACGTTTCGGCTCGTCAGCCTTTTCGAAGTGATCGGCAAGGACATCGGCAATTCCGGTCGCCCGATCGCCGGTAACGCTTTCCAGGGCTTGCGCCACGGATAGGTGCATTGTCTTCCGGGTCGATGATGGAAGCGTGGTGTAGATCGAGTCGCGAAACAGAATGTGGCGAAACCGGCAGGTGCCCCGGGGATCGGCCGGATCGGGCTCGACAAGCCCCTCTGCCGCTTCGAGCAGCCGATCAAGATCCGCATCCGAATGATCGGCCACCATTCCAAGCACGTCGCGGCGGAAGCTTCGCCCCTGCACCGAGGCCGCGCGCAACAGCCCCTTCGTGGCAGGTTCGAGCTGGTCAAACCGCGCCAGCGCAATGTTCTGGATTGCGCCAATTCGTCCGGCTTCGACTTCGCCGGCGCGATTTGCCGCGTGGTGCAGAATCTCGATGGCGAAGAACGGGTTGCCCTCGGACTGCCGTGTCACCCGTTCGACAAGCTTTTCATCCGCTGCCTCACCGACAACGGAGCGAGCGATGGTCCATATGTCTGCGGCCTGCATCGAACCGGCCTCGATACTTTCGATGCGGTCTGTCGGCATCCGTTCGGGCCAGCCCACCGGCCGCGTGGTGCCCAATATGCGAAACGGGGCCGGAGCGGACTGTATCACCGCCCTGAGAACTTCCAGACTGAGCGGGTCAATCCAGTGCAGATCCTCCATCGCAATCAGGCACCCCTCGTCCTGACCCAGTGAGATCAGGCCAGCAGTCAGGGCACGGAGCAGGGCGGTCTCGTCAAGCGAAACCGCCTCGGAGCCCGACGACTCCTTTTCCGCAACCAGGGTGAGCAACACCTTTCGATCAGCCGGTTCGGAGGGCAGGATAGGGGCCAGACTGGATTGAAGCGCCTCGGTCGACATGCCGTCGTGCCAACCGCTATACCCCCGCAAGATCTCGATCAGTGGGGCCAGAGGCCGGGCGGTCGTGATTGGATGGCAAGCCCCGACGATAAGCCTACGGTCACCCAGTCGGGCCGCGAATTCACCCAGGATGCGCGACTTGCCAATGCCCGCCTCGCCGACGATCAGGCCCGCGGGGCGACGCCTGTAGTTCTCCGAGTGCCAGCGCATCAACTGGGCAAGCTCCGCGGCGCGGCCGACAAATTCCCCCCTGTTCCCGCCGACCCCTTTCGGCGGGCTGGGACCATCTGAAATCACCTCAAGCAATTGAAATATCGGAACCGGCGCGGCGAAACCTTTCAGCTCACGCGGGGGCAGCGGCCTGAAGTTTGCCAAACCCGCAGTGTCTATGGCGACGCTTTCCGAGCAGATCACGCCGTTCGGGTCCGCCAATGATTGCAGTCGTGCCGCGAGATTGATCGTGTTTCCGCTGGCCCCGATTGTTCCATCCGTATCACGCCGGGTGATCAGCACTTCGCCAGCCGCCAGCCCCACCCTAAGCTGGGGTGCAAGGCCAAAACGCGCCTTGTATTCCCAGGACTTGGCGCGCACCGCCTCGCATAGCTCGAGCCCGGACCGGCAGGCGGCCAGGGACGCGCGATCAATGGAGGTCGGCGCGCCGAACAGGGCGAAGAACCCGTCCCCCATGTCGTTGATGATCGTCCCACCATGAGCCGCCACGACGGATTGCGCGACGTCGAGGACATCTTGCAGAAGTAGAAAGCTTGCTTCCGGTCCGAGACGCTCGCTCATCTCGGTTGAAGCCAACATGTCGACCATCATGACCGTCGACAGCCGCAACTCGCTCTGCGTGTGCAGTTTCTTTGGCATTCCGACCTGAGGATCATCGGTATCACCAGCCATGGAAGCACCCGGTTTTGCGCGCCGCGCGGACACCGCTACGGTCTTTGGGTTCACGCTTCGGAGACCGCATCAGTCCGCGGCTGCGTCGTTGTCGAGAACCCGCATTATTCCGTCGAAGACATCCTTATCGGCGTGTTTGCCGATGATGCAATCATTATGCGCATATCCTTCGATCAGGGTCCGCGTGAACAAACCCGCGTCACCCGGCATTTTTTCCTTCAGCCATTGCTGCGTGTAATAGCCGCTTTCCGGCTGAACGATCTGGTTGATTGTTCCCGAGACGATGTGGATCGGCAGTTTCAGGCGTTCGGGATTGCACAGGTAGATATCTTCGCCCGTGCTCGACACCGCCATTCCGCGCTCCATGATCAATCCGAGCTGTTCAAAGGGGCTGGTGGCAATCTCGCCGAACATCTGCCGCATCGCGTCATGGGTCGCCTCATTCAGGTTCTTATGGGCGATGACCGGGCCATACAGGCCGTAAATGCGGTGACAGGTCGGGCTGTAGCAGACGTGATCAATGCCAAAGGGCGCATTCCAGTCGACGGAATTGTGCAACTCGTCGAGGGGGATCCGGTACCCCTCGGTTCCGGGTTGCGGCGACACCGGATTGATCTTCGGAATTCCATCCTTGAGAAGACCCTTGATGGCCTCCCAATCGGGGCCGTCGCCCAGTTCGTTCCGGACGATGCCGGACAGAAACGGGGGGAAGCCATTGCTGAAATCATGGGCAAGGCCCAGTTCGGATTTGACCACGTTGAACCAGTTGGCTGCCGGGTGGACGGTGAATTGCATCAACACCATCCGACGCACCTGTTCGGTCGGGACATGCCCGCCCAACAAAGCCATCTGCGCGGTCAGCGCGCCGACGCAATGGGCGACGATCTGAAGGGATTCCGCCTTTGCTTCACCCAGCACATGGGTCACCGCCCTGGGCCAGTCCTGGGCTGCGACATCGTCAAGCGTATAGTCCGTCTGCGTTGGCGTGACCCGGGGGCTGAGCCGGCTGTCGAACCCCCAGACGTCGTAATTCTGTTCCAACAGGCGCTTGACCAGCGACGTCTCGGTGGTCTTCAGGGCGAAGGTCAGCGATGTGGTCGACATGCCCGGCGCCAGCAGGATCGGCCCTTTCACCGGCTTGTCGGGATCAGGTGGCGGGAAATGGAACAACCGGATCGGTGGGTCGTCATCGGTCTTCGGAAGTGAAATCACCTTCAGCCTGGAGCCGCCATATTCCTCGCCATCTTCGGGCAGGGCCTTGAGCGTATCGTCGCTTTGTGACGGGAAATCCTCCATATAGGCCGGGAAACCGCCATAGGCGCGGAAAACCAGCCCTGCAAAAACCTGGGCGATCCCGGCGCCGAAATACGCCTCCAGCCCTGTCGCCAATTCGCTTGTCCAGTTGTCGCCGCCACTGGTCGCGCCCTTGTTCAGCAGGGTCAGAAAGGCGCTCTGCAGCAGCGTGGGCTTGGTCGATGTCCGTCTTGCCTTTGGCGGTTTGGCCATCGCCGCACCAAAGGTGGAGCTCGATATTGCCTGCGTGGCCTGATCTTCAAGATCCGAAACCGCAACGGCGCCTTCGAACCCGGTCCTGATCGTTTCCATCTGCGCGGCCAGATCCTGCAGGTCGAGCCTGATGATGCCTTGCAGAGGGGTGGCCGCACCAGCCGGACCTATGGGTTCCAGATCAACATAGAGCGTGGTCAGATCGGTCCACCAGAAGGATCCGGGGGCCCGCCGCAGATATTTGGTGCCTGTCATGGTCCAGCTTGTCCCGGCCGTTTCTTCCGGCGTCAATGTGCAGGTGTAGGTCATCAGCCAGGTTTCGACCGCATTTTCATCCGGCACCAGCAGATCGAATTTGCCATCCGATACGGTGTATGTGACAGGATCTTCGCCTTCCCCGGCAACAAGATGAACGTTTCCGCCAAGCTTGGCATCGGTGACAGATGCGATCACGTTGCCCTTCGCATCACGGCCGAGCGTGGACGGGGCGCCGACCGTGAAATCCGCCCGCAGAGACCGCTTGGCAGCATGGCCTAGCCCCGCGGCAACCTCGTAGTGGTTGCTGATGTCGTGGTCTTGTGAAACCCGGCGGTCAGAAATGTACCCACGCATGGTTTCGTCGAACCCGAAGCTGGGTGAAACATCGCCGAGCGCATCGAAAAATGCGTTCAGAAACGGTTGCAGGCTACCCTGCGATTGGCTCTCGCCGCCGGCCAGGAACAAGCCGCGCAGATCCTCGGCCAACTGCGCGAACCCGTTGCCAAGGTCGCCGTATTCGTAGGTGCCGTTTTCGTTCGACGGTATTGAAAACCCGACATCAATGAGGAACGAGGCGACGTCATTGAAGTTATAATCTGGTATCATGCCCACCAGGAACGCGGTGATTTCGGCCAGTATCGCTTTCCAGTTGGGCTCCTCTGCCTTGCAGGCTTCGGCGATTGTCTCGGCCAGCGTTGCAGCGGCACCGATGCCCATGGCGATCCTCGGCAAATCCAATCCGCCCTGCGCCGCCGGGTCGTCCGGGAGGGGTGGCGGGGCGGCACCGGCGTCGACCCTTTTTTCCGCTTTCTTCGGCGCGCCGACCAGTTGGTCCATCGCGCGTTCGGTGATCGCCGAAATCGTCAGCAGCGGATTGACGCCAAGCGCTTTGGGCACCACCGCGCCGTCGCAGACCAGGAGGGTTTCATGGATCGTATTCTGACCGTCACCCTTGTAGACCCGGCAATCCGCATCGGTGACACCGTCGGCATCACTGTCGGACATCGGGCAACCACCCAGCGGATGGACCGAGACGATGTTGCGACCAAATTGCTTTTGCCAGATCGGGTTGGCGATGTAATTGGCCCAGATCGCATCGGATGCTTCGGTCAGTTTCTCATTGTCGCGTATGAAAGACGGCTCGCTGCCCGCGCCTTCCCAGTCGACATGGACATAGCCCAGTTTCTTCGGGTCTTCTGGTGCTCGGTATGTCAGATTTCCCGACGCGCTGTCATGCGACATCAGCAGATAGGACTGCATCTGCGTCATCACGCCCTCGTAGCTGAGCGTGGCCGGATCGCCGCCCGATTGCAGCGCCTCTCCCAACCCCTGCAACGCGCCTAGCCGGGCCCGTGTATCGGGGAAACCGGCGTAATCGGCGGTCAGCACATCTTGCAGGAAGAACGCAGGCGGATAGATGGCGGCCAACGGCCCCGGTGCGACACCGTCCTCGATCACCATGCCGGTCTCAAGTGGCTTGTCGTCATCCATGTCCACGCGGATGACACCGGTGATGCAGGGTCCGGGCTGAAAAGCCGGCGAAACCGACGACCCGCTTCCGGCGGTATGGTCCAAGGGAAGATTGCTGCCCGCCCCGATACTGTAGAGCGGGGTGGCGGCCTCGTCCGAACCATTGCTGCCCGGCAGGTTGGCCCCAAATCCAAAACCCAGAACGTCGCCATTGGCCGAGAATTTGGTTCCCAGCGCTTTCGACAGGGGCAGCCCGTGCACATCCTTGGAACGGGCAAGAATTTCAGTGCTTCCCACAGCCCCGGCGGCCAGGATCACCATGTCGGCCGCGATGGTTTTCCGGGCCTGTCCATCGACCGACTTCGACCGGTCGAGCACATGAACCTTCCAGCCGCCGCCCTTGACCGGCTCGACCGTGGTGACCTCGGTTTCGGTCACGATCTCGGCGCCCGCACGCTTGGCATCGGGCAGGTAATTCATCAGCAGGGTGTTCTTCGCACCGTAATTGCAGCCCGAACAGCAATCGCCGCACATGGTGCAACCGGCCTGATTGAAACCGAACGCGTTCAGGCCCGCCTCGAACGTCACATTGATTTCGGCGCGCTGGAAATCCTGTTTCATTGCCGCCGCGCTTTGTTCAAGCGCCTGCAGTTTGGGCGGGTTGTGTTCCTCGGGAAGCTCGATCGCGCCGAGGTTTGTCATCACCCTGGCAAAATGCGCCGACAGGACATTTCCAGGCGGTTCCGGTTCTCCGTCACCCTCGGCGGGCTTTTCGTTATCGCTCGGAAGATAGGCCCGCGGCCAGCCGGACTTGAACACCCGCATGTCGGGCTTGATCGAAACGCCCGCATTCACCAGAGAACCGCCGCCCAGGCCGTTGCCGACGATGACATGAACGTCATCGTTGACCCGCAGTTCCATCATTCCGTTGGCATCCGGGTCAAGCGGGCCCTCGCGCGCCGTTATCACCTGCAATTCCTTGCGCGCGCCCACCAGATCCCTGGGGTATTGACCGGGCAATATCTCGCGCCCGCGTTCCAGCAAGCAGACGGGCTGTTTCTCCGGCGCCAGACGCGAGGCGGCAATGCTGCCGCCATAGCCCGATCCGACGATCACCACCTTGAAATGGGGCGACTGCCCTTGCGCGAACAATTCGTCGAGGGATATTGATATCGGCGCCATCGTGAAGCGTGTGCCCGTTTGATCCGTCACGATGTTCCCCCGGTTTCGTTCTCACGATCATTGCCCGTCTGGTGCTGCTCCATGATGTAGGCTTGCTTGACGCGATAGGCCTCGGCTGCCTTGGCGCTGAACGCATCCCAAAGACCCTGGTTGGCCGAAACCGCGCGCTGCAGCCCCTGCGCCAACGGGTTTTTGTCGGGCGTGCCGTCTGCCGTGACAACCCGAACCTTTGAAGGCGCTGCATCGTCGGCCTGTTGCGGGACGTCGCAGACACGAAGCGATGCGACGTTCAGATCCTCGTCGATGAACACGACCGCACCCCCGAGACGGGTGCCGAACATCGGTGTGTCCATATCCCAACCGCCCGTGTTGTAGATCGCCGGTGGCGTGGCAAAGCCCGGGACGGTGACGCGTGTTTCAAACGGCTTGTGCGTATGTCCGAATATGAACGTCAGATCCTCGACCTCGGCACCCGGAAGTTCGTCGGATATCTGGCGTTGAACCGTGTCCGAGATATAGGTTTTCAAGCCCGCCAGACTGTCGGCGCCGAGGGTCTCGTGATAGCTGAAACGCTCCATCTGGCTGAAGTTGCCCAACGTGCTGTCGACAAAGGCCCTGGCGGCGTTTTCGGTCCAAGTCCGGGCCTTCGCCGTGTGCGGCAATGGCAGGCCCGCGGCCAGCTTTTCGGCCAGGATATGGGCCAGCCTGTGGTCGAACCGCAGATCCTGGCGCCCGGTCATCAGCGCATGGAAAGCGCGTGTGATATCTGTGCCGAGCTCGCCATTGTCGCCGTCGGTGGACCATATGAAGTCGATCCAGCTGGAATTCAGCCGCTCAAGCGTTTCGGCGTCGAACGAGATATTTGGCGAGCCGTTCAGCAGCGATGTCAGCGTCGACATCAGCCGGTACATGGACTCGACGAAATGGCCATGGTGAAGGACGACCATCCGCTTGTTGTCGTCGGACCTTAACCCCATGTTCGGATAGAACGTTGTCGCCGGTTTGAACCCCTTGTCGGTCAGGATCCGATCCATCAACGCCGCCGCGGGCTGCGTCTGGGGGTCGGCAAAAGCAGGGGTGGTGTGCACGTATTTGTCGTCCGCCTCGGACGCGCCGATCATGTCTTGAAAGCGCGTTACCGTCCACAATTCGTGGTCGTGATTGCCGGGCAGGAAAATGAACGGGCCGAACGCATCGCCGGCCCCGGCATTCATGAGCGAGTCAAGAAACGCGCCGAACGTCTGGATGGAAGATTTGGGCGTTCCGAGGGACAGGTCGAATATATCGCCGAGCAGCACGACAAAGGGCAATTCCTCAGGCTGCGGAGCGGGGTCAAACGTTTCGAGTGTCTTGATCAGCGCCGCCGAAAACGCGTCACGCAAGGGACCGGCGCTTGCCCCGGTGCCGGAGGTTCCGTCAGTCGCAGGCGTATCGGTGAGCAGCGCCGAGTGCGATCCCAGGTGAAGGTCGGACAAACAGATGTATTTGATCTTCGATTTCGATGCATGCATTGAATTGCTTGTTGAAAACTCACCTTTTCCATCGCTCCGAACGGTAGTCTGAATACCTTGGTATGACCAAGACATTTCTGTCCATGAGCCGACCCGGGGTCGTGTCAGTGGGCCTTGTGTTGCGGCCGGTCAGGCCGGTGCGGGCGTTGTTGCGGAACGCCTGCCCGAGGCATGACTGCCCTTACCCCGCCGACATGCAGCGCGCGCCCTGTTGCCCCGGTTTCCGAGGCGCGGGCCGCAGGTCGATATTGCGTGACTTCAATCTTGCCTAGCAATTTTGTTTTTTGATAGGTATAAACGTGCCAAGCAAAAGATGGAAATGATAGGCATGACCTCTCTGAGCAGCATCGCAATGAGTGCCTATACCGACCTGGTGCGGCTTCTGAAGGATGACGCCTTGTCCGGTGTGGAGGGCAAACCGACCCTGAAAGAGCGGGGCGACAAAGGTTATTGGTACGCGGCGCGGCGTGTCGGCACCGAGATGCGGTTCATCTATATCGGCGAAGACAGCGACGAGACGCGCGCGCGCATCGCCCGCATCGAGGAGCTGCGCGCGACCGCGAAGGATCGGCAGGCCGAGCGGTCGCGGCTGGTCCGGCTCTTGCGGGCGGAAGGCATGACGCCCACCGACCGGGCGACCGGCTCCATCCTCTCTGCGATGGCCACGGCCGGCACCTTCCGCCTGGGCGGCACCATTGTGGGGACGACTGCGTTCCGGCTCTATGAGGGCGAGCTTGGCATCCGCCTGCCCCTGGGCGGCATGGCCAATACCGGCGATATCGACATCGCGCAGTTCGAGAAGCTCAGCCTTGCCTTGCAGGATCAGGTCGATCCGGGTCTGGCCGAGACCTTCTCGGCGCTGAAATTCGATCCGGTGCCCGGGCTTGCCAGGGGTCGGACCTGGCGATGGGCGCAGGGCGGCAGTGGTCAGTTGGTCGAGTTCCTGACACCGGCCTTCGGCGAGGAGACGATCCGCAACCTGCCCGCGCTTGGCGTCGGCGCGCAGGCGCTCAACTACCTCAACTTCCTGATTGCCGAGCCGATCCATGCGGCAGCCCTCTACCGGTCCGGTATTCTCGTGCAGGTGCCGCGCCCGGAGCGCTTTGCGATCCACAAGCTGATCATCGCCGATCGGCGGCGCGAGGGGGCAGGCAGCCTCAAATCCGCAAAGGACCGGGAGCAGGCGGGTTTCCTGATCGAGGCGATGGCCGAGGACCGTCCCGATGATCTGGCCCGGGCCTATACCACCGCGCGCGAGGTCGGACCGCGCTGGCGCGCGCATATTGACACTTCGCTGAAGCGCCTGCCCGAGACCAGGACCATCCTCGAAAGCCTGGGCGCGTCGTCGTCAGGGCGATGACCGATCCCGCGCGTCGGGTCAGATAATGAACCTGTCCCAACTTCCATAATGTTCCTTGCTGCGCTTGCCGCGCGGCAGGCTGAGCGCGATGAGAGCGATCCCGGCGAGGATGCCGACAAGGCTGCCTGCGACCGTGCCGCCGTCCAGGAACCACGGCGCGGTGATGAGCCAGAGGCCGAAGAGGATGTTGAGGAACCGCAAGGGCCGCGCGACCTCGGCCCAGGCGATGACCGCCGTGGTCAGGACCAGGGCGCCGAGCAGGTGGTCGCTGTTGGCCATTGCCGCGTCGTTGCCGAAGATCGCGCGCGACAGCATCAGGACAGCACCGATCCCCGCACTAAGCCCGAGCGTCCATGGAACGGTGACGCCGCGCGCGCTTTGCCGGAAGACCTGCATCGGGCGCGCGTCGAAGCTCATTTCGCCGCCCGTCGTGCCACCGGGCAGCGCATCGCCGCGGAAGAACGCGCGCCAGAACGGCCTGCCCCGGCGCGTGTTCCAGACCATGAACTGCACCATCGCGACAATCTCATCGAGCGAGAATGGGATCATGATCAGCATGGCCAGCGCCGCCAGCAGGCAGATCGTGCAATAGGTGCCGATGGTGATCGGCTGGATGATGATGAAATAGATGCTGACCACGCCGAGCGGCCCGACCACGATCCCGAACAGCGCGACCATCCAGGGCATCGTGCGCCAGCGCAGGCGGCTGCCCATCACGCCCATCAATATCTCGAACATGTAGCTCATGGCGCCCAGGCCGCCATCGGCAATGGGCCAGGCTTTCGACACTTCCGAAGTGATGATGTATTCGGTCCCGTTCAGTGCGACGGGCGAGGAAAAGAACGGCTCCCACACGGCATCGACATGGCCGAGCTGATAGGCCGACAGAATGCGCGACAGGATGAAGCCCACGACACCGAGCGCGATGATCGGCAGGCGCTGGACATAGGTGGAGGGGCAATAGGTCCAGCCGGGCGGGATGTCGCTATCGTCCATCATCCCCTCGCGCGACATGCCCGGCATCATCGGGATCAGGATCGTCAGGGCGACCACCAGCGCGCCGATCAGCGTGTCATTGGCATAGACGGCCGCATCCGGCGTCCAGAACACCAGCGGCGCGGCCAGCAGCCAGACGCCGAGCGCGGCATTCGCCCATTGCGCCCAACCGTTGCCGGGGCGCAGCGACAGGGCGGCAAAGACCATGATGGCCAGCCCGGTGAAGACATCGTTCCACGCGGTCAGCCAGCTGCGGGTCGCGGCGGCCCAGAGGCCGCGATCCTCCGTCACGCGAAGGACCGCCGCGCTGAATTCGGTCTGGTCGAAAGTGCCGAACACCGATGGCGCGGTGGCCAGCCACAGGCCGAGAGCCATGACCAGCCAATGCACCCAGAGCATCGAGAAATGCATCTGCCGCATGTGTTGATCATGCTCGCGCATGGCGGTGTCCGCGTCTGCCTCGGTCGGCGCCTCCTCGGTCGCCTCTTCCGCGGCGGCGGTCTCGACCTTGGCCGCCGAAACGCGGGCGGCGTTCAATCCGTTCGCCTCATACCATCCGTAGGGGTCGTCCTTCAGGCGCTGAAGGATGCCCGGAATGTCATCGCGCAGGCTGTGTTCGGGCGTCCAGTTCAGGTGCTTTTTCGCCGCCGACAGGTCAAGCTCGTAGTGGTCGCTGGAAATATCGACCATCCAGGCCTGGATGAAGGCATCCTCGCCGAAGACCTCGTTTTCGGTCCAGGCACCGAGCTTGGCCAGTTGCGGCGGCACGTTCCAGGTGATCCAGTCCTCGCCATGCAGCTCGCGCCCGATCAGCCGCTGCAAGTCTCCGAACGGGATCGGGTCGGTTTCACCCAGAAGCACGGGAAAGACGTCCGGCAGTTTGGCGCGCCGGTCAACGATGCGTTCCACCGCGTCGAGGAAATCATCCAGGTGCAGAAACGCCTGCCCGCGCGACAGATCGCCGGGATAGACCTTGCCGTTGAAGCGTCGTTCGTGAATGCGCGCGATCTGGTGGGCCAGGAACGCCGATTTTCCGGTGTCGTCATAGATACCGGCGGGGCGCATCAGCACGAGTTTCTCATCGCCCCGCTCCTCGCGCAGCACCTTCTCCGTGCGCACCTTCGATGCGCGGTAGGGAAACTTGGGTTCGAGAGGATGATCCTCGTCTATCGGTTCCCCCGGCTCGGTCGGCGCATGGGCCAGCATGGTGGAGGCAAAGACGAACTGTTCCAGCTCGAACGCCTGAAGCCCCTTCAGCAGCCGCCGTGAACCCTCGACCGTGACGGCATCATAGGCGGGATTATCCTCGCCGCTGAGATCGAAATAGCCCGCAAGGTGAATGCAGGCGGCGATCCGGTCGCCATAGGCCAGCCGCACACGATCAAGCGCGGTATCGACGCTTGCCTGATCGGTGATGTCGAAACAGACACATTCGGCCTGATGCGGCGGGTGCGGCGGCGCGTACCGGTCAAGCCCGACGACCCGGTAGGTTCCGTGCAACCGGCGCACCACGGCGGACCCGAGATACCCGCTCGACCCTGTGACAATTACGACAGGCTTGTTGTCATCCGACATGGTGCTGCTCCGGCTTCAAGCTATGTGCGCAGGAATTTCACCAGCGCCGAGAGCGCGAGACCCAGAGCCACCACGACCAATTGCCAGGCGATTCCCACGCCGGGCATCATGCCGTCCCCCATCATTCCGCCATCGACCATGGATCCCGCCCTTCGTTCGAATTCCATGGGTTCCCAACGATCGCGTCGGCATCTGGTTCCAATTTCCAGCGCCGGACGGATGGACGCAGCGTTTGCGAGTCATGTTGATCGCTACAGACCGCCTTCGACGATGGGCAATGCCCCGTCTAGACGGTCTGGTTCATGTTTTCGCCCCTGGCTGACGACCGCACATCGGGACGGTCGCCGGATCAGGGGGCCGGGATCACACCTTGTTGGAGGCGTCGCTCGAATAGGCGAAAGGGTTGATCCTGTCCTCGGATCAGACCGTGTTCACCTTGGGATAAAGGAAGACCTGCGCGCCGATCTCGACGCGGGGGTAGAGGTCGATGACATGCTCATTGGTCAGGCGGGCGCAGCCGTTCGACACGGCGGTGCCGATGGTGGCAGGCGCGTTGGTGCCGTGGATCCGCAGGTAAGTATCGTGCCCGTCCGCATCGTAGAGATAGAGCGCCCGCGCGCCGAGCGGGTTCTCCGGCCCGCCGGGGACACCGTCGGCGAAGCGGGCATAGCGTCCGGGTTCGCGCCGGATCATCGCATCCGTCGGCCGCCACCTCGGCCATTCCGCCTTGCGTTGCACGGTGAAGGTGCCGGCCTCGTAAAGGTTCGCGCGACCGACACCGACGCCGTAGCGGATGGCCAATCCGCGATCCAACATGAAATAGAGGAAAAAATCGTCCGGTGTGACGTGAATATCGCCGGCCAGCCAATCGGTCCGATAGGTATTGACGAGTTGCGGCAGGAAGCGTTCGGGCAAGGTGGCGGGATGCGCCAAACTGCCGGTCGCGCCGAGGGCCGCGGTTGCGCCGATGCCGGCAATGAAGGCCCGACGGGCCGTGTCCATGGTCATAATTTTTTCCTTTCTATCAATTGTTGGGACAGCGGGGCCAACCGCCCTAACAATCCCAGCTTCGCTTCTCTTCCTTTCACATGGCCGTCCTGGCCTTGTCCTTCGTTACCAGCGCCTACTGCGCCTGTTCCTCACGCACCTCGTCCACCAATCGCTGAAGAACCTCCTGTTCCACCGCGCCCGGAACCAGGTTTTCACCCAGAATGAATGTCGGCGTTCCCGTGATGCCCAGAAGATCGGCAAGCCGCATCGAGGTCTCGATATGCTCGGCGACCTCGGGGGCCTCCATGTCGGCGCGCAGCTGGTCGATATCCAGGCCGATCTCGGCCGCGATGGTCAGGACCGAGCGTTCCTCGGCGCGGCCGCTCATGTCCATCATGGCCCAGTGAAACTCCTCGTAGAGCCCCTGTTGGCGCGATGCGAGGGCTGCGCGGGCGGCAAAGACCGAACCTTCGCCGAGGATCGGCCACTCGCGATAGACCAGGCGGATACCGGGATCGGCCTCGACCAGGTTTTCGATGGTCGGTGCGGCGCGGCGGCAATAGGGGCAGTTGTAGTCGAAGAATTCCACGATGGTGACATCGCCATCCGCGTTGGCCAGCACGGGCGCGTTGGGATCCTGTTCGAGCTGCTCGCGCTGTGCGGCGATCATGTCGGCGCTGCCGGTCACCCGTTCCTGCGCCGCACGTTCTTCGAGGATTGCGATGGCCTCCACCAGAATCTCGGGATTTGCCAAGATGGTCTCGCGCACCAGTTCACGCACGCGATCCTCGGTCATGGCGTCCTGGGCCGTGGCGGCAAGCGGCAGGACGAGCAGCAATGCAGCGACGAAAATTCGTTTGATCAAGGTCATTTCAACGGTCTCCCTGGGCGGAAATTTCCGCCTCTGTGCGAACGGCCTGCATCTCTTGGATTCTGTCAGGCCATGTGGATTGAATATAGGCGAGAATATTCCAGATTTCCTGTGGTGTCAGGATGTCGGCAAAACCCGGCATGCCGCTGTCGAAGGGAAGCCCCATACGGGCCATCACCTCTTCACCGCCAAGTGCCGTGTAGTTGTAGAGCACCGCATCGGAATGGTGCCAGGTATGCCCGGTGTCGTCATGGGGCGGCGCGGGCAGGATGCCATCCGGCCCCGGTGAGCGCCAATCCGGCTGGCCCTCAAGTTCGGCCCCGTGACAGGCGGCGCAGTTCTCGGCGTAGAGGGTGGCCCCCTGTGACAGGTCCACAGTCTCGGGCATGATCGGCAAATCCTCGGAGGCCGTCTGTGCCGAGGCATTCCAGGAGGGCGCGACCAGGCTGGCGATCGCGATGACGGCGAGGGGAATGTGCAAGCGTTTCATCATCATGCCACCCGAACCCAGGTCATCATGCCCGACACCGCATGGGACAGCATATGGCAATGCAACAGCCAGTCGCCCGGATTGTCGGCGGCAAAGGCGATCTCGCGGCGTTCCGCGCTGTCCATCAGAAGCGTGTCGCGCATCGGACCAAGCGTGCCGTCGGCCAGAACCTCGCGGAAATGTATTCCGTGCAGGTGCATGGCATGTGGAAAGGCGGTATCGTTCGAGATCGTCAGCCGCGCGATCTGTCCCCTGTCCAGCGTGGCCAGGGGGGTGTCCGGCATGCCGACCATCCCGTTGAAGGCCCAGAACTGGTTGGCCTGGGCCATCTCGCGGAAGCCCGTCTCCTCGCCGTCGAGCATGGCCCCGCGGAGCGTGCCCATGGCGCCGCCCTCCATGTTCAGGGTCAGGTCGACGCTGTCGCCCGACAGGTTGAACGCATCGCCGGGATTGGGCGGCAGGGCGTCCGGTGTGCCGCGCCGTGCCAGGCTGGCCTGACCCCGGACCTGGAACGAGACCTGCGGCGTGCCGCGCGCCTCATCGGCGCGGGCCAGATAGGCCGTGCTGCCCTGTTCGGCTATGACATCGACGATCAGGTCGGCACGCTGGCCGGGGCCAAGCACAACCACCTCCTCCAGTGGCTCGGGCGCGGGCAGGGGCATCCCGTCCAGCGCCATGGTCCAGCCCTCGAGCCCGAACAGCCCGAGAGCGAAGATCCGGGCATTGGCCGCGTTGATCAGGCGCAGGCGCAGGCGTTCGTTGCGCTGCACGGTCATGGTCTTGTCGAAAATGCCGTTGGTGAGGACGAGATTGCCCAGGCGTCCGGCATGGCTGCGGGCATGCGCGCTCTCGAAATCGCCCGAGATCTGCCCGGTTTCGGGGTCGATCAGCCAATCGTCGAGCACCAACACCTCCTCCCGGTCGATATCGGGCGGCGTGTCCTCCTCGACGATCAGCGCCCCGTGCAACCCCCTTGCAACCTGCTCCATCGAGCGGTTGTGGGAATGATACCAATAAGTTCCCGCATCGGGCAACACGAAGTCGTAATCGAAACCGTCTCCGGGCTCGACCGCCGCCTGTGTCAGGCCGGGCACACCGTCCATCGCGTTGTCGATGCGGATGCCGTGCCAGTGAATGCTGTGGGCCTGCGGCAGGCTGTTGACCAGGCGCCGTTGCAGCCGCCCGCCCTGGGCCACGCGCAGGACCGGGCCGGGGGCGGTGCCGCCATAGCCCCAGATATCGGTGGCGGGATAGCCGTCGGGGGCCAGCTGGACCGATGCGGTCATCGCTTCGATCGTCTCGAACGCGACCGTCGCCATCGCCTGACGCGGCAGCAAGCCGAGCAGGGCGGTGGCCGCGGCAGAGCCTGCCATGAACTGTCGTCGGGTTTGCATGATCGTCTCTATCCTTCAACATCCGTGTTTTCCGGGCAGATGGCCCTGCCCGGAAAAATCAGGTCTTCACTCCCGGACCCAGTCTTCATCTTCGGGATCCATGAGATAGGTGGCAATCGCCAATCGGTCTTCCGGGGTCAAGAAACTGGTGCCGTATTGCACCACCTCCCCCATTCCGCCGCCAAGGACATCCCCCGACGGCGTGATGCCTGTTTCGAGCGCATAGACCAGTGAGTCCACCGTCCAGCCCCGGTCGATCAGATGCTCCAGCCGAATCGACGGCGCATGATCGCCGCCGGGCAGCGCGTCATTGCCCGCATAGAAGGACGAGGTAATTCGCGCGCCGACGATGTTGCGACCGGTATGGCAGGCGCCGCAATGGGCCGCACCACGGGCCAGTTCCCGGCCCCGGTTCCAGATATCGCTGCGCCCGTCCACCGGTTCCGTTTCCGGGTCGGTAAGGAACGCGGCCCGCCAGAGCTTCAGGGTCCATCTCAGGTTGAAGGGGAACCCGACGTCGTGGTCAGGGGCCGCTTCGGCGACCGCCGGCACGGTCTGAAACGCCGCCCAGAGATCCGCAATATCCTGATCCGTGAAATCCGCGTAGAACGGATAGATGAAGGTCGGATAATAGGGCTCACCCTCCGGGCTGATGCCCTGGCGGATGGCGACGGCAAAATCCTCGATGGTCCAGTCCCCGATGCCATGCACGGGATCGGTGGTCAGGTTCGGGGAATAGTAGGTGCCGAACCGCGTCTCCAGTTCCACGCCGCCCGCAAGCGGTGCGCCGCCCCCCTCGGCATTGGTGTGACAGGCGATGCAGCCGCTGGCACGGGCCAGATAGGCCCCGCGACCGACATCGCCGTCAAGCCGGATCGGGTCGGGTCGCGTTCCGATGGGCCAGAGGATGACGGCACCCGATGTTGCCGCAACCACGCCGATGAGCAGCCCTGAAAGTTTCCACCACTTCATGGATCAATTCCGTGCTGCGCGAAATTGGGTATGGCAGGCCGAACAGACCTGTGCCGCAACCGTGAAGACCCGATCCACCGGCATCTGCGCCAACATCTCGGGGTCGGGTTCGGTGGCCGTGCCGCCGCCCATCATGGAGGGGCCGCCACCCATCATGGTGGAATTGTCCACCGGTTCGAGCATCGCCGATCCTGGCGGGTTATCGGCGGCCTCGGCCAGCGCCCCGGCGACGACTTCCATCCGCATTGCCATCGCCTCGAAGGTCTCCCAGTCCTGCCAGATTTCCGCCCGTGCATAGGAGGCGGCGTCGTCGCTGCCTTCGGGAAACAGCGCCGTCATCGTCTCGCCCGCATGGCGTTCGAGCGCGGCCGCCGCGTCGAGCACGGCCTCGCGGGCATATTCGGTCCGGCCTCGCATCATGGGCGTCAGATCGCGCACCGTATCGCGCATCGCGACCATGCCATCCATGCGTTCGCGCACGATGCCGGTGGCACCCTGATGCGACGCGGCAAGGGTTGCCACGAGCAGGCCCCCCGCGGTCAGGGTCGCCAGCGTCTTCTTCATAACTCGGTCCTCGGTCTTGATTGTCTTGGGGGTTACATCAAGACCGGCCCTCGTGGGGGCGGGGGATCATAGACCTGGATGAAGGGCGCCAGGTGGTGACCGGGATGGATCAGCGAGACGAGAGCGGCACGCCGCGCGAAGGACACGCCCTGCTGCCCGTTCATCACGCCCGAGAGGGAGCAGTTCAGTCCGGGATGGCAATGACCGCCGATCTCGGGGTGATCCGGCGCCGACTGGCCATGATCATACGCGGCAAGCGAATGGCTGTCCTGCGCCTCGGGCGCCTCGTCGATCCGGTCGGTGATCGCGCCGTTGGCATCCGGCAGCGCATTGGTCAGCAATCCGAGCACCATGAGGGCAATCAGCAGTAGCGACCGTATCGGTTCGTTGATGTGGAAGAACCACCGCATCAGGAAATGCCGTTCTCGCGCTGCAACTCGCGGATATACCGAACGATGGCCCGGACATCGGCGTTGGTCAGGCCTTCGATGACCGGCATGTTGCCGAATTCCCAGTGATGCGCAGGCACGCCATTGCGCGCGGCCATCAGGAATGCCTGGTCGGAATGGTGATTGGGTCTGTAGGTCGGATGGATAAGCGGCGGCGCGACGCCGTTTTGTCCGGCGGCATTCGTCCCGTGGCACGCGGCGCAGGCAACCTCGAACACGCGCTGTCCGACCTGCGCCTCGGGAGACAGTTCCGCTGGCAGGGCGACATCGACGATGGGCCCGCCCGCCTCGACATCGGAAAGGTCGGGTGGCTCCATGGAATGGGTCGGCGCGGTGTCTTCGCGGGTGAGGAAATTGGTGGCGGCAAGGGCCAGGCCGATGATGAAGAAGGCGGCGATGCCGAGACCTGCTTTTGACATTTGGGCGTACTTTCGTGGAAATTCCGGCGGCGGGGGTTTGGGGGGTCAGATAAGGCGCACCTGGGTGCCGAGCGGGGTGCGGTCGTAAACCTCCTCGATCTGTTCGTTGAACAGGCCGATGCACCCGTTCGAGGAGCGGCGTCCGATCTTGCGCGTGTCCTGGGTCCCGTGGATTCGGTAATATTGCCAACTGAGATACAGCGCCCGCGTCCCGAGCGGGTTGGTCGGGTCGCCGCCGGGCACATAGGCCGGCCATTCGGGGTTGCGCTCGCGCATTGACGGGGTGGGGGCCCAACCGGGGTTCTCGCGCTTCTCCACCACTTCGGTATAGCCCCGGCGGGTCAGTTCATCGGTCGCGGGAACGGAGGTGGGGTAAAGCCGCATCTCGCCATCTGCCGTCCAGTGCTGAAGGATCCGCCGATTGGTGTCGGACAGGATGACCCCAACCCCCAGGGCGTCGAAGTGATCGCGCCAGTCATGCACTGCGAAAGACGATATGTTGCGCCGGGTTTCGGCACCTGACGCGGGGCCGTCGGCAGAGGCGCGAAGCACGGTCGGGGCCGCCAACGCAGGCACTCCGATCGCCGCCACCGTCAGCATCCGACGTCGCGTGATGGTCTGTATCTTGTGTCTGCTCATGCCTGCCATTGTCCTCGAACGCGTTTCGTTTACTTTTCGAGCCTTCCAGCCCGGGAAGGTCAATCCAAATGCGGCTTACAAAGTCGTGATTATTGTATCGCTATGTAACATTGACCTTCCAGTGCTGGAAGCAACTCAATGGTCCGAAACAGCGATTAACAGCCGAGGTGATTCAGGTGAGCAACAGGTCAGATCAAAGTCAGACCGGAAATCGGTTTGCCAGGTTCGGGATGATTGCGTGCTGCCTGATCATGGTCGCACCCATCGCGATTGTGCTGCTGACCGGCGGGGTTGACGCGGTTCTGGGCAATATCGGCCTGTTCCTGCCGCTTGCGGCCTGCCTTGGGCTGCATGTGGTCATGCACCGCATGATGGGCCGATCCTGTCACGGGGCGGCGGAATCACCCGAAACCGAGGCTGCCCCGCAGCAGGACGTCGTGCCGGTCGCGCGCCGCGGAACCGTTGCACAAAGCCATTGAGCATGCGGCCTCTTTGGCGCAAGGTCGGCTTGTTCGGCCTTTTGCTTGGACTGGGCGGCTGTGGTGTCGCGCTCCGGCAATGCCCCAATCCGGCGCTGACGATGGATGATGTCGAATCGGCTGTGCCGGGCGCCGGGGCCAATTGCCGAGCCGTTGAAAACCTCGGCGAAGGCGTTTACCGGGTAGAGTGCGACGGCAACCGCACCGGCTTTGTCGTTCGTTAGCCGCGGACAAGATCAAGAAAGGGAAACCGATGGGCAGAATGTCCTCCTTCCGGTGGGTAATCGCGCTGGTCGCCGTGGTCCTGTCCATGCCGCTGCCCGCCATGTCGGCGACCTCCGATGTCGTATCCAGCCCCGCCCTCGAGGTCAGGCTGGTGACGGCGGAGAACCAGGTCGCGCCGGGGGCAAGTTCGATCTCTGCCGGTCTCGACATGTCGTTGTCGGAGGGCTGGAAGACCTATTGGCGCAGCCCGGGCGAGGTGGGCCTGCCGCCCGAGCTGGATTTCACCGGATCGGACAATGTGGCCGAGGTCGAGATCCTGTGGCCTGCACCGGAGCGTTTCACCGCCTTCGGCATTCAGAATTTCGGCTATTCGGGAGAGGTCGTGTTGCCCGTCCGCATCCGTCTGGAGCGGCCGGGAGAGGCTGTCAGCCTGCGGGCCGAAGCCAATGTGCTGGTCTGTTCGGACGTCTGTGTGCCGTCCAGTTCCACCTTCGCGCTCGATCTGCCCGCGGGGGGGGCCGGAACGCAGGACGCGATCGACCGGACCTCGGCGGCGCGGATCGCGACCTTTGCCGCAAGGGTGCCGCTCGTTGGCCCGACCGAGGCGATCTCGGACGTTGCCGTCTTCGTGAACGAGGATGACCGGACGCTGACCGTCACGGCACAAGGAAGCCATTCCTTCGAGGCCCCGGACGTGTTTCCCGAAATGGGCAGTTTCACGGCGTTCGGCGAACCCGATATCCGGCTTGCGGATAACGGGCGCGCGCTATGGGCGCAGTTTCCGATCTTGTCGCTGGACCCGGACGCGCCAGCGCCCGTGATCACGCTTACCGATGGCGATCTGGCGCGCACGGTCGAGGCGCGCCCCCTGGACGCGTCCCCGCCGGCCCCGTTTGCACTCCAGGTCGAGCGCAGGCCGATTTCCGCCCTGGTCTGGATCGGGCTGGTCGCCTTTCTGGGCGGGCTCATCCTGAATGTGATGCCCTGCGTTCTTCCGGTGCTGTCGATCAAGCTGGCATCGGTGATCACCGGAAGGGACAAGACCGGCGGGGAAATCCGCGCCAGGTTTCTGGCCTCGGCCGTCGGGGTGATGGCGTTCATGTGGGTGCTGGCCGCAGCGACGTTCGGCCTGCGCCAGGTCGGCGTCACGGTGGGGTGGGGATTGCAGTTCCAGAACCCCGGCTTCCTGGCCCTGATGGTCGTCATCCTGTCCATCTTTGCCGCGAACATGCTGGGGCTGTTCGATATTTCCTTGCCGTCGCGGATGCAGACCCGCCTGGCCGACAGCGGCGCGCGGCGCGGCTATGGCGGGGATTTCGCCACCGGGGCCTTTGCCGCCATGCTGGCCACGCCTTGTTCCGCGCCCTTCCTGGGCACCGCCATCGCCTTTGCGCTGACCGGCGGCATCGTCGATATCGGCGTCGTGTTCACCGGGCTCGGGCTTGGCCTTGCCACGCCCTATTTCGCGGTCGCCGCCTATCCACGCCTGGCGCTGATCGCGCCGAAGCCGGGGCGGTGGATGATCGTGCTGAAGGTGGTTCTGGGTCTCTTGCTGCTTCTGACCGCGGCCTGGCTGGTCTGGGTCTTGTCGGGCGTGGCCGGACCGGTTTCGGTGTCGGTGACCGTCGGGCTGGTGATCGCCCTGATCGGTCTGCTGACCGTGAAGCGCGTGCCGCCGGTTGCAAGATGGGCCGGCATCGCGGTGCTGGCCGTGGCCCCGATCTACGCGGCGGGCCAGTTCGCGGATCAGGACGGGGCGGTCCGGGAGGCGGGCACCGAATGGATCAACTTCGACCGGGCCGCGATTGCCCGCCATGTCTCGCGCGGAGAAACCGTGTTCGTCGATGTGACCGCCGATTGGTGCCTGACCTGCCAGGCCAACAAGGTTCTGGTCCTTGACCGCGACCCGGTGGTGGAAGCCCTGGCCGCGGACGGTGTGATCGCCATGCGCGCCGACTGGACGCGACCCGATGAGGATATCTCGCGCTATCTGGCCGCCTTCGACCGTTACGGCATCCCGTTCAACGCGGTTTATGGCCCCGGCGCCCCGGAAGGGATCGTGCTGCCGGAGCTTCTGAATGCCGAGGTGGTCATGGAGGCGCTGCGCGAGGCGGCGACCAGCGCGGTGGCCGCCGCCGACTGAGCCCCGCCGCTGGCGGGCAGGTCAGTCTACAAGATCGGCTGAAAGCGCCTCGAAGCTTTGCCGCGCAGGACCGGTTTCGGGAAGCAGCGGCTCGGCGCGGGCAAGGGCGTCGCGCGCGGCATCGAGCTCGCCCAGAACCCGGTACGCATTGGCCAGCCGCAACCAGCCCTCCAGGTCGTCCGACTCCTCCTCCAACCGGGCAGCAAGGCGCGCGACCATGGATTGCACCATCGCGGCGCGATCCTCGGCGCTCAATTCCGCCGCGGCCTCCATGTCAGCCGCACTCGGGCCGGGGGTGTCGGTTCCGGCCATCAGCATCATCGGGCCGACAGGTGCCCGCCCGATGCGTTCTCCGATCCGGTTCAGGCGGGCGACAAAGATCTCCATCCAGGGGGTGATCTCGGTTTCGACCGCAATCCGGTTCGCCAGGGCATCATAGGCCATTGCGCTGCTGCCGGATTGTTCAAGCGCGATGGCCTGATAGTAGACCGCTGCCGGATTGAGCGGATCCAGTTCGACCGCCCGGTCAATCGCGGCCTCGGCGGGCGGTGTCACGATCCCGTCCTCATTGGCAATCATCGCCTCGGCCAGTTGCGAGAACGTGGCCGAAGAGGCTTCGGAACGCTCGGAGGCGACGGTAAACGCCTCGACCGCCGAGGAATAATTGGACATCCGCATGTATGTCCGGCCAAGCAATATCCAGCCCTCATGCGCACCCCCATCCGGTTCGGCCTCCAGGCGGTTGCGCAGTTCGGCGGCCAGGCCTGCCATTTCGTTCGCCGCCGCGCGTTCCGCCCCACGCTCGGCGAAGGGCACGCTTGGCACGTCGGGTTGACCCAGGACGACGTAGAGCCCGACGCCGCTGGTCAGGACGACCGCGAGGACAGGAACCAGAACCCAGGCGCCGCGCCGAGGCGACGAGGCAGTGCGGGTCTGCGCGCCCGAATAGGCCAGCAGCCGCCGCTTGACCTCGATCCCGGCGTCGCGGGCTTCGGCACTGTTGATCAGCCCGCGCGCTTCGTCCCGCTCGATCTCCGCCAGTTGGTCGCGCAGAATGGCAACCGCGCCTGCCTTGCGGTCCCCCCTGTTCTCATCACCCCGGCGCAGCGTCAGCAGCACGAACAGGATCGCAACGGCCGCCATGGCCGCGAAGATCAGGAAAAGCGTCATTGGCGGGTCTCCGTCGTTGGCGGGGTGTCGATGACCGACCGGAGGGCGTCCTCCTCTTCGGCGGTCAATTCATCTGGTTTCTCATGTTTTTTTCGCCGTGCCTGCCGAATGACGGCGATGCCGATGGATGCGGCCAGAAGCACCAGGACCAGCGGCGCAAGCCACAAGGCATAGGTCTGTGTGTTGAAGGGCGGGCGCAGCAGAACGTAGTTGCCGTAGCGCGCGACCATGGCTTCCAGAACCTCGTCATTGCTGTCACCGGCAACGATGCGCTCCCGAACCAGCACCCGCATGTTGCGCGCGATGCCGGCGTTGGAACTGTCGATGTCCTGGTTCTGGCAGACGACGCAACGAAGCTGCTGCGACACTTCGCGCGCGCGGGCCTCCAGCGCCGGGTCGTCCAGCATCTCGTCCGGCTCGACCGCCAGGGCGATGGTCGCGGAGGTCAACACCACTGCGAGGACAAGAAGAAGTCGGGTGATCATGTCATGCCTGCCTGCCGGGCCTGGGCGAGGGCGGTCGTGAAGTTACGAATTGCCACATCGCCCAGGATCGGACCAATATGTTTGTAAAGAACCGTCCCGTCCGGGCCGACGATGAAGGTTTCCGGAACCCCGGTCAGGCCCCAGTCGAGGCCAACGCGCCCGTCGATATCGGAGCCGATACGTACGTAGGGATTGCCAAGCTCGTTCAGCCAGCGGGCGGCATCCTCCGGCTCGTCCCGGTAATTGATGCCGAACAGTTGCACGCCTTCCTCCGCGACCAGGCGGGTCAGAACCGCGTGTTCGGCCCGACACGGGACGCACCACGAGGCGAAGACGTTGACAATCACCGGTGCATCGTTCCCCTCCAGATCAGCGTTCGAGAAGCCCGGCACACCGGTTCCCGCAACCTCTGGCAACTCGAAAACGGGCGCAGGCCGGGAGATCAGCACGGACGGGATGGAGTTCGGATCGCGTTCGGGGTTCAGGCCCCACAGGAAGAACGCACCAAAGACCAGAGCGACAATGACCGGGCTGGCGAAAAGAAGGCGCTTCATGGGTTTACTCCGCGGGGGTTTCAGCGGCCGCGGATCGGCGGGCCGAACGGCGTGGCGCGCCGATACGCAGACGCCTGTCCGACAGCGACAAGCCGCCACCGAGAACCAGCATTGCCGAACCGATCCAGATGAAATTCACCAGTGGTTCATAGAGGATGCGCAGCGTCCAGGCCCCCCGCGCCTCGGCCTCGGCATTGGCGGGTTCCGTCAGCGAGGCATAGAGATCGCCTGCCAAGGTGGAGCGGATTGACGATTCCGTCGTGCTGTATTGCGCGACGGGATACTGCCTGCGTTCGGGGTAGAGTGTCGTCACGTAGTCGCCGTCGCGTTCGACGACGAGGGTTCCCCGGTTGGCGACATAGTTCGGCCCGGTGATCCGCTCGACGCCTTCATAGACCACATCGAAGCCGGCAATCGAGATCTCCGTGCCCGGCGTGACGAACACGATCTCTTCCGATTTCCAGGCCGTCGATCCGACGAAACCCACGATCGCGACGGCAAGACCGAGATGCGCCATCGTCATCCCATGGGCCGCGCGGGGCAGGTTCTTCGCGCGGCGCAGCGCCTCCCGGAGGGGCACCTCGCCAAACCGGATCCGCCCCGCCCATTCCATCACCGTGGCAAGGAGAAGCCAGACGGCAAGCGCAAGGGACAGATAGGCCAGAACCGGCCCGCCTTCGGTCAGGTACCAGACCACCAGCGCGGTCAGGCCCGACAGCACGGCCGCGAATTTCAACCGTTGCAGGACACCCGCAAGATCGGCGCGTTTCCACGACAGAAACGGCCCGATCGCCATGACAAAGACCAAGGGCAGCATTATCGGGATGAAGGTTGCGTTGAAGAACGGTGGCCCGACGGAAAGACGTTCTCCGCTGAGGGCTTCGATAAACAACGGATAGAGCGTGCCGAAGAGGACGGTGCCGGTCGCCGAGGCGAGCAGCAGGTTGTTCACGAGCAATCCGGCTTCGCGGCTGATCGGACGGAACAGGCCGCCGGATTCAAGCGCCGGGGCGCGCCACGCGAAGAGCAGCAGGGATCCCCCGATGCTGATCCCCAGAAGCCACAGGATATAGAGCCCGCGTTCGGGATCGACGGCGAAAGCGTGGACCGACGTGAGCAGCCCCGACCGCACGATGAAAGTGCCCAGAAGCGACATGGAGAAGGTCAGGATCGCAAGCAGGATCGTCCAGCTTTTGAACGCGTCGCGTTTCTCGGTCACGATGGCGGAATGCAGCAGCGCGGTGCCCAGGAGCCACGGCATGAAGCTGACATTCTCGACCGGATCCCAGAACCACCAGCCGCCCCAGCCAAGCTCGTAATAGGCCCACCATGACCCGACAGCGATGCCGGCGGTCAGGCTGATCCAGGCCGCCAGCGTCCATGGCCGCACCCACCGCGCCCAGGCCGCATCGACCCGCCCTTCGATCAGCGCGGCGACAGCGAAGGAGAACACGATCGAAAAACCGACATAGCCGAAATAGAGCAGCGGCGGGTGCATGGCGAGGCCGACATCCTGAAGCAGCGGATTGAGATCCTGGCCATCCGCGGGGGGCGGAAAGACCCGCTCGAACGGGTTCGACGTGAACAGCATGAAGCTGAAGAAACCGACGCTGATCCAGGCCTGCACCGAAAGGGTCCGGGCGCGCAGCCCCTCCGAAATATTGGTGCCGAAGAACGACACCCCGGCCCCGAACACGGTCAGGATCAGCACCCACAGAAGCAAGGAGCCCTCGTGGCTGCCCCAGGTGCCCGCGATCTTGAACAGAAGCGGCTTGAGCGAATGGGAGTTCTCGACCACGTTCAACACGGTGAAATCGCTGACCACGAATGACCGCATCAGCGCCGCGAAGGCAACCAGGGTGAAGGCCACCTGCGCCAGCGATGTTGCCCGCGCCGAACGCATCCAGAGCAGGTTGCCACGGGACGCGCCGAGCATCGGCAGCACGCTTTGAACCAGCGCGAAGCCAAAAGCGAGCGTCAGCGCGAATTGTCCGAGTTCAGGGATCATGTCGTTCCTCGATATTCGATTTCGGGATACGGGCGGAAATCACCCGGTGCGGTTTCAGGCCCATTCACGGAGGCCGCCGTATCGATCGGCAGGGTGAGGGTGGCGATCAGACCCCCCTCGGGCGCGTTGGACAATATGACATCGCCGCCATGTGCCCGCAAGATACCACGGGCGATCGACAGACCCAGGCCGTGCCCGCCGGTATCCAGGGACCGCGATTGTTCCAGCCGGTGGAAAGGCGCAAACACGTCCTCCAGCAGGTCGTCGGGAATGCCCGGACCATCATCGGCAATGCGGATTGCCAGAACCTCGCCCTGAACGTCATAGCTGACCCGCGCGTTGCCGCCATAGCGCTGCGCGTTCTCGATCAGGTTGCGCACCGCACGCCGGAATGCGAACGGGCGCACCGACACCGAAACCTCCGGCCCCGGCGCAAGCGAGACAGGAGTGGTCAGTGTCTGGTTGATGTCGCCGAGCATCTGCCCGACCTGGACGCGCTCGGACGCCTCGGAGGCACTGACGCCGCGGGCATAGGACAGGGTCGCATCCAGCATCCCCTGCATCTCTTCGATGCTGGAGGTCAGTGCATCGCGGGTTTCCGTGTCATCCACCATCTCCGTTCTGACCCGCAGCGCCGTCAGCGGCGAGCGCAGATCGTGGCCAATGGCGGCCAGCATGCGCGTGCGATCCTCGACAAACCGGGTCAGACGTTGCTGCATGATACCGAAGGCCGCCGTCAGATCGCGCACCTCGGTCGGGCCGGTCGGTTCCACAGGCTCCATATCCTCACCGCGGCCCAGACGTTCGCTGGCCACGGCCAGGCGTCTCAAGGGGCCGGTGATCCCTGTCATCAGGAACCAGAATCCAGCCGCCAGAAGAACCGCGGCTGTCCCCACGAAGGTCACGGTCGAGCCCCAGGCCCATTGCAGCGGGGGCCGTTCGAACCGGGTCTCGACATTCAGCCAATCGCCCCCCGACAGCGCGATCGAAACGCTCATCTCCAATGCCGACAGATCGCCCCGCATCATCGCGACGTGCATTTCTGCCATATCGGGTGAGAGATGCGACAAGGGCATGATCGTCCCCTCGACGTCATGCACATCTACCCTGATCTCTCGGGTGAACTGATCGCCGAGCAGCCTTCTGATCCTGTCCTCGACCGGTCCGGCGACATTGTGATCGGCTTCCTGAACCTGCGGGCTTTCGGTCACGTCAAAACGAACCAGGGGTGAATTGGCGGCCCGCAGGATGGACGCGTGCAATTCGATCGGGGCCTCCTCCAGAAGGCGGGCGACGCTTGCGGCACGACCTGCCGCTTCGAAACCCAGTGCGGCACGAACGGCAAGGCTGCGTTCATCGACAAAGAAGAACAGGCTCACGATCTGGGCCGCCAACAGAACGCCGAGAAGAAGCAGGATCAATTGTCCGCGCAAACTCGAGAAGAAGCCGCGGATCACGACGCAACCTCCACGTCGGTTGCCAGGCTGTAGCCGCCGTTACGGACGGTCGTTATGATCCGCGGACGCATCGGGTCGGCCTCGATCTTGCGGCGCAGGCGGCTCACCTGATTGTCGATTGTCCGGTCGAACGGGCCGGCGGATCGTCCGGCGGTGAGGTCCAGAAGCTGTTCGCGGCTGAGGATCAGCCGGGGCCGTTCCAGGAAAGTGATCAGCAGGCGAAACTCGGAATTGGAAAGGCTGTCCTTGATCCCCGTATCCGACAGCAGCGCGCGCCGATCCACGTCAAGGCTCCAATGGGCGAACTGGACGGTTTTTCCAGCCAGGCGCCCGGCGAGGGATTCCAGGCGGTCGCTGCGCCTGAGCACGGCCTTTATCCGGGCCAGAAGCTCGCGCGGGTTGAACGGTTTGGGCAGATAGTCATCCGCACCGATCTCAAGCCCGATGATCCGGTCCATGTCATCGCCAAGCGCCGTCAGCATGATGATCGAGCACGACCCCGAGGCGGACAGCCTGCGACAGACCGACAGCCCGTCCTCGCCCGGCATCATGACATCCAGCACGATCAAGTCGAAACTGCCGACGGCAAGTTTCTGGTCCATATCCGCGGCATCCGTCGCCGAGGTCGCCCGCAAGCCGCTTTTTTGCAGGAACCGTGTCACGGCATCCCGGATTTCGCGGTGATCGTCCACGACGAGGATATGGGGGCTTTCTGACTTCATCGCGTAAGTCCTATGCAAAAGGACGGGGTGTTTCCGCCTCGGAATTGTCACGGTATGTAACAAGGGCGGAAAACACGACGGCGCGATACATTTCCAGCCCACGGATTCCTGTACGCGGAACCGGTGACATCGCGATCATCCATCACCCTCGGATCCGCAAGCCCGGACAGTCAAGAGCGGAGCGGATAGCAGGTCGTTCGGCCACATCTGTTCCTTTTCCGTTCACGGCCTTGGGGTGGGCCCTCTTTCCCCGAGCGTGCGCCTTGCCGGTCGCGATCCGCAGGTTGCGGCTATGCCGTCGTGTCAATCAGATCCTCATCAGGGCATGTCGCGGCAAGATCGGCCAGGATCGGGCAATCCGGGCGGTGATCTCCGGCACAGGCGTGAACCAGGTGCGAGAGGGTCGCACGCATCTGCGCAAGTTCCGCGATCTTGTTGTCGATACGTTCGAGATGCTGTTCGGCGATCTCCTTGACCTCGGAGCTGGCGCGCTGGTCATCCTCATAGAGCGCCATCAGATTACGGCAGTCTTCTATGGTAAATCCAAGCGCGCGGGCGCGGCCCAGAAAGGCAAGCTTGTGCACGTCCCTTTCCAGAAAGTTGCGATATCCGTTTGCGCTCCGCAATGGCCGCACCAGGCCGATCTCCTCGTAGTAGCGGATCGTCTTGGGCGGCAGGCCGGACTTTTCGGCGACGTCTCCGATGTTCATGTCGTAACCCTCCTCATTCCGCGGCGACGGGGGTGGGGACCGGCACAGCGCTTTCGGTGACGACCGGCGTCTCGGCCTCGCTCATTGCGGGGCGCACCCAGCGAAGCCGCAGCGCATTCGTCAGGACGAAGACCGAGCTGAACGCCATTGCGCCCGCCGCAAGCACGGGCGACAGCAGCAGGCCGAAGGACGGATACAGCACGCCTGCGGCCACCGGGATCAGGGCGACATTGTATCCGAACGCCCAGAACAGGTTCTGCCGGATGTTCCGCATCGAGCGCGCGGACACCTGGAACGCGTTCACGACACCCCGCAGATCGCCCGACATCAGCACGACATCGGCCGATTCGATGGCCACGTCGGTTCCCGTGCCGATGGCGATGCCGACATCGGCATGGGCCAGCGCCGGCGCGTCGTTGATGCCATCGCCGACGAACGCGATCCGCTGGTGGTTGCCCTTCAACGTGTCCAGCGCCGCCACCTTGCCATCGGGCAGGACACCGGCGAACACATGGTCGATGCCGATTTCCCGCGCGATGGCATTTGCCGTTTCCGCCTTGTCGCCGGTGATCATGGCCACCTTCAGCCCGAGATCGTGCAGGGCGCGAATGGCGGCGGTGCTGGCGGGTTTCACCGGATCCGCCACGCCGATAACTGCCGCGACCTTTCCATCCACCGCCGCAAAGAGCGCTGTCCGTCCCTGTTCCGCGATACGGCGTTCCGCATCCGCCAGGGACGCGATGTCCAGACCTTCACGGGTCATCAGACGATCCGCGCCGACCAACACATCGTGCCCGGCAACCTTGGCCCGCACACCGAGACCGGTGATCGACTCGAAAGCCTCGACGTCATGGCGGGCCGCCCCCTCGGCCTTGGCCGCCCGCACGACGGCATCGGCAATGGGGTGTTCGGATTGTGCCTCGACCGCCGCGACCAGCGCGAGCATCTCGGGGCGGTCAAACCCATCGGCCAGCACAAGGTCCGTCAGTTCCGGGCGCCCTTCGGTCAGCGTGCCGGTCTTGTCCAGGGCCACGACATCAACGGATGTGAGTTCCTGAAGCGCGTCACCCTTGCGAAACAGAACACCCATCTCCGCCGCGCGTCCGGTGCCCACCATGATCGAGGTCGGCGTCGCCAGACCCATGGCGCAGGGACAGGCAATGATCAGGACCGACACGCCCGCCACAAGCGCATAGGACAGCGCCGGCGATGGCCCCAGCAAGAGCCAGGTCAGCACCGTCACCACGGCCAACACCATGACCGCCGGAACGAACCAGAGCGTGATGCGATCCACAATTCCCTGGATCGGCAGCTTGGCACCCTGTGCCTCTTCCACCATTCGGATGATCTGGGCGAGCGTTGTATCCGTCCCGACGCGCAGGGCGCGAAACTGAAAGCTGCTGGCCCCGTTGACGGTCCCTCCGGTCACGTGGTCGCCCTCTGCCTTCTCGACCGGAACCGGTTCACCGGTAATCATGCTTTCATCGACACGGGCGCTGCCTTGGGTCACTTCCCCATCCACCGCGACGCGTTCGCCGGGGCGGACAACCAGAATATCGCCAACGCCGATCTGTTCGATGGCAACATCCGTCGGCTCGCCGTCCACCAGGATCCGCGCGCTGCTTGGCTGGAGACCGAGCAGCTTCTGGATCGCGGCGCCGGTGCGGCCCTTGGCGCGTGCCTCCATCCAGCGCCCCAGAAGGACCAGCACGACAATGACGGCGGCCGCCTCGAAGTAGACCATGCGGGACGCTTCGGGCAGAAGCGTGGGCGCGAACAACGCGGTCAGCGAATAGAGATAGGCCGCGCCGGTGCCGACAGCCACGAGGCTGTTCATGTCGGGCGCGCCCTTCAGCAACGTGGCAAAGCCCTTGGTGTAGAAGTGCCGGCCGGGCCAGAACATGACGATGGTCGTCAGGACGAACTGGATCATCCAGCTTGTCTGGTGGCCGATCGTGCGACCGATCAGCTCATACACGCCCGGCACCAGATGCGCGCCCATTTCCAGCACGAAAACGGGCAGCGCAAGGGCTGCCGCAAAGATCGTCTTGCGGGCGAATGCGCGGGCTTCGTCTTGCTTGCGGGTGCTGCGGTCCTCGGAGGACGTGTCGCCGGTTGCCTCCGCCGGGTAGCCGGCCTCTTCGGCGGCCTTCAGCAGATCGGCCAGATCAAGCGATCCCTCGGCAAAATCGACGGTCGCCGTTTCAGACGCAAGATTGACATTGACGTCGAGGACTCCGGGCACCGCTGAAAGGGCTTTCTGCACGCGGCCCACGCAGGAGGCACAGGACATGGAGGAAATGTTCAGCCGCACCGATTGCGTTCGGGCAGGATAGCCCGCCTGGCTCAACGCCTCGACCACGTCGCCGACCCGGGATCTGGAATCGACCTGCGCCTGCGCCGTTTCGGTCGCGAGGTTCACATTCACCTCGGTAACGCCGGGCAGGGCGGAGAGAGCGCGTTGGACCCTGCCAACGCATGAAGCGCAGGACATGTTCTGGACTGAAAGCCGCAGGCCTTGTGAAGTTTGCATCGACGTCTCCTTGTTCATCCCGACAGCATTTAAGGCTTCCATTAACTGGAAGGTCAATGGAGTTCAAATAACTTTTTTCTCCTTGACCTTCCCATGTGGGAACCACCCATCTTCGTCGCCAGGATAAAGGAGATCACCATGAACAGATTCACTGTACCCGACATGAGCTGCGGGCATTGCACTGCGGCAATCGAGAAGGCGGTCAAGTCAATCGACCCGACAGCGACGGTCGCGTGTGACCTTGAGACCAAGACCGTTGCCGTCGAGACCTTCCTGAGCGAACGCGCCGTGTCCGAAGCCATCCGCGAGGCGGGCTACGAACCGTCATCTCTTGCCGCGACATGAGAGCCACCGGGGGCTGACATCTCCCGTGTCAGGTGCGAGATGCGGGGCAGGCCGGTCTTGACCCGCATCTGATCGGCCGCATCCAAGGCGTCTCCCAAGCGGGGTCTTCCGACACGAGGGCAAACTCGCGGAACTGTTCGATGCGGCTGACCGGAAACGCCGGACAGCGGAGGCCGGGATAGGCTGAGCCCGCGGTTCGGACCCAGTATCGAACTTGAAAGATCTTGCGATAGTGCCCGTCTTGTCACCTGCGGCACAAGATGTCGTGGCGGCTGGCGGCCGCTATCAACGCTGCGAGGGGTGTCGGGATCGTTTCGGATGACCGGGCCGATTTCAGGGCATACCGGCTTGGATGGTATCCAGGAGATTCCGGACAGAGTTTTGTCGCGCAATGTAACGGCCTCTCGATTTGCGACCCGCCGATACACGGCATGGAAGTGACTGGTATTCCATCGCAAAAATCACGTGCCATATAGGTCTCATCGCAACACCGGATACGAGGTTTTCCAAATGAAACGCACTACTCTTCTGGCAGCAATCGCAGTGACAACGGCCATCGCTGGCAGTGCGGCCGTCGCGAAGGCCAATCATGGCCATGGCGGCCAACCGAATGCCGCGTCGCCCGCGGGCACCATGCAGGACGGCGGTCCCGGCATGGGCGGCATGATGGACATGATGGGCGGCATGGACGGCATGATGGACATGATGCGGCAGATGCACGGCGGCATGATGGGCGGCGGCATGATGGGCGGCACCATGATGCAGATGTTCGACGCAGATGGCGACGGCACCGTGACGCCCGAGGAAATGCGCGGCCAGTTGGAGGCAAAACTCGCCGAATACGACAGCGACGGCGACGGCGCGCTCTCGATCGCCGAGTTCGAGGCCCTTCACAGCGCCATGATCCGCGAGATGATGGTGGACCGGTTCCAGTATCTGGACGCCGATGGTGATGGATCGGTCACGTCGGAAGAAATGACCGCACCGGCCGACATGATGGACCGCGCGCAAATGATGCGCGATCGCATGATGCCCGCGCAGTCCGACATGGACGCGGACATGAGCGACGGCAACATGATGAACGACAACTAAGCGATCGGCGCCGGCGCAATGCCGGCGCCGCATCCTTCTGGCCTTATGGAGGTTTTCATGATGGGTTTTGGTATGGGCGGGATCTGGATGTTGCTCCTCATCGTCTTCCTGGTGTTGGGGATCTTCGCATTCGTCAAATATCTGTCCAGGTAAATGAAAGGAAACCGAGAATGGCATATACCTACGATCGCATTCTGAACGACACCGGCATCGACGACGCCGAAATGCGCGTTCGCGCGGCCCTTGAGGACAAGGGCTTTGGCGTCCTGACCGAGATCGACGTCAAGGCGACGATGAAAAAGAAGATCGACGTCGATATGGCCCCCTACCTCATCCTCGGGGCCTGCAATCCCGGCATGGCGCACAAGGCCATCGGGATCGAGCCGCGGGTGGGCGCGATGCTGCCCTGCAACGTGATCCTGCGGGAGGTGGACGGCGGCACCGAGGTCAGCGCCATCGACCCGGTCGCATCCATGCAGGCCATCGACAACCAGCAGCTCCACGAGGTCGCGGGCGAAGTTCGCGACATGCTTCGCAAAGCGGTCGATGCCGCTTGATCGCACTGCATCCGGCATGAGGCCGCGAATGGCACATTGGTCTATCCCCCCCGGGATCGCCAAGGCGGCCATCGCGGCCTTTCTGGTCGTGGGTCTCGCGATCCTGTTCATCGGGCCGCTTGCGGGTGTGATCGAGCGTATCGACGGCGACCGGATTGCCGGATGGGTCGAGGCCGCGGGGCTTTGGGGTCCGATGCTGGTCATCGCCCTGATGACGGTCGCGATCGTCGCCACGCCAATCCCGAGCGCACCGATCGCATTGGCGGCGGGGGCGGCCTACGGACATGTGCTGGGGACCGTCTACATCGTCGTCGGTGCCGAACTGGGCGCGCTTGCCGCATTCGCACTGGCGCGATTTCTCGGCCGCGATGCGCTTGTCCGCTGGCTTGGCGAAAAGGTCGATGCGGGCTTGCTGGGGTCGCAGAACGCGTTGACATTCACGGTCTTCGTCAGCCGCTTGCTGCCGTTCATTTCCTTCGACATCGTCAGTTACGCCGCAGGGCTGAGCAGGCTGCACTTCTGGCGGTTCGCGGTCGCGACACTGGCCGGAATCATCCCGGCAAGCTTCGTTCTCGCCCATTTCGGCAACGAGGCGGTCAGCGGCAGCTCGTCCCGCGCCACCTGGGCCGCCATAGGGTTGGGTGTGCTGACGCTGACGCCGCTTGTTGTCGTGGCCGTGCGGGACTTGCGAAGGCATAGGGTGCGCCATGACTGATCGCCGCGCCCCGGTGCGGCCTCCATCCGATCTGACGAGCGCCGTCAGATCGACACGTAGAACGCGCCGTCCGGCGATCGCTGACGGCTTCCAAGCCAATCCGTTGTTTGAGGAAACCCGGCCATGCTGACCGCCGCCATACCATTTCCGGACATAAGCCACGAGCTGTTCTCGATTGAGATCGGCAGTTTCACCTTTGCGCTGCGCTGGTACGCGCTTGCCTATATCGCCGGCCTGTTGATCGGCTGGCGCCTCTGCGTGATGGCGGTCAGCCGGCCGGCACTGTGGTCCGGGGCCGGTGCGCCGCTGGACCGCCGCCAGATCGAGGATCTTCTGACCTGGATCATTCTGGGCGTCATCCTCGGCGGGCGGCTCGGCTTCGTGCTGTTCTACCAGCCGGAATACTACCTGGCCAATCCGCTGGAGATACTGAAGATCTGGCGGGGCGGCATGTCCTTCCATGGCGGTTTCCTTGGCGTTGCCACCGCGGGGCTGGTCTTCAGTCTGCGCCACAAGGCGTCGGTGCTCAGCGTGGCCGACCTGCTTGCGCTGGCGACCCCGCCGGGGCTGTTCCTCGGGCGGCTCGCGAACTTCATCAACAATGAGCTCTGGGGCCGGCCCACCGACGTTCCCTGGGCCGTGATCTTTCCGGGGGACGCCGCGCAGGATTGCCTCGGCGTCGTTTCCGTTTGCGCCCGTCATCCCTCGCAGATTTACGAGGCGCTGCTCGAGGGCCTGCTCCTCGGCACCGTTCTGATCTACCTCGCCTGGCGGCGCGGTTGGCTGAAGATGCCAGGGGCGCTGACCGGGACATTCCTGGTCGGATACGGCGCTGCCAGAAGCTTCGTGGAGCTTTTCCGCCAGCCGGATGCGCAATTCGTCGCGCCCGGAAACCCGGTCGGTCACGCGATCCATTTCGGCGATTGGGGTCTGACGATGGGGCAGGTGCTGTCCGCACCCATGATCCTGGTTGGGCTGGCGTTGATATTGTATGCGGTCAGGCAATCGAGAACGGCAACCGAGCGGGACTCCAGCCTTGCCGGGTGACGGGTCGTCGTCACTGATGGGAGAGACTTGGAAAATGCCACGGTATCAAAGGGACTGACCGCCGACCATCGACCGATGCCGTCCCGGCGGATCGACCTGATGTAAGCCGGAAGCCCTGTTTGTGTAACGATCCCGAAAGCTCGGCGTCTACTGCTTAGACTCTGATGCTTTGGGCCATGGCGCATGAGAAAGACAGGCAGACCGGGCTTGAGGTCCGACAGCCATGGTCGGCCAAGCGTCGGGACACGGGGATCAGGTGGCATCGCAGCACCAAAGATCGCAACAAGGAGACGTGAAATGACCACAACCCTCCATCTTGCCGTCCTCGCGGCGATCCTGTTCCCGGCCCCGACCTTCCTGGTCTTCGGGGGCCTGTTCAACGCCATCGCCAACCGCGGGAGGGTCGCATGACACGCTTCAACCGTCCCTCGCTGCGGTTTCTCGGCGCTGCCGGAACTGTTACCGGATCGCGCTACCTGCTGGCGATCGGCAGGCGGCGTATTCTGGTCGATTGCGGCCTGTTCCAGGGCTTCAAGCAACTGCGCGCGCGAAACCGGAAACCCTTTCCGGCGCGACCCTCCACCATCGACACGGTGTTGCTGACGCATGCGCATCTGGACCATTCCGGCTATCTTCCCGCACTGATCCGGGCCGGCTATGGTGGCCGCGTGATCTGCACCCGTGCCACGACCGAGCTATGCGGTCTGATCCTGCCGGACAGCGGCCACATCCAGGAAGAGGAGGCGCGCTATGCCGCGCGCCGGGGGTTTTCCAAGCACAGGAGTCCGAAACCGCTCTACACGCTGAAGGACGCCGAGGCGGCGCTTGATCGGTTCGATACCGTGGATTTCGGGCAAAAGGTCGATCTGGGCGACGGTATCACCGCGACCTTCATTCCGGCAGGGCATCTTCTGGGCGCGGCGCAGATCCGGATCGAATTCGGCGGAACGGTCATCCATTTCAGCGGCGATCTGGGGCACGACCCGGACCCGTTGATGCCTCCGCCCGACCCCTTTGCCGGTGCCGATGTTCTTGTCTGCGAATCCACCTATGGCAACCGCGCCCATCCCGACATCGACGCCGAGGCGGAACTGGCGCCGGTCTTGAAACGGGTCTTCGCACGGGGGGGGACAGTCTTGATCCCGTCTTTCGCCGTCGGTCGCGCCCAGGGGTTGATGCTGCATATTTCGCGGCTGATCGAGCGCGGCGAGATCCCGTATGTTCCGGTCTTTCTCAACAGCCCCATGTCGGTCGACGCCACCGACATCTACCACCGGCACCATGACGAGCATCGTATCAGCCGCGAGGAATGCGTGGCGATGTTTGAACTGGCCAAGCGGGTGAACACCGTCGCGCAGTCCAAGAACCTGAACACCCGCCAGGGGCCGATGATCATCATCTCGGCAAGCGGCATGCTGACCGGCGGGCGCATCCTGCATCATCTGGCCAGTTTCGGCGGCGACCGCCGCAATGCGATTCTGCTGTCGGGCTTCCAGGCGGGGGGCACGCGCGGTGCCGCTCTGGCCGATGGTGCGCGTCACCTGCGGATGTTTGGCCGCGACTACCCCATCGAGGCCGAGGTCGTGCAGCTTCGGTCGTTCTCGGGTCATGCCGATGCCGAGGAGATCCTGCGCTGGATGTCGGCCGGTCCTGCGCCGCGCATGACCTATGTGACACATGGCGAGCCTTCGGCATCCGATACCCTGCGCTTTCGCATCAACCATGAGTTGGGCCGACCGGCCCGCGCGCCCGACCATCTGGAAACCGTGTATCTGGACCATCCGCGATGACCGAGACGCTCGCACTCGTCCCCTCGGGAATAGACACATACCGCCAACCGGTCGTCTACATGCACGAAGACTGCCACATCTGCCGCGCGGAAGGGTTCGCCGCCGAGACCCGAATTCGCATCGACCTGCGCGACCGCTGGATCATCGCCACGCTGAACGTGGTCGCGCGCGGTGCGTGGCTGGCCGTGGATCAGGCCGCGCTGTCGGTTTCAGCCTGGCAGGCGCTGAAGGCGCAAGCCGGCGACCGGGCAGGGTTCTCGCATCCCGAGCCGCCGGTTTCGTCGTCAGCAATCCGGGCCAAGGTCTATGGAGGGCGTTTGCGGCAAGAGGATTTTGCCGCGATCATTGGCGACACGCTCGACAGCCGCCTCTCGGATCTCGACCTCGCCGCATTCATCACCGCCAGCGCCGGAAACCGCCTTGACGAGCGGGAGACGGTGGCCCTGACCCGCGAAATGCAGGCTGCGGGCGAAACGCTTGATTGGGGTGGCCAGACCGTCCTGGACAAGCATTGTGTCGGCGGGTTGCCGGGCAACCGGACAACCCCGATCGTCGTTGCCATCATTGCAGCGGCAGGGCATCTGATCCCCAAGACGTCGAGCCGGGCAATCACGTCCCCCGCCGGGACTGCGGACACGATGGAAGCCATGGCGCCGGTGGCGCTGGACGCCGCGGCGCTGCGCAAGGTGGTCGAAGCCGAAGGCGGCTGCGTGGTCTGGGGCGGCGGGCTGAACCTCAGCCCCGCTGACGATCACTTCATCCGCATCGAGAGGCCGCTGGATTTCGACAGCGTCGGACAATTGGTCGCCAGCGTCCTGTCAAAGAAGGCGGCTGTCGGCGCAACCGATGTGTTGATCGACCTGCCGGTCGGGCCAACGGCCAAGGTGCGCTCGGCGCAGGCCGCGGCGGCCCTGGGATCCCGCCTGAGCGCGGTCGGTCAGGCCATCGGGCTGCGCGTCGCGCTTCACGAAAGCGATGGCACGGCCCCGGTCGGGCGCGGCATCGGCCCTGCGCTCGAGGCGGCGGATGTGCTGGCGGTGCTCCGGCGTGCTCCGGCTGCGCCGACCGATTTGCGCGACCGTGCGCTGGACCTTGCCGGTCGGTTGCTCGACATGGCGCCGGGTGCTTCTGGCAAGACGGGCAGGGCGCGGGCAGAGAAATTGCTCGACAGTGGCGCGGCAGACGCGAAATTCATGGCGATCTGCGCCGCACAGGGCGGGTTTCGCGACCCTGGCGAAGCGCCGCAGCGCGCCGAGATGCTGGCCCCGGCGGCAGGATACATCACCGCCATCGACAACCGTTTGATTGCCCGCATCGCAAAGCTTGCGGGCGCACCGCGCCAGCAACGGGCGGGTGTGCGTCTTCTGGTGCGGGTCGGGGAACCCGTGGAGACAGGACAACCGCTCTATGAAATCCACGCCGAGACGACCGGAGAGCTGGCCTATGCACGCGCATATGCCGAGGCCCATGCCGGCGCGCTCAGGCTGTCGGAGGATACCGCATGATTCTTGTCCCGTTCCCGGACATGAACCCGCTCGCGCGATCGCTCGCGCCGGCATTGGATGCAGATCTCTCTTTGCTCGACTGGCATCGCTTCCCCGACGGTGAAAGCCTGATGACCCTGCCGGACGACATGAGAGATGCCGATGTCGCGATACTGGCGACGCTTCGTGATCCTGACCGCCTGGCCCTGCCGCTGCGGTTCGCCGCACAGACGGCCCGAGAGCTGGGGGCCCGGAATGTCGGGCTGATCGCGCCCTATCTGGGCTACATGCGGCAAGACCGGCGCTTTCGCGATGGACAGGCCATCAGCGCGAAGCTGTTCGCGGGATTTCTCGCCGAGAGTTTTGACTGGCTGGTGACGGTCGATCCCCATCTGCACCGCATCGCGCGGTTGGAGGATGTCTTCACGATCCCGGCCAGGCGGGTCGCGTCCGCCCCGCGTCTGGCCGAGTGGATCCGGACCAATCTGCCCGATGCCGTCTTGCTGGGGCCAGACAGCGAAAGCCAGCAATGGGTCGCCGAAGTGGCCCGGCTTGCCGCACGGCCCTACGAAGTCCTGCGAAAGGTCAGGACCGGCGATCACCAGGTGGATATCAGCGTGCCCGAGAGCGCCGCTCTGCTTGAGGGCACTCCGGTGATACTGGATGACATCGCGTCTTCCGGCAGGACGATGGCGCGCGCCGTCGAGCGATTGCTTGCAGCCGGAACCGGTTCGCCGGTCTGCCTGGCCATCCACGCGGTCTTTGCGGAAGGGGCCCATGACGTCATCATGTCAGCCGGAGCCGCCCGGATCGTCACCACCGATACCATACCGCACCCCTCAAATGCGATCGGAACCGCCGCTATGCTCGCCACGGCGGTTCGATCACTTGTGTCGGGTCTTGACCTTCCATCTAGTGGAAGGAATAGGTTGACACCGACTTGCTCCGATAGGAATTCCCAATGACCGATCACGCTCATCACTCCGCCCCCGAAGCCGACATCTATGTTTGCCCGATGCACCCGGAGGTGCGGCAGAACGGTCCGGGCGATTGCCCGAAATGCGGGATGCACCTTGTGCCGGAATCGGAGGCCGGTGCCGATGCAGGGCACGGCCACCACGGGCATGAGCATCACGGGCACGACCACCAGGCAAGCGCCGCCCCGGCGGACGGCAGGTATGATACCGTCCCCGCCGGATATGACGGGGCCGTCTATACCTGCCCGATGCACCCGCAGGTTCGTCAGGTCGAGCATGGCTCCTGCCCGATCTGCGGCATGGGGCTGGAGCTTGAATCCGGTATCCCGGCAGAGGATGGCCCGAACCCCGAACTGGTGGATTTCACCCGCCGTTTCTGGGTCGGCACGGTGCTGACCATTCCGCTCCTGATCCTGACCATGGCGCCCTATGTCGGGTTTCCCGAAGTGCGCGAGATTTTCGGCGAGCGCGCAACCCTCTGGATCGAACTGGTCCTGGGAACCCCGGTGGTCCTGTGGTGCGGCTGGCCCTTCATGGTGCGCGGCTGGAATTCGTTCAAGACGCTGAACCTCAACATGTTCTCGCTGATCAGCATGGGCGTGATGGCGGCCTGGATCTTCAGCGTCGTCGCCGTGTTGGCACCGGGCATATTCCCCGATGGCTTCCGCGACGAGGAAGGACATGTCGGCGTCTATTTCGAGGCTGCGGCGGTGATCGTGACGCTGGTGCTGCTTGGCCAGGTGATGGAGCTGCGCGCCCGTGAAGGCACCGGCAAGGCGATCCGCGCGCTGCTGGACATGGCGGCCAAGACCGCGCGGGTGATCCGCGACGATGGCTCCGAGGAGGAGATCCCGCTGGAGGATGTGCAGGTCGGCGACCGGCTGCGCGTGCGCCCCGGCGACAAGGTACCGGTCGATGGCGTGGTTCTGGATGGCCGGTCCTCGGTCGATGAAAGCATGATCTCGGGTGAACCCGTGCCGGTCGAGAAGACCGAGGGCGACCCGGTCACGGGGGCCACGATCAACGGCACCGGCAGCCTGGTTATGGAGGCGACGCGGGTCGGGTCCGACACGATGCTGAGCCAGATCGTCGAGATGGTGTCGAACGCGCAACGTTCGCGCGCACCGATCCAGAAATACGCCGACCGGGTGGCGGGGTTCTTCGTTCCCGCCGTGATCGCAATCGCGGTCCTCTCCTTTATCGCCTGGGCGGTCTGGGGGCCTGCGCCCGCGCTGTCCTATGCGTTGATTTCGGCTGTCGCGGTCCTGATCATCGCCTGTCCCTGTGCGCTTGGGCTTGCCACGCCGATGTCGATCATGACGGCGACGGGACGGGGCGCGCAGGCCGGTGTTCTGATCAAGAACGCCGAGGCGCTGGAGCGCTTCGAGAAGGTCGATACCCTGATCGTCGACAAGACCGGGACGCTGACGATGGGCAAACCACAGCTTGTCGCCGTCCTGCCCGAGCCCGGTCATGACGAGGCCGAGGTTCTGCGCCTCGCCGCCTCGCTGGAACGCGGATCGGAGCACCCTCTGGCCGAAGCGATCGTGCGCGGCGCGGAGGAGCGTGACGTGAAAATGGCCAATGCCAACGATTTCGAGGCGGTCACCGGCAAGGGCGTCAAGGGTGTCGTGGACGGCCAGGCGGTCGCGCTCGGCAATCTGGCGATGATCCGCGAACTGGGGCTGGAGGCGGGCGAGTTGACCGCCAAGGCCAATGACCGCCGCGACGAGGGCGAGACGGTGATGTTCGTGGTGCTGGATGGCGAGATCGCCGGTCTTGTCGCGGTCGCCGACCCGGTAAAGGAGACCACCCCCGCCGCGATCAAGGAGCTGCACGATCTCGGGTTCCGCGTCATCATGGCGACCGGCGACAACGAACGCACCGCCAAGGCGATCGGCGCGCGTCTCGGCATCGACGAGATCCGGGCCGACGTGCTGCCCGAGGACAAGGCGCGCATCATCAAGGAATTGCAGGCCGAGGGCCGCAAGGTCGCGATGGCCGGGGATGGCGTGAACGACGCACCGGCGCTGGCGCAGGCCGATGTCGGCATCGCCATGGGCACCGGCGCCGATGTGGCCATCGAAAGCGCGGGCATCACGCTGGTCAAGGGCAACCTCGACGGGATCGTGCGGGCGCGGCGGCTGGCGCGGGCCACAATGCGCAACATCCGCCAGAACCTGTTCTTCGCGCTGGTCTACAACGCCTCCGGCGTGCCGGTCGCGGCGGGCGTCCTGTTTCCCGTCTTCGGTATCCTCATCAGCCCGATGTTCGCCGCCTTCGCCATGAGCGCTTCGTCGATCTCGGTGGTGCTCAATTCGCTGCGGCTGAGAGGGGCCAGAATATGAGACAGGACATCATCCGGGGCACGCTGGCCGCTCTCGCGCTCACCGTCACGGCGAACATGGCGGCTGCGCACGAGTTCACCGCGGCACTTCTCGTGACCGGCGAGAACCGGGAGGCGCGTCTCGCCGAGGCGGTCAACGGGTTCCTGCTGGCGGCGGACGAGCGCGACGGGCATCCCGCCGAAACGTCGGACGGTCACCTGGGCGGGGTGGATGTGCAGCTTCTGCCGCTGCCTGCCGAGGCGGCGGGCCAGGTCGCCGGGTTGGTCGGAACGCCCCGGACACCGGCCGACGTCCTGGTCGTGATCGGACCGGAACCGGACGCATCCGCCGCCGCATCGCCTGCTTTCGCGGGCGTCGTGCTGCGTCCCGGCGTGCTTCCCGACGGTTGGGCTGCCGAGAATGACGCCAGCAGCTTTGCCGCCCGCTACCAAAGCACCTACGGAACCGCCCCCACCGAGGCCGCTGCATTGGGATACAACGCGGCCCGGCGGCTGGATATCGCGATCCGCCCGCTCGACGGGGTCGCGCCAGCAGCGGCGCTTGAGGCCGCCCTCGCAGAGACCGCAAGCGGCATGGACTGGCAGGCGGACGTTCGATGAAGGAAAGACCAGGCCCCGGTTCCGGCGTTGCCCCCACAAACCCCGATGACGCGGCCATATCGGACCGGAGCATCGTGCCCGCGCCGCTGCCCCCCATGCCCGCCTTCGCCACCGGCGATATGTGGGCTTTGTGTTGATGATGGCGGGTGTTCTGATGCAATGGGCGACACTGTTGACACTTGCAATCTTCCCGGTGCTGGTCTGGATGTATGCACGTCTCGCCCTCGCCGAGGAACCCTGTAAGCACCACGCCGCAACTGTTCCCGCGTTCACTCCGCACCGGCGGGCGGGCCTGGTGAGTACAAGCAAGAAACGGACAGGAATATGACAAGACCCAAGAAGATCGGACCCCCCGCGACAGCGACCCGGAAAACGGTGGCGATTGCCTCGCTGCTTGCATTCGGATTGGCAACGGGCCTGTTCGCCCAGTCCGATGAAGTCGACGCCGACCGGCCAAGAGTGAACACCGAGATGCATGGCGCCGCCGCCGGGGCACCCGCGCCCAGTCCCGATTCGGTCATCGTGCCCGAAACCCTGCGCGCACCTTCCTATTTTGGCCAGATCGCGTTCGAGCAAAGCTGCGCTGCGTGTCATGGTCAAAACGGCGCTGGCGGAACCGGCAATGGTCCGCCGCTGATCCATCCCATCTACGAGCCGGGTCATCACCCGGATGGGGCGTTCCTGCGGGCAGCGACGGCAGGCGTGCAGTCGCATCACTGGAATTACGGCGATATGCCCGCCGTGGAAGGGGTCACGGAAGAAACCGTTGGGCTGATCGTCAGCTACATCCGCGAAATGCAGCGCGCCAACGGGATCGAATGATGGCAAGACGCCCCGACCCGCCGACGGTGCAGGGAACCGTCGTGCTGATCGGAGGCACGGGCGATGTCGGCGGGCGGCTGGTCCGGCTGCTCGTCGATCATACGGCAGCCCGAATAGTGCTGGTATCGCGCACTGGTGCCGGGGCGGGCGATCGGGTCGAGGCGCTGCGGCTTGATATTGCCGGGAGGGACGCCGCCGGAAAACTGCCGCCTGGCGCGACGGTGGTAAACCTGACCGAAGCAACCCCCCCATCGGTCGCGGCCGAAATTGTCCGCAACGGCGGACGTTTCCTCGAGACCTCGGCGTCACCGGATTACCTGACGGCGCTGCGACGGGACGTGCCGGAGGGCGGCGGTCCGGGCACCGCGGTTCTGTGCGTCGGGACCGCGCCCGGCCTCAGCACCTTGATGGCAGCCGAACTCCTGCGCGATACTGAGGCAGACAGGGTCGATATCGGATTGGAACTTGGCATGGGGCGCCATTATGGACAGGCCGCGACGGAATGGTCGATCGGCGCCCTCGGCCGCCCATATCGGCTGTCCGATTCCGCAAGCACCCTGGTCGCGCCTGGTGCCCTCCGACGGCTGTTTGCTTTCGGGCGGAACAGTCGGGCGCGACCCGCGCTTGGGATCGGCTTTGCGGTGGATGGTGTCGCGGATGGTTCGGGCAGCGGCCCGCCGGCCCTTGTCCGTACATTCCTGGCGATTGATCCGCCTTTGGTGACGCGCGCTGTCGGCCTGCTCTTGCGGCTCGGTCTCGGCCCTGTGCTGTCGCGGCGCAAACGCGGCGTGACGCGGGCCTTGGGGCGGCTGCCGGAACTGGGCCAGGCGCGCACCCGGATCGCCGTCGAGGTGCGGGATTCTGACGGCAGCGTCATTGCCTCGCGCCATGTTTCTGCCGGGGATCAGGCCGAAGTGACGGCGGCGATGATCCTCGCCACGATCCGCGCATTGTCGGCGGCGGACAGGCAGATGCCCGGCCTGTCAACCATCGTCGATCACCTGACATTCGCCGGGGCGCTGAACGATCTGTGCCTCCTCCTGCCGGGCATGGCCGTCGAGACCTGGTCGACCGGGCGCATTGGAGGAAACCCGTGAACCGCACCAGGAACCTCCTGCGGTTGGCCCGGATTGCCACCGTCCTGGCGAAAGACGTCTGGACGCTCCGGCGATATGATCCGGCCAGCGGCGACACTGGTGCACCGGATCGGTTCGCGCAAAACCTTCTCGCCCTGGGGCCGGTTTTCGTCAAGCTTGGCCAGATCCTCAGCACCCGCCCCGATATTCTCCCCGAAAGCTATGTCGCGCGGCTTGCGGAATTGCAGGAGCATGCGCCCCAAGTGGATTTCGCCACGGTGCGGCGCATCGTCGAGGATGAGCTGGCAACGCCGCTGGAAACCGCCTTTGCCAGCTTCGAGGCCGAACCCGTCGCCGCCGCGTCCCTGGCCCAGGTGCACAAGGCAAGCCTGGCGGATGGCACGGCGGTCGCGGTCAAGGTGCAGCGACCGGGGCTGGAGCCGCTGTTCCACCGCGATCTCGACGCGCTCGACCTTGGGCTGAGGATCGCGCGGATGGTGCTGCCGCGCCGCCTTCGGCGCACGAATTTGCCGGCGTTCCTCTCGGAGTTTCGGCGCTACTCGCTGGCCGAGCTCGATTTTCGCGCCGAGGCGGCTGTCATGGACCGGTTTCGCGGGAATCTCGCCGGGCAGGACCGCATCCGAATTCCAAGACCCTATCGCGACCATGTGACAGCCCGCGTGCTGACCATGGACTGGGTCCAGGGCCTGCGCCTGTCCGAAGTCTCCGCCGCCCTTCCCGAACAAACCCGGTCCGCACTGGTCGAGGCGCTTGTGTCGATGCTGCTGAAGATGTTCGTGTCGGACGGGCTGTTTCACGCCGACCTGCATCCCGGCAATATCGTCTTTCATGCCGACGGCACTGTGACCCTGCTCGATTTCGGCATGTATGGCGAGTTGAGCGCGGCGCAGCGCGACCGCTTCGTGCTGTACTGGATGGCCGTGGCACAGCGACAGACCCGGCGCGCCTATCACCATTTCAGCGCGCAGACCGAGGCCCTTCCGGGTGCCGATCACGCGCTGTTCCGGCAAAGATTCGAGGGGCTTGCGGCGAAATTCTACGCAGCCCCCTCGCGCGAGGCCAGTCTTGCGCGAACCTATCTTGCGATGATGCGCGCGGGCTACCGCGCCGGTTTCGTATTCCCTGCCTCCCTGATGCTCCATGCCAAGGCGCTGACCACCGCGGAGGCGCTGCTGTTCGTGCTGGCACCCGACGCACGGTTCGACGATTTGTCGCGCCCGTTCATCGCGCGCGAGGTTGCCGCGCGACTGGCGGCCAGCGACCCGTTGGGGCGCCTCTCGCAGGTGCTTCCCGAGCTTCTGCTCACCGGTGCCCTGCCGCCCGCCGAGGCGATTGACGAGACCTGGGACGCTACCGCAACCCAGAAAATGGGGCGCGGACTCCTCGAGGCCGTCATCCCATCCGGCGAGGGAATTGGCCGCGCCGCGCTGACGATGCTTTTCAGTCACGTCGCCCGGCACCATCTGGGCAACGAGACCGACGCGATCCTTTCGGACACCTGGGCGGGGTACGATCGGCTTGAACGCGACCTTCCGCTGGCGCCGAATGTCGGCGCAATCCTGACAACGCATCTTGCCGCGCTGACGCTTGCGCTGCACCGAACGCTGGTCGCGCGAGGGCGGTCAGAGGCGCAGAGCCACGAGGTCATCCATGCGATCGGCTGGGACATCTACGATCGAATGGCCGATCCGCCGTTCGAGATCGCCCGCGCCATCACCTCCGATCCGGCCAAGCGAATGCGCATCGCGACGGGCCTGTTTCGCCATTTCCCCTTTGGACCACCGGCCTATGGCTGGCGCGACGTCGAGGCGGGTGGCAATGTCGTCGCCTTCGACTGCACGAAATGCCCGGTGGCCGCGTTCTTTGCGGCCCATGAGGCGTCGGCGCTGTGCACGGCAACATGGTGCGCACTCGATTTCCCGGTGGCCGAGAAATGGGGCGGGCAACTGGTGCGTCCCAAGACCATTGCCGGGGGGCATGATCATTGTGATTTCAGGTGGCATACCGCGCCAGTGTTGGACAAAGACAAAATCGGAGAGGCAGCAGAGCATGCAGGACAAGGATAGAAACGACACCTACCGCGAAGGCTCGATCACCCTGGGCGGTGCTGTCGCCATGGGAACGGGCGTGATGATCGGCGCGGGCATCTTCGCGCTGACCGGGCAGGTCGCCCAGCTTGCCGGACCGCTCTTTCCGCTTGCCTTCATCGCGGGCGCAATGGTGACCGGCTTCAGCGCCTACAGCTACATCCGGATGTCGAACAAATGGCCCTCCTCGGGCGGGATCGCGATGATCCTGCAAAAATGCTATGGCCCCGGCGCGGTCGCGGCGGCCGCCGCCCTGCTGATGGCTCTGAGCATGGTGATTGCCGAAAGCCTGGTGGCGCGGACATTCGCAACCTACGTCCTGCGCGCCTTCGACATCGAGGGCGGGCCGCTGGTGCCGACCCTCGCCGTGGGCGTCATTGTCTTCGCCTTCCTCGTGAACATCGCCGGCAACCGGTCGGTCGGGCTGTTCTCGCTGATCATGGCGGCGATCAAGATCGGCGGCATCGGATTGTTCGGAATCGCCGCGATATGGTCCAGCGGCTTCCAGTTCTCGGCCGCGTCCGAGACCGCGCAGGATTACAGCGTGACCGGCTTCATTGCTTCCGTGGCATTCGCGATCCTGGCCTTCAAGGGCTTCACCACCATTACCAATAGCGGGGCCGAAATCACCGAACCGCACCGCAACGTGGGCCGGGCGATCATGTTTTCGATCGCCATCTGCGTGGCAGTCTATCTGCTTGTTGCCTTCGGTGTCGGCTCGAGCCTGACCATCGACGAGATCGTCGCGGCACGGGATTATTCGCTGGCCGAGGCCGCCGAACCCGCCCTGGGTCAAACCGGCTTCTTTCTGACCGTGATCCTGGCGGCGGTGGCAACGGCCTCCGGCGTGCTGGCCAGCGTGTTCGCCGTGTCGCGGATGCTGGCGATGTTGACGGATATGAAGATGATCCCGCATCGGCATTTCGGAATGTCCGGCCCGATCCAGCGGCATACGCTGGTCTACACCGTTGTCATCGCGTCCCTGCTGGCAGTGTTCTTCGACCTCGGCCGGATCGCCTCGCTCGGCGCCTTTTTCTACCTGGTCATGGACATGGCCGTGCACTGGGGCGTGTTCCGCTACCGGCGAGAGGAAATCGGTGCCTCCGGCGCGGTGCTGCTTGCGGCATTGGCGTTCGATGCCGTGGTGCTGGTGGCGTTCACGGCGATGAAACTTCAGAGCGATCCGCTCATCGTGCTCTATGCCGTTGGCGGCATCGCCACTGTCTTCATATTCGAACGGATCTACCTGTCGCGGTGGCTGGCGCCCGGCCAGGCCGCACATGACCACTGATATTTTCCGGCGCGACGGCAGACTGGCAGAGGCCGGACCGGAAAGGACATCGTCCCGGCAATGACAGGGCTCCGATTCATGCCTGGAGCGCGCGGATCAAGGCGGCCAATGCGGTCAGCGCCAGGACGGAAAGCCCGAACATCAGCACCGCGGCAAGCACATATCCCGACCGGCCGGCAACTCTCCGCGCCAACCCGCCGAGCCTGTCTGAACTCTCGATCGCGGTGACATAGAGCGGCAGCGCGCTCACCAGCGTGGCATAGAGATAGACGCCGGAGATGTTCTCGAAAAGGACCGAACGCGCCAAAGTCGGCGCCACCACCCGAAGCGCGGTCGCGCGGCTTCCTCCAAAGGATCCGAACCAGTCGGCCGACAGGACATAGATCACGGCATGCAACGCGATGAAGCCGACAACGCGGACCGGCATATCCACGAGGAGCACAAGCGTGATCCCGTAGCGCTGGTCCGGCTTCGAGACGATCCACGCATACAGGAAGAAACTCACGTAGTTTACGGCAAAGACAACCGGCAGACCGTTGGTAATGACCTGCCGCATGAACCTTTCAAGCGGAGGTCCGCCGCCCGCCAACATGGCACCGAACCCCGGTGTCAGCGCGACAAAGGCCAGGAGCGGCGGCACCAGGGCGAGCAGGCTGAACACGAAGGTGTTTCGCACGAAGTGGATAGCGGGCATATGAATGGCGAAGTATCTTTGCATGTTCATCAGTCTTCCATGCTCAGCGGCAAAAGGTCGATGGGCATGCTGGACGGCACGAGAACTATTTCGTGTCCTGGAGGATCGCAGCATTCGTGTCGTCACGATCCGCCAGTGTCTCGGCGAGCATGGGTTTCGTCCTCGTCTTCCGGCTGGCCGTGACCGAAAAGGTCGGCCTTTTCATGCGCACGGTCTTGATGTTCAAACTCCAGGCTGGAATGACCGATACTGAATTTCTCCTTCAGCCGGTCCTTGATCGCGCCCTTGATCTTCTCGGCCTGATCCCAGCCGTCGGCCGTCAGCACGACGTGGCAATCCAGCGCCGGTTCGTGCTCCTGCATCTGCCACAGATGTACGTGATGAACGTCTGCGACACCGTCGACACCCCGCATCGCCTCGACGACCTCGTCGCCGTCGATCTCCGGCGGGCTGCCGAGCATCAGGGTTCGGATCGGGCCGCCGATCTCGGTGAAAGCGAGATAAAGGATGTATAGAGCGATGCCGATGGTGATCGCCGGATCGACCCACCGCATGTCGTAGAGGAGGATGAGCGAGCCGCCGATGATGACCGCGACGGAAGCCAGGGCGTCCGACAGGTTGTGCAGGAACAGCGCGCGGATGTTCACGCTGCCTTTCTGCATCGAATAGGTAAGCATCGCCGTCAGCGTGTCGATGAATAGCGCGATGCCGCCCAGGATCACCACCGTCCAGCCCGCCACCTCGGGCGGGTCGATCATGCGCATGCCGCCTTCGTAGATCAGGTAGAAACCGATCAGGATCAGCGTGGTGTAGTTGACCAGCGCCGCGACGATCTCGATCCGCCCGTAGCCGAAGGTCATGCGCTCATCCGCGGGCCGCCGCGAGATTTTCCGGGCGGCAAAGGCGATTACCAGCGATGCCATGTCCGAGAAATTGTGCAGCGCATCCGCGATCAACGCGAGGCTGCCGGACAGGATGCCGCCGATGACCTGCGCAACCGTCAGAAGGCTGTTGGCCCAGATGGCGATGGAAACGCGGCGGTCGCCGGATTCGGGGTCGATATGGGCGTGACCGTGATCATGCGGCACGGCTTGTCTCCTCGTGACTCAAGTCGGATCAACCCGCGGCACAACTCTCCGGCGGATCGTTCACGAGGGAATGTAGTCTCTATAGCGACTATAGCTTCAAGCCTCGATTTTCAGGCGCTGTCTTCACCTGACTGTTCGTCATCGTGCACCGCCTTGTGGTGCTCACCATGCGCGTCTTTCAGGATTTCGACGCCCCCCCAGGCCGCTATGCCAGCGACGATCACGCCCACCACAAGGTCCGGCCAGTTCGTCCCGAGCCAGGCCACGAGCCCCCCCGCGACGACGATACCCAGATTGGCGGCGAAGTCGTTCCAGCTGAACGTGCTTGCGGCGCGGATGTTCACATCCGGATCGCGAAGCCGCGCCAACAGCCAGACGCAGACCGTATTGATGACCGCTGCCACAAGGGCCATCGCGATCATCATCGTGCCAAGGGGATCCGACCCGCCGACATAGCGGCGCCAGGCATCGTAAAGAATGCCGAGGGCGAAGAGGATCAGCAGGCCGCCCGAAACATTTGCCGCGCCTCGCTTCCACTTGGCGGAGCGGGACAGCGCGAAGAGGCTGATCGCGTAGACGAAACTGTCAGACAGATTGTCGAGCCCATTGGCGATAAGCGCGCTTGAATCGCCGAAGGCACCCGAGGCGAAGAAAGCGATTGCCAGCCCGATGTTGAGACCCAGAACGATCCAGAGTGTACGTCTTTCCGATGCGTTCTTCTGCTCTGCCATGCCCGGTGACCAAATCTGATGAATAGCCGAAGAGAAACCAATACCGGCCTACTTGGGTTCCTCAAAGGCCCTCAGAATGGCTCAGGCGCCGATCTCTTCATGGTCGGTCAGGCATTCGGAATGATCGCGCAGCACCTCGAGCACACGGCAATCGGCCGTCTGCCCGCCGCTGCACTCCTGCACCATCCGCTTCAATTCCGTGCGCAGCGCCTTGAGCCGCGCCAATCGTTGCTCGACCTGCTTGAGCTGCCGACGCGCGATCGCATCCGCTTCGGCGCAGGATTTTCCCGGATGATCGCCGAGATCGAGCAGTTCGCGGATCGCCTCCAGCGAGAACCCCAGTTGCCGCGCGTGCCGGACGAAGGACAGGCGATCCAGCTCGGCATCGCCATAACGGCGCTGGCCGCCCTCGGTCCGGTCGGGCTCTGGCATGAGGCCGATCTGCTCATAATACCGGATGGTCTGCACTTTCGTTCCGGTCTTCTTGGCCAGCGTCCCGATCGTCAGCATATCAGGCCCTCCCCATTAGCTACAGTGTATGTAGCTTCAAGCCGCGCGCGTCACAAGCTTTACGTGGCTTTTGCAGATCGGTGATTATTGGCCGATCTGTAACATTGACGCTTGAACCTGCACTAGCCAGAGGATGTAAATGCACAGAAATAATGGAGAATCGACTTCGGGCGGATACTGAAACCGTGGGGGTTCGGCAGACGCCGACATTCTTCATGAATGCAAGGCCGCTGGAACCGTTCGACGAGGCTGAATTGCGGCGCGACGTGGCCGCGGAATTTGCGGTCGCGCAAAGCTGAACACCGGTGAAGGGAAGAAACAGATGAAGAGGCCGCGCTGCGGAAATGCCGTAACCGTCCTTGCAATTCTTGCGGGATTGTCGGGCCCGGGACTGGCCGGATCGGAGGATGTCGTGATCGCGGATGCCTGGGCCCGCGCAACCATCGGCATGAGTCGGCCCGGTGCCGCCTGTCAGACCCTGCGCAACACCGGCGATGCGGATGTGACAGTGATCGAGCGCCATGTACCGGCCTCTGACATCCAGCGCCTGCTGGAGGATCGGCCGGACGCGGTCGGCCGCGCGGCGCCGGATATGCCCTCCGGATCGACCGAGGTCTACAGAAGCGACCCAGACTCCTGACAGATTCCCAAGCGAGGCATTAGAAATTGGAATCCCTCTCCCCCATGGCGCTTGGCTTTTTCGGAAGCCTGGCCGCCGGATCGCTGACTGCGATCGGCGCGGTGCCCGTTCTCTTCGGGCGTCTCCCCTCGCGGGCCACGCGCGATCTCCTGCTTGGCTTCGCGGCAGGTGTCATGCTCGCGGCTTCTTTCTTCTCGCTGATCATCCCGGCCCTCGACGCGGCCGAACTGCAGTTCGAGAACGCAGCCGCCCCCGCAGCCATTGTCTGCATCGCGATCCTGTTGGGTATGGGCGTGATCGCCATCCTGAACGAAAGGTTGCCGCATGAGCATTTCAAGACGGGACGCGAGGGACCGGAAGCCGCCTCGCTGCGGCGCGTCTGGCTTTTTATCATCGCGATCACCATCCACAACTTTCCCGAAGGGCTTGCCGTCGGCGTCGGGTTCGGGGCTGACGGAGTTTCGGGCGGCTTGCCACTCGCCATCGGCATCGGATTGCAAAACGCCCCCGAAGGTCTCGCGGTCGCGGTCTCGCTGTTGGGCGAGGGCTATTCCAGGTTTCGCGCATGGGGCATCGCCGCCCTGACCGGCCTCGTCGAGCCGGTTGGCGGGCTCCTGGGGGCCGGGATCGTCAGCATCTCGCAACCGCTGTTGCCGTGGGGCCTTGCCTTCGCCGCAGGTGCGATGCTCTATGTCATCAGCCACGAGATCATTCCCGAGACACACCGTTCCGGCCATCAGAACCGGGCAACGCTCGGCCTTGCCCTGGGTCTGGTGATCATGCTGTTCCTCGATGTCTGGCTTGGCTGACCCAGCCGGGCAAATGAATTCACCCTTGCTTTGGCCTGGCTGCCTCGGGCGGCGGCTTTTCACGACTTGCAACAGGCCGGTCCTCGGCCTGACATCCTGACAGCGGAACCACCGAGCAAGCCGCGCGGCAGATCTATTCCCGTTCGAGCCGCCTTTCAAAAGCCGCAAGGGTGGCATCGCTCACATGATGCTCGATCCCTTCCGCATCGCGTTCCGCGGTCTCTTCATCAATGCCCAGGCTGAGCAGAAATGCGACGACGATCCGGTGACGCCGCTTGCAGGCCTCGGCCAGCTCCTGTCCCGTCTCGGTCAGGAATATCGAACGGTAGGGCTCCCTCCGGACAAGGCCGACGGTTTCGAGCCTCGAGACGTTCTTGGTCACGGTGGGCGGTTTCACCCCAAGCCGCTCGGCAATATCGACCGGCCTGGCCTCGCCCCGTGTCTCGATCAGTTCCGCGATCAGCTCGACATAGTCTTCGGCCATCTCGCTCTCATGCGCCAGGCGCACGGTCGCGAACCCATCGGCCTGCGCCTCGGGTGCCCTGTCGGTCGCTTCCCGCCTGTATGGCTGCGGTTTCGTCATCCGCCCACAGTGCCGCGAGAGATCAGGATTGACAACGAGGGATTGACAACAGGTTTCCTTGGGGTAGATAAATTAGCCATGTCTAACTTATTCACCCAGAGGCCAAAGTGATCCGAGATTTCGCGACAGTCCTGCTTGCCACAATCGCGGCTGTGTTCGTTCTCGCGGGCCCGGGCGCGGCGACCCCCGCCAGAGAGGCCCCCTGGCTTCCCGAGGCGGCGGCGTATCGGCTGACCCTGTTTCTCGGCAATCTCGAACCCGTGCCCTGGGACGAGGTCGCAACCGCCTGGTCCGAACCCTATCGCGGGTCGGAATTCACGGTCGGCGGGTTGGCATGGCTCGGGCGCGAAAGCGCGGTTGACACCGACCGGCTGGAAGCCGCCATCGCGCAACAGGACCGGCAGGCGGTCTTTGCCGAGGCAACGAGGCTGATCGCACTCAGGATCGAAGAGGAACTGGAACGCGCCGTCACGGCGCAGGATCCGGCGGCGGCGCAGCAGGCCGTTCGGACGGGCCGGGAACTCTACCGCGCATTCGCGGATGGCATCGCCGCCGCCGATCCGGAGGCCGCAAGACGCATCGGCATTGCCTGGCTGGAGCTCAACAGCAGCACCGGATTCGCCGGTGTTCTTGGTGCCGGGGCCACCCCTTCCGACACCGACACCATGATGGCCGCGCGCGCAACCATCTCCGATTACATCGCTCAGAACTACCTGGTGGAGGATTTCGCGCCCCGCCAAACGCTGAGCACCTTGCCCGAAATCGCCGCTCTGGGCGACAGCAACGTCGAGGTGCCGCCCGCCCTGCCACCGGGCTCGGACATCTTCGATCAGGATCCGCTGCCACTGCTGGTCCTCAACTTCGAGGAGCAGGGCATCGACGAGACCGGCCTGCCGCTGGTGGCCTATGGCGACATGCTGTTCGACAGCGCGCAGATATTCGGCGGCCCGGCGCGCGATCTCGGGATCGCCTGCTCGACCTGTCACAACCGCTCGGACGTCAACCAGCGGCTGTTCATTCCCGGTGCCAGCCACCAGCCGGGCGCGATCGACGTCGATGGCGCCTTCTTCAACCCGATCTTCAACGACCGGCGCGATGACCCCATCGACATTCCCAGCCTGCGCGGCCTGCGCTTTACCGGGCCCTATGGCCGCGATGGCCGCTTTGCCAGCCTGCGCGACTTCACCCGCAACGTGATCGTCAACGAATTTGCCGGTGACGAGCCGACGCCCTTCATGCTGGATGCGCTCCTCGCCTACATGCTCGAATTTGACTTCCTGCCGAACTCCATGTTGACGACCGATGGCCGCCTGACCGATGCCGCCCCGGACGCGGCGTGGCGCGGCGAAGTGATCTTCAACACGCCCTTCGCCGGGCTCGGGGACCGGTCCTGCGCCAGTTGTCACATTCCGGACGCCAATTTCCTCGACCGGCAGGCCTATGACATCGGCTCGGTCACGCCGGCCTATGCAGGCGCCCGTGCCGGGGCGATGGATACGCCCACGCTGCTTGGCACGCTCTATACCGCGCCCTATTTTCACGACGGGTCGCTGCCGACCCTGGGATCGGTCGTGGATTGGTTCGACGAGACCGCGTCACTCGGCCTGAGCGAGGCCGAGCGGGCCGACCTGACCGCCTACCTGGAGACCGTCGGCGCGGCGGATGCGCCCTATGAGGCGTTCGACGAGGAGAACACGGCCTTCCGCCTGGCCTTCTCAGAACTGACGACCTTCGCCTCGACGCTCGACACGCTGCTGCCACGGCGGGACGCGGCGCACATCCTGCTTCTGACCGACACCGTCGCCGCGGACCTTGCGGCGGATGCCAGCACAATGGCGAACCTTGCCGCGCGGCCCGAAATCTACGCGCTGGCCGAACGGCTGGTCGCGGTCGGGGCTGCCGTGCGCGATGAAGACTGGGCCGCTGCCGAAGAAAGCTGGTCCGCGTTCCAGTCCGAGGCCCGCGCACTCGAAGAAAGGGCATTTTGATGGCAATCCGCATGAATCGCAGGATGCTGATGATGATGGCCGGTGCGGGCGCGGTGTCGCTGGCGGCGCCTCTCCTGGCGCAGGGCACGGCATTGCGCATTGCCTTCATTCCGCAGGAAAACCCCGAAAAGCTGCTTGGCGACATCGAGGCGATCACTGGCTGGCTGGCGGCGCAGATCGGCGTGCCGGTCGAAGGGTTCGTCACCATCGACCACGCCGCGGCGGTCGAGGCGTTGCGAAATGGCGATGCGGATATCTCCTTCATGGGCGCGCTGCCCTTCGTTCTGGCCGAATCCGAGATCGGGGCCGTGCCGCTCCTGTCCGAGGTCTACCGGGGCGCGCCGAGTTACACGGGGCGCATTTTCGTGCGCCGCGACAGCGGTATCGCCTCGCTGGCCGACCTGCGCGGGCGCGACATCGCCTTTGCCGATCCGATCTCGGAATCGGGCTACCTCTATCCGCTGGCCGAGTTCGAGCGGGCCGGCCTGATCGACGGCCCCGACGGGGCCGGGGCGTTCTTCGGCCGCATCTTCTTCGCGGGCGGCTACCAGCAGGCAATGCAGGCCATGGCAGAGGGCCTGGTCGATGCGGCGGGGGCCAGCCAGTATGCCGATCTTCTGCTGACACCCGATCAACAGGCTGATGTGACCTGGATCGCGGAAAGCGAACCGATCCCCAGCCACCTGGTGATCGCGCGACCAGGGCTGGATGCCGATCTGCAAGGCCGCTTCGTCGATGCCATGATGCAGCTCAACGAGCCGGAAAACCGTGACAGGCTGCGCTATCTCTACGGCCCCGATGGCTATGTCCTGGCCGATTCAAGCGCCTATGACGGCGTCCGCGAGATGGCACGGCGATACGGGCTTTTGCGATGAGCGGTGCGATTGAAATCGACGACCTGGGCTATTCTCATCCCGGCATGGCGCTTCCGGCGCTGAGGGAGGTTTCTCTCGTCGTGCCGCAGGGCGAAAGCGTTGCCCTCATCGGGCCGTCGGGGGCTGGCAAGACAACGCTTCTGGCATTGCTCGACGGCAGGCTACAGGGTTGGTCCGGGCGGGTTGCCGTCCTTGGGTCATTGCTCGATCCCGACCGACCGCCGCCGAAAGGCCGCCGCGCGGATACCGGTTTCGTGTTTCAGGAATTCGCCCTGGTCGAGAGGTCGACGGTTCTGCGCAATGTCCTCAACGGCCGCCTCGGGCGCATGTCTCCCTTTCGCGCCCTGATGGGGTCGCCGACCACCCGCGACCAGGAGGTTGCGCACAGGGCACTTGTCGATTGCGGCATCGCGGACCTTGCCGGACGCAGGGTCGACAGCCTCAGCGGCGGGCAGCGTCAGCGCGTGGCGATCGCGCGCTGCCTGGCGCAGGAACCCCGGCTGATCCTGGCCGATGAACCGGTCAGCAACCTCGACCCTGCCCGCGCGGGCGAAATCCTTTCGCTCTTGACCGGCGCGGCGCGGGCGCGCGGGGCAACGGCGCTGTTCTCCTCGCATCAGCCCGACCTGGCGCGCCGCTTCGCGCAACGCATCGTCGGGATGCGAGGCGGGCGGATCGCATTCGACGCCCGGACCTCGGACGTGACCGAGGCCGCGACGGCGGAACTTTACCGCGATGAAGCGCCGACACCCGCAATCGGCCTCAGGGCGGTGTCGTGATGCGGTTTCGGAGCGGTGGCAGCTTCGCGGCGGGCCTGCTGGTCGCCGCGGCGGTCCTCTGGTCTTTCGCCACGACCGATGTGGAACTGTCGCGCCTGATGTCGGCCGGCCCGCGCATTGCCGATTTTCTCGGTCGCATGTTCCCGCCGGACCCGACGGTAATGCAGGAGATCATGACCGGCAGCGCGGAAACCCTGCGGATCGCCATTCTCGGTTCGCTCGGGGCGGTGATCCTGTCGATCCCCCTTGGCATAGTCGCGTCCGAGACGATGGTATCGCCCGCGCTCTATCGACCGGTTCGGACGCTTCTGGCCGTGATCCGGGCGATCCCGCTGATCCTGGTGGCCATGCTGATGGTGGGGGCGGTCGGGCTGGGTCCGCTGCCCGGTATCATCGCGGTCGCCTTTCATGCGACGGGGATGCTCGCCAAATTCTATGCCGAGGCGATCGACGGTGTCTCCCGCGCGCCAATCGCTGCGCTGGAAAGCGCGGGTGCCGGTCCGCTGGTGCGGCTCAGACACGCGATCTGGCCGCAGATGGCCCCCGTCGTCGCCCGCGACACGATCTTCCGGTTCGAGCTGAACCTGCGCGAGTCGCTGATCCTGGGGATTGTCGGCGCGGGCGGGATCGGGTTCTACATCCAGACCTATGTGCGCTCGTTCCAATATGACAAGGCGGCCAGCGTCACGATTGCCGTTGTGGTCATGGTCATCGCGATCGAGATCGTCAACGCCGCGCTGCGCCGCCGCTTTACCTGATCCTCACGCATAGATGTCGATAGGCGTCCCATCGCGCACCATGGCATAGATCTCCTCGATCTGGCGATCCGAGACCGTGATGCAGCCTGCTGTCCAGTCACGGACATTCGTCGGGTCGATGCCGCGCCGTGGCCCGCCATGGATGAAAATATCGCCGCCCGGTGACCGGCCCTGCGCCTCCGCGAAGGCGATATCCGCCTCGTTCGGATAGGAAATGCCGATGGACAGGTGAAAAAGGCTGTCCGGGTTGCGGCGATCAATCAGGTACGAGCCCTCCGGCGTCCGACCGTCCCCTTCGAACTGCTTGTGACCCACGGGCGCGAAACCCAGGCCAATGGGATAGCTCTGCAAGGTGCCTTCCGCGCCATCCAGAACCAGCAGGCGCTGCGCCTTGTAAACGCGCAGCCGCGTGACTTCGGGCCCGTCATAGGTCCGGAACCTGCTTGCGCAGGCCGACAGGAACGCGGCCACGCCGCTCAACAGCATTATCCGCCGTGAAACCCTTGATTTCAGCACTGCCCGACACCCATTCTTGCGAGGTCTTGATAGCCACGGTTGATACGGTATCGGGCAGGCCGGATCAATGCCCGTGCGCCAGTGCACCCTTCGCCATGTGCTCGCCCACGGGTTTGCCGCCGGAAGGCGGGGTCTCGGCCCGATGACCGTTCAAAAGCCGCAGCGCATTGGCGACCACCAGCAGGGACACGCCCACATCGGCGGCAATCGCGCCCCACATCGAGGCCATGCCAAAGGCGGTCAACCCGACGAACAGCGCCTTGGTCGCCAGCGAGATGCCGATATTCTGGTGAATGATCGACATGGTCCGGCGCGAATGACCGATGAGCCAGGGCACGCGGCCGATGTCGTCGGTCATCAGCGCGATATCCGCCGTTTCGATGGCCGCGTCCGATCCGACGGCCCCCATGGCAATGGCATAATGCGCCCGCGCCATGGCCGGCGCGTCATTCACGCCGTCGCCGATCATGGCCACCACGTCGTGACGTTCGACCAGCTCCTCGATGGCGGCCACCTTGTCCTCGGGCAGCAGCTCGGCGCGCACCTCGTCGATGCCGACTTCGGCCGCGACCGCGCGGGCGGTGCGCTCATTGTCCCCGGTCAGCATGATGATGGATTTGACACCCTGCGCGTGCAGCCGGGCCACGATCCCCTTGGCATCGGGGCGGATGCGGTCACGCAACTCAAGCACGCCGGTCACGCCGGTTTCGTCACCGACCGCCACCAGCGTGCTGCCCGCGCCTTCGATCCGGTCGCGCAGATCCGCCGGAATCGCATTGCCGAAACCCTTCTCCTCGGCAAAGCGGTCCGAGCCGAGCCAGATGGCCCGGCCATCCGCGCGCCCCTCCAGGCCGCGCCCCGGCACCGTGCGCGTGTCTTCTGCGGCGGAAACCTTCACGCCGTCGTTCTCGGCCCGCGCAAGAATGGCGCGCGCCAGCGGGTGCGAGGATCGCGCCTCCAGACCGGCGGCCATCGTCACCAGGTCACGCGCAGAGGTGTCGCCCAGGGGGTGAACCGCCGCCACCTCGGGCTCGCCCATGGTGATCGTCCCGGTCTTGTCCATCGCCAGCGCCGTGGTGCGGCCCGGCGCCTCGACATAGGCCCCGCCCTTGATCAGCACCCCGGCCCGCGCCGAGGCGGTAAGCGCCGCAACAATCGACACCGGCGTCGAGATGACCAGCGCACAGGGGCAGGCGATGACCAGAAGCACCAGCGCATTGTAGAACCAGTAATCCCAGGCCCCGCCCATGAGCGTCGGCGGCAGCACCGCAATGGCAATGGCCAGCACCATCACGATGGGCGTGTAGATGCGGGCGAATTTCGCCACCCACTGTTCGACCGGCGCGCGTTTGGAATGGGCATCGCCCACCATGCGGATGATCTTGGCCAGCACCGTGTCCGACGCGGCCTTGGTCGCCCGCACCGTCAGCGTGCCTTCGCCGTTGATCGTGCCGGCATAGACCTCGTCGCCGGCCTCTTTCGGCACCAGCGCGCTTTCGCCGGTGATCGGGGCCTGATCGACGGCGCCAGCGCCCTCCACAACCTCGCCGTCCAGCGGGATACGGTCGCCGCCGCGCACGATAAAGCGGTCATCCACCGCGACCTCGGCCGCCGGAACGTTCGCCTCGGTCCCATCCGGCCGGATCACCCGCGCCGTGGGCGGCGCAAGGTCAAGCAGGGCGGAAACCGCGTTGCGCGCGCGCCCCACGCTCCAGCTTTCGAGATAGAGCGAGAGCGAGAAGAAGAAGGCGACGGTGGCGGCCTCGAAAAATTCGCCGAGGCCGATGGCACCGGCCACGGCCACGACCATCAGAAGGTTCATATCGGGCGACAGCCGCCGCGCCGAAGACCAGGCCTTTGGCGCCACCAGCCAGACGCCAAGGACGATGGCGACCGCGAACAGCCCCGCCTCGACCAGGGGCATGGCCGTGTCGTCATGACCCGAGAAGATCCCGATCGCGCCCGCCAAGCCCGATTCGGCGATGTGATAGAGGAAACCCGCCGCCCAGAACCCGCCACTTAACGCGGTGAAATATTTCTGCCGCGCCAGATGCGCGGCCTGGTCTTCCGCCGCGTTATCGGCATCCCATGGCTTGGCGCTCATGCCCGTGCTTGCGACCAGTTGCGCGACCTCGTCATCCGAAATCCTTTCGGCGCTGTCGAGAACGGTCATGCGCCCATTGATGACGTCGAACGCGAGATGTTCTGTCCCGCCAATTTTCGGCCCGACCACCCGGTTCAGGATCGCGACCTCCTCGGCACAATCGAGGCCCGAGACCTGAAAGCTCCTGCCATTCGCCGGTACTGGTTGCGCCGCCACGGCGCCAGCACCCGACCCGCAGCAGGCCCCATCCGCGCCATGCGAACGGGAGTGCTCCGACCGGGCCTGGTTGCCTGAATGATCGTGGCTGTGATCATGGCGCTGGTCATTGGAAGACATCGATTCGACCTCACGATTAGCGAATTCGAATCGGATATAGTCCCTACAGCCACTAGAGCTTCAAGAGGGGTATCGGCTGATCCTTTCGACCAGAACAGCCACGGATCAGACGCAGACAGGCCTTGGACGAAGCTCGGCTGAACGTCGTCAAAGGCCGCCGGTTCAACTATGCGCGACCATGCCATCCTCGGCGGGATAGAGAACCGCCGTCGAGCCGATCTCTACATTCGGGTAGAGGTCGATGATATGGGGCATCACCATCCGCACGCAGCCGGAGCTGGCGCGGCTGCCGATGGACCAGGGCTGCGGCGTGCCGTGAATCCTCAGGTAGGTATCGCGGTTGCCGACATAGAGATACAAGGCGCGCGACCCGAGAGCATTGGTCGGGCCAGGTTCCATCCCGTCCTCGTATTGTGCGTAAACCTCGGGCTCTCGCTCGATCATGTTCCGTGTCGGGGTCCAGTGAGGCCATTCGACCTTGCGCCGAATGGTGTATGTCCCGGGCTCGTAGAGACCGCCCCGCCCAATCGCCACACCATAGCGCATCGCGGTGCCGCCTTCCTCGATGTGGTAGAGGTAGCGCGCCACGGCATCGACATGAATGTCGCCGGGGGTAAGCCGGTCGTTCGCGGCGACCCGCTGCGGCAACAAGCGCGGATGCAGACCCCAGGGGTTGGTCGTGGCCGGATCGTAGCCGAGCGGCGTCACTTGCGCGTCCCAGGCCGCCTTCTGCGCCGCGTCGGGCCAGGTGCTGGCCAGGACCGGGGTAGAAATCGCTGCCGAAAACAGCGCCGTGGTCGTCTGGATGAAGTGTCGTCTCGTCAGCATGTGCTTTGCTCCGCTCTCGTGATCACCTGTCGCTGGCCCTGCCAACCTGAATTTAGCAGTGCCTGGGGCCTTCAGCAATTATCGGTTCAAGACAAAATGCCCCAGGCGAAGGCGCGTGCCACGAAGATTGTCGTCGTCCGGGCCTTTGGCAAACCCGTTCTTCAAAGATCATGGGCCGGCATCTTGTCCTCCTCAGACGCCTTGCTGCCCTCGACAGGAATTTGCGCCACACCGGTCAGTGGTGCGAGTTGTCAAGAATATACGCACATCGCCGCCCCCCGGTTCCGTCTGCCGTCTTTTTGACTGGCATGGACTTTCTCAACTGTCCTCGCTCACGCCACTTCGGTCAGCGCGTCGATGACGGGACATTCGGGTACGTCGTCGCCGGTGCATTGTGCCACTGTAGACGACAAGACCTGTTCGATGCGCCTGAGATCCGCGATCTTGGCGCGGACCGTGGCGAGATGGGCCGTGGCGAGGGCCTGCACCTCTCCGCAGGTCTGCTGCCCGCCATCGACCATTGCGAGCAGATCGCGAACCTCGTCCAGCGTGAACCCCAACCCGCGCGCGCGCAAGACGAAGCGCAGCCGCGTGACATGACTGTCATCGTAGACGCGGTAGTTCTTGCTGGAGCGCGGCGGCTCCGGCATGACGCCGATAGTCTCGTAATAGCGGATCGTCTCGAGGTTGCATCCCGTCAGTCTGGCCAGATCTCCGCGCCTCAGGATCTTCACCGACCTGTGATCATTCTTCACGTCAGCCCCCCTTGAGCCTGTATCGGCTACAGACCCTAGGTTGAGATCATCAACCAGGCAAGGACGATTCGAACCATGACTGAAACCACATCCTCGGGTCAGGCGACGGGCGCAGGCGACACACCGGTCGACGACAGAAAGGCTTGGGCGACAACCGGGTTGGGCTTTTTCGGCGCGCTGGCCATGACCTCATGCTGCATCCTGCCGCTGGTACTGGTCAGTTTCGGCGTGACCGGCGTGTTCATCGCGCAACTGGGCGTTCTCTACCAGTACAGGTGGATCACCTTCGCGCTGAGTGCCGCCTTCATCGGCTACGGCTTTTACAAGGCCTACCGCCCGACCCCGGCGGAGGCCTGCGCCGATGGCACCTGCGCGCGTCCCATGAACCGGTCCCTCATGCGATCCCTTCTCTGGCTCGCCACCGCGATCGTCGCCGTCGCGATGATCTTCCCTTACCTTGCCCCCTACGTTCTGTCCTACTGAAAGGCCAAGCCCATGAAACCGATCCAACGCGCCATCGTAGCCTTGGGAATACTCGCAGCGGCTCCCGCCAGCGCCGAAGAACAACGCATCAATATCGGCGTCGGCGAACTCACCTGCCCGACCTGCTCGTTCACGGTTGCGGCAGCCATGCGGGGCGTCCCCACGGTCGAGATCATCGACTTCACGGAAGGTGAGGAGTTCGGCACCGGCACCTATATCGTGGCCTTCGACGATCAGGCGGCCAACCCCGACATGATCATCGACGCCGTCCTGTCCAACGGGTATCCCGCCGAGTTGCTCCAAGCGGGGGATTCCTGAGCACGGAAGCGTGGGCAGGGCCATGGATGACACGCAGATGCTCCGTCTTCTTCCGGCCTTTGTCATTGCCGCCCGATGCTCATGATCCGCGGCGGCGGTGGCATCCGAATGACACCCGATACACGGTATTGAAGAGAAACACCCCATGACAAGCAGTTACGACCTCATCGTGATCGGTGGCGGCACCGCTGGAAATGGCGTGGCCCGGATGGCGGCGGATGCAGGCTGGAGCGTTGCCAGCATCGACAGCGAACCCCATGGCGGCACCTGCGCCCTGCGCGGCTGCGATCCCAAGAAGATGCTCGTTGCCGTCACCGAAGGCGTCGAATGGGCCGAAAACATGAAGGGCAAGGGGCTGGAGGCGCAGCCTTCGGTCAACTGGCCCGACATGATCGCCTTCAAGCGCGGCTTCACCGACACCATGCCGCCGCGCATCGAAGGCGGAATGGAAAAGGCGGGGATCGACGTGCTGCACGGCGAGGCGCGGTTTACCGGCCCCGATACGATCGAGTTGAACTGCAAGACCCTGACCGCGAAACATTTCCACATCGCCACCGGCGCGCGGCCGATGACGCTGAACATCCCCGGCGAAGAGCATCTGACCACCAGCACCGAATTCCTCGAACTGCCCGAACGTCCCGACCGCATCGCCTTTGTCGGCGGCGGGTTCATCGCCATGGAATTCGCGCATATCGTCAAGCGCGCGGGCGCCCGCGACGTGACCGTGCTGGAAATGGCGGACCGTCCCCTTGGCAATTTCGACCCCGACCTGGTCGAAATGCTGGTCGAAGGCACCGCGGAACTTGGCATCGACCTGCGCACCAAGGCGAAGGTGGCGAAGATCGAGAAGCAGGGCGACGAATTTGTTGTCACGGTGGAACGCGCGGGCGGCACCGAAACCGTGACCTGCGACCTGGTGGTGCATGGCACGGGCCGGGTGCCCAATATCGACCGGCTGAACCTTGAGGCCGCCGGTGTCGAATACTCCCGCCGTGGCATCAAGGTGAACGACGCGATGCGCACCACCAACCCGACGATCTTCGCCGCCGGTGACTGCGCCGATAGCGGCCTCAATCTCACCCCCGTCTCGGCGGCGGAGGGCCGTATCGCGGGCAAGAATCTTCTGGCCGGCCAGGACGCGCGGCAGATCAGGTATCCGCCGGTCCCGTCCGTGGTCTTCACCCTGCCGATGGTGGCCACGGTGGGTCTGTCGGAAGCGGAGGCGAGGGAACAGGAGCTGAAATTCGATGTGCATTTCGAAAAGACCCAAGACTGGTATTCGTCGCTGCGCGTCGGCGCGAAACACACAGGTTTCAAGGTTCTTGTCGAAGAAGGCAGTGGCAAGATCCTCGGCGCGCATCTGATCGGGCCGGGCTCCGAGGAACAGATCAACTTGTTTGCCATGGCCATGGGTGCCGGACAGACCGCCAACCAGATCAAGGCGATGATCTTCGCCTATCCCAGCTACGCCTCCGACATCGGGTCGATGGTGTGAAACGAATATTGACCGCGCCACGAGGACGGCACCGGTTGTCAGAATAAGGAAATCAAATTGGACCAGACCGTCAAAGCGGACGACTGCTGTTCGACCGAAGAGGCCAGCAGCGACCAATATGACCTCATCGTCGTGGGCGCCGGATCGGCCGGGTTCTCCGCCTCGATCACGGCGGCAGAGGCCGGCAAGCGGGTCGCGCTGGTCGGGCACGGCACCATCGGCGGCACCTGCGTGAATGTCGGCTGCGTGCCGTCCAAGGCGATGATCCGCGCCGCCGAGGCGGTCCATGGCGGCGCGTCGGCGGCCCGGTTCCCCGGCATCGCGGCCAGCGCCCACGCGGTGGACTGGGGCGCCGTGGTCGAAGGCACCGCCGATCTGGTCGCGGAGATGCGGCGGAAGAAATATGTCGACCTGCTGCCCGCCTACGAGAATGTCACCTATATCGACGAAGGTGCCGCCCGCCTGGTCGAGGGTGGCGTCACGGTCGGCGGGCGGGTGATCTCCGCGCCGCGTGTCCTGATCGCCACCGGCTCGCGCCCGCACATGCCCGCAATCGACGGGATCGAGGATGTGGCGGCGTTGGATTCCTGGGGGCTGCTGACGCTGCCCGACCGGCCCGACAGCCTCATGGTTCTGGGGGGCGGCTACATAGGTTGCGAACTGGCGCAGATGGCCTCGCGGCTGGGGGTGAAGGTGACGCTGGTGACCCGCTCGCGCCTACTGCCCGGCGCCGAGCCTGAGGTCGCCGAGGCGCTGGCGCAGGCGCTGATGGCCGAAGGCATCGCCGTCGAGACCGGCCTTGCCTACACCTCGGTCGCACAAGCTGCGGGCGGCGTCACTCTGGCACTCGACCGGGATGGCAAGACCGAGGCGCTGACGGCGGAACGGCTGGTCGTGACCACCGGACGGGTGGCCAATTCCGGGAATCTCGGGCTGGAAGACCTTGGGATAGAGACCGATGCGCGCGGACGGGTCAAGGTCGGCCCCGACATGGCCACCACACGGCCCGGTGTCTGGGCGGCGGGCGATGTCACCGACCGCGACCAGTTCGTCTACATGGCGGCCTATGGCGCCAAGGTGGCAATCAACAACGCCCTCGGACTGGAGCCGATGCGCTATGACAACGCGGCGATGCCCTGGGTTGTCTTCACCGACCCGCAAGTGGCCGGTGTCGGCCTTTCGGAGGAGCAGGCGAAGGCCGCGGGACACGAGGTCAAGACCAGCGTGCTGACCCTGGACAACGTGGCCCGCGCCGCCGCCGCCCGCGACACCCGTGGTGTGATCAAGCTGGTTGCGGACGCCGATACCGACCGTCTTCTGGGTGGCCAGATCGCGGCACCCGAGGGCTCGGACACGATCCAGACGCTGGCCATGGCGCTCAAGTTCGGCATGACCGCACGGGCGCTCGGCGAGACGATCTTCCCCTACCTGACCACGGTGGAGGGGCTGAAACTCGCCGCGCAGACCTTCGACAAGGACGTGGCCAAACTCAGCTGCTGCGCGGGGTGAGGGATGCACCTTTGCCCTGATGCAGGACCGCCTGCCCAACGGAGGTGGAACTGACGTGGCCATCGCATCCGCCAGTACCGTGCGAATGACAGGCGACCTTCGCGGCGTGGCGGGACAGGTCACGGGGTCGTGGCTGGACACGCGCCCTCGCCCTGCCTATCTTCCACTCATGCGTCGGTTCTCGCCCATATTGCTCCTGGTCTTTCTCGCCACGTTCGTGGTGGGAAACATCGCGCATGCGGTAAATGCGAATAATATGACGCTGCAAATGGCCGCAATGGATGGCAGCGCGTCGGCCATGGAGGACTGCGAAGAGTGTCCGTCAGATGGGGAAGGCAGAGCGGACTCGACATTGTGCCAACTCGATTGCACTGCCCCCGCCATGGTGACCCTGACGGCGTCCGCATCCTTTGACCTTGTGACGCCAGCCCCTCGTCAGGACCGGCCCCTCGGCATGGTCTTTCAGCACCGACTGCGCGCGCCGCCGGACCCTTTCCCTCCCCGAACCCTCATCTGATCCGACGGCTGGCCGCCTGCAAGGGCGTGTTTGTGACCGTTGGCCCGCGCCTCGGCGCGTCTGACCGACGCCTTGAGACGCAAGACTCCTGCGCCATGCGGGCGCAGAACGGCATAGATCAGATGAGACACACACATGAGATCGAAGTTTACACCGGCGCTGTCGCGCCGAGGCTTTCTGGCCAGTTGCGCCGCAACCGGCGCCGCGCTTTCCCTGAACCCGGCCTGGGCCGACACCGACGGCGCTTCCAACCTGCGCGCCGCGCCAACCTCCGCTCTGGCCTTCGACGGCGATACGCTTGTCCTCGCGGATGCGCAGCTCCGGCGGTTTGATCCGTCCGGCGAGGTTGTAATCCTGCCTGCCCCGCGCATCCCGATCAGGACGTTGGCATGTCACCCGGATCGCCCGGGGCGGATTTTCGCCGCGCCGGAGGGCGGCGGCGTCGTCCTGTCTCTGGATGGTGGCCGGACATGGACCGCTGCTTCGGGCGGCTTGCCGCAAGCGCAAATCATGGCGCTCACCGTTGCGGCGGGTGCCCCGGACACTGTCTATGCCGCCGTCGCGGAGGACGGGCTCTGGCGCAGCGAGGATGCGGGCGAAAGCTGGTCTTTCGTCATGGACCGGCCCTGGATCGCCGAGGCCGAACGCGAGGTGCTTTCGCTCGCGTCGGTCAATCTCGCCAGCGGAATGGGCGGCATCTGGATCTATGCCGGAACCGAACGCGGCCTGACCCGTGTGCCCGACTGCTTCTGCCGCTGGCAGGACGTGGTGGCGGGCGACGCGATGGATGCGCTGGTGGCGGGGACACCGCCCGCCCCGGAAGCACCGCTGCCCGAGGGCGAACCCGTCAGCGCCCTGGCCTCGGCCCCTGCCGCCCCGGAACGGCTCTATGCGGCGCTGCCCTCGGGGCTTTGGACCTCCGAGGATGGCGGCGTGGCTTGGGAAAGCCGGTCCAATTCGCAACCACAGGGCCTTGCCGTTGACCCGGCTGACCCGAACCACATCGCCGCCGCCACATTGAACGAACTGAAACACAGCCGGGACGGGGGTGGCAGCTGGGTCACCCTTGCGGCTTTCTGAGAAAGGAACACCGACCATGAAGAAGATACTTGCCATCACGCTGACGATCGCCGGGGCCGCCACGGCCGCCTATGTCACGACCGATCGCGACACCCGTCCGGCCCTTGTCGGATCCGCCGCCGCGCAGAGCGTGGAGCCCGTCACCATCTGGCGCAGCCCCGGCTGCGGCTGCTGCGACGCCTATGCCGAATACCTGCGCACCGAAGGTTTCGAGGTCAACGTGATCGACGATCGCGATTTCGACCAGAGATCCGTCGAAATGGGCGTGCCCGAGCGCGGCATCGGCTGCCATCTCTCCACCATCGACGGCTATGTCGTCAGCGGCCTGGTTCCCGCCGAGATCATAGAGCGGCTGCTCGCGGAGCGCCCCGACATCACCGGCATCACGCTGCCCGGCATGCCCCCGAACGCACCGGGCATGGCACCGGCGCAAACCGGAACCCTGCGCACCTTTGCCTTCGGGCCGGACGGCGTGTCGGTCTATTCCGATGAATGACGGCACGGGGTTGTCGGGATGACACCCTGGCGACCGCTTTCCCGCTACTCGGCGGTGGCGGGGCCTTGCCTCGTGGTCCCGGCAATCCGCAAGCACATAAGGAGTTTGACATGAACGGAACAGCAGACGGCCCGTGGACGGGCTTCATGGGGGACTGCATTGGCCAGTTGATGAGTGGCCCCATGATGGGCATGATGCTGGGGGGTGGGCTTGTCTACCTGCTGCTGATTGCGGTGCTGATCCTCGCGGCGGCGGCCCTGATCAAGTATCTGCGGAGGGCGATATGACACGTATCGGGCTGGTTTCCGGGGGTGTCCTCGCTCTCGCCGCGGGCGTGACCACCTGGGTCATGGCGGCCGAAGGGCAGGACATCCCGGAAGGGTTGACCTTTCTCGGTGCGCCGGTGACGGCGGACCAGATAGCGCTTGGGCAAGACCTCTACGCGGCCAATTGCGCCTCTTGCCACGGGGCGAACCTGGAAGGCCAGCCCGACTGGCGCAGGCGGACCGAGGATGGCCGCATGCCCGCGCCTCCCCATGATGCAAGCGGTCACACATGGCGCCACGCCGATCGGCAGCTGTTCACGATCACAAGGCTGGGTGTCGGCGCGGCGGTACCCGGCTACGAGAGCGATATGCCCGCATATGAGGGTCTCCTTTCGGATGACGAGATCGCCGCCATCCTCGCCTTCATCAAGAGCACATGGCCCGAACGCGAACGCGAGGTTCAGGCCGAGCTGACAGCCAATGACGAGGATGAATCATGACCTCATGGAGACAGCGAACCTGGCGCCAGGTCTCACCGCTCCCGATCGACGGTCGGAACGACGGATTGGCCAGCCCCGATCCGACGGACGACGCATCCATCGTGACTGTCTGCGCCTCATGGTGCGCATCATGAGGCGGCGCGACCTGCTGGCCGGCGCGCTGGCCTTTGCCGCGGCGCCCGCAGCCGCGCGCCCCCTGATGCCGCTGCACCAGACCTCGCGCGAAATTCTCTCTCCGCCCTTCGTGGATGGCGGCGGGCGCGACCTGAGCCTGGCGGATTTCCGGGGGCGTGTGGTGTTGCTCAACATCTGGGCCACCTGGTGTGCGCCCTGCCGCGAGGAGATGCCGACGCTCGACCGCCTGCAGGCGCGGCTCGGTGGGGACGATTTCCACGTCCTGCCGCTCTCCATCGACCAGGCGGGACTGGGTCCGGTGCGCCGCTTCTACCAGCAGATCGGCATCCGGCATCTGAACATGTACCTGGCCGAGGACATCCGCGCGATGTTCGCCTTCGCCGTCATCGAACTGCCCACGACCCTGCTGATCGACCGGCAGGGGCGCGAACGCGGCCGTCTGACCGGCCCCGCACAATGGGACAGCCCGGAGGCGATCGCACAATTCCAGACCGTCATCGCTGAGAGGGGCAGGTGAGGTTGCCGGACACGTCCCATGACCAGGGCGCGGCGGCGCTCTGAGACGGCCCGCCTATCTTCCGCTGGTCCGGCGCGGATGTTTCGGACCGCTGAAGACGGGCCGTGGGGCGGGCTGGCGCAGGGCCGCCCCATGCCGCCAGAGGAACAGCCCCCAACCGGCAACCCAAAGCACCGGCGCGGCAGCCTGCCAGATCGCGCCCTCCAGCGGAAGCACCCGCGCCACGGCGGCAACCCAGAGCAGGCCAAAGCCGACCAGATCGACGACCGCGGGCCGCAGATGCTCGCCCCGCCGCGCGACGGCACGCGCGGCCATTGCGTAGATCGCGCAGGCGACCGCGCCCGCGGCCAGCGCATGGATCGCGTCCGTCTCACTGATCGGCAACAGACCAAGTCGCACCAGCGCGACAAGCGCCAACCCGATCGGAAGCCACGCGTAGCCAAGATGCAGCATCATGAGCAGGCCGTCCTGTCGCACGGCGCGCGCGTGCCAGAGCGCCAGCCGACCCGCCTCCACCCCCGCCGCCAGCAGCAGCAGGACCGGCGTCAGCGTCTCATGACCCTGCGCCGTCGCGCCCATCAGCAAGATCGCGGCAAGCGCGGCGGCGCTGACAAGACCGAGCCATCGCGCGGCCCGCGCCCGCGCATGCCCTGACGCACCTTCCCCGACCCGGTTCCAGGTGAAGGCCGCCACGATACGTCCGCCGACCATCGACAGCAGCAGCGCGAACAGCAGCAGCGGCAGGCGCGGCGGGATCAACCCCCAAAGCAAAGCCACCTGGCCCAGGGTCAGACCGCAGGCGAAGAGGGCCAGGATCGCCCCGCGCCTCTGCCGGGCGCGCAGGGCCGCATGGATCAGGATGACGGAAACGGCCGTCATGAAGGCGGCCGAAGCGCCGAGGAAAAGCCACCCTCCATCCCCGGCCCCCGCAAGCGCGGCCAGGCGCGACACCACCCAGGCCGCCATCACCCAGACCAGGCCACGGCGCGACAGCCACCCCGGTCCCGCCCAACTTGCCATCGCCGTCAGGGCATATGCCGCAAATCCCGTCGCGGCGAATCCGAACAGCATTTCATGCGCATGCCAGGACAGGCCGGGCGCGACCGGATCCGGCACCGGCCCCCACTGGGACAGGACGATCACGACGATCGCCCAGGTTCCGGCGGCGATGAACAGCGGACGATGCGCAGAGGCATGGGGCCGGTTCCCGTGCGCGCTTGTCGAAAGGTCTCCTGCGGTCATGCGATCTCCGGCCTTGCTGCGCGCTGTCAGACACCGTCCAGACGAATGACGCAATCCGCCAGGGTGCCGCGGTTGAGATCGGCGATGAACGCGGCCTCGGCCTCGGCCAACCGCCCCCGCAAGCGGCAATGCGGGGTCAGCGTGCAGGTGCCGCCGCCGGCCGCGAAGCAATCGACCAGCGCCTGGTCGGCCTCCAGCAGCGCCACCACATCGCCAAGCCTGATCGCTTCGGGCGCGCGCGCCAGCATCGCCCCGCCACCGCCACCGCGCCGCGTCACCAGCAGGTTCGCCGCGGCAAGCCTCGAAATGACCTTGGCCAGATGATGCCGCGAAACCCGGAGCTCGCGCGCAAGCTCGGCGGTGGTAAAGGCGCGGGTCGGCTGGCCTGCCATGCACATCAGAACGCGCAGCCCGAAATCGGTAAAGGAGGTGAGGCGCAAGGTCGCGTTCCCGATAAGATAATTGAGTTCCGCAATCGCCGGATGATATGCGCAATTCAGATACCAATTCGCCGCCGGTGCCGCAAGATGCGGGGCGGCACGCCTTGGAAGACCCGACCATGACGAACGCGAGCGAGAGCGGTGGGTGCAGTCCGCACGCCGGACAGGCGCAAGCGGCTGTGACGTTGCTGGCGACTGTCTCGGCCCCCGGACGCGGCGCAACCGACCGGGTGCTGGCCAGGGTTGCCGATCAGATGAAACACGACGGGATCCGGTTGCTCGGCGCCTTGCGCGCGGCCAGGGGCGCGGGCGCAAGCGGGCATTGCGACAGCGACCTGACGCTGCTGCCGGACGGGCCCGAGGCGCGGATCACCCAGGATCTCGGGGCCGGATCGACGGCGTGCCGGATGGATGCCGGGGCGCTGGAAGCGGCGGTCGCGATTGTCACGAACCGCCTGACCGGTAAGGGCGCGGATCTGCTCATGCTCAACAAGTTCGGGCTGAGCGAGGCCGAGGGCCGCGGCTTCCGCGCGCTCATGGCCGAGGCGCTCGGGCGTGGCGTCCCCGTCCTTGTGGGGTTGTCCGAGACCCATCGCGCCGCATTCGACCGCTTCGCGGATGGCATGGCCACCGCCCTGCCCCCAGACGAGGAAGCGATCCTGGCCTGGTGCCGGGCGGCTGTCCGGGGCGGTGACGCAGGCCCTGCCCCATCACAACCCGACGCCATCTTGCCGGATCGGACGGGGTCCGGGTCCGGCGCGCAAGCCAGACGGGAGCCCCGATCATGACCACAGACACCAGCACCCCCCCTGCCCCTCCGCGCGTCCCTCCGCGCGCCCCCCGCGCACCAAGACCCGGACCGGGCGCGCTGTCCCGCCTGGCCTGCCTCGCGGTGCAGCCGATCCTGTCACGCACCGTGCGCCGGATCGCGGCGCGTCACCCCTCGCTTTTCGCGCGGCTCGGGCCGCATCAGACCACGGACTTCCTAATCGACCCGGTGGAGCTGCCCTTTGCATTGCACCTGCGCCCCGACCCCGAGGCGCTGATCTTCCGCGCCGTGCCGCGCGATGCCGCCCCTCGGGCCGGGGCGGTGATCCGGGGCCGCTTCATGCTGCTGCTGGAGCTTGTCGATTCCGAGGAGGACGGCGATGCCGCCTTCTTCTCGCGCGATCTCGAGGTCTCCGGCGACACCGAGGCAGTGGTGCGCCTGCGCAATGCGCTGGACGACGTCGACGGCTCCATCGCCGAGGAGACCGCCGCCATGTTCGGACGCCCCGGACGGGCGATCCTGGCGCGGTTGCGGCGGGCCTATCTCAACGACAGTGAATGACAGGAAACCAGATGAGTCTTGCCGAATTGATCTGCCCGGCGGGCACCCCCGCCGCGTTGCGCACCGCCGTCGATGCCGGGGCCGATGCGGTCTATTGCGGCTTTCAGGATGCCACCAACGCGCGCAATTTTCCGGGGCTGAACTTCACCCCCGATGAACTGGCCGCCTCGGTCGCCTATGCCCATGCCAAGGGCGCCAAGGTTCTGCTGGCGCTCAACACCTATCCGCCCGCGGGCAAGGTCGATCTGTGGCGCCAGGCCGCCGATACCGGCGCGCGGCTTGGGGTCGATGCCTTCATCGTCGCCGATATGGGCGTGGCCGATTACATCGCGCGCACGCATCCCGCTGTGCGGCTGCATCTCTCGGTGCAGGCCGCCGCCTCCAGCCCCGAGGCGATCCGCTATTATTGCGAGAATTTCGGCGTCAGGCGCGTCGTCCTGCCGCGCATCCTGACGATCCCCGAGATCCGCCAGATCCGCGCCGAAATCCCCTGCGAGATCGAGACCTTCATCTTCGGCAATCACGGGCTGATGGTCGAGGGGCGGTGCAGCCTGACCAACTACCTCACCGGGCAATCGACCAATATGGACGGGGTCTGCTCGCCCGCCTCGGACGTGGACTATGCCCGCCATGCGGATGGCTCGATGTCCTCGCAGCTTGCCGGGTTCACCATCGACTGTTTCGGGCCTGACGAAAAGGCGGGCTATCCGACGATCTGCAAGGGCCGCTACACCGCCCCGCACCGGCCCGAGGGGTATTATGCCTTCGAGGAACCCGTCAGCCTCAACCTCTCCCGCCTCCTGCCCGAGCTGATCGACGCGGGCGTGCATGCCTTCAAGATCGAGGGGCGGCAGCGCTCGAAAAGCTATGTGCGCGGCGTCGTGCGGGCCTTCCGCAAGGCGGTCGACGACATCCGCGCCGGACGAGAGGCGAACATGGCCGACCTCGTCGCCCTGACGGAAGGGCAGAAACAGACCCAGGGCGCATTCGAGACAAAGAAATGGCGGTGACCGCGATGACGAAACTGACCCTTGGCCCGATTGCCTATCACTGGTCCGCCGAGGCACGGCGCGACTTCTACGCCCGCATTGCCGATGAGGCCCCGGTGGATGAGGTCTATCTGGGCGAGGTGATCTGCTCCAAGCGCGCGCCCTTCCACGAGGCCGACCTGCCCGCCACGATCGAGCGGCTGGAGGCAGCGGGCAAGACCGTGATCCTCTCGACCCTGGCCGAGGTGATGCTGAAACGCGAACGCAAGGCGACGGCAGACATCGCCGCGATGGACGCGCCCGAGATCGAGATCAACAATGCCGCCGGACTCTATGAACGCGGCCACCGGTCGCATCGCATCGGCCCCTTCATGAACGCCTATAACGAGGCGACCATCGCCTGGATGGCGGGCCAGGGCGCAACCCATGTCTGCCTGCCCGCCGAATTGCCCGCCGAGGCCATCGCGGTGGCCACAGGCGCGGCCCGCGCGCTAGGGCTCGGCGTCGAAATGCAGGTCTTCGGCCGGGCGCCGCTGGCAGTGTCCGCGCGCTGCTACCATGCCCGCGCCCATGGCCGGACCAAGGATAACTGCCAGTTCGTCTGCGAGGAGGATCCCGACGGGATGCCCCTGCGCACCCGCGACAACCGCCCGGTCCTGCGCGTGAACGGCATCCAGACCCAATCGGAAAGCTATGTCGACCTGTTGCCCGAAACGGCGCAGATCGTCGCCGCCGGCGTCACCCATCTGCGGCTGATGCCGCAGGCGGTGGACATGGTCGGGGTCGCCGGGCTCTTTCGCGCCGTGCTGGACGGCACGCTTGCCGTGCCCGAGGCCGATGCGCGCCTCGCCGCGCTCTGCGAGGGCACGGACCTCAGCAACGGGTTTTATCATGGCGCTGCCGGGTATCGCCGGATCGCATTGGCCGCGCCCGCCTGACCACATTGCAGGGATAGCCCCCCCGTGCCCGCGACAACCGCCCAACAGATGCGGGCCTGGACCGGCCCCGCGATCCTGACCTATGGCCCGCGCCCGTTCTTCTTCGGCGCGGGCGTTTGGGCCACGGTCGCAATGACGCTCTGGATCCCGATGCTGACCGGCCATCTCGCGCTGCCAACCGCGTTCGACCCGGTCAGCTGGCACGCGCATGGGTTTCTTTACGGCTATCTCGGCGCGGTGATCGCGGGGTTCGTGCTGACCGCGGTGCCGAACTGGACAGGCCGCCTGCCCATCGTCGGCTGGCGCCTCGGCGCATTGGCCCTGCTCTGGCTGCTCGGGCGGATCGTGATCGCGGTGTCCGCCTTGATGCCGCCGCTCCTCGTCGCCGCGATAGACCTGGCCTTTCCGGTCGTGTTCGCCGCCACCATCGCGCGCGAAATCGTGGCGGGGAAGACGTGGCGAAACCTTGTCGTCCTGGGCTTGCTGGCCATGTTCACGACGGGAAACCTCCTCTTTCATTGGGAGGCCGCGCAAGGCGCGAACGCCGCAAACGGGGCTGGCCTGCGGCTTGGCCTTGGAACAGCGGTCATGCTGATTGCCGTGATCGGAGGCCGTCTGGTGCCGTCCTTCACGCGCAACTGGCTGGTCAGGCGCGGCGCGACCCCCCTGCCGGCGCCTCCGATGCAGCGTTTCGACAAGCTCGCGCTGCTGGTTCTGCTGGCGGCCCTCATCCTCTGGCTCATCTCGCCGCTGCACCCGGCGACCGGTGGCGCTCTGCTGCTGGCGGGGCTCCTGCACCTTGTCCGACTGGCCCGTTGGGCGGGGCACCGCACCCTCGCCGACCCCCTGGTGGCCGTCCTTCACGCGGGCTATGCCTTCGTGCCGCTTGGCGCGCTGGCTCTGGCAACCAGCATCTTCGCGCCCGGCTGGCTCGGGGCGGCGGCGGCGCAGCATCTGTGGATGGCCGGGGCGATCGGTGTGATGACGCTTGCCGTCATGATGCGCACGATCTTGACCCATACCGGCCAGCCGCTTCACGCAGGGCGCTTGGCACTCGCAATCCACATCGCCCTTGTGCTGTCGGTCTCGACCCGCATCGCGGCCTCGCTATGGCCCGAGGTCGCATCGCTTCTCTTCGCGGTCTCGGGGCTGCTCTGGATCGCCGCCTTCGGCGGTTTCGCGGCGGGGTTTGGCCGCTTGCTGCTGCGCCGGTCCCCGCGTCCTCTGCGGTGACGCCCCGCGCCCGTCTCAGGCAAACGGGTTGACCAGCCGAAGCCGGTCTTCAATCAGCAGCCCATCCTGCATGTCTTCCGTCCACAGCGTGGTGCAGCCTGCAACAAGGGCTGCTGCGACGATCATCGCGTCATAGACCGAGACCCGGTAGCGTTCCGCCAGGGCGCGCCCCACCTCATGCGTGTGCAGGGTCAGGTCTTCCACCGGGCAAAGGGCCTGGATGCCGGCCAGGAACGACCCGGTCTCCTCCCAGGTCAGACCGGCCTTACGGCGGCAATTGACCAGCGTTTCGTTGAGAACCTGCACGCTGATGCGCGGCCCCTGCCCCACGATCGCCTCGGCCCGATCGGCCTTGGGGCCGTCATCCAGCAGGTAGAGGATGACATTCGTATCGGCAAATTCAGCGCTCATGCGCGGCGTCACGGCTCAATCTCTTGGACGCGGGCAACCGGCCCCGGAACGCGCGCAGCGTCTCAAGCACCTCGTCGGCACGTGCCCGACGCTGAACCCTCACCGCGTCGTTGTCCTTCACCAGGTCGATCTGGTCGCCTTCCTTCAGGCCAAGCTCACGCACCAGTTCTGCGGGCAATCGGACCGCAAGGGAATTTCCCCATTTTGCAACTTGCATCGCTGCCTCCTGCGGCGTGGATATCTATATGACAATGTATATCCATGCCGCTCGGAAAACAAGGTTCGCCCCCCCTGTCCTAACCGGCCCCCTCACAGACGATCTGAACCTCCCGAACTTCCCTGTTCTCCGCCGTGATCGCGGCCAGCAGGCGGGTCAGGTAATGGGTGCGCACATAGCTGGCGATGAACCGCGAAGGCGCCAGCAGCGTCAGGATCCCGTTCTCCACCTCCAGCACCTGCAACGGCGCAAACCAGGCGCTGTAAAGGGCCTGATCCTGCGCCTGCAATCGCCGCGCCGCCCCATCCCATCCGGTGCCATCCGCCTCGGGAAGCGCCAGGTCGCGCCTCAGCGGCACCACGTTGCTTTCCGGCTTCGGCTCGGGCGCATGGCTCATCCGGGCCACGAAATCGGGGCCGACCGCGTCCCAATGCGGCATCGTCGCGCCAAGCACCCGGTCCAGGTCGATGCGGTACTGCGCCACCCTGCCCCGCGCCGCCGGAACCGATACCGCGACCCAGCCGAGGCCGCGCAGATGCGCCATCTCGCGTTTCGCTGTGCGCTCGGTCACGCCCCACATCCGCGCCATTTCCTTCAGGCCCACGGCGAAGCAGCCGCTGCGCCAGTTGAACCGCGCGGTGATGATCAGCGACAGCCGCAGGGCCAGGCGGGCCTCGACGGCATCGCCGCGCGCCGCGGTCACAAGAAGCGCCGTGAGAATATCGTATTTGACTGCCGCGGCACCCGGCCCGGTGATCCTTTTTGCCGGGGCGACCCCGGCTGCGTTGTTCTGTGCCACGTCAAGCTCCTGCTCCGGTGCCGTGCCTGGTTTGCCTCCGGGTTGGCGCCATCCTTTGTCTTCCGCAAAGGCGATCTTAGACGCTTTTCCCGATCATGGCCTGATTAGCGTTGGAAACGCGAAATTTGTCAAGGATTCGAATCCGATGCCGCAATCCGGAAATCAATATCAGATTGAAAAGAGGTATGTATTGGTATTGGGGGACGTCTTGCGTGCCCCCCGAAATGGCCTGTGTGTCCCCCCAACATCTTGTTGGCGCCTCCTCGCGTCCCCCTAAATACGTCGGCGGATCTCCGACCGGCGATGGCGCGTGGGGGCGGGCCGATTCGCCGCGCGCGCCCTGCCCCGCCTGGGCCTGGACCGCATGTTTGCCGCCTTGCGTGTAAGAATAACGGTCTCGACAAATTGCGCAACTTCAGCGTAAATCGTGAAAACCGCATTATCTACGTCCGAGGTGCCATGCTTACCCATACCGATCTCAGAACCCTCCAGGCCCGCTCGCTCAAGATGCAGGGCTGGATCCGGCAGCAGACCTTCTCACCCGAGAGCGAGAAGACCCTGCGCCGCTTCTCCTCCTGGGAGGTTTCGGAACTGATCTTCGGCATGAACCAGTCCACCTTCCGGGGCAAGCTGGCCGCCGATCCCACCTTACCCGCGGGTAAGGTCGAGCCTGACGGGCGCCAGCGCTGGTTCACCTTGGACGAGGTCAACACCCTGCGCCGCAAGCTCAAGCCGCGCGGCAAGCCGCTGCGGCCCCGGCGTCCGGCAGGCCGCGCCTTCCGCACCGCGATCGCCAATTTCAAGGGCGGTGCCGGCAAGTCCACGGTGGCGCTGCATTTCGCGCATGCCGCCGCGCTGGATGGCTACCGGGTGCTCTGCGTCGATTTCGACCCGCAGGCGACGCTCAGCCACTCGATGGGCCTCACCGATGTCAGCGAGGAAAACACCGTCTGGGGCATCATGGCCCGCGACCTGGTGCGCGAGACCGAGATGCAGAACAATGCCCCGCGCGGCGCGGCCAGCGGCACCGCCCTGCCCCGCCGCGCGATCCCGTCCAGCATCACCGATCTGGGGCTCCAGGATCTGCGGCTGGCCGACTTCATCCAGCCGACCAACTGGCCGACCATCGACCTGATTCCGTCCTGCGCCAACGCGGCCTTCGTCGAGTTTGCCTCGGCCCAGTATCGCCACCTGAACCCGGAATGGTCCTTCTTCGCCGCCGTCAGCCGCTTTCTCGACCAGCTGCCCGATGACCAATGGGATCTGATCCTGTTCGATTGCCCGCCCGCCATCGGCTACCAGTCGATGAACGCGGTCTTTGCCGCCGACATGCTCTACATCCCCTCCGGTCCCGGCTATTGGGAGTATGACAGCACCACCAGCTTCATCGGCCAGCTCAGCGAGGCGCTGGAGGATCTGTCGCACGGGTTCGAGGGCACCTTATCCGCGGGTAAGATCGCATTGCCCAAGGTGTTCCACGACATCCGTTTCCTGCTGACCCGCTACGAGCCCGGCAATGACCTGCACCGGGCGATGTTTGAAGCTTTTGGTAAGGTGTTTGATGATAAGCTGGCGCGCCATCCGGTCGAGATGACTCGCGCGGTCGAACAATCCGGGCGGTTCCTCAGTTCGATCTACGAAATGGATTACCGCGACATGACCCGCGAGACCTGGCGCCGCGCCAGGGCCAGTTTCGACCGCGCCTATGGTGAATTCAAAGAGACGATGCTGCCCCATTGGGAGGCGATGGCGACGGACACCTTACCCGCGGATAAGGTCGTGTCCGCGCCGCTGGTGGAAGGAGACCAGACATGACCCGCAAGAGACGGATGTTCGATATCGAGTTGCCCGAGGACGATGCCCCGACGCCCGAGGCACCGGCCCCGGCCGCGCAACGCCGTGGCCCGATGGCCAGCGCCATTTCCGAGAACGCCGAGGCGTTGCAGGCCCGCCGGTCCGCGGCCGAGGCCATCCGCGAGGAGAATGACGCCCTGGCGCATGAATACGTGGCCCTGCGCGAGGCGGGGCACGTCGTCCAATCTGTGCCGCTCGACGAAGTGCATTGCTACCTGCTGGTGCGTGACCGCCTGCCCGGCGACGACATGGAGCTGGCCGAACTGATCACCTCGATCCGCGAGCTTGGCCTGTCCAACCCGATCCGCGTGCTGCCGCGCCCCGATGGCACCGGGGTCGAACTGGTGCAGGGCTACCGGCGGCTCTGCGCCTATCGCAGGCTGCTTGAGGAAACCGGCGACGAGGCATGGGCGCGCATCCCCGCGCTGGTCCTGCCTGGGGCGGCCGATGTCTCCGGGCTCTATCGCCGGATGGTGGATGAGAACGTGATCCGCAAGGATCTGTCCTTCGCCGAGATGGCTTATGCCGCGCAGAACTACGCCGCCGATCCGGCCACCGAGGCCACCGATCTGGGCGAGGCTGTCGCCGCTCTGTTCCAGTCCGCGCCCTATTCCAAGCGCAGCTATATCCGCTCCTTCGCGCATCTGCTGGACAGTCTCGGGACGGCGCTGAGCTTCCCGACCGAGATCCCCCGCGCCCTGGGGGTGGAGCTGTCGCGGCTGCTCAAGGACCGGCCCGAACTGGCCGAAGGCATCCGCCGCGAGGTCAGGGCGCTTGGCGACAACCACAACATCCGCGACGAGCTGGACGTGCTGCGCCGCTACGCCAAGGCGGATGAGTTCGACATCCTGCCGGAGGGTGCCGCAACGGCGAAACCCGCCGCGCGGGCGGGGCAGGGCGGCGCCAAGGCCAAGACCACCTTTCACATCCGCAGCGCCCATGGCCAGGTCAAATGCACCGCCGGTCAGGGCCGCTTGGAGATCAAGGTCGCGCGCGATTTCACCTCGATCGACCGCGCGCGGCTGGAACAGGCGATTGCCACGCTGGTCGACGGGCTGGAGTGACCTTACCCGCGGATAAGGTCACAAAAGCCCCAACCTCTCGGCACGGTCCAGCAGCATCCTGACCGAAGACGGCTGCCAGCTTGTGCGCCCACGCGGCGTGCGTTCGCGCATCGCCTCCAGCCGGTCGCAGATCGCCTGCAAGGTAATATCGGGGTCCGCCCCCTTGATGGCGGCGACAATGGCGGGCAGGCGGTCATCGCCCGCGCGCCGTCCGGCGCGGCCAAGGACGGTCTCCGGCAGGAACCCGTCACGGACATAGGCGTTCACAGCCCGCAGCAGGCGGCTTTGCGTCCAGCGGCGGCCGTGGGGCAGGGGGCCGTTAATGATCCGCAGCACATCTTCCCAGGCCATGTCTGGCCGGAGGCGACGGACCTGCGGCACCCAATCCTGCGCGGTTTCGTTCAGGCGCTCCATATAGCCATCCTGACGCGCCAGCCGCACCTTGCGCAGGGCGGCAGGGTCTTTGGCCCTCAGCCCAGGGTTCCCGCCCACACGGCCTTTGGAGCGCGCCGAGGCAAGCCCGGCCTTGGTGCGTTCGCGGATCAGGGCGCGTTCGAACTCGGCCGCTGCACCCAGAACCTGCAGCGTGAACTTTCCCTGCGGGGAGGACGTATCGATCGGATCGGTCAGCGAGCGGAAGAAGGCGCCCTTCGCCTCCAGCCGCTCGATCACCTCCAGCAGATGCGAGAGCGACCGCGCCAGCCGGTCGATCCGCACGACGACCAGCGTGTCGCCTTTGCCAATGCGTTCCAACACCCGCGCAAGCACCGGCCGCGCACGATTGCCGCCCGAGGCGTGTTCCTCATGGATCTCGGCGCAACCCGCGGATTTCAGGGCCTCGGACTGGGGCAGGGGGGTCTGATCCTCTGTGGAGACGCGGGCGTAGCCTATCAGGGGCATGGAAACGGGCCGTTTGCAATTTAGGGTATCACCACTAAACGACCGTTTGTAAACGGATGCAAGAGCGCTCTCTGTGGTCTTGCTCAGCGCAAAGCCCTTGGTTTCCATAGGCTGAGCGCGATGAGAGCGCCCTCGCCGACCATCGCCCGCGCGTGCTATATGATGAGCGTGGGTGCAACCCGATAAAACCCTTGGGTAAAATGCAAAATCCCACTATTTTGCACATATGAAGCCTCAAGCGCCTGCCTTTCTTGATGACTCGGACGCTCTCTTCCTCGATGCTGAGGAGGTGGAGGAGTCGTCCGAGGACGATCTGTGGTTCCTGCCCGGTCCCATGGAAGAGGAGCCGGATTATTTGCCACCCGGACCGCGGGCCGAGCCGCGTGAAGCCGAGGCTCTCGACGATTGGCGGAAAGCAGAGGCGGGTCATGCCGCGCGTCTTGCCCGTGTGGCCGGTCGCGTCGGCGCGCTGGACGACCGACTAAAGCGCAGCCCGGAAGGATGGCGGCACAGGCTCGCCCTGATCGAGGCTGCCGATCTCAGCTGGTTCGCGGGTGACCGCATCGGTCCGGATCGGCTGGCGCTCTGGATGTCCCTGCGCATTTCCGGCCTGCAAGACGACACCGCCGCACTCGCGCGTGTCGGTTGGGCGGTACGTCGTCTAACAGGGGGGCCAGGCCCAGAGGTGGACCTGTCTGCCTTCCTCGACCGTCGCGATCCCGAAAAAATGGCAGATGAAGCCGAGCCGTTCGCGGACCGCGCGGGAGGATGGCTCGACCTGATGGCACAAGCCGCCGATCTTCACCCGATAAGCCGCGCCTGCGCGGGTTATCACCTCTGGAGCCTCGCGGGACTCGGGCAGCAGGGTGACCGAATGGAAGCGGCAGTCACGGCCGCGCGGATCGCGGCCAGCGACGGCAAGGGCGCAGTCTTTGCGCCTCTGGTCATGGGCGGGGCAGGGGGGCTGCGCGCGGGTGGCTCACCCGCCGACCGTCTGGCGCGATGGCTTGACGGGATGGAGACCGCCTGCCTGACCGCAATGCGGCACCTAGACGATATCGAGGCATGGTCAGCGAGGGCAGAAACCGAGATGACCCCACTCTCGGGCCGCACGCCCCCAGCCTTGTGCGCTGTTCTGACCGAATGGCCACTCGTCTCCGCCCCGATGGCCGAGGCTCTGACCGGCGCCAGTCGCGCCGCCGTCCAGCGAAACATTGCCTGGATGGAGGAAAAGGGTCTGGTCCGCGAGATGACGGGGCAGGGGCGGTATCGGATGTGGCGTGCGGCGAACTGAAGTCAGCAGCGACCTGCACACCCATTCGGTCAAGCGCTTTGTTGAGCGGGCAGGTCCCCATCAGCGAACAGGTTCGGGAAAAGGCGTTCCCGGTAGTCGAGAGGAAATGCAAGTCGCACGGGCGTCTTTGGCGAGGTAGATGACAGGTACCTCCGCCCTGCAACGCGCTGATCACGCCGAGCCCCATGCCATCGTCGATGGCATAGACCCCATTGATCTGGTCGCCGTATTGGGTCAGGAAGGTTTCCATGACGGTCTGCGCGCGTTCCCTGTTCCATTCCGCCGTCTGGCTGTCAAGCACGCTGATACCCGGATAGGCATCTGCAATCGGGTCGAGGAAGCAGTTGCCGCGCAGGATCGACACGGTGTAGCCCGGCGTGCCTTCGACCACCACGATATTGCCTTCGCCATCCAGCGCATCGGCCAGCATGTCGGCGGCCTGTTGCGCCTGCAAGCAGTCATCGGGGCCGGTATGGCCAACGATGTAGCGCCGCGCCTCAACACATTGTGAGTAGATGTAAACCCGTTCCAATCCATCACCGGACAGGCCCGGAATCGTCGTTGAAGAGCGGCTTCCTCCGTGGCCCCGGTCCAAGCGCTGCATGGTATATTTGTCTCATGCAGCTATCTGATTAGCTTTTTGCTGCAAGTTCCTTCTTTGGATCGTGGAAAGGGATCGGCACGACTACGCCGCCGCGTGTTTCCCCCAGCTTGTCAACGGTCAGCTCCGTCTCGAGGTCTGCATGCTCGATTTTCAGCATGCCAAGTGCGATGTTCTTCTTCAGCCGCGGGGAATAGACCGCCGAGGTGACCGTGCCGACCTGGATTCCGTCCTTCATGAGCGGCCAGAAAAAATCGTTGACGCCAACAAAAGGCTCCCCTTCGATCTCCAGACCGACGAGCTTCTGCCTGATGCCCTTTTCCCTGATCCGTTTCAGCGCGTCCTTGCCGACGAAATCGGCTTCCATGTCGAGGCTGACCAGACGGTCGAGGTTCAGCTCGAACGGGTTGTTGGCCAGGTTCATATCGGCGTGATAGGACAGCATTCCCGCCTCGATCCGGCGAATGCCGGATGTGTGGCCCGGTTTGAGACCCATGGGCGTGCCGATATCCATGATGTGTTCCCAAAGACGGTTTCCGGCAGACCCGTCGCGCAGGAAGATCTCGTAGCCAAGCTCGCTCGACCAGCCGGTGCGCGAAATGATCAGCGGCACCCCGTACCAGTCATATTCCATGAAATGGTAGTATTTCAGTTCGGTCGGGGCGTCGCCGAAACACGCGCGCAGGATATCGCGGGATTTCGGGCCCTGAAGCTGTAGAGGCGACACGTCGGGCTCGGTGATTTCGACATCCATATCGGCGTTCACCGCTACGCCGCGCGCCCATAACAGGACGTCGCTATCGGCGATGGACAGCCAGAAATGGTCCTCGGCCAGTTTCAGCACGATCGGATCGTTGATGACCCCGCCATCCTGATCGGTAATCAGCACATATTTGCACTGCCCGACCTTGCAGGCCGAAATGTCGCGGCAGCACAGGTACTGGGTGAACTTGGCTGCATCCGGCCCCTTGATCTCGACCTGACGTTCGACCGACACGTCACACAAGATCGCCTGTTCGATCAGGTTCCAGAAGTTCTGCTCCGGGCTGCCGAAATCGCGCGGGATATACATGTGGTTATAGACCGAAAAACCCTTGGCGCCCCAACGCAGAGCCGCGTCGGAGTAAGGGGACTTGCGGACCTGAGTACCAAAGCTGAAGTCGGCAAAGCGAAGTTCGTGGTTCGTGCTCATGTTCGTGTTCCAGTCGGTGAATGTGGGAGGGTCATCGCTTCTGGCGCAGCAGATCGCGGAGTTCATTCTTGCGGATTTTTCCGGTGGTCGTCTTTGGCAGTTCGCCGAAGATCACCTTCTTGGGACGCATGTAGCCGGCCAGGTTTGCCTTGGCATGGGCCAGCAGGTCTTCTTCAGTCACCGCGCCGCAAAGTTCGACAAAGGCGCAGGGCACTTCGCCCCATTTCTCGTCGGGCATGGCCACGACCGCGACGAGGCTGACGGCAGGGTGGGAATAAAGCGCCTTTTCCACCTCGATGGACGAGATGTTCTCGCCGCCCGAGATGATGATGTCCTTGGACCGGTCGCGGATCTCGATGTAGCCATCGGAATGCTGCACCGCGATGTCGCCCGACCAGAACCAGCCGTCCTTGAAGGCCTTCGCGGTCTCCTCGGGCGCCTTCAGGTAGCCCTTCATGACGATATTGCCGCGAAACACGACCTCGCCGGGGGTCTGAGCGTCCCAGGGAACAGGCTCTCCTGTCTCGGGGTCGAGAACCAGAACGTCTTCTTCCAGCTCATAAGCCACGCCTTGCCGCGCCTTCAAATCGGCCCTTTCCTGCGCGGGCAAGTCGGCCCAGACAGGTTTTTCGGCGCAAACCACGGCGGGGCCATAGACCTCGGTCAGGCCGTAGACATGGGTTATGGATATGCCCATCGCCTCCATCCCCTTGATCACGCTGGCGGGCGGTGGCGCGGCGGCGGTCATCATCTTGATCTTTTGCGGGAAGTCGCGCTTTTGTTCGGCCCCACTGATCATCGACATGATAATCGGCGCACCGCACAGGTGGGTCACGCCATGATCGGCGAAGGCGTCATAAATCGCCTCCGGCCTTGGCGCGCGCAGGAACACATGGGTTCCGGCGAGCATGGTGATCGTCCAGGGGAAGCACCAGCCGTTGCAGTGAAACAGCGGCAGCGTCCACAGATAGACGGGGTGGTGCGGCATTTCCCAGGTGACGACATTGTTGACCGCATTGGTCCAGGCGCCACGGTGAGAATAAACAACGCCCTTGGGCCGACCCGTGGTTCCGGAAGTGTAGTTCAGCGCCAGCGCGTCCCACTCATCATCGGGCAGGGTATAGGCGAAGGTGGGATCGCCTTCGGCCAGCAGATCGTCAAAGGTGAGCTCGCCGATCCTTTCGCCACCCGGTCCTTCGCTGTCTTCGATATCGACGATCAGGAGATCGCGGCCGGATTGCGCGACGGCTTCGGCGGCCATTGCCGAAAACTCGGTATCGACCAGCAGAACCTTCGCCTCGCCATGTTCAAGAATATAGGCGATCGTGCCGGAACCGAGCCGCGTGTTGTTGGCGTTCAGGACCGCCCCCAGCATCGGCAGCGCCAACGCGCATTCCAGGGCCTCCGGGATGTTCGGCGCGATCAGGGCAACGGTGTCGCCTTTGCCGACACCTCGTTTGGCCAGTGCCGAGGCCAGCTGCTTGCACCGCTCCGCGACCTCACCCCAGTTGCGGCGGATGTGCCCATGGATCTGCGCGGGCAGTTCGGGGTGCACACGCTCCACGCGCTTGAGGATCGAAACAGGGGACAGCGCCGTATGATTGGCGGCATTGCGCGCCAGTTCGGGCCCATCAAACGTCATTCACCCGTCCACTCTGGCATGGATTCCTTACGCGTGAAGGCACCGATCCCGGCCTCGGCGTCGCGCGCCATCATGTTCTCGACCATTGTGCGGCCGGCAAAGGCATAGGCTTCTTCCAGCGGCATTTCGGTCTGTTCATAAAAGGCACGCTTGCCGATCTTGACCGCAGACGGCGATTTGTCGGCGATGATGCGCGCCATTTCCATGGCCTTCCCCTCAACCTCTGCCACTGGCACCACATGGTTCACAAGACCCATTTCGGCGACACGGGCGGCGGGTAGAAACTCGCCCATCAGCAGCATTTCCATCGCCATCTTGCGCGGCACATTGCGCGACAGCGCAACCATGGGCGTGGAGCAGAAAAGGCCGATATTCACGCCCGACGTGGCGAATGTCGCATCCTCGGCGGCCACGGCCAGATCGCAGGACGCCACCAGCTGGCATCCTGCCGCCGTGGCAATCCCCTTGACCTCGGCGATCACCGGCTGCGGCAGGCGCACGATGCGCAGCATCATCGCGGAACATTTGGCAAAGAGGTCCTGGAAATACTGGAACCCACCGTCGCCGTCTTCGCGGCGCGCGGTCATTTCCTTGAGGTTATGACCCGCACAAAAATGGTCGCCGCCGCTGCGCAGGATCACGACCTTGACGCTGCGGTCCGCCGCGATTGCGTCCAGCATGTCGGACAGGGCGGCCAGCATCGCCTCTGACAGGGCGTTGATGGATTTGGGTGCATTCAGCGTCAGAACACTGATGCCGTCCTGGTCCGAGCGCAGGATGAGTTGTTCGGTTTCCATTGTGCCGTCCATGATTTATACCAACGCGCCGCCGGCCGATTTCCACGCACCAACGCCGCCGGACATGTTCAGAATCGGCGAGAGGCCCATCTCGATGGCCACCAGCGCCGCCATGGCGGACCGTCCACCGGATGCGCAGTAAAAGACATAGGTCTTGTCCTGATTGAATTCGGGTTTGTGCGCCGGGCTTTCGGGACAGATATGGAACTCCATCATGCCGCGGGACGATGATACGGCCCCCTTTATGACGCCTGTCCTTGCCTGCTCCTTGCCGTCGCGCAGATCGACGAAGACGTGAGCGGGGGAGGTCGCCAATGCCAGCGCATCTTCGGCGCTGATTGCAGGTACACGCCCCAGGGCATCATTCACGATATCCTTGGCACTCTTGTTGATGGTCTGTGACACGATCAGATTCCTTGTTTGGACGACACCAGGCCGCTGTTGTCAGATCGCCAGGTCGAGGCGCGGTTTCCAGAACGGGCGGAACAGCTCGATCTTGGGACAGCGGTTCATCACGACCTTGAGGCCGGCGTCTTCGGCAAGCTTTGCGGCGGCATCGTCGTAGACGCCGATCTGCCCCCAGATCACCTTGGCCCCGATGGCAATCGCCTTTTCGGTGATGGCATAGAGTTCGTCCTTGGGACGAAAGACCTCGACCATATCAACAGGGCGATCGATCTCTTCGAGCGAGTGAACCACCGGAATGCCGCGAATTTCGGTCAGGTTCGGGTTCGGGTTTACCGGGATCATGTCGTAGCCGGTTTCATGCAGCACGCGCAGCACCCCATAGCTGAATTTGGTCTTGTCAGCGCTGGCACCAACCATCGCGATGGTTTTCACCGACTTCAGAATGTCGGCAAGGTATTTCTGGTCGTAATCGTAGAGTTCATCCAGCGCTTGGGCGGGCATGTCTCAGGCCTCCTTCGGGGTCGCGATATCCGCCTTCAGCTCATGCGGCTCCAGCGGATCGAGGAAAGGGTTGCGGTAGAGTTTGTCGTGGCTTTCGACGCCGATTTCGAGCGTGATGTCGGTCATCGGGCGTGCGACGCAGAGCAGGACATATCCGTTGTTGATCTGACGGTTGTTCAGCGCCACCTGACGTCGCTGATCGACCTCACCATCGGTCAGTTTGGCCGCACAGGTGATGCAGCCGCCGTATTTGCAGCCATAGGGCAGGTCGACCCCTTGCTCGCGCAGGGTCTCCAACAGCGGACGGCGCGCTTCGACCTGATAGGCCGCGCCGTCGCGGTTGGCGATGGTTATGGTGCGTGTCGCGGTCAAAGCCAGATATCGCTGGTGCAGTCGCCGCCGGGGTAACGGGTTTCGTGGCAGCGGCTGGGGCCGTTCGGTTCCTTGCCGAAATCGACGATGAAATCCTCGTTGATCTTCATGCCGCCGTTTTCGACATCACAGTCGATCATCAGCATGACACCGCCCTGTGTGCGGATCTCGGGGTAGAACTGGTTGTCCCAGGTCGAGAACAGCGAGGTCGTGACATAGAGCCGCTTGCCATCGAGCGAGAGCTGATACATCTGCGGCCCGCCCGCGATTTTCACGCCGTTGACCTCTGGTGCCTTGCCCAGCAAACCACCCATCCAGACCTGACCGGTCAGGACCGGGTTGTGCGGATCGGAGATGTCATACTGGCGCATGTCACCGTGCAGCCAGTTGTTCAGATACAGGTATTTGTCATCCATCGACACGAGGATCGCGCTCATCACGCCCGGCACCGGAATGGGCCATTCGGGATGCGGTTCGTTCTCGACGTCGATGATCTTTTCCCATTCCCACTTGCCGGCCTCGGATTTCCAGAAATGGATCACGTTGGCCGACAAGGCCGCGCCACAGAACCCGTGGCTACTGTCGGGATCATGATGGAATTTCACCTCCAGAGGGATCAGCCCGTCTTCGCCCAGATACATGGTTTCGACCGGCTTGCGCGCTTCGAAATCCCAGATGTGCAAGCGGCGGCCGTATTTCAGGTGCCCCACTTCCTCCAGATCGAAGCCCGGCATGAAGGTGTTGGGCGCGGCCCACTCGGAAGACACCATGACGTTGTGGCGCGGCTGGTACCAGAAATCATAGGAAAACGGGATGTCGCCCATGGTTTCTTCCCACCGGCCCTGAATCTCGAACTCCCTGTTCAGATGCAGGTAGCCGCCTGGCGCTTCGCCTTTCGCATCGCCCAGAAACGAAATGATGATCTCACTGCCCAGGCAATGCACGGTATGGGGGCCGCTGAGGTTGGCCTTCGACTTGATCTCGGCCCCGTCGATCACCTTGTGCAATCGCGGCGCGCGTGGATCGGTGGCCGTGTCGATAACGTGGATGTTGTTGGACCGCACGCCGGGAACCAGCAGATACTTGCGCGACATGCCCGCATCGTCATGGCACGAAGAACAGGCGTTCCACCCCATGTGGTGCAGTTCATCCCCGATGCCGGGCATCTCGAGCCGGTGGATGACCTGGCTATAGGTCGGGCTGTCCGGGTCCGCATCCACGGTCGCCAGATAATCCGGTTTCTGGATGCCGGTGCCGGTATAGATGGCGATCGTGTAGAGCAGTTTCTCGCGGGGGGCCTTGATCGCCTCGGTCGGACTTGCATAGCCCGGGCCGCAACATGCGCCGTCCATCATCACATTCCTCCCTTGCGATAACTTCACACTTCTCGTATTTCGATAATGAGATTCTCGCAAGGTAAAAAGTATGCATCTGGAAAGACTCGTTTGGATCCTTGAAATCGTCGGGCAGAAGGGTGAGGCAACGGTGGCCGAGATCTGTGCCCATTCGGACCTGCCCAAGCCTTCTGCCTACAGGCTTGTGCAGGATCTGGTCGATGTCGGGCTGCTGGAACCTGTCGCCCGCGGGCGGTTTGCGATTGGCATCCGCCTGAAGCACATAACGCATAGCGATCAGTCTGACCGTGCGCTGCTTGAACTGATTGCGCCAACGCTGAAACAGGCGGCTGCCGAAGTCGGTGCCGCGTTCTTCCTGTCGCGCCTGCGCGGAAAATCCGTTGAAATCATCCACGTCGAGACGCCCGACACCGGAGTGTCCTTTCTTCATCCGGGTTTAGGCAAGCGCCCCTTGCATGCCTGTTCCTGCTCGAAGGCTGTCGCGGCGTTTTCACCGGATCTGTTCCCGACCGGCGACATGGAAGGGCAGTTGCGGGCATATACCGAGTTCACCGTAACGAACCTGCATGATCTGGAAGCGGAGTTCGAAACCATTCGTCAGCAGGGCTTTGCGGAGTGTGTGGAAGAGATTGAGCGCGGCATGTGCTCCGTCGCGGCTCCTCTTGCACCAAGCGGCCCTGGGGCCATGATGTCCATCGGTGCGACGGGATCCATGCGGGTGTTCACGCCGGCGTTTCGTGAGAAGCTAGGTCGCCAGATCGTCCAGATCGCGGGCGAGTTGTCGACCGGCCTTGGATGGGGCGTGGCGCAGGAGACAGGAAGAACGAGCCTGCCCTGACGCGCGCCGTCCTCCAGCGAGCTCTGGTGCAGTTGCAGGGCCGGGGCCAGCCAGCCCATGCGTTCGGCGCGGATGTTGTTGCCGATCACCGGGCCATTGATCGGAATGGGTCTAGAAGGAGCTGGTGCCGTCCATCAGCCGGGGCGGTCGGGTCCAGACATGCGCCGCGGTGCCGCCGGAATTGGGGAAGGCGACGGGTAGCGGCCAATCCACGAGGCCAGGCAAGCCTGTGGATGTTCTCTTGCGGTGAATACTCATTGCCCCGTCAGTATCAAAGGAATTCCACGGACGGGCCGAGGGCCTTCGAGCAGGGAGAGGAACGCGACGGATTGAAGGCCGCGACCGAACCCGCTCTATGTCGAACGATCACGCGCCCGGACATCCTCCAGCAACGCATAGAAGGCGGGCAGCACCAGCAGGATCAGCACCGTTGCGGCAAGCAACCCGAAGACGACCGAGATCACCAGCGGTTTGAGCGTCTGCGCCTGGGTCGAGGTTTCGAGCAGCATCGGGGCCATGCCCATGATGGTGGTCGAGACCGACACGAAGATCGGTCGGATCCGGGCGCGCACGGCCTCGCTGGCGGCGTCGGTGGCTGAAAACCCCTCGGTCCGGCGCGCCTTGATCACACCGACGAGAAGGATCGCGTTGTTCACCACGATTCCGGCCAGTGACGCGGCCCCCACCAGCGACGGCATCGAGATGTTGTACCCCATGAGCGCATGGCCCCAGATCACCCCGAGAAAGGCCAGCGGGATGGTGACCATCACGATCAGCGGCTCGACATAGCTGCGAAACTGGAAGCTGAGCACGATATAGACACCGACCAGCCCGATCAGGAAACCCCGCAGGATCGAGGCGACGGTTTCCGCCGAATTCGCGGCCTGGCCGCCGACCTCGAAACCCAGGCGCGGGGTGTTGGCAACCAGATCGGGCAGGAAGCCCCCGGTCATCTGCGCGGTGATTGCGTCGGCGTTGCCGACCCGCCCATCGACATCGGCCGAGACGGTCACTGTGCGCACTCCGTTGCGCCGGGTGATGCCGCTCCAGCCGCGCGCCTCGGTGATGGTGGCGATGCTGGCCAGGGGTACGGTATCGCCTGCGGGCAGGGCGATCTCGAAGGCGCCCAGATCGGCGCGGGTGGCGCGGTCGGTATCGGACAGCCGCACCTCCAGATCCCAGGCCAGGTCGCCGCGACGGATCTCGGCAAGCTGTGTGCCGAGGAAGGCCGCCCGCAATTGCCCCGCGACATCGCCCGCGGTCAGCCCGAGCGCTTCGGCCCCCGGCGCGAGGCTCAGCCGCAGTTCGGGCGCACCGGGGCGCAGGTCGAGGATCGCGTTGCGCACACCGGCATAGGTCTCCAATTCGGCCAGCGTGGCGCGGCCTGCCGCCTCCAGCGTGGCGAGGTCGGGATGGGTCAGGCGCAGCTCCACCGCGATGCCCTGCGGGCCGATGCCCGGCTCGGTCAGGATCAGCGAGTTGACGCCGGGCAGGAGGCCGATTTCCGCGCGCCAGAGCGTGACGATCTCGTCAAGCGTGCTGGTGCGCGTTTCGGCCCCCAGTAGATCCACCCCGACCGTGGCGACATGCGCGCCGCTTTCGCCCGCCGACAGGTTGCGGCCCAACCGGGTGATGCGCCGGACCACGAGGGGCTGCGCGTCGGGCTGGCCGGGGGTGAGGCCGGCATTGACGCGCTCCAGCGCGGCCTCGACCTGGTCTACCGCCTCGATGGTGCGCGACAGCGGGGTGCCCGCGGGCAGCATCAGCCGCGCCTCCAGCACGTCGCCGTCGATCTCGGGCAGCGCCTCGCGCTTGATCACGCCGCCGCCCAGGGCCCCCACGGTGACGATCAGCGCGCCCAATGCCAGCCCCGCGACGAGCCAGCGCCAGCGGATCGCGGCTTCGGCCAGACGGCCCACGCCCTTTTCGCGCAACCTGTCGAACCCCGCATCGAAGCGGGTGCGGAAGCGCGAGGGGGCGGTGTCCTTCATCCCGCCCTTCAGGTGGTGCGGCAGGATCAGGAAGGCTTCGATCAGCGAGGCGGCGAGCGCCGCCAGCAACACGACCGGCAGAACCTCCAGCACGGCGCCCAGTTCGCCCGCCAGAAAGGCCAGGGGCAGGAACACGGCCAGCGTCGTCAGGAAGGACGAGATGACGCCGGGCATCACGGCTGCGACGCCCGCGGCGACGTTCTCCACCGTGGCGCCCTTGGCGGCATGCACCGCGATGGAATCCGCGATCACGATGGAATCGTCCATCACGATCCCGATCGCCATGAGCAGCGCCACCAGCGTCATCATGTTCAGGCTGAGCCCGGTCAGCGCCATCCAGAGGAACGCGCCCGCAAAGGCCACGGGCAGGCCCATCGCGGCCCAGATCGCGAAACCGGGGCGGAAGAACAGGCTCATGACCCCGATGACCAGAACCAGGCCGATCACGCCGTTCTGCACCAGCATCAACAGCCGGTCGCGGATGATGGAGGTCACGTCCTGAACCACCGCGACAGTGATCGTGTCGGGCAGGCGGGCCGTTTCCTCGGCCACCAGCGCCGCAACCCCGTCAAGCACGCGCAGCGCGTCGGCATCGCGCGCCTTGGCCACGTCGATGATGATTGCCGGCGTGCCATCGACAAGGGCGCGGTCCTGGGGTGGCTCGAAACGCTCCGCGATCAGCGCCAGGTCGCCGAGTGTCAGGGTCGCGCCATTTTCCAGCACCAGCACGGGAATGGTGGCCAGCGCGGTGGCCGTGTCGCGCTCGGCGGTGAAGCGCAGCGTCAGATCCGCGCCCGGACCTTCCAGCGTTCCGGCGGGCAGGTCGATGTTCTGGGCAGAGATCGCCGCGGCCAGGGCCGCAGGCGTCAGGCCGTGGCTTTCGAGCACGGCCCGCGTCGCGGTGACGGACAGCGTCCGGGTGCCGAGCCCGCCGCGGCTGACGCGGGTGACGCCGGGGAGGGCGGAAAGGCGGTCGGTGAGGGCGTCGGCGTAGAGGTCAAGCTCGCCCAGGGGCAGGTCGCCCGAGATGGCGACCGACGTGACCGGGTCGGCGCGGTGCAATTCGCGCACGATGGCCGGATCGGCGCGGTCCGGAAAGGCATCGATCGCCGACACCTCGGTGCGCAGCGAATTGACGAAGCGCAGCGCGTCATTGCCCGGTGCCATGGTCGCCACGGCGCGGCCACGACCGGTCTGCGCGCTGCAGGTGAAGGTCTCCAGACCCTCGACGCCCTGCACCCCATCCCAGAGCGGCGCGCAGATCGCGGTTTCGACATCCTCGGCGGCGGCGCCCCGATAGGGCACGATGATCTCGGCCTCGACGGCGCGGAAATCGGGAAATGTCTCGCGCAACAGGCCGGGGGCCGCAAAGAGACCGGCGGCGAGGAACAACAGCAGCAGCAGGTTGCCCGCCGTCGGGTGGCCGGTGAACCAACGGATCATTCGGGCGGCTCGACAGGGGTGAGGGCCATTCCGGGGATGGCCGGGACGATGTCGTCGATCACCACGCGGTCGCCGGGGGACAGGCCTTCGGTGATGATGACGCGCCCGTCCTGGGCGAAGGCGGTGGTGACCGGGCGCAGTTCCAGCAGATCATCGGGGCCGACCACGCGCACCATCCCGGCATGAAGGGCTGCTTCGGGGATCGCCAAGGCAGCTGTCAGGGGCGTGCCCTCGAACGTCAGGCCGACCTGCATGTTCGGAACAAGCGGCAGGCGTCGAGGCGGGTCGGCCCCCTCGTAGGGATCATCGACCGTGACCACGACGGGCACGGTGCGGGCGCGGGCATCCAGCGCCCCCTCGATCCGGACAACGCGGGCGGGCCAGATCTGCGCCGGATCCGACAGGGGGCTGAGCGTCACGTCGATCCGCGCGGCAGGGCCCTCGCGCATCATCTCGGCAAGGGTGGTGCCGACGGGGGCATCGCCCAGGAGGCTGCGAAAACTGTCGATCGCCAGATGCGCCACGACCTCGGCCGCCGCGATGCCGTCGGCACGGATCACCACCTGTCCGGGCGCGACGGTCTGGAACCTCTCGGCGTTTACCTCGGTCACGCGCAGGTCGAAAGGCGTCGTCAGCGCAGTGCGCTCGAGCGAGCGCCGCGCCCGCGCGATGGTGGCCTCGTTCCGCGCGATCTGCGCCGTGATCCTTGCCGCGCGGGACGGGATCAACGCCAGGCTGTTCTCGAGTTCCGCCACCGTGCGGCGGGCCAGGAGTGTCGCGCGCTCGGCCTCGTCGGCGCGGGCCTGCGGGACGGTGCCCTGTTCGGCCAGCCTGCGGGTGCGCTCCAGGTCGGCTTCTGCCAGGCGCAGCCGGTCCTGCTCCAACGCAAGAATGCGGGCTGTGTTCTCGGCCTCCGCGTCCAGCTGCGCGCTCTCGGCCTCCAGCGCCGCCAGGTCGGCCTGCGATTGCGCCAGTGCCAGCTCGTAATCGGCAGGGTCGATGCGCAGAACCTCGGTCCCTTCCGGGATCAGGCGACCCGGCTCCAGGTCGGGATGACGCCAGATCACCTCGCCCTGGACCTCGGCCACGGCAACCCAGGTCTCGGCGGCGTGCAGGTTGCCCCATGCCGTGACGGTGGGCCGGATGTCTTCCGCCGTGATCGTCAAGACCCGGACGGGCAGGGCGGGGGCCGCGCCCTCGACCCGCGCGGGGCCGGGGGCGGATGAGACCATCCAGACCGCCGCCGCAATCCCGAGCGCAATGGGCGGCAGAGCAAGGAGCGGGGCCAGGCGCATGCGATCAGCCCTGCGCCCGGCGCGTCCGCGCCAGTGTGCCATCGCGCAGGAAGACCTGATGACAGACCGCGCCGACAATGAGCATGCGGGAATTGCTGGTGGGGGCAGCGGCGGCAGGCATGGTGCGGATCCCTTTCGGGTGGACAATCGCGACTCGGGATTGTGGTTGCGGGTGACGACAGTGTATGTTAGCGAGTTATAACTAACAAGAGGGTACCGCATGGCCGGACGTCAAAGCGCGGAAGACCGGAAGGCGCAGATCGTGGCCGAGATGCTGCGCCTGGCCGACGAGATCGGGCCCGACCGCCTGAGCACCACCGATATCGCGCGCGCCATCGGCCTCAGCCAGCCCGCGATCTTTCGGCATTTTCCGACCA
>NZ_JABJVX010000010.1 GCF_013155465.1 Alterinioella nitratireducens | reverse complement strand
GGTTCGTTCCTTCCTCCTTTGAACACCGACACCCTACACGAGCGGCGGCGGGAGGGGCGGGCCATCCATAAAGGGGGGACCACATGCAGGCGGATTACGTGATCATCGGGTCGGGCTCGGCCGGGGCGGCGCTGGCTTACCGGCTGTCGGAAAGCGGCAGGCATTCAGTGCTGGTGCTGGAGTTCGGCGGCTCGGATTTCGGCCCCTTCATCCAGATGCCCTCGGCGCTCAGCTATCCGATGAACATGCGCCAGTATGACTGGGGCTTTACCTCGCAGCCCGAGCCGAATTTGGCGGGCCGCCGCCTGGCCTGTCCGCGCGGCAAAGTCGTCGGCGGCTCGTCCTCGATCAACGGCATGGTCTATGTGCGCGGCCATGCGGGCGATTTCGACCATTGGCAGGATCAGGGCGCGACCGGCTGGGGCTATTCGCATGTGCTGCCCTATTACCAGCGGATGGAAAACTGGCACGATTGCGGCCATGGCGGCGATCCGGCCTGGCGCGGGCATGACGGCCCGCTGCATGTGACGCGCGGGCTGCGCAGGAACCCGCTTTTCCGGGCCTTTGTCGAGGCCGGACGGCAGGCGGGCTATGAGACCACCGACGATTATAACGGCGAAAAGCAGGAAGGCTTCGGCCCGATGGAGGCCACCGTCTGGAAGGGCCGCCGCTGGTCCGCCGCCAATGCCTATCTGCGCCCCGCGCTGAAACGGCCCAATTGCCAAATGATCCGCTGCCTCGCCCGCCGTGTGGTGATCGAGGAGGGGCGCGCCGTGGGCGTCGAGGTGGCGCGCGGGGGCAGGGTGCAGGTGATCCGCGCGAACCGGGAAGTCATCATTTCGGCCTCCGCCATCAATTCGCCGAAACTCTTGATGCTGTCGGGCATCGGGCCTGCCGCGCATCTGGCCGAACACGGCATCGACATTGTCGCCGACCGTCCGGGCGTGGGGCAGAACCTGCAGGATCATCTGGAGATCTATTTCCAGCAAGCCTGCCTGCAACCGATCACGCTCTACCGGTACTACAACCTCTGGGGCAAGGCGCTGATCGGGGCGCAATGGCTCTTTACCAAGCGCGGGCTCGGCGCGTCGAACCAATTCGAATCGGCGGCTTTCCTGCGCTCGGCCCCCGGTATCCGCTACCCCGATATCCAGTTCCATTTCCTGCCCCTCGCGGTGCGCTATGACGGCCAGACCCCTGCCGAAGGTCACGGCTTCCAGGCCCATGTCGGCCCGATGCGCTCCAAGTCTCGCGGCGCGGTGACACTGGCTTCCGTCGATCCCGCAGCGCCGCCCGAGATCCGCTTCAACTACATGAGCCACCCCGACGACTGGTCCGAGTTCCGCCGCTGCGTGCGCCTGACCCGCGAGATCTTCGCCCAACCCGCCTTCGACCCCTATCGCGGCACCGAGCTTCTGCCCGGCGCGCAGGTTCAGAGCGATGCGGAGATCGACGCCTTCATCGCCGAACACGCCGAAAGTGCCTATCACCCCTGCGGCACCTGCAAGATGGGCGCGGCGGATGATCCGATGGCCGTGGTCGACCCCGAAACCCGCGTCATCGGGGTCGAGCGTCTGCGCGTCGCCGACAGCTCGATCTTTCCGCGTATCACCAATGGCAACCTCAACGCGCCCTCGATCATGACCGGCGAGAAAGCCGCCGATCACATCCTGGGGCAGGGGATGCTGCCGCCCTCGAACAAGCGCCCCTGGGTGCATCCCGATTGGCAGACCACCGTCAAGGCGGCAGGGTAGCGCCAAGTCTGGACGCGGGCGCAATTCTGGCCCAGAACCGGAACCAATGACCGACGATCGCGCAAATCCCGCCCCCTGCTGCCCGGCGAGCGGCCCGAAAGGCCCCCCGGCGCCGACGCGCGCCTTGCGTGGCGGCAGCTATCCGGGCGACCTGGCCGATATTCCCGGCGGCCCCGCCCTGGTCGGCACCGATGCGCCGCAGATTCCCATCGACAGCGAGGGCCCCTTGCGGCGGGTCAAGCTCAAGCCCTTCCGCATCGGTGTGACGACCGTGACCAATGCCGCGTTCCGCGCCTTCATTGGTGCCACGGGCTACCGGACCGAGGCCGAGCGTTTCGGCTGGTCCTTTGTCTTCCACGCCCAGGTGCCCGAGGCGGTCGGCCCGACCGAAGGCGTCGCGGGGGTGGAATGGTGGCGGCGGGTCTTTGGCGCTACGTGGGCCGCGCCGAACGGGCCGGGAACGGAAGATGCCTGCCTGCCGGATCACCCCGTGGTGCAGGTCTCGTGGAACGACGCGCGGGCCTATGCGGGGTGGGTCGGCGGGCGGCTGCCTACTGAGGCCGAATGGGAACACGCCGCGCGCGGGGGCTCAGGCGATCTGCGCTTTCCCTGGGGCGAGGCTGAGCCCGACGACACCGACACGCTGCCCTGCAATATCTGGCAGGGACGGTTTCCCGACCTGAACACCGGGGCGGATGGCTACATCACCACCGCGCCTGCGCGCAGTTTCGCACCCAATGGCTACGGGCTCTACAACATGGTGGGCAATGTCTGGGAATGGACGGTCGAGCCCTACAAGGTCCGGTCGATGCGCAAGGAGGCAAAGGCCCATATGGCCGCGCGCAAGGGCTACAAGCTGCTGAAAGGCGGCTCGTTCCTCTGCCACCGCTCCTATTGCTACCGCTACCGCATCGCCGCACGCACCGGCAATTCGCCCGACAGCACCACGACGCATCAGGGCTTCCGGGTGGTGTTCGACGGGTAGCGAGATGTCACCGGCGCGGAATCAAGGCCGTAGGCCGCCGCGCCATCGCCGTCACGCCCCCTGGGGCGGCGATTGGGTGAAGGCAGCACGTCCACTTGAGGTCATTCGGAAAACGAAGGATAAAGTGCATCACAACACCGGAGCATCGCCACCCCGCGTGACGGCGATGGCGCGGCATTAAAGCCAGCCTCACCCCCAGTCCATCACCACCTTGCCCGCCTGACCCGAGAGCATCGCGGCGAAGCCGTCCTCATACGCGTCGATCGAGATCCGGTGCGTGATGAGGTCCGTCAGGTCCAGCCCCGATTGCACCAGCGCGATCATCTTGTACCAGGTCTCGAAGATCTCGCGGCCATAGATCCCCTTCACATGCAGCATCTTGAAGATGACGCTGTTCCAGTCCACGGCGAACTCGGTCGGCGCAATGCCCAAGAGCGCGATCTTGCCGCCATTGTTCATCCGCGCAATCATCTGGCGCATCGCATCCGCCGCGCCCGACATCTCAAGGCCCACGTCGAAGCCCTCGGTCATGCCGATTTCTTCCATCACGTCGCGCAGGTTTTCCTTTGCCACATCGACCACATATTGCACCCCCATCTCGCGCGCCAGCGCCAGCCGGTAGGGCGCGATATCGGTGATCACCACCTTGCGCGCGCCGACCTTCTGCGCCACCAGCGCGCCCATGATGCCGATGGGGCCCGCGCCGGTGACCAGCACATCCTCGCCGACCAGATCGAAGCTGAGCGCGGTGTGAACGGCATTGCCGAAGGGATCGAAAATCGCCGCGATCTCGTCGGGGATGTCGTCGGGGATCGGCACCACATTGGCCTCGGGGATGCAGAGATATTCCGCGAATGAGCCGGGCCGGTTGACGCCCACGCCCTTGGTGTTGCGGCACAGATGCCCGCGCCCCGCGCGGCAGTTGCGACAGATGCCGCAGGTGATATGCCCCTCGCCCGAGACCCGCTGGCCGATCTCGAACTTCACCGCAGCCGCACCCCGGTCGACGATCTCGCCGCAGAACTCATGGCCCACGACCATCGGCACCGGCACCGTCTTGGCGGACCACTCGTCCCATTTCCAGATATGCACATCGGTGCCGCAGATGGCGGATTTCCTGACCTTGATCAGCACCTCGCGGGGGCCGGGTTCGGGCACGGGGACGCGCTCCATCCACAGCCCCGCCTCGGGCTTCGCCTTCACCAGCGCCTTCATTTCGTTGCTCATTGGATCAACCCCATGTCGCGGCCCACCTCGATGAAGGCGTCGATCGCGCGGTCCAGCTCCTCGCGGCTATGGGCGGCCGACATCTGGGTGCGGATGCGGTCCTGGCCCTTGGGCACCACCGGAAAGCTGAAGGGGGCCACATAGACGCCCTTGTCATCCAGCCGCTTGGCCATCTCCTGCGCCTTTTTCGGGTCGCGCAGCATGACCGGGATGATCGGATGTTCGCCCGGCAGCAGGTCGAACCCCGCGCCTGCCATTCGCGCGCGGAAATGCGCGGCGTTCTGCATCAGCCGGTCGCGGCGGTCCGTCGAGGCCTCCAGCATGTCCAGCACCTTGATCGAGGTCGCCGTGATCACCGGGGCCAGCGTGTTGGAGAAGAGATAGGGGCGCGAGCGTTGGCGCAGCCATTCCACCACCGGCCCTTTCGCGCTGGTATAGCCGCCCGAGGCGCCGCCAAGCGCCTTACCGAGCGTGCCGGTGATGATGTCCACCCGGTCCATCACGCCGCAATGCTCCGGGCTGCCGCGCCCGGTTTCTCCGATGAACCCGACCGCGTGGCTGTCATCGACCATGACCATCGCGTCATATGTGTCGGCCAGGTCGCAGATCGCCTCCAGCTTGGCGATATATCCATCCATCGAGAACACGCCATCTGTCGCGATCATGCGGAACCGTGCGCCTGATGCGGCCTGCAACTGCGCCTCCAGCTCGGCCATGTCGGAATTGGCGTAGCGGTAGCGCTGTGCCTTGCACAATCGCACCCCGTCGATGATCGACGCATGGTTGAGCGCGTCCGAGATGATCGCGTCCTCCGGCCCCAGAAGCGTCTCGAACAAGCCCGCATTTGCATCGAAGCAGGAGGAATAGAGGATCGTGTCCTCCATCCCCAGGAAGGCGGAGATCCGGCCCTCCAACTCCTTGTGCACCGATTGCGTGCCGCAGATGAAGCGCACGGACGACATGCCGTAGCCATAGCGCTCCAGCGCCTCCTGCCCCGCCGCGACAAGCTCGGGATGGTCCGACAGCCCGAGGTAGTTGTTGGCGCAGAGGTTGATCACCTTGTGACCGGAGGCCAGCGCCACGGTGCCCGCCTGCGGCGTGGCGATGATGCGCTCGGTCTTGAACAGGCCCTCCTCGCGGACCGCGTCGATCTCGGCTGAAATATGGGCGATGAAGGCGTCGGACATGGGCGGTGACCTCGGGACGGGGGGGAATCGCCCCCCACCATCGTGCATTTGCGCCGCCTTGTCAGGCCCCGCGCATTGCGCCTACGGTCCGGGCCGAAGGGGAGGGGCGCGCCATGACGATCTACAATCTCGGCTCGATCAATATCGACCATGTCTACGCGATGGAGCGCCTGCCCAAGCCGGGCGAGACCCTTGCAGCGACCGACCTGACAACGGGACTTGGCGGCAAGGGCGCGAACCAGTCGATTGCCATCGCGCGGGCGGGCGGGCAGGTGGTCCATATCGGGGCTATCGGGCCGGAAGGCGGCTGGACGCGGGACGCGTTGCGCGAAGCCGGGGTTGATACGGAGAATTTGCGCGAGGTCGCCACCCCCACGGGCCACGCGATGATCACGGTGGATCGCGCCGCCGAAAACGCCATCGTCCTCTTCCCCGGTGCCAATCGCGAGATTGCCGAGGATCAGATCGCACAGGCGCTGGCCCCCGCTGCCCCTGGCGACTGGCTGCTCTTGCAGAACGAGACCAATGGTGGCGCGTTTGCCGCCAGGCTGGCCCGCGACGCCGGGATGCGGGTGGCCTATTGCGCCGCGCCGTTCGACCGGCAGGCGGTGGCCGGGATGCTGCCACTGACCGATCTGCTGTCGGTCAACGAGGGCGAGGCGGCGGCGCTGGAGGCGGCCTTGCCTGCCGAGGCGCTGGCAGATGTCGCGCGTCTGGTGACCTACGGCGCGAAAGGCGCGGCCCATATCGACGGCGACAAGTGGCAGGGCGTTGCGGCCTTTCCCGTCACGCCCATTGACACCACCGGCGCGGGCGACACGTTCCTGGGCTATTTCCTGGCCACCATCGACACCGGAAAACATGTGCCCGAGGCCCTGCGCCTGGCCTCTGCCGCCGCCGCGCTGCAAGTCACGCGCAAGGGCGCCGCCGAAGCCATTCCGACCCGCGCCGAGGTCGATGCCTTCCTGGCCCAACGCGCCTGATCAGCCATTGACCAGGAAGGGCGCGAGGCTGTCGGTGAAGGCGTCGATGAAATCCAGCACGATGGGCGTGCGCGAACCGGTCGCGGGGCGCAGCACCGTCAGCCGGTGATGGATCGCGGGCTCGAACGGGCGGATCAGCAGCCGGTCGCGGTAGCCTTCCGCATCCAGCGCGCTGACCACCGAGGCGCCGGTGCCCTCGGCCACCATGGTGCAGGCGGCGGTGAACTGGCGCACCTCGACCCAGGAATTCAGCGCCACGCCGGCCGTTGAAAAGGCCCGCGCGAGCCGCTGGTAGAACCGGCTGTCGCGGCGCGTGTGGATCAGTTTTTCTTCCGCCAGATCATGCGGGGTTATGGTCGCGCGCTCCGCCAGCGGATGACCCATCGGCAGGATGCAGACCGAGCGCATCAGAAGGTCCTGGCTTTCGGTCGCGGGATGGCCCGCGAAGCCGTCGGTGATGCCGCAATCATATTGCTCGCCGATGATCCATTCCAGGATGCGCTCGGGGCGGTCGGGCTCCAGCGTGACGGTGACGCCGGGGCGGGTGGCCAGGAACCGGACCAGCAGTTGCGGCAGGTGGCTGGTGGCAAAGCCCGGCAGGCAGGCGATGCGGATATGGCCGCCGGTGCGTTCCGTCAGGTCGCGGCGCAGATCCTCCAGGTGGTCCAGCCCGTCCAGGATGCGCTTGACCTCGGCCAGCAGGTAGCGCGCTTCGGGCGTGGCCACCAGCACGCCCTGTCGGCGGTCGAACAGCTCGAACCCCACCGAGCGCGCGAAATCCGACAGGAGGCGGCTGACCGCGGGCTGGCTCACGCCCAGATGCTTTGCCGCCTTGGTCACGTTGCCGGTCTCGGCCACGGCCTGGAACGCCTCCAGTTGCCTGAGTTGAAATTTCATCGTCCCGCGCACCCTTGCCCTTGCATCCGTCCTGCGATGTCTCATAACACAGTGTTATGCAACTATCGCAGAAATTTCACTTGAATTATTCTGCGTATGGCCGAAAGTGTGGCCACAAAATATGACATTTCTGCCAGGGAGACATGAAATGACCTTCACCAAGACATTGCTGACCAGCACCGCGCTTGTCGGTATGATGGCGGGCGCCGCGGCGGCCCAGACCGAAATCAACTGGTGGCACGCCATGGGCGGCGCCAATGGCGAGCGGGTGGACCGCATGGCCGAGGAATTCAACGCGATGCAGGACGAGTTCGTCCTCGTCCCCACCTACAAGGGCAACTACACCGAGACCATGACCGCCGCCATCGCCGCCTTCCGCGCCGGTGAGCAGCCGCACCTGGTTCAGGTCTTCGAGGTCGGCACCGCCACCATGATGGCCGCCGAGGGCGCGATCTACCCGGTCGAGCAGCTGATGGAAGACGCAGGCGAGCCGTTCGACGGCGGTGATTTCCTGCCCGCCGTGGTTTCCTATTACCAGACCCCCGAGGGCGAGCTTCTGTCGATGCCCTTCAACAGTTCCTCGCCGGTCCTGTGGTACAACGCCGACGCGCTGGAGGCCGCCGGGGTCGAGGTGCCCACCACCTGGGCCGAGGTCGAGGCCGCCGCCGCCGCCCTCGTCGATAACGGCATGGAATGCGGGGTCTCCTTCGGCTGGCAGTCCTGGGTGATGATCGAGAACTTCAACGCCTGGCACAACCTGCCCACCGGCACGCAGGAAAACGGCTTTGCGGGCTTCGATACCGAACTGGTCTTCAACAGCCCCGAACTGGCCGCGCGCCTCGATCGCATCGCCGCGATGTCCGAGAACAACCATTTCGTCTATGGCGGGCGCCGGGGCGACAGCCTGCCGATGTTCACCAATGGCGAATGCGGCATGTGGATGAACAGCTCGGCCTATTACGGCTCGATGGTCGACCAGGCCGATTTCGAGTTCGGCCAGACCATGCTGCCGCTGGACACCGACATCGCCGACGCGCCGCAGAACTCGATCATCGGCGGTGCGACGCTCTGGGCGCTGCAAGGCCATGAGGCGGCCGATTACGAAGGTGTCGCGGCCTTCTTCACCTATCTCTCCTCGCCCGAGGTGCAGGCCTGGTGGAGCCAGGAAACCGGCTATGTGCCGATCACCACGGCGGCCTATGAACTGGGCCAGGAGCAGGGCTTCTACGCCGACAACCCCGGCACCGACACCGCCATCCAGCAGCTCAGCCTGAACGAGCCGACGCCCAATTCGCGCGGCATCCGGTTCGGCAACTTCGTGCAGATCCGCGACGTGATCAACGAAGAGCTTGAGGCGCTCTGGGCCGGTCAGCAGACCGCACAGGAAGCCCTCGACCGCGCGGTCGAACGCGGCAACGAGCTTCTGCGCCGCTTCGAGCGTTCGGTCAACTGATCCTCTGATCCCGGCCCGGCGGCCCCTGTCATGGGGTCGCCGGGCCACATCCACGTCCTGCCGCCCCCCCCTGAGGTCAGATGCTCAAGCGCGTCCATTTCCCCACATCGCTGCTGCCCTACCTTCTGGTGGCCCCGCAGATCGCCATCACGCTGATCTTTTTCATCTGGCCGGCGTCCCAGGCGCTCTACCAGTCCTTCCTGGTCGAGGACGCGTTCGGCCTCTCGACGGAATTCGTCTGGTTCGAGAATTACGCCTACCTGATGACCGACGACCAATATCTGAACGCCTTTGGCCGCACGATCTTCTTCTCGGCCGCCGTGGCCTTCATCTCGATGTCCATGGCGCTGGTGCTGGCGGGTTTCGCCGACCGCATCATTCGCGGCGCGACCACCTACCGGACGCTGCTGATCTGGCCCTATGCGGTGGCCCCGGTGCTGGCCGGGGCGCTGTGGCTCTTCATGTTCAACCCGACCATCGGCATCTTTCCCTATCTGCTGGATTTCGTGGACTACAACTGGAACCACTACCTGAACGGCGGCGAGGCGATGTTCCTCGTCATCATGGCCGCCGCGTGGAAGCAGATCGCCTATAATTTCCTCTTCTATCTCGCCGCGATGCAGGCGATCCCGCGCTCGATCACCGAGGCCGCCGCCATCGACGGGGCGGGGCCCATCCGCCGCTTTGTCACCATCATCTTCCCGCTGATCTCGCCCACCACCTTCTTCCTCTTGGTCATCAACGCGGTCTATGCCTTCTTCGAGACCTTCGGCATCATCCACGCGGTCACGCAAGGCGGCCCGTTCGGATCGACCACGACGCTGGTCTACAAGGTGTTCTCGGACGGGTTCATCGGCCTCGATCTGGGTGGGTCGGCGGCGCAATCGGTGATCTTGATGATCCTCGTCATTGCCATGACCGTGGTCCAGTTCCGCTTTGTCGAGAAAAGGGTGCAATACTGATGGTCGAACAACGCCCCCTCCTTGCCATCGCGGCCCATATCATCCTGCTACTCGGGGTCGCCATGGTGGCCTTTCCCGTCTGGATCACCTTCGTCGGCGCCAGCCACGAGGCCGAGCGGATGCTGCAATCGCCCATCCCGATGTGGCCCGGCGACCAGTTCTTCGTCAATTTCCGCCAGACCATGTGGGGCTCGGGGCTGGAGGGCACACAGACCGCGCCGGTCTACATGATGCTGTTCAACAGCCTCGTCATGGCGATGATGATCGCGATCGGCAAGATCGCCATCTCGCTGCTGTCCGCCTTCGCCATCGTCTATTTCAAGTTCCCCTTCCGCATGGGGTTCTTCTGGATGATCTTCATCACGCTGATGCTGCCGGTCGAGGTCCGCATCCTGCCCACCTTCGAGGTTGTCGCCGACCTTGGCATGCTCAACAGCTACTGGGGCCTGACGGTGCCCCTGATCGCGTCTGCCACCGCCACCTTCATGTTCCGGCAGGTCTTTCTGACCATCCCCGACGAGATGCTGGAAAGCGCGCGGATCGACGGGGCCGGGCCGATGCGCTTTTTCTGGGACATCCTGATCCCGCTCAGCCGCACCAATATCGCCGCACTATTCGTGATCCTCTTCATCTATGGCTGGAACCAGTATCTCTGGCCGCTCCTGATCACCACCGACACAGAGATGATGACCATCGTGGTCTCGATCAAGCAGATGCTGGAAGCCGCCGAACAATCCCCGCAATGGAACATCATCATGATGACGGCGCTTCTGGCGATGCTGCCGCCGATCCTGGTGGTGATCGGAATGCAAAAGCTCTTCGTCAAAGGGCTGACCGAGACCGACAAATAGGAACCCTGCCCAGATGGCGAATATCTCCCTCAATTCATTGACCAAGAAATACGGGTCCACCGAGGTGCTGCACCATATCGAGGCCGAGATCGAGGATGGCGAGTTTGTCGTCATCGTCGGCCCTTCTGGCTGCGGCAAGTCCACGCTTTTGCGCATGGTCGCGGGGCTGGAAAGCGTGACCTCGGGCGACGTGATGATCGGCGGGAACCGGGTCAACGATCTGGAACCGGCCAACCGCGACATCGCGATGGTGTTCCAGAATTACGCGCTCTACCCGCATATGTCGGTGCGCCAGAACATGGCCTACGGGCTGAAAATTCGCGGCAAACCGAAAGAGGAGATCACGCGGAGGGTCGAAGAGGCCGCCGATATCCTCGAAATCGGCGCCTATCTGGACCGCAAGCCGCGCCAGCTCTCCGGCGGTCAGCGCCAGCGCGTCGCCATGGGCCGCGCCATCGTCCGCGACCCGCAGGTGTTCCTGTTTGACGAGCCGCTGTCCAACCTCGACGCCAAGCTGCGCGTGCAGATGCGGCTGGAGATCCGCAAGCTGCAAAAGCGCCTCGGCGTGACCTCGATTTTCGTCACCCATGACCAGGTCGAGGCGATGACCCTGGGCGACCGGCTGATGGTGCTCAATGGCGGCTATGTCGAACAGTTCGGCACCCCGATCGAGCTTTATGAGCGTCCGGCCTCGGTCTTCGTGGCGGGCTTCATCGGCAGCCCCGCGATGAACTTCATCGCCGGCCATTCCGATGGTGGCGACCTGATCCTGCCGGGCGGCGCGAAAATCCGGACAAACCTGTCAAGAAAAGCTGACATTCTTGTCGGAATCCGCCCCGAGCATCTCGTGCGCAACGACGAGGACGGCGCGATTTCGATGCAGGTCGAGGTGCTGGAACATCTGGGCGGTGTCACGCTTCTGCATGGGCCATTGGAGGGCAGTGACCAGCAAATCGTGGCCAGCCTGAACGGCATATCCGTGGTCGAGGTCGGTGAAACCGTGCGCTTTGACGCGCCCGAGCGCGCCCTGCATCTCTTTGATCCCGCAACGGAAAAGCGGATCGAGGCGTAATTCTTCCGATGTCCGACCCGCTTGCCCCCCTGCGCAAGGCCCCCGGTCTGGTTCGCATCCACGGCCATCGCGGCGCGCGCGGGGTGCTGCCGGAAAACACCCTGATCGGGTTCCGGCATTGCTTCGATACCGGGATAGAAATCGTCGAGATCGACGTGCTGATGACTGCCGACAATATCCCTGTCCTGACCCACAACCCCCGCCTGATGGCCGCCGCAACCCGCCTGGACGGGCGCTGGCTGGAGGGCGAGGGGCCCGCCATCCGTGGCCTCTCGCTGGCGGCGTTGCAGGCGCATGATGTGGGCGGGTTGCGGCCAGACACAGCATATGCGGGGCACTACCCCGACCAGGCGTTTCTCAGCGGCGTCTGCGTGCCGACATTGGCCGACCTCGCCGCGCTGGTCAGCACCGCGCCTTACGCCGATTGCTGGCTCAATATCGAGATCAAGAGCAACCCGGCCCACCCGGAACACACGCCGCCGATTGCAGATTACGTGGCGGGCGTGCTTTCGGTTTTGCAGCGCTTCCCGCTGGGAAACCGCGTGATCGTGCAGAGTTTCGATTGGAGAATCCTGAAGGAACTCAAGCGGGTAGCCCCCGAAATCCCGCGCTCGCACCTGTCCTATCTGGACCGCGAGACCCCGCCGATGGACCCCAATATCCTTGACGGCTCGGAGTGGATGGCGGGTGCCTCGCGCAGCGACGCGGGCGGGTCGCTGCCCGACCTCATTGCCGATCTTGGCGGCGCGGTCTGGTCGCCTTATCATACGGATATCACGGCAAAAGAAGTTGCCCGCGCGCAAGAAAGGGGCCTCATCGTCAATGCCTGGACGGTGAATACGCCCGAGGAGATCAACGCCGCCATTGACGCGGGCATCGACGGCCTGATCACCGATTACCCGGCCCGCGCGCAACGTCTGCTGCTGGCCCGTGGCCTCAGCTGGCGCGACGATATTCATGCGTGACATCACCGCAGATTGGGCCTTCGCCCGTTACGAGGCGATCCGCCCGCGTGCGCCTGCGGCCACGTTCTCGGCCTCCTCCCGCCGTGCCGCGCATCTGGGCGAGGTCGCGGAACAAGTCGATGCCTTCATCCTCGACGCCTTCGGTGTGCTGAACCGGGGCGAGACCGCCATCCCCGGTGCCATAGACCGCATGAGAGAGCTTCGCGACCAAGGTAAGCGATTGATCGTGCTGACAAATGCCGCTAGCTACACGAAGGCCGAGGCTGTGGAAAAATACGCCCGGCTCGGCTTCGATTTCAGCGCGAAGGAGGTGATTTCCAGCCGCGACGTGGCCTTTGCCCTCCTGCCGCCTTTGCCGGATGGCACGATCTGGGCCGCCGCCGCCGCGCCGGAGGACAGGTTCGACGATAGCCCCGTGCCTCTGCGTCGTGTGCAGGATGACCCGCGCCTCTTCGACAGTGCGGGCGGCTTTGTCCTCCTGTCCAGCACGGGATGGGCTGATGCCGAGAACGAGCGTCTTATCAAAGCGCTACGCGATGATCCGCGGCCCTTGATCGTCGCCAATCCCGACCTTGTCGCCCCGCGTGAGGACGGTTTGACCCTGGAACCCGGCCATTTCGCGGAAGCCATCGCCGAGGCCACCGGCCTCGCGCCGCGCTTTTTCGGCAAACCGCATCGCAATGCGTTCGACGCGGCCCTTGCGCGGCTGCGTGGCATCCCGAGATCGCGCATCGCCATGGTCGGCGACACGCTGCACACGGATGTTCTGGGCGGTGCGGCGGCGGGGCTGAAAACCGTGCTGATCACCGATCACGGACTGTTTCGGGGGCGCGATGTGGGCCCTTACATCACGCGTTCGGGCATCGTGCCCGACTGGATTGTACCGACGACCTGATGGGCCGCACAAGCGCTCGGTCGACCGAGCGCTTACCCCGCATATAACCTTTGTAAAAGAAAGACTTCCGAGCTGTCCTTCACCTTGACGCCACGGCTTTTCGGGATGATCTGCCCATCGACCGAAATCGAAACACCCTTGTCGATGGCAGGCTTGAGGCCGGGATAATCCTTCACCAGATTGTCCAGCAATTGCCCGACCGTCTCGCCCTCCACTTCAACGACCTCGCGACCATCGACCAGGGGCCGCAGCCCCGACCAGAGATGCACCTGAACCATCAGTCCCGCGCCTTGATTGCGGCCAGGACGCGGGGCGGCGTCAGCGGCAGTTTCTTCATCCGCACCCCGATGGCGTCACGCACCGCGTTGGCGATGGCGGGCAGGGGCGGGGTGATCCCGGTCTCGCCCACACCGCGCACGCCGTAGGGGTGGCCGGGGTTCGGCACCTCGACGATGACGGTGTCGATCATCGGCAGATCCGAGGCCACGGGCACGCGGTAATCCAGGAAGATGGGGTTTTGCAGCCGCCCATCCTCGCCGTAGATATATTCCTCGTTCAGCGTCCAGCCGATGCCCTGCACCGCGCCGCCCTGGAACTGGCCCTCGACATAAGCCGGATGGATCGCCTTGCCCGCATCCTGCACCACCAGGTAGCGCAGGATCGTGGTGCGCCCGGTTTCGGGATCGACCTCGACATCGACGACATGAGTGCCGAAACTGCCGCCGAACCCGTCCGGCGTGCTCTCGTGATGGCCCGAGATCGGCCCGCCCGTGCTGCCCATCTCGGCCGCGATCTCGGCAATGGTCAGCGGATCGAACTCACCCGCATTGGGGCCGGAGGGTTTGGCGCAGCCGTCCTCCCAGGTCACGGCGTCGGCGTCGATGCCCCATTTGTCGGCGGCGCGCTGGCAGAGTTTTCGGGTTGCCTCACGCGAGGCCTCGATGATGGCGAGGCCGCTGGCGAAGGTGGCGCGGCTGCCATGGGTTGGCTCGTTGATGCCGAGCGAGCCGGTATCGGCGATGGAGACGCGCACGTTTTCGTAAGGAATACCAAAGGCTTCCGCCGCCATCAGCGCCATGGATGCGCGGGAGCCGCCGATATCGACCGTGCCGATCGAGACCTGCACCGAGCCGTCATCGCCGATCGCGACCGAGGCCGAGGTTTCCCCGCCCCAGTTCATCCAGTAGCCCGAGGCGACGCCGCGCCCCTGGTTGGGGCCGAGCTTGACCGAATAATTCGGATGCGCGCGGGCTTCCTCCAGCGTCTCGATCAGGCCGACGGGCGGAAACTTGGGACCGAAAGTGGCGGGCGTGCCTTCCTTGACCGCGTTTTTCAGCCGCGTCTCGATGGGGTCGAGACCCAAGCCACGGCAAAGCTCATCCAGCACGCTTTCGGTGGCAAAGGCCCCCATCGGCGCACCGGGCGCGCGGTAGGCGGCCTGTTTCGGGCGGTTGGTCATCACGTCATAGCCGACATGATGCACATGTTCGATGTCGTAATTGGCAAAGGCCAGCATCGTGGTCACATCGACCGGCGCGCCGGGGAAGGCCCCGCCCTGCATCCGGAAGGTGCCGGAGGCCGCCGTGATCTTGCCCTCCTTGGTCATGCCCATCTTGATATCCATCGACGCGGACGCGGTCGGGCCGGTGGCGCGCAAGACCTCCGAGCGGCTCATCACCAGCTTGACCGGACGGCCCGCCTTGCGGCTGAGCGCCAGCGCCACGGGGTCGATGAACACGGTGGTCTTGCCGCCGAAGCCGCCGCCGATTTCCGACGGAGTGACGCGCAGTTGCGTGGCCTCCAGCCCGAGGACAGCGGTGCACATCTGGCGCACGAACCAATGGCCCTGCGTGCAGCACCACAGGTCGCCCTTGCCATCCGCGCCCAGGTTGGCGACGCAGGCATGCGGCTCGATATAGCCCTGATGCGCGGCTTCGGTGGTGAAGCTTTCCTCGATCACCAGGTCGGCCTCGGCAAAGCCCTTTTCCAGGTCGCCGCGCCCCGATTCCATGTAGCGCACCACATTGGGGTGCATCCCCTCGGGCACCGAGTAATCGGCGGCGCCCTCGCGGATTACCGGGGCATCCTCGGCCATCGCCTTGTCCACATCGGTGACATGGGGCAGAACCTCGTATTCCACCTCGATCAGCTTCAGCGCGTCGCGGGCAATCAGTTGCGACGTGGCGGCGACGGCGGCAACAGCATGCCCGTCATAGAGCGCCTTTTCCCCCGCCATCACGTTTTCCTGGATATTCCAGTCCTCGCCTTCCAGCCCCTCGGGGAAGTCGGCCCGCGTCACCACGGCCTTGACGCCCTTCAGCGCCAGCGCCTTGGTGGCGTCGATCTTGATGATTTTCGCATGTGCATGCGGGCTGCGCAGGATCGCGCCGTGCAGCATGCCGGGCATCGAGAAATCCGCGCCGAAGCGGGCCTTGCCGGTGACCTTGTCCCAGCCATCGGGCCGTTCTGGCCGGGTGCCGATATATTTGAAGTCCTGCTTGGGTCCGTCCAGTGCCATTACGACGCCTCCCGCATTTCCGCCGCCGCATCCATCACGGCGCGGATGATCTTGTCATAGCCGGTGCAGCGGCAAAGGTTGCCGGCCAGCCAGTAGCGCATTTCCGTTTCCGTCGGGTCGGGGTTCTTCTCCAGCAGCGATTTCGCCGCGACCAAGATACCCGGCGTGCAGATCCCGCATTGCAGCGCGGCATGTTCGATGAACTTGCGCTGGAGCGGGTGCAATGCGCCATCCTCGGCCATGCCCTCGATGGTGGCGATCTCCTTTCCTTGCGCCTCGGCCCCGAGGACCAGGCAGGAGCAGACCAGGCGACCGTCCATCGTGACCGAGCAGGCCCCGCAATCGCCGGTGCCGCAGCCTTCCTTTGCCCCGGTCAGGTCGAGATGGTCGCGCAGGCAATCCAACAGCGTCTCGCGCGGCTCGCAGAGGTATTCGACCTCGTCGCCGTTGACCTTGGTGGTGACGTGGATCTTGCTCATGACTGTTCTCCCTTGGCGCGGGCATAGGCGATCTTGGCGGCGCGGCGGGCCAGGACACCGGCCACATCGGTGCGGAACTCGACCGTGCCGCGCTTGTCGTCGATGGGCTCGCAGGCGGCGCGGGCGGCCTTGTCCAGCGCCTCCAGTGCCGCGTCGTCCAGCGTGGTGCCGATGAGTGCGTCGGCGCAGGCCTGCACCGCGCGGATGGTGGGGGCGACGGCGCCCAGGACCACGCGGGCCTCGGTGATGGTGTCGCCGTCCACGCGCAGGTTCACGGCGCAGCCGACAACGGCAATGTCCATTTCCGTGCGCGGGATGAAGCGCAGATAGGCGTCGCCGCCATTCTCGCCCCGCGCCGGGATGTTGAGGGCCGAGATCACCTCGCCTTTTTCAAGGCAGGTCTTGCCCGGCCCGGTCGGGATGTCTGCCACGGCCACGTCGCGGGCCCCGTTCGGGCCGGTCACGGTCACGCTTGCCCCGGCGGCGACGAGGGCTGGCACTCCATCGGCGGCGGGCGAGCCGTTGCAGAGGTTGCCCACCAGCGTCGCGCGGCCCTGGATCTGGGTCGAGCCGATCAGGTCCATGCCCTCGACGATACCGGGCCAGTCGCGGCCCAGGTCGGGATGTTCCGTCATCTCGGCACCCGCGACCGCGACGCCGATGCGCCAGCCGCCATCCTCCTGGCGCGCGATCTCCTTCACGCCGGGGATGTGCTTGACGTCGATGAGGTCGTCGGGCGTCACCAGGTCGGAACGCAACTGCACCAGAACATCGGTGCCGCCTGCCAGGAACCGCGTGGTGCCGGAGGCTGATGCGGCGATCCTGCTCGCCTCCTCGAAACTGGGTGGGGTGTGATATTGCATGGGGCTACCTTGAGGGTTGGCTTGGGGGACGTGCCCCCCGTATTTGCCCACACCCTAACGCGCCATGCGGCAATGTCGATGCTTCCGGGGCGGATTTTTTCGCCCTCGACGCCGCCCTCCGGCCCTGCCGGGATCGGGCAATCGGGGCGATCAGGGAAAGCGGAAATCCGGCAGTCCCGCGAAGGCATTGCGCAGGGCCACGCCCCACCCCGAGGAGATTTCCTCGAAATAGGGGTCGCCTTCCGCGATGCGCAGGACGCGGCCCCTGGTCAGGGATCCGGCCTCGTAGACATGCAGATCCAGCGGCAGGCTGACCGAGAGGTTGGCCTTGATCGTGGAATCGAACGAGACCAGCAAGAGCTTAACCGCGTCCTCGAAGGACATGTCGGGGTTGAAGGCGCGCACCAGGATCGGGCGGCCATACTTGGTCTCGCCGATCTGGAAATAGGCGGTGTCCTCGCTGGCCTCGATGAAATTGCCCTCGGGGTAAACCAGGAAAAGCCGCGGCTCGCCCGCGCCGACCTGGCCGCCCAGGATGATCGTGGCGCCGAAAGCGGCGTCGGCCTTCTGGCCTTCCTCGGAATGGGTGGCGATGACCTCTTTCAGGGTCTCGCCCACCAGGGTCGCGACCTGGAACATCGATTCACACTGATAGATGCCGGGATTGCGCGCGCCGGGTTCCTTGGACCGCTCTTCCAGCAGGCTGATCACCGCCTGCGTGGTGGCCAGGTTGCCCGCCGTCATCACCGTGATCGAGCGGTCGCCCGCCACGTCGAAATGGAACATCTTGCGGAAGGTCGAGATATTGTCGACGCCCGAATTGGTGCGGGTGTCGGACATGAAGACCAGCCCGCGATTGAGTTTCAGCCCCACGCAATAGGTCATGCGCGCGTTCCTTTGTGAAAGAGGGTCGCGCCTTCTACGCCTGCTATTGCTGCACTTGCAAGTGGACTTGCAGCGCCTCCTGGCCGGGGCCGCGACGAATACCCATGATCGGCATCGCATCGCGGTAATCGCGCCCGATGGCGACCCGGACATAGCGGGCATCTGGCGAAATGCCGTTCGACACGTCGAAGCCGACCCATCCAAGCGCCTCGGTCCAGACCTCGCACCAGGCATGGCTGGCATCCTGGTCGATGCGGTCGTTCATCATCAGGTAGCCCGAGACATAGCGCGCCGGGTGGCCCATCTGGCGGGCCGCCGAGATCATGATATGGGCGTGGTCCTGACAGACGCCGTGGCCTGCCTGCAACGCGCCCTCGGCGGTGGTGTCGCTGTCGGTGCGGCCCGTCTCATAGGTGACCTGCCCGCCGATCCGGGCCGACAGCGCATGCAGCCGGTCGAGCGCATCCGCCCCGTCCGTCTCAGCCGCGACCGCATCGGCAAGGGCCTGCACCAGCGGCCCGGGCGCGGTCATCGGGGTCGACGCCTCGAACAGCCAGAGCGGGGCGAGCCCGCGATGCTTGCCGACGACGCCGTTATTGTCCGCGACCTCGACCGTGCCTTCGCTGACGATCTCGATCCGCGCGGTGCCGGGATCGGCCTTCAGAAGCTCGGTGACATTGCCGTATTGATCGTCGAAGCCAAGCTGCCGGGTCGCGCCGGTGATCTGCATCGACCAGTCCAGCACCTTCTGCCCCGCGCCGCTGCGCGGTGTCAGGCGCAATTGCTGCAACGCATAGGCGACGGGTTCGTCATAGCTGTAGGTCGTCTTGTGGGTGATCTTCAGGTGCATGGGCACGCTCATTCGTTGAACCGGTAATCGACCTGGATCTGGCCGGCCAGGGTCGCGTTGTCAGTGATGCAGGCCCTCAGGAACTCGTGCACGCCCTCGTCGAAGATCATCTCGATGGTGACCTCCTCCAGCCGTTCGGCGTTTCTTCGCGCCAGATCGTGACAGGGGTGGCGCTGGCCGTAATTCTGTTCCAGCCGCGCAAGGCTTTCGCCGATCTTCAACTGGCAAAACGCCAGCGAGCGCGGCATCCGCAGATCGAGGATCAGGAAATCGGCGATCGAGAGCGGCGACATCTCACCGCCATTGAGCCAGCGATAGGAGCGCGCCGCCGAGACCGAGCGCAGGATCACATCCCATTGCACATTGTCGATGGAGCCGCCGACATGCGCCATCGAAGGCAGGAGGACATAGTATTTCACATCCAGGATGCGCGCGGTGTTGTCGGCGCGTTCGACATAGGTGCCGATATGCGAGAACGAGAAGATGTCGTTGCGCAGCATGGTGCCGTGCAGCGCGCCGCGCACCATCGAGGAGCGGTTGCGCACCAGCATCAGCGTCTCGTGCAACTGGCGCTCCGAGACAGGTCGCGCCAGCGCCTTCTTCAGCACCATCCAGGTCTCGTTGGTGGCCTCCCAGACCTCGGAGGACAGCGCCGTGCGCACCAGCCGCCCGTTGCTGCGCGCCGCCGCGATGCAGGACATGACCGAGGACGGGTTGCCCTGGTCGCGCAAGAGGTAGTCGATCACGTTCTCCGCGTCATAGCTGTCATGCCTGGCCTCATAGCCCGGCTTGATGCCCGCGGTTGTGATGACCGATTCCCACTCGTTCTCGCCCTCGTCATCGGCGGCGGTCAGCGCGATGCGCCATCCCGCCTCCAGCAGGCGGGCGGTGTTTTCGGCGCGTTCGAGATAGCGGAACATCCAGAACAGCCCGCCAGCGGTTTTTCCCAGCATCATGGCTTAATCCCCCAACACCCAGGTGTCCTTGGTGCCGCCGCCCTGGCTGGAATTGACCACCAGCGAGCCTTTCCTGAGCGCCACCCGCGTCAGGCCGCCCGGCGCCATTTCCACCCGGTCGGGCGAGACCAGGACGTAAGGGCGCAGATCGACATGGCGCGGTGCCAGCCCCGCCTTCGTCAGCACCGGCACGGTGGACAGCGCCAGCGTCGGCTGCGCGATGTAATTGCCGGGGCGCGCGCGCAGCTTGGCGGCGAAACTGGCCAGTTCCTTGCGGCTGGCGGCAGGCCCCACCAGCATCCCGTATCCGCCCGAGCCATGCACCTCCTTGACCACGAGATCCTTGAGGTTTTCCAGCACATGAGCCAGCGCGTCGGGCTCCGAGCAGCGCCAGGTCGGCACGTTCTTCAGGATCGCGCGTTCGCCGGTATAGAACTCGACGATTTCGGGCATGTAGGAATAGAGCGCCTTGTCGTCAGAGATGCCGGTGCCGGGTGCGTTGGCGATGGTGATGCGCCCCGCGCGGTAGACATCCATGATGCCGGGGACGCCCAACAGGCTTTCGGGGTTGAAGGTCAGGGGATCGAGATAGTCATCGTCGATGCGCCGGTAGATCACGTCGACGGGCTTGAACCCTTCGGTGGTGCGCATGGCGACGCGGCCATCCTCGATCCGCAGATCGGTGCTTTCGACCAACTCCACCCCCATCTGATCGGCCAGGAAGGAATGTTCGAAATAGGCCGAGTTGTGGATGCCGGGGGTCAGGACGGCGATGCACGGCTTGGGATTGCCCGGATCGGGCGGGGCGCAGGCGGCAAGCGAGCGGCGCAGCATCTGCGGGTAATTGCCGACCGGGCGCACCTTGAGCTTGGCGAAAAGCTCGGGGAACATCTGCAACATGGTTTCCCGGTTTTCCAGCATGTAGCTGACGCCCGAGGGGGTGCGCGCGTTATCCTCCAGCACGTAGAACTCGTTCTCGCCGGTGCGCACCAGGTCGGTGCCGACGATATGGGTATAGACCCCGCCGGGCGGGTTCACGCCGATCATCTCGGGCAGGTAGGCGGCGTTGCGGGCGATGATCTCCCGCGGGACGCGGCCCGCGCGCAGGATTTCCTGCCGGTGGTAGATGTCATGGAGAAAGGCGTTGAGCGCGCGCACCCGCTGCTCGATCCCGCGTTCCAGCGCGGCCCATTCCCGGCCGCCGATGATGCGCGGGACGATGTCGAAAGGGATCAGACGCTCATCCGCCTCGTCCTGGCCGTAGACATTGAAGGTGATGCCGATGCGGCGAAAGAATTCCTCGGCCTGGGTGGACTTGCGGCGCAGATCCTTGATGTTTTCCTGCTGGAACCAGCGAAAATAAGCCTCATAGGGTTGCCGGGCGCGGTCGCCGCCCACCAACATCTCGTCAAAACAGGGTTTTGCGTCAGTCATCGCCTGAGCATTGAGGAATTCCCGCACGATAGCAACAGCGCGCCCCGCAAGCCGCGTGACAACACCCCCCGCCGCGCCTAAAACATCAGCGCCGACGCGTAACGGAAGGGCGGTTCATGAAGATCGGATATGTCATTTCGCCGGGGCGTGGCGACCTGGACCTGGTGTTGCACGGCTTTGCCCATGCGTTGATGGGGCAGGGGGTGCGGGTCGCGGGGATCGTCCAGACCAACAGCGATTGCGGCCCCGGCAAGCCCTGCGACATGGATGTCGAGGTGCTGCCGGGTGGCCCCGTGCTGCGCATCAGCCAGGATCTTGGCCCCGGCGCGCGCGGCTGCCGTCTTGACGCCGCCGAGTTGGAGCGCGCGGCGGGGCTGGTCGAGGCGAGCCTGGAGGCTGGCGCCGACCTTCTGGTGATCAACAAATTCGGCAAGCAGGAGGCCGACGGGCGCGGCTTTCGCCCGCTGATCGGCATGGCGCTGACGCGCGGGATTCCGGTGATCGTGGGGCTGAACGGGTTGAACAAGCCGGTGTTCGAGGCGTTCACGGAGGGCATGGCCACCTCGGTCGCGCCCGAACGCGGCGCGCTGGTGGCCTGGTATCAGGGATGAGGCGGGCCACAAAGCGCGGCCCGCCTGCAAGACGCCTCACATCTGGCACTGATCCGCATAGGCATCGCCGCGATCTTCCAGCGCCACGCCGATGATCGAGTTGGTCAGCACATCGCCCTCCATCACCACCTCGCGGACATAGATGTCCTGGATCGGGTGATGGTTCGGCCCGAAGGTGAAATCGCCACGCACGCTGTCGAAATCCGCCGCCTCCAGCGCCGCGCGGAAAGCGTCGGCATCGTCCGGGTGTGCCACGTCCAGCGCGCTCAGCATCAGGTTGGCGGTGTCGAACCCCTGGCTGGCATAGAGCGAGGGCAGGCGGCCATATTCGGCCTGGAAGCTCTCGACAAAGGCCACGTTGGCCGGGTTGTCCAGGTCGCGGTTCCATTGCGAGGTGTTGCGCACGCCAAGGGCCGCCTCGCCCACGGCCTGCAAGATGCCCTGGTCAAAGCTGAAGGCGGGGCCAATGAGCGGAATATCGACACCGGATTCGGCGTATTGGCGCATGAAGGAGATGCCCATGCCGCCGGGCAGGAAGAAGAACACGCTGTCGGCGCCCGAATTGCGGATCTGGCTGATCTCGGCGGCATAATCGCTCTGGCCGAGCTGGGTGTAGACCTCCTCGGCGACATCGCCTTCAAAGAAGCGCTGATAGCCCGCCAGCGCGTCGCGGCCCGCCGGGTAGTTCGGCGCGAGGATGAAGGAATTGGTGTAGCCTGCTGTGTTTGCGTAAGCGCCCGCCGCCTCGTGCAGGTTGTCATTCTGCCAGGCGACGTTGAAATAGTTCTCATGACAACCCGCGCCCGCCAGTTGCGACGGCCCCGCATTGGGCGAGAGGTAGAAGAGCCCCTGCGCAGTCGCCGAGGGCACCACGGCCATGGCGAGGTTGGACCAGATGATGCCGGTCAGGATGTCCACATCGTCGGACTGGATCAGCCGGTCGGCCAGTTGCACGGCGCGGTCCGGCGCGCGTTCGTCATCCTCGATGATGACCTCGATATCGTCGCGGCCCGCCTGCGCCATGGCCAGCATGAAGCCGTCGCGCACGTCGATGCCAAGCCCCGCGCCGCCGCCCGAAAGCGTGGTGATCATACCGACGGTGACGCCTTGCGAATGGGCGTCAGCAAATGCCATCGGCGCGGCGGAGGCCATCAGCGCGGCCAGTCCCAGTGTTTTCAGCTTCATTGTCATCTCCCCTTTTATGGTTGTCTCTAGAAGGCCTTGAAGGTCAGCGTCGTCAGGGTGCGTTCGATCCCCTCCACATCGCCGAGCCTCTCGTTGATGTAGCGGCCGATATCCTCCTCTTTCGGGATGATCAGCTTGACCAGCAGGTCATATTCGCCGCTGGTCGAGAACAGCTCGGCATGGATTTCCTTGAGCACGATCTTGAAGGCCACGTCATAGGTGGTGCCGGGTTTGCAGCGGATCTGCACGAAAACGGTTTGCATGTGGACGCCTCCCTTGTCGGGCCACAACAGAAACCGGATCGGGCCGGGGATCAAGCGGCAACTGCCCCTGGCCCATTGGCTCAGGTCAGGGCGAGATCCTGATAGAAGCCGCCCGTCTCATGGGCCTCTGATGGGACGATCCGCAAGCCTGGCGGTCTTGCGCTCTGTCGCTACGGCATTTTCCGTCTTGTCCGATCCAGATAGTATCGGAAGGCGCGTTCGACCGCAGGGCAAGGCGGCGTCTTTCGATTCAATTCAAACGCAAAGTGCTCTAGGGTTTGCCTCATGTCCACGCCCGCCCATGTCACTTTCTTCCTGCTCCCCGGCTTCAACCTTGCCGCGCTGGGTGCCGCGGCGGGCGTGTTGGCCGAGGAGGCGCGGCATATCCCCTTCACAACCATGGGGCTTGACGGGGCGCCCGTGTCCGCCAGTTGCGGCATCGCCCTGCGCCCTGATCAGCGGGCCGAGGAGATGGCGGCGGAGACCGCGATCCTGATCATCCTCGCGGGTCGGGATCAGGAAGCCGAGACCGTCGAGGCGGCACTGGTCGTCCTGCGCCGGGCGCGGCGGCGGGGCGTTGTGCTTTGGTCCATCGGCGCGGGTGTGCTGCTGCTGGCGCGGCTCGGGCTTGAACCGGGCGCGCAGATCACCGCCCATCCGGACCTGGCTGAAGCCCTGCGCGGCCTGACGCGCCGGGTCGATATCTCCCATGTCCCCTTTGTCTGGTCGCCGGGGCTGGCGACGGCGCGCGCGACGGGGGCCGCGGCGCTAATGCGCCACGCGCTGGCCGAGGCGCGGATCGCGGCGGCGGAGGACATCGCCAGGCGCGCCGAGGTCGCCCGGTCGCTGCTGGAGCCGGTCGAGGAGCGCTATGACACCAGCCACAAGACGGTGCTGGCCGGGCTGTCAGTGATGCGCGAGAACCTGTTCCAACCCCTGCCGATCTCGGTTATCGCGGCGCGGGTGCAGGTCTCGGAACGGCAGTTGTCGCGGCTTTTCGAGCGTGAGCTTGGCGACACGCCGCAGCCCGTCTACCGCGCGATGCGGATGGAGGCGGCGCGGGTCGAGGTGCGCGACGGTCGCCGCCCGATGCAGGAGATCGCGCGCGATTTCGGCATGGACTCGGGCCATTTTTCCAAGACCTATCTCAAGCAGTTCGGCATCGCGCCCTCGGCCGACCGGCGCAGCGTGATCGACGGGGGGAACGTGAATGGGTGATGGGCGCGGGCCGCTTGCAGGTGTGAAAGTGGTCGAGATGGTGGGGCTTGGCCCCGGCCCGTTCGCAGGGATGATGCTGGCCGATATGGGGGCCGATGTGCTGGCCATCGACCGGCCCGGAGGCGTGTCGATCAGCCTCAGCCACGATATCTGCCGCCGGGGCAAGCGCGTCGTGGAACTGGACGTGAAAACGCAGGCCGGACGCAAGGCCGCGCTGGAGGAGATTGCCGGCGCCGACGCGCTGATCGAGGGCAACCGCCCCGGCGTGATGGAACGGCTCGGGCTGGGGCCCGCGGACTGTCACGCGGTCAACCCCCGTCTGGCCTATGGCCGCATGACCGGATGGGGGCAGGAGGGGCCGCTGGCCCATGCGGCGGGGCATGACCTGAATTACATCGCGCTGGCGGGCGCGCTGCATCCGATGGGGGCCGCGGACCGGCCCCCGCCGGTGCCGCTGAACCTGGTCGGCGATTATGGCGGCGGGGCGCTGTTTCTGGTCGTGGGGCTGCTGGCCGCGATCCATGAGGGGCGGGGCCGGGTGGTCGATGCGGCGATGGTCGACGGGGCATCGCTGATGATGTCGATGTTCCATTCCCTGCGCGCCTCCGGCTGGTGGCAGGACGCGCGCGCGTCCAATTTTCTCGACGGGGCGGCGCATTTCTACGGCTGCTACGCGTGCAGCGACGGCAAGTTCGTCTCGGTCGGCGCGATCGAGGCCCCCTTCATGAAGGTGCTGATCGACAAGGCCGGATTGCCCGAGATCTGGCTGCAGCGGCACATGGACCGCGCGGCATGGCCGGTGCTCAAGGCGGAACTGACGGCGCTTTTCGCCACTCGCACGCAAGCCGAATGGTGCGACCTGCTGGAAGGCTCGGATGCCTGCTTTGCCCCCGTCCTGCCGTTCTGGGAGGCGCATACCCACCCCCATGCCGTTGCGCGGGGCGCCTTCGTGACGCGGGACGGCGTCACAGAACCCGCCCCCGCGCCGCGCTTTTCCCGGCCCGGTCCGGCTTGATTGTGCTTGGGTGCTTGGCAGGGCGCGGGGCGGCTGATACGCCCTGAGCAGAAGCGTCAGGGAGGACCAGCCGCCATGGATATCAAACCGATCACCGACGATCTGGCCGTTTCGTCGCAGATCTCGCCCGAAGACGTGCCCGCCATCGCCAAGGCCGGGTTCCGCTCGATTCTGTGCAACCGGCCCGACAGCGAAGGCGCGGAGCAGCCCGAATTCGACCGCATCGCCGAGGCCGCCCGCGCGCACGGGCTTGAGGTGCGGTTCCAGCCGGTCATTTCGGGCCAGGTGGAAGACCGCGATGCCACCGAATTCGGCGCGCTCCTGGAGGCGCTGCCGGCGCCGGTGCTGGCCTATTGCCGCAGCGGCACGCGCTGCGCGATCCTCTGGGCGCTGTCGCAGGCGGGCACGCAATCGCCCGACGACATCCTGAAAGCCACGAGCGATGCGGGCTATGACCTGTCGGCCCTGGCCCCGCGCCTGAAAGGCGATTGACCCGTCAGGTCTTGAGCGAATAGAGCGCGGCGGGGCGATGCCGCCCGCCGCTGGTCTTTTCCTTCAGGTCTTCCAGATCCCAGTTCGCCGCGATCCATTTGCGGAAATTGCGCTTGTCCAGCGGCTCGCCCTTCAGGGTCTCGAACACGGCCTGCGCCTGCGCCAGGGTAAACTTCTTCGGCAGGAACTGGAACGCGGCCAGCGCGGTTTCCGTCACCCGGTTGGTGACCTTGTCGGCCAGACGCGCCCGCGCATCGGCCAGGATCTTGTCGTGGTCGAAGGCCAGGGGCGGCAATTCGTCCATGTCGAACCATTGCGCATCCGACGCGTCGGTCGAGGCCGCCAGGATCATCGTATCGGACGGCACCAGCGCCATGAAGGCGACCGTGACCACGCGTTCGCGCGGGTCGCGGTCGGGCTTGCCATAGGCGCCGAGCTGTTCCAGCGGCATGTCCTTGACGCCGGTTTCCTCCTCCAGTTCGCGCGCGGCACCCTCGATCAGGTCTTCATCCATCTTGATGAAGCCGCCGGGGATCGCCCAACTGTCTTTGAACGGCTCGATGAGGCGCTGGATCAGGAGGACGTTCAGCCGTCCGTCGCGAATGGAAAAAATGCAGATGTCGGCGGTGACCGCCGGATGCGGAAACTCATAGGTATAGCTCATATATGCTCAAATCGCCGGCTCTTGCCCTCCGGCCCCTTTCGTCCAAGGCCCTGTCCCCGGGCAATTCGTATGTGTAGAATCAACACATGAAAATGCCCTGTCCGTCAATAGGGTTGGCCGGCCCTTCGGGACAGAAAAGGGCCGGCCGGACGATCCGGGAGGGGGGGACAGGGAGAAACGGATCGTCGTCTGGGGTAGGGAAATTCCCTAAGCACGGGGCGGCGCGGTCATCGCGCCTCTACAATCAATTGGGCCTGGCAAAGCGCGGGCGAATAGGTGCCGACCCAGATGTCATACGTGCCGGAACCGGCCTGGGGCAGGCGGAGGGACGGCTGCAATGCGCCGCCGGTGTCGTCATCGAAAAACCATGTCGCATTGGCCGTGTTGACCAGAAGCGTGGTGTCGCAAGCGCTCTCGACCCGAAGGTTGAGGTCGGCCCCCTGCACGGACTGGTAATTCAGCTCGAAATCGGGGATGGCGGCGACGAAGCCGGTGCCCGGAACCGGGCAGCCGTTCAGATTGGCGCGGCCACCGGCGACCACGTCATAGCGCTGCGGGGCGCGAAATTGCTGCTCCGAGCCCGAAATATTGGCGCGGGCATCATACTGCCAGGTGGGGCAATCGGCCCGGGCCGCGCCTGCCGTGAGGGAAACGGCAAGCGCGAGGGGGGCGGCGAGGGTCAAGGCCAGAGCGCGGAGTGTCATCGGATCTGTCCTTTCTTCATCTGGCCGCAAGAGGCGGCGTTGGGGGGAGGGCGCTGGTCTCTTGCGTCCGGTGAGTGTCGTTATGCCATCCTATTTAAGTGTTGTAAATACACTAACAAGAGCCAAGGGTGGAAAACCGAGAAATTTCCTGATAGATGTTTGAAATCGTTTGTTTCTTTTTTCACATTTCCAACGCCTCCGTGATGCCATGCTGCCGCAACCCATTGGTAAACAACTGGTTTCCACACCAGTGAAGGGCTGGATTTTTCAGCATCCGCAGGGCTTGATGTTCTGAGATGGCCGAGAGATCCCGAATCTTCATCTCCTACTCCCACAAGGACCGGGAGCGCGCAGATTTCCTGTGCGACGCGCTGCGTGAGCGGGGCCATCCCGTCCTGATCGACCGCGAGGGGATCTTCGAGGCCGAACATATCAGCGCCCGCATCCGCGAGATGATCCAGGGCTCGGACGTGGTGGTGCCGGTGCTCGGCCCCAACTGGATCGAGAGCCCCGCCTGCCGGATGGAGATGCACCTGGCGCTGGAGCTCAACAAGCGCCTCCTGCCTGCCGCCTTCGAGGATGTCGGCCCGATCCTTCCCGACGAGATCCGCGAGATCAACTATGTCCGATTCTACGGGCGCGGCGGCGACCGGGAAAATGCGCTGAACCGACTTGACCGGGCGCTGGATCGCGATATCGCCTGGGTGCGCGACCATACGCGATACGGCGAACTGGCAAGCCGATGGGCCAGCGGCGCGGGGCTGGAGCCGCGCGGGCGCGAACTCAAGGACATGCAGCGCTGGATCGAGCGGCGCCCGCGCGATGCGCCCGAACCCACCGAGGAACAGCGCGCCTATCTGCGGGCAGGCCAGCGCCACCGCAAGATCACAAGATGGGTCAGCAGCTTCACCATCGGCGCGCTCAGCATGGCGGCGATGATCATCGGCTTTTTCTGGCTGTCGAACCGGCAATGCGAGAGCATGCGGGATTGGGCCAGCGAGGCGGAAACGCTGGAGCCTGTCGCCGCGATCCGCCTGATGCTGCCGGCCGCGGCGATGTCGCTCTGTCGCGCCGACGATGCCTGGCTGCAAGTATTGGGAGAGCTTGGCCGCGCCGTGCAGGGCCAGCGCCTGCGCGCCATGATCACGCTGCCCGACACCCATGCGCAATTCATCGACTTCCTGCCCGGATCGGGGCAGGTGATCACGGGCGGCCTGGACGGCCATGCAATGCTCTATGATCCCGCGACGGGCGCGGCGATGGCCGATGGTCCGGCCATGCCCGACAGGGACGTGGCCCCGCGTGTGCTGCTGGACCAGGGCCTGTTCCTGGCGCTGCACGACACCCGCGCCACGGTCTGGAACCCCGAAACCCGCTCCGTGTTGGGGATGCCCTATCGCGGGGCCGCGCGGGTGCTGGCGGCCACGCTCAGCCCCGATCGCGATACGCTGGTGGTGGCGACGGCGGCGAACCAGCTGCGGTTCCATTCGCTGATCTCGGGCCGTGCGCTGCGCGAACCGCTGGACCTCGGTGACGATATCACCGCGCTCTCCTTCGTGCCCGACAGCGCCCGCGTGGTGGTCGCGGCGGGCCCGACGTTGCGCGTGATCGACCTGGTCCCGGCGCTGGACGGGCGGTCCGCGGGGCTGGAGCATGTGCTGCCGATGCCGGGGCCGGTGACGACGCTGTCGGTCTCGGCCGATGGCAGCACGGTCGCGGCGGCATCGGGCAACCAGGTCGGGGCCTGGGATCTGACCACATTCGATGAGCTTCTGACCCCGAGCGAGCTCTATCTCGGCGGCGTCAACATCCTCGGCCTCGGCCTCTCGCCCGACGGGCTGCGCATGGTGGTGGGGGCCGATGACAACCGCGCGCGGGTGCATGACGTGCCGACGGGCAAGATCCTCCTCAACCTCCTGGGCCACCGCGATCCGGTGCAGACGGTGCGGTTTTCGCCGCGTGGCGATCTGGTTCTGACCCATGATGCGGCGGGGGTGATGCGGCTTTTCGATGTCTCCACCGGCCTGCTGGTGCCGACGATCCCGAACCAGATGGTCGAGGCGGTGATTTCCGCGACCGAGGCCGGGGCCAATGCCTCGCGCAAGGAACTGGAGGGGACGGGGATCCGAATCTCGGTCCTGCCGAACCAGGAAAACGTGCTGGCGCTGCGCCACGAGGGCGACGGCGCGCCGCCCTTCTACAACAACCGCCTGCTGCATGAGGGGTTCGTCACCTCGATGGCGCTGTCGTCGGATGAGAGGCTCTTGGTCACCGGCGCCGATGACGGGCAGGTGCGGGTCTGGGACACGCAGACCGGGCTGCAGCTTTACCAGTTTTCGCATTCACGCGACGCGCTGGTGCCCTTCGTCGGGGCCGATTTCACGCCCGAGGGCGATCACATCGTGTCCTGGGACAGCAATGAGGTGCGCCAGGTCTGGGCGATCGAGCCGTTGCAGGGCGACCTCTTCCAGACCGCCTGCCGCCTGCTGCCCTTCCAGGACGGCGTGCGCAGCGTCGAGGCCGTGGATGCCGTCGCGGCAGCCGACCCGCCGCCCGATCCTTGCGACAACGTGCGGCTTTTGCCGCAATGGGGCGCGATCCTGGGGCTTGGCGGCGGCTGACCGGCCCGCCCCCCATGTCTCAGGACATGGAAAACACGACCGCATCCCCTTGCAGCCCCCCGCGGGCGCACATAGGATTCGAGGCCAAGCAACCCAAACCCGAGGCAGGCCCGATGCAAGATCCCCATGAGTTTTACATGAACACGCTGGTCCCGATGGTGGTCGAACAGACCAGCCGGGGCGAACGCGCCTACGACATTTTCTCGCGCCTGCTGAAGGAACGGATAATCTTCCTGTCCGGCCCCGTGCATGACGGGATGAGTTCCCTGATCGTGGCGCAGCTTCTGCACCTGGAGGCCGAAAACCCGTCCAAGGAAATCAGCATGTATATCAACAGCCCCGGCGGCGTCGTGACCTCCGGCCTGTCGATCTATGACACGATGCAGTACATCAAGCCCAAGATTTCCACGCTGGTGGTGGGGCAGGCGGCCTCGATGGGCTCGCTGCTGCTGACGGCGGGCGAGCCGGGGATGCGCTATTCGCTGCCCAACAGCCGCATCATGGTCCACCAGCCCTCGGGCGGGTACCAGGGCCAGGCCACGGATATCATGATCCACGCCAAGGAGACCCAGAAACTCAAGGACCGGCTGAACCAGATCTATGTGAAACACACCGGCCAGAAGCTTGAGGCCGTGGTCGATGCGCTGGAACGCGACAACTTCATGGATCCCGAACAGGCCAAGGAGTGGGGCCTGATCGACGAGATCGTCGAGAATCGCAGCGCGGTCGAAAGCTGATATCGGGGCGCCCTGCGTGACCCCTCGCGGATCACGCAGGCGTTAACCCCATGGCGCGCAAAACGATACATTTTCACGTTGTGGTGCGGTTTTGCCTGCTTTAGGCTTGCCCGACAGGAACGGGACGGGCGCGGCCAAGCGCCCCCGACATGACAGAGCGAAACCCGGCTAAAGGTATTTTGGACATGGCGAATTCTTCCGGCGGCGACTCGAAAAACACGCTCTATTGCAGCTTCTGCGGCAAGAGCCAGCACGAGGTGCGCAAGCTGATCGCCGGACCGACGGTGTTCATCTGCGACGAATGTGTCGAGCTGTGCATGGACATCATCCGCGAGGAGACCAAGTCGGCCGGCCTCAAATCCTCGGATGGCGTGCCCGCGCCCAAGGAGATCTGCGAAGTTCTGGACGATTACGTGATCGGCCAGATGCACGCCAAGCGGGTGCTCTCGGTCGCGGTTCACAACCATTACAAGCGCCTGAACCATGCCGGGAAATCCGAGATCGAGCTGGCGAAATCCAACATCCTGCTGATCGGCCCCACCGGCTGCGGCAAGACGCTGCTGGCGCAGACGCTCGCGCGCATCCTCGACGTGCCGTTTACCATGGCCGATGCCACGACCCTGACCGAGGCCGGTTACGTGGGCGAGGATGTCGAGAACATCATCCTCAAGCTCCTGCAGGCCAGCGAATACAATGTCGACCGGGCGCAGCGCGGCATCGTCTATATCGACGAGGTCGACAAGATCACGCGGAAATCCGACAACCCCTCGATCACCCGCGACGTGAGCGGGGAAGGGGTGCAGCAGGCGCTTCTGAAGATCATGGAAGGCACCGTCGCCTCGGTGCCGCCGCAGGGCGGGCGCAAGCATCCGCAGCAGGAATTCCTGCAGGTCGATACCACGAATATCCTGTTCATCTGCGGCGGCGCCTTCGCCGGTCTCGACAAGATCATCGCGCAGCGCGGCAAGGGCAGCGCCATGGGCTTCGGCGCCGATGTGCGCGATGACAGCAACAAGTCGGTGGGCGAATACTTCAAGGATCTCGAACCCGAGGATTTGCTGAAATTCGGCCTGATCCCGGAATTCGTCGGCCGCCTGCCCGTGATCGCCACGCTGGAGGATCTGGACGAGGATGCGCTGGTCACCATCCTGACGCAGCCCAAGAACGCGCTGGTCAAGCAGTATCAGCGCCTGTTCGAGCTTGAGGATGCGCGGCTGAAATTCACCGACGACGCGCTGAAAGCGATCTCCAAGCGCGCCATCGCCCGCAAGACCGGCGCGCGTGGCCTGCGCTCGATCATGGAGGATATCCTGCTCGACACCATGTTCGACCTGCCCGGCACCGATGGCGTCGAAGAGGTTGTGGTGAACGAAGAGGCCGTGACCTCGGACGCGCAGCCCCTGATGATCTATGCCGAGCGCAAGAAGGACGAATCCGCCACGGCGGGGTGATGCCCTCACTGCGATCGCGAATTGAACCGCCCCTTCCGAGCCCCTTGCCCGGAAGGGTTTTTCATGGGCTGCGCAGGGGGCGAATGCCGCTCGATTCCGGAATTTTTCCGCGACGTTTCGGAATCGACGCGCCATGTTCGAAACCAGTAGGTAAGTCGTAACCGCCCCCATCGGCCCGGAAAGGACGCCCCATGATCTATGCCGACATGTTCCTGCGCGGGGCGGCGATCGCCCTTGGGCTTCTGTGTGCCGTGGCGCTGATGGCGCGGCCTGAGATGCGCCGCGTCGGATGGCCGGTGACCGCCTTGATGCTGACCAAGGCCAGCTACCTGATCGGCTCGGCCCCCGGCATTGCCGATTTGCCCGATGGCTGGCGCCCGTTGCTGACGGGCGGCGCGATCCTGCTGCCGCTGGCCTTTTCCTGGCTGGTGGTCGAGATCTTCCTCGACGCCCCGCAAGACCGCTGGCCCTGGCTTGGCGTGGCGGGGGCGGGCGTGGCCCTGTCCCTGGCCAGCCTGGTCTGGCCGCCGCTGGACATCGCGCGCGGGCTGCTGCTTCTGGGGCTCTATGTCTCGCTGCTCTGGCTTGGCCTGACCACGGCGCGCAACGACCTGGTGGAGCATCGCCGCCGGTTCCGTCCCGGTTTCCTGGCCGCGATGGCGCTGTTGGGGGTGGCCGTCACGTCCGTGGAACTGGTCAAGGCACAGATCGACCTGCCGCTCTTCATCTACCCGCTACAGGCCGCCGCGTTCCTGGCCCTGTCCTTTGCCTTCGCGCTCTGGGTGCTGAACCCGTCCGCCGACCTGTGCTGCGAAACCGCGCCGCGCCCGGTGCCGGAAACCCGCCGCAAGGCCGCCATCGACGCCGCGGTGATCGACGACCTCAATGCCGCGATGGCGGGGGGCATCTGGAAGCGGGAAGGGCTGACCATCGCCGCGCTCGGGGCCGAGATCGGGGTGCCGGAACATCGGCTGCGCGCCGTCATCAACCAGCGGCTCGGCTTTCGCAACTTCCCGACCTTCATCAACAGCTACCGGATCAAGTCCGCGCAGGCGGCGCTGGCCGATCCCGCGCAGGCACGTCGCACGATCCTGGAGATCGCCTATGCCAGCGGCTTCGCCTCGCTCGGGCCGTTCAACAAGGCGTTTCGCGACCGGACCGGCGAAAGCCCGAGTGAGTATCGCGCGCGGCTCCTCGATTCCGCACAATCCGCGCCGGTTCCCGAAAATCACATCGCCATTTCGAAATCGGAGCGACCAAGGCCGGTCTGACCCCCAGATCAGGGACATCACCGCAACCGAATGGAGATGTCCAAGATGAAACGCACGATCCTGACCGCCGCCCTTCTGGCCCTTGTCGCGGGCCCCGCCCTGGCCGATTGGGGGCCGAGGTTTCCGCCGCATTGGCCGACACCCGAGACGCCCGCACCGGTCACCCGGCTCGACGCGCCCAAGTGATCAGCGCAACCACAGCTTCTCGCGTTTCAGGCGGTTTCGGATCGCCTGTTCGCGCCGGGGCAGGTCCGCGCGGTCAAAGAGCGCGCGGGCCTTTTCGCCCTTGCCCTGGAAGATCATCCGCCGCATCGGCTCATAGCCTTTCAGCACCTTCTTGACCCAGTTGGGCGTGGTGACTTCCTCCAGCACCTTGACCACGCGGTCGGATTCGCGGGCGTAGAGCAGTGGCAGAACCCGGTAATGGCAGGTGGTGCGCCCGTCCAGCCAGCCGGGCTCCAGCGCCTCACGCCCGCCACTGAGCGAATGGATCACAAGCGGCAGGGCAACCTGGTCAAGCCACGGGTCCATGACCTGGCAGACCAGTTCCTCGGGCGGGTTGTCGCGGATCTCCAGCGCGTAATGCAGGAAACGTTCGCCGAATACGTGCGGGCAGGTGTAGTAGAAGAACCCGGCGTTGAAATAGAGGTAGCGGCGCCAGTATTCATCGGGCTGGCTTTCATCCAGCGAGCTGTTGAAATCCAGCCCGAACCGATCATAGAGCGATTTCCAGATCGCCCCGTAGCCCGGCCCGTAAAGCTCGATCTGCGGCCAGGTGCCTTCCACCTTCAGCGAGGCGGAGGGGCGGTCGAAATCGAAGGGCACCTGCGCGATGTCGTCCAGCACCAGCGTATCGGTATCGAAGAACACGAAAGGCTCGCCCTTGGGCAGGGCCGTCAGCATCTCGATCTTGTTGCCATAGGGGTAGTCCTGCCCGAAATGGCGCGCCTCGAAGGGCACGATCTCGACCTTGAGCCGCTCCAGCAGCGCGCGCACCTCACCGTCGCCCATCTTCGGGTTGCCGGACCATTTCGGCCCCGGCTGCGGCTCGGCGACGAAAAGCCTGCCCTTGAATTTCGGATTGGCGGCGCGAAACGAGGCTGCGAAAAGCGCCGCCTCATATTGCAGCCGCCCGTTCTGGCCGACGACGACGACGTTGAAATCCTTGCGGTTTGCCATGCTGCCCGGCCCGTTCTGCCTTGTGCTTTTGCGCCACTCTACCCGTGCGGGCGCGCGCAATCCACGCCAAATCGGGGCCGATTGCGCCTTGACCCGGCGGCCCAAATCGCGTGTTGTCGCCCGCGATGGTTTCCCGGCGGTTGAGCGTGCCGCAGGGGATGAAAAGGGAATACGGTGAGGAGGAGCCAAAGCGCGCCGAATCCGTAACTGCCCCCGCAACTGTAAGCGGCGAGCGCGGCCAGATATGCCACTGGAGGAGATCTCCGGGAAGGTTGGCCCCGCGCGACTACCCGCGAAGTCAGGAGACCTGCCATCACCTGGTTGAAACGTTTCGGGCGGGGTGCCCGGGGGAGACAGTCGATGGCGATCCAGTTGCTTTCCTGTTTGCGCGCAGCGCCCCGTTGGGGTGCAGGATGCAGGCAACGCTTTATCTGATCTCTCAGGCTTATGTCAGCGCCGGACGGCTGGCGCGGATGAGCGGGAGATTGCTGGCCGAAACGCCGGGCAAGGCCGCTGTCGTGCGGCTGGAGCGCGAGGGCGCGGGGCTGTGGCGCGCGCTCGATGACCTCGCGGGGCAGGGCGCGCGCGAGATCACGCTGCGCCCGCTCGGCCTGCCGATGTCGCAAAGCCTCTTGGCCTGGCTGCCGGGGGCGGCGGGGGAATGGCTGTCGCGGGCCGAGAACGCGGGCGTGACGCTCTTCATGGCCGAGGACGCGGCGGCGGATGAGGCGGTGCTGACCAGCATCGCAACCGCCAAACCGTCCCGCGTCGCCATCCCGCCCGACCCGCAAGGCGCAAGGGGCAAGGGCTGGGACGCGCCGCCCGCGCATCGCCACCATATCCTTGTCTGCACCGGCCCGCGCTGCCACCTGCGCGATGCGCCGGACTTCGCCGCGCTGCTGAAATCCGAGATCGGGCGCGCGGGGCTGGATCGCGACTGCCTCGTCACCACCACCGGGTGCCTTTTCCCCTGCAATGCGGGGCCGTCCCTTGTCGTCTATCCGCAAGGCGACTGGTTCTCGCTGCCCGATGCCGATGCCGTGCGCGCCTTCGTCCAGACCGTTCTGCGCGGCGGCGCGCCCCTTCCCCGATACCAGACCTTCAGCCGGAAAGACTGCCATGAACCCGTTTAAACCCACCCTCCTGATCGCCGCCATGCTGGCCGCACCCACGCTTGCGCAGGAAGCCGTGGTTCAAAGTTGCGGCGGCACATTCGCCTATGACACCGCCCCCACCCGTTCCATCACGCTGAACCAGCAGGCGACCGAAGTGATGCTGGCGCTTGGGCTCGAACGCTCCATGGTCGGCACCGCCTATATGGACGATGCCATCCTGCCGCAGTGGCAGCGGGCCTATGACTCTGTCCCGGTCCTCTCCGAGCGCTACCCGGCGCGCGAGGTGGTGCTGTCGGCGGAGCCCGATTTCCTCTTCGCGGGGTTCGGCTCGGCCTGGTCCGAGGATAACCTGGGCGCCGAGGCGGAATGGCATGACCTCGGCATCGGCACCTATCTTGTCGCCGCCTCCTGCGATGCCACCCATCCGCAGGATCAGCGCCTGACCACGCAACCGATCCTGACCGATATCGCGGTGATCGGCGACATTTTCGGGGTCGAGGAACGCGCCGCCACGCTGATCGACCAGGTCGAGGCGCGGCTGGCCGAGGCGGCGCTGGCGCAGGCGGGGCGCGGGCAAAGCGCCTTCATCTATGACAGCGGCGACGCGGTGCCCTATTCCATCGGCTGTTGCGGCGGGCCGGGTCTGCTGGTGGAAACCGTGGGCCTGACCAATATCGCGGGCGATCTGGAAGGGCGATGGGTCGACCTGGCCTGGGAGGCCGTGGTGGCCGCCGACCCGGATGTGATCGTGCTGATCGAGGCCGATTGGTCCTCGGCCGCCGAGAAACGCGAATACATGGAGGCCGACCCGGTCCTGTCGGAGCTGTCCGCCGTGCAAGCGGGCCGTTTCGTCACCATCCCCTTTTCGCAAACCGTCTTGGGGATGCAATTCGCCGATGGGCTGGACAACCTCTCGGCGCAGCTCGACGCGCTGAACTAGGGCCATGAGCCGCCGCGCGATCATACCGGGCCTGGTGCTTGTGCTGCTGCTGATTGCGATGCTGGCGGGCGTGTTTTTCGGCACCGCCGAGGCAACATGGGCCGACCGGATCGCGGCGCTGATGCGGGCCGAGGCCGCGCCGCGCAGCCTTGGCCTCATCTTGTGGGAATGGCGGATGCCGCGCGTCATCGCGGTGGCGCTGGTCGGCGGGGGGCTGGCGCTGGCGGGCGTGCTGATGCAGACCGTGCTGCACAACCCGTTGGCCGATCCTTACCTGATGGGCCTGTCCTCGGGGGCATCGGCGGCAGCAGTCGGCGCGATCCTGTGGCTGCCGCCCTGGATCGCCACGACCTTCGGCATTCCCGTCATCGCGTTTCTGGGCGCGGTGCTGGCCTTTGCGATGACGCTGGCCCTGTCGATGCGGCGCGGCGTGATCCTGTCGCCCTTGGTGGTGATCCTGGCGGGTGTGGCGATCTCGCTGATGTTCCAGTCGCTGACTGCGTTCTTCTTGTATGTGGGCGACCCCTACGCAACGCAATCCGCGCTTGGCTGGCTGATGGGCACGGCGGCGGGCACGGGCTGGCCCGATCTCTGGGCACCGGGGCTGGCCTTTGCGCTGGTGCTGGTCCTGTCGCTGACGTCTGCGCGCAACCTCGACGCGCTGCTTCTGGGCGATGAGCGGGCGATGGCGCTTGGCGTTGCGGTCGGGCGGCAGCGTATCGTCTGCTTCTGCGCGGTGGCGCTCCTGGCGGGCGTGGCCGTCGCCACGGTGGGGATTGTCGGCTTCGTCGGCCTGATCGTGCCGCATATGGCGCGGCTTCTGGTCGGCGGGCGGCACGGGGGCTTGATCCCGCTTTCCGCGATCCTCGGCGCGCTGGTGCTGGTCGTGGTCGACCTGCTCTGCCGGATCGTGCTGGCGCCTGAGGAAATGCCGCTTGGCGTGCTGCTGGCGATTTTCGCGGCGCCGCCCTTCATCGTCATCTTGCGGAGGGTGCGCGTTGCCTTCTGATCCCGCCATCGAGATCACGGACCTGCATGTCACCCTTGGCGGTGCGCCGCGCGTGGCGGGGTTCTCGCTCAATGTCGCGGAGGGTCAGTTTCACGGGCTGCTCGGCCCGAACGGGGCAGGCAAGACGACCGTGCTGCGCAGCCTCTACCGGGCGCAGCGGATCGACGCCGGGGAACTGCGCATCGCCGGACGCGCCATCCACGATTGGCCGCAATCCGACTGGGCGGGCACGGTTGGCGCGCTGGTGCAGGAGGGAGGAACGTTCCAGGGTCTCAGCGTGCGCGACGTGATCGAGATCGGGATGATGGGCCTGCCGCTGTCCGGGCCCGAGCGTGCCGCCCGCATCGACGCGGCCCTGGCGCAGGCCGGCCTGTCCGACCGGTCCGACACCGAGGCCGCGCGCATCTCGGGGGGCGAACGCCAACGCACCCATATCGCGCAGCTTCTGGCGCGCGGCCCGCAGGTCTTCTTGCTGGATGAGCCGTCGAACCACCTCGACCTGTGCTACCAGCTGATCCTGCTCGATGAGATCAAGCGGCGGCGGGCGACGGTGCTGGCGACCTTCCACGACCTGACGCTGGCGGCGCGCTACTGCGATCTGGTGACGCTGATGAAGGACGGGCGCGCCCATGCCACGGGCAGACCGGCGGATGTCCTGACCCGTGACAATATCCGCAGCGTGTTCCGCGTCGATGGCTGGCTGGAGAACGGCGCCATGCGCATCGAGGCGGCGATCTGAGCCGTCTCAGTGCAGCCGTGCGGCCCGCGTCCTCAAGGCCATCCGCTTCAGCGCCAACCCGAACCTTTCGGCCAGCGCGACGAGGGCCGGGGCCATATCGGCGCGCACCAGGGTCGTGGCGATCCACATCGCATCCTCGCGGTCGCCCTCGCTGGCGGTCAGGATGAAATTGGCGAATGAGGATTCGTCGCCGCCAAGGCAGGCGCAGGTCACGCCGTGGCGCATCAGCGGGCGGCGTCCGTGGCGGGCGCAGAGCGTGCAGAGGGTATCGAGACTGTCGGCCACGGCCACGCCTTCCGCCGCGCCAAAGGCGGTGACGAAATCGCGCCGTGCCTGGCCCTGCGCCGCAGCCCCGTCACACCAGAGCCGCAGGTAGAGCACCGCACCCGCCTCGACGGGCCCAAGCTCCTGCATGGTCCCGACAGGAACCCCGCCGCGATGTCTGGGCACCCGGCTCATTTGGTCAGGATCAGCTTGCCGGCCTTGGTGATGCGCAGCCGGTAAAGCTGATCGCCAAGCGCGATTTCGGCCAGGTTGCCCCCGTTTGTCAGCGCCTCGGCACGGTGACAGGGCAGGGGGTTGGTGCGGGTCTCGGGGGTGGGCAATGACAGGGTGTCAGACATGGCGAAGGCGTCCTCGCTGCGGGTTGCGGTTCGATAGGAATAAAGTTGAGTGATTCACTCAGGCATGTCAATCGGCTTGTGCAAGGCAGGGGGCGTGCCACGGAAAAAGCGCGCCGGGAGCACGCGAAATTCACGCATGAGGGGGTCTATGTCATTGTTTTCTTGGGGTGGATTGGTGCCGGTCGAGGGACTCGAACCCCCGACCCCCTGATTACAAATCAGACGCTCTACCAGCTGAGCTAGACCGGCCCGGGCCTGTCGATAAGAGATTGCCGCGCGCGGCACAAGAGGGGCGGGCGCGAGGGGCCGGGAAAAATGCGCGGGCGGCCATCGGCGCAACCGGGTTGCACGGCCCCGCGATCACGATCACCATGGTCCGGAACAAGGGAAAAGAGGAGCCCGCCAGGATGCCCCGGCCAGAGTTTCCGCAGGTGCGCCGGATGGGGGAGGCCAGCCTGCTGGTCTCCTTCGACGATGCGCTGTCGATGCGCGCCAATGCCGCCGTGCTGGCCTTCCGCGCCGCCGTGGAGGCGGAGGCATGGGACGCGGTCGAGGAAACCGCGACCTCGCTGAAATCCGTCTACCTGCGCTTCGATCCCGACCGGCTGGATCACGCGACGCTGGAGGATCGGGTCTGCGCGCTTCTGGAGGCACGGGACTGGCACGAGGCGGGGTTGCCCGAGGGCCGCCGCCTCTGGCGCATTCCGGCGGTCCTTGGCGGCGATCACGGGCCGCAACTGGAGGAAGCCGCCGAAATGGCCGGGATGACCGCCGACGCGGCCATCGAGGCGATTGCCGCCACGCGCCTGCGCGTGCTGACCATCGGCTTCGCGCCGGGACTGCCCTATCTGGGGCAGCTTCCCGACGCTTTCGACATTGCCCGCAAGACCGAGTTGACCCCGCGCGTGCCCAAGGGCGGGCTCGGCCTCGCGATCCGGCAGATGGTGATGTTCCCGGTCGAAACCCAGACCGGCTGGCGCTGGATCGGGCAGGCCGCCTTTGACGGCTTCCGGCAGGGGGCCGACGCGCCTTTCGCGCTGAAGGCGGGCGACGAGGTGCAGTATCGCCCGGTCAGCGTCACCGAATACGAGGACGCGGTTGCGGGCTTGGAGACCGGCCTCGACGCCATGGCCGAGCCGCTGGAATGAGCGTGCGTCTGCATATCGTCAAGGCGGGGCCGGGGCTGTCGTTGCAGGATTTCGGCCGACCCGGATACCTGGCCTCGGGCCTCTCGCGGGGGGGCGCGATGGATCCGCTGGCCCTGGCCGAGGGCGCGGCGCTGATGCGGATGCAGGCCGAGGAGGCGCTGGCGATCGAGATGGCCGGGGCGGGGGGGCGGTTCCGGGCCGAAGGGGGCGATCTGCTGATCGCGCTGACCGGCGCGCCGATGCAGGCCCGTCTGGACGGCGCGCGGCTGCACTGGCCCGGCAGTTACCTGCTGCGCGAGGGGGCGGAGCTTGAGATCGGCGGCGCAAGCGCGGGCAGCTACGGCTATCTCAGCGTGGCGGGGCTGGATGCGCCCTCCATTCTCGGCGCGCGTTCGGCGCATCTGGCGGGCGGGATCGGCGGGGCGCTTTCATCCGGCACCCGCCTCGATGCGCAGCCCGCCCCCAATGCCGGCGGGCTGACCCTGACGGCACAGGACCGGTTCTCGGGCGGCCTGATCCGCGTGCTTCCTTCCGTCCAGACCGATCAATTCGGCGATGATGCGCGGGGACGCTTCGAGGCCACCGAATTTCGCAAGGATGCAAGGGCCAGCCGAATGGGCGCGCGCATGGCCCATGACGGCGACGGGTTCTCGCAAGACGCGCACCTGGCGATCCTGTCCGAGATCATCGTGCCGGGCGATATCCAGGTGATCGGCGACGGCGCGCCCTTTGTCCTTCTGCCCGAATGCCAGACCATGGGCGGCTATCCCCGCATCGCCACGGTGATCGCCGCCGATCTGCCCCGCGTCGCGCAGGCCGCGCCCGGCACGGCGTTGCGGTTTCGCTTCGTGGAGCTGGAGGAGGCGCTCAAGGCGCGCGCGGCGGCGGCCAGGCATCGCAAGGCGCTGCCCGATGGCGTGACCCCGCGCATACGCGACCCGCATGACATTCCCGATCTGCTGTCCTATCAATTGGTCGGCGGGGTAGTCTCGGCAAAGGCGGAGGAATGAGCGATGACGGAGCAGGTCGATCTGAATGCCGATATGGGCGAAAGCTTCGGGCCTTGGGTGATGGGGCGCGATGACGATATTCTGGGTGTCGTGACCTCGGCCAATATCGCCTGCGGGTTTCATGCCGGCGACCCCTCGGTCATGGCTGAGACCATCCGCGTGGCCCATACCCACGGCGTCGGCATCGGCGCGCATCCCGGCTTTCCCGATCTGCAGGGCTTTGGCCGCCGCCGGATGCAGATGGGGCGCGAAGACCTTCAGGCCGCGATCCGCTACCAGGTCGGCGCGATCCAGGGCGTGGCCCGGGCGCAGGGCGCAACCGTGCGCCATTTCAAGCTGCACGGGGCGCTCTCCAACATGTGCTCGGAAAACGAGGCCATGGCGCGGGCCTGCTACGAGGCGGCATTGTCGGTCGATCCCGACCTGATCATTCTCATCCTCGCCGCCACCGCGCAGCAAAAGGCCGTCGAGGCGCTGAAGTGCCGTTGGGCGGGCGAGATCTTTGCCGACCGCGCCTATAACGACGACGCCACTTTGGTGGACCGCGCCAGGGAGGGGGCCGTGATCCACGACCCGGCCCATGCCGCAAGCCGCATCGTCAAGATGGTGCAGGCGGGCGCGATCATCGCGGAGTCGGGCGCGCATATCCCCGCGCGCATCGACACGATCTGCCTGCATGGCGATAACGAGGCCGCCTTGCAGATCGCGCGCACCGTGCGCGCCGGACTGGAAACCGCCGGTATCCGGCTGGCGCCCGTCGGCACCTGACATCCCTTCCCAATCGAAAGCCCCCCGGACATGACAGACCATCCGCATCTTGCGCGCCTGATCGAGGCCGCCCGCCCGCTGCCCGCCCTGCCCACGGCCGTCGTGGCGCCTGAAAACCGCCGCTCGCTGGAGGGCGCGCTTGCGGCACGCGATGCAGGGCTGATCGCGCCGATCCTGGTCGGCAAGGCCGGGCTGATCACGGAATTCGCGCGCGACCTGGGGGCGTCCCTGGACGATATCGAGGTGATCGACATTGCCGACCATCCGGCGGCGGCGGCCCGCGCGGTGGCACTGGTCCATGAGGGGCGGGCAGGGGCCGTGATGAAGGGCCACCTGCGCACCCATGACCTGCTGGAGGCGATCGTCCACCGCGATGGCGGGCTGCGGGGCCCTGGCCGGATGAGCCATGTCTTCGTCATGGATATAAGAGGGATAGACCGGCCCGTCCTGATCACCGATGCGGCGCTGAACGTGGCCCCAGACCTGGCCTGCAAGGCGTCGATTGCGCAAAACGCGCTGGACCTGGCGGGCGCGCTCGGCATTGCCGCGCCGAAGCTGGCGGCGCTTTCCGCCGTCACCGTGCCGGTCGAGGCGATCCCCTCATCGCTGGAGGCCGAGGAACTGGCCCGCATGGCCGGTCGGGGCGAGATCACCGGCGGGCTGGTGCAGGGGCCCATGGCGATGGATCTGGCCCTCAGCGCGGATGCTGCCCGCGTCAAGGGTATCGACGGCCCAGTCGCGGGCTTGGCCGATATCCTGTTGGTGCCCGATATCGAATCCGGCAACATCCTGTTCAAGGCGCTCACCCACCTGGCCGGCGCGACGGCGGCGGGGGTGGTCGTGGGCGCGAGCGTGCCGGTGATTCTGACCAGCCGCACCGATGGCGTGCCCGCGCGGGTCGCCTCCTCGGCGCTGGCCTGCCTCTACGCGGCGCGCGCCAGATGAGCCCCGAGACAACCCTTGTTCTCACCCTCAACGCGGGCTCCTCCTCGATCAAGTTCGCGCTCTATGCCGCTGCGGATGAGCCGCGCGAGGAGGTCACCGGCCAGGTTGACGCGCTCGGGGACGAGGCCGCGCTGACCCTCACGCCCAAGGGCGCGGAGAAGACCCGCACGGAGCTTGGCCCCACCGATCACGCAGCCGCCGTGGAGGCGATCCTCGGGGCGCTGGCGCCACATATGGCGGGCCGCGCGATCGCGGGCGTCGGTCACCGGGTGGTGCATGGCGGTCCCGATCTGGACGCGCCGGTGCGCCTCGATGCGGCCATGATGGCGCGGTTGGAGGATCTGGTGCCGCTCGCCCCCCTGCACCAGCCCCACAACCTCGCCGCGATCCGCGCCGCGCGAGGCGCGTTTCCCGACGCGGTCCAGGTCGCGGCCTTCGATACCGCCTTTCATCGCGGCAAGCCCTGGGTGGCCGATACCTACGCCCTGCCGCGCGACTACTATGCGCGCGGCATCCGGCGCTACGGCTTCCACGGGCTCAGCTATGACTATATCGCGGGGGTGCTGGCGCGCGACCATCCCGATCTTGCGCAGGCCCGCGTGGTGGTGGCGCATCTGGGCAACGGGGCCTCGCTCTGCGCGCTGTCCGGGGGCCGCTCCATCGCCACCTCGATGGGGTTCACCGCGCTCGATGGCCTTGCCATGGGCACACGTCCGGGCCGGATCGACCCTGGCGTGCTCTTGCACCTGATGCAGGAGGACGGCATGGACGCCGCCGCGCTGACCCGGCTGCTCTACCATGAGAGCGGCCTCAAGGGGCTCTCCGGCCTCAGCCATGACATGCGCGACCTGCTGGCCTCGGAGGCCCCGGAGGCGGCGGAGGCGATCGACTACTACGTCTACACGCTGGCGCGCGAGATTGCCGCGATGACCGCCAGCCTTGGCGGCCTCGACGCGCTGGTCTTCACCGGCGGCATCGGGGAAAACGCCGCCCTGATCCGCGCCCGCGCGCTGGAGCGTCTCGGCTTCCTCGGCCTCGCCATCGACCCCGCCGCCAATGCGGAAAACGCCGCCGAGATCCACGCGGGCGCCTGTCCCGTCCTGGTCATCCCCACCGACGAGGAACGCATCATCGCGCGCGCCACCGTCAAGGAACTCGCACCATGATCTTTCATTTTGCCACAAATACCTTCGGGGGGTGTGGGGGGCAGACAGCCCCCCACGGATCGGATTGCGCAGCAATTCGACACCCCCAATCCCAAGCCCCCCGGTTCTGACATGCGCCTCTCCCTCCAGATCCTCCTCATCGCCCTGGCCCTTGTCGCAGGTCTCGCGCTGATGATCCGCGTGGCCCCGATGAAACCGGCCCGCTGGCATGTCGATCCCGAAACCGCGTCGCGCCCCTCCACGCCCAATGCCTACATCCTGCGCGACCGGGACGGCGACGCGCCCGCCCATGTCACGCCCCTTTCCCCCTCGGACACCGCCGCCGCCCTGCATCGCATCGTGATGTCCCTGCCGCACACAACCCGCATCGCTGGCGACCTGGCCCAAGGGCACGCCACCTATGTCGCGCGGACGCCCCTCATGCGCTTTCCCGATGCGGTCTCGATCAAGCTGACGCCCGCGGGCTCCGGCACCCGTGTCGCGATCTTCTCGCGCTCGCGCTTCGGCCAGTCCGACTTCGGCGCCAACCGCGCGCGGGTGGCGCGTATCGTCGCCGCCCTTGAGGCCGAGGGGCCTTGACCGCGCGGCCCCCCCGCGTCACATCACGCTGATGCTGCCCGCCGACCGCCTCCGCCAGATCACCGAGCGTTTCGAGTATCTCGAAGCGCGGCTCAATGCCGGACCCAGGGCAGAGGAAATCGCCGCCATCTCGCGCGAATATGCCGAGCTGAAGCCGGTGGTCGAACAGATCGCGGCCTTCGACGACCTGCAAGCCGAGATCGCCGAGACCGAAGCGCTGCTGGACGATCCCGAAATGGCCCCCCTGGCGGAGGAGGAACTGCCCCGCCTGCGCAAGGCCCTGCCCAAGGCCGAACAGGCCTTGCAGATCGCCCTCCTGCCGCGTGACGAGGCCGACGCCCGCCCCGCCATGATCGAGATCCGCCCCGGCACCGGCGGCGATGAGGCGGCGCTCTTTGCGGGCGAGCTCTTGCGCATGTATCAACGCTATGCCGAGGCGCGGGGGTGGCGCTTCGAGATCATCGAGGAACAACTGACCGAGCTTGGCGGCATCAAGGAACTGGTTGGGCATATTACCGGCGAGAACGTCTTCGCCCGGCTGAAATACGAAAGCGGCGTGCATCGCGTCCAGCGCGTGCCGACCACCGAATCCGGCGGTCGCATCCACACCTCGGCGGCCACGGTCGCCGTGCTGCCCGAGGCCGAGGAGGTCGAAATCGACATCCCCGCCACCGATATCCGCATCGACACGATGCGCGCCAGTGGGGCGGGGGGGCAGCATGTGAACACCACGGATTCGGCGGTGCGGATCACGCATATCCCGTCGGGCATCGTCGTGACGTCGTCCGAGAAATCGCAGCATCGCAACCGCGAGATCGCGATGAACGTGCTGCGCGCGCGGCTCTTCGATCTCGAACGCCAGCGGATGGATGACGCACGCGCCGCCAGCCGCAAATCCCAGGTCGGATCGGGCGACCGCTCGGAACGCATCCGCACCTATAATTTCCCGCAAGGCCGCCTGACCGATCACCGTATCAACCTGACGCTCTACAAGCTCGACCAGGTGATGGCGGGCGATCTGGACGAGATCATCGACGCGCTCACTGCCGACGACCAGGCGCGGATGCTGGCCGAGATGCAATGACCACCCTGCGCGCGGCTTTGGCGCAAGGTGCGCGCACGCTGTCGGAGATAGAGGGGGGCGCGCGCGATGCGCGGCTCTTGCTGGCCGGGGCGGTCGGCCTGCCCGCGGGGCGGCTGTCGCTGGAGCCCGACCGGGTGGTGTCGGAAGGTGAAATGGCGCGATTCCAGGAATTTCTGGACCGGCGTTCCCGTCATGAACCCGTCGCGCGCATCCTCGCGCGGCGTGTGTTCTGGGGCCGCGAATTCATCGTCAGCCCCGCCACGCTGGACCCGCGCCCGGAAACCGAAACCCTGATCGCGGCGGCGCTGGAGGTTGGCCCCCTGCCGCGCCTCCTGGACCTTGGCACCGGCACCGGTATCCTTGCCGTCACCTTGCTGGCGGAATGGCCCGAGGCGCGCGGGGTAGCGAGCGATCTGGATCCCGCCTGCCTTGAGGCCGCCACCGAAAACGCCGCGCGCCATGGCGTGGCCGAGCGTCTGACGCTGACCCGATCGGACTGGTTCGCCGAGATCGCCGGCCCGTTCCCTCTCATCGTCTCCAACCCGCCCTATATCGCGGCGCAGGAGATGGCGGGCCTCTCGCCCGAGGTGGCCAATCACGATCCGCACCTGGCCCTGACCGACGGGGCTGATGGCCTGACCGCCTATCGCCGGATCGCGGCGGGGGCGACACGGCACTTGGCCCCCGGCGGCACGCTCATGGTCGAGATCGGACCGACGCAAGGGCGCCAGGTTGCGCGCCTCTTCACCGATGCGGGGCTTGAAACCCCCGAGATCCGTCCCGATCTGGATGGCAGAGACCGTGTCGTGATTGCCCGCAATCCTGGGCGGTGACCCGCGCAAAGGGCATTCCTGCCACGGTTTTCGGCCAAAATGCACCGAATTGGCCGCGATCCGCGCAGTTTGGCCTTGTTTCACCGCAGGTTGCGTGATTACAAGACGCCATGCGGTCGTGGCGAGGGGTTGATCTCCGGCCCCCCGCGGTCACCCCCAACTGATCAGTCAGACCATGCCAGGGAACACCGCCGGGGACACCGCAGACCACATGGTTTCGCGATCGCGTCGACAGGTTTTCGTCACGCCCGTGAAATGAACTTTATCCCAGGTTAACTGGAAAAGATACGAGACCCATGAGATCATCTAAAAACCGCTCGCGGTCAAAGGGCAACCGCAACCGCTCGCCGATGGGCAATATCGTCAATCGGGTATTCGACAGTTCCGGCCCCGAAGGCAAGGTGCGCGGCACGCCGCAGCAGATCATCGACAAGTACAACCAGCTGACCCGCGACGCGCAATTGTCGAACGATCGGGTCGCGGCCGAGAACTTCCAGCAGCATGCCGAGCATTATACGCGGATGTTGGGCGAGGCGCAGCGCGAACAGGACGCCAAGCGCGCCGAGCAGGAGGCGCAGCAGGCGCAGGCACAGGCCCGCCGCCAGCAGCGCGACGACGACAATGGCCAGGACGGCGGCAACCAGGGCGGCGGCAATGACGACCGGCCCGAGGCCAACACCTCCCGGCAGGGCGGCGATCAGCAAGGCGGCGGCCAGGATCAGGACAAATCCTTCGATTCCGTCATCGACACCGGCAGCGACAGCCCCTCGGGCCTGGTGGACACGCCGGAAAACGCGCCCAAGCCGAAACGCGCCCGCACCCGCAAGCCGGCCAAGAAGACCTCCGATGAGGGCACTTCCGACAGCGGCAATGATGGCGGCGATGCCTCGAACCAAGGTGGCCCGCAGGCGGCGGAATAGTCCGAGCGTGTCAGGGTTTCATTGAAACAGTGGATCGGTTTTCGCGTTCGCCCCGGTTGGGGCGAGACAGAGAAAACCGATGCAATGTGACCCTGAAACGATCTAGGCCTTCGCCACTTCACGGGCCAGCGCGCAAAACCCCTCGACCGGGACCTGTTCGGCCCGGTCGGTCGGTTTCAAGCCCGCCGCGACGATCCGATCCTCGATATCGGGGGTCACGCCCTTCAGCGCCGCGCGCAGCATCTTGCGGCGCTGGTTGAAGCCCGCCGCGACAACGCGGTTCAGCACCTTCGGGTCGGCTTCGAATCGGGGCTCGGGCAGGGCTTCCAGATGCACTACGGCGGAATGGATCTTGGGCGGCGGCGTGAAGGCCTCGGGCGGCAGGGTCAGCACGATCTTCGCGGTCGCGCGCCACTGCGCCAGCACCGCCAGCCGCCCATAGGTCTTCGATCCCGGCCCGGCCACGATCCGGTCGGCCACCTCGCGCTGGAACATCAGCGTCAGGCTTTGCCACAGCGGCGGCCAGTCGGGCGGCGTCAGCCAGCGCACCAGCAATTCCGTGCCCACGTTGTAAGGCAGGTTCGCCGCGATCTTGACCGGCGGCGTCAGATGCGCGGCCCAGTCGAGCTCCAGCGCGTCGGCATTCAGAACCTTCAGCCGACCGGGATAGGCCGCCGCGATCTCGGCCAGCGGGGCCATGCAGCGGGCATCCTTTTCCACCGCCACGACCCGGCGCGCGCCCTCGGCCAGCAGGCCACGCGTGAGTCCACCGGGGCCGGGGCCCACCTCCAGAACATCCGCCCCTGTCAGGTCCCCCGCCGCGCGCGCGATCCGGGCCGTCAGGTTCAGATCCAGCAGGAAATTCTGTCCGAGCGATTTGCGCGCCGAAAGCCCATGCGCCGCAATCACCTCGCGCAGCGGGGGCAAGCCGTCAATCGTGGCCATGGCGTAACCCGCCGTTAAGGTTAACGCGCGCCGCCGCCCGCTTCTTTGTTCCGCAAATATCCCGGGGGAGTCGCCGCAAGGCGACGGGGGCAGCGCCCCCTGCAACGTCCCTCATCGCGCGCCTCCGAACCGTCTTGCCCCCATTGCCGCCGCCATGCGCAGCGCCGCGATCATGCTGGTCGCATCGGCGCGGCCTTGCCCCGCGATGTCGAAGGCCGTGCCGTGATCGGGCGAGGTGCGGATGAAGGGCAGGCCGAGCGTCACGTTGACCCCGCCCGCGAAATCCACCGTCTTTACGGGGATCAGCGCCTGGTCGTGATACATGGCAATCGCCGCGTCATAGCCCGCCCGCGCGCCCGCGTGGAACATGGTATCGGCCGATTGCGGGCCGGTGATGTCCAGCCCCTCGGCGCGCAACGCCTCCAGCACCGGCGCGATCACCGTGATCTCCTCGCGCCCCATCGTGCCGCCTTCGCCGGCATGGGGGTTCAGCCCCGCCACGGCAAGGCGCGGCGCGCTCAGGCCGAAATCGCGGATCAGGGCGGCATGGGTGATGCGGATCGTGTCGGCCAGCAGATCCGGCGTCAGCGCGGCGGGCACCTCGGCCAGGCCGATATGGATCGTCACCGGCACCACGCGCAAGCCCTCGCAGGCCAGCATCATCACCACGCGCTCCACCCCCGCCAGCGCGGCCAGGTATTCCGTATGGCCGGGATAGGCAAATCCCGCCCCGTCCTTCAGCGCCTTCTTGTGTATGGGCGCGGTGCAGAGCGCCGAGGCGGCGCCGCTGCGCACCAACTCCACCCCGCGCGCGATCACGTCGATGACGCCCTGCGCATTGGCCGGGTCGGGCTGGCCCGCCACCCGCGCGCCCGCGAAACGATGCGCCAGGACGGGCAGGGTGCCGGGGGCAACGCGCGCGGCCTCGGAGGGATCGGAAAGCTCCGCCAATCCCAGCCCGAGCCCTGCGAAATGGCGCGGATCGCCGATCACGAAGAACGGCAATTCGCCGCCAAGTGCCGCCCGCGCGCCGACGATGATCTCGGGGGCGACGCCCGCCGGTTCACCGCAGGAGACGGCGATGGGGGCGGGGGTCATGGGGTCTCGTCGATGATGGCGTCGGCGCGCAATTCGGCGAGGTAGCCATTGGCATAGCCCCCGATGCGCTGCTGGAACAGTTGCTCGCGCACCTGGTCGCGCCCGCCTTCGGGCAGTTCCGTGGCCCGGCTGCACAGCATCACGAACAGCAGCTGCGTGCCGCCCGCGCGGGTCAGCGAGGTGGAAACCTCGTTCGCATCCAGCCGCGCCAGTTCGACCGCGATATCGCCCGGCACCTGGCCGACCGGCACATCCTCGTTCAGGGTAAAGCCGCCGGGGCGCACGCCGTAGAGGTCGTTGCAGGTGTCCAGCTCGTCGCGCAGGGCCGCTGCCTCGGCTTGCGCGGCCTGCCCGCCGGGGATCAGGACCTCGGCATAGGTCACGGCGGTGATGTCGGGGGTGACGAAATCGCTCTCCTCCAGCCCGCGAAGCTGGAAGATGGCGACCGCGTTGCCGAGCGGCACCGGCTCGGTCACGCCGCCGATGGGCAGGGGCAGAAGGATGGTGCGCAATTGTGGCGGGATGGCCGACAGGGGCCGCCAGCCGATGCCGCCGCCATTGCGCGCCGAGCCCGCCGCGGAAAACTCCCGCGCCGCCGCCGAGAAGCCGCCGATCGAGCCGTCGAGCGTTTCCGACAATTGCGTGATGCGCAGGCGCACCTCCTCGGCGGTCTGCGGCGTCACCGGAATGACCAGTTCGGCAAAGTTGATCTGCGCGCCATCGGGGCTGGTGGCAAGCGTCAGGGCGCGGTCGATCTCATCCTCGGTGATCGTGATCCGCCCGCCGAAGCGGTCGCGCACCACGTTGCGCCAGGTCTGTCCGGCGGCGACGAAATCGCGGAAGGTCTGCGCCGAGATGCCTTCATCGGCCAGCGCCCGGATAAACGCTTCGGTATCCATGTCGGCACGGGCGGCGAACTCCTCCATGCCGTCGGCGATCTGGTCGGGTGTCGCGGTCAGGCCAAGCCGGTCGCCGACCTGGCGTTGCAGCCGCTCGTCGATCAGGGCCTCGCGGGCGCGTTCCGGCAGGTTGCCCGGCGCGTTCAGAAGCTGCATGAAGGCGACGCGCTGGTCGATCTCGTAATAGGTGACGGCCCGTCCGTTCACCGTCACCGCCGCCGCGAACGGGCTTTGCTGCGCGGTGGCCGGAAGGCTCAAGGCGCAGGTCAGGGCGGCAAGGCCGAAGAGGCGGGATAGGCGTTTGGTCAGCGATGCGCGGATGGTCATGGGTGTCAAAATTCCGTTCATTCCTGTCTTGGCGCGGCTCATCATTGGCAGCTGCGGGCATATTGGCGCCCGTCGCGGGAGGCCCCGAACCCGTTCAGTGCCACGGTCAGGCCGAAATCCGTTGCCGGGGCCAACGTAGCGGAGGTTGTGAACCGACGCGAGAGCGAAAACTCCACATCGACGCATTCGGTGGCATAGGTCACGGCAAGGCCCGCGCGGGTGGGTTCATTGGCCTCGAAATCGTAGCGCCAATCGACGGAGGCGCCCCAGGGGCTGTCGAATTCATAGGCCGCGTCAAAGGCCCATTCAGCGCTGTCCTGCGGACGACTCTCATCGTCATCGGCCTGCAACCAGGTCAGCGAGGAGGCCACTTCGAATTGCGCCCCCTGCCAGCCGAGCGAAAACTCGTTCGAGGTGACGTTGAATTCATCGCTGAAGATGGCCCGGTTCATCAATAGGAAGCTCTGGCCCATCTCGACTGAGGCCGAGACCAGCCAGTCCGACCGCCGACCATCCAGGCCCGAGCCTTGCGTGAACTGCCGGTAGTTGTCGTCGCGCCAGACCCGGCCCACGGTAACGCCGAGGTTCCAGCCAAGCGGATCGTCGCGGGTATAGGTCAGGCCGAAGGCCAGCCGCTGGCCGATCTCGTGCCCGTCCGCGCCCGGAAAGCGGTTGAGCGAGAAGAGGTTGCCCTCGTCGAACTCCACCACGCCGCTATCCTCGTTCGGGATCAGTGGAGTGTCGTCGGGCGACCAGACATATTGCAGCACCGGCTCGATCAGATGCGACACACCGTTTGGATTGGCACGCACCAGCGGCCAGCGCAGCTCTGCCGCGACAAAGGGCGTGGTGCGGGTGACGGGACCGTCAAACCGATTGTCTTGTCGAATATCGTAGATATCCCCGATCCAGCCTAGTTCCACCGCGGCGAGCACGCCCGCAGGTAGCACCCAGTCACGCCGCCAGTTCGCCTCCAGGCTAAGCCGCGTCACGTCGCGCCCCAAGTCGGGTGAAGGCTCAGGGAGGTCGGAGTCGGACCGGCGCTGGTGGCTATGGGTCGACAGGCCAAGTGTGGCAATGCCGCCAATGTAATCGGGCGCGTAGCGGCGGATGATCTCGGCATCCGTCATCAGTGTCGGCAGGGTGAAGTTGTTATCCGCGTCGCGCAGCGACCGGAACCGGGTGACAGAGGCTTCGATATACTCGTCGCGCCGGGCGCGGGCCACGGTGATATGGCTGTTCAGCCGGTCCTCGTCCGAATAATCATAGGTCAGAAGATAGGCCGGGTCGGACACGGTCTGATAGTCAAAGGTCAGCAGGAAATCGCGCGGCAGGTCGAACCAGCCGGTGGCAAAGAGGTAGGAGCGCGGGGTTTCCTCGTTCAATTCGTCCCAGGACATCGCGCCGTTCAGTTCCACGAACCCGTTGCGGAAGGCCTGGCGATAGCGCATCTCAAGCGTCTGGCTTTCACCAAAGGTGACATAAGGCGTCACCGTTACATCGGCATGATCGCCGAGCGTGATGAAATAGGGCACCCGGATGCCGGTGCCGATCTGGTTGTTGGCGCGGATCTGCGGCGTCAGGAACCCCGTGCTGCGCTCCAGCGTGGGATCGGGCAGGCGCAGGCGCGGCAGATACATGATGGGGATGCCGGCGGCGCGGAACTGCGCCTCCTCGAAATAGAGCTGGCGTTCCTCGGTGTCATGCACGATGCGCCGCGCGCGGATCTCCCATAGCGGCACAGGGTTGGCCGCGCAGACCTGGCAGGACGATGCGATGGTCTGGTAAAGCTGCGTGTAGCGGCCATCGACGCGGTTGATCTGGGTCGCGGCGATCTGCAATTGCCGGTCCAGCACCAGGCGGGCCGATTGCAGCACGCCCTGCTGCAGATCGCGCGACAGCTCGGCGAAATCGGCCAGGATGATGGTGCTGCCATCGGCCTCGGTCAGGGTGATCGGCCCCTCGACCGTGATCAGGTCGTCGGTGCCGTCATAGCGGATGGCGGCGGCCTGAAGCCGGGTGCCCCGGTACAGGACCTCGACATTGCCCGCCGCCACGACGCTGTTGTTCAGCCGCGCGAAACGGATGTCATCGGCGATCAGCGTCGCGGGCAATTGTTGTTGCGCGGCGGCGGGCAGGGCCAGCACCAGGTACACGGCAATCAGGCGGAGAACGCGCATCATCCGTCCTCCGTATGGAACAGGAAGCCGAGCGACAAGAGGATCGCGGCAAGCGGCGGCGTCCAGGCCGCGACCGCGACGGGCAATTGGCCGGATTCGCCCAGGACCTGCGCGAAGCTGCGCAAGAAGAAGATGCCGAACCCCAGAAGCAGCGCGAAGAGGACCATGATCCCGGTCTTGCCGAACCGCGTGTGGCGCATGGTGAAGCTGGCCGCGATCAGCACCATGGCGGCCAGCATCAGCGGGTTGGCCAGTTCCGTCATCAGCCAGACCCGGTGTTGCAGCGCCGCGAAGCCGGCGGCGCGCAGCTGCGCGATGAAGCGGGGCAGCTCGTAGATCGGCACCGTCGAGGGGCGCCCGAAACTGTCGCGGATCTGGTCGCGGGTGAGGGTCGAGGCCAGCGCATAGGTCTCGTGCGTGACGGCCTCGGCCTCGGGGTTGGCCACGGTCAGCGGCCAGATCTTGGCGCCCGCCATCTGCCACGCGCCATCGACCAGCGCGGCGCGGTCGGCGTCGATCCGGCGCAAAGCCTGGCCGCCCTCGTCATAGACGAAGAAGCTGGCGGCAAAAAGCTCGGTGCCATCGGCATTGGCGCGTGCGGCCCGGATCACGGTCTGTCCTGCCGCATTGCCCTGCCTGAGCCAGAGCCCCTCGCCCGAGACCGACAGCGTGCGTTCCTCGCCGGTTTGGAATTGCTGGATCGTGACCTCGTATTGGCGCTCGGTCGCGGCGACCAGCGGGTTGATGATCAACAGGCCGATCAGCCCGATCAGGATCGACATCAGCACCGGCGAGATGGTCGATTTCAGCGCCGAGCGCCCCGAGGCCCGGACCACCACCAGTTCCGAAGTGCGCGAGAGCGACAGGAACAGCACCAGCGTCGACAGGATGATGAAAAGCGGCAGCATCCGGTAGAGCGCACCGGGCAGGTTCAGAAGCGCCAGTTGAAACGCCTGGCGCAGGCCCGCATCGGGGGTGCCGATGGCGCGCAACTGTTCGGCCAGGTCGATGGGCAGCAGGATCGCGATGAACACGGCCAGCACGATCACGAAGGACCGCAGGAACCGCCGTGCCAGGTAGACATGCAAGATCATGCCGCCGCCCCCCCGCGCCTGCGCGATCCCCGCATCGACAGCGTCACCATGAGGGCGGCCACCGCCGCCGCCAGCGCCGGTTGCAGATAGGCCAGATGCGCCATGCCCTCCTGCCGCGAGCCGATCGCCTCGGCGGCGTTCCAGGACATTTGCAGCGGCACGATCAGCGCGACCGCCAGCAATATCTGCGGCCAGATGCCAAAGCGCGAGAACGCCCCCAACATCAATGTCGCCGCCGCGATCACCGGCACGAAGATCACGAACAGGCTGCGTGCGATCCGGTCATGGCCCGCAAAGCGGAAGGCGGCAAGCGTTGACCCTTGCGCCTCGGCGACCGCGCGCGGGGCCAGCAGAAGCGCGGGCGTCGACATCTCGCGGATCGACAGGATGCGGCCCGTGGGGGCCTCGATCAGCCCGGCGATATCATAGGTGAAATCCTCGAACTCGACGGTCGAAAGGCGCTGGCTCGCGCGGTCCACATTCTGCGCGATGCCGTCGAACATGACCAGCCGGGGGCCGTCCTCGGTCGAGACCAGCAGCGCGCGCCGGGCGGTATAGGTCGTCTCCACATCCGGGGCCGAACGGTCCTGCAGGAAGACGTCACGAAACTCGCCCAATTCGGTGATGGCGCGGATATAGACGGTGATGCCGTCGGTGGGGTGGATGAACTGCCCCTCGCGCAGAAACCGGCCGGTCATGTCGCGGCTGACCTCGTAGCTGCGCTCCATCAGCTGCGCGCGGGCGGCGGGCACCAGCAGATGCGCCAGAATCGCGATGAGGAGCCCCGCGATGATTCCGAACACCCAGACCGGACGCAGGAGGCGCAGCGCCGAACAGCCCGCCGTCTGCATGACGACCAGCTCGCTGTCGCCGATCATCCGGTTGGTGACATAGATCGCCGCCACGAAGGCCGAGACGGGCAGCACAAGCAGGATGATCTGCGGCAGGGAAAGAGCCGAAAATTCAAGGAAAACCCGCAGGTTCTGCCCGTCCGAGATCAGCGTGTCGAACAGGCCGACGGCGCGGTTGACCCAATAGACCGAGACCAGGACGATGGAGAAGAAGCTGAACAGCACCAGAAGCTGCGACAGGATATACCGGTCATAGCGCCCCACGATGCTGCCCTCTCGACTGCTTGTTAACAGATTGCCTTCAAGCCGGTTTTAGTCCAATCGCCGCCACAAGGACAGGCATATCTGGCCAAGGCGTTCCACTAGGCCTAGTGTCCCGGACAAATCCAGATTCCCCGCAAGAGGCAAGCCATGACCAAACCGATCTCGCTGACCCTGACCACGACCGATCTCGACGCGCTGGCGGGCGCGGAAGGCAAGCTGGCCATCGTGGTGACGCCCGATGGCAAGATGGACCAGCCCGCGCGCCGGGTGAACCGGTTGACCAAGGGCGCGGTGGCGCGCCTGACCGAATCGAAGAAATGGGAGAAGATGAAACCCGGCGAAGGCTTCGTGATCGGCTTTCCCGTGGGGCTCGCCGCCGAGGCGCTGAGCGTGGTCAAGCTCGACCGCCGCCCCAAGCTGGACGAGGCGCGCAAGGCGGGCGCGGAGCTGGCCAGGTTCAAGGGCGACGCCGCGCTGACCCTTGCGGCCTCCAACCAGGGCAGGCTGGACGAGCTGGCGCTTGGCCTGATCCTGCGCGGCTACGCCTTCACCACCCACCAGACCGAGGAACGTGACGCGATCCAGGACGCGCGTTTCATGGTCAACAAGCCCGAGGAGCAGGAGCAGGCGCTGGCCAGCATCCGCGCCCGCGCCGAGGGTGTGTTTTTCACCCGCGACCTCGTCAGCGAACCCGCCAACGTGCTGACCACCCAGGAATTTGCCGACCGGCTGGAGGCGATGCGCGATCTCGGCCTCAAGGTCGAGGTGCTGGAGGAGGACAAGTTGACCGATCTCGGCATGGGCGCGCTTCTGGGGGTGGGGCAGGGCTCGGAAAGCCCCTCCAAGGTTGTCGTGATGGAATGGACCGGCGGTGGCGACGAGGCGCCCCTGGCCCTCGTTGGCAAAGGCGTGGTGTTCGACACCGGCGGGATCAGTCTGAAACCGGCGGCCGGCATGGAAGACATGACGATGGATATGGGCGGTGCGGGCGTGGTCTCGGGCGTGATGCGGACGCTGGCGCTGCGCAAGGCCAAGGCCAATGTCGTGGGGCTGGTGGGGCTGGTCGAGAACATGCCCGATGGCCGCGCGCAGCGCCCCGGCGACGTGGTGCGTTCGATGAAGGGCGACACGATCGAGGTGATCAACACCGACGCCGAGGGCCGCCTCGTGCTGGCCGATGTGCTGTGGTACGCGCAGGAGCGTTTCCGCCCCGCGGGCGTCATCGACCTCGCCACCCTGACCGGCGCGATCATCATCGGGCTGGGCCATGAAAACGCCGGGGTCTTCTCGAATGACAACGGGTTTGCCAACAGCTTCCTGCGGGCGGCACGCGCCGAGGAGGAAGGCGCCTGGCGGCTGCCGCTTGGCAAGGCCTATGACAAGCTGATCAAATCCGACATCGCCGACATGAAGAATACCGGCGGGCGGCCCGCGGGCTCGATCACCGCGGCGCAGTTCCTGCAACGCTTCATCAAGGAGGATTGCCCCTGGATCCACCTCGACATCGCCGGTGTCGCCCACGTCAAATCCGACACCGCGCTGGCGCCGAAGGGCGCGACCGGGTGGGGCGTGCTGGCGCTCGACCGGCTGGTGCGCGACGGGTATGAGGCGGACCCGGCAGCGGATGGGTGAGGCCTATTTCTACCACCTGACGCGCTCGGCCCCCGAGGCCACGGTGCAGGCGCTGGCGGTAAAATCGCTGGCGGCGGGCTGGCGCGTGGCGGTGCGGGCGCGCTCGCAAGGACTGCTCGCGCGGCTCGACGACCTTCTCTGGCTGCGGCCCGAGGATGGGTTCCTGCCGCATGGCAGGGCGGGCGGCCAGCATGACGCGATGCAGCCCGTCCTGCTGACCACCGGGCCGGACGCCCCCAACCGCGCCGATTGCGTGATCGCGCTGGAGGGGGCCGAGATCAGCGCAGAGGAGGTGCGGGCACAGGCGCGGGTCTGCATCCTCTTCGACGGCAATGACGAGGCGGCACTGACCCAGGCGCGCGGTCAATGGAAGGCCCTGACCGGGGCCGGATGCGGCGCGCAATACTGGTCGGAAGCCTCCGGCCAATGGCGCAAGGAACACGAGAAACCGGCATCCTGACAACCATGCAATACACTGAAAATTCGACTAAAATTGTCCTTCTTTGTTCTGCAAATATCCCGGGGAGCGCGAGGGGCTGGCCCCTCGCTGCATGACCTCGGCCCCACAGCGGCCCGTCCAAGGCGTCAGCGCGACAGCACCATCTGCCCGTCCTCGATCGCGATCCGGTCGAACCGGTTGAGATAGGACATGCCAAGCAGGCTCTCCTGCATCGGCGCGCCATTGACGACCGCCGGAACCTGGCGATCCTCGATATCGCCCAATACCACGCGGTCCAGCCGGATGCTGGCGGTCTGCACCATGCCGTTCGCCGTCATCGCGCGGCTGTTGTAGTTCAGGCCCGCGACGTCGATCCCGGCCCGGCCCGCATCCTGCGGTGTCAGCACAACTTCGCTGGCGCCGGTGTCGATCACGAAACGGGTCGGCACGCCGTTCAGGTCGAGCGTCAGGTAATAATGCCCGTCATAGGCGCGCGGCACCACGACCTCACCCGTGCCCGTGACCACCGATTGCTGCGGCACCAGCGAATTGCGCAATTCCGGCCACAGCCCGACCGAGGCGATGGCGCCGACGAAGATGAAGCCCCAGATCAGGGCATATTGCGCCACCCGTCCGATCTGGTGCCGATTATACGACACCAGCGAGCCAAGGAGCGCGATCGCCAGGAGGCCGAGATAGATGAGCGAGGCAATTTCGGCTTTTTCCATGGGGGCCTGTAACGTCGCGAAAGGGTCAGCCCCTCATATAGGGCATTTATCCCTTCATATCACCTGCATTTGCAAGATTCCGTCGATCACGAACTGCACCGACAGCGCCGCCAGCAACATGCCGAGGATGCGCGTGACCACGTTGATGCCGACGGGGCCAAGCAGACGTTCCATCGTCGGTGCCAGCAGGAACGAGATGAAGACCAGGACCAGAACCACGAACATCACCAGGTGGATGGCCAGCACATCCGTCGCCGCGATCCCGTCCGCGCCCGCCAGCAAGATCATGGTGGCAATCGCGCCGGGGCCTGCCAGAAGCGGGATGGCCAGTGGAAAGACGGAGGGGTCGTCATGCTCATCCGCCTCATCGGCCTGGCCCTGGCGGCGCTGGGTGCGCCGCTCGAAGAGCATGTCCAGCGCGGTGAGGAACAAAAGCAAGCCGCCCGCGATGCGGAAGGCGGGCATGGAGATGCCGAGAAAGGCCAGCAACTCGTCGCCCGCCAGCCCGAACACGGTCAGAAGCCCGAAGGCCACGACACAGGCGCGCAGGCCGACGATGCGCCGCCGTCGCGCGCTCTGCCCCTTGGTCAGCGCGATGAAGAGGGGGGCCAGCGCCACCGGGTCGATGATGACCAGAAGCGAGACGAAGACGGTGATCAGCTCCGAGGTGCTCATGCTTCCGCCGCCTCCAGCCGCTCGATGGCCTTCAGCCACAGCGCCTCGGCACGTTCCAGACCGTCCTCGACCTCGTTGAACTTCTTCTGCCAGACCGCCAGATCGCCCGCATTCGCCTCGTCATAAAGGCCCGGATCGGCCAGTTTCCGCGACAGCTTCTCGCGCATCTCGGTGATCTTCTCGACCCGTGCCTCGCATTTGCGCAGCTCGGCGCGCAGCTCCAGCAACTGGTCGCGCGACGGGCGCTTGGGCCTGGGCGCGGCCTGTTTCTTCGATTTCGGCGCGGCATCGCCGGTCAGCAGCAACTGGCGATAGCTTTCCAGATCATCCTCATAGGGCGTCACCCGGCCATCCTTCACCAGCCACAGCCGGTCGGCCACCATGCTGAGAAGGTGCATGTCGTGGCTGACCAGGATCACCGCGCCGGTATAGGCGGTCAGCGCCTCGACCAGGGCCTCGCGGCTTTCGATGTCGAGGTGGTTGGTCGGCTCGTCCAGGATCAGCATATGCGGCGCGTCGAGCGTGGCGAGCAGCAGGCTGAGCCGCGCCTTCTGCCCGCCCGAAAGTTTTGCCACCACGGTTTCCGCCTGATCCGCGCCAAGGCCGAACCCGGCGAGGATGGCGCGCAGCTTGGCGGGCGTATGCTCGGGCCGGGCGCGGCGCAGGTGGTCGAGCGGCGTTTCGTCGATGAAGAGCTCATCGACCTGGTGCTGCGCGAAATAGCCGACGCGCAGTTTGCCGCTTTGCGTCTTCTTGCCGTCCATCACATCAAGTTTGTCGGCCAGAAGCTTGGAAAAGGTGGATTTTCCCTCGCCGTTGCGGCCCAGAAGGGCGATACGGTCGTCCTGGTCAATGCGCAGGTTCAACCGGCTCAGCACCGCGCGCTCGCCATAGCCAACGGCGGCGCTGTCCAGTTGCACGATGGGCGGCGAAAGTTGCTCGGGCTCGGGGAAGGTGAAGGCGCGGAAGGCGCGTTCCTGGGGGCTGGAGATCGGCTGCATCTTCTCCAGCATCTTCAGCCGGGATTGCGCCTGCTTGGCCTTGGACGCCTTGTAGCGGAAGCGGTCGACATAGGATTGCAGATGCGCGCGCCGGGTTTCCTGTTTCTTGGCATCGGCGGCGGCAACGGCCAGCCGCGCGGCACGGGTCTGCGCGAAGGTGTCATAGCCGCCCTGGTAGAGGGCCAGCTTGCGGTCTTCCAGATGCAGGATGTGGTTCACGGCGCGGTTCAGAAGGCCCCGGTCATGGCTGATCACCAGCACGGTATGCGGATATTTCGCAAGATAGCTTTCCAGCCACAGCGCGCCTTCGAGATCCAGGTAGTTGGTCGGCTCGTCCAGAAGCAGCAGATCGGGGGCCGAGAAAAGCACGGCGGCCAGCGCCACGCGCATCCGCCAGCCGCCGGAGAAATCGGCGCAGGGCTGCAACTGTTCCTCGGGCGTGAAGCCAAGCCCGCGCAGGATGGTGGCGGCGCGCGCTTCGGCCGACCAGGCGTCGATATCGGCCAGCCGCGTCTGCACCTCGGCGATGCGGGCGGGGTCGGTGGTGCGCTCGGCCTCGGCCATCAACTCGGCGCGTTCGGTATCGGCGGCCAGGACGGTGTCGATCAACGAGGTCTGCGATGACGGCACTTCCTGCGCGACACCGCCGATGCGGGCGCGCGAGGGCAGGGTGATGGCGCCCGTCTCCAGCGCCAGTTCCCCCCGGATCAGGCGAAAGAGCGTCGTCTTGCCGGTGCCGTTGCGCCCAACGATGCCGACCTTGTGCCCCTCGGGGATGGTGGCCGAGGCATGCTCGATCAGCGGGCGGCCCGCGACGGAATAGGAGATATCGTCGATGCGTAACATGGGGCGCGGTGTGACCTGCGCGTAGGGACATGTCAATTGGCGGCTTTTCTTGGCTGCGGCCCCATGCTAGGGGCCGCGCAAACCAACCAATTAGCGGAGCATGACCCCATGGCGCTGGAACGCACCTTCTCGATCATCAAACCCGATGCCACCAAACGCAACCTGACCGGCAAGATCACCGCCAAGTTCGAAGAGGCCGGCCTGCGCGTCGTCGCCTCCAAGCGCATCCAGATGACCCTGGCGCAGGCGCAGGAATTCTATGGCGTCCACAAGGATCGTCCGTTCTTCGGCGAGCTTTGCGAGTTCATGATCTCCGAGCCGATCGTGGTGCAGGTGCTGGAAGGCGAGAACGCGATTGCGAAGAACCGCGAAGTGATGGGCGCGACCAACCCCGCCGAGGCCGCCGAGGGCACCATCCGCAAGGAGTACGCGCTGTCGATCGGCGAGAATTCGGTGCATGGCTCGGACGCCCCGGAAACCGCCGCGGTCGAGATCGCCTTCTTCTTCTCGGGCCTCGAACTGGTCGGCTGAGACGACGAACGATGATGGAAGCGGACCGTCCTGGGTAAGAGGGCGGTCCGTTTTCGTTTCGCGCCGGGAAAAATCTTGGACAAGATTTTTCGGCCCGGAAGAATTTTGTGGCAAAATTCTTCCGGCTACCGTCGCGCGATTACGCCGATCTCATCCAGCACCTTCTCGAAATCGGATCGGCCCTTGTCGAAGCTCTCGGCTTTCAGCGCGTCGAAACGCTTGCGCAGCGCGGCCTTCTCGGCCCCCTTGCAATCGTTCCAGGGGCGTCCCTGCAAGGCCATGTGCAGGACATAATACCCGATGAAATGCGGTTGCGTGCCGGTCTTCAACATCCGCGCATAGGCGGTGTCGGCCCCGACCTCGCGCAGGGTTTCGGCATCCGCGATCTCGGCGCGCATCAGCGCCTCGGCGAAGGCGGGGCCGATATTTCGGATCTCGGTCAGGTCGGTGGGCATCGCATCCATCCGGGAAGGAACGCCCGCGAGCCTATCAGATGCTGGCCCAGTCGCGGAAGGTGACCGGCGGTTCCTTCTTCTTGGGATCAGCGGAACGGGGCGCCTGTTTCGGTGCGGGCTGCGGGTTGGGCATGGGTTTGCTCCGGTTTTACTGCTTGCTGCCTGCGCATCAGCCTGGGGCCGGAATGTGGCGAGGATGGGGCAGAGGGGGCCGCAGATGGAAACAGTGCGACCGGAATGCCACAACTGGCAATCGCGCGGTCTGGCGAGGGGACGCAAGGCCCCTGCGGCGCAAGCCAGCAGTTTCACTTTTCCAACCTATCCAAAAGGATAGGTCGCCGGTGTCCGCCTCTGACTCCCGTCGATTCGACGATTCGACGCGGATTGATCACGCTTGGGAACCAAAGGCGGGATTTTCGGCGGATTGAGAAATTGGAAACTCTCGGGCAGGCCCGCCACATCGCCGCCACAGTTAACAGACCGTTTCGTCTTTCGTGCCAATTCGCTGTTTTCCAAAGGGAAACAGTTCTCAGGCGCGCGGATCAAGATGCGCCGCTCGGCGGCTGTGGATAACTTTTGCGGTTCGGAAGAAAACCAAAGATGTTTCAATTGGTTAAGGACTGGCCCGCAAATGGAGACTTTGTGCAAGGTTGTCTTCCCTGGCGAAACAATGCCGTCCGGAAGGCGGTTGTCAGGGCGTCTCCTGGCGGGCCTTGCATCTCACTCTCGCGCCATTGCTGCCAAATTTCGAACAATTTTCGCTTCCTTGGATCGGCCTTATCGGGGTATTCCTTGAACAGCCCAACTGGGGGGCGATGTCTGAAGGCCACGGGGGCGGCCGCACGAAACCAGCCGGTCACGACGGGAACGGCAGGTGGCATGTGAGCCGCGCTGTATGTGCGGATCAACGTGAGGGAGAGCATCCTGCCAGATGCCCGCCCTGCGACGGCGCACGACGTGCCGACGTCCATCTGCTTCCTGCCTTGCCGCTGACCCCGTGCGCCCGCCCCGATCTTCACGTCATCGCCATCTGGTTGGACCTGTATCGACAACGATCGCCAGGGGATGTGCGATGACCACGGTCTACCCGACCATCATGCCAGACTTCGGTGCCACGCTGCTGCGTGACCCTGAGGGCGTTGTCCCGAGAGTGAAACTGGATCGCCGGACAGCCGCGCAAGGCGCGTGCCTCGGCGCGGCGAATTAAGGAGACGACATTATGAGTGGTGAACCCAATAACCCCGGAAACAACCTGGACGGTTATGTCGATGGCACGAACGGCGACGACCTGATCGATACCGGCTATACCGGCGACCCGGATGGCGACCGGATCGACAATAATGACGCGATCCTGCCCGGTGACGATCCCAATGACGATCGGGTGCGCGCGGGCGACGGCGACGACACCGTCATGTCCGGCCAGGGCGATGACACTGTCGAAGGCGGCGGCGGCAACGACATCATCGACGGTGAGGATGGCGATGACGACATCCGCGGCGGCGACGGCGACGATTCTCTCTATGGCGATGAGGGCGACGATACGGTGACCGGCGGCGACGGCAGCGACTATGCCGATGGCGGCGATGGCAATGACGAGATCGACACCAGCTCGGGCGGCACGCCCTTGCCCGATCGCGGTTATCCGGGCCTCTTCCCCGGCGACGGTGACCCGCTCGATGACCGCGACACCGTGCTTGGCGGCGCGGGCGACGACACCATCACCACCGGCGATGACAATGACTTCATCGACGCGGGCACCGATAATGACGTGGTCAATTCGGGCTTCGACGACGACACCGTCTTTGCCGGCGACGGCGATGACGAGGTCACCAGCGGCGAGGGCTCGGACCTGGTCTATGGCGGCGCGGGCGACGACACCATCTATGGCGGCCTCGGCCCGGGCTTCCCGGATGAGCTGAACGTCACCGATGACGGCTCGGACGGCAATCCGATCGGCCCCGACGCGGTTGTCGATAACGGTATGGACACGATCCATGGCGGCGACGGCAACGACGTGATCTTCGGCGAGGATGACGACGACGAGATCTACGGCGATGCGGGCGATGACACCATCGACGCAGGCATCGACGACGACTATGTCGAAGGCGGCACCGGCAACGACCAGATCACCGGCGGCCAGGGCGAAGACACGCTTCTGGGTGGCGATGACCGCGACACGTTCCTGGGCGGCAATGCGGGCGACACCGTTGACGGTGGCGGCGGCGGCGACGACTACGATACGCTCGACCTGACCGGGTCCGGCCCGCTGCGCGTGGAGCTTGACCCGACCAACCCCGAGAACGGCACCGTGACCTTCTATGATGGCGGCGGCTTCGACCCCTCCAACATCATCGGCACCATGCAGTTCGAGGAGATCGAGAATGTCGTGCCCTGCTTCACCCCCGGCTCGCGCATCGCGACGCCGCGTGGCGAGGTGCTGGTGGAAAACCTCCAGGTCGGTGACAAGATCATCACCCGCGACAACGGCATCCAGGAAATTCGCTGGGTCGGTTCCAAGACCATGAACCACGCCGAGTTGCGCCGCGCGCCGCATCTGCGCCCGATCCTGATCAAGGCCGGGTCGCTTGGTGACGGACTGCCCGAGCGTGACATGCTGGTCAGCCCGCAGCACCGGATGCTGGTGGCCAATGACCGCACCTCGCTCTACTTCGAGGAAAGCGAGGTTCTGGTCGCGGCCAAGCACCTGGTCAACCACAACGGCGTTCAGTGGATGGACACGCTGCGCACCACCTATATCCACTTCATGTTCGACCGGCACGAGGTTGTGCTGGCCGACGGGGCCTGGACTGAAAGCTTCCAGCCCGGCGACGTGACCCTGGACGGGATGGGCAATGCACAGCGCAACGAGATCTTCGAGATCTTCCCCGAGTTGCGCGAACCCGTTGGCCGCGACGCCTATGTCTCTGCCCGCAAGGTTCTGAAATCCCACGAGGCACGCCTGATCGTGCGCTAGGTCGTTCGGGGTCAGTCTGTATCGGGTTTCGCTGCCTCTCGCGCCTTGCGCTCGAACGCGAAACCCGATGCTCTGCCTCGCGGAGAACCCGAAACGCCGGATTGCAGCAGGGATACGGGGGGGGAACGGGGGCAAGATCCCTTTCCCCGGACCCGAAACGGGGTGGCACCGAGCCGGGTGCCACCCCTTTTTCGTTCCGGCCCCTTTCGCGCAGGAACCTGCCCGAAACCACCTGCGTTGGGCCTTGTAGCAACGGTCCGTCGGCTCCCCGAGCTCGCTCGTGCGTCCCCGGACAGGTCGGCGGCCCCGGCAAGGAGGAGGCCCGATCATGCCCGATGCACTCAAGACCCCCGCCGACATACGCACCCATCCCAATGTCCCCGTCATCGACCAGTCCGACCGGACGGTGCCGGTCAACCTGCGCCAATCCGGATCGACGCCGGTGCAGATGCTGATCTCGACCCGGGTGCGCAAATCCCCGTTCTGGCATCTCTCGGTCGAGGCCGGGGCCTGGCGGGCGACGGTCTATAACCGCATGTATCACCCGCGCGGCTATGTCCGCCCCGAGGATGGCGGGGCGATGGCCGAATATGATGCGCTGGTCAATCGCGTGACGCTGTGGGATGTCGCGGTCGAACGTCAGATCCGCGTCAAGGGGCCGGATGCGGAGGCGTTCGTCGATTACGTCATCACCCGCGATGCGACTGCGATCGAGCCGAAGCATGGCAAATACTGCATCTTGTGCAATGAGGCGGGCGGTATCCTGAACGATCCCGTGCTGTTGCGCCTTTCCGACGATGAATTCTGGTTCTCGCTGTCCGATTCCGACCTGATGCTGTGGCTGCAAGGGGTCAATATCGGCCGCCGCTTCGACGTCGAGATCGCTGAAATCGACGTCGCCCCGCTGCAAATCCAGGGCCCGCTTTCGGAGGAACTGATGGCGGCCCTTGTCGGCGATGCGGTGCGCGACATCCCCTATTACGGGCTGATGGAGGCCGAGATCGCCGGTTGTTCGGTCGTGGTCAGCCAGACCGGGTTTTCCGGCGAGAAAGGCTACGAGGTGTATCTGCGCGACGCCACCCTGAATGCCGAGGCGCTGTGGTATGCGATCCGGGGCGAGGGGGCCGGGCTTGGCCTGCGCGTCACGGCGCCCGCCCATCACCGCCGGATCGCCGCCGGGATCCTGTCCTGGGGGCAGGATCTGGATGCCGAGACATCGCCTTTCCAGGTCAACCTTGCCTACCAGGTGCCGCGCAAGAAGGCGGGCGACTATATCGGCAGGGCTGCGTTGGAGCGCCAGCGCGACATTATCGACGCGGGCGGGTATCCGTTCCACCTGAAACTGGTGGGCATGATGCTCGGCGGCAAGCCGATCACCGATTACGCGCCCGATTTCTGGCTTGTCTGCGATGGGGAGGGCGCGCGCGTCGGCTATCTCACCTCGCCCTGGTGGTCGCCGGAACTGAACAGCAATATCGCGCTTGGCTACGTGCCGTGGGCGCTGTCGGGCATCGGAACCGACTTGCAGGTCGAACTGCCCGAAAGGTATTGCGACCAGTCCGGTAAACCCGTCCGCGCCCGCGTTTGCGAGGTGCCGTTCCGGCCCTCGGCCCATCCAAGCGCCCGCGAGCAGGTGAAGGCGGCAGGGCGCGACGCGGCGGATTAGGGGCTCACCTCCGTGCGCGCCAGGCGGCCCAATCCTCGGGCGTGTCCAGATCGGTCAGCGCGTGGGCCTCGGGCAGGGGGATCAGATGCACCTTGCCCGCGTGCCGCCTGAGAAGATCGCGCGCGCCCTTGTCGCCTTTGATCTTTTGCAGATCGGGCAGCAGGTCGGCCGGAAACAGCACCGGGTTTCCGGGGGTTCCGTCCCGGTCGGCGGCGCGCAGGATCGCCCTGGGTGCCTGCGCCGACAGCGCCAGCATCAGGTGCATGTCATGCGCCGTGACCTCCGGCATATCGGCCAGCACGACCAGAACCGGGCCGGTCAGCCCCGCGACCCCGGCCCTGAGCGATGCCGACATATCGCCCCCCGCCGGGACGGTGACGATCTCGGCCTCCAGCCCGTCCAGCGCCTCGGCCCGGTCCGCATTGCCCTCGGGCAAGACCGCCCGCAACCGCCCCGCCTTGGCGCAGCGCGCCGCCATCACGCGCAGAAGCGGCTGGTCCCCGACCTCCTCCAACAGCTTGTCCGCGCCGCGCATGCGCGATGACGCGCCCGCCGCAAGCAGAAGGATCGTCGCGCTCATCCCCGCATCCGTGCGCCATCGGCATCGAAAAGAGGCTCCGTCACCAGCCGGGCGGGCACGCGTTCACCCAATATCTCGATCTCGACGGCCAGACCCTCGCGGGCGTGTTCCGCCGGAACGAAGCCAAGGGCGACCGACAGGCCGGCATGATGCGAGAACCCGCCCGAGGTGCAGAAGCCGACAACTTCCCCCTCCAGCCAGATCGGCTCATAGGCGTTCACATCCGTATCCGTCGCCTCGACGACAAAGGCGCAGAGCTTGCGGGTCGCGCCCCGTTCCGCCTCGGCCTTCGCCGCCGCGCGCCCGATGAAATCACCCTTGTCCAGTTGCATGAACCGGTCCAGCCCGGTCTCAAGCGGGGTGTAGTCGGGCGAAAACTCCCGCATCCACGAGCCGAAGAACTTGTCCAGACGCAGGCTCATCATCGCGCGCATCCCGAAGGGGCGCAGACCGTGGGCCTGCCCGCCCCCCCAGAGCATGTCCCAGAGCGCGCGGTGTTCCATCGCGTCGACATAGATCTCATAGCCAAGATCGCCGGTATAGCTCACGCGCTGCACGATCGCGGTCGAGAGGCCGATGGTCATCTGCCGCACATCCATGAAGCGCATCGCCGAGACATCGGCGCGCGTCACCGATTGCAACAGGTCACGCGCGCGGGGGCCCGCGATCTGGAACCCGGTGCGCCGGTCCGAGATGTTCTCGACCCGCACGCCATCTGCCGCGTGGGCGTCGAACCATCGCATGTGGAAATCCTGCGCCCCGTAGGAGCCGGTGATCTGGAAATGCTCCTCGCACAGGCAGGAGATCGTGAAATCCCCGATGATCCGGCCTTTCTCGGACAGCATCGGCGTCAGGCTGATCCGCCCCGGTTTCGGGATGCGGCCCGCCATGATCCGGTCCAGCCAATCCCGCGCGCCGGGGCCGGTCACGGCATATTTGCCGAAATTCTGCACCTCGTTGATGCCGACACCGCCACGCACCGCCCGCACTTCGCGCGCGGTGGCCTCGAAGGCGTTCGAGCGGCGGAAGGAGGGCGTTTCATAGCGCGGCTCATCCCCCGCGGCGAAGTAATTGGGCACCTCCAGCCCATATTGCTGCCCCCAGACCGCGCCCATCGTGTCGAACACATCGTACATGGGCGTGCGGCGGAAGGGGCGTGCGGCGGGCAGTTCCTCGTTCGGGTAGACCACGGAAAACCGCGTCTGGTAGTTCTCGACCACCTTGGGCAGGGTGTAGCCCGGCGTGATCCAGCGACCGAAGCGGGCCACATCCATCGCCATCACGTCGCGCTCCGGCTCGCCCTCGACCATCCATTGCGCCAGCGTCAGCCCGACACCGCCGCCCTGGGAAAACCCGGCCATGACGCCGCAGGCCGACCAGTAATTGCGCAGGCCCGGCACCGGACCTACCAGCGGGTTGCCATCGGGGGCAAAGGTGAAGGGCCCGTGAATGACGGTCTTGACGCCCGCGCGTTCCAGCACCGGGTAGCGGCGATAGGCGAACTCGATGCTGTCGGCGATCTTGTCCAGGTTGTCGGGCAACAGCTCATGCCCGAAATTCCACGACGTGCCATCGACGGCCCAGGGCTGCGCGTTCTGCTCGTAGAACCCGATGCAGAGGCCGCGCCCCTCCTGCCGCAAATAGCTCTCGCCGCCGGGGTCCATGACATGCGGGTGCTCGCTGTCGCGCTCATGGATCTCGGGCAGGTCCTCGGTGACGAGGTATTGATGCTCCATCGGGTGCAGCGGCAGGTAACAACCCGCCATCGCCGCCACCTCGCGTGCCCAAAGCCCGCCCGCGTTGACGACATGCTCGGCCCGGATGGTGCCCTTGTCGGTCACCACATCCCACCCGCCATCCGCGCGCGGGTTGGTCTCCCGCACGCGGGTGTGCAGCTCGATCTCGGCCCCGGCCATCCTGGCGGCGCGCGCATAGGCATGGGTCGTGCCGGAGGGGTCGAGATGCCCATCCAGCGGGTCGTAAAGCCCGCCAAGCACGCCGTCGATATTGGTCACCGGCGCGATCGCCTTGATTTCCTGGGGCCCCAGGATCTCGGTCTCCAGCCCCATGAACCGATGCTTGGCCCGCTCCGCCTTGAGCATGTCGAACCGTTCCGGCGTGTCGGCCAGGGTCACGCCGCCGACATGGTGCAGACCGCAGGACATGCCGGTCAGCTCCTCCAACTCGCGATAGAGCCGGATCGTGTAGCCCTGCAACGCGGCCATGTTGGTGTCGCCGTTGAGCGTATGAAACCCGCCCGCCGCGTGCCAGGTGCTGCCGCTCGTCAGTTCCGACCGCTCGACCAGCATCACGTCGGTCCAGCCGAGCTTGGTCAGATGATAGAGCACCGAACAGCCGACAACGCCGCCCCCGATGACACAGACCCGCACATGCGTTTTCATTGAGTTGCCCTCCTTTTGCGGCCAAAGAGGGACCAGCGGCAACAGCCTCGCAAGTCAAAAAACGACATGTGCTTTCATTTTGCCGGAAATACCTCGGGGAGCGCGAGGGGCAGCGCCCCTCGCACGGGTCGCCGCCAAAGGCGGCGAAACCCCTTCAATCACTCACAACCTGCGAATTTTCAATTGCGTCAGGCGGTTCTGGTCCCGCTCCACCACCTCGAAGCGGAAGCCGTGGAAGTTGAACACCTGGCCCACGACGGGGATCATCTGCGCCTCGTGCATGACCAGCCCGGCCACCGTGTTGGCCTCGTCATCGGGCAGGTTCCATTCGGCGGCGCGGTTGAGGTCGCGGATCGTCATCGCGCCATCGATCAGGTAGGCGCCGTCCGGGCCGGGGGCCAGCTCCGCCGTGTCCTCGACATCGAACTCGTCGGTGATCTCGCCGACGATCTCCTCGAGGATATCCTCCAGCGTGATCAGCCCCTGCAGCGCGCCATATTCATCGACCACCAGCGCGAAATGCGTGTGGCGGCGCAGGAACTGGCGCATCTGGTCATCCAGCGTCGTGGTTTCCGGCACGAAATAGGGCTTCATCGCCACTTCGGTCACGGAAAAGGCCGCCAGCCCCGCGCCCGAGGCTTCGGGGCCGCGCACCAGCCGGTCCATGGTGCGCAGCACGTCCTTGGCATGGACCAGTCCGATGATGTTCTCGGGGTCGCCGCGATAGACGGGCAGGCGGGTATGGGGCGATTGCAGAAGCTGGCTCAGGATCGCCTCGCCCTCGTCATCGGCGTTGATCATCTCGATGTTGGAGCGGTGCAGCATGATCTCCTCGACGGTGCGATCACCCAGATCCAGCGCGCCGAGCAGCCGGTCGCGGCTGTCCTTCTCCACCGCGCCTTCGGAATGGCCAAGCGTGATCGCGCCCGCGATCTCCTCGCGCGCGGACAGCACGGCACTGTCGGGGTCGGTCTGCACGCCGAAAAGCCGCAAGATCCCGCGCACCATGACCTGAACCATGGCCACGACGGGGTAGAAGATCAGGATCACCAGGCCGATCGCGCGCGACACGGTGGCGGCGGCACTTTCGGGCCGGGTGATGGCATAGGTCTTGGGCAGTACCTCGGCGAAGACCAGAACCAGCAGCGTCATCACCAGCGTCGCCAGCGCGACACCGCTTTCGCCGAAGGCGCGGGTGAAAAGCGCGGTGGCGAGCGAGGCCGCAAGGATATTGACCAGGTTGTTGCCAAGCAGGATCGAGCCGATCAGCCGCTCGCTATCCTCGGTCAGGCGCAGGGCGCGCGCGGCCCCCGCGGCACCGCGGTCGGACTGGCTGCGCAGCTTGCCGCGCGACGCGGCCGTCAGCGCGGTCTCGGAGCCCGAGAAGAAGGCCGAGAGCACCAGGAGCGACAAGATGGCCGCGGCGGTGATCCAGAATGAGGCGTCAAATACGGGGTCGAGCTCCGGCATGGGTCAGTCTCAGATGTCCATAAAAGGGATGTGTGATCCCCCGTGTTATGGGCAGGGCTTGGGGGCGGTTCAAGCGAAAGCGGTGAAATGGGGCGAAAACAGGGCGGAACGGGCCAGGGGCGGGTTGCGCGGGCGCCGGGACACTGCCGCGCGCGGCCTGCCAGAAATACCGCGCGCGGCGCGCCTGGAATCGACGCCGGGGCAGCAGTGCCGATGGGCAGGTTTCAGCCCGGTTCCGAATCACAATATGGCGAAAATTTGCCAGTTCTTGCACAATTATAGCCAAAATGAGGCTTTGTCGCGGGAAGTTGCGCAACCTATGCGTGTATCGCCCGGTGGCGCCAAATTTTTATCCCATCCCGGTCCCGATGCCGCCGCAGCTTTGCCGCGATTGGGCCACAATGCCGGATCGGATAAGTCGGCTCGGACGGCGTTAACGGACTGCCCCCCTGGGCCGCCGAAAAAGCCGCGTCAGCCTATCCAAAAGGACAGGTCATTTGCGTCGAAGCGCCGACAGGCTTGCGATATTTGGTTAACCGTTTCCGGATACGCAACAGAGTGCCGCAGTCGAAGGGCCTGGCACCAGGTCCAGGTTCCCCTGCGTCATCCGATTTTTTCCCAATAATCAAGGCAGTATCGCCGGAATTCAAGGCACACGTATAGGTTGAGTCCCGTAACCCGCAATTGACGCAAATATGCCATAAATGCTTATTTGAGGCGTGCGAAAGCGTTGATCGCGCCATGACTTTGTGCCGCGACCGGACCCTGGGGCTGCCACCCCGTCCGGCCGTCGCAAAGGTGGGGATGGCAAGATCGCATCGGACGAACTCGGTTTTCTGCTCTGCGCCGGTTCGCACCCAAAAAATGAATGACGTCGATCACTGGCCGCAAGAGTCGCGGTGGCCGGACGGGAAGCGTGTGTGTCCCTGCACCCGGCATTTTGGGTGCCGCCCCGAGGAGGGGGCTTCGGTATGTATGAGCGTTTCGGACTATATTCGGAAGGCAAGGCCCCCCACGCCGTCTTCCCGATCGCGCCGCAAAACATGCGGGGGGTCTATCGCCGCCATGCCAAGCGGGTGCTTGATATCGCCATTGTCTGCCTCGCGGCGATCCCGGCCTGGTTTCTTATCGCCGGGTTCGCGCTGATCCTGATCCTTTTCGAACGCACCATGCCCTTCTACCGCCAGCCGCGTATCGGGTTGAACGGGCGCGTCTTCGGGATGTGGAAACTGCGCACCATGGTGCCCGATGCCGACCGTGTGCTTGACCGCTACCTGGCCGAAAACCCGGAGGCCCGCGCCGAATGGGACCGCGACCAGAAGCTCAAGGATGACCCGCGCGTGACCCGTCTGGGCCGCTTCCTGCGCCGGTCGTCGCTGGATGAGCTGCCGCAATTGTGGAACGTGCTGATGGGCGACATGTCGATCGTCGGCCCGCGCCCGATGATGTGCAACCAGCGCGGGCTCTATCCCGGCGCGGAATATTATGTCATGCGCCCCGGCATCACCGGGTTCTGGCAGACCTCGGCGCGCAACGACAGCAGCTTTCACGAACGTGCCGGCTTCGACCAGGCCTATTTCCGGGAACTGTCCCTGGGCACCGACCTGCGCGTGATCTGGCGCACCTTCAGCGTGGTGCTGCGCGGCACCGGCCACTGATACGCCCACCCGTCTTGCCCTGTCCGGAGGCATAATTCTGCCGTAAGTTGGCGCTATGCCCGGGCCCGGCCCCTCGAAGAGGGGACATGGCCCGATTGCGACGACAGACAGGAAAGGCAGAGAGACACCGCCCGATGCCCAATGCGTTTGCGTCCCTGATGCTGGTCCTGTGGCCGGTGATCTCGGTCTGGCTGTTCGTCAGGCTGTCGCCGGGCCGTGCGCTGATCGCGAGCCTCGTCGCGGCCTACCTGATCCTGCCGCCACCGCCCGCGGGCTTCGATTTTCCGCTGATGCCGCCCCTGACCAAGGAAACCATCCCCTCGCTGGTGGCCCTCCTGGCCTGCCTCGTGCTGCACCGGGGCCGCATCCGGTTCCTGCCCGATCACCCGGTGGCCAAGGCGCTGGTGGTGATCTTCATCGCCAGCCCGCTGGCCACTGTCCTGACCAATATGGACCCGGTCTATTTCGACCGCCACGCCCTGCCGGCGCTGCGCTTTCGCGAGGCCATCGCGCTGATGGTCAACCAGGCGCTGTTGATCACGCCCTTGCTGCTGGCGCGCAATTTCCTGCGCAGCGACAGCGACCTGAAAGACCTTCTCTGGGCGGTCTTTCTTGGCGCGATGATCTATTCGTTGCCGATGCTGCTGGAGGTCCGGCTCAGCCCGCAACTCAACATCTGGGTCTATGGCTATTTCCAGCACAGTTTCGAGCAGATGATCCGCGATGGCGGCTTTCGCCCGATCGTCTTTCTTTACCATGGGTTGTGGGCGGCCTTCCTCGCCATGTCCGGCCTTCTGGCCGCCGTCACCATCGCAAGGTCCGAGCCCACGCGCCGCGCCGTCGCCTGGTGGGTCTGCGCGATCTACCTGATGGGCGTTCTGGTCCTGTGCAAATCCATGGCCTCGATCCTCTACGGCTTCGCCTTCGCGCCCGCGATCGCCTTCCTGACGACGCGGATGCAGATGCACCTGGCGCTGGCGCTGGTGCTGCTGGTGCTGGCCTATCCGGTGCTGAAAGCGGGCGACGCGGTGCCCGAGGACCGCATCCTGGAACTGGCCGAAGGCGTCGATGCGGAACGCGCCAATTCGCTGCGCTTCCGCCTCGACAATGAAAACGTCCTGATGGACCGCGCGATGGAGCGGCCCTTCTTCGGCTGGGGTTCCTGGGGGCGCAACCATATCTATGACGCCTCTGGCACGATCCTGACCACGACCGATGGCCGCTGGATCATCACCATGGGCGTCTATGGATGGGTCGGGTTCCTGGCCGAGTTTGGCCTTCTGACACTGCCCATCCTCTTGCTCTGGCGGCGCACCACGGGGGTTGTCTCCGGTGCTATCCCGCCCTGGCTTGGCGGCCTCGCGCTGATCCATGTCATCAACGTGATCGACCTCTTGCCCAATGCCACCATCACGCCGATGACCTGGCTCATCGCGGGCGCGCTGCTTGGCTATGGAGAGGAGGTGCAGCTGGCGCGAAAACCGGGGCCTGCGCCCTTGCGAACCATATTGGGGGGGCGATGAACCCTGTGCGCGCCAAAGTCCTTGTGATTGCCGAGGCGGCGAACCCCGAATGGGTCTCGGTGCCGCTGATCGGCTGGTCCCTGGCGCGCGCGCTGACCGAGGTGGCCGATGTCCATCTGGTCACGCAGGTGCGCAACCGCGATGCGATCTTGCGATCAGGGCTGGTCGAGGGGCGCGATTTCACCGCCATCGATTCCGAGGCGCTGGCCCGCCCGCTCTGGGCGCTCGGGTCGAAGTTGCGCATGGGCGAGGGGCGGGGCTGGACCACGATGCAGGCCATCAACGCGCTCTCCTATCCGCATTTCGAGCGGCTGGTGTGGCGGCGCTTCGGTGCCGAGATCCGCGCGGGCGCCTATGACATCGTGCATCGGGTGACGCCGCTTTCGCCCACCATCGCCAGCCCGTTGGCCGCCAGATGCGCCCGCGCGGGCGTGCCGTTTGTCCTCGGGCCGCTTAATGGCGGCGTGCCCTGGCCGCGCCAGTTCGAGGCCGCGCGGCGGCAGGAGCGGGAATGGCTGAGCTACCTGCGCGGGGCCTACAAGGCGTTGCCCGGGCGGGGGGCGACGCTGCGCCATGCCTCGGCGATCCTGGCGGGCTCGCGCCATACCGCGTCGGAACTGCCGCGCGATGTGGCGGGCAAGGTGATCTACCTGCCCGAGAACGCCGTCGATCCCGCCCGCTTCTCGCAGACCGGCCCGCCTGCGGCGGGTGGCCCGCTCCGCGCGTGCTTCATCGGGCGGATGGTGCCCTATAAGGGACCGGATATGGTGCTGGAGGCGGCGGAGCCCCTGTTGCGCACGGGCAGGCTGCGGCTTGAGATGATCGGCGACGGCCCGATGCTGCCCGCCCTCAAGGCGCGGTTCGCCGAGGTTCCGGGCGTGACCTTCCACGGCTGGCTGGCGCATGGGGATGTGCAGGGCGTGGCCGGGCAGACGCAGCTCTTGGCCTTTCCCTCGATCCGCGAATTTGGCGGCGGCGTGGTGCTGGAGGCGATGGCGATGGGGCTGGCCTCGCTGATCGTGGATTACGCGGGGCCCGCCGAGTTGCTGGCCGAAGGGACGGGCTGGACCGTACCGCTTGGAACCCGTGACCAGATCGTCGCCGGGTTTCACCGCGAATTGACCCGGCTGGCCGATGACGCGCAGGCGGTCGCCGCCGCCGGTCACACCGCCCGCAAGGTCGTGGCTGCCCAATACACATGGCCGCGCAAGGCGGCGCAGATCGCGCAGGTCTATGACTGGGTTCTGACCCCCGGCCTGCCAAGACCGGACCCGCTCGGCGCGCGCATGACGGAGGAGTCCCATGCCGCTGAATAAATGCGCCGCCCTTGCGCTGGCCGTCCTCGTCACCCTGACCGCGCCGACCCGCGCCGAGGACACGCGCGCCTTCATCTATGGCAATTCGCTGATGAACCACGTCTCGGGCAGCGACGAGACCACCGTGCCGCATTGGCTGCGCCTTCTGGCGGAGGCGGGCGGGCAGTCCTTCGCGGCAAGCGGTGTGTTCGGATCGGGGCCGGAGTTTGCCGGCAACCTGCCGCCCGAACCGAACTGGTCCTTCGCGGAAGTGCCGCAAGCCTGGGACAGTGACCGCCTGGCCTTTCGGCGCGCGGGCTTTGACACGGTCATCCTCAACATCCGCAATTTCATCCAGGACGAGGCCCCCGACGCGCCTTATGCCTGGGACAACCCGGACGGGCAGTCGCCGCTATCGACTACCCTGCGCATCTTTGACTGGACCGCCTTCCAGGCCCCGGGTGCCCGGTTCTACATCTACGAAGGCTGGTCGGACATGAGCCTGATCGCCGATAGCTTTCCGCCCTCGGACCGGCAATTGCGCCGCTATCACGACTATAACGCAGGGGAGTATCACGACTGGTTCCGCCGTTACGTGGCGCTGGTGCAGGCCGAACGGCCCGAGCTTGATATCCGCCTGATCCCCACCGCCCGCGTGCTGTCGCGCCTCTTGACCGAGACGCCCTTGGCCGAGATTCCGGTGACCGGGATCTACGAGGATGATGCGCCGCATGGCACGCCGACGCTCTATTTCCTGGCCGCGCTGGTCACCTACGCAACGCTCTACGACGAGGCGCCGCCGCGCATCGAGTTGCCCGACACGGTGCACCCCCTCGTGGCCACGCATTACGATGCGATCACCGCGCTGGTGCAGGCCGAGGTCTCGGGCAGCGCCTGGCCCGACCATGCCGGGACGCCACCTGCGACGGGTCTGACCGATCCGGCGCTGGCGATGGGGCTGAACGGGATCGCGGATTGGTCGACGCAACTGCCTTTCATCGACCTGATGCGCTCGGCCCGGCCCTGGGTGGGGCATCTGCCCGGCCAATGGGGCGGGGTGACGGCCGAGGATCTGCAGGCGGGCGGACATCTGGACGCGGCGGGCTGGCCCCTCAGCCTGCCCGAGGGGGTGGAACGGCTGGAAAGCTTCATCCTGACCGATCTGCCGGAGGGGGCCAGTGACACCATCGCGCGCTACCGCGTGACCTGGGAGGGGCAGGGCGATTTCGACATCGGCGGGCGGGCGGAAGGCGTGACGGTATCGGAGGGCCAGGCGTGGTTCTCCTTCACCCCCGGCGAAGGGCCGGTCGCGCTGATCATCCGGGCGACGGATGCGCAGGATCCGATCCGCAACATCACCGTCCTGCGCGAGGATCACATCGCGCTTTATGAGTTGGGCGAGGTCTTCAACCCCGACTGGACCCGGCGCATCCGCGATCTCCGCGTGGTGCGCTTCATGGACTGGATGGATACGAACGGCTCGGAACAGGAGGTCTGGGACGACCGCCCGCGCGTCACCGACTACACCTATATAAGGCGCGGCGTGCCGGTGGAATTGCTGGTCCGGCTGGCCAATGAAATCGGCGCCGATCCGTGGTTCACCCTGCCGCATCGGGCCGATAACGCCTATTACCGGGCCTTCGCAGACTATGTCGAGGCGGAGCTGGACCCCGACCTCATCGCCTATGTCGAATGGTCGAACGAGGCGTGGAATTTCATCTTCCCGCAAGCACGTTGGGCCGGGGAACAGGCCGCCGCGCGGTGGGACGGGGCCGAGGGCGATGCCTGGATGCAATATGGCGGGCTCCGCGCCGCGCAGATGGCCGATATCTGGGGCGAGGTCTTCGCGGGCCAGGAACACCGGCTGATCCGTGTCATTTCCACCCAGACCGCCTGGCCGGGGCTGGAGGAGGGGTTGCTGGAGGCCCCGCTTGCGCAAGCCGAAGGCCTGGACCCGCCCGCCGCCAGTTTCGACGCCTACGCGCTTGGCGGCTATTTCGGCTATGAATTGGGCACGGAGGAGTATGTTGATCGCCTGCGCGGCTGGATCGAAGAGGGCACCGCGACCCAAGAGGCGACGGCGGCCCTGCGCGACGGGTCCGTTGCCGAGTTGATCGAGGAGTTCTTTCCCTACCACGCCGAGGTCGCGCAGCGCTACGGGCTGCGGCTGATCATGTATGAGGGCGGCACCCATGTGGTGGGCCATGGCGCGGCGGTGGAGGATGAGACGCTCACGGCGTTCTTCACCCGCTACAATTACAGTCAGGACATGGCCGCGATCCATGCCGACCTGCTGGCGGGCTGGCGCGCGGCGGGGGGCACCCTGTTCAACGCCTTTGTGGATGTGTCAGCGCCGACGCGCTTCGGCAGTTGGGGCGCGTTGCGCCACCTTGAGGATGCCAACCCGCGTTGGGCAACCCTGATGGACTACAACGCTACCGCAGGCGGAGGATGGGAAGACCGCCCCGAGGGGGCCTTCGCACAGGGGCGCTACATCCATGGCAGCGATGCAGGCGATCGGCTTGAAGGCACGGAGGAGAGCGACGTGATGCTGGCGGGTCCGGGCGATGACGTGATGATCCTGACGCCGGGCGACCGCGCGCATGGGGGCGCGGGGCAGGATCGGGCGGTATTGCCGGGGCTGGCCTCGGATTACGCGCTGGTGGCCGAGGGCGATCTGCGCATCCTCAACAGCCGGACGCTGCCCACGCGGCTGGTCTCGGTCGAGGCGGTGGAGTTCACCGGCGAGCCCGGCGTGCTCTACGCGTTGGAGCCCGCCGAGTGATCCGGACCATCGCCCCATACCGCGCCGATCAGCATTTCCGCGCCGCGCCCCGAGTGGAACCCCTCGACGATCCGCGCGCGGCCCTGCCCGGACAGCTTGCGCGCCCGGTCGGGATCATCGGCCAGCGCGGCAATCGCGCCCGCCAGCGCCTCGGGCGATTTGGGCGGGACAAGCACGCCGTCCACCCCGTCGCGGATCAGTTCCGCCACCCCGCCCGCATCCGTGCCGATGGTCGGAATGCCACAGGACATCGCCTCCATCAGCGCCACGCCAAGCGGCTCGTGCCAGCTGGCCAGCGCAAAGACATGCGCGCGCTGGATTTCGCGCTTGACCGCGCCTGCGTCGATCGGGCCGAGCAGGCGGACGTGATCGTGCAAGCCCAATTCGCCGATCTTCGCTTCGAGCACATGGCGATACCCGGTGCCGCCCGCGTCATCCTCGCCCGCGATGGCCAGCGTCACGTCGCGGCCACGGTCGCGCAGGAGCCTGACGGCCTCCATCAGATCCTGATGCCCCTTCACGATATTGAGCCTGCCGCAGGAGAAGAGCCGCAGGGTCTCTCCATCCGCGACCGGTTGGTAGGGTTCGGCGGGGGAGAGCACATCGGTATCGACGCCCATCGGCTGGATCATCAGCCGCTCGGGCAGATCGTTGGGCAGATCGGCCCGCATCTCGGCCATCAGCTTGCGGGTGATGATCGTGGCGAACGCCGCATTGCGCCATTTGAACCCCTGTGCGGTCCCGTAATCCGAGAGCGGCCCGTGCAGGGTCAGCGAATAATCCGGCCCGCCCATGGCCCGCGCCATCGCCGCCAGCAAGGCCGCGCGGCCGCAGGAGTGAACGTGGACATGAGCGATGCCGCGCCTTTTGCAGGCCCGCAGAAGGCGCATCGCGGCGGGGGCGGAGAGGGCGATATCCGTCAGCGTGGCCCCTTCGCGCCGCATCTCGCGCCAGGGCAGGCGGGGCAGGGCGGCAAGCCCCGCCATCACGTCCGGTTTGCCCAGATAGGTGGTGCGCGCCATCGCCCTTTCGGACCAGTCATGCGCGACGAGGCCGGGTGGCGGCGGTCGGGTCGAGAAGAGATGCACCTCGACCCCGCGCGCCTCAAGCTCGGCGATTTCGCGCCAGAAGAAGATATGCGTCTGGCCGGGGAATTGCGGCACCAGGTAGCCAAGCTTGCGTGTCACGTCGGGGCCTTTGCGGGTAGGAACGCTGCCAAACTGCGGAAGTTTGCCCGTGGCGTCAAAGGCAAAAGGGCGCGCGCATGATCTCGGTCATCCTCCCGGCGCATCAGGAGGAACGGCTCCTCGGGACTGCGTTGCAGGCCCTCCTCGCCTCTAGCCCCGTGGGCGCACAGGTCGAGGTGATCGTGGTCGCCAATGGCTGCACGGATGCGACCGCCGATGTGGCGCGCGGGTTTTCGGGGGCGTTCGCGGCGACGGGCTGGCCCTACACCGTGCTGGAGTTGGCTGAGGGCGGCAAGCCGGGGGCGCTCAACGCGGGCGACGCGGCGGCGCGGTTTGCCTCGCGGGTCTATCTGGATGCCGATGTGACGGTCGCGCCTGATATGCTGGCCGCGCTTTGGCGCGTGCTGGACCAAGACGCGCCCGCCTATGCCAGCGGACGGGTGCGGATCACCGCGCGATGCGCCACCAGCCGCCGCTATGCGCGGCTCTGGCAGTGTCTGCCCTTCATGGCGCGGGGCGTGCCGGGATGCGGGCTCTTTGCCGTGAACGCGGCGGGGCGCGCGCGGTGGGGGGATTTCCCGCCCATCATCTCGGATGACACCTACGCGCGGCTGCACTTCGCGCCGGGGGAGCGGCACCTTGTCGATGCGGGTTATGACTGGCCAGTTGCGGAAGGCTTCGGCGCACTCGTGAAAGTGCGCCGCCGTCAGGATGCGGGCGTGGCCGAGATCGCGGCGAAATACCCCGATCTGCGTGCCAATGTCGACACGCCGCGACTTGGCGTGAGCGGCATCGCACGGCTTGCGCTTCGCGACCCGATGGGGTTTGTCACCTACGCATCCGTGGCGCTGGCGGTGAAGGCCCTGCCCGCGCCGAAAACCTGGAGCCGGGGCCGATGATCGCCAGTTTCCGCAACCTCACGCAAGGCTCGGGCCTGATGGCGCGCGCCACCCGCAGCGCGGGGCTGAACCTGATGGGGTTCGGCACGGGGCAGGTGTTGCGGCTGGCCTCGAACCTCATCCTGACCCGGCTGCTCTTCCCCGAGGCCTTCGGGGTCATGGCCATGGTCTCGGTCTTCCTGATGGGGCTGGCGATGTTCTCGGATGTCGGCGTCGGGCCCGCGATCATGCAAAGCAAACGCGGCGACGACCGCGATTTCCTGAACACCGCCTGGACGATCCAGATCATCCGGGGGGGATGCCTCTTCGTTGTGGCCTGCGTGCTGACCTGGCCCATGGCGCTCTATTTCGGGGAACCGGACCTGGTCTATTACCTGCCGGTCGCCGCACTGACGCAGCTGATCCTGGGCTTTCTGCCGACGCGCCATGAGACCGCCAACCGGCACCTGCGCGCGGGCCGTGTGACGGTGCTGGACATACTGACCCAGATCATCGGGCTGGTCGTGGCCATTACGCTGGCCTGGTGGTGGCAGAGCGTCTGGGCGCTGGTGATCTCGGGCGTCGTTTCCTCGGCGGCGCAGGTGATCTTGTTCGACCTCTTCCTGCCGGGTGAGCGCAACCGCCTGCGGTGGGAGGCCGCTGCGCGCCATGAACTGATCCATTTCGGAAAATGGGTGTTCCTGAGCACCATCGCGGGCTTTGCCATCGGGCAGGCCGACAAGGTGGTGATCGGCGGCTATCTCAGCACGCATGATTTCGGTATCTACAATATCGGCTTCTTCTGGGCTTCGTTCCCTCTGATGATGGGCTCGGTCGTGGTGCGCAAGGTGATGATCCCGATCTACCGCGAAAGCCCGCCGGGGGAGAGCCGCGCGAATTTCCTGCGGTTGCGCCGGATGCGGGTGCTGGCCACCGGTGGCATGATCGCGCTGGTCATGGTGCCCGCGTTCTTTGGCGGCTGGCTGATCGAGACACTCTACGACCCGCGTTACATCGCGGCGGGGGGCGTCGTGGTCCTGATCTCCGCGATGCAAATTCCCGCAATCATCGGTGTGACCTACGACCAGGCCGCGCTGGCGGCGGGCGACAGCCGGCGGTTCTTCGTGCTGGCCGCGACACGGGCCGTCTTCGTGGTCTCGGCCATGGTGATCGGGGTCAACCTCTGGGGTCTGCCGGGCGTGCTGATCGGGCAGGGGGCGGCGATGCTGGCGGCACATCCCGTCGTTGGCTGGCTGGCCTCTCGGCAAGCGGCCTGGGATCCGGCGCATGACGCCGCCTATTTCGCCCTCGGTGGCGCGCTGGCCGCATTGGCGCTGTGGTGGAACTGGCCCCTGGTCGCGGCGCTGGCGGCGTTTCAGCCGGGGTGACGGCACGTCGATGCGGCCCATGGCTGCGCGGGGTCGACCCCGCGCGGGGAAAACCCATCGACGGAGGTTTACGGCCCGTGATTTCTGAAAGAAGGGAAAGTGCAGGCTTCTGTTGCCAGGTGCCTGCGAACCCCGCCTTACGCTGCTAGGCACAAGGACTTAAGTTTCGGCGACTCGAACTGCTTACGCAGCCAGAGCCATTGCCGGAGCACGATTGTCGTTTGCAATTGTACTGTTTTCGCCGGTAACGGTGGCAGACAGCCGAGACAAAGCTAACCCCTTTAGACGTTCGTCGATCCTGTTTCGGCCCCATGATCCCCAAACGAAGGATATTGGTGGAGCCGCCGGGTACCGCCCCCGGGTCCGATCCGCTTATTACGAGCGCGTTTATGTCCATAGCCCCCTTGCGGGAACACTCCGAATATAGGGCAGGGCGCGGCGCGGTTCAAGCATGCTGCATCGCGGCTTGGTCAATTTCCACCCTTGGCATAAACTGGTTCCGGGTCCGCATCGAAATACCCGGATATTTTTCAAAAAGGAGAGTTTACATGCAGTTCGAAAGAGCAAAGGCTGCCGTTCTGGCCGCTATCTTCATGGTCATCGGCGCCACTGGCGCGATGGCGCAAGGGGCCTGTCCGACCAATGCCATGTCCCTGCAAGGCACGTCCATCTGTTCCTGCTCCGGCGCGACCAGCGGTGCGGTCTGGGGGTCGGGACCGTATACCGCCGACAGCAATATCTGCCGCGCCGCGCAGCATGCGGGCGCGATCGGTTCGGGCGGCGGCATGGTCCAGGTCACGATGTCGGGCGGGATGAGCAGCTATCCCGGCTCCAGCGCCAATGGCGTCAGCACCAGCAATTGGGGTCAGTACGGCTCCAGCTTCTCGGTCTATGGCGTTCAGTCGGGCGGCGGTCAGGCCTGCGGGCGGATGCCTCAGGGCCAGGATGTCTATGTCTGCTCCTGTGCGCCGGGTGCGGCAAACGGGACCGTCTGGGGCACCGGCACCTATACCGATGACAGCAATATCTGCGCCGCGGCCCAACATTCCGGCGTTATCGGCGCGGGGGGCGGGAATGTGCGCGTCCTGGCGGCCCCCGGTCTGCAATCCTATCGCGGGTCGAACTGGAACGGTATCACGACCAGCGATTACGGCTCGTGGGGCCGGTCGATCATCTTCGATCGCAACTGAGGCGTCACGCCTTCGCCCGTTCGGCCATGACCGAGCGGGCGAGGGTGACCGTGTAGCGCTCCAGCGCTTCCAATTGGCGGCAGGCCCCCGGCCCGTCGCCTTTTTCGATCGCATCCGCGATGGCGCCGTGCAGGGTCACGATCTCTTCGCGGCTCCGCGCGGTGAAGGTGATCATGTTCATCAGGGGCTGCATCGCCTCGACCGCACCGGCCAGTTGATAGGACAGCACCGGATTGCCCGCGCCATCGACCAGCGCGCGGTGAAAGGCCACGTCCGAGGCACAGAAGGCCTCATCGGTCAGGCCCGGCTGTGATTGCCGGTGGATCTCGGCGCGCATCGTGGCGAGGGTGTCGGCGCTGCGGCGCGCGGCGGCAAGCGGCGCACAGGCGCGTTCCAGCGCGAACCGCGCCTCGCAGGCGACATCGAAGCTGACCGCGTTCATCGACAGCAGGAGCGTCGAGGTTGTGATCTGCTGGCCATACGCCTCCTCATAGGAGAGACGGTTCACGAAGGCCCCGCCGAACGCGCCGCGTTGGGTGCGGATCAGCGATTGTGCCGCCAGCCGTTTCAGCGCCTCGCGCACGGTGGAACGCGACACCGCGAATTGCTCGGCCAGTTCCGCCTCGGACGGCAGGCGTTCATCGACAATCAGGTCGCCGGAGATGATGGCATCGCGGATCGCGCGGGCGATCTGCGCCGAAAGGTCGGGGAAGGTCGGGTCGATTTTCATTTGTCAGACATTTAAAAGTCTGACATTTAAAACGCAAGGCTTGAGTCGCGTGGGAGGGCTTGGCGTGATCGCAGCACGGATCAGATCCATGGGGGCACCGCATTGGCTGACGCTGTTCGGGCTGATCCTTGCCGCCTGGGTTTTGCTCTATTTCATGACGCTGCCCGCCGGGATCGGCGCTGGCGGTCATGGGCGCGGCGGGCAATTCTGGATCGGGCATGGCGCGGTGACGCCCGATCTGACGGGCTATGGGCGCGTGGTGGCGATGTGGGCGCTGATGTCGGCCGCGATGATGGCGCCCACGGCGCTGCCGGCCTTTGCCACCTATGACGATCTCTCCCATAGCGGCGCGACGACAAGGTTCTGGCCACTGGTCGCGGGGTATCTGGCGGTCTGGCTTGGTTTTTCGGTGATCGCGGGCGCGGCGCAGATGGCATTGATCGGCGCCGATCTGGTCACCGGCCTTGGCGACAGCCGCTCGGCCCTGCTATCGGCGGGCCTGCTGGCGGTTGCGGGGCTTTACCAGGTCTCGCCCGCGAAGGAGGCGTGCCTGTCCAAATGCCGCGCGCCGCTTACGTTCTTCATGCAGCATTTCGAGGAGGGCCCCTGGCGCAACGGGCTGCGCCTCGGCCTTGTCTGCCTCGGCTGCTGTTGGGCGCTGATGCTGCTCGCCTTTGTCGGCGGCATGGCGAACCTGGCCTTCATGGGGCTGGCGACACTGATCATGGTGCTTGAGAAACTGCCCCAGATCGGCCGCTGGCTGACCCGCCCCCTGGGCGCAACATTGATCATCGCGGCGATCTGGGTCGCCGCCACCGGCATCTGAAAGGGAAGAGAATGACCACAAAGATCGACAACCGGCATCCCGCCACCCCGAAATCCGGCCTCGGCACGGTGGAATGGGGCATCAAGGGCGAGCTGATCCTCAACTGCAACTGCACCGTCTTCTGCCCCTGCGTCGTCAGCCTCGGCAAGCACCCGCCGACGGAAGGCCATTGCCAGACCTGGGGCGGCGTGCGCATCGACAGCGGGCATTACGGCGACGTGGACTTGTCGGGCCTCAATATCGGGTTGCTCATCGAGATCCCCGGCATGATGGGCCGTGGCAACTGGAAGGTCGCGCTTTTCATCGACGAGCGCGCCGATGACGCCGCCTACAACGCGATCTGCGACATCTTCTCGGGCAAGGCCAAGGGGACCACGGGCCTCTTCAGCGTGTTGGTGGGCGAGATCATCGGGGTCGAGCGCCAGCCGGTCAGCTACGAGACCGAAGGCAAGACCCGCCACATCACCGTGGGCCGCAAGATCCAGGGCGTGGTGCACCCGGTGCCGGGCAAAAGCGCGGATGAGGACATCGTGATCAAGAACACGCAATACTGGATGGGGCCCGATATCACCGTGGCGACCGCGACCAAGGGCAAGGTGCGCAGCCATGGCCGGGTCTGGGATTTCGACGGGCGCTCCGCCGAGATCTGCCAGATCGACTGGCACGGACCAAAGTGATGATCACACCGGATTACATCGCCACGATGTCGCGCTATAATCAGTTGCAGAACAGTATGATATACGATGCAGCTGATGTTATGGATGAAGATGGGCGGCGGCTGGATCGCGGCGCGTTCTTCGGCTCGATCCATGGCACGCTTTGCCATATCCTCTGGGCCGACACGATCTGGATGAGCCGCTTTGACGGCTGGGACGCGCCTGAGGGCGGCATTCCCGACAGCCCCGGCATGGTCGCGGATTGGCCGGAGTTGCGGGCGGCGCGGCGCGCGGCGGATGCCCGCATCGGCGACTGGTCCGGGCGGGTTCGATCGCGCGACCTGGAGGGCGACTTGACCTGGTATTCGGGCGCATTGGGCACGGAGATGACCCGCCCCCGCGCCATGCTGATCACCCATATGTTCAACCACCAGACGCATCACCGGGGCCAGGTCCACGCGATGCTGACGGCGGCGGGCGCGCGCCTGGGGGCGACCGATCTGCCCTTCCTGCCGGAGGTGGCCTGATGCCGCAGATCGCCCTCTCGCGCCGCCTGCGCCGCACGCCGTTCTCCGACGGGGTCGAGGCGGCGGGCGTCAAGGGCTACACGGTCTACAACCACATGCTGTTGCCGACCGTGTTCCGCTCGATCACCGAGGATTACCACCACCTCAAGCAGGCCGTGCAGGTCTGGGACGTGGCCTGTGAACGCCAGGTCGAGATAAGGGGGCCGGATGCCGCGCGGCTGATGCAGATGCTGACCCCGCGCGATCTGCGTCCGATGGTGCCGGGCCAGTGCTATTACGTGCCCATCGTCGATGAAACCGGCGGCATGCTGAACGATCCTGTTGCCGTCAAGCTGGACGAGGACCGCTGGTGGATCTCCATCGCCGACAGCGACCTGCTGTTCTGGGTCAAGGGAATCGCGCAGGGCTACCGGCTGGATGTGCTGATAGATGAGCCCGACGTGTCGCCGCTGGCGGTGCAGGGGCCGAAAGCCGACGATCTGATGGCGCGCGTCTTCGGCGATGCCGTGCGCGACATCCGGTTCTTCCGCTTCAAGCGGCTGCAGTTCCAGGGCCGCGGCCTTGTCGTTGCGCGCTCGGGCTACTCCAAGCAGGGCGGGTTCGAGATCTATGTCGAGGGCAGCGATATCGGCATGCCGCTGTGGAACGCGCTGATGGAGGCGGGGCGTGACCTGGATGTCCATGCGGGATGCCCCAATCTGATCGAGCGGATCGAGGGCGGATTGCTGAGCTACGGCAATGACATGACCGACGACAACACGCCGCATGAATGCGGGCTCGGCCGGTTCTGCAACACGACCACCGCGATCGGCTGCGTCGGGCGCGATGCGCTTTTGCGCGTGGTCAAGGAAGGCCCGGTGCAGCAGATCAGGCCGGTCGAGATACATGGGCCTGCGGTGCCGCCCTGTGACCGACTCTGGCCGGTGATGGCGGGCGCCGCCCATGTCGGCAATATCAGCAGCGCCGCCTGGTCGCCCGACCACGGCACCAATGTGGCCATCGGCATGATCCGCATGACCCATTGGGACGCGTTCACCGAGGTCGATGTGCTGACGCCCACGGGCGTGCAGGCCGCGACCGTTTATGAGACATTCTGGACCTGAAGGAGAGATGAGATGAAAGCCCTGATCGTGCGCAAGGAAGGCGACGAGAAACCCGTCGCGGGTGTCGAGGACATCAGCGAGGACATGTTGCCCGAGGCCGAGGTGACGGTCGCGGTGGAGTATTCCACGGTGAACTACAAGGACGGGCTGTGCATCGGGCCGGGGGGCGGGCTGGTGCGCAAGTATCCGCACATTCCGGGCATTGATTTCGCGGGCACCGTCGAGTCCTCCAGCGATGCGCGCTATGCCCCCGGCGACAAGGTCGTGCTGACCGGCTGGCGCGTCGGCGAGGCGCATTGGGGCGGCTATGCCGAAAAGGCCCGCGTGCGCGCCGATTGGCTGGTGCCGCTGCCCGAGGGGCTGACGACGCGGGCTGCGATGGCCGTGGGCACCGCCGGGTTCACCGCGATGCTGGCGGTGATGGCACTTGAAGATCACGGGCTAACCCCTGGACATGGCGAGGTTTTGGTGACGGGTGCCGCGGGCGGCGTTGGCTCGGTCGCAACTGCGGTCCTGGCCGCCAAGGGCTATGACGTGGCGGGCGTGACGGGGCGGCCCGAGCAGGCGGATTACCTCAAATCGCTCGGCGCCAGCCGCATCGTGGCGCGTGAGGAGTTGAACGAGACCACCAAGCGCCCGCTGGAGGCGGAGACCTGGGCGGGCTGTGTCGATGCGGTCGGCGGCGCGATGCTGGCGCGGGTTCTGGGCCAGATGAAATATGGGGGTTCCGTTGCCGCCGTCGGCCTTGCGGGCGGGGCCGATCTGCCGGCCACGGTCATCCCGTTCCTGTTGCGCGGCGTGAACCTCCTGGGTATCGACAGCGTCATGCAGCCCTATGACGCCCGCGTTCGCGCCTGGGAACAGATCGCAGCGAACCTGCCAATGGACAAGCTGGAGGCGATGGTGACGCCTGCCACGCTGGCGGATCTGCCGGGGCTTGGCCGCGATATCCTCAAGGGTCAGGTCAAAGGGCGTGTTGTGGTCGACGTGACCGCGTGAGATCAAGGGGGTGTCGCCGCGCTGACGCGCGGCGATCCGCCGGGGGCCTTGCCCCCGGACCCCCAGGATATTTTCAGTACAAAGAAGGGAGGAGTCTCTTGCCTTCGAAGAGGACAGGGACGTGCAAGAACCGATGAGCCGACTTGATACAGATTTCGTGCGCGCGCAGTTTCCAGCCTTTGCGGAGCCGTCCCTGCGAGGCCAGGCATTTTTCGAGAATGCCGGTGGCAGCTATACCTGCGCGCCTGTCATCGACCGGCTGACGCGCTACTATCATCAGCGCAAGGTGCAGCCCTATGGTCCCTTTGATGCCAGCCGTCTGGCGGGCGAGGAGATGGACGAGGCCCGGACCCGGCTGGCCGCGATGCTGGGGGTCGAGGCGGATGAGCTGTCCTTCGGCCCGTCGACCACGCAGAACACTTATGTGCTGGCACAGGCCTTTCGGCAATATCTGGAGCCCGGTGACGCGATCGTCGTGACCAACCAGGATCACGAGGCCAATTCCGGCCCCTGGCGGCGGCTGGAGGCCGAGGGGGTCGAGATCCGCGAATGGCAGATCGACCCCGAGACCGGGCACCTGGACCCCGCGCGCCTGGACAGGCTGCTGGACAGCAAGGTGAAGCTGGTCTGCTTTCCGCATTGCTCGAACGTTGTGGGCGAGGTCAATGACGTGGCCGCGATCTGCGCCAGGATCCGTGATGCGGGGGCCTGTAGCTGTGTCGATGGCGTCTCCTACGCGCCGCATGGCTTCCCGGATGTCGGTGCGATCGGGGCGGATATCTACCTCTTTTCGGCCTACAAGACCTTTGGCCCGCATCAGGGCCTCATGGTGATCCGGCGCGACCTTGGCATGGTGCTGCCCAACCAGGGGCATTTCTTCAACGAAGGCAGCCTCTACCAGCGCTTCACCCCCGCCGGCCCGGACCATGCCCAGGTCGCCGCCTGCGCGGGCATGGCCGATTACATGGAGGCGCTGTCGGCCCATCACGGTGGACCCGCCACGGGGCCGGAGGCCGCGCGCCACGCCCATGACCTGATGCGCGGGGCGGAACTGGCCCTGCTCGGGCCGCTTCTGGACTTCCTGAAATCGAAGAACTCGGTGCGCCTGATCGGTGGGGCCAGGACCGAGGACCGTGCGCCGACCGTGGCGATGCAACTCAAGACACCGGGCGAAGACGTGGCGAGGGCGCTGGCCCCCAAGGGCATCATGGCGGGCGGCGGCGATTTCTATGCTGTGCGGGCGCTGAAGGCCATGGGCGTCGATCCCGAACATGGCGTGCTGCGGGTGAGCTTTACCCATTACACCAGTGCCGCCGAGGTCGAGAAGCTGATGGAGGCGCTGGACCAGGTGCTGTGAGGCGGCTTGACCGGGGCGGGGGGCGGTCTAGCTAGGCATCACATGGACAAGACACCGATCCTCTACTGGATGCGCCGGGATTTCCGGCTGGCCGACAACCCCGCGCTGACAGCCTGTGACGGTCGGCCCGTGATCCCTGTCTTCATCCGCAATCACAGCGTCGACGACCTGGGGGCCGCGCCGAAATTCCGCCTCGGGCGCGCCATCGGGCATTTCGCAAAACTGCTGGAGGGCAAGGGCGGGCGGCTGATCCTGCGCCGGGGCGACGCGCTGGAGGTGCTGCGCGATCTGGTGGGTGAGACTGGCGCGGAGGCTGTGGTCTGGAACCGGCTCTATGACGGCACCGCGCGCGACCGGGACGCGAAGGTCAAGAAGGCGCTGAAGGAAGACGGGCTGGCAGCGGAGAGCCACAATGCGCACCTTCTGTTCGAGCCCTGGACCGTCGAGACGCAGGCAGGCGGCCCCTACAAGGTCTATTCCCCCTTCTGGCGCGCCGTGCGCGACCGGGATGTTGCCCCGCCGTGCCGGGTGCCCGATCTGACCTGGCCCGGGGATTGGCCCGAAAGCGACCGGTTGGAGGATTGGGCGCTGGAGGCGGAGATGAATCGCGGCGCGGATGTCGTGGCCGAGCATCTGCTGCTTGGCGAGGAGGCCGCGCGCGACCGGCTGGTGGCGTTCATCGACACGCGCGTCACTGACTACAAGGACGACCGCGACCGGATGGACCGCGACGGCACCTCGAACATCTCCGAGCCACTGAGCTATGGCGAGATCGGCCCGCGCCAGTGCTGGCAGGCGGGGCGGCGGGCGATGGAGCAGGGCAGCAAGGGGGCCGAGACCTTCCTCAAGGAGCTGGTCTGGCGCGAGTTCGCCTATCACCTGATGTTCCACTTCCCCCGCATCGACCGCGACAACTGGCGCGCGGAATGGGACGAATTCCCCTGGCGGCAGGACAACGAGGACGCGAAGCGCTGGAAGCGGGGCCGCACCGGGTTGCCCATCGTGGACGCCGCCATGCGCGAGCTCTACGTCACGGGCCGGATGCACAACCGGGCGCGGATGCTGGTGGCCTCCTACCTCACCAAGCACCTGATGACGGATTGGCGGGTTGGCTTGCGCTGGTTCGAGGACACGCTGGTCGATTGGGATCCGGCCTCGAACGCGATGGGGTGGCAATGGGTGGCGGGGTCAGGCCCGGACGCCTCGCCGTTCTTTCGCATCTTCAACCCCGAGACCCAGGCCGAGAAATTCGACCCCGATGCCGCCTATCGCGACCATTGGCTGAAGGGCGCGGGGGCGGAGGAATTCGCGCGCGCGATCCCTCGCTCCTGGCCCGAAGATCCTCAAGACCCGCCGCCCGTGGGCCTGAAGGAGGGGCGCGAACGGGCGTTGAAGGCGTATGAGGATTTGAAGAGCTAAGCGATTCCCGGCGGCAACACTGCGGGGGCGAAATGCACCGGCCCTCTTGCGCGGGGGACGGTCTTTGCGGACAGTCAGGGGCAGAGCAGACCCATAAGAAGGCAGACCGCACATGCCCACCGCCGCGAAACTCGTCGGGGCCATCCTCTTCGCGATCATCGGCTATGCCGCGGGCGTCGCCTATGTCGCGACCCTGCCCGAAGGCCAGACCGCCGCGATGCTGGCGCCCACGGTGGCGGGGATCGGGCTGGTGCAGGGTTGGTTCAGCATGGGGCGCAACGCGTCCGGCAACATGATCATGGACCTCGGGACCGGGTTGCGCGTTTCGGTCCAGATCGTCTTTTTCGCGGTGGTGATCTTCGGCCTGCTGGAGATGTTCGACCGCTCGACCAGACTGCGCTATGACGGGCCGGGCGAGGCGACCATCGCGGCGATGGAGCTGTTTCTTGAATACGGGTTGTCCGTGGCCTTTGCGACCACCTGTTTGACGATCCTCGCCCTGGGTGGCATGGCGGCAGGGATCGTCACCGGGCGCGTTGCCCGCCGCTGGAGCTGAACCAGAGTTCATGACCACATTATTCTTTTACGGAACATTGCGTTATCCGGCGTTGTTGAAGCGCGTGCTGGGGCGCGACGTCCCGCTGATCGCGGGGGAATTGCCGCGTCACCGCACGGTCTGGGCGGCGGGTGAGAGCTTTCCCATGATCATTCCCGATGCCGGGGCATGCGCACCCGGTGTCCTGGCCACGGACCTGACGCCGGATGATATCGCGCGGCTGGATTTCTACGAGGGGGCCTTTGCCTATGACCTTGAGGAGGTCACGGTCGAGACGGCGGACGGCCCCGTGCCCGCGCTGGTCTATTTCTGCCATGACGCGCCCTGGCGGCCCGGCGCGGATTGGACCCTGGAGGATTGGGCCGAGACCTGGGGGCCGCTGACCCTGATCGCGGCGGAGGAGGTGATGCGCGCCTTTGGCCGGGAAACGGCGGCCGAGGTCGGCGCGCGCTTTCCCATCATCCGCGCCCGCGCGCAGGCGCAGGTGAGGGCGCGGGCGCGGGCGCGGCCCGTAACGCTCTCGACGCGGCTGACGCGCGAGGATGTCATCGTGACCGGCCTCAACCGGCCTTACGAAAAGTTCTTCGCGCTCGAGGAATACCAGACCGTGATGCGCCGCTTTGACGGCCAGCAATCGCACCCCGGCGAACGCGCCATCTTCCGGGTGGCCGATGCGGTGACGGTCCTGCCCTATGACCCGGTGCGCGACCATGTGCTGCTGATCGAGCAATTGCGCATCGGGGCCTATGCGCAGGGCGATCCGCAGCCCTGGCTGCTGGAGCCGATCGCGGGCATTGTCGATGCCGGGGAAAGCTACGAGGAGACCGCCCGCCGCGAGGCCCGCGAGGAGGCGCATGTCGAGATCGACACGCTGCATGAGGTCGCGGGCTATTACCCCAGCCCGGGCGGCGTGGCGCAATACCTCGTCTCCTATATCGGCCTGGCCGATCTGCCGGAGACCCGCGCCGACACCGGCGGGCTGGATGTCGAGGGCGAGGATATCCGCAATTTCCGGGTGCCTTTCGACCGGCTGATGGCGATGCTCGACAGTGGCGAGTTGGTCAACGCGCCGATGATCCTGTCGGCGCAATACCTGGCCCGCCACCGCGACCGGCTGCGCGCGCAATCGGCTTGAGTTTGCCCCCTTGCCCCCCTATTCGTGCGGGGGCAAGTGAAACTCGATGGGAGCGTGCAGGCCATGGATATCAGGAAAGACCTCGTCGCCACGGTGGGCAACACGCCGCTGATCCGCCTCAATGCGATCAGCGAGGAAACCGGCTGCGAAATTCTCGGCAAGGCCGAATTCATGAACCCCGGCCAGTCGGTCAAGGACCGCGCCGCGCTCTATATCATCCGCGACGCGGTGGCGCGCGGCGATCTGCAACCGGGCGGCACCATCGTCGAGGGGACCGCCGGCAACACCGGCATCGGCCTGTCGCTGGTCGGTGCCGCGATGGGGTTCAAGACGGTTATCGTGATCCCCGAGACACAGAGCCAGGAGAAAAAGGACATGATCCGCCTGGCCGGGGCCGAATTGGTGCAGGTTCCCGCCTGTCCCTACAAGAACCCCAATAATTACGTGCATTATTCGCGCCGTCTGGCCGCCGAGCTGGCCAAGACCGAACCCAAGGGCGCGATCTGGGCCAACCAGTTCGACAATACCGCCAACCGTCAGGCCCATATCGAGGGCACGGGGCCGGAGATCTGGGCGCAGACCGACGGCAAGATCGACGGCTTCGTCGCTTCCGTGGGGTCGGGGGGGACGCTGGCCGGGGTCGGCATGGCGCTGCAGCCCAAGGGCGTCAAGGTCGCGCTGGCCGATCCCGAAGGCTCCGGCCTCTACAAGCTCTATACCGGCAATGAGGCGGGGGGCGACAGCATCACCGAAGGTATCGGGCAGGGGCGCATCACCGCCAACCTGGAGGGTTTCACCCCCGACATGGCCTACAAGATACCCGATGCCGAGGCGCTGCCGCTGGTCTTCGACCTTCTGCGCGAAGAGGGGCTGTGCATGGGCGGCTCTACGGGCATCAACATGGCCGGTGCCCTGCGCATGGCGCGCGAGATGGGGCCGGGGCACACCATCGTGACCATCCTGTGCGACTATGGCACGCGCTATCAATCCAAGCTTTTCAACGCCGAGTTCCTGCGCGAAAAGGGCCTGCCGGTGCCCGATTGGCTGACCGCGACGGCGCGGGATCTGCCCTCGGTCTTCGAGTAACCCGATGCGCCTTCGCCTCATCTTCGCGGTTCTGACCGCTCTTTTCCTGTCCATGGGTCTGGCCCTGGCACAAGATGGCAACGCGCCCGATTACGAGGCATGGGACAGGACGGCCAGCCGGGCGGAAGCGGCCATCGACGCCGAGGCCGCCTCGGACCCCGCCTTCGAGACCCTTCGCGGCGAACTGGTCGAGTGGCGGGGCAGGTTCCAGGACGCGACCGGGCTGAACGCGGCCCGGATCGAGACCCTGCGCGCCCAGATCGAGGCGCTTGGGCCTGCCCCCGCCGAGGGCGAAAGCGAACCCGCCGAGATTGCCGCACAGCGCAGCGAGTTGAACACGCGGCTTGCCGAGGCGCAGGCCCCCTCGCGCCGCGCCGAGGCCGAGCTTTTGCGCGCCCGCGGGTTGATCGGCGAGATCGACGAATTGCTCGCCGCGCGACAGGCCGGGGCGCTCATGTCGCTGGAGCCCGCGCCGCTCAATCCCGCGAACTGGGCCGATGCGGTGTTCTCGGTCTATGACTGGGTCCATGCGCTTGTGACAGAAAGCGTCAGTCTCTGGACTTCGCCGATCTACCAGACGGAATTCAGTCAAAATCTGCCGGCCGTGGCGATCTACTTCATCCTGGCGCTGCTGCTGCTGGTCCGTGGCCGGGCCTGGGTCGGGCGGCTCATGTCCGCCCCCGTCGCAGCCGAAGCCACCTCGCCTGTCGCCCGCCTGCTGTTGTTTTTCCTGTCGCTGGCGCAGAACGCGGCCCCCGTGCTGGGGGTCTATCTGCTGGTGGCGGCGATCCGGGCCAGCAGCTTTGTCGGCATGCGCAGCGGCGTCGTGCTGGATGCGCTGCCGGTGGTGGCGATCTACTTCTTTACCGCCAACTGGGTCGGGCGGCAGGTCTTCCCCCTGCGCGAGACCGCGCCCCGACCGATGAAGCTGCCCCCCCAACAGCGCCGCCGTGGGCGCATCACCGCAGGCGGGCTCGGGCTGTTCATGGGGTTGAGCTACCTGGTTGAACGGGTGGCCGAGAGCGAAGGCTTCCCGACGGCAGACCGGATCGTCGTTCTTTTCCCTCTCATCATCCTGACGGGATTGTTCCTGGCGCAGATCGGGCGCTTCATCCTGGCCCATATCCGCACCGAGGTCGCGGAAGAGAAGGTGTTGCCGCAACGCGCCCGCGTTTACGGGTTCCTTGGCCGCGTGGTGATCCTGGCCGGTATCGCCGGCCCGCTGCTGGTGGGGTTCGGCTATTTCAGTGCCGGGTCCATCTTCCTGTTCCCGACCGCCTTGTCGCTGGCGCTGCTGGCCATTCTCGGCGTGCTGCAACGGCTTGTCACGAATGTCTATGGTGCCTTGACCAAGTCCGGCGTGGCCGAGGAAGAGGCGCTGATCCCGATGCTGGTCGGCTTCGTGCTGACGATCCTGTCGCTGCCGGTCTTCGCGCTGATCTGGGGGATGCGCGTGGCGCAGCTGCAAGACCTCTGGCAGCAGATGATCGACGGATTCACCATCGGCGGCGTCACCATCAGCCCGAGCAATTTCTTCGCCTTTGTGCTGGTCTTTTCGGTCGGCTACACCATCACGCGGCTGGTGCAGAGCTCGCTCAGGAACTCGGTCCTGCCAAAGACCAAGCTCGATGTCGGCGGGCGCACGGCGGTGGTGACGGGGGTCGGCTATGTCGGCATCTTCCTGGCCGCACTTGTCGCCATCACCATGGCCGGGATCGACCTCAGCTCCATCGCCATTGTTGCGGGTGCCCTGTCGGTCGGCATCGGTTTCGGTCTGCAGACCATCGTGTCGAACTTCGTCTCGGGCATCATCTTGCTGATCGAACGCCCGATCAAGGAGGGCGACTGGGTGCAGGTCGGCACCACGGCGGGCTATGTGCGCGACATCTCGGTGCGCTCGACCCGGATCGAGACCTTTGACCGCTCGGACGTGATCGTGCCCAATGCCGACCTGATCTCGGGCGTCGTTACCAACATGACGCATCACAACACCACCGGGCGCGCCATCGTGCCGGTGGGCGTGGCCTATGGCAGCGATACGCGCCGGATCGAGAAGATCCTGCTGGAGATCGCCGAGGCGCATCCCATGGTGCTGCTGACGCCGCCGCCGACGGTCGTGTTCCAGGGCTTCGGCCCCGACAGCCTGAATTTCGAGATCCGCGCCATCCTGCGCGACGTGAACTGGGTGCTGTCCACCATGAGCGACATGAACCACGAGATCGCCAAGCGCTTTGCCGAGGAGGAGATCGAGATCCCCTTCGCGCAGCGCGACGTCTGGCTGCGCAACCCCGAGGCGCTGTCGGGCGGATCGAGACAGGAGGCCGTCGCGGCGCCATCGGTGCCGGACGACCAGCCCACGACAGACGGAGACAGCGACGAATGACGGACCCCCTCTTTCTGGCCGATGCCTATCGCAAATCCGCGTCGGGCAAGGTGACCGCCTTGACCGAGGAAGGCGGCATCGTGCTGGATCGCAGCATCTTCTACCCGCGCGGCGGCGGCCAGCCCGGCGACAGCGGCACGCTGGACTGGTCGGGCGGGCGCATCCGGGTCGCCACCGCGGTCAAGGGCGAGGCAGGGGCCATCGTTCTGGTGCCCGCCGAGGCCGGGAAACTGCCGCCCGTGGGGGCCGAGGTGGAACAGCGCCTCGACTGGGACCGGCGGTTCGGGCATATGCGCGTCCATACCGCGCTGCATCTTCTCTCGGTCGTGGTGCCGCTGCCGGTGACCGGCGGGGCGATCTCCTCCGAGAAGGGCCGGCTGGATTTCGACATGCCGGACGCGCCCGATGACAAGGCGGTGTTGCAGGGCAAGCTGAACGCGCTGATCGGCCGCGACCTGGCCGTCTCGGACAGCTGGATCACGGATGCCGAGCTTGCCGCCAATCCCGGCCTCGTCAAGACGATGTCGGTGCAGCCGCCCACGGGCGCGGGGCATGTGCGGCTGGTGCGGATCGGTGATGCGGCGGGACAGATCGACCTGCAACCCTGCGGCGGCACCCATGTCGCGCGGACGGCCGAGATCGGCAAGATCACCATCGGCAAGATCGAGAAGAAGGGCCGCCAGAACCGCCGCGTCAGCGTCATATTGGCCGATTGATCCCGCTCAGACGACCCAGGGGATGAACGGGTAGAGCACCGCGATCCCGATCGGCCCGAGCGGCAGCAGCCAGGGCAGGATCACCGCGCGCGCGGGCAGCGGGTCGAGGTCCATTCCCCGCGCCCGGCCAAGCGGCGGGCCGGCGGCGATCACCAGGAGCACGGCGAAGAAGACAAGCTGCGACCAGCGCCCGTAATCGACACCAAGCGCAAACAGCGCCAGCGCCGCGAAGGGGGCGAGGAACAGCAGGTCGGGCCGCGTGCGCGCCAGCCGGTAATGGGTCCAGAGCAGGAACAGCGGGACAGCCGCGAAATAGGCGGCGATCAGGTAATGGACGGGGGGGAAGCCGCGCGCGGGCTCCAGCAGGTCGCGGGTCCAGACCGAGGCCGCCAGCGCGACCTCCTCGGGCAGGGTGGCGCTCAGGTCGGCCTCGGTCCCGCCCCAGATCACGAGGGCCAGGGCAGCGGCCAGGGGGGGCAGGGCGGCGACCCACGCGTCGCGCAGGCGGAACCGTATCCGCCAGGCCAGCACCGTGACGACCGGCACCGCGTAGAACAGCGCCGCCTCATGCACCAGCACCGCGACCAGCATCAGCGCGCCCGCGGCGATGCTCCAGCCGCGAAGGGCGCAGAGAACCGCGATGGCGGCCAGCACGAAATTCACATGATCCAGGCGGCCCGCGTCATAGCCCAGTTGCACGAAGCCCACCGGCGACAGGATAAGCGCGGCCAGGATCCAGCCTTGCCCCGGCACGCCGTCTTCCCGCAGGAAAAACCGCATTGCCAGCCAGATCAGCGCCAGCATCAGGCCGAGATCCAGCCCCAGCATCACCGCATATTCCGCGCCGCCCCCATCAGTGAGCGGGGCCAGCAGCGGGGCCATCGCCGTGCCCAGAAGCCCACGCCGCAGGAATCCATATTCGGGATAGGAGACATGATAATGCGTCATGTTCCAGACCAGCGCATCGGGCGGGCTGCCAGCCGTGAACCAATGGATCAGATGCGGGCTGATCCCGATCAGGTAGGCGGCAAGGCAGAGGAGAACGAACAGCGAGCGGCCGCTCTTGCCCCGAAACAGGTTTTCCATCCGTGGCCCTTTCCTGCGCGCACCATGGGTTCGGCGTGGTTAAGCACAGGAAAACGGCAATTTTGGGGAGAGGGCGGCCCCCCGACAGATGCCCCGCAACTGGCCCGCGTCCAAATCAGCAGCGGCAATTGTCGCGCGAGGTGTTACAATCGCGCGAACCGTGCCCACGGAATCGACGGAATGCGGTCAAATTGAGGCCAAGAAGCTCCGTCACGATTGAAAGGACAATCCAGGATTGGGACCCAACCGCCATGACAACTTCGTCTGAATACACGACCCTGTTCGATGCCTATCGCGAGGCCCGCCTCGCCTATGAACGCCTGTCTGCCAAGGGCCTGTCGCGCCCCGACCGCGACCTGGCCCGCGACCCGGATTACCGGCGCTTCCTGCGCTCGGGCGTCACCATGGCGCGCATCGGCGGCCCGGTGGCCATCGAGGGCGCGATCGCGTCGCTGGACCGGTCAGCCGATGAGCCATTTGGCTCGGAACAGGCCGACCTGGCCCGCCTCTGGGCCGGTGTCGGCGTCTGGACCAACTGACGCAAGGCGACAGCGAAGTCACCACTGATTTCATTGTGGATGTGCGCGGGTCCGGGGATCCGCGCTGGGCAAGCCGCTCAAAACAGGCATTTTTTTACTATAGGTAAAAAAAGCTTGACGGATCTGGCTTTCGGCCCGCAGGGGCGAGGAACGTGAGGGCCTGGACCTCTCGGGCCTGCCCGCGACCCTCGACGCGTTCCGCGCGGAAGGGGTGGAGGCGGTGGCCGTCTGCCTGCTGCACGCCTATGCCAACACCGCGCATGAGGTGGCCACGCTGGAGGAAATCCGCCGCCTCTGGCCCGAAGTCTCGGTTGTGGCCAGCCACCAGATCACCCGCGAATGGCGCGAATACGAGCGCACCAATACCGCCGTCCTGTCGGCCTATGTGCAGCCGGTCGCGGCGCGCTACCTGGGCAAGCTGGATGCCGGGCTGAAATCGCAGGGTTTGAAGAAAAGCCCCTATATCATGCAGTCCAACTGCGGCGTGGACAGCCTGGAGGCAACATCCGCCGTGCCGATCAACATGGTCGAGAGCGGCCCCGCCTCGGGCTTCTGGGGCGCCGCCGAACTGGGCAAGCTGATCGGAGAGGAGAACATCCTCGCCCTCGATATCGGCGGCACCACGGCCAAGTGTCCCCTGATCGAGGGCGGCGAGGCGCGCGAGATCTCGGGCGAGATGATCTTGACCGCGCCTTGTGCCGCCTCCTGCGAGATCGCGGCGAGCCTCGCGAACCGCTTCGGCGTCATCGTCGGGCGGCGCAAAGGGGTCGACCAGATGAAGGCCACCGCAACGAGGCCGTGGCCGACATCATCAGGACAAACTCGCGCCTGCCCGATTTCGTCACCGGCGATCTCTGGGCGCAGGTCTCGGCCGGGCGCCGCGCCGCGCGGCTGATCCGGGGCCTGTGCGACCGCTACGGGGCCGACACATTGCGCGCGGCCATTGCCGACGCGCATGACACCGGCCTGGCGCGCGCCCTGAAGGGGCTGGCCGCGCTGCCGCAAGGCCGTTTCGACGTGGCGCAGGCGCAGGATGATGGCAGCACCTGGACCGCGACGATCACGATCACGCCGGAGCGGTTCACCGTCGACCTCAGCGCCGCCCCCGACCAGACCACCGGCCCCTTCAACACCTGCCATGACGGGGCGCTGGTGGCCTGCCAGATCCTGTTCAAGGCGCTCACCGATCCCGAACGCTATGCCAATGCCGGATCCTTCGCGCCGCTCGAGGTGATCACCCGGCCCGGCTCCATCTTCGATCCAAGCCCCGACGCGGCGCATGGCTATTATTTCGAAACCCGCATCCGGCTGATCGACATGCTCTGGCGCGGATTGGCCGAAAAGGCGGGGGCGAACCTGCCGGCGGGCAGCTTCGCCTCGATCTTCGGGGTCGTCATCGCGGGTGAACATCCCGACACGGGGCGGCGCTACACCATGGTCGAGCCGCAGATGGGCAGATGGGGGGCGACGCCTGAGAGGCCCGGGAATGACGCGATGTTCTCGACCAATCACGGCGATACGTTCAACTGCCCCATCGAGGTGGCCGAGGCGCGCTACGGGTTCGAGGTGATCTCCAAATCGCTCGGCGAGACCGGCAAGGCCGAGGGCGAACATGCCGGGGGCAGGGGGGTGCGCACCCGCTACCGGATGCGCGGGCGCGGTGTGATGTCGGCGGGGTTCTCGCATGGCGCGGTGCCGGTCTGGGGGCTGCCCGGTGCCTCCGAGGGCGGGCTGAACGCGTTGCTGCTCTCGCAGGGGGGGCAAGCCAGGGTGCAGCCAACCTTCGTCAGCAAGCTCAAGGTCGAACCGGGCGACGAGATCGAGGTCGCAACCGCCCATGGCGGCGGCGCGGTGGCGGCGCGGAACTGATCAGATCACCGAGACAGCCCCGCGCCCGCCCGACCCTGCCCCCCGGGGAGGCGGGCAAGAGGAAAATGGCGGAGAAACAGCACCGACTCGAAGGGCCGCGGTGCCAGCCTGACCGCGTCCCGCGCCTTGCTTGCCGGAAACAATCGCCGGGGCAGATGCGTTGACCTCCAAGGCGCGTCCGCAGCGATCGGCCTGGTGACACGGTATGGCGGGCGATGTGAGGACCAAGGCAAGGAGATATGAGCATGGGCGGCACGCTCACGCATCGGCTGATCGAGTCACATCTTGACGGGGACGACCTGCCCGAACCGGGCGCGCAGATCGCGCTGAAGATCGACCAGACGCTGACCCAGGACGCCACCGGCACATTGGTCATGCTGGCGCTTGAGGAATTGGGCCTGGACCAGGTACGGACGGATGTCTCGGTGCAATATGTCGATCACAACCTGATGCAGGCCGACGCGAAGAACGCCGACGATCACCTGTTCCTGAAAAGCGCCTGCGCCCGGTTCGGGGTCTGGTACAGCCCGCCGGGCACCGGGGTCAGTCATCCGCTGCACATGAAGTATTTCGGCAAACCCGGCGCGACGCTTCTGGGGTCGGACAGCCACACCCCCGCGGCGGGTGCCTTGGGGATGCTGGCGATCGGGGCCGGCGGTATCGACGTGGCGCTGGCCATGGGCGGGACGCCCTTCACCTTCACCATGCCCGAGGTCTGGGGCATCCGGCTGACCGGCGACCTGCCCGACTGGGTCAGCGCCAAGGACGTGATCCTGGAGCTTCTGCGCCGTCACGGCGTGCAGAAGGGCCGGGGCCGGATCCTGGAATATCACGGGCCGGGTGTCTCATCGCTGGAGGTCATGGATCGGCATGTGATCGCCAATATGGGCACCGAACTGGGCGCGACCTCCAGCGTGTTTCCCGCCGATGACCAGGTGCGCGGGTTCCTCGACCGGCACGGGCGCGGCGGTGACTGGCAGGCGCTGGAGGCGCACGCGGACTGCACCTTCGATCATGAGGACGAGATCGACCTCGGCGCGCTGGTGCCGCTGATCGCCAAACCGTCCAGCCCCGGCAATGTGGTCCCGGTCGAGGAGGTCGCGGGCGCGCCGATCTACCAGGCCTATATCGGGTCGTCGGCCAATCCCGGCTTTCGTGATTTCGCGGTGGTGGCGGAGGTCATGAAACAGGGCGGCGGGGCGGCCCCCGGCGTGTCGCTGGACATCAACCCGACCTCGCGCGATGTTCTGCACGACCTGCTGGCGGGCGGGCGCTATGGCGCGCTGCTGGAGGCGGGTGCGCGCATCCACCAGGCCGGATGCAACGGCTGCATCGGCATGGGTCAGGCCCCGGCCACCGGGCGCAACAGCCTGCGCACCGTGCCCCGCAATTTCCCCGACCGCTCCGGCACCGCCGAGGACAGCGTGTTCCTGTGCAGCCCCGAGACCGCCGCCGCCTCGGCCCTGCGCGGCGAGATCACCGATCCGCGCGACCTGGGCCAGGACTATCCGCGCATCGCGCCGCCCGACCGACCTCATGTCGATCCGGGCCAGTTCATCCACCCGCTGCCGCCTGCGGAGGCGCGCGAGGTGACGTTGGTCAAGGGCCCCAATATCGGCGAGATGCCGGTCCATGGCGGGATCGAGGACAATCTGGACCTGCCCGTTCTGCTGAAGCTCGGCGACGATATCTCGACCGATGAGATCATGCCGGCGGGGACCGAGATTCTGCCCTATCGCAGCAACATCCCCGAGATCGCGAATTTCGTCTTTCGCGTCATCGACAAGGGCTATCCCGACCGGGCGCGGCAGGTGCAGGCGGAGGACGGTCATGCCATTGTCGCGGGGGAAAACTACGGTCAGGGGTCCAGCCGCGAACATGCCGCCGTCGCGCCGCGCTGCCTGGGACTGCGCGCGGTCCTGGCGCGGTCCTTTGCCCGTATCCACACGCAGAACCTGATCAATTACGGCATTCTGCCGCTGGTCATCGAAAGCGCGGATGACCTGGCGAGGCTGGAAAAGGGGATCACCGTCAGGTTGCGCGGCATACGCGATGCGCTGCGGGACGGGACCGCGTTTGCCGCCGAAACCGGCGACGGGGCCGCGATCCGGTTCGCCAATGGCCTGAGCGCGCGGCAGGCCGAGATCGTACTTGCGGGCGGGATCATCGGCTGGTGCCGCCAGGGCTGAGCCCCGGCATCGGGCTGTCCGAGGCAACAGGAAAGTACGCTCACGCACCATCGCGCAAAGCGCCGGATCAAGATGCTAACGTTACGTCAACCACACAGTCCGGATCGGGAGGCGCTGCCAATCTGCCCCCGATCATGACGCATAAGGGGGGCGATCCGATGCCAGACGATCTGCAACCGGTCGCGATGACCGAGCTGTCCGCAAGTGAGGGCGGCGTGGTGGTCTGGACGCAGGCCGCTGTCGCGCTGTCCAATGCGATGATGGCAGGCGCGACGACATCGCAAGCCTTCCTCCAGACCCGCTTTTTGACGAATTACGACGCCTGCAAGGCGCTGATCTCCTGCCATGACGTGGCGGAGCTGGCGGGCCTGCAAGCGGGCTATCTGACGGCCACCACGGACCAGTATCGCGGCTATGCCCGGGACATGGTGGGCCATATGGGCGATCTCGTAGGGCGCGGGGGGCCTCGGGGGCCGTCCCCGGAGAATTCCTGACCCCTTCGTCATGAAAGTTTTGTTTTGATGAGTGAGGCTAGCCACCATGATACGCATCCACAGCCGATTACCGGAAAGAACCGGCCGCGCCGCCGATCCCGGGCAGGAGAGGTCCGTGCAGGTTCAGACAGGTCTTGTGCGCAGCAAGCTGATGCGCGAGAGCTTGCTGATGTTCGTCGATCTCGGCCTGACGCCGCATGAGATGAGCCGCTACACCGGCCTGCCGCTGGCAACGATTCGGAGACAACTGAGGTCGCTGATCAGGCCGACCCCGGTGGCATTGCCGAAAGACCCGGCCAGCGATCCGGTCGACGCGCGGCAGATGGAGGCGGATCACAGAATCGCCAACAGCATCCAGTTCGCCGCCTCGATGCTGCGCCACGAGAGTCGGCGGGCCACCAGCGTGCAGGCGGCGCAGGCCGCGCTGACCGATGCCGCCGCCCGTCTGAACGCCGTTGCGCGCCTGCATCGGCAGATGGCCAAGACTGCGTCCGGCGGCGATGTCTCTCTTGCGGCGTTCCTTGGCCCGTTCTGCAAGGATATCGCACAGAGCGTCGGGGCCGTGATCGAGGTGCGGGCCTCGGGCGTGACCCTCGGCGCGGATGTTGCGGGCCAGATCTGCATCATCGTGAACGAGCTGGCGATGAACGCGGTCAAACATGGCCGCCCCGCCAACGGCGCAGCGGTCACCCTGACGCTGGAGGCCGTGAAGTCCGGCCAAGGCCAGTTGACGATCCTGCTGCGTGACAACGGCTGCGGGCTGGCCGAGGATTTCTCGCTCAAGCGCTCGACCGGCCTGGGCATGGTCATCGTCACCTCGACGGTGGAGAAACTGGGCGGCAGCATCCGGACCCTGCGCGGGGACGGGGCCGCCTTCGAGATCATCCTGCCCTGCGGCACCGAAGCCACGGCATCGACCAGGGACCACTGCCATGATCAGGTCTAGGGTTCTCCTGGCCGAGGATGACGCGGTGGTCGCCATCGACTTGGCCAGCGAGTTGGAGGCGGCGGGGATGGTGGTGTCGGGGATGGCCAGCTCGCTCGCCGGAACCCTTGAGCTGATCGACGCGGCGACGCCCGATATTGCGCTCTTGAATGTTCGGCTTCGCGATGGCGTCAGCTTTCCAGCGGCGCGGCGTCTCAAGGCGCTGAATGTCCCGTTCGCGTTCCTGACCAGTTTCGAGAGATCTGAGATTGCGCCAGAGTTCCGAAACATTCCCCGGCTCTCGAAGCCGCAGGTTTCAAGCGTGATCGCCGAATTCGTACGGCACCTGGCCGAAACCCGGCTGGCCGCGACCCGCAGGCGATGCCCCGGCGACATCAATCCGGCTGGTCATAGCCGATGAGACGGTCGTGATCGGCCTCGGGCGCGCCGTAGGATTTCCACGCCTCGTTTTCCAGTCCGGCGCGGTCCAGCACGACGATCTGGCCGCGATTGGCCCGGATCAGCCCCTTGCCCTCCAGCATATGCGTGCCGACCGTCACGCCCGCGCGGCGCACACCCAGCATGACCGAGATGAACTCGTGGGTCAGGCTCATCTCGTCATTCCGGATCCGGTCGTGGCACATCAGAAGCCAGCGGGCCAGCCGTTCCTCAAGCTTGCCATGCCCGTTCGATAGCGCGGTTTGCGAGATTTGCGACATCATCGCCTGCACATAGCGCAGCAGGTGGCGGTGCAGGGTGGGGCTTTGATCGAGCAACGCGCGCAGGGTGTCGGGTTCGATGGAGAATCCGTCCCCCGCGATCTGCATGAAGGTTTCGTTCGACGCATGATCCGATTGCATCACGATGGCGGTGCCGGACATGCCGTCGCATCCAAAGAGACCCACCTCGATCCGGCGGTCGTTCCTGGCGACCGCGACCGTCGAACCGACGCCGGTTTTCGGGAAATAGACCAGATCGACCGGTTTGCCGGGTTCCTCCAGCATCATGCCCTTGGGCAGCTTCACCGGCTTCAGTTCCGGCTCGATCAAGGCGCGGTCGGCGCTGGACAGGGTGTAGATCAGGTTGTTCTGCCCGTAGGGACAGGAAAGACCCTTGCGCATGGGATGCTCTTGGCTTTGGGGCAAGAGCACGATGGCGACAGTCTCTCAGCCGGTGCCGCCCGCGTAAGATGGACACCGATAGCGCGACGGTAGCACGGGACCGGCCTGTTGGCTGCGTGAATTCCGGTACGGTTCCGCACCCAGGCGCCGTCTCGCGCCCAAGCCTCCCCGGTCAGGAACAGTTGGCGCGGATCATGCGTTGGATCAGTGGACCAAGGGGGCTGATGCGAGACTTCCCCCCTGTCAC